>NZ_BLIZ01000001.1:0-689367 GCF_019972315.1 Geobacter sp. AOG1
TGGTGGCCATGGCAGGTGGCGCAGACGTTGGCATCGGTGCTCGTATGCTCGATGGGATAGCCCGCTCCCTGGGGCACGGCGTGGCACCCCTGGCAGACCCCGGTGCCCCGGTAATCGACGTAGTTTCTCGCGCTGCCGGTGTACTGGAAGAAGACCCGTTTGTTGCGTACCGCTCCGGCACTGCTGGAGAAGTTCATGTACCGCCGGATCAGGAAGACGTTGGGCAGTTTCTCCTGGTCGGTTACCGCGTTGGCGTCGTACGCCACGTGCCCGCTATGGCAGTCGCCGCACTGGACGTTCTGCCCCTTGTTGTTGTGGGAGGCTTTACCCCCGTGGCAGTCGCTGCAGATGTTGGGCGCCGTGGCACTGGCGCCCCGCAGGTCGGTTCGCAGCAGTTTCCCCGCGGAGGGAGCGAGGTGCCCCTGCCGGGCACTGGTGGCGCTGTCGTAGGTGGCGCTGTTGGAGTCGGCGAAGTGGACCCGGTGGCAGGTGGAGCAGAGGACTTGCCCGCTGACCAGTTTCAGGGCGGAGCTCGGGTTGCCGGGGTTGCTGTTTGCCGGGACGGCCTGGAAAGCGGTCGGCCGCGCCTTGGCCGCACCTGAGTAACTGACGGTGACCGGGTGGCTGCCACTTAAGTGGCTGCTGCTGTTGCGCAGCCGGTGGCAGTCGAGGCACATCTCGTCCCGCTCGTTGAGCGCACGCAGAAACGGCGCGGAGTTGAAGGCGGAGGAGCGGGGATTCTTGACGTTATGGCAGCGGACGCAGCTGATGGTCCCCGCCATGTTCGGCTTGGTCATCTGCGGGTTGAGGGGAGGCAAGGCTCCCGCCGGCGGTACGTTGTCCGAGCCGCTCCAGTTGTGGGAGCTCTGGTAGAGGATGCCCGGCCGTGCCGAGGTGGCATTGCCGAACGGGTTGGAGGCGTCGCCCGGCACGAAGGCTTTGTTCCCCGCCTTGCCGTCGGCCGGGTTGTGGCAGGTGAGGCAGAGGTTGGTGTACCCCTGGGTCCCCAGGGTGCTGTGGCTCTGATGGCAGCCGCTGCAGGTGTAACCGTTGGCCGTGTTATGGGGATAGTCGACCGCAAAGACTGCTGTCGCAACCAACAGGGCCAGCACCATCGGCCCAAGGATGTATGCGCAGTGTCTTTTCATGGTCTGGCTCCTGTATGGTTTTATACCAGCTATATGACCTGTCGTGCTCGTGCTATGACTGCCATTGCCAAGAAGCTATTAATTAATTATAAAATATATTAACCATGTCAAATCATATCGGTTTTGACACAAACCACCATAACAGGTTCAGGGCAAAGACAATAAAATCCTATTAATTAACAGCAAGTTATGTGCCATTAACCCCATTATTCATTTACTGCAATGATTACCGACTGTTTGCAGCCACCAATCCTGGAATAGATAGCGCATACAAAAAAACCGCCTTCCCGCGGTTTTCCCGGAAAGGCGGCCGAACGGCAAATGACGTGTTTTTTCGCAAAAAAATCATTGCCTGCCCAAGCATTTTTACTGAAACAGTAGATGCTTTATTTCAGGCGCGTATCATTACGAGGAGCATCTTGAAACGCTGATCGGACCGCAGTGAATGGGGCTGGTTGGCAGGCATGATGATCATCTGTCCCGCCACGAGATGGTGGACCGTCCCGGCAATGGTGACGTCCGCTTCCCCATCCACGATCTGGACGACGGCATCGTAGGGTGCCGTATGCTCGGACAGCCCCTGGCCCGCACCGAAGGCAAACAGGGTGAGCGTGCCGATTTTCTTGTCGATGAGGGTGCGGCTCACCACCGACCCCTCCTGATAGGCGATCAGGTCGGTCATGGTCAGCACGCGGGCCGTTAGATTCGTCGTTTCCTCACTCATTGTAACCCTCCCCTTTTCGTGTTCCGGCATGCCGGTACGTGTCGTTATTCGGATTTGGCCTGTACCGCCTGTGCTTCCAGAGAGGCCAACCGCTCCTTGAGCGCTTTTTCCCGCTCCCAGCGGGCTGTCACGTCCCGTATGACTGCCGCGGCTCCCTGTACGGTCCCGTCGGCATCCCGCACCAGCACCATGGAAAACTCGGTTGAAAGACGGCGGCCGTCCTTGCAGAGCGCCGGCGCAGTGAGAAGCTCAGTGGCATACCGGGTCTCCCCCGTATCCATGACCCGATAATAGCCGTCCCAGTGCCTTTCCCGCATCTTGTCCGGGATGATGATGTCCAGGGACTGACCGATCGCGTCCTCCCGGCTGAAGCCGAACAGTTTTTCCGCTCCATGGTTCCAGAACCGAATGCACCCCTCACGGTCGGAAAACAGCACCGCCTCGCTGCAACCACCAATGATCTCCCGGCTGAGATGGTCAAAAGAATAATCTGCCATGAATACCTCCTGTCATTTTATGCTCTTACTCTACAGCGCAACGGCGGGAATGCAATTGACCCAGGTCAAAGGGGCCCAGTTAGCCGAGCACCCCTGAACTAACCTCCAGGACAGATTTCTTTCAGTGCAAAATTTTTTCTTGCCACTCTCACAACATTTAGTTATATTAGCACTCCCTAATCGAACCATCCGCGAACTAGACATGTTTTCCATCATCAACCGCAGCACGATGCACAAGGAGAAAAACGTCATGGTCGTACTTGTCCGCTGTTCGAACGAAACCTGTGTCCCGGCTCTGGAATCCCGCCTCTCCGATCTCATCCGCGACGGCCTGATCACCGCCTTCCTCCGCGATGGTCTGTGGATCAACCTCGGAAAGACAGCACCTCACCACGAAGCTCCCCCGCCGAAAAGTACCCGGCGCCTTATCGCCACCGTAGCACCACTCTGACTCTTACCCTGTACCGCTGAATCACCTGCACCTTCCAGCCCTTTCTTCACTGAAACGGCGGACTCTTGGTGCATCCGGTGTCCATTCCCCAGCAGCCCCTCTTTCACAAAGCCAGCAAACAACCTATTGGCAATAAATTGCACGCACAAATTTAGTATTGCGACATATATTGTCGCATGCCCCTGATAGCATGGCACCATAACACAACAGGAGGTGTGCCATGATCTATCTGACCAACGACGACCATGACCAGGCAGTCTACTTCGACCTGCGCAGGAGGGAACCCCACCGCCGGGCCGGTGCCATCGAGCATCATTATTACGGTCTTCTCGGGAACGGCGTAAGCGAAGTGGCAGTGGAAGTACGAAGTGGACGGAACGGGGTGGAGGTGGCCTTCGGCAGAGGGAAACTGTTCGACTTCATAGAGGAAAGTGCCATCCGCCGGATGGTGGGTGACGCGGTGCTTGCGCTCCATTGACCGGCGTGACCGCTCAGTGGGATCCTGCGTGGAGATTTGGGCCACGCTGAAGAGTGTGACAAAGCAGGGTTAATTTGCTACTATGTCCCGGTTTTTCACAGACAGCTGCGGAAAGCCCGAGCCGTCCGCCAGAATCCCGCCGAAAGGAGCAGCACACATGAAACCAACGTGGAATATCGAGACCCAGGCCATCCAGGGGGGGTACGACCCCAAGCCGGGGGATCCCCGCGTCGTCACCATCTGCCAGAGCACCACCTTCAAGTACGACAGCGCCGAGCACGTGACGAAACTCTTCGACCTGGAGGAGGCGGGCTTTTTCTACACCCGCATCGGCAACCCCACCACCGACGCCTTCGAGCAGAAACTCGCCATGATGGAAGGGGGAGTCGGAGCCCTGGCCACCTCAGCCGGTCAGGCAGCCACGACCCTCGCCATCTTCAACATCTGCCAGGCGGGCCAGCACTTCGTAACCGCCAGCACCCTCTACGGCGGCACCTACAATCTGTTTGCCTGCACCTTCCCCAAAATGGGGATCGAGGTAACCTTCGTCGATCCGGAGGCGCCGGCCGATGAGATACGCAAGGCCTTCCGCCCCAACACCAAGGCCCTCTTCGCCGAAACCATCGGCAACCCGGGACTGAACGTCCTCGACTTTGCCAAGTTCAGCGCCATCGCCAAAGAAAAAGGGGTACCTCTGGTCATCGACAGCACCTTCGCCACCCCCTATCTCTGCCGCCCCTTCGAACATGGGGCCAACGTGGTGATCCACTCGGCCACCAAGTACATCGACGGCCTCGCCACGAGCGTCGGGGGCATCATCGTCGACGGCGGCAATTTCGACTGGGGAAACGGCCGCTTCCCGGAGCTGACCGAGCCCGACGAATCCTACCACGGCCTCCAGTACGTGAAGACCTTCGGCAACCGCGCCTACATCGTCAAGGCGCGGGTTCAGCTCATGCGCGACCTGGGAGCGACGCCGAGCCCCTTCAATTCCTTCCTCTTCACCCAGGGACTCCAGACCCTGCCGCTCCGGATGCAGCGCCACAGCGACAACGCCCTGGCCCTGGCCCAATTTCTGGAAGGGCACCCCGCCGTTTCCTGGGTCAAGTACCCGGGTCTGAAAAGCCACGCAAGTAACGACCGGGCGCAAAAGTACCTCCCCAAGGGGGCAAGCGGTGTCCTCACCTTCGGCATCAAGGGGGGGGCCGAAGCGGGGAAAAAGTTCATGGAGGCGTGCCGACTCGTCGCCCTCGTGGTCCACGTGGGTGACGCCCGCAGCTGCGTCCTCCATCCGGCCAGCACCACCCACCGCCAACTGACACCCGAGCAGCAGACCGCTTCCGGCGTCACCGCCGACCTCATCCGTCTCTCCGTCGGCATCGAGCATATCGACGACATCATCGCCGACGTGGACCAGGCCCTGGCGACCAGCCAGAAGTAAGTCCGCCTGTCACAACGAAAAAAAGCCTGCCGGTTTCGGCAGGCTTTTTTTAATGTAGACTCGACAGTTGCCCCTCAGTTGCCCCTCATTTTCGGGCACTTGTCACACGGGACGGTCGCCGCCTTCTGGGGGCACTCCTTGTTGGGACACTCCATCTGCGGACAGTTGGCGCAATTCATCCCCCCTTGCGCACCCTTCATCTGCGGACAATCCTTCGGACCGGGGCAGTTGGCACAGTCGCATGTCGTCCTATTCGGACAGCTGGCGCAATCCATCTGTTTCTGCGGACAGTTGGCACACTTTCCCACCATCGCCGAGGTTTCGGTCGGAGTCGAAGCAGAGGTGGCAGTGACGGCATTGGTCACGACCGACACGGCTATGGCGACGATAAAGAGGAAAATGATGACTACTCTGTTCATGGGTGCTCCTTTACCTGACATATTCAATTTTTTGAATCAATTGCTGTCAAGATATACCGACGATGGTACCCTGTCAACGGCTAATCGGCAGGATCATTCTGATTAGAGCGACTCCCGGCTGGGACTCACTCGTAGACGCGGTAGAGCGATTCGACCACGCAGGCAGGCTTACCCCCCCCTTCTATCTCCACCGTAAACCGATAGGTGATCTGCACTCCCCCCTCGATCCGTTCCGCTGCAAGGAGGTGGGTGCGCGCCCGGATGCGGGAACCTACCACAACCGGCGTGGGGAAGCGGAGTCGGTTGAGGCCGTAGTTCACCCGCAGCCGCATCCCCGGATAATTCCGCGGGAAGAAGTCGGGGTGGTTGCTCTCTGTGAGGTAGGGGAGGAGCGACAGGGTCAGGAAGCCGTGGGCGATGGTGGCCCCGTAGGGGGATTCCCGCCGAGCCCGCTCCGGGTCGGTGTGGATCCACTGCACGTCGCCGGTCGCCGCGGCGAAGCCGTCGATCCGCTCCTGGTCGATGGCGAGCCAGGGGCCGATGTGAATCTCGGTGTCGAGCTGCGGGGCAAGGAATTCCATGAGATTGTCAGCGGCGGACATGGGACCTCCAGGGCTGTTTTCACCATCATATAGCATGCTTCAGGGTAGTTTGCACCCCGAATCACCCATCCCCCCATGGCCGGCTTGATTATCGGGGCAATTCTGCTACTATGTGGCTTCACACCCGACAGGAGCCCCCATGGACAAAACCACCCCCCTTCTCCCTGACGACGGCCATAATCGCGCACTCACCGCCAACGTGCACCCCGCCGGCTGGGTCAACCCCGTCCCCACCGGTCGGTACAACCTGGTGGTGATCGGCGGCGGGACCGCCGGGCTGGTCTGCGCAGCCGGTGCCGCCGGGCTGGGTGCGAAGGTGGCCCTCATCGAGCGGCATCTGCTGGGGGGTGACTGTCTGAACGTGGGGTGTGTCCCCTCCAAGGGACTCATCCGGTCGGCCCGGGCCGCTCATGATGCCCGTTCCGGCGCCGCGTTCGGCATTCGGGGGGGGGACAGGATCAGCGTCGACTTTGCCGCCGTCATGGAGCGGATGCGCCGGCTCCGGAGCGAGATCAGTCCCCATGACGGAGCCCGGCGTTTCCGGGACGAACTGGGGGTGGACGTCTATTTTGGTCAGGCATCCTTTGCGGAATCGGACTGCATTGAGGTTGCCGGCACCCGGCTCTTCTTCCACCGGGCCGCCATCTGCACCGGTGCCCGGGCTGCAGCCCTCCCCATTCCCGGTCTGGAGGAAGCGGGATATCTCACCAACGAGACGGTGTTTTCACTCACCGAGCTGCCACCGCGGCTGGCGGTCATCGGCGCCGGTCCCATCGGCTGCGAGCTCGCCCAGAGTTTCGCCCGCTTCGGCAGCCGAGTCACCTTGATCGAAGCGACTCCCCAGATACTTGGCCGCGAAGACCGGGACGGGGCCGACATCCTCCATGCCACCTTTGTCCAGGAAGGAATAGATCTGCGGCTGGGGATGAACATCCTACGCGTCGAAACGCGGAACAGCGACATGGCCGTCGTCATGGAACGGAACGGTGCCACGGAAGAGGTGATGGTTGACCGGATACTCCTCGGGGTCGGCCGGGCTCCCAACGTCGAGGGGCTCAACCTTGAACGGGGTGGCATCGCCTATGATGCTAAGGTGGGAGTTACGGTGTCCGACACCCTGCAGACCAGCAACCCCCGGGTCTACGCCGCCGGCGACATCTGCTCCCCGTATAAGTTCACCCACACCGCCGACGCCCAGGCCCGGATCGTCATCGCCAACGCCCTCTTCATGGGGCGGCAGAAGTCATCGGCCCTCACCATCCCCTGGTGCACCTACACCGACCCGGAGATCGCCCACGTGGGGATGTACGAGCGAGACGCTGAGGCCAGAGGGATCGAGGTGACAACCCTGACCGTGCCGCTTGCCGACGTGGACCGTGCCGTGCTGGACGGGGAGACGGAAGGGTTTGCCCGGGTGCACCTGAAAAAGGGGAGCGACCGCATCCTCGGCGCCACCATCGTCGCCCGCCATGCAGGAGAGATGATCAACGAACTCTCCCTCGCCATCGCCGGTGGCCTCGGCCTTTCGGCCATCGCCAGGACCATCCACCCCTACCCGACCCAGGCGGAAGCGATCAGGAAGCTGGCCGACGCCCATAACCGGACCCGCCTCACCCCCTTCGTGAAAAGGATCCTCTCCGCCTGGCTCGTCTGGCAGAGGGGGTGACGATGAACGGGAAGAAGATCGCCATCGCCCTGGCCGTCATTGCCGCCCTGGTGCTTTTTTTATCCCTGGACCTGGGGCGATTCTTCACCCTGGAAGCGCTGAAGGAAAACCGTCAGACGCTCCTCGACTACTACAGAAACCATCGGGTGGGCATGGTGGTCGGCTTCATGGCGGTTTATATCGTCCAGACCGCCCTCTCCCTCCCCGGAGCCGCGATCCTCTCCCTGACCGCCGGGGCGATCTTCGGTGCGGTTATGGGGACGGTCTACGCCGTCATCGCCGCCACCATCGGTGCCACCCTCGCCTTCCTCGTCACCCGCTACCTGCTGCGGGATGCGGTGCTCAGCCGGTTCGGCCCGAAACTGGAGAGGATCAACCGGGAACTGGAGGAACGGGGGCTCAACTATCTCCTCTTTCTGCGGCTGGTACCGGTCTTCCCTTTCTTCCTCATCAACCTGGCGGCGGGGCTCACCCGCCTGCCGCTCCGGACCTTTGTCATCGGCACCCTGCTGGGGATCATCCCCGGCGGATTTGTCTACTGCAACGCCGGCGCCAGCCTCGCCACCATCACCTCGATGGGGGATGTGGCTTCGCCACGGGTCCTCGGCTCCTTCGCCCTCCTCGGTCTGTTCGCCCTGGTGCCGGTGCTGTATGGTAAAATAAAAAAGGCCGGGACCCGGGATCCGTGAACGGGGAGTACATCATCTCTCATGTGTCGGAGATTGATGCTTATCACCTTTCACCTTTTACTTTTTACGGAGTCATCGATGGTAGCCGCTTTCAAAGAACGTGTTCGGCAGATCAATCCGGTCTACGTGAAGTTCCATACCCTGCAGACCCTCCAGCTCAACCTGGGGAACCGCTGCAACCTCTCCTGCAGCCACTGCCACGTGGGGGCCTCTCCCCGGGGAGAAAAGATCATGGGCCGGGAGGTGATGGAGACGGTGGCCGCCCTCCTCTCCCGGCGGCCGGGGATCACCCTGGACATCACCGGCGGCTGCCCCGAACTGAATCCCCATTTCCGCCACCTGGTGGAGACGACCGCCGGCTTCTCCCCGCGCCGCATGGTGCGGAGCAACCTGACCGTCATCACCGAGCCGGGTATGGGGTGGCTCCCCGAGTTCTACCGGGAGCAGGGGCTCGTCATCGTCGCATCTCTCCCCTGCTATCAGGAGGAAAACGTGGACCGGCAGCGGGGCGAAGGGGCCTTCGGGCGGAGCATCGCCGCTCTGCAGCGGCTCAACGCCATGGGGTACGGTGAGAAGCTGGAGCTGAACCTGGTCTACAATCCCGGTGGCGATTTCGTCGCCGGCGCCCAGCGCGACCTGGAAGCGGCCTACAAGAAGGAGCTTCTGGAGCGCTACGGCATCCGCTTCAACAACCTCTACACCATCACCAACGCCCCCATCGGCCGCTTCCGGGAGTATCTGGAGGCCCAGGGAGCCTACGACCGCTACCTGAACCTGCTCGCCACCCGCTTCAACCCCGACGCCGCCGGCAACATCATGTGCCGCACCCTGGTGAGCGTCGACTGGAAGGGGTTCCTCTACAACTGCGACTTCAACCAGGCCATCGGCCTCCCCATCACCGGCGACGACGGGAGCATCCTCAAGGTCGACGACCTGGAGTCGGCCGCCCGGACCGGAACCGACCTGTTCCTGGCGCAGCACTGTTACTGCTGCACCGCCGGCGAGGGGTCGAGCTGCACCGGGGCTCTGGCGGTATAGTCTCCTCAACCACAATGGCCTGAAAACAAAGGCTTTGACGCAGAGGCGCAGAGACGCAAAGAAAGACAAAAGACAAGTCTTCAAAGTTAATCGCTGAACGGGTTTAAGGTTTTAGTTCTCTCTGCGCCTTTGCGTCTCTGCGTGAAAATGGTTGTAGGGATTTCTTCGTTTCTTTGGGTTTTTTGATCTTCGTGGTTAACAAAAGATTTTTCTGGAGGAATACATGGACAAACGGCAGCTCTGGGAGCGTTACCAGGAGTACCTCTACGTCAGCCACGAACTGGGGCTCATGCTCGACATCAGCCGGATGAACTTCCCGCCTGATTTCTTCGACCGGATGGAGCCCCGCATCCAGAAGGCGTTCACCGACATGGCCGCCCTGGAGAAGGGAAGCATCGCCAACCCGGACGAGCAACGGATGGTGGGGCACTACTGGCTGCGCAACCCGTCCCTGGCCCCCACTCCGGCCATCGCCGCGGAGATCGAGGCTACCGTTGCCAGCGTGAAAGAGTTCGCCGCCCAGGTCCACGCCGGCAAGGTCTGCGCGCCGGACGGACGACCCTTTACCCGCCTCCTGGTGGTGGGGATCGGCGGCTCGGCCCTCGGCCCCCAGTTCGTGGCCCACGCCCTCGGCTCGGCCCATGACCGGTTGCGCCCCTTCTTCTTCGACAACACCGACCCGGACGGAATGGATCAGGTGCTGGCCGAGATCGGGCCGGCCCTGGCGAAAACCCTCACCCTCGTCATCTCCAAGAGCGGCGGCACCAAGGAGACACGAAACGGCATGCTGGAGGCCCGAGAGGCGTACCGCAGGGCAGGGCTCGCCTTCGAAAACCACGCCGTCGCGATCACCGGTGTCGGAAGTGAGCTGGATTCGAACGCCGTCACCGAGGGGTGGCTTGCCCGCTTCCCCATGTGGGACTGGGTGGGGGGGCGAACCTCCGTCACCTCGGCGGTGGGGCTCCTTCCCGCAGCTCTCCAGGGGGTCGACATCGACAGGCTCCTGGCCGGCGCCCGGCTCTGCGACGAGCTGACCCGCAACCGCAATACCCGCGCTAATCCGGCGGCGCTCCTCGCGCTCATGTGGTACCACGCCACCGACGGCAGAGGGACGAAGGACATGGTCGTCCTTCCCTACAAGGACCGGCTCCTCCTCTTCTCCCGCTACCTGCAGCAGCTGATCATGGAGTCCATCGGCAAAGAGAAGGACCTGGATGGGCAGGTGGTGAGCCAGGGGCTCACGGTGTACGGCAACAAAGGGTCCACCGACCAGCACGCCTACGTCCAGCAGCTCCGGGAAGGAGTTGCCAACTTCTTCGTCACCTTCATCGAGGTGCTCGCCAACCGCGATGGTAAATCGGTCCTGGTGGAGCCGGACGTCACCAGCGGCGACTACCTGGCCGGCTTCCTCCAGGGGACCCGCACCGCCCTCTACGATAACGGCCGGGAGTCCATGACCATCACCACGGAGAAGCTCGAGGACCGGACCGTCGGTACCCTCATCGCCCTCTACGAGCGGGCCGTTGGCCTCTACGCCAGTCTCGTCAACATCAACGCCTACCATCAGCCGGGAGTGGAAGCGGGGAAAAAGGCGGCAGGACAGGTGCTGGCCTTGCAGGGGGAAATCCTTGCCACCCTGCGCGAGGTCGCGGGCAAGTCTTTCACGGCCGAGGAACTGGCGACAGAGCTCGGCGCAGCCGGGGAAACGGAAACGGTCTTCCGCATTCTCCTCCACCTGGCGGCCAACCCTGACCACGGAGTGACGATGGAACGGTCAGAGCTTTTCTGCTCCAGCCGCTTTGTGGCAACGGGCTAACAGCCGTCACATCCATTTCTGTACATGAAAAAGCCCGCAACTGCGGGCTTTTTTGCCCGACGTGAATCACGGGCCATGTGTTGAATTTATATAATAATTCCGTCCGTCTATTTAATATACTTTTACAAACATTATTGATACCATGCATAGTCGTATCAAGTTTAAACTATTCTATCAGTGACGATACCAGCAGGAAACTTTCCGCTCTAGATTCACCGCCTCCAACTGGCCGAGGTGGCATCTCATCGGCCTCGCCGAAACCACGTCAGCGAAGATCACACACCCCGACTCCTCGAACGGGGAACAAAACGCAGAAATGGTCCCAAGCCACCGCAAGGCAGAATCCGTTCAAATTCCCACAAACGTGTCAATTGAAGGAAAGGAATTCACGTGAACAAAACATTACAGGAGTTGGCAGATTATCTGGGCGGCCACGTTGTAGGAGACCCTACGGTCAGCATCGGAGGGCTCGGAACGCTGGATACGGCGACCGAGGGGCAGATAACCTTTCTTGCCAACACCAAATATGCCCTCAAGGTAAAGACAACACGGGCGACGGCGATTATCATCCCTCCCAACGCCGATCCCTTTGACCGCAATGCACTCGTCGTGGCAAGTCCTTACCTCGCCTTCGCCAAACTGCTTGCCCTGTACTCCGCCAAGCCAAGAATTGTCAAGGGGATCATGGATGGGGCTTTTGTCGACAATGGCGCCGTCATCGGCAAGGAAGCCTCCGTTTATCCCGGCACCTTTATTGCCGATGGAGTCCAGATAGGCGACCGGGTGACACTTCATCCGAATGTCACTCTCTACGAAGGTGTCGTCGTGGGAGATGACGTTACGCTGCATGCGGGGGTATCGGTGCGCGAGGGGTGCCGCATCGGGAACCGGGTCACCATCCACAACGGCACGGTCATCGGCGGAGACGGTTTCGGTTACGCTCCGGATGGCCATTCCTGGATCAAGATCCCCCAGATCGGAAACGTCGTCATAGAAGATGACGTGGAAATAGGGGCCAATTCAGCGGTGGACAGGGCAGCCCTTGAGACGACCCGCATCGGGCGCGGCACGAAAATCGACAACCTCGTCCAGGTGGCTCACAACTGCCTGGTCGGAGAGGATTGCATCATTGTGGCACAGGCCGGCATCGCCGGCAGTGTCAAACTCGGACGGCATGTAACCCTCGGCGGGCAGGTTGCGGTTGTCGATCATGCCGTGATCGGTGACAATGCCATGATTTCCGGCCAGTCGGGAGTTTTCGGCAATGTGGCGTCCGGCGCGATCCTGAGCGGCACTCCGGCCATCTCCCATCAGGCGAGGCTTAGGGCCGCCGCCGTTTTCCCCCACCTGCCTGAAATGCGTAAAACCCTTGCCAGGATGGGAAATCGATTGACCAAGGTAGAAGAACAACAACTGGAGCCACCCCGAATAGCTCCCCTTGCAGTAGTTTGAGAAGTGTACGCGCAAAAATCTCATTGGCCACGCCCAGCGTGGCCTTTCTTTTAGGTGCAATTGGAACTAAGAAATCATCGCGCCAGCCACCTCCCCTCTCCGGCCGGCCGCCATCCTCGTCCATCTACATGATTTTTTGTTGAATTTACCCCAATAACGGGATAAACTTGCCTCCCCTTTTTTCCTCCAATCTTAATGAGCGGCTGACCCGGAACGGTCGAGGATGTTGCCGATGCACAAGCTTCGCCTGCTGATCAGAAAGATACACACGCCGATCACCATCATGCTGGTGCCCCATTCGCGCTTCAGCACGCGCAGCATCCGTATCCCGTTCATTCTTGCCCTGACCTTTTGCGGACTCTCCTGCCTCGGTCTGGTCTATACAGCCTCCCTCACGGTGCAGGCCGTCGATTATTACCGGATGAAGAAGCAGTACACCGCCATGTCACGCCAGTTCAACGAGATGGAATCCACCATGGCGTCCCTCAAGCAGTCCGAGTCCCAATTCCGGAAACTTTTCTCCCTCGGCTCACGCAAGGAGGTCCTCAACAACCTTGCCACCGACGACGGGGGTTCCATCGACGTCGAGGCGCTCAAGAAGCAGGTTACGGAATCCATGGAAACGGTGCATGAGATAAAATCCTACCTCGCCAAGCAGCACGACGTCTACCAGGCAACCCCCCATGGGTGGCCGGCGGCGGGACAGATCAGTTCCGGGTTCGGCATGCGGGAACATCCCATCTACGGTGAGCCGAGATTCCACACCGGCATCGATATCACACTTTCCAAGGGAACCCCGCTCCATGCCACCGCCGACGGGGTGATAAGCTTCGCCGGCCGGAACGCCGGCAACGGCAATATCGTCGTCATCGAGCACGGGTACGGCTTCAGTTCGGTGTACGCCCACAACTCCCAGAACCTGGCCCACGCGGGACAGACCGTAAAGCGGGGAGAGATCATCGCCTATTCGGGATCGACCGGCGCCTCCACCGGTCCCCATGTCCACTATGAAGTCTGGAAGAACGGCCAGAGTGTGAACCCGAAGCCGTTCATCGAGGCACGCAACTAAACGACGCACTGCAGAGAAAGGAGCCTGACCGCATGTTCAGCCCCAAGCATCCGAAACTGGAGGTTCTCATCGGCCCGGAAACGACCATCAAGGGAGAACTCACCTCCAAGGGAACGGTCAAGATCGATGGCAGATTCGAAGGAAATCTCTCCGCCGACTGCATCATCATCGGCGAGGGGGGGGCTGTCCTGGGAGACGTTACTGCCAAGGCGCTTATCGTCGGAGGAAAGCTTACCGGCAACGCCCGCACGAGCGAGAGCGTTGAAGTGCAGCCGAAGGGCGAAGTGTATGGCGATATCATCACCACGCGCCTGTCGGTTGCCGAGGGAGGACAGTTCGACGGGCGCTCCTCCATGCAGAAAAATCTGGAGATCGAATTCAAGCCTGCGGAGGCATGAAGAGGCCAGTAACCTGGGAAACGACAGCATATTCAAGAGCCCGCGAATGCGGGCTCTTTTGCGTCAGGAGCACTAACGAGCGCCAGGGACTGGCCCAATCTCCCGTTTCGTGGTACAAGGAATCATGACAATCTTTGCCGTCAGCGAAGAAAAGAACCGCTGGCTCCGGGAACGGATGGCCGAGCTCGGACTCCGGGAAGAGGACATGGAGGAACGGTTCGTCCGCTCCTCCGGCGCCGGGGGACAGCATGTCAACAAGACCGCCACCTGTGTCTGGCTCCGCCATCGCCCCACCGGCCTTGAGGTGAAATGCATGGCGGAACGGAGCCAGTCACTGAACCGTTTTCTGGCTCGGCGGGAACTGGCGGAGAAGCTGGCGGCGTTCAACGGCCTTCCCACGACGAAAGACGACAAAGCTGACAAGCTCCGCCGGCAGAAGGCGCGGCGCAAGCGCAAGGCGACGACGAAATACGCCAAACCTGACATTGACAGGGATACTCAGGATAATCAGGAGAAACCTTAAAGACATTCGGGACACGGAAAAGTCGGAAAAACCTGGGCAACTGCGGAGTTAGGCCACAACCTATCGGGTGAAATCTGAAATCCGGGAGTCATCCGCCTTTATCAGACGTTATCCGCTTTTTCCGTGTTCAATTGCCGTTTTCGGGCAAAAAGTTTTTGGGGTTTAATCCTGTTTATCCTGTCCATCCCGTAAGAACAAAGGTTCGCAATGATAACTACCGAAACCCTCCGCACCCTGGAATTTCTCCGGATCGTCCGGCTCATCGCCGATTTCGCCCACAGCGACGCCACGGGGGAGGAGATCGCCCGGCTCGCCCCGCTGGCCGACCGGGGAGAGATCTGCACCCGCTTCGCCCGGATCGAGGAGATTCGCCGCCTCGGCCAGCTCGGCATTACCCTTCCCTTCGCCACGTTCGCCGACATCCGGCCGGTGCTGGCCCAGGTTCGCCCCGCCGGGGCGGTGCTCGATCCCCGCGACTTGGCTTTGCTCATGCCGATTCTGCGCATCATGACCGCCATCGCCAAACAGTTTGCCTACCGGACCGATATCCCCCGACTGCAGGAGCTTGCTGGCCACATCACCGGCTTTCCCGACCTGCTTGAATCTCTGGAGCGCTCCATCGACAGCGAAGGGGCGATCCTGGACACCGCCTCCCGGCTCCTCCACGACCTGCGCGGCCGCAAACGCGGGCTGACCCAACGGATACGCCGAAGGTTGGAGGAGATCGTCCGGGAGCGGCAGACCGCCATCTTCCTCCAGGACGATTTCATTACCCAGCGGAACGGCCGGTGGGTGATCCCGGTCCGGATGGACTCCAAAGGGATGGTTCCCGGGGTGGTGCACGACGTTTCCAACTCGGGGGAAACCGCCTTCATGGAGCCGTTGGAGATCATCGGCCTGGCCAACGAACTGGAGAACCTGGTCGCCGAGGAGAAGGTGGAGGAGATCCGCATCCTGCGCGAGCTCTGCCGCTGGCTGCGGGAGGAGACCGAGGCGCTCGCCGCCCAGTTCGCTTCCCTTGTCGCCCTCGATCTTCTCAACTCCATCGCCCGCTTCGCCGACCTGGTGCAGGGGGAGGTCCCGCAACTGGGAAACACCGGCCTCCGACTGGTCGGAGCACGCCACCCGCTCCTCCTCCTGCAGGCGCGTGAGAGCGGCCGTGCGGTGGTGCCCCTCGACCTGGACCTGGGAAGTGAAATTTCGGGAGAAACGCCGAGCCGGGTCATGGTTATCACCGGTCCCAATGCCGGCGGCAAGACCATCGCCATCAAGACCGCCGGGCTCCTTCTCCTCATGACCCTCACCGGTATCCCGGTCCCCGCCGCCGCCACTTCCGTCTTCCCCCTGGCATCACAACTGCTGGTGGACATCGGCGACGAGCAGTCCATCGAGGCGAGTCTCTCTACCTTCTCCTCCCACGTGAACCGGATCGCCGGCATCGTCCGCAAAGCCGATTCCCGGACCGTGGTGCTGCTTGACGAGCTCGGGACCGGCACCGAGCCGCTCCAGGGTGCGGCCATAGCCTGTGCCGTCCTGAAGGAGCTTCAGGAACAGGGGGCACTGGTGCTCGCCACAACCCACCTGACCGACATCGTCGGCTTCGTCCACCAGCGGAAGGGGATGGTCAACGCCGCCATGGAGTTCGACCGGCAGACCTTCACCCCTCTCTATAAGCTGAAGAGCGGTGAACCGGGGCAGTCCCACGCCCTGGAGATCGCACGGCGCTATGGCCTTCCCGACCGCCTCATCGACTTCGCCCAGGGGCTGCTGGGTCGGATGGAATCGGAATTCCATGCCCTGCTGGGTGAATTGCAGGAGCAGCGCAATCGCCAGGACCTGCTCCTGGCCGAACAGGAACGCCATAACCGGGACCTGGCCGCCCGCGAGGCACAATTGAAGGAACGGCTGGCCGTGGCAGAACGGGAAAAACGGGAGTCCATGGAGAAGGCCCACCGTGAGGCGAAGGATATCATCCAGGCGGCCCGCCGGGAGGTGAACGCCATCCTGGACGAGGCCCGGCGGGAGAAGAGCAAGGTGGCACGGCAGAAGGTGGCCGAACTGGAAGAACAGGCTGAGGCCCGGCTTCGGGAATTCCACCCGGAGGAGGAACTGGCACCCGACAAGGTTGCCGTCGGCGGAACGGTCTACGTCCGGTCCCTGGGGTATGACGCCCAGGTGGTGGCACTGGACCGGGCACGGGGGAGATTGCGAGTTCGCGCTGGCTCGCTGGAGATTGAGGTACCACTCGACGGCATCGCCCCGCCCCGGGGTAAGGCCGCCAAAGCTCTCGTTAAGGGGAAACGGCCGGCACCGGAAGAGGAAGCGCCGACCACGGAGATCAACCTGGTCGGCAGTCGGGTGGACGACGCCCTCCCCCGCCTGGAGCAATTCCTGAACCATGCCTCCCTCGCGGGGTACGTCGAAATACGGGTTGTCCACGGCAAGGGGACTGGCGCCCTCATGCGCGGCGTACGGCAGTTTCTGGACGGCCACCCGCTGGTCCGGGAGCTTCGGGAGGGTGAACCGTATGAAGGGGGAAGCGGCGTGACGGTGGTTACGCTTCGTTAAACCTGAATGTTGTGAGGGATGGGTGTCCCGTTGTGCGTAGCGCGCACGGATTCTCGTTAAGCAGTGATTCACAAATAGAGGAATGAATTGCATGGGAAGGAATATTCTGGCGGCCCTGGCCGCCCTTGTCGGTTACGTGGCGCTCGCCTTCGCCTCCATGGCGCTCATCCCCTGGGGGGAGCGACTGGCGCTGGCACTGGTCGCCGGGCTGCTCGGCGCTTTCAGCCGCAGCTGGAGCTGGCTGAAGCTGTTCCTCTTCGCCCTTTTGGCCGCAGGACTAGAGATATTCGGCATCTACCTGGCCACGCGGGACCCCCTGCGCCAGGCCGGCGTCCACGGCAAGTTCATCATGAACGAACTCGCGCGAAAATCGGCCGGCACCCTCTTCATCGTCATCGTGATATCCGTCATCGCGGCCGGAACAGGTTACTGGCTGAGAAAACTGGCCGGTCCCCGTCAGTCCGCCCCACCGCCGGCCACACAATGAAGAGAGGGAACGAAAAAGGGGGAGTTTCGTGACGCGGCCGAGGCGGTACACCAACCTTTGCTATCAGTCAGGACTGTTCCTGCTGGCAGCGCTGGCAGTCGGCATAAGCTACCGGTACGTGGACGAATGGCTTGCCCGTGCCGTCATGGATTTCCTGCGAACCTGGCACCTTTCATCCCTCGGCACCAGGAAGATGCCCGACCTGCTGCTGCTCTTCGTCTGTAGTGCCACCATCATCATGTGGATCGACTATTTCCTCCTGGAACGGAGCGGACGGGACGGGGGAAAGAGAAGGTTTCTGCTCCTCGCTGCCACCGCTACCCCCCTCGCCTATATTTTGAAGACAGTGCTCCAGGGAGTTTTCGGGCGGGGGCATACGCGGGACTGGCTCCACAACCACGGTTCCTCCGGTTTTACCTGGCTTCGCGGAGATGGCGGCTTCCCCTCCGGTCACATGCTGGTCTTCACTGCCTTCTTCGCCGCCGTCTGGTACTATTTCCCCCGCTACCGCGTTCTTTCCGCCCTTGCCGTTCTTCTCCTCGCGGTTGCCCTCATCGCCACCGACTATCATTTCCTCAGCGACCTGATTGCCGGGACCTACCTGGGAATGCTCGTCACCGCCATAACCGGCCGCGTGCTGGAGCGGTTCTTCGCCGCCGATCGCACGGACGCGGGAAAAAACCGATGAAGCGTCCCTCTTCGGAACGAACGGCAGGAGAAGTGCTATGATCGTCTCCATCATAGCCGCCATGGCGGAAAACCGGGTCATCGGCAACAAGGGGGCTATCCCCTGGCACCTTCCGGCTGATCTCAGGCACTTCCGGGAACTCACCACGGGGCACCCTGTCATCATGGGGCGAACGACCTTCGCATCCATCGGCCACCCCCTCCCCGACCGGCGCAACCTGGTGCTGAGCCGATCGCAGGGATTCCGGGCGGAGGGGATAGAAGTCCTGGCCAGCCTGGCAGAGGCTCTGGCCGCCTGCACCGGCGCGGATGAAGTCTTCATCTGCGGCGGCGAAGAGGTGTACCGGGCAGCCCTCCCTTTGGCAGCCCGGATCTACCTCACCGTCATCCACCAGGAATACGAAGGCGACCGTCTGTTCCCTCCCCTCCCGGACAATTTCCAGGAAGTGGGACGGACGGAAGATCCGGGCCCCCCCCCGCTCAGCTGGCTCGTGCTGGAACGCCGCCGGTAAGCGATTCCGCCGGGAACCGGCCGTCATAAAGCACCGCAACGACAAAAGCCCCGACCATTTATGGCGGGGCTTTTGTCGTTGCGGCCGGCAGGATGCTAAATTCTAGAAAAAGAGGAAAAACCCGTCGACGAAGTAGACGACCCCCACGACACCGATGGCGCAGCCGAGGAGCCAGACATACTTCTTCTTGATGAGGGCGGCGATGGAGGAGAGGAGTATGGCGATCTGGAGGAAGATGACGGCGATGCCGAAGGCCTGGCCGTGCTTCTGGGCCTCGTCCCGTATGGATTCGAAGCGCTTGGCCTCCTTCTGGATCTGCCCCTTCTCCTCTTCGTACTTGGTGATCTTCTTCCCGTAACCGTCGATCTTGCTCCGGTACTCCTCCGCGAGGCCGGCCGGCACCTTCGATCCGAACCCCTTCAACTCCAGCTCAAGCTTGTCTTTCTGCATCTCGTAGATATAGCTTTTGACACTTTTGGACTGGAAAAATGCCCACTGGTCCGACGCCTGGGACTGGCTCATCACCGAACGGGTGGAATAGCCCCCACCCTTGAAGGTGGAAAGGGTGGCACAGACCGCCAGGATAACCGTGGTGAGTGCGAGGTAGTTGAGCCAGGATTCTTTCTTTTCTTCCGCCATGGAGCCTCCGTACCTTGTGATCCAGTGCATGACACCGGCATACGTTTTTTACCATAAATCAGGCCGCCGGTAAATAGTTCCGTGCCACGCTCCCGACGTGCATCACCAGGAATTGCATCAACTTCCTGTTTTTTGACCCAGGTCAAGGAACTGTTAATTAAACGATGTTTTAACTTGTTGCACCAAGAGATTGAGATACACTTTTCACATCAACAGGCCATTAACAATCACCAACCTTTTATAACCGGCTTCGCACCAATGTCCCGACTCATCACGGCAAGATAAGGATGCAGTACAGGAGGACCTACGAATGGGCACGCATCGCACACGTTTGCACTGTTTCATCCTTGTAGCGGTTTTTCTGGCCACCACTCTGTCGGCCTACGCCGACCCCGGCAAGGACCTCTTCGACAAGCAGTGCGCCTCCTGCCACACCATCGGCGGTGGCGACAGCGGAGGGCCGGACCTGAAGGGCATTGCCGGCACACGGCCGGAAGAGTGGCTCGTCAAGCTCATTACCGAGCCGGGCAAGCTGACGGCCGCCAAGGACCCGGTCCAGGCGGAGCTGATCAAGAAGTACGGCTTTGAGATGCCTGCACTCGGCATCAGCCGCGACGACGCGCTGAAAATCATCGCCTGGCTCAAGGGGGGGACCACCGCGGCAGGCACCCAACCCGCGACGGAAGCGGCGAAACCGGCGGAAACGGTTGTAACTCCGGAACTCACCGCACGGGGAAAGGCTCTGTTCACGGGGAAAAAGTCCTTTGCCAAGGGAGGAGCCCCCTGTGCCGCCTGTCATCCATTCAATGCGGCGGGGGTAGCCGGTGGCAACCTGGCGGTCGACCTCACCGACCTCTATGAAGGGATGGGTGAACAGGGAATGCGCGGCGTGCTGAAGAGCCTGAAATTCCCGATCATGAACAGTATCTACGCCAATCGACCGCTGACCGACGATGAAGTCACCGCCATCATCGGTTTCGTCAAGGATGCGGCTGCCCAGAAGACGGGAGGGGGCGCAGCGCTTTTCCCGGCGACGGGATTCGGCTTCTTTGCCTGTTTACTCGTGGTGGTGATTCTCTACAAGAGGAGGACCAGATAAATGTCCCGTGACAGGATAACAGACGACCGCTCCGGATCTGATCGCGACTGGGAGGAGTTCTACCGGAACCGCTGGCAGTACGACAAAGTGGTGCGGAGCACCCATGGGGTCAACTGCACGGGGAGTTGCAGCTGGATGGTGCACGTCAAGGACGGCATCGTCGGCTGGGAACTCCAGGCCAACGACTACCCCCAGTTCGACGGCAGCATCCCCAACCACGAGCCCCGCGGCTGTACCCGGGGAATCAGCTACTCCTGGTACCTTTACAGCCCCCTCCGGGTGAAATACCCCTACGTGCGCGGCGCCCTCATCGACCTCTGGCGGGAGGCGCGGAAACGCCATGACGACCCGGTGGATGCCTGGGCCAGCATCGTAGAAAATCCCGAATCACGGAAGGCCTACACGGGCAAGCGCGGCATGGGGGGATTCCGGCGCGGGGCGTGGGACGAGATAGTGGAACTGATCGCCGCCTCCACCATCCATACGGCGAAGAAATACGGCCCTGACCGGGTCATCGGCTTCACCCCGATCCCGGCCATGTCCATGATCAGCTATGCGGCCGGTACCCGTTTCCTCCAGCTCTTCGGCGGCGTCTGCATGAGTTTCTACGACTGGTACTGCGATCTCCCCCCCGCGTCGCCCCAGGTCTGGGGTGAGCAGACCGACGTCAACGAGTCGGCGGACTGGTACAACGCCTCCTACATCGTCCTCTGCGGCTCCAATGTCCCCATGACCCGGACCCCCGACTCCCATTTCCTCACCGAGGCCCGCTACCGCGGCGCCAAGGTAGTGGTCATGTCCCCCGACTACAACATTGCGACCAAGTTCGCCGACAACTGGCTGCCGGTGGAGCAGGGACACGACGGCGCCTTCTGGATGGCGGTGAACCATGTCATCCTCAAGGAGTGCTATGCCGACCGGCAGGTCCCCTTCTTCCAGGAGTACGCCCGGAAGTACACCGATCTCCCCTTCCTCGTGAAACTCGTCGAAAAAGACGGTGCGCTGCAGCCGGGCGAATTCCTCCGGGCTGCAGAACTGGAACGGAGCGCGGGGCTCGAACATGCCGACTGGACCCTCTGCGTGGCGGACGGTGCGGGAGAGGTGAAAATCCCCAAGGGGAGCCTCGGTTCCCGCTGGAGCAAGGAGGAGGGAAACTGGAACCTGGACATGGCGGACATGGTCGACGGTTCCGACATCGACTGCCGGTTGAGTTTCCTGGGGGGCGAGACCCGCAAGGCCCGCTTCAGCTTCGAGGCAGACGGAGACGTGGTCCGGGAAATTCCGATCCAAAAAGTCATGACCAAGAACGGCGAGATAACCGTCACCACCGTCTTCGACCTCCTCATGGCCCAGTTCGGTGTCTCCCGCGGCCTGGGGGGGGACTACCCGAAGGACTACGACTCCGACAAGCCGTTCACCCCCAAGTGGCAGGAGAAGTACACCGGCATAGCCGCCGCCTCCCTGCTGAAAATCGCCCGCGAGTGGGCCGAAAACGGCGAAAAGAGCGGCGGCCGGAACATGATCATCGTCGGTGCCGGCATCAACCACTGGTACCACAACGACCTGATCTACCGGGCGGCCATCACCTCCCTGATCCTTACCGGCAGCGTCGGCCGCAACGGTGCAGGGCTTGCCCACTACGTGGGGCAGGAGAAGGTGGTGCCGCTGGCCCCCTGGACCTCCATCGCCATGGCCCAGGACTGGGTGAAGCCCTCCCGCCTCCAGAACACCCCGAGCTTCTGGTACATCCACTCGGATCAGTGGCGCTACGACCGGACCTTCGTCGATTACTTCAAGCCCGAGACCGGCGAAAACATGCCGCTCCATGCCGCCGACATGAACGCCAAGGCGGTCCGGCTCGGTTGGCTCCCCTTTGCCCCCCACTTCAACGACAGTACCCTGCGGCTGGTGGAGGCAGCGAAGGCGGCGGGTGCCCAGACGGACGACGAGATCCGCGCCTGGCTCGTGGGACGCCTGAAGAGCGGCGATACCCGTTTTGCCATCGAGGACCCGGACGGAGAGGGAAACTCCCCCAAGGTCTGGTTCATCTGGCGGGCCAACGCCATCTCCGCCAGCGCCAAGGGACACGAGTTCTTCCTCAAGCACGTGATCGGTGCCCCCAACGCCAACTGCACCGCCAAGGAAGTGGCCAAGGGGCAGGTGAAGGATCTCGTTTGGCACGACAAGGCCCCCGAAGGAAAGATGGACCTGGTGGTGGACCTGAACTTCCGGATGGACACCTCGACCCTCTACTCGGACATCGTCCTCCCGGCGGCCACCTGGTACGAGAAGTCGGACCTCAACACCACCGACATGCACTCCTTCGTCAACTGCATGGACGCCGCCGTGCCGCCATCCTGGGAATCTAAATCCGACTGGAAGACCTTCAGCCTCATCGCCAAGAAGGTGAGTGAGTTGTCGGCCAAGCACCTCCCCACCCCCATGAAGGACGTCATCGCCGCGCCGCTCCTCCACGACACGCCGGGGGAGATCGCCCAGCGCACGGTGAAGGACTGGAAGCTCGGCGAATGCGAGGCAATCCCCGGCAAGACCATGCCGAACCTGGCCATCGTGGAGCGCGACTACGTGAACCTCTACAACCGTTTCGTGTCGGTCGGGCCGCAGATGGGGCATCTGAATGCCCACGGGGTCAGCTGGGAGGCTGACGACGTCCACGAGAAGCTCCTGCGGGAGATGCCGACCCGCAGCTGGAACGGGAAATCCTTCATCGACCTGGAAGATGAAAAGGTGGTTGCCGACGTCATTCTCTCCTTTGCGCCGGAAACCAACGGCGAGCTCGCTTGGCGCGCCTACCAGAACCTGGAGAAGCGGGTCGGCAAGCCCCTCTCCCAGATCGCCGCCGGCAGCCGCGACCTGCGCATCAGCTGGGAAGACATCACCCAGAAGCCTCAACGGTATGTGAGTACCCCGGTCTGGAGCGGCCTGGTCAACAACGGCCGCCCCTACGCCCCCTACACCCTCAACGTGGAGCATGGGGTACCGTGGCGCACCCTCTCCGGCCGGCAGTCCCTCTACCTGGATCACCCCTACTACGGCGAGTTTCACGAGGGGCTCCCCACCTTCAAGCCGAAGCTCAATCCGGCGCTGCTGGACGAGACCGAAGGAGAGACGGGGCTCGTGCTGAACTTCCTCACCCCCCACGGCAAGTGGAGCATCCATTCCACCTACAGCGACAACCTCCGGATGCTGACCCTCTCCCGGGCCGGCCAGGTAGTCTGGCTCAACCACGAGGACGCGGCGGGCGCCGGCATCGAGGACAACGAGGCGATCGAGGTCTATAACTTCAACGGTGTCGTCGTCTGCCGGGCCATTGTCTCGGCGCGCATCCCGAAAGGGACGGCGTTCATGTACCACGCGCCGGAGCGGACCCTCAACATCGGCAAATCCAACAGGACCGGCAAGCGGGGGGGCGTCCATAACAGCCTGTCACGCATCCGCCTGAAACCGACCCTCATGCTCGGCGGCTACGCCCAGTTCAGCTACTACTTCAACTACTGGGGACCGACCGGAGTGAACCGGGACTGCTACGTGGTGGTCAGAAAGCTGAGGGGGTGAGACGATGGACGTGAGAGCACAACTGGTGATGGTATTCAATCTGGATAAATGCATCGGCTGCCACGCCTGCAGCATCTCCTGCAAGAACATCTGGACCGACCGCAAGGGTGCCGAATACATGTGGTGGAACAATGTGGAAACCAAGCCCGGTATCGGTTACCCGAAGAAGTGGGAAGACCAGAAGATCTTCAAGGGTGGCTGGGTCGCTGACGGGAGGAACCTGCGGCTCAGGGCCATGGGAAAGGGGGGAACTCTCCTCTCCATGTTCTTCCAGCCCAACATGCCCAAACTGGAAGACTACTACGAGCCGTTCGATTTCGACTACAGCAATCTCTACGGGGCAAAGGAGGGAAACGACCAACCGGTGGCGGAGGTCTTCTCCCAGATCTCCGGCGAGAAGATGGCGGAGATCAAGGGGGGACCCAACTGGGACGACGACCTCTCCGGCTCACAGCTCTATGCGGCGGAGGACATCAACCTCGACGACAAGAAGATCATCGAGGAATACGGCACGATGTTCATGCAGTACCTCCCCCGGATCTGCAACCACTGCCTCAACCCGGCCTGCGTCGCCTCCTGCCCTTCCCGCGCCATCTACAAGCGCGGCGAGGACGGCGTAGTCCTGGTGGACCAGAACGTCTGCAAAGGGTGGCGGTTCTGCACCAGTGCCTGTCCCTACAAGAAGGTCTACTTCAACTGGAACAGCGGCAAGGCGGAAAAATGCATCTTCTGTTTCCCCCGCACCGAGACGGGTCAGTGCAACGCCTGCGCCCACAGTTGCGTCGGCCGGATCCGTTACGTGGGCGTTCTCCTCTATGACGCCGAGAAGGTGGAGCAGGCGCTGCTCAAGCCCGACGACCAGCTCGTGGAGGCTCACCGCGCCGTGATTCTCGACCCGCGGGATGAGTCAGTCCGCGCTGCCGCCAGGAAAAACGGCGTCTCCGAACAGTGGCTGGAGGCAGCAGATAAATCACCCGTGTATGCCCTGGTCAAGGAATTCGGTCTGGCCCTCCCCCTCCACCCCGAGTTCCGGACCATGCCCATGGCCTACTACATCCCGTCCCTCTCGCCGGTCCTCTCGACCCTCGACGATACCCACGAACTGGCGGAGCACGGCACCTTCCCGGCATTGGAAAAGCTGCGGGCTCCCATCGGCTACCTGGCGAACCTCCTGGCCGGGGGCAATCGGGAGGTAGTGACGTCGGTGCTGGCAAAACTCATCGCCCTGCGTGGATATATGCGCGACAAGAACCTCAATCAGCCCGCCGATGAATCTATCCTCACAAGCGCAGGGCTGGACGAGGCTGCGGCCGACCGTCTCTACCGCCTCTTTACCATCGGGGGCTACCATGAGCGGAACATTATCCCGCCCCAGCAGCGGGAAGAGCAGGAACCCCACACCCGCAAGGGAGCCAGCGGCTTCGGGATTCTGAAGAAGCCCGGGAGGGGGAAATGACCATCGCCGAGAGTTATGCATCCCTCGCCCGGATGCTCGAATATCCGGAGAAGAAAGAAACGGTCCTGGCGGCCAGCGCCGGTATCGGCAGTTTCCTGCAGGAACACGACATGGAGGGTGCACTTGCCCCCTTCGCCGAATTCGTTGCGACCTCGACCCTGGCTGAACTCCAGGAGGATTACGTCGCCACCTTCGATTTCAACCCGGCGGTCGCCCCCTACCTGGGACACCATCTCCATGGCGATAACCAGAAAAAGGGAGCCTACCTGATCAGGCTCAAGCAGGAGTTCGGCCGCTACGGCTACACTCCCGCCGGCAACGAACTACCCGACCACCTTCCATTGGTGCTCGGCTTCCTCGCCCACCTGGCGGAACAGAACAACGACAGCGAACGCCGCTCGTTCATCGCTGACTGCGTCTTGACGGGCATCGAAAAACTGGCCGCGGGGTTCGCCGGCAGGCCCCACTCTCCCTGGAAGTCGGCGGTCGAAGCGGCACGACTCCTGTGCGCCGCTGACAGCGCACCCCACGAGGAGGTACAACCATGCTGAACACCTTCATTTTCATCGTTCTCCCCTATGTGGCGCTGGCGCTCCTTATCTTCGTGACCCCTTACCGCTACATGACGAACCGGCTCACCTGGTCGGCCTATTCCACCCAGTTTCTGGAGAGGAAGACCCTGTTCTGGGGGATAAATCCCTGGCATTACGGCATCATCCCGGTACTGGCGGGCCATCTTGCCGGCATCATCGCCCCCGGCACCATGAAGTCATTCCTCGCCAATCGGGATACCCTGGTCCTTCTCGAGAGCGTCGGGCTCGGACTCGGTCTCTTCGCCCTGTTCGGCTGCCTGGTGCTCCTGCCGCGCCGCATCAACTCCCCGATCCTGAAACGGGTAACGTTCGCCTCCGACTATATCCTCCTCATCCTGCTGGCGCTACAGGCGGCAAGCGGCGTGTATATCGCCACGTTCATGCGGTGGGGCTCCCAGTGGTACCTCCACACGGCGGTTCCCTACCTCTGGTCGCTGGCGGCCCTGAACCCCCGAGTCGACTACATGGCCGATTTCCCGTTGATACTCAAGCTGCACGCGGCCGGGGCGTTCCTGATCGTGGCGCTTCTGCCGTTTACCAAGCTGGTCCACCTCCTTTTCCTGCCGATCGGCTTTCTCAAGGATCCGCCCCTTCTCTACCGCTGGCGGTCACCGGTTGTGAAAGGCGAGTAACTACAAAGCATTAAGGAGGTAATGATGTCCTCACGCATCTTGACAACATGGAGCCCCGAAGATCAGGCATTCTGGGAAAGGGAAGGGAAGGCCATCGCTACGCGCAATCTCTGGATTTCAATCCCCGCCCTGTTTCTGGCTTTTGCCGTCTGGATGGTCTGGAGCATTGTCTGTGTGAACCTTCCCCTCATCGGTTTCAAGTTCGACGCCAACAAACTCTTCTGGCTGGCGGCGCTACCGGGGCTATCGGGGGCGACCCTCCGCATCTTCTACTCCTTCATGGTCCCCATCTTCGGCGGGCGGAAATGGACGGCCATCAGCACCGCGTCGCTGCTCATTCCCGCCATGGGGATCGGTTTTGCCGTGCGTGACCTGAATACCAGCTACTCGACCCTGTTGATACTGGCCCTTCTGTGCGGCTTGGGCGGGGGAAACTTCGCTTCCAGCATGGCCAACATCAGCTTCTTTTTCCCCAAAGCGCAAAAGGGAACAGCGTTGGGGCTGAATGCGGGACTCGGAAACCTGGGGGTGAGCGCCATGCAGTTCATCGTGCCGCTCATTATCACCACCGGCGTGTTCAGTGCCCTCTGCGGCGACCCGCAGATGTGCGTCATCAAAGGTGAAGTCCGCCCCATCTGGCTGCAGAACGCCGGCTTCATCTGGGTACCGTTCATAGCACTCGCCTCCCTGGCCGCCTGGTTCGGCATGAACGACATCGCCAGCGCCAAGGCATCGTTCAGCGAGCAGGCGATCATCTTCAGGCGCAAGCATAACTGGCTCATGTGCTGGCTCTACCTGGGCACCTTCGGCTCGTTCATCGGTTACTCGGCAGGTCTCCCTCTTTTGACCAAGTCCCAGTTCCCGGGGATCAACCCGACCCAGTACGCCTTCCTCGGGCCACTGGTGGGTGCCCTGCTCCGGCCGGTGGGTGGCTGGCTGGCCGATAAACTCGGCGGCGCGAGGGTCACGTTCTGGAACTTCATCGTCATGGCGGCTGCCGTCTTCGGCGTGCTTTCATTCCTCCCCCACGGTGGTGCAGGAGGTGATTTCTGGGGATTCCTCGCCATGTTTATCCTCCTGTTCGCCACCACCGGCATCGGCAACGGCTCCACTTTCCGGATGATTCCGGTCATCTTCCTGACCGAGCGCCAGCGCGATGCGGCAGGCAAGGGGGCAGCGGCCGAAGAGCAGGCGGTCAAGGATGCCAACAAGGAAGCAGCCGCCGTGCTCGGCTTTACCTCCGCCTTCGCGGCCTACGGCGCCTTTTTCATTCCCAAGAGCTTCGGCACCTCGATTACCATGACCGGCGGCCCGGATGCGGCTCTTTATGGCTTCGTCGTTTTTTACGTGAGTTGCATCGCGTTGACGTGGTGGTTCTACGCGCGCAAAAACGCCGACGTGCCCTGCTGAACCAGCGCCCGTCGTGGTGAGAGAAACGGGAAATGGTGCGCCATGCAACCGGATGTTCTCCGAAAACAAATCGAATTTGCCCATCTTGCTATTCATGGCAATTTTGCTAGGTTTTACGGTGACACATAAGATGCGGCAGGTGCCGCTTCGGATTTAGTGCAGCTGATACTACTGACTGAAAGGAGAGGAAACCATGTGGAAAAAGAGTATCGCGGCGCTGGCCGTCGTGGTAGGCGCCCTGCTGGCCGTCTCGCTGCCGGCCATGTCCACCGCCGCCAAGGCAAAGCCCGCAGCCAAACAGGTCAACGACGGTAGGGAGGACTGCTACGCCTGTCATGAGGAGGTCAAGGCTCTCAAGGAAGGCTCCAAACATGCCAAACTGGCCTGCGACGTCTGCCACAGCAAGCTGAAGGAGCACCTGGCTAACAGCGAAACCAAACCGGGGACCATCATCGACCAGGCACTCTGCGGCAAATGTCACAAGGACCAGATGGAGAGCCTCTTCAAGGTAAATTACGACTCCCCGGCACGCAAGGAGAAAGGGGTGCCGACCGGCCGTTCCCCCATGATGGACAAGCTCCTCGCCCCCTATGGTTTCACCATCGAGCATAACGAGCCCCGCGGCCACGCCTTCATGGTGACCGATCAGTTCGTGGTTGACCGGTTCGCCGGCGGCCGTTTCCAGTACAAGAACGGCTGGACCGATGTGGACAAGACCGGCAACACCTGGGATGTCCTGAAGGACAACGGCCCCGATTTCAAGATGGCCGAAACCGCCAAGGCGGGCAACCCCACCTGCATCCAGTGCAAGACCAGCGATCATATCCTGAAGTGGAAATTCATGGGTGACAAGGACCCGAAGGCCCAGTGGGACCGGACCTCTGACGTCATCGCCGTGGCCAAGGAAACCAATCACGTGGTGGGGTGCATCCATTGCCACGACCCCCACGGCACCCAGCCGCGTGTGGTGCGCGATGCCCTCATCCAGGGAATCGAAAAAGGTTCGAAGATGTTTGCCGGCAAGGATGGCAAGACCGACCTGAAGGTGATCTCCTTCCGCGACGGCTTCCGGAAGATCGGCGTGATGCAGAAGGCAGATGGACGCCTCATGTGCGCCCAGTGCCACGTGGAATACGCCTGCGGCAAGGGATTCGAGTTCAGCACGGGCAACCCTGTCGGCTACGACGACCAGCGCACCAACCACTTCCCCCTCACCGGACCGAAAGAGCTCCTGGAGCATTACAAGAAGACTCAGAACTTCTACGACTTCAAGCACGCGGTCACCGGCGCCCGGCTCGTGAAGCTCCAGCATCCGGAGGCGGAGACCTTCGCCGGAAGCGTCCACGACAAGGCGGGAGTCACCTGCAAGGACTGCCATATGCCGGTGTTGAAGAACAAGCAGGGCAAGACCTTTACCTCCCACATGGTCATCAAGCCGAAGGACCACGTCAAGGAGGCGTGCCTCCGCTGCCATCCCAAGTTCACCGCCGAGCAGAAGCTCTACCAGATCACCTCGATCCAGAACTACAGCAAAGGGAAAATGCGCAAGGCCGAATACTGGCTCGGCCAGCTGATCGATACCTACGCCACCGCCAAGCGAATGGGGGTTGACGAGGCGACCCTGGCCAAGGCGCGAGAAAAGCACGAGGAAGCCCATGTACTCTGGGAGTGGTGGACCGCCGAGAACTCCGACGGCTTCCATAACCCCGAACTGGCCCGCGACACCCTTACCCACTCGGTCGCCATCTCCAAAGAAGGGGTGGCACTCCTCAACAAGGCGATCGACGCCAAAGGAGGAGCATCTGCTGCTAAGTAGTGCTTGAGTTGGATGACGCATGAAGAAAAGCCCGGACTTTCCATGAGGTCCGGGCTTTTTTCCTGTTGGATGGTTATCCGTTACAACGGTGCACCTCGCCAACGGGGGAGAGCACAGCAGCGGAGCGTGAGCGAAGACTGCTGCTGCGCTTGGTTGAAACCACGTTTCGTGTTGCTACCTTATTTTTCATCCTTGGCAGCTGATGCATCCTTAGGCTTTGTAAGTTTTTTTGGACCTTTGTGTCTTGGCCTGTCTTTTTGCAATAACTCACCTGTAAAGGCATTGATTCTGTATTTGTAACGATAATGCACGTCCCATAGCACGTAAGGATCATTAGCTACTACAATTTTCCTAAATGTCTTCACAATGTCATTCTTAGGATACTGTTTAATATCTTGTTCTGTTTGGTCGGTTTCAACGATAGATACAATTTCCCTTTCCGAAAGTGAACTCTTGGTTGTTGCTTCATAAGCTTCATTCGGAATGGCTACTAGGTTTGCTTGAATACTAGTTATATTTTCTGAAGGCCCAACAACAATCTGGATATAAGCTCCCTCAACTTCTACCCCATTTATTTGTCTTTTATAGTTGAGGTGTGTATATTCACCGTGCGGCATTTTATCTGTGCTTACATTAAATTCTGATATTTCATTCAGATTTTTTATATCAAACAACACCTGCTCATCCTCTAAAAAAGCCTTGGCTATCTCCCTAGCTCGCACATCTCTGTTCGGTTCTGCTGACAAATCTATCTCTGGCTTTTTGTGCGGAACGATATCTCCACTTAGTGAAAAATGACCGGATTTCCCATCCTTTGTTGATACTACATCTGATGAAGTCACTCTTAGATCAAGGTTTTGATACTTTCTCTTTACGTAAGAAAGGAAGGTTCCTTCGGGTTCATCTGAGGTAGATTCATTTGTAGTAAGATTGTCGCCTGTTGAGCAACTTGAAACTTTTTTGCCGGAAATTATCATCTTGTCCTTATCAGAAAACCATACTTCGCCTTCAAAATTATCTTTATAAACAACGAACTCAATTCTTAGCTTTTGATTTCCTGTCGTCTCACCACTACATTTGACTTCATAACTCAGTTTATTGTCTTTTTCAGTCGATGACAGAAGCTCGCATTCAGGCTTGCTAAGCATTCTCCAGCCAATCGTGTTTATGTGCTTACATCTTTTATCGATAACTTGCTTGCTTCGTCCCATATCATATGCAGGCAAGTAGGATTCAAGCTTGTATTCTCCTGGACTAAATTCGACCGCTGATGAGTCACTTGAACTCAATAATAATATTGCTACTGCCAATGCTGCTGTGCCAATTTGTACCTTTTTTAGAACGCTCTGTTTTGACTGGTAAGTAATCTTCATATCGTCTTCTTTCATTTCAAGCACAACTAAAGAGGGGTCAGGTTTCAACTTGTGATCAGCTCGTTACGACAATAACGAACAGTGCCCTGCAGAATCATATACAGGTTTTTATTAAACGAGTCTATTGCAATTCACTTGCCGAGCAAATTCCCCATCGGTAACCACATCTTGCTGTCCCACGAATACTAGCCCCCGCCACGGACCTCACGGTTGCAGCACCAGCCAAATGGTATATGATTAATGCAATGTGCAACGCACCATGACGAAGCCATTCGAAAGGTAGTCAGTGAAAAAACCACCGCCGAAAATCGATCTCCGCACCCATCTTGCCGCCATGGAAGGAGCCATGGACGGTATGGCCATCCTCGACGAGCGCGGCGCCTATCTCTACCTGAATCAGGCCCATGCCAGCATCTACGGCTACGATTCACCGATGGAACTCATCGGCCGGAGTTGGCGCACCCTCTATGACGATATGGAACTGGAACGGTTCGATAGCACCATCATGCCGCTGTTATTGGCAATGGGGAAATGGCGGGGAGAGGCAAGAGGGCTCAGGAAGGACGGCAGCACCTTCCCCCAGGAAATTTCCCTTACCGCGCTCGAAGGGGGCGGGATCATCTGCGTCGTGCGGGACATCACCGACCGCCGGCGTGCCGAACAGACCATGCGGGACAATCTGCAGTTCATCCGGGCACTCATCGACACCATCCCCGTACCGATCTTCTACAAGGACGCCAACGGGCGTTATATCGGCTGCAACCACGCCTTTCAGGAACATATCTGCCTCACCAAGGAGCAGATTGTCGGCAGGACCGACCGGGAACTCTTTTCCCGCGAGCAGGCGGACTTTTTCCAGCAGACGGACAAGGAGATCATGGCGGCAAAACAGGTCCGGATACAGGAAAGCTCCCTGGTCTGCGCCAACGGAACCCGCCATGACGTGGTCTTCTACAAGGCTCCCTATCTCACCAGCAGTGGGTCGGTGGGAGGAGTGGCGGGAGCTATCCTGGACATCACGGAGCGAAAGGAAACGGAAACCAAGCTCCGCTACCTCAGCACCCACGATATGCTGACCGGCCTGTACAATCGGGCTTACTTCGACGAGGAACTGGAACGTTTGAAGAACGGCAGGACCTTTCCTGTCAGCATCGTGGTGGCTGACGTGGACCGGCTTAAACTGGTCAATGACCGGCAGGGGCATGCGGCGGGGGATGAACTCCTGAAACTGACGGCGCAGGTGATGAAAGGGGCGTTCCGGACGGAGGACCTAGTGGCACGGATCGGCGGAGACGAATTCGCCGTGATCCTCCCCGAAACCACCATGGCTGCCGCCCAGGAGGTGATCGAGCGTATCAGGAAAAGCCTGGCGGCCATTCTCGGCGAGGATGGCAGGCCGGTCTTAAGCCTTTCCCTCGGCTGCGCAACCGCCCCGGACGGGGAAGGACTCATCGAGGCATGGCAACGGGCGGACGAACTGATGTACGAAGACAAAGCCGCCCGACAGAGCGAAAGCAGAGGAAACCCGTCATAACCCGCCCACGATCTTCCATTCCCCGCCCTCCTTCTGAAACCGCAGCTCTTCTTTTCCCGCCAGCTCCATCTCTTTTCCCCGTGTCGTCACCCGCAGTTCATAGCTGCCGTTAATGGTGGCCCGGTCGCCATGGACCTCCACCCGGCGACCGCGGGAGCGGTAGTCGATCCGGTCGAAGGAGGAGAGTATCTCCGCCAGTTCCCGGGACTTGGCGGCGTAGTCACGCCCTTTGTCCTGGTAGTGGGGGGAAAGGAGGGGAAGGTAGCGGTTGATGTCCCTGCTGGTGAGTGCCTGCTGGCGCTTGACGGCAACGGCCAGGACCGCATCCCGGTCGGCGTTGCTGCTACAGGCGAAAAGGAACAGGAGAGAGAAAAGGAGGAGTGAAACCCGCCCCATCAGTAATAGCTGTCCATGACGCTGCGGGCCTTGTCCACATACTTGCTGGTACGGAATTCGCTGAACAGCCGGGTGAAGGCCGCCCGCCCCTTGTCGCGGTTGCCGGCCCGCAGGTACGCCTCTCCCAGATAGAAGAGGGTCTCGTCGTTTAAGGGAGACTTGGGAAAGGTGGCGAGGGATTCTTCGAGTCGCTTGATGGCAGCCTTATAGTCGCCGTTGCGCAGATAGAACCGTCCGACGTAGATCTCGTACTGGACCTGCTTCATCCGGCAGACGTCGAGCTTGTCACGTACCTCTCCGGCATAGGACGATTTCGGATAGAGCTTGAGGAACGACTCGAAGAGGGTGACGGCGTTTTTTACCGGGGTCTGGTCGGTATCGATCCCGGTAATCTGGTTGTAATTACAGAGGCCGAGCCGATAGAGGGCATAGTCGGCCTTTTCGTTGGTGGGGTGGAGCTTGCGGAACTCCTCGTAGGAGGCGGCCGATTCGATGTAATTGCCGTTGTCGAACTGGGCATCGGCGATCTTCAGTTCCGCCTCGATGGTGATCTCCGGCGAGGCATAGCTCTCCTTCACCCTCTTCCACTCGGCGATGGCATCTTCGTAGTGGCGATTGGCATAGAACGCGTCTCCATCCTTGAGATAGGTCTCCGGAGTCTTGTTCGGCTGGGGAGCGGAGGCGCAGCCGGCAAGGGCAATGATGAAGCCCAGAAAAAGGACGGGGGTAAGTCTGCGTGATTTGTTGTAGGACATTGTTTCCCCTGGTGTGCATTATTATTACCGAAAAAGTAGTGGAAACAGGGGGTAATGTCAATGCAAAGTTACCCCTGCAAGAAAGGCGAAGAGTTTCCTCTCCGCCTCAACTTTCCGTGCCGTTATACCCTAGTGGGAGCTACTTGTTCGACCGTTTCCGCTTGTTGGGGTCCAGCTCCTTCTTCCGCAGGCGGATGGACTTGGGGGTGACCTCGACAAGTTCGTCGTCGTCGATGAACTCCAGCGCCTGCTCCAGGGTGAGGTTGCGAGGGGGGGTCAGCTTGATGGCGTCATCGGAACCGGAGGCGCGGACGTTGGTGAGCTTTTTTCCCTTGCAGGGATTCACGTCCAGGTCGTTGTCCTTGGCATGCTGGCCGATGATCATCCCGCCGTAGACCTCCACGCCTGCACCGATGAAGAGAATGCCCCGCGGCTGCAGTCCGTCAAGGGAGTAGGCAGTAGTTTCGCCGTGCTCCATGGCCATGAGGACACCGTTCTTCCGGCCGGGAATCTCCCCCTTGAAGGGGGCATAGTCGTGGAAGGTATGGGTGAGGACGCCGGTGCCGCGCGTTTCGGTGAGCACTTCTCCCCGCAGGCCGATGAGCCCCCGTGCCGGAATGATGAATTCGAGCCGGATGGTCTCCCCCATGGGGTTCATGGCAGCCATCTCCCCCTTGCGCGGCCCCATCTTCTCGATGATGGCCCCCTGGTACTCGGCCGGCACGTCCACTACCAGGTACTCCATCGGCTCCAGCTTCTTGCCGTCGACCTCGCGGAATATCACTTCCGGCTTGGAGACCGCCATTTCGAACCCTTCCCGACGCATGTTCTCGATGAGGATGGAGAGATGGAGCTCGCCCCGGCCGGAGACCTTGAAGGTATCGGCATTGGCGGTGTCCTCTACTCGGAGCGAAACATTGGTGCGGAGTTCCTTGTCGAGGCGCTCACGGATGTTGCGGGAGGTGACCAGCTTCCCCTCCCTGCCGGCAAAGGGGGAGTTGTTCACGATGAAGTTCATGGAGATGGTCGGTTCGTCGATGGAGACGTAGGGGAGCGGGATGGGGTTTTCCGCCGAGGCAAGGGTTTCGCCGATCCCCACTTCGTCAAAGCCGGCCAGGGTGACGATATCCCCCGTGCAGGCCTCGGGCACATCGACCTGCTTAAGCCCTTCATAGCCGAGAAGCTTGGTTATCCGCCCCTTCACCACGCTCCCGTCCCGCTTGACGTGGGCAATGGTCTCGCCGGCGGTGACCTTGCCGTTGAACACCTTGCCAGTGGCGATCCGGCCAATGTAGTCGTTGTAATCGATATTGGTGACCAGCAGCTGGAACGGGGCCTTGGGATCGCCGGCAGGCGGCCGGACATTGGACTCGATCACCGCGAAAAGCGGCTCCATGCTTGTAGAGGCAGCGCCCATGTCAAGCATGGCGTACCCCAGCTTGGCACTCGTGTAGACAATGGCGAAGTCGAGTTGCTCGTCCGTGGCGTTCAGTTCGCAAAAGAGATCGAAGACCATGTCCACCACCTCGGCGGGACGAGCACCGGGACGGTCCACCTTGTTGATGACGACGATCGGCTTCAGACCCAGGTCGAGGGACTTCTTGAGAACGAAGCGCGTCTGGGGCATGGGACCGTCCAGGGCATCCACCAGGAGCAGCACCGAGTCCACCATCTTGAGGACCCGTTCCACTTCGCCACCGAAATCGGCATGGCCCGGGGTGTCGACGATGTTGATCTTGTAACGACCATGGTGGACCGACAGGTTTTTGGAGAGGATGGTGATCCCCCGTTCCTTCTCAAGATCGTTGGAATCCATTACCCGCTCGGTAATCTGCTCGTTTTCACGGAATACCCCGGCATGGCGCAGCATGGCATCCACCAGGGTGGTCTTACCGTGGTCGACGTGGGCAATGATGGCGATATTTCTGATGCTTTCCTGCATAGACATTCTCCTCTTTTGACGAACTGCTGAATGGCAAGCCGACGCCGGCAGGGCGAAGGACAGAGCGGTTGAAAAGAAAAAGACGGGCTGTTGCCCGCCTTGACAATCTGTTATTATGCCCATTTACCCGCACAATAACAAGCTTTTTTATCACACATCCAAATTAAATGCCGTCCAAGGTTCCATAAAGCTGTGCACCACACGATCCCCTGTGAAACGCAATAATTTACGCTGAAAAATTACGCAATTTATTGTACAGTACATTCCGCGCCTTGCACGGCAAAGATCCAGCACACGCACGGAACCGCTGAAAAAAGGGCACTTGGCAAGCATGGAAGATTTCGACACCTACAACAGGCCCAAAACGGGGACCCAATCCCGCTACGCCAGGTACGACCGGATTATGGGGTACATCTCCTGGTTCCTCATTGCCCTGGTTGCCCTGGATATCGCGCTTCTTCCTTCCAGTGCTGCCACAACAGGCTACCTTGTCTTTTTCTGCGGCTTCTTGCTGGTCTATAACCTGGTGGCCCGCCATGTCATACATCCAGGGAAATCAGGCCCCACCAAGACCTTCATCGACCTGTTGATCTTCCTCTCCTTCACCGTCGCGGTGAGCTGGCTGACCGGCAAGGTGGCGAGCCCCTTCACCTCCATCATGTACCTGATCCTGATGGCAACCTCCCTGACCCAGGGGCGTAAAACCACTTACTTCATGGCCGCCCTGGCGGTGACATCCTACATCTTCCTCGCTGCTGAACAGGTTTCCCTCAACATCTTCGAACAGACCTTCGTCTCCAATATCCTGGAGATACTCCCTTTCATGTTCATCGCTCATCTGGGGGCCATGCTCTCCAGTGAGGCGGAAGGCGCCCGCCAGGAAGCGGAGCAACTATCCCTTACCGACGAGCTCACCGGCCTCCACAACATGCGCAATTTCTTCAACCTGGCAGCAGCCCACAAGGAACTGGTACAACGGAATGGTTCGACCCTGACCATCTGCATGCTGGACGCCGACAACCTGAAGCAGATCAACGATCGCCACGGCCATTTCGCCGGCACCGAAATGATCCGGCATGTCGCCCGTACCATCACCAGGAATATCCGTTCGAGCGACATCGCGGCCCGCTACGGCGGAGACGAATTCCTCGTCATGTTCACGGGCACCAGCAAGGAATCAAGCCTCATAGCCGTCCGCCGCATTGTCACCAACCTGGCCTCTACCCCCTTTGATTTCAACGGAACGCAACTCTCCACCACCATATCGGCCGGCGTTGCAGCCTTTCCCGAGGATGGTGCCGACATCCGGACGGTGATCGTGAAGGCGGACGAGGCGATGTACGTGAGCAAAAAGGGAGGGAAGAACCGGGTTACCGTGCATACTGAAGGAGAGGCCACAACATAGCGGCAACTCAGGTTGACGAAATGAGTAACGGTAACGCTACAACTGCCGCCGATACCTGACGAGAAGATAGAGGCAGACCACGCCGCCCGCAACCATGCAGGCTACCCACCCCCAGGCAACCCGCCGGCCGGTACCGCCGTAAAGAAGGGGATAGAGAAAGGACCAGGTAAGAAGAACGACCGACAGGAACTGCAGCGCTCCCTTCATGCACGGATCGCCTTGAAGACGGCCGCGAAGTCCTCGTCGCCGAATCCCATCTCCCTGGCCCGCTTGAAGAGTTCATTGGCCGTGGCAGCGGAAAAAAGCGGCTGTTGCATCTCGTCCCCGAGGGCCACCGCAAGCCGCATATCCTTCTGCATGTGCTTGAGGGGGAAGGCGGTAGCGAAGCTCCCCTGACCGATCTGCCCACCCTTCAGCCTGAACATCGGGTTGGCCATGGCGCCGGCGTCGATGACCTCCAGGATGTCGGCCTGATGGAGACCGGCACGTTCCCCCAGCGCAAGCCCCTCGCAGAAGGCCGTCATCATTCCCCCCATGACCATGTTCACCACCAGCTTCATCCGGGCGCCGTTTCCCACCTCTCCCAAGTGGAGAATCTTCTTCCCCATCCGTTCAAGACCGGGAAGGGCTTCATCGTAGAGGGAGCGGTCGCCTGCAGCAAGGATAATGAGGGTCCCGTCTTCGGCCGGCTTCCGGCTTCCCGATACCGGTGCCTCCAGAAACCGGCCGCCCCGGGCGGTGACGGCGGCGGCGATTTGACCAGAAGTGGCTGCATCGACCGTGGACATGTCCACGTATCCTTTCCCCGCGGATATCCCCGCCAGCACCCCGTCCGGGCCATCGAAGACCGCCAGGGCAGCAGCCGGATCGGCCAGCATGGCAAAGGTTACCTGGCAGGCTTCCGCCACCTGCCGCGGTGTTGCCGCAACCGTGGCGCCAAGCGCCTCAAGCTCCCGGCATTTCTCCGCAGAACGGTTCCAGACCGTCACTCCGAATCCCGCTTTGACCAGGTTCTTCGCCATGGAACTCCCCATGATGCCAAGACCGATAAAGCCGAATGTCTGCATACGCAACTCCTTTCATTGCAGTTTGGCTCGTCGCCATTTCCGCACCGAATTGATGAGCCAGAGCTCCTCCGCCCGTGCCAGGTCCACGGGGGTGATGACCCTTTCCCGTATCTCTCCCCTCGCCAGAAGCTCCGCCCGAAAGGTGCCGGGAAGAATACCACTCGTCTGGGGAGGGGTGACCAGTTCACCATCCAGACGGGCCACAATATTGTGGTTCGCACCTTCGGTCATCTCCCCCCGCTCGTTCACAAACAACACGTCTCCGCAATAGGGGTGCCGGTCCAGGGCCGACCGGTAGAAGTGACGATGAGTAGTCTTGTGGTAGAGGAACGGGTCCGTCGAATCCACCGGCGCCGGGGCAAGGGCGACCGGAACCGGCTCTTCCGTTGCAGATGGAGGTAGCATTTCCGTCTGGATGGTAAACGCCCCCTTCCGGTTCAGGAGGAGCCGGACCCTGGTGAGACCGGTGAGGGGGGCGGCGCGATGCTCCAGCACCAGGGCAATCTGCCCCAGGCGAAGGGGAAACCCGAAATAGTCCGCCGAGCGGGACAGGCGGGCCAGGTGTCGCTCCAGGAGAAAATACCCTTTCCCTTCTTCATGGAGCATGGTTTCCACAAGCTGGAAATCCGGGATCACATGCCGGGCAAAGTGGCTCTTGTCCAAGCATTCGTCGTACTCGGCATCGGCACTGGAACCGATGGTGATGCCGCTGCCGATCCCCAGTTCAGCCGTCCTCGCTGCGGTGTCCAAGACGGAAGTCCTGATAGCAACACTGAACACCGCCTCGCAGGGCCCCGCGTTATCCGCCGGTGGCGAGACATAGCCGATACAGCCGGTGTACAGGCCGCGAGGACCCTCCTCCAACTCCCGGATAATCTCCATGCTCCGTTTCTTCGGCGCCCCCGTCACCGACCCGCAGGGAAAGAGGGCCTGAAATATCTCCACAAGCCCCACGCCATCCCTGACCCGGCCGGTGATGGTCGAGCACATCTGGTGAACCGTTTCCAGCGTCTCCACGTCGAAGAGCGATTCAACCTTTACCGACCCGATTTCCGCTACCTTCCCCATGTCGTTACGCAGAAGATCGACGATCATCAGGTTTTCCGCTCGCTCCTTCTCGCTCTCCTTCAGCTGCGCTTTGACCGTCTCGTCCTCACCATGCCACCGCCCCCGCCGTGCCGTACCCTTCATGGGGCGACAGGTGATGACACCTTGTTTCAGCTCGAAGAAGAGCTCGGGGGAGGCGGAAAGTATCTGGCAGCGCCCCGTATCCATGAAAGCACAGTAGGATGCCTTCTGGGAGCGGCAGAAGTCGTGGTAGCACGCCTGGGGATCGCCGTCCAGCCGGAAATGCTGGCGGAGCGTGAAGTTGACCTGATAGGTGTCGCCGGCGGCTATGTACTCCCGTACCCGTCCGACCATCGCACCGTATGCTTCCTGGTTGAGGGACGGGGTCCAGTCCGTCGTTTCGTAGCCGGTGACATGTTCCCTCTCCCCCACACCGTCCAGGCGCGAAGCAGCTCCGTACCGCCGCCGGAAGATGCCGAACCAGACCAGGGGAAGGGAGCCGGGGGGATGGGTCGTCAGACCGGTTCCAAGCCCCGGTGCGGCCTCGTAGGAGACGAAGCCGGCGGCGTGCAGGCCTTCCGCCACGGCAGCCTCTACCCGACGCAGCGCGGGAAGGACCTCATCCGCCGCATGGGCGACGATCTCCTCCACGAAACCGTCGAACCGGTACGAAGCGGAGTTACGGCGCGTGGTAAATGAATCGAGGAGGACGAGGGGGGTCGTGCTCATGGCGCTCTTTCCGTGCAGATGGTGGTCACCGGGCACTCACTGCAGAGCGGGCGAACCGTTCCGTCGCACCCCTCCGATATCCCGAGATGGCAGAGGGAGAAGTCGTATTTCACCGGGTCGGCCGGGTCGAGTTTCCGCAGGGCCGCCGTTATTTCCCGGGCCATGCGCCAGTCCGCCTGCCTGCGGGAGGTGAGTCCCAGGTTGCGCGCTATCCGCTGGATATGGGCGTCCACCGGAATGACGAGCTTGGCCGGGGAGACTTCACGCCAAAGTCCCAGGTCGATCCCGTCGGCAGGACGGGCCATCCAGCGCAGAAACATGCAGAGTCTTTTGCAGGCGCTCCCGGCAGCGGGCGACGGGAAGAAGAAGGGAAAGTAGGAGTCGGCAGGGATGCCTGCGGGGCCGAAGACCGGCGAGTAGTCCATGGCAAGGAGCGCCGCCGTGAACTCGATGAGGGACGGGGTGATATCTTCCGCCGTTGCGTCGTAACAGCCGAGGAAGTAGTCGCCGATGGAGTCGGCCTCCTCCAGCATGGTGCGGGCCGCCAGCAACAGGGCGCAGAGGTCGCGATGGTCGTTGAAGCGGTGCTTGAAGCCGGCGTAGATCCGCAGCCCCGCGCCTGGCACGAATTCCTCCACGAACCGGCGCGGCGACCCTCCCATGGCGGCAAAGACGGTCTCCAGGTTTTTCAGGATGATCTTCACGTTGCCGTAGGCAAACGCCGCGGCGATGAAGCCGACAATTTCCCGGTCCGCCGGGTCGGGATAGCGGTGGCAGAAGGAGAGGGGATCGTTGGCCAGGTGCCGCGGCGAGCGGGCGGCATAAAGGCCGTCAAGGATGGTTTTCAGATTTTCACTTTTCACATTCACTTTTCACTTTTCACGGCTCTCGATGATAAACGTCACCGGCCCGTCATTGACAAGATGCACCCGCATCTCCGCCTGGAAGATGCCGGTAGCGACCGGCACCCCGAGTCCTTTCACCTTCGCCACGAACAGCTCATACAAGCGGTTCGCCTCATCGGGAGGGGCAGCGGTATCGAAGGAAGGGCGTCGCCCCTTGGAGCAGTTCCCCGCCAGGGTAAACTGGGAGACCGCCAGCATCGCGCCGCCGACCTCCTGAAGCGCCAGGTTCATCTTGCCGCCGGCGTCCTCGAAGAAGCGCAGCCCCACGATCTTCTCCGCCAGCCAGGCCGCGTCCCGTTCCCCGTCTCCCTTCTCCACCCCGAGCAGCACGAGCATGCCGCGACCGATAGCACCCACCGTCGCGCCGTCCACCTCCACACGCGCCTCGGTAACCCGCTGGATAACCGCTTTCACGCGAAGACCTTTTCGAACGTTTCCCGGTAGATGGCCAGCGCCTCGGCGCTAAAGGGGACGAACACGATCCGCTCCAGCTCCGGGTTGGCGGCCAGCGCCGTTTTCGCCTCCGTCAGGGCGACCTCGCACGCCTTCGTCATGGGGTAGCCGAAGACCCCGGCACTGATGGCGGGGAAGGCAAGGGACGTGAGACCGTTGTCGTGGGCAACCTGAAAGCAGCGGCGGTAGCAGCTTCTCAGGAGTGCCGGCTCCCCCTCGTTCCCCCCGTGCCAGACCGGTCCCACCGTGTGGATCACATGCCGCGCCGGCAGTTTATACCCCTTTGTGATTTTCGCATCCCCCGTGGCGCAACCGCCAAGAGTAGCGCATTCCGCCACCAGCTCCGGCCCCGCCGCCCGGTGGATGGCGCCGTCCACCCCGCCGCCGCCGAGGAGAGTATTATTGGCCGCATTGACAATGGCATCCACGGAAAGCCTGGTGATGTCAGCCTGGATGATTTCGATTTTTTCTTTCATGGCATTACCCCTTACGGTTTCACCAAATCCCTCAGAACCCCGAGGTTCACCTCGTCCATCTCGTCGTTGTCCCCCTTGGGGGTCTCCAGTATCTTGGGAATCTTCACAAAGCGGGGGTCGTTCATGATGAAGCGGAAACCGTTCAGCCCCATAGCCCCCTGGCCTATGTGCTCGTGGCGGTCTACCCGGCAATTGAGCCCCTTCTTGGAGTCGTTGATGTGGAAGCACTGGAGCAGGCCGATACCAATGATCCGGTCGAAATCTGCCATGACCTGACGGTATCCCGCGTCGGAGGTGATGTCGTAGCCGGCGGCGAAGGTGTGGCAGGTGTCATAGCAGACGGCAAAGCGGTCGGGGTGGGAGGTGCCGTCCATGATGGCGCGCAGGTGCTCGAAACTGTACCCCAGATTGGTCCCCTGGCCGGCGGTGGTCTCCAGGAGAACCTTCCCCGTGAACTCGGGGACCAGGGCAAAGAGCTCGTCGAAGGCGGCGCAGACCCGCTTGATCCCCACCTCTTCCCCATCACCGTTGTGGGAGCCGGGATGCATGACGATCTTCCTGATGCCGAGACATTCGCAGCGCCGCATCTCCTCGGCGAAGCCAGCCAGGCTCTTGTCCCGCACCTCACCCGGTGCGGCCCCCAGGTTGACGAGGTAGATGTCGTGGCAGACGACCTCGTGAAGCCCGGAGGCGGCCCATTTCTCCCGGAACAGCGCCGCCTCGGCGGCTGAAGGCATCTTCCCCCGCCATTGGTTGGAGTTCTGGGTGAATACCTGGATCACGCCGCAACCGGCCTTCGCCCCCCGTTCAGGGGCGAGGTGAATACCGCCGGCGATGGACATGTGGGCACCGAGATAATCCATACAAGATCCTTTCTTATCCACGAAGAAAAACAAAAATCTATCTAACAGGGATGCACAGGATATTCAGGATAAAACCAAAACCATGTACCCCAAAAAGGCAATTGGACACGGAAAAAGCGGAAAACATCTGATTAAGACGGATGAACTCCAGATTCAGATTTCACCCTAAAGGTTCGTTGAAGTTGTAGCCTGAATCCGCAGTTATTCCGATTTTTCCGCCTCTTCCGTGTCCCAAACGCTTCTTTCAGATTTAAATCATGATTGATCTTAATCCTGATTATCCTGAATATCCCTGTTAATTCGATGTGTTGGTTTTACCAACTGCATCAGGCTTTAAGTGATTTGTAGATCGCCTCGATCCGCTCGGCGTACTCGGCGGGGGTGAGGTGCACCTCGGTGTGGGGCTCGGACCAGATGGGACGCGGCCAGAGGGGATCAGTGGTGAAGCGGGGAACCAGGTGCCAGTGCATGTGGGGGACCATGTTACCGAGGAGCTCGTAGTTAATTTTAGCCGGTTGGAACAGCCTGTACAGGGCGGCTGCCACAGCCGTCACTTCTTCCATGACGGCCGTCCGGACCTCCCGCTCCAGGTGGAACAGCTCGGTGACGTGGTCTTTGGTGAAGACGAAGCAATAGCCGGCAAAGAACTGGTCTCGGTTGAGGAGAACATGGCAGTACTCCAGCTCCGCAATACGAAGGTCGGAATCGACTTCCCATTTATTGCACATCGGGCAGTCAGTCATGGTAAACCTCGTAGGGGCGATCCTCGTGATCGCCCGAAAAAAAGGGCAAACACTAGGTTTGCCCCTGCATGGTTACAGGTTGATCTCGCCGGAAAACACCTCCACCGCCGGCCCCGTCATATACACGTTGCCGTCCTCCGCCCACTCCAGTTCCAGATCGCCGCCGGAGAGGTGATTGAGAATCTTTTTCTCGGTTAGGCCGTTGAGGACGCCGGCGGCGCAGACCGCACTGGCGCCGGTGCCGCAGGCCAGGGTCTCGCCGGCGCCCCGCTCCCAGGTCCGCTGGCGCACTTCGGTGCGGGAGATGATCTGAACGAACTCCACGTTGGTGCGGCGGGGAAACATGTGGTGGTTCTCGATGAGCGGCCCGTACTTCTCCACCTGGAAGTGCTCCACATCGTCCACGAAGATGACGCAGTGGGGATTCCCCATGGAGACGGTGGTGATGGCAAAGGTCTCGTGGAGGATGTTGAGGGGAAGGGCCACCACCTGGCTGTCCTGGGGATCGCCAAGCATGGGGATCTGGGCACGGGTGAGACGGGGCGGTCCCATATTGACCCGCACCTTCTCCACCTTGTCAACACCGTTGGTGAAGAGCTGCAGGGTGAGGATGCCGGCGCCGGTCTCGGCGGATATCTCCTTTTTGGTCACGATGCCGTGGTCATAGGCGTATTTGGCCACGCAGCGGATGCCGTTGCCGCACATCTCCGACTCGGAACCGTCGGAGTTGAACATCCGCATCCGCACGTCCGCCTTGTCCGATGGCATGATGAGGATGAGACCGTCGGAACCGATGCCGAAGTTGCGGTTGGAAACCCGTATGGCCACCTGCTCCGGTTCTCCTACCTGTTCCGCGAAGCAGTTCACATAAACATAATCGTTGCCGGCACCGTGCATCTTGGTGAATTTCATGCTCTATCTCCTTTATCACAGAGGACTTAGAATAAGCTTCAGTAATAGCAAAAACTCCCGAAGGCAACAACAAAAAACCGCCCTGCTTGACCGGACCGGACCTTTTCCGCTATCATGCAGCATCACGTACTAACTTGAATTCGAGAGAGACGTTCATTCCCCCACGAATTCACCACTACACAAAAGCGGAGACTTTCCTATGGAACTGAAGAACAGAGTATGGATGACCGGCAGCCTTGAGTGGTACGCCTACATCGACGATGCGGAGGTCTATCTCGGCCAGCGGGAGGTCCCCTACCCCCTGGAAGAAGGAGACCGGTGGATCAACCAGGTGGGCAACGTCTTCGAGGTCAGAGACGGCGAGATACTCCTTCTGGAGCGGGTCGCTCCTCCCGAGAGACACTGGTAAGCCAGCGACACACCGGGTTTGCGTGTCCCTCGGCGCAAACCCGGACACTACCCCCCTGCCAGCAGACAAGCACCGCCATCCCCTTCTCGACTCCGTCCCCTATGCTCCCCTTTTAGCGACCCGCCGTTGACAGCCGGTTGCAGTTCGGTAAACTTCCCAAACAGCAGTCTCACCCTATCAGGGAAGGATAACCGTTCATGCCCGAGGAAATCATCGGCTCCTGTGCCGTCAAGCGCCTGAACATCCTGGATCCACAGGGTAACGCAGACGAAAACCTCCTTCCTCCATTGAACGGACAGGATATCCGCCGCCTCTACGAACTGCTCGTCCTCTCCCGCACCTTCGACGGCCGTGCGCTGGCGCTCCAGCGGGAGGGTCGGCTCGGCACCTACCCTTCCATCCTCGGCCAGGAGGCTGCCCAGGTCGGAAGCGCCTTCGCCCTGGAAAAGAGTGACTGGGTCTTCCCCTCCTTCCGTGAAATGGGGATGCACATTACCCTCGGCTACCCGATGCATCTTCTCTATCAGTACTGGGCCGGCGATGAGCGCGGCCTCGCTACCCCCACCGGCCTGAACATCCTCCCCATCTGCGTGGCGGTCGGCACCCACATCCCCCACGCGGTGGGAGCAGCCATGGCCGCCAGCTACCGGGGAGACCGGAACGCCGTGGTCTGCTATTTCGGCGACGGCGCCACCTCCAAGGGAGACTTTCACGAAGGGCTGAACATGGCAGGGGTCTTTCGGGCGCCGGTGGTCTTCATCTGCCAGAACAACCAGTGGGCCATCTCGGTCCCCTTCGACCGGCAGACCGCCGCTCCCTCCCTGGCCCAGAAAGCCTGGGGGTACGGTTTCGAAGGGATTCAGGTGGACGGCAACGACATCTTCGCCGTCTACCGAGCCACCCGCACAGCCCTGGAAAAGGCACGCAACGGCGGTGGTCCGACTTTCATCGAATGCCACACCTATCGCATCGCCGACCATACCACCGCCGACGATGCCAGCCGCTATCGCCCCCCCGAGGAGGTAGCCGACTGGCGGGAAAAGGATCCGATTCTCCGCCTCCGCCGCTTCATGACCCAACGCCACCTGTGGGACGAGGCGTACGAACGACACGTACAGGAAGAGGCAACGGCCGCTGTTGACGAAGCGGTGCACCGGGCGGAGAGCGCCCCGAAACCTGCAGCGACGGAGATATTCGATTACACGAATGCAGAGCTGAGTCCGCGTCAACAACGACAGCGGAAGGAAGTCGGTTAGTGAGGAAGCGCGGAAGAAAAGAAGTGCAGAGGCACCGCATCCCTTCCCGCCTTCCGGGCTTCCGATTTCCGCGCTGAAGGATTTCCCATGCCCCAGATGAACATGGTACAGGCTTTGAACCTCGCCCTTCGCCAGGAGATGGCACGGGACCCGGATGTGCTCCTCCTGGGGGAAGATGTGGGTCGGGACGGGGGAGTGTTTCGGATCTCGGAAGGGCTCCAGGAAGAATTCGGCGTCGCCCGGGTCATTGACACCCCCCTGGCCGAGTCGGGGATCGTCGGCGCCGCCCTCGGCATGTCCCTCTATGGTCTCAGGCCGGTGGCGGAGATCCAGTTCATGGGATTCATTTATGCCGCTTTCGACCAACTCTGTTCCCACGCTGCCCGTATGCGCTCCCGCTCCCGGGGGCGCTTTACCTGCCCGCTGGTGGTGCGCACCCCCTACGGCGCCGGCATCAAGGCGCCGGAGCTCCATGAGGAGAGCACCGAGGCGCTTTTCTGCCACATGCCGGGGATCAAGGTGGTGATTCCGTCTGGTCCCTACAGCGCCAAGGGGCTCCTCACCGCCGCCATCCGCGACCCCGACCCGGTCATATTCCTGGAACCGACCCGCCTCTACCGCCTCATCAGGGAGGAAGTCCCCGCCGAGGAGTACACGGTCCCCCTCGGCAAGGCGAAATGTGCGCGGGAAGGCGGTGATGTCACCGTCATCGCCTGGGGGAGCATGGTGGAGCGGACCCTCAAGGCAACGGAGGGGTACCGTGTCGACCTTCTCGACCTCCAGACCATCTCCCCCTTCGACGAAGAGGCCATCCTCACATCGGCACGCAAGACCGGCCGGGTAGTCATCGTCCAGGAGGCTGCCGAGACCTGCGGTTTCGGAGCGGAACTGGCCGCCACCATAGCAGCCCGGGCGATCCTCCACCTGCGCGCCCCCATCCTGCGTGTCGCCGGCTTCGACGTGACCATGCCACTCCCCAAGCTGGAGGATTACTACATCCCGTCGGTGGAACGGATCAGGAAGGCGCTCGACGAGGTGCTTAAGTACTGACATAGACTTTTAACAGAGATATTCAGAAAAATCAGGATAAAACCTTTTATGGAGTCTGGCGTTGGCAGTTGACCTATTATCCTGAATATCCTGTCCATCCCCGTTAATTCGTTTTTGATTTTTCTTGTAATACATAGGAGTCATCCATGCCCTTTGAGTTCAAACTCCCCGATCTTGGTGAAGGGATCACCGAGGCGGAACTGCGCCGCTGGCTGGTCAAGGAAGGTGACCTGATCGCCGAGCACCAGGGAATCGCCGAGGTGGAGACAGACAAGGCGGTGGTGGAAATACCCTCCCCCAAGGCTGGCCGGATCGAACACCTTCTCAGGAGAGAGGGGGAACTGGTGCCGGTCGGCGCGGCGCTCCTCACCATTGGGATCGAAGGCGAGGAAGCACCGCCGCGCCCACGGTCGGTGGGAATCGTGGGGGAACTTCCCGAGGCGGAAGAGGTAAGGGTCGGACCCGAGGTCGGGAAAGGTGTGCTCGCCACCCCGGCGGTCAGGGCACTCGCCCGGGAGATGGGGGTCGACCTGTCGGGAATCGCCGGGAGCGGGCCACGGGGGAGCATTACGCGGGAGGACCTCCTTACGTCGACAGGGGCAGCGTCTTCCCCCCCGGATATCTACGGCCCGGTGGAACGAATCCCGCTTCGCGGGGTGCGCCGCACCATCGCCCGCAACCTTGTCGCATCCCAGCGGCAGACCGCCTTCGTCACCGGCATGGAAGAGGCGGACATCACCGAACTCTGGCAACTTCGTGTCCGGGAAACGGGGGAGACGCACGAGCGCGGGATCCATCTCACCTTCCTCCCCTTCATCATCAAGGCGGTGCAGCACGCCCTCCTGGAACACCCCTATCTCAACGCCTCCATCGACGACACGGCCAACGAAATCGTCCTCAAGAAGTACTGCAACATGGGGATCGCCGTGGACACTCCCGACGGGCTGATGGTACCGGTCCTCCGGGATGTTGCCCGCAAATCGGTGCTGGAGCTGGCCGAAGAGTTGGACCGGCTGGGGGAGCGTGCGAGGGCTCGCACCATAACCCTGGATGAGATGCGGGGGAGCACCTTCACCATCACCAACTACGGCCACTTCGGCGGCACCTATGCCACCCCCATCATCAACTACCCGGACGCGGCGATCCTTGGCTGCGGCCGGATCGCCGAACGCCCCTGGGTGGTGAGCGGCGCCATCCTCATCCGCAAGATACTCCACCTCTCCCTCACGTTCGACCATCGGGTGACCGACGGGGTGGACGCAGCCCGGTTCCTCCGGAAAGTGGTGCGGTACCTGGAGGACCCGGGTCTCCTGTTCCTCGAAAGCGTATGAGTCCCCTCGACCGACTCTTCGCGCCCCGCAACATCGCCATCATCGGTGCCAGCCCCCGCGCCGACAGTCTTGGCGGGATACTGCTGCACAATCTCGCCGGATTCCGGGGGGATATCTACCCCGTCACCCCTGCCCACCGGGAAATCGGCGGACTGGCCTGCTATCCAAAACCGGCAGCACTGCCGGAAGGTGTCGACCTTGCGGTCATTCTCCGCCCCGCTGCCGACGTGCCGGCTATTGTAGCGGAGTTGCGCAACCGGTGCCGTTTTGCCATCGTGGTCAGTGCGGGCTTTGCCGAGACCGGCCGGGGAGAATTGCAGGAAGAACTGGTTCAGGCCGGCCGGGATGCTGGGGTGCGGCTCCTCGGCCCCAACTGCCTCGGGGTGTTCAACCCCGCCCGGCGGCTCGACACCTTTTTCCTCCCTGCCGACCGGATGCGGCGCCCCCGGCGGGGCAACGTGGCGGTGGTCTCCCAGAGCGGCGCCGTCCTGGTCTCTCTCCTGGAAGCCTTAGCCAAGATGGGGGTAGGCGTTTCCCGTGCGGTCAATTACGGCAATGCCGTGGATCTGGATGCCCCTGAACTGTACGATTACCTGGCTGGAGATGGAGAAACCACGGTGGTCCTCGCCTACCTGGAGTCGGTGGGAGATGGCCGTCGTTTCATTGCGGCGGCCCGGCGACTGGCCGGGCGCAAGCCGCTTCTCCTTCTCAAGGCGGGCAAGGAGCGGAGCGGCCAGAGCGCCGCTTTCTCGCACACCGGCCGCCTGGCGGGACGCTACGAAGTCTTCAGCTCCATTCTCCGGCAAACCGGCCTCCGGGAAGTTGGCGAATTCGAAGAGCTTCTCGACGGAGCCCACGCCCTTTCTATGCAACGGCAAGTCTCCGGCACGAGAGTCTGCATCATAACCAACGCCGGGGGGGCAGGAGTGCTTGCCGTCGATGCCTGCATGCGGGGAGGACTGGAAATCCCACCCCTTCCCCGTGATGTGCAGGAAGGGCTTCGCCTGTTATTTCCCCCCTTCTATGCCGTCGGCAACCCCCTCGACCTGACCGGTCAGGTGCGGGACGCCGACTACGGCAAAGCTCTTGTAGCGCTCGGTGACCACTATGACGCCTTCCTGGTCATCGCCCTGACCGGCGTAGCGGGGGTGACCCTCGGACTGGCTGACATTCTCGGGAGATTCAAGGTTGAAACCTCCAAACCCCTCGTTGCCCATGTGGCTCAAGGGAAGCTGGCAGGCAAGCTGGAAACCCTCCTGGCGAAGTCCGGAATCCCGGCTTTCCCGACGCCGGAGCGTGCAGCACGGGGGATCATGCTGCTTCTGGGGGGAGAGGGATGAAACGGGCACATGCACAACTTCTGGCACTCCGCTCCGCCGCTCTCGGTCGTGGTTCCTGCCTGGAACACGAGATAAAGGGGATGCTGCGGGAATTGGGGTTGTCGGTTCCCCGCGGCCGCTTTCTTCCCCGCGGCCAGCCGCTCCCGGAAACGACCGGACTGGATTTCCCTCTCGTGGCCAAGGTGGCTGTCCCCGGTCTTGCCGGCAAGAGCGATGTGGGGGGAGTCCGTACCGACCTCCGAAACCATCGTGACCTGGCGCGGGCGACAGGAGAACTCTCCGCCATTCCCGGCGCCGTCGGCGTGCTTGTGGAGGAGATGGTGCCCGCGGGAGTGGAGGTAATCGTCGGCGGCAGCCGGGACCCCCAGTTCGGCCCCATCGTCATGTTCGGCCTCGGTGGTGTACTGGTGGAACTCTACCGCGATGTGGCCTTCGGGCTTGCCCCCCTGACCGAAGAGGAGGCCCTGCGCCTCGCCCGCCAGCCGAAGGGAGCCCGGCTGCTGACGGGGTTCCGCGGCAGGCAGCCCATCGATCTTCCGGCACTGACGCGGGTCATGGTCACGGTCTCGGAGCTGATGGCCACCGGTCTGGTGGAAGAAATCGACCTCAACCCGGTGACGCTCTCTCCCGCCGGCGCCATGGTGCTCGATGCGAAGCTGCGCTTCAGAGATATGCCCGTTGAAGCTGCACATAACCCCATAAAGGAGGAAAGGAATATGGCAACCTGGAAATGCACAACCTGCGGTTTCACCAAGGAAGGGCGCTGCAAGCCCCAGAAGTGTCCCCAGTGTCAGTCGAAGGGGAATTTCGAGAAAGCTGAGTGAAACTAACCTGAATCCGTGAGGGATGGGTGTTCCGTGGAGCGAATGTGCCCGAGCTCCAGTCGCTGTAGGCGAAATTGAGCAAAGCCGACCAATCGTGTTCGAACCCGTCGGGGTGAGTCGATCGGTCGGCGCTCAATGAGCTGTACAGCGGCGGTGCGAGAGGACTCTGAGCACAACGGAACACCCATCCCTCACGGGTCATAATTGTCATTGTATTTTGCCTTCAATATGATATAAGTAAAAAAATTTACTTTCACTAAAAACGGAGCAACCATGAACATCCATGAGTACCAGGCAAAGGAGATTCTGAATGCCTTCGGCATCCCGATCCCCCGTGGACGGGTGGCGCTCACCTCGGACCAGGTGGAACGGGCATCGAAGGAGTTTGGCGGGCGCTGCGTGGTTAAGGCGCAGATCTACGCCGGCGGACGCGGCAAGGCCGGCGGGGTAAAGCTGGTCCACCATCCGGAGCAGGCCCAGGATTACGGCAAGGATCTGTTCGGCCGGCGCCTCGTTACCCCCCAGACCGGCCCGGAGGGGCTCAAGGTGCGCCGCATCCTGGTGGAGGAGGCGGTGGAGATCGCCCGTGAATTCTATCTCTCCATCACCCTCGACCGGGGCTCTTCCCGCTACTGCCTCATCGCCTCGGCAGAGGGAGGGGTGGAGATCGAGGAAGTGGCCCAGAAAACGCCGGAGAAGATACACAAGCTCTTCATCGACCCGTTCACCGGCCTGCGCCCCTTCCAGGCCCGCAAGATCGCCCTGGCACTCGGGCTCACCGGGACCCTCTGCGAAGACTGCGTGGAACTCATGCTCAACCTCTACCGGGTCTGCCTGGAAAAGGACTGTGCCCTGGTGGAGATCAACCCCCTCGTGGTGACCAAGGCGGGATGGCTCATGGCCATGGATGCCAAGATCACCTTCGACGACAACGCCATCTTCCGCCACCGGGAATATCCGGACATGATGGACTACTCCCAGCTCGATCCGCTGGAAATCAACGCGGGCAAGTACGACCTCTCCTACATCAAGCTTGCCGGCAACATCGGCTGCATGGTGAACGGCGCCGGTCTGGCCATGGCCACCCTGGACGTGCTCAAGGAGTGCGGCGGCGAACCGGCCAACTTCCTGGACGTGGGGGGAGGAGCCACCCGGGAGAAGGTGGCCGAGGCGTTCAAGATCATCCTGGAGGACGGGGACGTGAAAGGGGTGTTCGTCAACATCTTCGGCGGCATCATGCGCTGCGACGTCATCGCCCAGGGGATCATCGAGGCGGCATCCGAGGTCCACTGCACCCTCCCCATCGTCGTGCGGATGGATGGCTCCCAGGTTGAGGAAGGGAAGCGGCTCCTGGCGGAATCGGGCCTCAACGTCCAGACCGCCGACAATCTGGGGGACGGGGCGGCACGTATCGTCAAGATGCTGGGATAAACCAGTTCAACGTTCAGCGTTCAAGGTTCAACGTTGCAATGCGCATAACCTTGAATCTTAAACTTTAGGAGAGCTTGCATGTCCATACTGATCAACAAGGATTCCAAGATCGTCGTGCAGGGGATCACCGGCCGGAGCGGCCTGTTCCACACCCAACAGTGCCGTGACTACGGCAGCCACATTGTCGCCGGCGTCACCCCCGGCAAGGGGGGGATCCACATCGAGGGGATTCCCGTCTTCAATACCGTCGAGGAGGCGGTCCGCTACACCGGCGCCAACGTCTCCATGATCTTCGTGCCACCTCCGGGGGCCGCCGACGCCATTCTCGAAGCAGCAGCAGCCGGCATCGACCTGGCGGTCTGCATCACCGAAGGAATCCCGGTTCGGGACATGGTCCCGGTGAAGCGGATCATCCAGGAGAGCAAGACCCGCCTCATCGGCCCCAACTGCCCCGGCATAATCACCCCCGGCGAATGCAAGGTGGGAATCATGCCCGGCTACATCCACAAAAAAGGGAAGATCGGCATCGTCTCCCGCAGTGGCACCCTCACCTACGAGGCGGTCAAGCAGGTGACCGAAGCGGGACTGGGACAGTCCACCTGCGTCGGGATCGGCGGCGACCCGATTATCGGCATGAATTTCATCGACTGCCTGAAGCTGTTCAACGAGGACCCGAAGACCGAAGGGGTCTTCATGATCGGGGAAATCGGCGGCACAGCGGAGGAGGAGGCCGCCTGGTGGATCAAGGAGAACATGAAGAAGCCGGTTGCCTCCTTCATTGCCGGCGTCACCGCCCCCCCGGGGAAAAGGATGGGGCACGCTGGTGCCATCATCACCGGCGGCAAGGGAAAGGCCGAGGACAAGATCCAGACCCTGGAAGAATGCGGCGTTACGGTGACGAAAAGTCCGACCCGCATGGGAGAAGCGATGCTGACCGCCCTGGGGAAAAAATGACTGTCTGATTCCGTGAGATACAAAGGAATCGGGGACTCCCCCGATTCGCCTGCCAGAACAGATTAAGCCAAGCCGGGGGAGCCATCCTCCGGCTTTTTTCTGCATCCGGCACACCCATTGCCGGCACAACGGGATTCTTCGTGCCTTGGCGGTTGCATTCCTCTAATTTTCGTATATACTGGAGTGACTTTACTCTGCAAGGAGCCCCTATGGACATTGTAGGCATTGCCGCGGTTATCGTGGCATTAACCCTGGTGGTTCTGGCCGCCTTCCTGATCCCGGCCGTCATAGAAATCAGAAAAACCGCCTCCGCCCTGCGCGACTTCGTCACCGGGACGGGCAGTGAACTGAAACCACTGTTGAGGGACCTGCAATCTACCCTTGCTGACCTAAAAGCCATCACCGGCGAGGCATCGACGCGAACCGACGACGTCAAGTGCTTCATGGAGGCTCTGGGGGATGCGGGACGCAACCTGCGGACCATCAACGGCGTGGTGGGGTCGGTCTCGGGAGTGCTCGCAAGCTCCTCCATGTGGCTCACCGGCGCCAGGGTAGCCGGTAAATTCATTCTCGAAAGAATCTCAAGGAAGGGAGGGAAATAACCATGTCAGACAACGAAAACGGGGTAAGCGCGGGTACTGTTATGCTTTCTTTTCTGGCCGGCGCGGCGGTAGGCGCAGGGCTGGCGCTCCTCTACGCGCCCAAATCGGGCAGGGAACTGCGGGAGCAGATCTCGGACCTGGCCGAAGATGCGGTCGACAAAATCAAGGAGTACACCAAGGAAGCACAGGAAAAAGTCAAGTCAACCCTTGAAGAGGGGAAAGACATCATCAAGGAAAAAAAGTCCATTCTCTCCACAGCGATCGAAGCTGGTAAAGAGGCGATGGAACGGGAAAAGGAAAAGTACAAGGAAGCTTGAGACGCCCCTTTGTTCGTACGAAAGCCCACTTCGCGTGGGCTTTTTTTGTCACGGGCCTGACGACCACCGGAAGAACTCATGGGAACCAGCGATCACCATAAAGGCTTACTGGCCTTCTTTTCCACCACCCTGTGGGAACTTGAGCCCGACCACTACCGCGGGTTACGCCGGCACGGACTGAGATACCTGCAGATCATTGCGCTCGTTGCACGTGATTTCTGGCTGGACCAGTGCCCGCTACGGGCAGCGGCCCTCTCCTTTACCACCATTCTGTCGCTCGTGCCGTTCTTTGCCCTCACCTTTTCCGTCCTCAAGGGGCTGGGAGTCCAGAACAAGCTGGAGCCCCTCATCCTCGAGCAGGTGACGGCCGGCTCCCAGCAGATGATCAGCAAGATCGTTCTCTACATCAACAACACCAACATGACCTCCATGGGGGCCATCGGCCTGGTGTCACTGGTCGTCACCGTGATAGCCCTGCTGGCCAGCATCGAGGAGGCATTCAACGTCATCTGGGGGGTACGGGAGACCCGCTCCCTCTATCGCAAGTTCAGTGACTACCTGAGCGTCGTCATAAGCGGTCCGCTGCTTCTTCTGGCCGCCACCAGCATCACTACGAGCCTGCAGAGCCAGACCCTCGTCAAATGGTTCATCAGCACCAGCTACCTCGGTGATATCCTCCTGTTCGGCTTCCACCTTGTCCCTTACTTAAGCGCCGCGATGGCCCTGGTTTTCCTCTACATCTTTATCCCCAACACAAATGTCCGTTTCAGCTCGGCCCTGATCGGCGGCGTCCTGGCGGGCGCATCCTGGGAGATTGCCCAATGGGGATACCTCCATTTCCAGGTCGGCGTTTCCCGTTACAACGCCATCTACGGAACTATGGCAGTTCTTCCCGTGCTCATGGTCTGGATCTATACCAGCTGGTTGATCGTACTGTTCGGCGTGGAGGTGGTCTACGCCCATCAGAACCTGCGGACTTTTCTCCGTGAGCAGCGTGCCGGCTCCATGAGCCACAGCGTCAGGGAACTGCTGACGCTGGCCATACTCCAGGACATTGCTGCGGCCTTTCACACCGGCCGCGACGCCTGGACGGCCGAACAGCTTGCCGAGGACCTGGATGTGCCGCTACGGGTGGTGCGGGAACTGCTCGACCTTCTGGCAACCTCCGGCTATCTGACGGAAACGGCCGGTACCCGACCGGCCTGGCAACCGGCCAGAGACCTGGAATGCATCCCTCTGCACAACGTGCTGAAAACCATCAAGGAGCACGGCAGCGGATGCCGCATCACACGCCTCACCCGTGGAGAACAGCGGTTAAGGGAAGTCCTTGACCGGATGGAAACGGGAGGAGAGGACGCACTGGCGGGTATGACCCTCCATGATCTGGTCGCCACCCAACATCCCACCATACCCGCCGACTCGATTCCACAGGATTAACTGTTTATAACCTTCAAGCGGCAGGCTGCGCGTTGACAAAGCGGGATGAATCGCATATAGTGAGCCTAAAAACAGGCACTTGCAAGACACAAATCATGCGGGATTTCAAACATATATCGGGACGAAAGCGCCCTATCAGGCTCCGGCTGTTCGGCCGTCACCACGCGACCTCTCTGAACTCCTACAGGAAGCTGGTCGAGCCGAAACCGGACAAAAAATGGCTTCGCTACCTGTTGCCGTTTCTGGCCGTCGTTCTTGCGGCTTACCCGGTGGGAAGTCTCCTCTTCAGCGCACGGAATGCCGCTTCCAGCGTCAACAAAACGCCGCCACCGGCCACCAAAGCCAAACCCCTTGGGGAACTGACGGACGGGCAGTCATTTCGCCTGGGTTCCGAAGCGCTTCCCGTTTCCCGGTACGAAGGGGAGCACCTGGTTGCGTCTCTCCCCGATGGCGGCAAGATGGTCTACACCCTCGACCAGGAGCTGCAGACGCGGGTAACGAAGGTTCTGGAAAGCTTCCATGTCCCCTATGGGGCCTTTGTCGCCATCGAACCGAAAACCGGTCGAATCCTCGCCATGGCCGGCTACTCTGCAACCGATCCGTCCTGGGCGAGCCAGTCCTGCTACAACCTCTACCCGATGGCATCCCTCTTCAAGATCGTCACGGCAGCAGCAGCCCTTGAGCAGAAAAAGGTCAATGCGACCACGGTCCTCCCGTTTAACGGAAGACTCACCTCGGAAAACCCCAAGTACTGGGATGCCCCCCCTTCCCGAAGGGGGAAGCCGGGGCAACAGATGAGCCTGACCATGGCCATGGGGAAGTCGGTCAACCCGGTCTTCGGGAGACTGGCCAGTGACGTGGTCGGACGTGATTCGCTCATGGCATCTGCCGTTCTTTTCGGCTTCAACCAGCCGCTCTTCCCCGAAACACCGGTAATCCCGAGCGTCGCCCAGGAACCCCGGGACAACCTCGACCTCAGACGGATGGGGGCGGGACTCAGCAGGGAGGTGAAGATATCCCCCCTCCACGCTGCGGCGCTCATGGCCGCCATTGCCAACAACGGCACGCTCATGAAACCGTACCTGACGGAAGAGATACGAAACGGCAAAGGTGTGGAGATTTACAGCCCCAAATCCCAAGCCATGCGACGTCTCGTCTCGCCGGAAAGCGCTTCCGAGTTGACAAGAATGCTCTCCTCGACCGTCAACAGCGGCACGTCGCGAAAGGCATTCCACGACCGACGGGGCCGGCCGAAACTGGCGACCATCGACATCGCCGCCAAAACCGGTTCCATCAACGGCACCAATCCCACCGGCCATTACAACTGGTTTGCCGCCTACGCTCCCGCCAATGACCCGCAGATCGCCCTCGTGGCGCTCGTCGTCAATGGCGATAAATGGCGGATCAAGGCGTCGTATGTGGGGGAACAGGCGCTGGAAGCTTTCTTCAAGTAAGGCGGACGAGGGCAATAGGCACGAGGCGGGGGTTTCGAGCAAGGAAGTACTGACATTCTTGCCCTTCGTCTGGTGCCTGTTTTATCTGGAGTTAATGTGGAGTGCATGAAATGCGGGACATGCTGCACGGCGCCGGATATCAGCACCTTGCGGAAGCCGGTGGGAGTGAAGTGTCCGCATTTGGGTGCGGACGGTCTGTGCGAGATTTATGCGACGCGACCGGCCGTCTGCCGGAGCTACCGCCCCGATGAAATCTGCCTGCAGATAAACGCCCCGACCCTAACGGAACGTGTGACCAACTACGTGCAACTGTTCGGCCTGGCAGAGGAAATTCGGCGCACTCAGCGGTAGGTGTGGAGCGTCAATCGGCCGTCCGCCAACTCACCGTAGGTGAAGTGGGTAAGCCAGTCACCGAGACAGAGGAGGACCTTGCCGCTGCCATCGGATGCCGTCTCCAGAAGCGGGATATGGAAGTGGCCGGCGATAACGGCATCATACCCTTCCCGAAACCGGGCCGAGGCGAATTCACGCAGAATCGTCGGGTAGTCCCAGCGCTGTTGACGTTGGGGATGGCTCCCCTTGCTGCGCTTCCCCAATCGCTCGGCGATTGCGATGGCAACGGCGGCCGGCACGCGGGGGACGAGGGCGCGGGTCAGGCGATTGTGAAAGATGAACCGGAGCAGGTGGTAGCTGTAGTCCCGGCGGTTGATCTGGTCGCCATGGCAGAGATAGAAGCGTTTCCCCGCCAGTTCCAGGCTTGCCGGACCGGGGAACACACGGGCCTGGAGAGTTTCCGTGAAAAACGACCCCAGGTGGAAGTCGTGGTTTCCTTCGAAATAGACGATCTCCACCCCGCCGGCGTGAAGTTCAGCGAGCTTGTCGAGGATCGGGACATAGTGGAGAAAGGGGTTGGACCGGTAGCCGAGCCAGAACTCGAACAGGTCCCCCATGATGAAGAGCGTGGCCGTATTCCCCGCCAGGCTGTCGAGAAAACGCAACAACAGCCGGTAATTGGCATCGGCCGGATCCTGCAGGTGGGCATCGGCAATGAACACTGTGCGCATGGCGGCAACTATATAGGAAATGCGGGTAAAGGTAAAGGTAGAGGTAGGGGGAAGAAAACCCTTCTGCCATTCCGTCTTGACCTCTGCCCGATCAGGGTGTTACGTTGATGGGTGTAATGCGGGACGTGGAAATAGTCTGGGACGACCTCCTGGACGCGTTTGAAAATCCGGACGGGGAACTGATCTATTTTCTGGACCGGGATACCGGGGAAGTGTTTTTCGTCCCGGTCGACTATGAGGATGATGCCTTCTGGGAAGAAATGGAAGAAGACGAGGAGCGATTCCTTCCGATCCCCGGCTACGATTACGACCAGGAACGGCACCTGCTCAACGAATTCATCAAGGGTATCCACAACGCCAGCCTGAAGGACCTCCTGGAGAGAGCCTTCATCGGCAAGCGTCCCTACGGGCGAATGGACGAGATACTCTCCTTCTATCCCGAGGAAATGGAGCGGTTGCTGGCCCTGAAAGAGGAACTGACCACCGAGCGGATCAAACAGTGGCTTGAAGAACACGATATTTTCCCCTTCCACGAACCGTTTTGACCGCCGTTGGGGAACATAGTCCACACCGCGACACTCACCCGGAGAAGACCACCATGAAGCCCGCTCAGCCGGCTGTCATCCGAAACCTGCTTCTACTGATGCTTGCGGTAATCCTCATTGCCGCCGGCTACGCCCTGCGGCATACGGTTTCCTGCTTTCTCCTCTCCTTCGTGCTCGCCTACCTGCTCGATCCGCTCCTGGTTTATCTGGAGCGGAACAGGGTCCGGCGCATCTACGGCATCACCATCCTGTACATCATCCTCGCAGTCTTTTCGGTCATATTCTTCATGTTTTTCGTCCCCTTCCTGACCCTGCGCTGGCAAAGCCTGCTCCACGATTTTCCCGGCTACCTGCAGAAGATTCAACTGCTCGCCCAGGGATGGAAGTCCCAGCTTCTCCCCTCCGCAGCCGCCGAGGAATGGCGCTGGCTGGTGGAATCGGCCACAGAACACATCGACAAGCTCCTTGGCAAGATCGGCGGCGGCATCTATGCGGCTTTGACCAGGATGGTCTTCAATCTCTTCAACCTGGTGCTGGCGCCGGTCCTCGTTTTATTCATGCTCTTCTACAAACAGACGATCATGGACGGGATCACCTCCTGGCTGCCGGTCCGGCGGCGGGAAACGCTGCTTGCCCTGGGGCGGGAGATCAACGGCAGCATCGGCGGCTATATCCGGGGCCAGTTCGTGGTATCCGCCATTGTGGCGGTACTTTCCAGTATCGCCCTGTTTGCCCTGGATGTGGACTACGCCCTCTTCAACGGCATATTTGCCGGCCTCGCCTCGATCCTCCCGTTCATCGGCGTCATCCTGGCCACGCTTCCCGCCCTCTTCTTCGCCTACGTCAAGTTCCAGAGCGGCATTGCCATGTTAAATGTGATCGCCGCCTTCTCCGTCATATACTTCCTGGAAGGATACGTCATAAAACCGCTGGTATTCAAGGAAGCGATGAATCTCAATCCGCTCGTCACCGTCATCGTCGTCATGGCGTTCGGCGAGCTGATGGGATTCTGGGGAATACTGCTGGCCATACCCATCGCCGCTGCCTGCAAGATCGTCGCACAGTACATTCGGCAGGGGAAATTTGCCGAAGAGGGGTAATCATGGATAGCGTCGGCGCCAAGGGGCGCATGTACTATTTCCTGGCCGCCTGCTTCGCTCTGGCGCTCCTGGCCAGTATCTTCGTTCGCCACACCTTCTCCGCCCTGCTCACCTCCCTGGCCCTTGCGTATCTCCTCAACCCCCTCCTGAAGTACCTGGAAAAGCGGGGGTTTTCCCGCTCCCTCTCCATTACCTTCATCTATGGCATCATAGCCTTGGGAGCGCTCTACTCGTCATTCTTCCTCATCCCTTACATAGGCCACCAGTTGAACGCCCTCACCTCCTCCCTCCCCGATTACGTCCAGGGGATCAAGCGAGCCCTCGACGACTGGAAAGACGAACTCCTCCCCTATTACAGCACCGCAGATCTCGACTGGCTCATGGCCAAGGTGCAGGGTTCCCTGAACAAGCTGGTGACGGATGTCTCCGGTCTCGGATACGAACAGCTCAAGGGGATCATGTTTGCCCTGTTCGACCTTCTCCTTGCCCCGATCCTGATCTTTTTCATGCTCTACTACAAGGAAGAGTTCAAGGAGATACTGATCCGCATCACCCCCCGGGAGGTACGCGAGGAACTGAAACAACTGGGGAACCGCATCAACCGGACCCTGGAACGCTATGTTCTCGCCATGGTCGTTGATTGCCTGCTGGTCGGCATCCTCTGTGCGGCATCCCTGGCCCTTCTCGACATCGAGTTTCCCCTCCTGAACGGACTGTTCGCGGGCTTTGCCACCATTGTCCCCTTTGTCGGCGCGATGGTGGCAGTCATTCCTCCGGCTCTGATAGGCTACGCCAAGAGCGGTGACATCCTCATCATTCCCAAGGTGTGCGCTATCTATTTTCTCATCAACGTGGTGGTTGACGGGTACATCATCAAACCGCTCGTCATGCGCGGCACCCTGAGACTGAACCCCCTGGCGGTCATCTTCTCGGTCATGGCCCTTGGAGAGATCATGGGGTTCTGGGGCATCGTGCTCGCCATTCCCTGTGCCGCCGTGGTCAAGGTCTGCTCGACCGGGGTACGACAGATCATGGCAACGAGGAACAACCATGCAAACGACGACCTTTAGCATCTCCGGCATGTCGTGCGCCAACTGCGCCGCCCGCATTGAAAAGGGGGTGGCCGGCACCGCCGGCGTTACACGGGCAGTGGTCAACTTTCCCCTGGAAGAGCTGACGGTGGATTACGACGAGACGCTCGACCGGGAAACCATCGAGACGCTGGTCAAGGGGCTCGGCTACGGCATCGTTCCGCGTGGGGAACCGGGGGAACTCCGGTTCGGGGTGCGTGGCCTCCACTGCGCCTCCTGCGTGGCAACCCTGGAGAAAAAGCTCCTCGCCCACCCGGCAGTCTCCACCGCCGTGGTCAATCTCTCCCAGGAAGAGGCCTTTGTCCGCTTCGACGCAGCCCGGCTCGGCAAGGGAGAGATCTTCGCCCTGGTGACCGATGCGGGCTACCAGCCGGTGGAACCGGCGGCAACCGATGATTCCGCCAGCCAGTTCCGGAGCCAGCGAAACTGGTTCATCGCCAGCCTCGCCGCGTCCCTCCCCATCATGCTCACAATGGGGCTCCACGGCAACCGGGCCATCGGCTGGATGAATCTCGTCCTCGCCACGGCAGTCCAGTTTTCCGCGGGGCTCACCTTTTACCGCGGCTCCTGGTATGCCCTCAAAAACAAGAGCGCCAACATGGATGTCCTCGTGGCACTCGGCACCTCGGCCGCCTACTTTTACTCGCTGGCCGCCTTCTTCGGCGCTTTCGGCGGGCACGGCGAAGTCTTCTTCGAGACCTCCGCCATGCTCATCGCCTTCATCCGTCTCGGCAAGTACCTGGAGGCGCGGGCTCGCGGGAAGGCGGGAGAGGCACTCAAGAAGCTTCTCCGGCTCCAGGCCGACAAGGCAAGGCTCCTGGTGGACGGGACGGAACGGGAAGTCCCCGCATCTCTGGTCAAGACAGGAGATGTGGTGCTGGTCCGGCCGGGAGAAACCATCCCGGTGGACGGCACCGTCCTCGAAGGGAACTCCAGCGTCAACGAGTCGATGGTGACCGGTGAATCCCTGCCGGTTGCGAAAACCGCCGGCGCCACCGTCACCGGCGCCACCGTCAACGGCCGTGGCCCCCTGACGATCCAGGCGACCAGAGTCGGCGAGGCGACCATGCTCGCCCAGATCGTCCGGATGGTGCGCGAGGCCCAGGCGGACAAGGCGCCGATCCAGCGCTTTGCCGACCGGGTATCGGGGGTCTTCGTGCCGGTGGTCATCGCCCTTGCACTCCTGACCTTCATCCTCTGGTACCTAGCACTCCACCAGGAATTCCTCTTTGCCTTCAAGCTCGCCATCGCCGTGGTGGTCATCGCCTGCCCCTGCGCCATGGGGCTGGCCACCCCGACCGCCATCATGGTCGGGAGCGGCGTGGGACTCGCCCGTGGAATTCTCATCAAACGCGGTTCGGTGCTGGAGAACATCGCCGGCCTGCAGGCGGTCCTTCTCGACAAGACCGGCACCATCACGAGCGGCAGGCCCGCCCTGACCGACCTGCTGGCCGTGCCGTCGGGGGAACCGGACCGGCTCATGGAATACCTGGCAGCGGCCGAATCCCGATCCAACCACCCCCTGGCCCAGGCCGCCCTGGAAGCTGCCGCAGCCAGAGCGATACGGCCCGGCTCCGTTGACGGCTACGAGGAGCGGGAGGGTTTTGGCGTTTCCTGCACCTACAACGGCAACAGGGTCCTTGCCGGCAGCGCCCGGTTCATGGAAGAGACGGGCATCACCATCGGCCCCTTCGCAGCGGAGGCTGACCGGCTGGCCGACGCGGGTAAATCGCTCATCTACGTGTCCGTGGAAGGCAAGCTGGCAGGGGTGGCAGCCTTTGCCGACCAGGTCAGGGAAAGTTCCATCCGGTCGGTGGCGGCACTGAAGCAGATGGGGATCGCCACGTACATGATTACGGGGGACAACCGACTTGTGGCAGAGACGGTAGCGGGCCAGGCAGGGGTGGACGGCTTCGAGGCCGAGGTGCTGCCGGGCCGCAAGCAGCAGGTGGTAAAGGAATACCAGCAGAAGGGGTATTACGTCGCCATGGTAGGTGACGGCATCAACGACGCCCCCGCCCTGGCCCAGGCCGATGTGGGAATCGCCATCGGCGGCGGCGCCGACGTGGCAAAGGAGACCGGCGACATCATCCTGGTACGGGACGACCTCATGGACGTGGTGGCTGCCATTCGTCTGGGGAAGGCGACCCTGGCGCGGATCAAGCAGAACCTTTTCTGGGCGCTCTTCTATAACATCCTCGGCATCCCCGTCGCCGCAGGCGCTCTCTACTACCCCTTCGGCATCACCCTCAAACCGGAATTCGCAGGTCTGGCCATGGCCTTCTCGTCGGTGTCGGTCGTCGCCAACTCGCTCCTTCTCAAGCGGGTTGGCCGGCATCTGAGGGATGACCGGTAGGCCGGGAAGGAAACGAACCCATGCACCAGGGCATCACCAGACTTCTGCGGGAAATGGCCGGCATCTGCCTCGTGGCGATCGCCATCGGGCTTGCCTGGAACCACCAGCTTCTCCACAACGCACGGACCGGCAACGCTCCGCCCGGCTCCACCGCACCGGCATCGGCACCAAGGGGCCAATCGGGACAGGAGCAACAAGTAGTTCCGCTCCCCCTCGGCCTCATGCAGGTAAAGGAGTTCCTCGACAGGAAGGAAGCGGTCATCGTGGACGCCCGGGACAAAGCTGCCTTTGCCGCCGGCCACATAACCGGCGCGGTTTCACTCCCCCTCGGCGAGGCGGCTGGCCGGCTGGCCGATTTCGCAAAACGCTACCCCTCCACCACCCTGCTGGTAGTCTACTGTAACGGCTATGACTGCCACGACAGCCACAACCTGGCCAACAAGCTCATCGCTGCCGGCTACCCGACAGTATTCGTCTTTGAAGGGGGTTTTCCCGAATGGCAGTCTGCCGGCTACCCGGTAACAGGAGGGACCCCATGACCACTACCGCCGGCAAATATCTCTCCACCATTGTCCGCATTGTCCTGGGGCTTGTGTTCCTCTATGCGGGAGTCCTGAAGATTATCGACCCGACCGCCTTCGCCGGCAACATCGCCGCGTACCGAATACTCCCCTACTTCGGCAACTACCTGGTAGCCGCCACTCTCCCCTGGTTGGAAGCCATCTGCGGCCTGCTGCTGATCTTTGGCTGGCGAGCACGAAGCGCGGCCGCCATTATCTGTATCCTGAACGGGGTGTTCATGATCGCCCTCGCTTCGGCCGTCCTGCGAGGGCTGGACATCGACTGCGGCTGCTTTCAGCAGGGGGGAGACAAGACCTCCGCCTGGTCTGCCCTGGGGCGCGACGTCGTACTCCTTGCCATGGCACTTTCCCTGCTTGGGCGAGGTCGCCGGCGATCCCCCTGAGCGGTGACTTGAAGTTTGGCGGGAAATGGTGTAGGATGCGGGCCGTTTTCATTAATCCACGCCCGCTACGGAGCCTCACGTGCTGAAAGACATACTTCTCATCATCGGTGCCTACCTGGTCGGTTCGGTCCCGACCGGCCTGCTGCTGGCAAGGGCGTTCGGCGGTGTCGACATCCGGACCACCGGCAGCGGCAACATCGGCGCCACCAACGTCTATCGCACGCTGGGGAAGAAGGTCGGGATAATGACCCTGGCGGGGGACTGCCTGAAAGGGGTCATCCCCGTCGTTATTGCCAAACAGCTGGGACTCCCCGTCGAATGGGTAGCGGCAGTCGGTGCAGCCGCCTTCCTCGGTCACGTCTACACCATCTTCCTCGGCTTCAAGGGAGGCAAAGGGGTTGCCACCGCCCTCGGGGTCTTCCTTGCCATGGCACCCCTGGCAGTGCTCTGTGCGCTCGCCGTTTTCATCGCCGTTCTCCTCAAATGGCGCTACGTCTCCCTCGCCTCCATCTCCGCCGCGGCAGCCATGCCGGTAGGCATCATTCTTCTGGGAAGTCCCCTCCCCGTCGTTGCCATGACCCTGCTGATTGCAGTCCTCGTCATCTACAAACACCGTGAAAACATCGACCGCCTCAGAAGCGGCACCGAAAGCAAATTCAAGTCCTGACAAAACCGGTTTCCTGCCGTGAAATCACTGGCCAGGATGAAGTCACCATCGCGCCAGCCGGGGATTTAGGCTTGACATGGGACGCGTTATGGCCTAGAGATATGGATACGAAATATCTCTTTTATTCTGGTGTGCATTGAAACACTGCATTACGTTACCCTGTCAATGAAAGCATCGTGGCGAAAGAAACGGCAACGGTTGGCAATCTGCATACTGGCGGCCGTCCTGCTCACTCTGGCGTGCAGCTTTGGGATGTTTGTGTTCGTTCCGGCCGGCACCGGCAAGCGCGTTGAAGTGGTGGAACTGGCACCGGGGGCGCCCTTCCGACGCATCGCCGCCGATCTGGAAGAAAAGCGGATCATAACCAGCGGAAGACTGTTCGTGCTCCTTGCGAGGCTGCGCGGTGCCACCGCAAAGGTCCAGGCAGGCCCCTATCAGGTGAGCGACGGCATGACTCCCGGGGAGATTCTTGACCGGATGGTAACTGGTGACGTCTATGTGCAGCGGTTCGCCGTGCCGGAAGGATACTCCATTTACCAGATTGCCGAACTGCTGGAAGGCCGCCGGCTGTTTCCCAAGGGAGAGTTCCTCAGGGCATGCGCTGACCGCCAGTTCCTGGCGGAGTTGGGAATTCCCGCCCGGAGCGCCGAAGGGTACCTCTATCCGAGCACCTACAACATACCCCCCGGCACCACCCCGGCGCAACTCATCCGCCAGATGGTGGAACAGTTCGACAAGGTCTTTGGGCAAAAGTTCGCGTCGCGGGTCGGTGCTGCCGGCTTGAGCAAGGGAGAACTGGTGACAATGGCGTCCATGATCGAAAAAGAAGCCGTCATCCCGGAAGAGCGCCCCCTCATCGCCTCGGTCTTCCTCAACCGGCTCCGGAGCAGGATGCCGCTTCAGAGTGACCCGACCGCCGTCTACGGGGTCCGGGCCTTTGCCGGCTCCGTCAGTCGGCGGGACATCCAGCGCGTATCACCCTACAACACCTACCTGATCAAGGGGCTTCCTCCCGGCCCCATAGGCAACCCCGGGAGCGACGCCATAGAGGCGGTACTCAATCCGGCCCAGACCGCCTATTACTATTTCGTGGCCAAGAAGGATGGCAGTCACCATTTTTCCGCCACCCTCGCTGAACATAATCGCGCCGTAAACAGGTATCTCAAATCGGCAGCGGCCCCAAATTCCCCATCCTCCGGGTCAGTTGCAGGGTATCAGAATGACCGCCCGAATCTTACTGGCAGAAGATAACGAATCCCTGTCCCAGATGCTCCAGAAGTTCCTGGCTGGGCAGGGATACGAGGTGGTTGCGGTCAGGACCGGACTGGAAGTCCTGCAGTCCCTTACTGCCGGCAGTCTTGACCTCCTCATCCTCGACCTGCGCCTCCCGGGACTGAGCGGTGCAGACGTACTGCAGAAACTCCGCAAGTCGGAGAAATGGGCAGAATTCCCGGTAATCGTCATTACCGGCGTCTACAAGGGAGACAAGTACGCCGAAGCAGCCCGGCGCCTCGGCGTGAAGCATTACCTTGAAAAACCGTTCACCCAGCAGGCATTCATAAACGCAGTGCAGTCGACGTTGCAGGATTCCCCCCCCACGAAGGATGCAACGACGTTGCGCGATCTTCTGGTAGAGATCTACGAAACGGGCAAAAGCGGAGTTCTTGCCTTCCCCCAGGGTTCGCCCGTTGCGTTCCTCAAGGGGGAGCCGGTCTCCTTCGTGTCAGAGGGGAAGGGGGACTTCCGGGACCACCTCGTGGCACGGGGCAAAATCACCCTAGCTGACCGGAATGCATTTCTTGCCGGAGATGAAGAACGGCTGCTCCTCACCCAAGCAGGTCTCCTCACCTATGACGAACTCGTTGAGGAATCCCGTCTCTTTCTCACCAAGAAACTGGTAGATGCACTGGACGTTAAGAGCGGCATCGGTTTCAGCGAGGGGATGCCGCCACTGGAGGTCCCCCTCGTTCCCATCTCCATTCCCCATCTTATCTACGAAGCAAGCAAGAGCCGTGGCAACCAGTTGCATGGGCAGGCCTTCGTGGAGCGCTTCGCGGGCTGTTATCCGGCACGCACGCCGCTATTTTTCAGGCGCGCCAACCTTGTCACCATGCGTAAGGGAGACATCGAGCTTCTGGAACTCATGGACGGACAGAAGACCCTGCAACAGATAATTGCCAGGGGAACGGTCGCCTATGAAGCAGCCGCCTTCTTCCATTTCCTCCATTCTCTCGGCATGCTGGCCATACACGAGAAACCGACCACCAACGCCACTGCCGACTTCCCCCAGAAGGACCTGTTCAATCGCCCTCTGGAAGAAATCACCGCCGAAGACGGACAAGCTGTAGGATTCGATGACCTGGTGGACGAACTCTCGGACACCGTCGAACTGGCGGTGGGGAGCGAAGGAATGGCCTCGCCTCTCTCAAGCGACGAGATCGGCTTCGAACAGGCCGTACAGCGCGACCATGCGTTCATCAAGGACAAGAACTACTATGAGTTGTTCGGCCTCTCCTCGAACAGCTTCAGCTTCAATGCCCTGAAAGAGGCTTATTTTTCCAAGACACGCCAGTATTCGCCGGAAAAATTCATGGAGTTGTCGGGAGCGACCCAGAGCTTAGCCCAGGATGTACTCGCCGTCTACGCCAACGCCTACAATACCCTTTCCAGCGTCGTTGCAAAAGAGCGCTACGACGAGATGCTCAATGCCGACAGGGTGGGACTCGATGGCCGCCAGGACGACAAGTTGCAGGCCAAGATCCAGTTCCAGTCGGGCAAGGTTTTCCTGGAAATGGGGGAATTCGAAAACGCCCAGAAGGCACTTCAGGACTCGTTCACCCTGGAGCCGGACAACCCGCAGCACTGTGCCTACCTTGCCTGGGCGATCTACAACAATCCGGCCAGCAAAAACTCCAAGGCAGCACAGGAAAGAGCCCGCATGCTTCTGGCAAAGTCAGTCCAGATCGGCAAAGTCGCCGAGGCATTCGCTTTCCGTGGATGGATGCTTCTCGACGAGGGTCGGGATGGGCTGGCGGAGGGGGAGTTCCAGAAGGCACTCCGCATAAATCCCAAGGACTCTTACGCAGGCAAGGGGATCAGGCAGATTACGGAGAAACGGGAAGCGGAAAGCAAAGGGTTCTTCCGGAAAATTTTCGGCTGAGTATCGAATCCACTCAACAAAAAACCCCCGGGCATGACTGCCCGGGGGTTTTTCATTTCACGGGCATCTACCCCGATCTACCCTTTCTCCACCGTGACGCCGACAAAGTTGGTACCTGTCGGGAGAAGTGCATTGGCGTTCAGGTCGGTGAAGTGGTGGGGAGCGAAGAGGATCCCCGACTGGAGCCTGCTGCTCACCTTAGCCGGACCACTCATGCTGCCGACTGGCGAGCTGACCTTCACCTTGGCTCCGTCTGCAATACCGATCCGGTCAGCATCGCCGGCAGCGATTTCAATGTATCCCTCGGCCGAAACGGTAAGGTTGTTCTCCGAGGCCGTGGACATGGTCCCGTTGTGGAAGCCGATGGCACCGACAACCAGGGTGAAAGGTTGCTTGCCAACCGCCGGAATCGACTGCAAGGAGCCAAAATCGTAGGCAGAAGGCGCAGGCGGCATGGTCTTGACAAGCCCCGAGCAACGGCCGTCGCGCATCTGGCAGCTGCCAGCGTAGATACCTGTCACGTCCTTCATCTCGGCAGTAACCTCGGCGACGTTGCGGGCATGAGGCTTGCCGGTCAGGCGGCTGTACACCTCTGCCAGAATGTCCCAATCCTCACGTGCTTCGCCCGGAGGGGTAACGGCACGGTTCAGGCATTGGACCCGGTTGTCGGGGGTCGTGAACGAACCGCTCTTCTCGGCGGCCGCAGCACCGGGGAAAACCACATGGGCCATGGAAGTGAGGTCGCTGCCCTGGATATCCTGGACGATAAGCAGATCGAGCTTCGCCAGGGCAGCCCGGATACGGGTATTTTCCGGGAAAGACACGAGGGGGTTACAGCCCAGCAGGTAGAGAGCCTTGATGCTCCCCTGCTCGATTCCCGAGACAATCTGCCAGAGGTCCTTGCCGGGAGCGGCGGCCGGCTTGTAGCCGGGGAGGAAGTCGGGACTGACCCCCATGTCGAGCATCCCCTGGATATTGTTCTTCTGCTCTACCGGGAAAATGCCCCCCCGCTCACCGGCAGGCGCACCGAGAACCAGGGCGAGGTCGGCAATGGCACGGACCGCGTCGCTGCAGGCAGCACCACGGATAACGTCGGCGCCGAAGACGATTGCCACGTCGGTCTTCCCTCCCAGATAACGGGCGGCATCGAGCAGTTCAGCCTCAGTGACTCCCGCTGCGCCAGCCAGATCTGCCAGGGAGTGGCCCGCCAGGGAGTTTTTCAGAGCGTCGATACCGCTCGTCCGGGTGGCAATAAAGTCCTTGTTCTCAAGCCCTTCGGCAATAATGGCCTTGACAAGTCCGGCAACCAGGGCAATTTCGGTGCCGGGGCGATAGTTAAGGTGTATATTGGCGAACTTCTTCAGCTTCACGCTACGCGAGTTGGCCAGCACCAGTCGGGCGTCATTCTTGGTGGCAGCCTTGATAACCCGGTACTCCATACCGGTAGACTCGGCATTCAGGTCACATCCCAGCACCAGTATGGCACCGGCACGGTCGAGCCGGTCGATGGGCGTTCCGGACCCGCTGCTGCCGAGGCGCTCCCAAAGGATCGTTTTGGTCTGCGCATAGCCGAGACGGGCTTCCGAGTCTATATTGCCGGTGCCGACCCCCTCTCGCAGGAGCTTCTGGAAGAGGAAACTCTCCTCGTTGGTCACCCGGGGAGAACCGATGCCGGCAACAGCAGACGCTCCGTGGGCCTTGACGATTTCCTGCAGCTTGCCAACGGCAAAGGCCATGGCCCCGTTCCAGTCGCTTTTGGCGCCGCCGACCAATGGCACGTTGAGCCGACCGGCAGAGTTCAGATAGCTGTAACCGAAGCGGCCATTGATGCAGAGATTGCCGCTGTTGTAGGTACTGTCGTCACTGGTAACCCGCTCCACGCGGTTGTTGCGGGAGTGGTACTCGATCTGACACCCGGTGGAGCAGAATCCGCAGACGCTCTTGGTTACCGTGAACGACCAGGGCCGGCCGCGGAACTTGAACGGCTTGCTGATAAGCGTTCCCGTCGGGCAGGCAGCGATGCAGTTACCACAGAATTCGCACTGGAGAGACTTGCCGTCCACCGTGTCGATAATGGTGGCTTCCCCGCGGTTGACCACGGCGATGGCATCACAGCCGACGATCTCATGGTCGACCTTGACACATTTTTCGCAGAGGATGCAGCGGTTCGGATCGCTTTCCAGAAGGGACCAGTCATAGCGAATCTGCCGCCGCTCCAGAACCGCCGAATACTCCTGCTTCGCCACGTCCAGTTTGTAGCAGGAATCCTGCAGATCACATTCGCCGCCAGCGTCGCAGACCGGGCAGTCGAGGGGGTGGTTGACGAGCATCAACTCCATCACCTTCTGGCGGATGGCAAAGAGCCTTTCCGACTGGGTAGTGACCTTGATCCCTTCCTTGACCGGCGTGTTGCAGGCGGTCATGGTGCGGTCAACCCCTTCGACCTCCACCGCACAGACCCGGCAGGCCCCCGTCGGAGAAACCTTCTCCAGCCAGCAGAGGGTCGGGATCTTGATGCCAAGCTGGTTGGCAGCTTCGAGAATGGTGGTGCCCGCAGGAACCGTTACGTTCCTGCCGTCGATTGTCAGACTGACCATATGATTTCACCCCTGAAAACCCGGCAAAAGGCTGAAGGCAAAAGATTCAAGGCGCAGTGCCCGCGAATCCTCAACTCTCAGCCCCGTTCCGAGATGGTATCGTTAACTGTGTGCTTTCAGATAGCGGCCATTGCAACGCGGTAGCAGCGCAGGCACCGTTCGGCCTCACGCACCGCCTGGCTGTTGGCAAAGCCGAGTTCGACTTCCTGATAGTTCTTGAGACTTGCCCGCTCCTTGCCGTGGACCTCCGCCTGGTGGGCACGCGAGGCTGAATCGAGCCATGGAACCTGCTCGTTCTTGTCATAGACCGGCAGGTTGGTAAGGATATCTTCCATGAGTTCATCGTCGGAAAGGTATGCCTTCCCTTCCTCAAGCCAGCGCTGGATAACCTTGGCGGCCCGGTGCGCATTGCCGACGCAGGCGACGACGGTGAGCGGACCGATTTCCGCATCGCCGCCAGCAAAGACGCCATCCAGGTCCGTGATGAGGGTCCGGGCAAGCGGATTCCCCATGCCGTCCTTCAGGTCCTTCCCCGCAGCATCTTTCAGGGGCACGTACTTGGTGACCACCGTGTTCCATTTGGTGATGTCGATCCCCAGGTCGGGAGGGATGAACGAGAGGTCCGGGTCCTGGCCGATGGCCGGGATGACCGTGTCGCACTCCACCACGAATTCACTGCCGGGGATCGGTTCCGGGCGGCGGCGGCCGGAGGCGTCAGGTTCACCCAGAGCCATCCTGACGCTTTCCACGCCGGTTATCTGGTCATTGTCATCAACAATGATCCTGGTCGGCAGGACCTGGAACTCGAACGTGACCCCTTCCTCGTCCGCCCCGTCCACTTCCCAGACGTCCGCCGGCATCTCCTTGCGGGAACGGCGATAAAGGAGGGTGGAAACTTCGGCCCCTTCACGCAGGGCAACTCTGACGCAGTCGATGGCGGTGTTCCCCCCGCCGACCACGCAGACCTTTTTCCCCATGCCGGTCGGGTTGCCCATGTAGGCATCCCGGAGGAAGTCGATCCCCCCCTTGAGGAACCCCTTGTACCCCTTGTCTTCCCCTTCAACACCCATCGGCTTGGAGCGATGGGCCCCGGGAGCCAGGAATACGGCATCAAATTTCTGTTTCAGTTCGGCCAGGGAGATGTCCTTGCCGATACGAGTATTGTAGATGATCTCCACACCCATGGCGGAGATGATGTCGATGTCACGCTGGAGGATGTGCCGCGGCATCCGGTAGGGGGGGATGCCGACCGCGATCATGCCGCCGCCGTACCCTTCGGGGAGCGCCTCATAGATGGTGCAGGGGTACCCTTCCAAAGCCAGATAGTAGGCAGCTGCCAGGCCGGCCGGCCCGGCGCCGACGATGGCCACCTTCTTGCTCTTGCGCGGCTTCGGCTGCATGGGGGGCTGGTGCTGGTGCTGCCATTCGTAGTCGGAGGCGGAGCGCTTGAGGACCATGATGCTGATCGGCTCGTCCACCTGTTTGCGACGGCAGGCGGTCTCACAGGGATGGGGGCAGACACGGCCGCAGACCGACGGTAGCGGCATATTCTCGCGAACAACGGCGAGGGACTCCTCGAAACGGTATTCCTTGACCGCCTCGACGTAGGCAGGAATGTCGATGTGGGCGGGACACTTGTCCTGACAAGGAGCGGTATATTTGTCGATGAACCGGAATTTGTCGACGGCAGGCGTACGATTGCCGTCGATGTAGGCAAGGAAGTCGTCGCGGAAGTGCTCGACGGCGTCGCGCACCGGCACCGACGAACTGGGGCAAAGAGTGCACTTGCAGTTCTTGAGGAGTTCCGCAAGGTCCTCAATCGTAGCGAGGTCGGCCTCATTCCCCTGCCCGGCGACGATCCGCTGCAGTGCGTCCATGATAACCCTGGTCCCCTTCTTGCCGGGAGTACACTTGCCGCAGACGTACTGGGTCTGAACCCGCTTCATGTATTCGGCAGCCATGAGCGGAACGTCCACCTCCCGGTTGTAGAGGATGATACCGTCCCACCCCATGAAAGCGGACAGGGGACGCTCGCCATCCAGCGTCGTCGGCAGGCGGAAGCTCGCGTCCTGCGGCTCGCCACCCTTGCGGTTATCGACAATATTTCTACCCCAGCTGGAAAAAACCACCTGTGCCACTTCAGCCTCCGCGCGAACTGGAATACAACCGCAAAACACGGCTAACCAATCGCATTTATTGAACAAATCTGCTTACTACAATTGTATACAGTATGCAATAATTAACACAACCATCCCCGTGAAATCAAGGGAAAAATACACTAATTGGATTTTACTAAAGATTGTAAACGAGTGGAGGCTCTGCTATATCTCAAGGAAGACGAGGAAGGGAATACGGTACCCGGGAGGAAGAAACCATGACTCAACTGGATGAAGCATACGCATCGCTGTTCACCATCAACATGGGCGTAAGGAGCGGAGAACGGATCGTGGTGTTCGGCGACACCATCCGCCCCGACGAAACACCCTTGCCGGCTGATGAGGAACGGCGCAAGCGGTTGCTGGGGGTGGCGCGAGAGGCGGGACAGTTCGCCCACGACACCTACGGTAACGCCAGTTTTGTCTCGTTTCCAGCAACTACAGCATCGGGGGCAGAACCGCCGGAGATTCTTTGGCGCGCCACTCTGGGTGAGAACGCCGTTGACCGGCTTATCGCATCGGGAATCTTCAGCCGTCTGCTGGCCAAGACTGCAGACAGAAATGATCTGCTGAAAGCCACCGCTATAGTCATGGAAGCAAAAGAGGATGTTGCGGACGTTGTTGTCGCCCTCTCCAATAACTCCACGAGCCATACCCGGTTCCGCGCCCTCGTCAATGGCGCAGGGGGGCGATTCGCAAGTCTTCCCACCTTCGACCCTGACATGTTTTTCACCTCCATGAGGGTTGACTGGCCGGCCCTTGCGGAGAGGACCGGCAGGCTGGCGGCGACGGTGAATCTTGCTGCAGAGGTCGAGGTGGAAACCCCCAACGGCACCCGGATGCGGTTCGGCAAACAGGGAAGAACGGCGAAGGGTGATGACGGCATGCTGACACAGCCCGGGAGCTTCGGCAATCTTCCCGCCGGCGAGGTCTATCTTGCCCCCCTTGAGGGGACAAGCTCAGGGGTGATGGTGCTCGAATATGCGCCGACGCGCAGACTGTCGTCCCCCTTGACGCTCTTTGTCGCCGACGGTCGAGTCGTTGAGATCCAGGGAGATGAACCGCACCGCCGGAAGCTTGAGCAGAAATTCGCCGAAAATCCTGACAACCGGAACATAGCCGAACTGGGAATCGGCACCAACGACCGGGCCTCACGGCCGGACAACATTCTCGAGGCGGAAAAGATTCTCGGCACCATCCACATCGCCCTTGGGGACAATTCAGGTTTCGGCGGAACCATCCAGACTCCGTTCCACGAGGATTACGTCTTCTATAACCCTACGTTGACGGCAATCATGGCCGACGGAAGCAGACTTGTCCTGATCGAGAACGGCAAGCTGGTGATCTGATGAGTGGTCGACCATTGCTGGTAGGGCGGCTTTCGGTCATTGACAGGTGCGAGGATTTGTGGGAAGTTGGCCGCGGAGGTAAAACAGTGCGGGTCATCGGTCTAACAGGTGGAATAGCCTCGGGAAAGAGCACGGCGGCAAGGGTTCTGGCTGAACTGGGTGCGGTAGTGATCGATGCCGACCAGCTGGCGCGGGACGTGGTCCGTCCCGGCGAACCGGCCCACCGGGAGATCATCGCGACTTTCGGAAACGGCGTGCTGAACGAAGACGGAACCATCAACCGTGCTGCCCTGGGGAATATCGTCTTTGCCGATCCGGCAGCCCGCAAGCGCCTGGAAGCCATCACCCATCCGGCCATCGCCCGACAGGCGGAAAAAACACTGGCCGAGTTGCGCCGCCAGGGAACCCGCCTGGTCGTCTACATGGCCCCCCTCCTTATCGAAGCCGGGGTTACCAGCCGGGTCGACGAAATATGGGTGGTCTACGTGGACCGTGAAACCCAGGTGCGGCGGCTCATGCAGCGGGACGGGCTCAGCGAGACCGATGCCCTGCAACGGATCGCCAGCCAGATGCCGATGGAGGAGAAGCGGGAACTGGCACGGGTGGTCATCGACAACCGGGGGGCGGAAGCAGAGATGGCCCGGCAGATACGCGAGATATGGGAGCGGGACATCCTGGGGGGAAACCGGGGATAGCGACTTTTTTCGACGACGGCAACAAAAAAAGGCCCCCGGTTACGGAGGCCTTTTCATTCGCGTAGCTAATTTTCTATTTGTGATACCCGAGCTTGGTGGAAATTTCCTCCGCCGCCCGCTTCACCATCGGGATCAGCTCCTTGTCCACCCGCTCGTCGGTGAAGCGCATGGACGGACCGGAAATGCTCACTGCACCGATGATCCGTCGCGTGTAATCGCGGATCGGCGCCCCGACACAACGTACGCCGATGTCCAACTCCTCGTTGTCCATGGCGTACCCCTGCTCGGCGATGACCTTGAGGTGCTTCTTCAACTCATCACGGTCGGTGATCGTGTTGGGAGTGAAGCGCTTCAGTTCTTTGGTGGGCAGGTAGTTCTCCAACTCCTCATCGGTCATGTAGGCGATCTGTACCTTGCCGGCAGCGGTGCAATAGGCAGGAAGGCGTGCACCAACCCGTGGGACCACGCGCACGGTGAGGTCGGTCTCCACCACGTCCAGGTAGACGATGTGAAAATCCTTGAGAATCGCCACGTAGGTGGTTTCGTTGCATTCACTGACCAAAGCCTCCAGGACGGGGCGTGACTGCCGGAGAAGTCCCATCTGCTTGATGAAGGTCTGCCCGAGCTCCAGGGTCTTGAGCCCCAGCCGGTAGTTTTCGGTCACCCTGTTCTGCTCGATATAACCGCGCGACTCAAGAGTCGCCAGCAACCGGAAAACATTGTTCTTGTGCAGCTTGAGACGCTTGGAAAGTTCAGTTACGCCAAGCTCGTCGATGTCGTCATGGAACTGTTCCAGAAGGTCGAGAGCGTGGGAAACAGCCTGGATAAGGTACTCCGATTTTTCTTTTTTGGCCATGGTTACACCTGTAATTAGTTAGATTCCAACCGCTTTTAATATGCCTTTCGGCCGAATAAGTCAAGGGGTTTCTTGCTGCACGAAAAAAAGAGCCTGCCTGTTCCAAACTAATTCTCATCCTAAGAAAAAAACAACGTGATTAGTGTTCTATTAAATAGTTGTTGTACTTTCTAGATAGGGGAACGAAAATAACAACCCAGTTGATGTCTTTGAAAAATTATGCAAAATTACTTCAAAAAATATAGAATAATGTTTTATAATTGTCAAGAAAGAAATATTATGGGGTTATAATTCGTTTACACCGCCCACCCCAACACCCTGCACGGCTCTTTCGCCTGATTCGATAGCACGAAACTGGTGCTTCGACCCAAAAGAGTCTATACTTCACAACACAACCCCCAAGGAGAACGTTCCATGCTTAATCTGCCGAAAAAAATACTGGTTGCCATCGATGGCTCCCCCCTCTCCGACAAGGCGGCGGAAGAAGCGGTACGAATGGCAGCCGGCAATCCGAGCCAGTTCAAAAGCACCATTTACGCCATGTTGGTCCTCCCCAACGCACCGCGTACCACCTTCACCGACTTCGTCCCCGCCCCTCCCATCACCGAGGCAAAGGAATGGGAAGAGCGCAGGCAGCGCATTTTCTACGTTATCGAGAAGAACGCCAGGGAGTTGGATATCCCCCTGACAACAAAAGTGGTTTACGGTGACCCGGCCGATGAACTCATCGCCTTTGCCGACCGGGAAGAGATCGACGTCATCATTATCGGGAGTACAGGAAAGGGTTTTCTCAAGCGGAACCTGCTCGGGAGCGTATCCAACAAGGTCGTCAAGAACGCAAAATGTTCGGTCTACGTGGTCAGGGGGTAATTATCGCGGTTTCCCGCCTCAGATACTGGAGGATTTCCTTCAGGCTCTCCACCATGATCCGTTCGTCACGGGGAAACTCGTGGGGAGACAGTTCGAGGGTCAGGGTCTCGTTGTAACCGGTATTGCGCAGGTGATTGAGAAAACGGGTCAGCGGCAGGATCCCGTGACCAGGAAGAAGGTGTTCACGGCCGTGACCATAGTCGGAGAAATGGACGTTGCGAATCCGGCCGGTATTGTAGCAAAGGTAGAAATCGTTGATGAAGTTGGTCTTGCCCGACCCCATGTGGGTGCAGTCGAAGGTCATGTAGAGATTCCGCTCCTCAAGAAAATCGATCATCTTGCCGGTGTGGGAGAGGATATACTGGTTGATCCTGAACCTCCCGACCCACGGCATGTTCTCCAGGGTGAGCGTCACCCCCTCTTCACCCACCTCCTTCTGAAAATCGAGAATCCGGTACATCCAGCGCCAGAACTTGAGCTCGAATCCGAGCCAGGATGCGGGATGAAAATTGACCAGCGGCACGCCACAGTCTGCGGCAATCTCCACAGACCGCCTGACGGAGTCGATCGGCCCCCCCCAGCCGTCCAGCGGCATAAATGGTGCGTGGATGGAAAGTACGGGGAGGATCTGGGAAAGCTCCCGAACCACCAGACGCGGATTGACCTTCTGGAAATCCTGGTTGATGATCAGCTCCAGTCCGTCGAAGCCGACATCGCGGGCGATCTCGAACACCTTCTGGAGCGGGTAGGTGAACAGGGTTCCTGACGAGATGGATATCCGCATAGTTCTCCTAGCCGTTGACGACGCAGCGCTGGTAGACTATCCGCTGCAGGTTCACCACCGCTTCCACACCCTCCTTCAATGACTCGATCTTGGCCTCATCGAGCTCTTCCGGCTTGAAGAACGCACCCTCTCCATTGCGACGAATTTCCAACCGCAGCTTCTGGCTGACAAAGTCGTGGTAGGCACGCAGCAGTCGCTGGGACAAATCGACATCAAGCTCCCCTCTTCCCAGAAGCGACTTGATCCGCTCGACGGTGGCGGTTTCCGGCAGACCGGCGCGCACCGCCAGAATCCTGATATTTTCCACCAGCGGCCCCAGGGCAAGCTGCTCCAGGTTGAATTCCCCTCGATGCTCCCCCCCCTTCGCTACCCGGAGACGGCCAAAAAAGTCGAGCCCTGTCGCCATTTCCGCCGCACCGCGGGCTACCTCGTCGAAGCCACGACGATTGAAATCGAACAGACTGCGAATCAGGTTCATCGTCTCCCCATAGAGGGCCGAATCTCCACTAACCAGGCGCAGATCGGCAAATCGCGCAAGGAACGAGTGGTCTTCAAGCATCTTTTCCCCCGCCGCTCCCTCGATCAGGCGTGATCGCCATTCATTTATGCTCCCCCGCCAGGACGGATGGACCGGCGTAATGCCGGCCACACTCTTGACGCCACAATTTTCGAGAATGGCAATGACCCGCAGGGAAAACCCGGCAAAATACGCGGCATGCTCTCCATTCAGCTCGCCATGTACGAGCAGGGCGTCGCATTCACCGGCAATAGTCCCTTCCGCTCTCCCCGCCCCTCCGAAGGCAAACCAGCAATAGGGTACGGGAGGCGAGCCAAACCCGCTCCGCGCCATCCATTCGCCGGCAAGGACCAGCGCACGGCGGATCAGTAGATCCTGCAGGGTAGAGCAGAACGACTGTACCACCAGAACCGACCCCCGCTGTTCGAAATAGTCGGCCGCCAGCTGCTTGCCGTGCCGATAACCGGCAGCCATCTCGTCTGCCGAGCCTGCCGTCTCCAGTGCGGACAGGACCTGCTCAACATCCTCAGCAAACCGGGACTCGACAGCCATTTCCTCCCCGAGCCGCTCCTGCAGCCCACGTAACAAAACAAGCTCGTCACCGTCGAGGAGATAGGCCATCTTCTGAGACAGCTGCCGCTTCACCCCATCAACCAGTTCCACCGTGTCACGCCAGGCAAGAATGTCCCCCCCCCTGTTCACCGGAAACATTGACATGGAATACTCCTCCTAATCGAGATGGCCGTGGACCTGCTCTGCCAGGAAACGTCTCATTTCATCCGGGGGAGGTGGAGTAAGTAGCGACACCACCACCATGACGAGTACCACCAGAGGCGCCCCGCAGAAGGCCGACGACGTAATCGGGAAGAGTGTGGCAACCAAGGGGATGACATTCCCCCAGAGGGGTGCAGCAAAGGTTATTATGACCCCCAGCGCCATGCCGGCAATGACCCCGTGACGGTTGGCACGCCCCCACCAGATACCGAGCAGGAAAGCGGGGAATATGGTGTTGCCGGCGAGGGCAAAGGCGACCGCCGTTATTTCCGCTATGAGCGCTGGAGGCTTGAGCGCAATGATGAGTACCAGGGCAGCCAGGGCCAGGGTTCCCCCCTTGGCAATCGCCATTTTCCGCGACTCCGAAGCACGAGGGTTGATAAGCCGATAGTAGATGTCATGGGAAAGAGAGGCGGCACCGGTCATAAGGAGCCCTGTTACCGTGAAGAACGCGGCACTTACAGCGCCGGCGGCCAGCAAACCGGTCAGCCATACCGGCACACCTCCCATGACTGCCGTCTTGAGCACCATGATGTCGGCCATCTTGTGGGCCGCCTCCGGCGCGGGGATATACCCCCCCCGGGCTTCCAGAAGGCGGGCGAAAACGGCATAGGCAGGCGCGGACCAGTAGATGAGAGCGATAAAGAAAAGCCCCCAGACCACGCTCCACCGCGCATCCCGGACATTGGGAAGAATGTAGAAGCGGGAAAGGACATGGGGGAGCCCGGCCGTGCCGACCATGAGGGTAAAGCAGAGGGCGACCCATTGAAACAGGGAACCGTTGGCAAAGGGGGCCGAAAAGTTGATATTGAACTCCGTCGCCAGATCCTGAATCCCTTCGCCGTAGCCGAACTGGGGAAGGAGCCAGAAATAGCCGAACCGGTGGGCCAGAAACATGAGGGGGAGGATGAAGGAGACGATCGTGACGAAGTACTGCATCTGCTGGTTGCGGGCCACCCCGAGCATGCCACAGACCACCACGTAACAGACAACTATTATCCCGCCGAGGACGACCCCCCGCCCGTAGTCGATGCCGAACAGCCAGCCGAAAAGCATGCCGATCCCCTTGAACTGGGCGACGCAGTATATGACGGATATGGTAATGGAGATGAGCGCCGCCAGGAGTCGGGCGACGTCGGAATCGTAACGGGTGCCGACAAAATCGGGGGCGGTATATTTGCCGAATCGCCGGATCTGACCCGCCATGAGCACCAGAAGCAGGACGTAGCCGCCGGTCCAGCCGATGACGTAGGCAAGGGCAAAGTAACCCTGGAGATAGAGAAGGCCGGCCATGCCGAGAAAGCTGGCAGCGCTCATCCAGTTGCTGGCGATTGCTGCCCCGCCGCCGATACGACCGATATAGCGACCGGAAAATCCGTAATCGGACATTTCCTTGGATTTTGCGCGCAGGCCGGCCACTACGAAGGAGACCAGCACTCCCGTGACGATAAGGAGCGGCCAGAATTTAACCGGATCGTTACTCATAGGTCCTGTCTCTCCTTCTGCTGTGGCGCTCGGTGAGACGGTCGAGGTAGATGTTGAAAATCACGCAGAGAATAATGAACCAGAGGGGGAGAAACTGGGCGGTGAACCAGAAATGGTAGGGGAGGTTGAAAAAAGTGAGCCGGGTAAAAATTCCTTCGCCAAGGGGATTCTCGGCCAGAAGCCAGAGTACCGCTTGGAACCCGAAGTTCATCACACCCCAGCCGACGAGGATGGCCAGGATGATCACCACCTCGCCGCGCATGTACCCCTGTTTGGGATTGAACAGGTTGACTGTGTAGTTCTCTTCATGCCGGTTCATGCGTAAGCCTCCAAGAGCACTCGGCTCTGCAGGAGCGATCCCCGTGATCGCCCGCCATGGTTGCCTCCATCAGGGACAAACCCACGGTTTTCCCTTACTGATTCTAACAAGAAAGTGTCACATTTCCATACGGCCCTATTTGATAATCTCTCGCAGAACCGCCGTAGCATAGGATCCCTTGGGAAGGGAGAATTCAAGGACCAGATCAGCCCCATCCCCCTTCAGCAGTGGTTCACGTAGCGGCACCCGCAGGGATCGCCGCTCCCCTTCGAGCCGCATTCCTCCTGGCAGGTCGAAGCTGGCCGGAGTGAGCCCTTCCCCGGCAAGGAGAGATGCTTCCATGGCCCCCGGCTCTCCCTCGGGAGACGTCATCTTGCAGCCGAAAAGCGGCCCGCTCGGCGATATTTCGAAGCGTTCGGCACGGGGCGCCTCCACCACCGGGTCAGTAACGAGGAAACAGGCACCATTGTCGTGTTTGAAGGCCAGGTCGCCGGCCATGACCCGGTCAAAGCCTGCCAGCCTTGTTTCCAGCAGCCGGTCAAACAGGAAGGACTGGTACGCGGAGAGGTAGAGCTTCTTCAGGCGGGGGTGGACCGCATTGAGGGCCTTGCCCCACGCCCCGGGATTCTTGACCAGGCGCTGCAGAACATCCCGTTCGGTTCGGCAGTGGCCGGGAAAGAGCCGCAGACTTTCCTCCAATTCCCCCCGCCGGTAGGCCGCGATTGCGGTTTGCCACCGTTCGTCACGCACCAGTTCCGGTTCCCCCATGAGGGCATCCACCGCCCCCCGGTAATCCCCCCGCAGCCAGGAGCCGCCGATCAGATGTGAATTGCCCTGGGCGCCGTAGCGCTGTTCGCCGAACCGGTTGGGGACCCCCCTCTCCGTAAGGACCCGAAGCACCGCCCCGGCCCGCTCCAGGGCAAGGGGCTCAACATTACGCAGTCGAATGAGGAATCTGTTACCGGCCAGATGACCGAGCTTCAGCTTGTTGGTATGGCGCACCGCCGCCAGGACCCTGATGCCGGGCAGTTCCAGGTCGAGCACCCGTTGGGGGTCCACCCGCGGAATGGAGACAGTCTGGCGGGTAATCCCCCGGGCATCCTTCATCCCTGCGTACCCCATGTCCCGGTCGGACACCTCCAGAGCCCGGGCGATCCGCCGCAGGGCATCCAGGGTAGTAACTCCGCGTTTCTCGATCTCCGCGTAGGTGTGCTCGCCGGTACCGCAGGGGTGGTACAGGGGAATCTCCGTCACCTGGAAATCCTCCGGCGTCTCCTTGATAGTCCCGCCGGTACCGGGGATGTGGGCTGTCAGATATGAATTCACAGTGAACCTTCTTTATAATCCGCCACGGACATACGAAGTAATGCCATGTAAGTTATCCCAAGAAACGTTGATTTTTTCTCCAGGCAAGGCTGTCGAGCCGAACCGCGGAGGCGTAGTACCCAAACATCGGGCATAAACAGCGCTACGCCGCACAATTTCACTTGCGAAATTGGACCACGAAGGCGCCCCGAAGGGGGCGGCCGCAGGCCGAGTCCACAAGAGCGAGGCAAAGACTTACGCAGCCTGGGGGAAAAAGCGGCGTTTCATATCTTGTGATAATGGACGAAGTAGATTCTTTTCCCCTCTGCCATGAACTTTCGCATGTACTTGGAGAGGTGGTATCCTTCGAGCTCATGGCGGTAGAGATCGGGAGCAAGACAGTTTCCGTACCCCGCTATCCCCGGCAGGAGCCCCGCCACGTCAATACCGTAATCGTCGAAATCCGTGGCGAAAAAGAAATCCCCCTCCGGCGCCAGGTAGTCACGGAGGAATTCCAGAAACTGGCGGTTCACCAGCCGCCGCTTCCGGTGCTTTTTTTTCGGCCAGGGATCGGGGCAGTTGATGTAAACCGCCGCCAAAAGACCCTTCGACAGCCGCTCCTGGATGAACTGGCGCGCCTCGACCCGCAGTACCCGCACGTTGGTCAGCCCGTGGCGGTCGATACGGCGGCAGGTCTTGTAGCACCCTTTGTTGTAGAAGTCGATGGCGATGAAGTTCCGCTCCGGCGCTTCGAGGGCAGTCTTAACAATGAAATCGCCGATGCCGCAGCCGATCTCCAGCGCAATGGGGTGGTCGTTGCCGAATACCGCCGACCAGTCCAGCGGCGCGGGCAGCTGCTCCTCACGGAGATAGTTGGGGGAGTCGATGTGGATGAAGGATTGCATCTCGGCGTCCTTATAACATGTTATTTGTGGGCGTACCATAGCACAACTGTGCGGAAAAGCGGAAGTCCGGAAGTGTTGGCAGGGAGAAAAAACTGGAGAAAATCCGTTAGTCACGTATTTTTCACGAATGGGCACGTATTCGTGCCTCCAAAACATTCGTCATTTATTCGTGGCTGCAGTGGCAATCTACTGATATCAGGTTAATTTACATGATGAGGGGAACCCATCGAAAGGCCCGGCGCGGCTTGCTATTTCCCGCCCGCTGTGATATAGCTATCCTCTTGAAATAACGAAATAAAGGAAACGTCATTCATGAAATTCAGCGAACTCAACCTGCCGGAACCGGTACAGCAGGGGATTACTGAAACCGGCTTCACCGACTGCACCCCGATCCAGGAACAGACTCTCCCCCTCGCCCTTGCCGGCAAGGACGTGGCCGGCCAGGCCCAGACCGGCACCGGCAAGACCGCCGCCTTTCTCATCGCCCTCTTCACCAAACTCCTCCAGCGACCACGGCAAGGAAAGGACCGCCAACCACGTGCGCTGATCCTCGCCCCCACCAGGGAACTGGTGGTGCAGATCGAAGCAGACGCCCAGGCTCTCGGCAAACATGCCGGTTTCACCATTCAGGCCATCTACGGTGGGGTTGACTACATGCTCCAGAAAAACGCCCTCCAGGAAGGAGCTGACGTGGTCATCGGCACGCCGGGACGGCTCATCGATTACCTGAAGCAGAAGGTCTACGACCTCAAGAGCGTCGAGGCACTCGTCATCGACGAGGCGGACCGGATGTTCGACATGGGGTTCATCGCCGACCTCCGCTTCATCCTTCGCCGCCTCCCTCCCTATGACCAGCGACAGAACATGCTTTTCTCCGCCACCCTCAACCAGCGGGTCATGGAACTGGCCTACGAGTTCATGAACGCGCCTACCAAGGTCTCGGTCACCCCGGAGAAGATGACTGCAGACAACGTGGAGCAGGTCCTCTACCACGCCTCCCGCAAGGAGAAGTTCCCGCTTCTTTTGGGTCTCCTGAGAAAGACAGGGATGGAGCGGACCATGATCTTCATCAACACCAAGCGGGAGGGAGAATTTCTCTACGACCGCCTGAACGCCAACGGCTTCCCGGCCAAGGTCATCTCCGGCGACGTGGAACAGAGAAAACGCCTGAAGATCCTGGAGGACTTCAAGAGCGGCAAGCTTCCGATCATGATCGCCACCGATGTGGCGTCCCGCGGACTCCACATCGAGGGGGTCTCCCACGTCATAAACTACGACCTTCCCCAGGACGCGGAGGATTACGTCCACCGCATCGGCCGCACCGCCCGGGCCGGCGCCGAGGGGATGGCCATATCCCTCGCCGACGAGGACGGCGCTTTCTACCTGGAGGCGATCGAGGAGTACATCAAGCACAAGGTCCCGGTCGAATGGGCCGAGGACGACATGTTCGTCCACGACTACGTCCGGGTCAAGGCGCGACCGCGGGCAGAGAAGCCGGCAGGCAGGGGAAAGCCCGGGCAGGGACGCGGCAGCGACCGGAACCGGAGCGGCGAGCGAACTCGGCATGAGAAGAAGGGTTCCCCGGCACCGGCGGCGACTCAAGCCAGCCCGCCGGCCGAAGCGGGTGAAGGGGAAGCAAAGAAGAAACGCCGCCGGCCGCGAAAGAAGAAGCCGGCTGGTGAAGGGGCTCCGGCATGACGAAAAAGGCAGTGGTCCTTTACAGCGGCGGTCTCGACTCCACCACCTGCCTGGCCATCGCCCGTGCAGAAGGGTATGAGCCGTACGCCATGAGCTTCGCCTACGGCCAGCGGCACAGCGTTGAGTTGGAGTTGGCGAGGCGAAACGCCAAGGGGGCCGGTGCGATTGAGCACCTGGTGGTGGAGTTCGACTACCGGCAGGTGGGGGGGAGCGCTCTGACGAGCGACGTGGCTGTCCCGAAGGATGGGGTGGGAAGCGACATCCCGGTCACCTATGTGCCGGCCCGCAACACCATCTTCCTCTCCTTCGCCCTGGGATGGGCCGAAGCGCTCGGCGCCTACGACATCTTCATCGGTGTCAACGCTCTGGACTACTCCGGCTATCCGGACTGCAGACCGGAATACATCGCCGCCTTCGAGCAGATGGCCAACCTGGCCACCAAGGCGGGAGTGGAAGGTACGGGACGGTTCAAAATCCGCACGCCGCTCATCCATCTCACCAAGGCCGAGATCATCAGGAAAGGAATCGACCTCGGCGTAGACTACGGCCGGACCCACTCCTGTTACGACCCGACCCCGGAGGGGCTCGCCTGCGGTCGCTGCGATTCCTGCCGGCTGCGGCTCAAGGGATTCGCAGAGGCGGGGATTACGGACCCGGTGAAGTATGTGAAAGGTGAAATGTGAAAAGTAAAGGCACAACCCCGCCGTCCCGAGTCCCGAATCCTTCAGGCCCGCCTCTTGGGCCCGAGTCCCGGCCTCTGAGTGACGTGCAGAAATCCCGCGACACCCGCCGGGTTCCCATCAACAAGGTCGGGGTGAAGGACATCTCCTATCCCATCGTGGTGATGGACAAGCTGAAGAAGGTCCAGCACACCGTGGCCCGGGTCAACATGTACGTCGACCTTCCCCACCAGTTCAAGGGGACCCACATGAGCCGGTTCGTGGAGATCCTCAACAGCTACCGGGAACAGATCGCCCTGGACAAGATGGAAATCATGCTGGAAGAGATGAAGCTGAAACTGGGGGCCTCCAGCGCCCACCTGGAAATCGAGTTTCCCTACTTCATCGAGAAGCGGGCACCGGTCTCCGGCGCCCGGAGCCTCATGGAATACACGTGCGCCTTCCGGGCAAGCATGAACGATGTCTTTGACTTCCTTCTCGAAGTGCGGGTACCGCTGACTTCCCTCTGCCCGTGCAGCAAGGAGCTCTCCCGCTACGGCGCCCACAACCAGCGCTCCGTCATGACCGTCCAGGTCCGCTACCGGCAATTTCTCTGGATCGAGGACCTGATCGCGCTCATAGAAACCTGCGGCAGTTCCCCGGTCTATTCCCTGCTCAAGCGCCAGGACGAGAAATTTGTCACCGAGCAGGCGTTCGAAAACCCCCGGTTCGTGGAGGACATGGTCCGGGAGGCGACCCTGCGCCTCACCGCCGACGAAAACATCAGCTGGTTCTCGGTTGAGGCGGAAAACTTCGAGTCGATCCACAACCATTCAGCCTATGCGGCAGTGGAGCGGGATAAGCGGTAACAGCGGCATAACGGCAATGAATCCTCGGAGTTACCGACACAACGGGGGAAAACGGATGCCGCAGTGCGTAGTCCGTTATCAACCGTGGATCAACAGCACCTGTTGAAAACTCTGTTGAAAAGCTCCGAAATTGTGGAAAACGCTAGGCTTTTTGCTTCCCACCCCCCAATTAAAACCTTGACAGCAGCGGCTTTACGGACTTTTATCAGCATATTACCATTTCCTTATAAAACAACATCTTATGCACTCACCCCGCAAGCAGGCCCTCATCATTTTCGCCAAACGCCCCGTTCCCGGCCGGGTCAAGACCCGTCTCATCCCCCCCCTGACCGCCGTTGAAGCCGCCAGGCTTTACGAATGCATGCTCCGGGATATCCTCCGCCGGACCTCGCGGCTGACCGGCATGGACCGGCTCATCTTCAACACGGACGAACCTGCCGCGACCACCTACTTCCGCCGGCTTGCCCCCGGGATACCCCTCTTTCCCCAGCAGGGGGAGGACCTGGGCGCACGCATGGCAAGTGCCTTCAGCACCGCCTTCGCCCGCGGTTACCAGGATGTGGCCATCATCGGCAGCGACTCACCGGACCTCCCCCTCGCCTTCATCGAAAACGCCTTCGCCCACCTGACAAACGGCGAGGAGGCTGTCTTCGGCCCGAGCGAGGACGGCGGGTACTATCTCGTCGCCCTGGGGCAGATGCACGCTGAACTGTTCGACGGGATCGAATGGTCACGGAATGATGTACTGGCAAGGAGTCTTGGCAAGGCAGCGGAAGCGGGTATCCGGGTGGCACTCCTCCCCGGCTGGTACGACGTGGATACGGTTGAGGACCTGCAGAGGCCTGAATTGCGGAATGGGGCAAACGACGCCCCCCTGACGAGGGAGTTCATCGAAAGCAGGCTCGGCACACGAGGCGCTGGGCTTTAGGGGGAAATCCGCCTATCGTCTATTACCTATCGCCCCTTGCCTTGTGTTATTTCATCACCTCGACCTCGTACCCCTGGCTGTTGAGGTAACCCACTACCTGCTGGATGTGGTCAAAACCGCGGGTTTCGAGCTCAAGGAGGACTTCCGCCCGACCGATGGGGAGCGCTTTGGAACGCCGATCATGGGTAATGAGGGAGATGTTGGCGCGGGTTTCGGCGATGTCCGCCGAGAGGCGGGCCAGTGAGCCGGGGACGTCGTCCAGCTCCACCTTAAGCTTCAGATAGCGCCCAGCCGCCAGCAGCCCCCGTTCCACCACCAGCGCGATGGTCTTGACGTCGATATTCCCCCCCGACAGGACGCAGACGGTCTTGCCGGCGATATCCCTGACCCGCTGGTTCAGAAGCGCCGCCAGGGTCACCGCCCCCGCCCCTTCCACCAGCAGTTTGGTCCGCTCCAGGAGCGCCACGATCGCCTGGGCGATCTCCTCCTCCTCCACGAGCACCACCTCGTCCACCAGATCCCGCACGATGGGATAGGTCTTCTTCCCGACCCGCTTCACCGCGATGCCGTCAGCCAGAGTCACCGTCAGGGGGGCCGTCATGATGCTCCCCTTCTTGAGGGAATAGTGCATGGAAGGGGCCGCTGCCGACTCCACACCGATCACCCGCACATGGGGGTGGGTCTCCTTGATGGCGGAGACGATCCCGGCGATCAGCCCGCCGCCGCCGATGGGAACCAGGATGTTGGCCAGGTCGGGAATTTCCTCCAGCACCTCCAGGCCGATGGTCCCCTGCCCCGCCATGACCAGCGGGTCGTCGAAGGGGTGGACGAACAGTGCACCGCTCGATTTGCCGGCTTGCACTGCCGCGGCATACGCCTCGTCGAAATTTTTCCCGGTCAGGACCACCTCCGCCCCATAGTCACGAGTGGCGAGCACCTTTTGCAGGGGGGTCGCCTCGGGCATGTAGACCGTCGCCTTCACCCCCAGCAGGTCGGCGGAAAAGGCCACACCCTGGGCGTGATTGCCGGCCGAAGCGGTAATCACCCCATTCCGCAGGGATTCCCGCGGCTGAGAGGTCATGAAATTAAGGGCTCCGCGGATCTTGAACGAACCGGTGCGCTGCAGGTTCTCGCACTTGAAATAGATGGGATAGGCGAGTGTATCGCTGAAGTGGTGGGAATGGATCAGTTCGGTGCGGCGCACCCGCTTCTTCAGCCGGTCGGCTGCTTCCTGGATGAGGGAATAGTCAAGCATGAATTCTCCGGGGAAGATCCCCTGGTCATGGATTCAGATCCGTAGAAACGTTGCACGCAACGGCCCACTTTTCACTTTTCACTTTTCACTTTTCACTTTTCACTTTTCACTTTTCACTTTTCACTTTTCACTTTTCACTTTTCACTTTTCACTTTTCACTTTTCACTTTTCACTTTTCATGGTCGTGGTCGTGGTCGTGGTCATGATCATGGTGGCCATGACCCATGCCATGGCCGTGACCATGCCCATGGAGCCCCTTGCGCGGCCGGTGGCGCAACTCCTTGAGGACAGGGGTCTCGATGCACATGGTGCACTCCACCTGCAGGGTGGTGTGGGAAATATGGTACGACGTCAGGAGCAGTTCCTCGATCTCCCGCAGCACCATCGCCTGTTTCCCCTTGTACTCGGGCTCGACGTCGATATGGGCCGAAAGGGCAAGGATATGGGAGCAGATGGTCCAGAGGTTGAGGTGGTGGACGTCGTTCACCCCCTCGACGGAGCGGATCGCCTCGGCCACGTCGGCGGTGCTCATCCCCCGCGGCACCCCCTCCAGCAGGATATGGGTCGACTCCCGCAGGACCCGCCAAGCCCCCCAGAAAATCACCACGCCGATCCCCACCGAGATAATGGCGTCCACCACATACCAGCCGGTGAAGTACATGACGATGCCGCCGGCAATGACCCCTACTGACGCGGCCGCGTCGCCGATGACGTGGAGAAACGCACTCCGCACATTGAGGTCGTCGTGGGAATGGCTGTGGAGCGCCGATGCCGCCACCAGATTCATGACCAGGCCGATGGCGGCGATGATGAACATGGGAAGGCTTTTCACCTCTTCCGGCGCAAAGAGCCTTCCCCACGCCTCGTAGCATATCCCGACGGCAATCAGGAAGACCGATGCACCGTTGATGAAGGAGGCGAACACCTCGGCCCGGTGCCAGCCGAAGGTGCGGGTGTCGGACGCCGGATAGGCGGCGAGCTTGATGGCCACAAGCGACAGGAGGAGCGCGAACAGGTCGAGAAAGACGTGGGCCGCGTCGGAAAGGAGGGCCAGGGAATTGGTCCAGAATCCGCCGATCACCTCGGCCACCAGGGTGAGCGCCGTCAGGACGATGGCGTACTTGAAACGGCCGGCAATACTCCTGTCCAGGTGTGCTTCAGCGTGCATGCGTTAACTCCGGGCACCCGCAGAGGGGCACCCTATTGTTAGAACCCTATGGCCGCCTTCAGGGAGTAGATCGGCCGGAGGGCATACTCGAATTCACCGGTGATCCGGACCAGAGGGAGCGGTTTGATCTCAAGTCCGGCGAAGACACGCCCCTGGGACAGCTTCTCAGCCCTGAGGGGCGCGCCGGCGACAGTCGCCAGCCGCTGCAGGTCACCCGTGGCCTTGCTATTGATCCAGAGGTAGCCGGCCCCGGCATAGGGGGTCAGGAAGAGAAACCCCTTGCCGATGGAGGCGTCCACCCCGTAGGTCTGGATATCCAGGTCCTTCAGGCCGGCCAGCCTGGTGTAGGTGGCCCGTACGCCGAGGGCGGGGGTCGCGGCGCCACCGTCGAGGATCGACTTGCTCACTTCGGCACCGTAGAGTTGGACGTTGGTGTTGGAGACATTGGAGTACATCCCGCCGATGTCAATCCCGAAGGGAAGCCCCTTACGAATCCGCAGCTTGGGAAGAACGAGGTAGGACGGAGCGTCGTTGTTGAACGCCGCTTTCCAGTAGGTACTCTCCTTGTTGATATCGACCGCCTCCGCCTCCACGCCGATGTCGAACCCGGTGATCCCCAGGGGATGGGGCGGCGCCACATTCTTGTAGGCCAGGGCGACGCCGGCTTCCTTGCTGAGGCTGCTGAAGGCCCCCTGTTCAATAGCGGACGTAAAGCTGATATCGGCGGCCAGCGACTGACCGACCATCAGCAGGGTCAGACCAAGGGCCGCAAGAACTCTTTTCGTCATAAATTCCCTCCAGGACTAATTGTTTGCAAATACTGCCTGGAGTGTATCAAACCGCTCCCCGCGGGTCAATCCTTTCCCGGCGGAGCGGTCTTGCAATTTGCATCCCCTGCTGCTATCTTTACACGACACATCACGGAGGACACCCCATGGAAACAACCCATCACCGCCTGCTCATCCTCGGTTCCGGCCCCGCCGGCTATACCGCCGCCGTTTACGCAGCCCGCGCCAACCTTAAACCCGCCCTCATCACCGGTCTTCAACAGGGGGGACAGCTCATGACCACCACTGAGGTGGACAACTGGCCAGGCGACCCGGACGGAGTCCAGGGGCCCGATCTCATGGAGCGGATGCGCCGCCACGCCGAGCGCTTCAACACCACCTTCATTCTCGACCAGATCGGCAAGGCCGACCTCTCCCAGCGGCCGTTCGTCCTGACCGGCGACGCGGGGATCTACACCTGCGACGCTCTCATCATCGCCACCGGCGCCTCCGCCCGCTACCTGGGGCTCCCCTCTGAAAAGGCATTCATGGGGAAAGGGGTATCGGCCTGCGCCACCTGCGATGGCTTCTTCTACCGGGGGAAACCGGTAGCGGTCATCGGCGGCGGAAGCACGGCGGTGGAGGAGGCTCTCTACCTGGCCAACATCGCCAGCCACGTCACCGTCATCCACCGCCGCGACAAGTTCCGGGCGGAAAGGATTCTCGCCGACCGGTTGATCGAGAAGACCAAGGGGGGAAACGTCACCATCGAATGGCACCATACCCTTGATGAAGTGCTTGGCGACGAGAGCGGCGTAACCGGCGTCCGAATTCGCCACTCGAGCGGTTCCACCAAGGACATCCCGGTCCACGGCTGCTTCATTGCCATCGGCCACCAGCCCAACACCCAGATATTCGACGGCCAGATCGACATGGATAACGGCTACATCCGCACCCTCTGCGGAACAGAAGGCAACGTTACCGCCACCAGCGTCCCGGGTGTATTCGCCGCCGGCGACGTCCAAGACCAGTTCTACAAGCAGGCCATCACCTCCGCCGGCACCGGCTGCATGGCAGCCCTCGACGCTGACCGCTATCTGGAGATGCTCAAGCCCTGACGAATACAAAAGCCTTGGCAAACCACCCACGCTAGTGTACATTAGCCGCCTCTCACTATTTTCAGGGAGGTGACATGCTCGCCAAGGTCTTAAGCAGCGCCCTGCTCGGCATCGACGCCATTCCGGTCGACGTGGAGGTGGATATCGCCCAGGGGCTTCCCCAGTTCGCCACCGTTGGCCTCCCGGACGGCGCGGTCAAGGAAAGCAAGGACCGCGTCAAGTCTGCCCTCAAGAACGCCGGTTATGACTTCCCCCAGCGAAAAATCACCGTCAACCTCGCCCCTGCCGACCTGAAAAAGGAAGGAACCGCCTTCGACCTCCCCATCGCCATCGGCATCCTCGCCGCCACCGGCGTCATCAAGAGTCCGCGCCTGAACGACTACCTTATCCTGGGGGAGCTCTCCCTGGACGGAAGCATCAAGCCGGTCCGGGGCTGCCTCCCCGTGGCCGTTGCCGCCCGCAGGGCAGGCTTCGCCGGCATTATCGTCCCGCGGGACAACGCCCCCGAAGGTGCGGTCGTGGAAGGGGTGGAGGTCATCGGCGTGGGTGAACTGGCCGAAGTGGTGGAGTTTCTCAACGGCACCCGGGCCATCCCCCCCTGCACGGTGAATGTGGAGGAGCTGTTCCGGCAGAATTCGGACTACAGCGAGGACTTCGCCGAGGTGAAGGGGCAGGAGCACGCCAAGCGGGCACTGGAGGTGGCCGCCGCCGGGGCCCACAACATCTTGCTTCTCGGGCCTCCCGGTTCCGGCAAGACCATGCTGGCGCGCCGCATCCCCTCCATCCTGCCGCGCATGTCCTTCGACGAGGCGCTGGAAACCACCAAGATCTACAGCGTCATGGGGCTCCTGGAACGGGAGCGCGCCCTTATCGCCAACCGCCCTTACCGCGCCCCCCACCACACCATCTCCGATATCGGTCTCATCGGCGGCGGCAATACCCCGCGGCCGGGGGAGGTCTCCCTCTCCCACAATGGCGTCCTCTTCCTCGACGAGCTTCCCGAGTTCAAGAAGCACGTCCTTGAAGTTCTGCGCCAGCCCCTGGAGGACGGACGAGTCACCATCTCCCGAGCGCTCATGTCCATCACCTACCCGTCCCGCCTCATGCTCGTCTCCGCCATGAACCCCTGCCACTGCGGCTACAGCGGCGATCCCCAGCACCAGTGCTCCTGCACCCCCATCATGATCCAGCGCTACCGCTCCCGTATCTCCGGGCCACTGCTGGACCGGATCGACATCCACATCGAGGTCCCGGCGGTGAAATACAGCGAACTGGCCGACCGGCGGGAAGGAGAAAGCTCCACGGTGATCCGGGAGCGGGTGGAACAGTCACGGGAGATCCAGCGGGAAAGGTTCCGGGGGACGAAAGTCCACTGCAACGCCCACATGCCCCCCCGCTTCATCCGGAAGTTCTGCGAGCCGGACTCCGCCGGCCACCGGATGATGGAACTGGTCACCGAACGACTGGGCCTCTCCGCCCGCTCATACACCCGCATCCTCAAGGTAGCCCGGACCATCGCCGACCTGGCGGGGAGCGACGGCATCCGGGAGAACCACATCTCCGAGGCGATACAGTATCGGAGTCTGGACCGGAAAAGTTATTGAGTTTCTCATGTAAACTTGCGCTTTATCTAGGCCCATCACAACCCTTGCAAAGTCTTCATCCCTTGCTTTCCCGGCCCCGGCGACGATAGCTGATGCCGAGTTTGTCCAAGCGCGAACGCAGTGTGCTTGGGTTGATGCCCAGCATCTCAGCCGCGCCTCCGGGACCATCGATCTTTCCTTTTGCCAATTTAAGTACCTCAGAGATATGCACTGCGTTTGCCTCGTCCAGGTTGAGTGGATAAAGTGAGCGGTTATTGCCGGCGTCGAGCGGCAAATTCCTGTGTTCCGAGACTGGCAGAATCGTGCTGAAGGTCAATGGTCCGCCACGATGTAGAATGAGCTCACGCTCGACCAGGTTCTCCAACTCCCGAACGTTGCCGGGCCAATCGTATTCCATGAGCCGCTGCAATGCCCCCGGCGCGATTGACGGGGGCACCCCGATGCCGAGGTCCATGCTCCTGACCGTCACGAAGTGGCGTGTAAGGGCCGGCACGTCCTCTTTCCGCTGCCGCACCGGCGGCACTATGATGGGAAAGCCGCTCAATCGGTACCAGAGGTCCTCGCGGAAGCTCCCCTCCACCACCATGCTTTGCAGGTTGCGGTGCGTTGCCGCGATCACCCGTATATCGACGGGGATCGGGCGCTTTCCGCCAACTCTCTCCACTTCGCGGTTTTGCAGCACCCGTAGCAGCCGTACCTGTGCGTTCGGCGGGAGCTCGCCGATTTCATCCAGAAAGATCGTCCCGCCATCGGCCCGCTCGAAACGCCCCCGGCTCTCGGCCACCGCCCCGGTAAATGCCCCTCTCTCATGCCCGAAGAGCTCGCTGTCAATCAGGTTTTCCGGCAAAGCGCCGCAATTCACCGTGATGAAAGGTCCATTCCTGCGCGGCGAGGAGAAATGAATCGCGTTGGCGATCATCTCCTTGCCGGTCCCGGTCTCGCCAAGGATGAGCACGGTGCTGTTGAGCGGCGCCACCTGGCGCACCATCTCCATTACATTGCGCAGCCCCGTATTGCCGCCGATGATCCCGTCCGCGGCGTCACCGTACAACTCCCGGTTCAGGAAGCGCTTGTCGTCCAATAGGATGGCCTGGTAGCGGAGTACCTCCTCGTGAGCGAGGGTGTTGGCAAGGGCAATAGCAAACGGCTCCGCAAGGCAGCCGGCGAGCTCAAGATGTTTTTCACCGTAGCGTCCCTCTCCCGATGCGTGCAGGGTCAGCCCCCCGACCAGCTCCCCCCTGATGCGCAAAGGGACGATCAAGTGCGTGTTCCCTTCTACTTTCATCATTGGTGCGAGCGCGCCAAGAATCTCATCCTTTTCGATGTCCACGATAAATGGCTCTGAAAAGTTCCGGGCGGCAATCTTCCGCAGCATCCCTTCCGGCAGTGGGACGAGTTGGGGAGGAAGAGCGACATTTTCAGAGGCATGTTCAATGCGCCGGATCGCTCCCAGCCGCTCGTCTATGATGAAGAGGACCAACGCTTCGAGGGGGAATTGCTCCTTCAGATACTCGAAGGCACTGAGCAACGATTTTTTTATTTCCAGGCTGCTGCAGATTCTGAGGGTTATCTCCCTGATAAATTCGTCGCGGCCGACCATACCCATGTCGCTTTCCACGCTGGCGGTTCCCCTTCCTTCCGTTATTGTCCCCATCTGCTTTTAGACCTCCCGCCAAAATCCACGACATTTCGCATTATACCAGTCTTCCTTGATATTTCGCAATACCAAAACATGAAATATCGCAGACATGTAAACTCTCGCTGTGTAACTACCTGAAATAATGCAATTAAACTGGTTGGCACGCATATCGCTATTACGAGAACACTATCAATACAAAGGAGCACATCATGGCCAATCTGCTCTATGTCACCTGCAATGTCAGACCTCGGGATAGATCTCGTTCCCTTTCGTTGGGGTACGAATTCCTTGATGAATATCTGCGCAGGAATCCACGTGACGAGGTGCAACTTCTCGACCTGTACCGCGATGGTATCCAGCGCGTCGATCAGGACGTGTTCAACGCCTTGGGACGAATCGAGCAAGGCAAGGACTACGTTCTCCTCCTTTCGGAAGAAGAGCGGCGCAAGATGAGCCGGCTCTGGCGTCTCGCCGACCAGTTCGGCCGGTGCGACAAATATGTCTTTGTGACCCACAGCCTCAACCTCTGGTTCACGGCCGAGTTCAAGATGTACATTGATGCGATCTGTATCCCCGATCGGACCTATCGTCTGACGCCTGGCGGGGCGGAAGGAATACTTTCCGACCGGCACAGGAAATCTCTGCATTTGCATGCCGGTCCGCCTTTCAAGTTCGGGCAGGAGCATGACCTGAGCGCACCCTATCTGCGCTCAGTGCTCGGTTTTCTCGGGGTGGCACATCATGAAACGGTGTTCCTTGAGGGGGACGACCCGGAACAAGGGTCGAATGAGGAGTACGAAGCGGTTCGGCACAGGCTTTTGGAACTGGCCCGGCGTTTCTGAGAGGAGCACGGAATGGGATTTGTCGTTTGATCCACCTTTATCATAGGGCTTCTGGTCGTAATCATCGCTTTTGGACTGGCACAAATAGTTGTCGAAGCAATAGAGAAATTCAGGAAAAGGAGTATCAGCAATGAAAAGTAATCTTACTTCCGTTCTCAAGGCCGTAGGCCTGTCACTGTTGGGAGTTTCAATGACTGCCTGCACCGGTGAGCCGCACAAGAAGGAAGCGAGCAGCGATGCAGTCCCCGTGGCCGTGGGAAGGGTCCAGAAGATTCAGGAGCGGGAGACGATCTCCGTAAGCGGGACGGTCTCCACACAAAACTCTCCGGCAAGCGTTTCGTTTCTTGTTTCCGGCAAAGTCGTGTTCGTGGGCCCGCGCGAAGGGGAATACGTAAAAAAGGGGCAGGTTTTGGCTCGAACCGACCCCACCGATTTTAACCTTTCTGTAAAGGGAGTCGCAGCTCAGGCGGCCACCGCTCAAGCAGTTCTGGAAAAGGCAATGAACTCCGCAAGGCCTGAGTTGCTGGAGCAGGTCCGTATCGGCTTTGAACGGGCTGAGGATGAGTATCGGCGCATGAAGATGTTGTACGACTCCAAGAGCCTGGCTCCGAATGACTTCCAGAAATACAAGGCCGCCTATGAGCGCGCAAAACAGGAGTACGAGCAGGCCAAGGCCGGAGGGCAGAAGGAAGACAAGGCCCTGGCGAAAGCGAGCTACAACCAGGCTGCCGCTCATCTTGAGGTCGCCAGAAAAGCGCTATCCGATGCAACCCTATGTGCCCCTATCAGCGGTTACATAGCAAAACGGTCCATGGAGCCTGGCGATACCGCCGCTCCGGGGCGTCCCGTATTCGAGATCGTGCAGATAGACCCGGTAGAGGTTAACGTCGGGGTGCCGGAAACGGATGTGCACCTCGTCAGGATCGGCCAGAAAGCGGACATAACCGTTCCTGCCCTCCCCGGGAAGACGTTTCAGGGGACGGTACGGGTCATAAATATTTCCGCAGACTCCAGCACCCGCACCTACATGACCAGGGTCATAGTGGCGAATCCAGAACACTCCCTGCGGGTGGGGATGGTAGCGGAAGCAACCATCCGCGGTGATCAAATGGTGTCCATGGTGACCCTCCCCGGTGATGCCGTGGTACGCGATCCGCAGGGAGCAACGCAGGTGTACGTCTACTACCCCGACCAGAAGCGCGTGTACGCCAAACGCGTGGAAATCGGAGCGGCAGTCAACAGGAACGTCGAGATAAAGAGCGGGCTTTCCGGTAATGAACTGATTGTTCTGGCCGGCCAGAGCAAACTGAGAAATGGGCTGACCGTAACAGCAACAGAACAGACGGTTCGGAAATAAACCGCAATAGCGAGAGGATTAATTGTATGAAACCGATAAAGTTTTCGCTTCGCTATCCCGCCGTTACCCTCATATTGACGGCACTGGTTGTCATGGTCGGCATTCATGCCTTCCTGAAAATGCAACGGACTGAAGATCCGACGGTCACCATCAGAACCGGGCTGGTGGCCGCGATGTATCCTGGAGCGACCTCCGAGCAGGTGGAAAAACAGGTCACGAAGACCCTTGAGAAGCATATCTTCAAGTTTCCCGAGGTGAGGAAGGAAAAGACCTATTCCACGAGCCGTCCCGGCGTGGTCATCATCAACGTGGAACTGGAGGACAACGTCAAGAACTCCGACGTCTTCTGGGCCAAGCTGCGCCACGAGTTGAATGTGGTGAAGAGCACCGAACTCCCCGCCGGCGTCATGGGGCCGGTGGTGGACTCCGATTTCGGCGATACGGTCGCCATGCTGGTTGCCGTCCATGGCAAGCGGTACGGATATCGGGAACTGCAGGACTTTACGGACAAGATCCACGATGAGATGCGCACCGTCCGCCAGGTGGGGAAACTTGTCACCAACGGGAATCAATCGGAAGAGATCCTGATCACCGGCAGCCTGGAAAGGATCTCGCAGTATTTTGCCGATCCGCGCCAGATAGCGAACGCCCTGAGAGCACGAAACGCCATCCAGAGCGGAGGGAATTTCGAGGCCGACCGGTCGAAGATCCCCATGAGGACCACGGGGATTTTCAATACCGAAAACGAGATACGGAACGTGCTCGTGGACGTCTCCAAGGATGGCCACCCTCTCTATATCAAGGACTTCGCCAACGTGGAGCGCAGGTATCAGGACCCGACCTTCATGGTGCGCTACGACGGCGACCCGTGCCTGCTCCTCTCCGTCGAGATGCAGAAGGGGAAGAACATTGTCGAACTGGGTGAACAGCTGGATACGGTCTTCCAGCGCCTCAAGGTGCTCCTTCCCCCCGACGTGCAGCTGGACCTGGTCGCCAACCAGCCGGGGGTGGTCAAGGAACGGATCACGAACCTGAGCCACGAATTCCTGCTGGCCATCATTTCCGTGGTTATCGTCACCATCTTACTCCTGCCGCTGCGGGTCGCTCTCATCGCCGCGCTGGCCATACCGGTGACCCTGTGCGGCACCCTCGGCGTCATGAGCGCGGTGGGGATTGCGCTGCACCAGGTATCCATTGCTGCGCTCATCATGGTCCTGGGGATCGTGGTGGACGACGCTATAGTCATTGCCGACAACTACGTCGAACTTTTGGACCATAAGGTGCCGAAGGCCGAGGCGGCCTGGCGGTGCGCCAGCGATGTCTTTGTCCCGGTCCTTACCGCGACCATCACCATCATTGCCTCCTTCCTGCCACTCCTGATCATCACCGGCTCGTCCGGCGAATTCATCATGGCGCTTCCCATCGCCGTGGCGATCGCGTTGGCGGTATCCTTCATCGTGGCGGTCATGCTGACCCCCCTGCTCTGCAGATTCTTCATCAAGAAGGGGCTGCATGACCATGATGCCGCTGAGACCCACGGCAAGGAGAAGAAGAGCCTGCTGGACCGGCTCCAGGATACCTACGGGGTCTGGATCAACATCTTCATGAAAAGGAAGTGGCTCGCCTTCACCCTCGGGGGGTGTGCCTTCGCCTTCGGGATCATGCTCTTTGCCCTGGTGCCGCAACAGTTCTTCCCTTCGGCCGAGCGCGACCAGTTCGTGATCGATGTCTGGATGCCCCAGGGGTCGAGGATTGAGGCCACCGACGCGGTCATGGGGCGGATCGAAAAAACTCTTGCATCGAGCAAAGGTGTCGCCCACTACGCCACCTTCGTCGGGCAGAGCTCCCCGAGATTCTACTACAACGTCAACCCCCAACAGCCCGACGGCGCCTACGGACAGTTCATCGTCAATACCGCCTCGATAGAGGACACCACGCGACTTGTGAAGGAACTGCGCCCGGCGCTGGCGAAAGTGGCGCCGGAGGCGATGGTGATCGTGAAGGAGCTCCAGCAGGGAGCCCAGACGGAGGCACCCATCGAGGTGCGCATCTCCGGCGATGACATCGGCGAATTGAAGCGGCTGGGGGAACAGGTGCAGGGAATTCTGGAGGGCGTATCGAATGCACAGTATGTGTTCCGCGACTACTTCAACGACTCGTACATGGTGGACGTGAAGGTCAACGACGAACTGGCCAACCGTCTCGGCATCACGGACGCGTCGGTATCGCAGACCATGGCCGGGGCATTCGACGGCAGTGCGGTGAGCACCTTCTGGGAAGGGGATCGGCCGGTCAGCATAAAACTGCGGCTGGATCAGTCCTCCCGCTCGAAGTTCTCGGATATCGGCAATACCTATCTCAACTCGGAACTGACCCGCGCCAGGGTCCCGCTCCGCGCCGTTGCCCAACTTGCACCGGAGTGGCAGACCAGCAGGATCGTGCGCAGGAACGGCGTACGCACCCTGACGATCCGGGCCTTCGCAAAGCCTGGGCACTACGCCTCGAAAATACTGGAGGAAGCAATGCCGAAGATCAATGCGCTGGAATTACCGGCTGGCTACCGGATCGACTACGGCGGCGAGAAATTTAACCAGGACGAGACCTTCCCGCAGATGGTCGGCGCCCTTGGGATCAGCCTGGTGGTGATCTTCCTGGTGCTGCTGGTGCAGTTCAGGAATATTTCCGACCCGCTTGTGGTGATGGCCTCAATCCCGCTCACCCTGTTCGGGGCGATCTTCGGGCTCCTCATCACCCACAACCCCTTTGGCTTCACCGCGTTCATGGGTCTCATCAGCCTGTGCGGCATCGTGGTGAGAAACGGCATAATCCTGGTGGATTACTGCAACGAACGGGTCGCCGAGGGAGAAACCCTGGAGCAGGCGGCACGGGACGCGGGGACCAGGCGGCTGCGCCCGATCTTCCTCACCACCATGGCCGCCGCGGTGGGGGTGACCCCGATGATCATCTCCGGGTCGAGCCTCTGGAGCCCGCTGGCAAGCGTCATCGCCTTCGGCCTCATCTTCTCGATGTTCTTCACGCTCCTGGTCGTCCCTGTCATCTTCGTGGTCGTTAAATCCCGCTCTGCCAGGGGTGGGGACTGCAAGCCGGCGGTTGCCGTCATTGCGGTGATCGCACTATGTGCCCTTCTCGCAACGGGAGGGGAGGCCTCGGCAGAGCCGGTGAAGCAATCCCTGACGCTGTCGCAGGCGGTTGAACTGGCTCTTAAGCAGAACTCGGTGCTCAAAATCGGCCGGGCAAAGGTGACGGAGAACGACCAGAAAATCGTGTCAACACGGTCGCAGTATTTCCCTCAACTTTCCAACAACACGAAGTTCATGGCGTTGTCCGACAAACAGCAGATAAACATACCGGCGGGCAGCCTGGGAAATGTCGGAGGCGGGCAATTTCCCAGCAACGATGTGAAGTTAAGCCAGAGCCGCTCTTCCGTCCTCTACAGCGAAACGACCCTCGCTCAACCGATAACGCAGCTGCTCAAGATACATGAGGCCAATCAGATTGCCCGGGCAGATCGGGGCATTGCGGATGCCGAACTAAACAAGGCGGCAAACGAGACGGTTCTTACAGTGCACCAGCTCTACTATGCCTTGCTGGTTGCGCACAAGGAGAGGGATGCTGCCCAGGCCTCACTGACTGCGGCACAAGAGAACCTGCGCGAGGCCGGGGAGGCGGTAAAGGCGGGGAACGTGCTCGATGTTGCAGTAATCTCGGCGAAGGCCAATCATCTCCAGGGCAGACAGGCGCTCATTGCGGCTGAGAACCGCATCTCGGATGTGACCTCGGAGCTCAACGATCTCTTGGGGCTGCCAAGCGACGCTATCCTTGAAGTGACCGAGACAGGTTTGCCGGAGTTGACGGCACTGGCAAAGGACCAGTCTTATGAGGAGGCGCGGGCCAGAAACGGCGAACTGCTTTCCGCTCGTGAAACGCTGGAAAAGTCGCGCCACGCCGTGCGAGCGGCAAAGTACGAGTACATTCCCGACGTGACGATCTTTGCCAAACACGGCTACCAGGATGGAGCGCCGTTTGTCGAGAAGAACGTCGGCATCTTCGGGGCTGAACTGACGTGGAACATCTTCGACTGGGGGAAACGGAAAGGCGAAATCGGCCAGCGGGTTGCCCAACAGTCACAGGCGAAAGAGAACCTGGCCCGGATAGACAAGCGGATCGGAATCGAAATTGACAAGGTGTACCGGAAGCTGGAGCGCTCGAAACAGATGGTGGAAGTCGCCAATGAGGCGCTTTCCTTATCGAAGGAGAATGCGCGGCTCAGCGAAAACGGTATCAAGGCGGGGACTGTCACGACAGCAAAGCATGCCGAAGCGGTTGCTGCACTGAGAAAGGCGGAGATGGAGGAGTTGCAGGCTTCATTGGAATACCGGCTGGCCCGGGCCGAACTCGACCGCATCACAGGCATGCTCGCATCAAGACGGTAGGGATATCAGCTGAGTGAGGCGAAGAGGCATGCCACGTAGTGACTGGAGACAGAAGTGGAAGGTAAATCGTCGAATGAAGGTGAATCGCAACCAAAGTGCCCAAGGTTGATAACGGCGTGGTCAGCTGAGAGAAGGGATTACCTATGAAAATTGCAAGAAGTGTCCTCATTGTCTTCCTCCTGCTTATGCCAGCTTTTGCATGGGCCGACGATGCTGTTTACCGTTACCCGATCGACGACTCCTACGCGGCGACGATTCTGGGCACTCCGCAGAACTTGAGGCCGGATACTCGTGTTGAGGTTCCGGTCAAGACCATGGTCCTGGAAACGGACCAGAAAAAACCGGAGATCTTCTTTTACGACCGGGGGCTGCGCTACACAGTGGCGTTTCAGGACCGGAAGGCTCCTCTGATCTTCCTCATTGCGGGGACCGGCGGCAGCAGCAAGTCGGCGAAAATAGTCGCCCTCATAACAAACTTGTACCACGCGGGGTTCCACGTAATCGCGCTTCCCTCTCCGACCTTTTCCAACTTCATCATCAATGCCTCTACCACCCATGTCCCGGGAAATCTGCCCGAGGATGCAAATGATCTCTATCGGGTCATGGAGCAGATCTGGAGCCAATCAAAGGGGCGCATCGACGTCACCGATTTTTCCCTTGCCGGATATAGTCTCGGCGGGACCGAGGCCGCCTTCATCGCCAGACTGGACGAGGAGCGTAAGGTCTTCGATTTCCGCAGGGTGCTGATGCTCAACCCGGCGGTAAGCCTCTACACTTCCGCTTCGAGGATAGAGGGCTTGCTGGAGCGCATCCCCGGAGGCCCCAGAAGGATCGGAGCTTTTTATAACCGCGTCATGGAGAAAAGCACCGAATATTATCGCAAGGGTGACTTTGTTGCCATCGACGACGATTTCCTTTTTGCAGCGTACAAGGCTCAGATCCTGAACCGGGACGAAGCCGGGGGGATGATTGCAGTCTCTTTCCGCATCAGCTCCGCCGGGATGATTTTCGCTTCCGACGTTATGACCCATGGCGGCTACGTGGTGCCGAAAAACAGGGAGTTGAAAAACAGCGATTTGCTTGAAGATTACTTCTGGACCTGTCTACATCTTTCCTTCCTGGACTACTTCAACGAGTATTTCATCCCCTATTTGCAAAACAGGCGCCCCGGCCTCACCAAAGAGGAACTCCTCGAAGCGTTGAGCCTCAAGAGCATCGAAAGTTACCTCGCCTCCTCCGCCAAGATAGGGGTGATTACCAACGAAGATGATTTCATCCTGGCTCCGGGCGAACTCGACTATCTGCGCCGGGTTTTCGGCCCCCGTCTCAAGGTCTATCCCCGGGGCGGACACCTCGGCAATCTCGAATATCGGGATAACATGGCCTTTCTGATCGATCGGCTGCGCTCATCAACGTGGTAAGTAAAGTGGGGGACGGTATGTACAGCAACGCGATTAAGTTGATCATCATCACATTTCAGGTTCTGCTACTTTCCGGCTGTGCCGGTAGAGTCGCTCTCCTCCCGGGCGAGGTGCCTCCAATGCACACAGTGAGCGAATTCAGCGACGACGAGAATGTTTCGCGCACTCGGGATCCATGGGAAGGCCTCAACCGGAGCATGTACAAGTTCAACTATGAAGTGGACCGGTTCGTATTGCTTCCGGTTGTGACCGGATACGAAAAAGCTGTCCCAGGGTTTGCCCGGACCGGTGTCAGCAACTTTTTCGGCAACCTCCGTGAGATCAGGACCTTTTACAACTGTATCCTGCAAGCAAAAGGAAAGAAGTCACTTGTGACCCTCGGGCGTTTTGTGACGAACTCGACCATCGGGATCGGGGGGCTCTTTGACCCGGCAACCGCCTTCGGGATGAGGAGGGAGCACGAAGACTTCGATCGGACCCTGGAAAGCTGGGGGGTCGGCACCGGACCGTATCTGGTTCTGCCCATTCTTGGTCCCAATACGGTAAGGAGCGCGGGCGGATTTGCGGTCGACGGTGGGGTCCGCTGGGCAATCGCCAACGCTATCGATCCCTTCGGCGGGACAGGGGCTCCCACTGAGATCGAAACAGGTATAACCGGTCTTGAAACGGTGGATCTGCGTTACCGGGAAAGTTTCCGGTATTACGACAGCGACTATCCCTTCGAATACTACATGGTTCGCTACATCTTCAGTGAGCGGCGAGAGTTGACAACCATCAGGTAGACGGCAGCCGAATTCCACGTAAGCTTTTCGTTCGTTGTGTGTCTGTAGGTACGGGTGGGAAATGAAATCGCGGAATAAGGAGTGATCTGCATGAAAAGTGGAAGGGGAGAAGAAAAGGTGTCACCTTCAGCATACGCCGACCCGATATATCGCATTAGCAAACTTGCTTCTTCAGCTCGCAAGCCTCTTTCCGTATCACCTGACACTAAATTGGAAGAAGCTGTCACTCATATGCTCACAAATGACTTTTCTCAGTTGCCGGTGATGACGAGTGGAAGAGACGTCAAAGGTGTGATTACGTGGACATCTATCGGTAGTCGCCTGGCTATGGGCAAGAATTGTTCCGTAGCTCGCGAAGTAATGGAACAACACCATGAGATTCGTTCTGATGCATCGCTTTTTTCTGCAATCAGTATAATCGCTGAACACCAGTATGTGTTGGTTCGTGGACACGATCAGAAGATTACCGGCATCGTGACAGCAAGTGATCTGAGCTTACAGTTTCAACAACTGGCAGAGCCATTCCTGTTGCTTGGAGAAATAGAAAACCACGTGCGACGAGTTATCAGCCAACGGTTTACTCCCACAGAGTTAGAATCTGCAAAAGACCCGACAGACTCGAAACGCGTAGTAACCTCCGTTGCAGATCTTACTTACGGAGAGTACATAAGGTTGCTTGAAAACCCGGAACGATGGGACAAGCTGAACATTACCGTTGATCGTAAAACCTGTATAGAGAAGTTTGAGAATGTACGGAGAATCAGAAATGACGTCATGCATTTTGACCCGGACGGAATTCCCGAAAAGGACTTGACAACACTTCGTGAGTTTGCCCGCTTCCTTCAGAGGCTACATATTATTGATGTAATAAATGTTTAAGTAAGGTCACACAGACAGTTGAGGAAGATAGAACCATGGGAAAGTTTGGGGAAATATTGCAAAATCTCGTTGTATGGCTTAGCAAAGCCACCGGTGTTTCTGTCGGACTTTACATCCTTATGTTCAGCTCGCTGGCATGTATTGCATTCCTCTGGTCTTTGCGATGGCTGATATTGAAGTTGGTATGGTGGCAAACGGAGAATTTGCAGGTTCGTTACCAGTGGCGGAGAATCTCCAGTTATGCTGCGTTCTTGCTGACCGTAGTGCTGGTGGTCCGGGTTGTGTTCGAGGGATTTCACGGCGCGGCTACATTTCTCGGGCTTTTGACGGCGGGTATTGCAATTGCCTTGAGAGACCCCCTGGTGAACCTGGTGGGATGGATGTTAATTATCTGGCGGAGGCCCTTCGTCGTGGGGGACCGCATCCAGATCGGCATTCACGCGGGAGACGTTATGGACTTGACGATTTCCCGGTTTACCCTCGCGGAGATCGGCAACTGGGTCCATGCGGACCAGATCACCGGGCGAATCGTGCATATCCCCACCGGCAAAGTGTTCGTCGAACCCCTGGCAATCTATAGCAGGGGGATGCACGACTTCATCTGGAACGAGGTTGCCGTCCTCGTTACCTTCGAAAGCAACTGGAAGAGAGCCAAGGATATCTTGAATGAGATAGCAGTCAACCATGCCGGGCATCTGGCCAAGCCCGCGGAAAGCAAACTGAAGGAGTATGCGCGGGATTTCCTGGTAGTACCGGTCGATCTGACTCCGATGGTCTTCACCACCGTCGAGGCAAGCGGCATACTCCTGACTGTGCGTCATGTTTGTCGATCCCGCCACAGGCGGGAGAGCACTCAAGAGATATGGGAAGACGTGCTTGCCAGATTTGCCGAATGTGATGATATAGATTTCGCATACCCGACGTCGCGCTCTTACAGCAATGTCACCGAGGGTAAGCGCGGAACCAGGGCAAAGCCGCCGACGTATGCGCATGACCCAAATACAGAGCACCGGTGAATGAGCAATGTCTAAATCAGATCAGCAGAGATGGCCCCGCTCAGAGAGGATTTCCCGAGTGGGGGAAAGGCGGGCAAGAATGATCATTTCTACAGCGAGCATGGCTCCTCGCAAAAGGATAGAGAAGTGAGGCGTACACTTATTGCGGCATGCGTTTTGTTTGCCACATCCGGTCTGCTCGGGTGTTTGGCGCAACACCCGATGGTGGGCGGGTACACCGCTTTAGCGGTAACCAACAAAGAGGTGACAGATGCGGCAGTCTTCGCGGTCAAAATTCAGCAGAAAGTTATGCAACGTCCAGAGGGAGAGCCGCCGGCGAAGTTGGAGCTGACAGCTATCGTAGAGGCAGAACAACAAGTCGTTGCAGGGATGAATTACCGGCTCAGGCTCAAGGTGAAGGTCGATGGCGTCGAGAAAGACGCGGAAGCAGTCGTTTGGTGGCAGCCATGGAGAAAGCCCGAGCCTTATCAGTTGACATCGTGGAATTGGCAGTGACCGTCAGATAACCAACAACCTGTTCATAGTCATAACTGTTCTTCATGGTCGCTACCATCATCGTCTGGCTGAGGTGCCGGCGGTGAAATACAGCGAACTGGCCGACCGGCGCGAGGGGGAAAGCTCCACGGCGATCCGGGAACGGGTGGAACAGTCGCGGGAGATCCAGCGGGAAAGGTTCCGGGGGACGAAAGTCCACTGCAACGCCCACATGCCCCCCCGCTTCATCCGGAAGTTCTGCGAGCCGGACGCCGCCGGCCACCGGATGCTGGAACTCGCCACCGACCGGCTCGGCCTCTCCGCCCGCTCCTACACCCGCATCCTCAAAGTGGCCCGGACCATCGCCGACCTGGCGGGAAGCGACGGCATCCGGGAGAATCACATCTCCAAGGCGATACAGTACCGGAGTTTGGACCGGAAGACTATGTGAGCTATCATTTCTGTCCCCATTGTTCCATAAATGCATACGTAAGCTGGCTTTCGACGCAGTCGAACTGGTAGTTTTTTACCCCCACCCCGCAATTTCTCAGCAATTATTAATTGGCAACAAAATTGCACCGTAATTTCAACAAGTTAACAATGCATGCAACATAAGCTACACACATGGATGTCTGTCAGTGGATTTATATCCAGCCTTCGTCAAACGACTCATGTTGTCACGCACTATGACGTAGTTTTCGTTTATGTGTTTAATGAATCAGTTTTGCAGGTCTGTCCTGGGAGACAAGGCAACTGGCCGCAACTGATGGCTCTGCCATCATAGAGAAAAGAGCAATTGCGGTACGCAAAGATTGGAGTAGACATGAAATTATTTTTTGCTTCCGCAGTTGTCACCTCACTCGTTCTTAGCGCAAACGCCTGTTTTGCGGTCTGTGTAGATTTTGACGGCAACGGACGCTGCATAGAAGTGGGGTCCGGCGGCAACGTCCCCATGCCGACCGGCATCGGGCGGGTTAGCCCGACAACTTCCGGCAGCAATGACCAACAGACGCCAAACCGCGCGCCCGCCGTGAAGGCGCCGCAGGTCAGCGTCCCCAGCACGGCGTCGATGGTCCGTTCGGCCCTCATCGGCGGTATCGTCGGCGGTCTGCTCGAGGGGCTCTTCGCGCCACCACCGGCCCCTGCCGGACCAACTCCTGCGGAAATCGAGGCTGAACGGCAGCGTGCCGAACTACAGCGTATCGAGGACGAACGGCGGCACCAGGCATTCCTGCGCTCCAAGTCGGAACTGACCGGCCGGCTGCGCGGGCCAGGCACGACCTACGTCGAGGACAGAAACGTTGTCACGACGGGCGGACTGGCACTGAAGAGCCTTCCCACAGCTCCTCCGGCAGCGACAGCAGCGTCGGCAGGCGATGTCCACAACGCATTTTTCGGCCAGTCTGGGGCCGCCAACCCGAGCGTGGCGCTGTTGCGCGAGCCGCAGGTCGGGGCAGGCGAAGGGCTCTTGAGCAAGGATGCTTATCTCAAGGCAATCAGCAAATCTGGCCTGACTCAAGAGGAGCGCGAGCGCCTCTTTATCCGGACGCAGGTCGCGCCCGGGCCGCAAAACGACCACCCCATGATCGACAGTCGCGCTTTTATTGAGAAGGAGCGCTACTCAGACCTCTACCTCGACCTGGCAACCGCCGGGGCAAAGGCCGGTGCGACGACTCTGTCCATCGCACTTGTCGAGGAGAAAGGCAAGGGCTACCTCAAGGCGCAAAACGTCATCCACGGCTATGACGAGCTGTTGTCCGCCAGCAAAACCGCGGCGGATTATCCCCAAACCACTGCCGGCAAGGTAGTGGCGCTGGGCGATTTCGCGCTGACCAAGGCGCCGGGTTGGACGACCGTTGTCGATGCTGGCGTTAACGCGGGGGGCGCCGTCGTCCGCCAGGGGTTCGTCCGCTACTGGGCGGCCAAGGCCAGTAGCGGCAGCGAGTATGTTCCGAACCCCAGAGAGCTCTCGATGCAGAAATGGAATGGCTGGTACGCCGACCAGGGCGAATGGACCAAGGCAGCCCTGGACCGAGTCGGCGCCGGGGAGTTCAAATGAGACTACTTATCACCTTCTGCCTGTTCGTCAGCACCGCGACCGCTGCGCTTGGCGCCGCAGATAACTTCATCCTCCCCGCCGAGTTGGAGCTCGTGCTTCCGGCAAACGGCAAGGTGCAGGCCGCCTGGGTCGCCCCGCCGCTGGCCACCGACGAGGTCGCCGCCGCCCGCCTCACCGGCCAGCGCTTTCGCCTCGACCGTCATGCCGCAACCTGGATGCTGCACGGCAAAAAGACCATCACTGACCTCGACTCCGGCCACAGCTTCTCCCTGGCCCGACCGATCAACGATTTCATCTGGCTGGATAACGGCGCGCTATTTCTCGCCGGCGAGACCGCCATCGGCATCATCCCGCCGCTCACAGCAGACAAGGCGGCGGCACCGGAGGTGCCGCTGGTTCCCTTCCAGCCGGTCGTCAACCTGCCAGCCCAGCAGTGTATGCTTGCAACCGACGGCAAGGACATCATTTTTGCCTACGGCTACGACCCACAGATTAAGGGCTACGCCCTCTTTGAGCTCTTGAAGGGGTTTTCCGGCTGGCGGAAGCTGTTTGTTGCCGCTGACAAGATTGCCGATGTCTGCGTCGACGGCCAGACGCTGTATATCGCGGCCGGACGGACGGTCTACCGCCTGCGCCCGGAGGATAACAAGGCAGCGGTCATCTTTGCCCATCCCCTGGACAACATTACCGGCCTTGCCTGTGGCACTGGCGCCGGCCCGTTTTACGCCACTGCCCGCGGAATCGGGGCGGTTAACGGCCTTGAGTTCGTCAAATCCAACTGGACCCAGGTTGCGGTTCGGGGCGACGCGCTCTATCTCTTTATGACCGAGAGCCTCGGCGTGCTCAGGCTCGACGGTATCCACAACATGCTCGAACAACCCAAATAAGGAGTCTAATATGCGCGTCAGGAAAGCTTTGCTCGTTATCCTTTTTGCCGCGACCGGCTGCGGTTCCCTTACAAGCTGCGCCGTCAACAATACGGTCTCAAACAGCAATCTTGCGAGGCTGCAGTCCATGGTGGCGCAGGGTGTCGACGTGAACGCCCAGCGCATCTACGGCTACTCGGAGTTAGACGATGCGGCATACAGGGGCGAGGTGCCAGTGGCCCGATTTCTCTTGGATAACGGTGCGCCGATCAACCCGCAGAGAGATGACGGAGTGATACCGCTTGAGACTGCCATCTGGCGAGGCCATACCCAATTAGTACGGTTCCTGATTGGGCGCGGTGCCAATGTGAACCACGTCAATCCTGTTTACGGGACCACGCCGCTCATGATATGCGGCGAGTACGGCAACGCCGAGATGGCCCGACTCCTTATCGCCGCCGGCGCGAGTCTGACAGCGAAAGACAAGGACAACAGGACCGCGGTCTACTATGCCACCGACAACAAGAAACTGGACGTTCTCGGCGTGTTCCGTAAGGCTGGTGCGACAGTACCCTATACGGGAAAAGCGGACAGGGACGTCGTAATCGCCGCGATCGCGGGAGACAAGGGAAAGGTGCTTGAACTCATCGCAGCCGGTATCGATCCCAATAGTGAGATCGAGGAAGACCGTCATCTGCTCACGTCCGCCGTTGACGCCAACTGGCCCGATGTCGTGGCGCAGCTCCTCGGAAAAGGGGCCGATGCCAATGATTTGGACCGCGATGGCTGGACCGCCATGATGCATGCCGCAATGGAAAACCAGACGGAGACGCTCAAGGCATTCGCTATGGCAGGCGTGAAGATGTCCTATACCGGCGAGGTCAAGGACGACCTGCTCGTCGCCGTCCTTATGGGCGACCGGGACAAGATCGCTACCCTCGTCGCGCAGAAGGCTGATGTGAACTCCCGTTACCGCTACAACTCGCCCCTGTTGAACTATGCCGTCTACAAAAAAGACCTGGCCATGGCGAACCTGTTGCTGGACAACAAGGCCGACCCCAACCTCGCCAATGACAGCGGCATCAGCCCGTTTTTCATATCGCTGATGAAGAACGATCGGCCTATGGTCAAGCTGATGCTCGACCGGGGAGCCAACGTCAACGCCACGAATCCTTCCGGCTTCTCAGCGCTGATGTACGCCATCGCCTACACCGACACCACCACCGTCAAGGAGTTGCTCGACCGGGGCGCCCAGCCGGACGCCGCTGCTGTAATCCTCTCCCGCGGCGGCAACACCTACCACCCGAAGGTCAACCTGCCGGAGATAACGGCCCTCATCCGGCCGGAAGTGCTCCGTCGTCAGATGCTCAGGGCGCAGGCAGCCGTGGAGACCGCCCAGACTCCGGCGGATTATCAGAACGCTATCCAGGAGTACGAAATCGCCCGCAGGGTCGCCCCCGACACAGCTGAGATCTACTACAACCTGGGGCTCGTCCAGGACAAGGCGGGAGCCTACGGCGATGCGATTCAGAACCTGCGTGAGTACCTGCGGCTCGCGGCTGCGGCAGGCGATGCCCAGGCGGTAAAAGACATGATTTACAAGCTGGAATACAAGCGGGACCAGGCAGCCAGGACGCGCTAAACTAGGCCATCGTATGCTGGAGCTGGTCACCGACCGTCTCGGCCTCTCCGCCCGCTCCTACACCCGCATCCTCAAGGTAGCCCGGACCATCGCCGACCTGGCGGGGAGTGACGGCATCCGGGAGAACCACATCTCCGAGGCGATACAGTACCGGAGTTTGGATCGGAAGACGTGAGAGGGGGGGGAAGCGTTGCTCCGCGGGAATCAACCGTGCAATGGCCGGTAAATTGCCATATGACAATTCATTATCTATTTAATAATGCTAATGAATTATCTATAAAATCAAGAGTAGTCGCAGGGGAACAGGTATTCCCGACAGTTAATAAAATAGGAATGAAATTTGCATAATTTACAAATTGTTTTCTGGTATTGCCATCGAAAGGGTAAACCACGGGTAACCGTGGGACACAAAGCTACCATCCAGTTATTGCTGGATAGCGGGGCTGTCGAAATGGCTGGGAGAAGTGAATGAAAGCCCACCGTTTTGACGGAGGGCTTTTTTCTTACTGGCGAGAGGGAGACGGGCGTTTTCGTTCATAACGCCTGGAACAGCGACATCACTACCTTACGATACATTCTCTATTGCTGCTTAAAAGGAGGTTACCCAGGATGAAAGTTGTCTACACCCTGATTTGCTTCGTCTTACTGGTTCTTGGCTTCGCGCTGTCGAACCCGGCACAGGCCGCTGTCACTCCCCAGATCGCCGCGGGTGGTGTGCACACCGTGGCGCTGAAAAACGACGGCACGGTTTGGACCTGGGGGTATAACAACAACGGTCAGTTGGGGGATGGCACCACTACCGACCGCTGGACGCCGGTGCAGGTGAGCGGCCTCTCCGGCATAACCGCCATCGCCGCGGGTTGGTACCACACCGTGGCGCTGAAAAACGACGGCACGGTCTGGGCCTGGGGGTATAACCGCTACGGCCAGCTGGGGGATGGCACCACTACCAACCGCCTGACACCGGTGCAGGTGAGCGGCCTCTCCGGCATAACCGCAATCGCCGCGGGTGATATGCACACCGTGGCGCTGAAAAACGACGGCACTGTCTGGGCCTGGGGCTGGAACAGCGATGGCCAACTGGGGGATGGCACCATTACCGCCCGCTGGATGCCGGTGCAGGTGAGCGGCCTCTCCGGCATAACCGCCATCGCCGCGGGTATGTCCCACACCGTGGCACTGAAAAACGACGGCACGGTCTGGACATGGGGGTATAACATGTACGGCCGGCTGGGGGATGGCACCATTACCGCCCGCTGGATGCCGGTGCAGGTGAGCGGACTCTCCGGCATAACCGCCATCGCCGCGGGTTGGTCCCACACCGTGGCGCTGAAAAACGACGGCACGGTCTGGGCCTGGGGCTGGAACAGCGATGGCCAGCTGGGGGATGGCACCACTACCGACCGCCTGACGCCGGTGCAGGTGAGCAGCCTCGCCGGCATAACCGCCATCACCGCGGGTAATTACCACACCGTGGCGCTGAAAAACGACGGCACGGTCTGGGCCTGGGGGTTGAACAGCAGCGGCCAACTGGGGGATGGCACCACTACCGCCCGCTGGACGCCGGTGCAGGTGAGCGGCCTCTCCGGCATAACCGCCATCGCCGCAGGTCTGTATCACACAGTGGCCGTGAAAAACGACGGCACGGTCTGGGCCTGGGGGGGTAACATTAACGGCCAGCTGGGGGATGGCACTATTACCGCCCGCTGGACGCCGGTACAGGTGAGCGGCCTCTCCGGCATAACCGCCATCACCGCGGGTATGTACCACACCGTGGCGCTGAAAAACGACGGCACGGTCTGGGCCTGGGGGAGTAGCAGCTCCGGCCAGCTGGGGGATGGCACCACTACCTACATACGCACGACGCCAGTGCAGGTGAGCGGCCTCTCCGGCATAACCGCCATCGCCGCAGGTCTGTATCACACAGTGGCCGTGAAAAACGACGGCACGGTCTGGGCCTGGGGCTGGAACAGCAACGGTCAGCTGGGGGATGGCACCACTACCGACCGCTGGACTCCGGTGCAGGTGAGCGGCCTTTCCGGCATAACCGCAATCGCTGCAGGTGGATTCATAGATGGATCCCACACCGTGGCGCTGAAAAACGACGGCACGGTCTGGGCTTGGGGGTATAACGTCTCCGGCCAGCTGGGGGATGGCACCACTACCGACCGCTGGACTCCGGTGCAGGTGAGCGGCCTTTCCGGCGTAACCGCCATTGCCGCAGGTTTTTCGTACACCGCGGCGCTGAAAAACGACGGCACGGTCTGGGCTTGGGGGTATAACGGCAAAGGCCAGCTGGGGGATGGCACCTCCAGCACCCGCACGACGCCTGTGCAGGCGAGCATCCTCTCCGGCATAACCGCCATCGCCTCGGGTGGATCCCACACCGTGGCGCTGAAAAACGACGGCACTGTCTGGGGCTGGGGTGATAACAGTGCCGGCCAACTGGGGGATGGCACCACTACCAACCGCCTTACGCCGGTGCAGGTGAGCGGCCTCTCCGGCATAACCGCCATCGCCGCAGGTATGTACCACACCGTGGCGCTGAAAAACGACGGCACGGTCTGGGTTTGGGGGAGTAGCAGTTCCGGCCAGCTGGGGGATGGCACCACTACCACCCACACGACGCCAGTGCAGGTGAGCGGCCTCTCCGGCATAACCGCCATCGCCGCGGGTGGTATGCACACCGTTGCGCTGAAAATCGACGGCACGGTCTGGGCCTGCGGGGATAACGGCAACGGCCAGCTGGGGGTCGCGGTGAAAATCACACCCCACCCGGCGCTGATAAACCTTGATGCCACTTCGCCTCTCGTCTCTGCAGTTGCCGCCAAGATCGGCATCTTCAGCAATGGCTACTGGTACCTCGATACAAACCGCAACTGGGCCTGGGATGGTCCCCCCACGGACACTCTCAGCATATTCGGACTGAACATTCCCGGAGCAATCCCGGTGGTCGGGGACTGGAACGGTGACGGCAAGATCAAGATTGGTGTGTTCATTAACGGCATCTGGTATCTCGACATGAACGGCAACGGTCAATGGGACGGCGAAGGGATCGACGTCCGGGGGGTGTTCGGCACAGGAATTCCTAATGCAATCCCCGTGGTCGGAGACTGGACCGGTGACGGAAAGACCAAGATCGGTATTTATGCTGACGGCATCTGGTACCTGGACGTAAACCGGAACTGGGCCTGGGATGGCGAAGTGATAGATGTGCGGGGTGTGTTCGGCCTCGGCCTTCCCAATGCCAAGCCCGTCGTAGGGGACTGGAACGGCGATGGCATAACCGAGATCGGCGTGTACAGTGAAGGACACTGGTATCTGGACAAGAACAGAAACTGGGCCTGGGACGGCGAGCCTACGGACACGCATGGCGTATTCGGCAACGGCCTGCCGAACGTGGTCCCGGTGACCGGAGACTGGAACGGCGATGGCATCGCCAAGATCGGCGTGTACAGCGATGGGAACTGGTACCTGGACAAGAACAACAATTGGGCCTGGGACGGTGAGCCAACCGACACCTATGGCGTCTTCGGCATCGGCGTGCCGAACGCGGTCCCGGTGGTTGGGAACTGGTAAAAGAAACAATGACTGCCGTAAAGGGCTTGGCAATTGCCAAGCCCTTTTTCATGGCTTATTTGTTTCTGAAGTGTAATTTGCAACTATACAAATAAGGCCATCGGATGCTGGAGCTGGTCACTGACCTTCTCGGCCTATCCGCCCGCTCCTACACCCGCATCCTCAAGGTCGCACGCACCATCACCAACCTGGCGGGGAGCGACGGCATCCGGGAGAACCACATCTCCGAGGCGATCCAGTACCGGAGCCTGGACAGGAAGACCATGTGATCTATCATTTCTGTCCCCATTATTCCATAATGCATCCTTATAGAAATTGACACTCCTGGGCGTCTATGCTAAGAACGTGGTCGCGAGCCACACTATGAAAATCATATCCGTAATTCTCATAATCTCCTATCTCTTGCTACCTGCAATCTGCTTCGCGCACCCGTGTGAGACGCTTTCATCTAATTCACACCTTAGTACTATTGCACCTGATGCTTCCAGTGATAGTATGCTCGACCACGATTCAGACTACTGCGAAACGACCTGCTGCTGCGCCGGGCACGTTCCTCTACCCCCATTCCCAGAAATCCCCTCTGCCGACTTGGCAGCCAAGCAACCGCCATATGAACCCCATCTTGCACTGCCACGGCTTATGGACAGGATTGTTGTCCCTCCGCAGAACCTTTCCTGAAACAAATCCAACGTTGATGTAACCTCATAGGTTGTATCAGTACCCGGAAGTCCCTGCTGAATTAAGACGTATGGTCGGTCGCTCAGGCAACCGACGTGACTGATCGTGGCAGTCGTCGGCAGCACGATTCTTGACATCGAGACTGTCATTATAGTTCTGCCCGGTCTGTCAATCGTCAGCATATTTGCCACCGACGTTGTCTTGTCCACGGGGCAGGAGCGGACAAATCCCACAATAACCGTAGGAATAACACCCCATCAGACCATAAGGAGAAAAAATATGAAATGCCCCGTATGCACAGGAGTAGACCTTAAAATGGCCGATCGCCAGGGAGTAGAAATCGATTATTGCCCCGAATGCCGTGGAGTATGGCTCGACCGGGGAGAGCTCGATAAAATCATCGAGCGGTCAGGCGTCCAGACACCCACCTACACGCAGCCGGAGCCGCAAGTCCAGCAGCCTGGCTACCATCAGCCACATTACGAAAAGAAACATCATGACGATCATGGCTACGGCCATAACGGTCAATACAGGAAAAAGAACTGGCTGTCGGAGTTGTTCGATTAACGGATGTTTTTGCAATCGGAATCTACTACGGGAGTGGGCGACCCCTCCCGTAACGTTATGAGCACCCATGGCACCGGAGAATACGCATCATAGAACAGATTGTATCGATTGTACTCATCAGCGCAGTGGGGGCAACTGACACGTTCAACGTGATTATGACGGCAGCAGGAGTAACGCAATGATCCAATCACCTGAAGTCCAGGCGGCCAAAAGCAGGGCCGCAACCCTGTCAATAGCTTCGAATACGATACTGATTGCCCTTAAGCTGGCAGTCGGCATCATGATGCAGTCAGTCAGCGTCATCTCCGAAGCCGTCCATTCCGGGCTCGACCTTATAGCAGCGATAATTGCCTGGTTTTCGATCAGGGAGTCGGGCAAGCCTGCCGATGACGAGCACCGCTTCGGTCACGGCAAGATCGAGAATGTGGCCGGGACCATAGAGGCAGTGCTCATCTTTGGTGCGGCCTTCTATATCATCTGGGAAGCGGCACATAAGCTACGAGCAGGAGCGGTGGAGATCGAGAGCCTGGGGTTAGGGGCAGCAGTGATGGGCGTTTCTGCCATGGCAAACTACCTTGTCTCCCGGCATCTGCTGAACGTGGCGATCAAGACCGATTCGGTGGCACTGGAAGCCGATGCACTGCACCTGAGAACCGATGTGTACACCTCTGTCGGCGTGCTTGGAGGTCTCGTGGCCATCAAGCTCACCGGCATCGCAATGCTCGACCCTGTCATCGCCATCGTCGTGGCGCTCATGATCATAAAAGCCGCCTGGGACCTCACCAAAGCGGCATTTTTCCATGTTCTGGACGTCAAGCTTCCCGATGACGAGGAATCGTTGATTCATGACGTGATGGATCTTTACAGAAGCCGGTTCATCGAGTACCACAAGCTGCGTACCCGCAAGTCAGGTCATGTCAGGCACATCGACATGCATCTGGTGGTGCCGAAACAAATGACCGTGGAAGAAGGGCATACGCTTGCCCATCAGATCACGGCAGATATTGAGAAATGCCTGCCCCACTGTCATATTCTGGTGCATATCGAACCCTGCCCTGGGGGGTGTGATTCGTGCGCTATCGAATGTCCGAAACGATATGTAAGTTCTCCGGCTGTCCCTTGATAGTATGGTTGATATTCCTGAGACAACCCTCCATGCCCGGATAACCCGCGGTTGGGCTGGCCGGCGTGCGGCGTGGCTTTCGATGGTCGGCTTTGCCGCTACCATTTTTTGCTATCTCGGGGTGAATCTTCTTCTTTCAGGTTTGCACAGTTACGGAGGATAAACTGCGAGGGATGATGTCGAAGATAACCTCGTTTGAGGGAGGAAACGTGAGACTTATTGGCCATGGAATTATCCTGATTCTGACATTGATGCTGGCTGATTACACGCATGCTGCCAGCAGTGCGCCTGTCAAAAGCAAAACTAGCGTCTGGAGCGGCACGGTCCAGATCAAGAGAACTTTTACCGTTCCAAAAGGAAAAACGCTCGAAATCCGACCGGGCAGCAAGATCCTGTTTTCCAAGGGAAGCGGCCTGCTGGTGAAGGGAACGCTCAAGGCAGTCGGCCGGAAGGGAGAGGAGATCGTCTTCACCTCGGCAAAAAACGGTACTCCCGGCAGTTGGGATGAGATCAGGATAGAAAAGGCCGGCGACAGCGTTATGGAGCATTGCATCATCGAGAATGCCACCTGGGGCATACAAAGCCATTTTACCCGGCTGAACCTCGTAGCCTGTACCTTCAGAAACAGCGAAGGGGGGATAAGGTTTCGCAGCGGACCTCTCACCATCAGCAAGTGCCTGTTTACAGGCAACAGGATCGGTATCAGGTCATATCAGGGAATAGCGCAGATATCGGAATCTGATTTTACGGACAATGAAGTCGGTATTTTCGTTCGGGAAAAGGGAGGGGGGCTGAACATAACCAGAAGCAACCTCTTCCGAAACAGCACGTACAACATAAAAATGGGCGATTTCAATGACGAGGATGTGAAGGCAGCAGGCAACTGGTGGGGAAGGGACGATCCATCAGCAACTATCTTTGATGCGGGAATCGAGCCCGGCATTGGACGTGTCCTGTTTGAACCCTTCAGCAACGAGCGGATTTTATGGTAATAGGCCCGCCTTGTTCCTTTCCCCTGCTCCATTTGAACGGCAATTATATCAACATTACAGGCCGCATGAGTCGGTTTGTGTCCTTCGGGTCCCCGTTTTGGGTTTAGGGTAAATCCGAAGCAATTTTCCTCTTTGTGACCTCACCCCCTAAAACTGGACCAGTTATTAGGGAGAACGTCAGTCGAGTTCTCTCTGGAATGGCAATACTTGGATGTCTTGCGCCAGCCCCTGGAGGACGCCGGGTCACCATCTCCCGGGCGCTCATGTCCATCACCTACCCGTCACGGCTCATGCTCGTCTCCGCCATGAATTCCTGTCACGGCGGCTACGTCGGCGATCCCCAGCACCAGTGCTTCTGTACCCCCATCATGATCCAGCACTACCGCTCCCACATTTCCGGCCCGCTCCTGGATCGGAAGACCCTCTAGAAAATTCCCCTGCTGGCAGGTTGTCACCCTACATACTTGATGCTTTTTCTTTTCAAGAACCTTTATAAGTTGGACATTACGTGTTTGGATTTTAGCAAAAGCGTATATCACCTTCTCTTTTGTTTATTGCATAGTACTATGATAGTTAATCCTTCTTTTTTGTTTGCTCTCAAAGGTAGACATTCCCTACCATGCGTTGAAGGGAATTCATCATGCCTACACCCGCAGTTGGTACTGAATCACCGTTCTGGCAACTCCCCGTTTCTACACTCCTGGAACAGCTGGGCGCAAGCCCGGATGGATTGAGCAGCTCTGAGGCAACTATCCGTCTGGCAAAGTACGGTCCGAACCTGATCCATGGAGAGCAGAAACGGGCGCTTATCCTGCAATTTCTCAGCAAGTTCAAGAACCCTCTGGTCATTATCCTCCTTGCCGCGAGCGGCCTCTCCGCCTTCACCGGCGACGCAACCAGCTTCTTCATCATCGGTACCATCGTCCTCATCAGCGTGACTCTCGATTTCGTCCAGGAATACCGGGCCGGGCAGGCAGCGGACCGTCTGCGCCAGTCGGTGGCGGTGCGTGGACAGGTACTCCGTGACGGCAAGCTCATGGAGACCCCGCTTGCAGAGATGGTGCCCGGAGATGTGGCGCTCTTAGCGGCCGGCGACCTGGTCCCCTGTGATGGTCGGGTGCTGGAGACAAAGGATTTTTTCGTCAACCAGGCCCTTCTGACAGGAGAATCCTTTCCGGTGGAAAAATCTCCGGTCGAATTGCCTGAAGTGACAGACGTTCTCACTGCCGACAACAGTGTGCTCCTGGGAACCTCGGTAATCAGCGGCACAGCCAGGGTGCTGATATGTCGCACCGGGCAGGGTACGGAACTGGGCGGGATTGCCGACACCCTTTTAGTCAAGGCCCCGCCTACCGCCTTTGAAGAAGGGACCCACCGATTCGGGCTGCTCATCATGCGGATGACGGTCCTCCTCGTCCTGTTCGTGCTGCTGGTCAACGCCTTCTTTCATCGTCCCTGGCTCGAATCGTTCTTGTTTGCCGTGGCCCTGGCCGTCGGGTTGACCCCGGAACTGCTTCCCATGGTGGTTTCCGTGACCCTGTCACGGGGTGCTCTCCGGATGGCGGCCAACAAGGTAATCGTGAAACGGCTCGCCTCGATCCACAACCTGGGGAGCATGGATGTATTCTGCACCGACAAGACCGGCACCCTGACCGAAGCTCGCATTCATCTGGAACGCCACCAGGACCCCATGGGGAATGAAAGCCGCAGGGTCCTGGAACTGGCCTATTACAACAGTTTTTTTGAGACCGGACTGAAGAGCACCCTGGATGATGCCATTCTGGAACACACGGAAATCGACGCTAAAATTTGGGAAAAAATCGATGAGGTGCCGTTCGATTTTGAGCGCCGCCGGATTTCGGTGCTCCTAGACAACGGCACAAGCAGGCTGCTGGTAGTCAAAGGCGCGCCTGAAGATATCCTGCGGTTGTCAGTCAGCTACGAGGCGAATGGCGCAGAGGTCACGCTTCCGCTGGATGCTGCCGCTCTCAAGATGATTAACGGGCAATTCGAGGCATTGAGCAGGGAGGGGTTCCGGGTGCTGGGGATCGCTTCACGATCGGTGGGCCCGGACCATCCCCATGCGGTGGTCAGCGATGAGTCGGAGCTGGTCTTTGCGGGCTTTGCCGCCTTCCTAGATCCCCCCAAAGTCAGCGCCAAGGCGGCACTGGCCGGACTTGCCGCCGACCGGGTCGATGTCAAGATCATAACCGGCGACAACGAACTGGTGACCCAGCATATTTTTGCAAAACTCGGTCTGCCAGTCACCGGGGTGCTGACCGGTGCGGAAATCCAGCAGATGGATGATTCCGCTCTTGCCGCACGGGTGGAGCAGGTGAACCTCTTTTGCCGCGTGGCGCCAGCCCAGAAAAACCGGATCATCCTCGCCCTAAAACGACACGGTCATGTAGTAGGGTATATGGGCGACGGCATCAATGACGCCCCGTCGCTTCATTCGGCCGATGTGGGGATTTCGGTGGACAGCGCCGTGGACGTGGCGAAGGCTGCTGCGGATATGATCCTGCTGGAGCAGGACCTGGGGGTTCTCCACGCCGGTGTCCTGGAAGGACGGCGCACTTTCGGCAATATTATGAAATACATCATGATGGGAACCAGCTCCAATTTCGGTAATATGTTCAGTATGGCCGGAGCCTCGCTCTTCCTCCCCTTCCTTCCCATGCTGCCGGTGCAGATACTACTCAACAACCTTCTCTACGACGTATCGGAACTTCCCATTCCGTTGGATCGGGTGGATGACGATTATCTGAGCCATCCCCGACACTGGGACATGAAATTTATCCGCAACTTTATGCTGGTTATCGGCCCGGTCAGCTCTGCCTTCGATTTCCTTACCTTCTATATTATGCTGGCACTCTTCCATGCCGGGGAGTCGTTGTTCCATACCGGCTGGTTCATCGAGTCCATGGCTACTCAGGTGCTGGTGATCTTCATCATCCGCACCCGCAGGAATCCTTTCAAAAGCCGCCCCGATCCCTGGCTGATCGCCTGCTCGCTGACGGTGGTAGCGGTGGCCGCATTGCTGCCGTTCACCCCTGCCGGCGTGCATCTCGGTTTTGTGGCACCGCCGGCGTCCTTTTTCCTGATCCTGACCGCCCTGCTGCTCGCCTACCTGCTGGCGGTGGAAGGGATGAAGCGATGGTTCTTCAGTCGCTTTGCCGCTGAGTGAAGCGGCGTTAGGAGAGAACAGATGAGCAAACTCAAGAGAGTCGGCAGTCCCATATACACGTTCTTCCCCACTGAGGTCGAGGGGTTCGATGCGCTGGGAGAGCTGGCGCTGGATATGCGCTGGTCGTGGAATCACGCGGCCGACGAAGTGTGGGCGCAGCTCGATCCAGATCTCTGGGACCTCACGCACAATCCCTGGGTCGTTCTGCAAACCGTTTCGCGGGACCGCCTCCAGCAAGTGTTGGACGATCCCGTCTTCCGCAGGAAGGTTGATGACCTGGTGGAAACCAAGCGTCATGAGGCAGAGGGGCCAGCCTGGTTTCAGCAGAGGCATCCCCAGAATACCTTGACCTCTGTCGCCTATTTCAGCATGGAGTTCATGTTGAGTGAAGCGCTACCCATTTACTCAGGAGGACTTGGCAATGTGGCCGGCGACCAGCTCAAAGCGGCAAGCGATCTGGGCGTGCCGGTGGTCGGCGTGGGGCTCCTTTACCAGCAAGGTTATTTCCGTCAGGTAATAGATAGGTATGGCGCGCAGCAGTCCCTCTTCCCGTACAACGATCCCGGGCAATTGCCAGTCATGCCGGTACGTGAACCGAATGGAGAGTGGTTGCGACTGGAGGTCGTGTTGCCCGGCTACTCGCTCTGGGTGCGTGCCTGGCAGGTCCAGGTGGGGAGAGTGAAGCTGTACCTCCTGGACAGCAATGATGCGGCGAATTTCCCGGCCTATCGGGGTGTTACCAGTGAGCTCTACAGTGGCGGACCAGAGCAGCGTCTGAGGCAGGAAATAGTTCTCGGGATCGGCGGCTGGCGACTGCTCGAAGCGCTCGGCATAAAGCCGGACGTCTGCCACCTGAATGAAGGGCATGCAGCCTTTGCGGTACTGGAACGGACGCGAAGCTTTATGGAAGAGACAGGGCAACCTTTCGAAGTTGCGCTGGCCGTTACAAAGGCGGGTAACCTCTTCACCACCCATACGCCGGTAGCTGCCGGGTTTGACCGTTTCGACCCTCACCTCATTGAGCAATACATCGGCAATTATGCCAGGAACAGGCTCGGCATCCCGCTCCGCGATTTGTTGGCACTCGGCCGCCTAAATCCAGACGACCCCACGGAAGATTTCAATATGGCGTACCTGGCCGTACGTGGGAGCGGAGCGGCCAACGGGGTGAGCCGTCTGCATGGGGAAGTGAGCCGGGGCATCTTTCAGCCTCTCTTCCCGCACTGGCCGGAGATTGAGGTGCCAGTGGGGCATGTGACCAACGGCGTCCATATGCCGACCTGGGATTCGGCAGAGGCCGACGCCCTCTGGACTGAGTACTGTGGCAAGGAGCGCTGGCTGGGAATGACGGAAATCCTGGAGGGGAAGATCCGCTGTGCTCCTGACGACAAGCTCTGGCAGCTCCGCGCTGACGCCCGCAAGTCCCTCGTTGGCTACGTCCGCGAACGGTTGTCCAGGCAACTGGCCGCCTCAGGCGCTGCACCCGGGGAGATCGGGAGCGCGCGGCATATTTTTGATGCCAACGTATTGACGCTGGGGTTCGCGCGCCGTTTTGCAACCTACAAGAGACCGAACCTGCTGTTGCACAACCCTGAGAGGCTCCTTCGCATCCTCACCGATCCGAAGCGCCCGGTTCAGCTCATCATTGCCGGCAAAGCCCATCCGGCCGACCAGGCAGGACAGGCCATGATCCAGGAATGGGTGCGTTTTATCAAGAGCCCCGAAGCATGCAAGCACGTGGTCTTCCTGAGCGACTACGACATGCTGATGACCGAACGTCTTGTGCAAGGAGTGGATGTCTGGATCAACACGCCACGACGACCCTGGGAGGCGTGCGGCACAAGCGGCATGAAGGTGCTCGTCAATGGCGGGCTCAATCTGTCGGAGCTGGATGGTTGGTGGGCTGAAGCCTACACGCCTGAAGTGGGGTGGGCGCTGGGTGACGGAAAGGAGCACGATAGCGACCCGACCTGGGATGCTGTCGAAGCCGAGGCGCTCTACGCGCTCCTTGAACGGGAGGTAATCCCCGGGTTTTACAGCCGCGACCGGAACGGCATTCCTGTTGACTGGGTGGCACGCATACGCGAGAGCATGGCGCGACTTACGACTCACTTTTCCAGTAATCGCACGGTGCGCCAGTACACCGAGCACTACTATATATCTGCCGCTGCTGCCTACCGCGAGCGCGCCGCAGATAAGGGAGCAGCGGGTGCAAAGATGGTGAACTGGCAGCTCGCCCTGGAACGGGGGTGGGGGAATCTGCGCTTCGGCGAAGCGACGATTGCGAAGAAGGGGGATCAGCATATATTCGAGGTTCAGATCTATCTTAACGGCTTCGACACGGATGCGGTACGGGTCGAGTTATATGCTGAAGGAGTCAACGGCGGCGATCCTGTGCACAAGGAGATGACACTCGGTCCAAAACTAGTGGGTGCGGAAAACGGCTACATCTATGTCGCGCAGGTACAGGCGGCACGACCAGCCACGGACTATACGGCGCGTGTGATACCGCACCGCTCAGGCATTGCGGTTCCCCTGGAAGCCAACCATATCCTGTGGCAACGATGAGTGGACAGGTCATGGGTCGTTTCTTCAGCTTCCTGCTGCGGGTGTTGCGCGGGTTCAGACGCAATCAGGGGCTCCTGCTGTCCGGCGCTGTCGCCTATTATACCCTCTTGTCAGTTGTGCCGCTGTCAATCCTTGCCCTCATTGTGCTGACAAATTTTATCGAAGAGCAGCAGTTGATTAACACCCTGTCGACGTACCTGGAAATGGTGATCCCCGGCTACGCGTCAACGTTGACAGAGCAGGTGCGTGCATTCCTCGAACAGCGTAAGGTGGTCGGTATCATCGGCTTCCTCGGCATGCTGTTCTTCAGTTCCATTGCCTTTTCCATGCTCGAAAATGCCATGGCGGTGATCTTTTCCCAGAGGGTCAGGATTCAACGCCGCAACTTCCTCGCTTCCGCAATTATTCCCTATCTGTACATCTTTGTGATGGGGCTCGGTATCGTGCTGGTGTCGTTTGTTGTGGGTGCAATCGAGATACTGGAAAGCAGGCATTTGACGATTCTCGGCTGGAGTTTGAACCTTGAAGGCGCTACCGGGATGGCACTGTATATCCTGGGGATAGTCGGCGAGGTGCTGATGCTCACCTCCATCTATCTGGTGATGCCCGTGGTGCGGGTCAGGTTTCGTCACGCGCTCATCGGCGGGGTAACCGCAGCGGTTTTATGGGAGATCACCCGCCGGGTGCTGATCTGGTATTACGCAGCCGTATCCATGGTAAACGTCATTTACGGTTCCATCGCCATAACGGTGGTGGCCCTTCTCAGCATAGAGGTTGTAGCAGTAATCCTGCTGCTGGGTGCCCAGGTCATTGCAGAACTTGAGCGCAAACCCGACGAAGACCGGGGAGGAACTGTCGGGATTTGAGACACGTAGCTGATTGTCCATGAAACGGGGACATCATCAAATATCCCTATCTATTAACGTGAGTACAGCGTATTATCTTTAATTGGCCTACCCTCCGAAATCATTTCTCTCAGTCATTTCGAATCCCCTCTGTTTTCCGGTCATCTCCATCCACCTTATTGCCACATCCTCGGGAACAGTCCGCACAGTTCCTTTCTGAGCCCTCCCGTCTCGTGAAATCCTTCACATGCTGGACGCTCAGACTACGAACTGAGTAAAGGACACATAGTGGGCGTTGGCATTCTCATTGGTTACTTCGCACAACAGGATGAAGCTCGAAAAGCACTTCGGGAACTGGCACAGCAGGGCTTCCACCGCACTGCCCTGATACATAAGGGTACGGACGGATATGTTCATATCTCAGATCCATTCCTCTGGCGTCGCGCCGTCGGGATAATCCTGGCGGCCATCCTGTCCGGCGGGATTGGCGGGGCTATCTCTTCGCTCCTGCACTTGTCGCAGTCGCTTCCAGGCTGGAGGCATTTCACTCCCCTGTCGTTGATCCTTGCATGTGCCACAATCGGTGCCATGGCAGGTCTTTTATGGCTTCGACGCTCCAGGTACGGTGTTGGGTCGGGGGTCCTGCACGATCATGCCCGCTGGATCGTGTCCGGGGAGTCCGTCCTGATCCTCCAGGCACCGGTCGAATCTTTACAGCGGCCGGTGGCTCTGCTGCGGGAAAGCGGCGATATCCCTCCGGCGCTGTTCGTCATGCATCCAAAGCGTGAACGACGGCTCGAGGCTCGGAATTCCGCGGCAAAGCTCTCCCCAACGCAGGTTCAGGAGCATGCCCAGCGCCATGCCCGGGAGCAGCAGGTGGACCTCAGCCCGCAGCACTCTACCGAACTGCTCAAACGACTCAAGCAATCCCGTCAATGGGTCCGCGAGGTATGCGCGGATCTCTCCGCAGCGAGCCGTCTGGAACAGAAAGCCACGCCGGCCGCCGATTGGATACTCGATAACGAGTACATCCTGGAAGGGAGCGCCCGTGATGTCCTGCTGAACCTTCCCCGACGCTTTTACCAGCAACTCCCCGCCCTGTCCGCCGATCCCTACCAGGGACTGCCATGCATCTATGGTCTTGCCAAGAATCTCGTTTCCCATAATGAACTGCACCTGGACCGGGAAAACATCCTGGCGTTTATCGAGGCGCACCAATCCGTACGCACGCTGACGATCGGCGAACTCTGGGCGATTCCCCAGATGCTGCGCATTGCACTTATCGAAAGCATCCGGAATCTTGCAGTCACAGCCCTGGAGGACCTGCGCGAACGGCAGCTGGCCGACTTCTGGGCAAACCGGCTGATCGCCGCCAACCGCCGCGATTCGAACCAACTCTTCGCGATCCTCGCCGAGCTTGCTGCCACGGAGCCGTGCCCCACGACCTATTTCGGTGCGCAGCTGGTCAGTCTGCTCTATGACGAGGCAGCCGCATTGGCGCCGGTGCAGAGCTGGCTCGAACGCACGCTCAAAAACCCCATGCACGACTTCAGCCTGAGGGAGCAGAACCGACAGACCAGCGAGCAGTTGTCATGCGGCAACGCCTTCACCAGTCTGCGCCAGCTTGCCCTGCTGGACTGGCGGGAGATATTCGAAAAGCTCAGCCGGATAGAACTGCTGCTGCGTCGCGATCCATCCGGAGTCTATCCCTCCATGGATTTCGCCACCCGTGACCGCTGCCGACGAGCGATTGAAGACCTTGCCCGCGGCTCTGCCCAGACCGAGGAACAGGTCGCCGAGCGCGTTGTCAAGCTGGCGACACAGGCTGGTCGTGATTCAACTCCTGATGAACGGCGCAGCCACGTCGGAACATGGCTGGTCGGGGAAGGCCGGGCTGAACTGGTGCAGCTGCTTGCATGCCGTGAAGCGCCCCGTTATCAGGCCCTGGGATGGGTCTATCGCCATCACGCCGCAGTCTACGCCCTTGGAATTTTCGGCTTCGTAACCCTGTTCATCGCCGTAGCCGCAGGCCTCGGGCTGAGTGGGCTGTCGCCCGCGATCCGGCTCGGACTTCTGCTGTTCCTGCTGATTCCGGTCAGCCAATTAGCGATCGAGGTGGTCAACTACATGGTCACCCGTTTCCTCCCCCCCCGCCCCTTGCCCAGAATGGATTTCGAGGATACGGGTATTCCCGATGCGTTCCGCACGCTGGTGGTCGTGCCGATGATGCTGGTGAATGCAGAGACAGTACAAGCCGAGGTGGAGAAGCTGGAAATCCGCTACCTGGCCAACAAGGAAGCAAATCTGCTCTTCAGCCTGTTCACGGACTACACCGATTCCATCACGCTTTCGCGTGAAAATGACAGCCGGCTCCTCCAGACCGCGAGTGAATGCCTGGAAGCTCTCAACCGGCACCATGGAGGTGAGCGCTTTTTCCTGTTCCACCGGGAGCGCAGCTGGAGCGAATCCGAGCAGAAATTCATCGGCTGGGAGCGCAAACGGGGCAAGCTGGAGGAACTGAATCGCCTGATCGACGGCACGCGGCCCGAAACCGCCCCACCCATGGTCTACGTGGGGGACCCCGATCATCTTACGGACGTCCGCTTCGTCATCACTCTGGACAGCGATACCCAACTGCCGCACGCAACAGCCCGCAAAATGGTCGAGACCCTGGCTCATCCCCTCAACCAGCCCCGCTTTGATGGTTCGGGTAACATCATGGCCGGCTCCTACACCATCATCCAGCCACGGGTAAGTCCGACCCTGCCGAGCACGAGCGTCTCGACCTTCAGCCGGCTCTTCGCCGATGCGGTCGGCATCGATCCTTACTCCCAGGCAGTCTCCGATGTCTATCAGGACTTGAGCGGTGAAGGCTCGTACCATGGCAAAGGCATCTACGATGTGCGCGCCTTCAGTCGCGTGCTGTCAGAACGGTTCCCCGAAGAGTGGGTGCTGAGTCACGACCTGATCGAAGGTGCTCACGTCCGGGTGGGACTTGCCAGCGACATCGAGCTCTTTGACGAATTCCCGCAAGGGTACCAGAGTTACGCCAGCCGGGCCCACCGCTGGATTCGCGGCGACTGGCAGATCGCAGGGTGGATCTTCCCGCGTGTTCCGCAGGCTTCCGGCGGCCGGGGGCCGAACCCGCTCTCCCTGCTGAACCGCTGGAAAATCCTCGACAACCTGCGCCGCAGCCTGGTGCCCGCCACCAGCCTGGGCCTGCTGATTGCGTCCTGGCTCAGTTCCCCGAGAATCGGCATCATCGCCACGCTGGTGATTGGCATGCAGCTCCTCTTCCACCCTCTGGCGCAGCCTTTCACCATGGCCACCACCCGCAAGGGGCTGAAGTACTTCGACCTGTCGAAGGTCATGCACGACCTGTTGCGGGCGGCAGCCGATGCCGCGCTGCTCCCCCACCAGGCGGCAGTGACCCTGGATGCCATCGCCCGGGTCTTCTACCGTCGCATGATATCCGGGCACAATCTTCTGGAGTGGACGGCCCAGGCTACCCATTGGAGCTCTTCCCGGCGGCAATCGCTCTTTGTTGCAAGCCTGGCGCTGGGAAGCCTCTTCAGCTGCATCGTTGGGTGGGCGATCTGGCGCGTCATGCCGGCCAGCCTGCCGCTGGCAGCCCCCTGGCTCGTGTTGTGGTTCCTCTCCCCGCTGCTCGGCTGGCTCCTGAACCTGCGACCCGTTGAGCAGCAGACGCAACCGCTGCCGGAAACGGACCGCCGTTTCCTCGGGCAGGTCGCCCGGCGGACCTGGCGCTATTTCTCTGAATTTGTCAGCGATGACACATCATGGTTGCCACCCGACAATTACCAGGTCTCCCATCAGAACCGCCTGGCCATGCGCACCAGTCCCACCAACATCGGTCTCTGGATGGCCAGCGCCCTGGGAGCCCACGATTGCGGCTACCTTACCATCAACCAGGTCGTGGAAAGACTGACCCGCACCATGGAAACCATCGACCGCCTGGAACGTCATGAAGGGCATCTCCTTAACTGGTACGATGTCCAGACCTTGGCTCCGCTCGAACCCCGCTACGTCTCCACTGTCGACAGCGGAAACCTGCTGGGTGCCCTGGTTGCAATGGAACAGGGGCTTGACGAGCTGATGCACGGAGCGATTCTCGATGGCAAAGCCTTTGCCGGCTTTCGCGACACCGGCGGAATCCTGAAACAGATGGTCGGGCAAGAACGTCGTGCCGGCTTCGATCTCCACATCCTGGACGAGTTGATGGACGAATGGGAGTCACCACCAGCCCGTATTGTTGATGAACTGCGCCTGCTGCGGAAAATGGAGGGAACCTTCAGGGTCCCGCTTGTTCCGGGGGGTGCGGCCTCATGGGCCGGGGAGATGGAGGGACAGGTGGCCGCCTGGATAGCGATCTCGGATCGCTATTTCACCTGGATCGAAATCCTTGCCGAAAAGACGGAAACGGAACTTGCCCAACTGGGGCCGGCGGCCCTGCTCGCCATCCGCCAGGACCTGTCCCGGGCGCCGACCCTCTTCGATCTTGCCCATGGCCGAATCGACACGATCCGGATTCTCAACGCAATCCGGGAGGATGCTCCCCCTGCCTGCTCATCGCTCCTCCCATGGCTCGACCGCGTCATTGCGGCCTTTGCGACTGCGCAGTGGCTGGCAGGCGAGACCCTGGGGATGGTTGAGCGGTTGATCGTCAAGGTCCGCGAGTTGTCGGCGGGGATGGAGATGCGATTTCTCTATGACCCCAAGCGGAAGTTGTTCGCCATCGGCTACAACGTCTCTACGAACCGTCTGGACGGTTCCAGCTACGATCTGCTGGCAAGTGAAGCGCGGCTAGGAAGTTTCGTCGCCATTGCCCGGGGCGATGTCCCGTTGGAGCATTGGTTTTCCATGAGCCGCCCCTACGGAGCAATCGGCCGGCAGCGCGTGTTGCTCAGCTGGACCGGGACCATGTTCGAATACCTGATGCCGCTCCTGTTCCAGCGCTCCTATGGCAACTCGCTCCTGGACAAGGCGGCCAGGGAAGCGGTGGCGGTCCAGATTGCCTACGGGCGGACACACCGCGTCCCATGGGGCATTTCCGAGTCCGCCTTTGCCGATCTGGATAGCAACAAGACCTATCAGTACAAGGCTTTCGGCGTTCCGGCGCTCGGCTTGAAGCGTGGTCTTGAGGAAAAGCTGGTCGTCGCTCCCTATGCCACCCTGCTGGCACTGAACGTGGCGCCGGGTGAGACCGTGCAGAATCTGCAACGACTTGCTGGGCTGGGGTTGCTCGGGGATTACGGCTATTATGAGGCGATGGATTTCAGCCGGCAACCGCAGCGTGACGCGGAGGGTCAGCCTCTCAAGCGCGGGGTGATCATCGAGGCGTATATGGCCCATCACCAGGGGATGGCCTTCCTGGCGCTGACCAACTTTCTCCAAGGGAACCCGTTCCCGCGACGATTCCATAGCGATCCGCGGGTGCGTGCCTTTGAGGCCCTGCTTCAGGAGCGCATCCCGACCCTTCCGCCACTGCACCTTATTTCGACCCGGCAGAGTGAACCGCAGCTTTTGGCTGCAGACCTGGTAGCTATGGCAGGAAGCACCTTTACCACACCCCATACCGTCACCCCCAAGAGTATTCTTCTCTGCAACGGCCGCTATGGCGTGATGGTTACCAACAGCGGTGGCGGCTACAGTCAGTGGGAGGGACAGGAACTCACCCGCTGGCGGTCGGATCAGACCTGTGACGGGCAGGGGACCTTCTGCTACATCCATGAGGTCGAGCCGAATCGTGTCTGGTCCACCACCTATCACCCAGTCGGCGGGAAGATTGAAGGGTATTCCGCTGAATTTGCCCTTGATCGGGCCGTATTCCGCCGCGCCGATAACGGAATCCAGACGGAAACAGAGGTCGTCGTCTCACCGGAAGACGATGTGGAGGTGCGTCGGATTACCCTGGTAAACCGCACCAATCGCGCCCGCCATCTCGACCTGACCAGCTACGTCGAACTCTCCATGGCGCCCCACAATGCAGACCGCCAGCACCCGGCCTTCAACAAGCTGTTCATCCAGACCGAGGCACTCCCCGAGCAACAGGCTCTCCTCGCCTACCGGAGGCCGCGGGGTGAAAACGATCCGCCTCTGTATGTGGCCCACCGCTTGACGTTTGAGCACACAGGGGATGATAGCCCGCACGGAAAGGGGTGGCAGTTTGAAACCGACCGTGGGCGCTTCATCGGCCGCGGTCGGACCCTTGCCAATCCCATGGGCGCCGTGCAAGAGCTCGGCAACAGTCAAGGGTTTGTCCTGGACCCCAGCTTAAGCCTGCGGCAGAGTCTTACGCTTGAGCCGGGCCAGCGCGCCCGGGTTTCCCTGGTGCTCGCTGCCGGGACAACCCGCGAACAATTGCTGCTGCTGATGGATAAGTACAGCGACCCCCATGCGATCGAACGGGCCATGGATTTCGCCTGGGGCTCGGCCCAGCAGGAGTTGCAGATGCTGCACATCCAGCCTGACGAAGCGCGCCGTTTCCAGCAACTGGCAAGTCACCTGCTGTTCCCCAATCCCCTCTTGCGCGCATCCGCCGAACGCCTTGAAGACAACCGCAAGGGGCAGGCAGGATTGTGGCCTTACGGCATCTCGGGCGACTTGCCCATGGCCCTGATCACCATTGGCGAGGCGCGGGATATCACCCTGGTCCGCCAGATGCTCCAGGCCCACACCTATTGGCGCCTACACGGATTTCCCACGGACCTGGTGATCCTCAACGAGGAAGCCGGGGGCTATGAACGGCCGCTCCAGGAAAGGCTGGAACGCCTGATTCACAGCCATTCCCTGACTGCCGGGGCTGATCGGCCGGGCAGGGTCTTCCTGCGCAGTGCAGCGCACATCCCCGAGGAGGACCTTATGCTCCTCAAGGCCGCGTCCAGTGTCATGCTGGTGGCGGCTCGCGGCACACTACCCCAGCAATTGGGAGTTCCGGTGGAGGCCGCCGAACTTCTGGAAACATTGGTCCGGAAACGTTCTCCCCGGGAGCCCTCGGCCCCGCTCCCGTTCATGGAGCTGAACTATTTCAACAGCCTCGGTGGTTTTACGCCGGACGGACATGAATACGTGATCTATCTCGGTCCCGACACCAACACCCCCGCACCATGGGTGAACGTCATCGCCAACCCCAGCTTCGGCACCCTGGTCAGCGAAACGGGGTCCGGCTTCACCTGGTATGGCAACAGCCAGCGCAATCGTCTGACCGGCTGGTCGAACGACCCGGTGCTGGACCCGGCGTCGGAGGCGCTGTATATCCGCGACGAAGAGAGCGGCACATTCTGGTCGCCGACCGCCGCACCGATCCGTGAGGAAACCGCCTATCGGGCACGGCACGGGGCCGGCTTCACGGTCTTCGAACATAACAGTAACGGGATCGAGCAGGAGCTGACCGTCTTCGTCCCCGTGGATGAAAGCGGGGGCGAGCCGATCAAGTTGCAGCGGCTTAGGCTCACCAACGCCTCCTCCCGAAGGCGCAGGCTCTCGGTGACCTATTATGTGGAATTGACCCTTGGCGAGAACCGCGAAACCTCCCAGATGCACGTCATGACCACGTGGGATACCGAAACCCGGGCACTGCTGGCACGGAACCGCTACCACCCCGAGTACGGAAAGCGGGTCGCCTTCGTGGCCATCACTCCCGAGGCCGACTCATACGGCGGTGACCGCACCTCCTTCATCGGCCGCAACCGCTCTCTGGCCAACCCGGCGGCCATGGAGCTGACCCGGCTGTCACAACGGACCGGAGCGGGTCTTGACCCGTGCGCGGCACTCCGGGTGACCCTGGAAATGGCACCTGGCGAACAACGTGATATTACCTGCATGCTGGGCCAGTCCGGGTCCGTGGCGGAAGCCCGGCAACTGGTGCAGAGCTACCGTGAGGAACTGGCGCTGGAGGACGCATTCGATCGGACCAGAACGTGGTGGGATGCGCTGCTCGGCACGGTTGAAGTACAGACCCCCGAACTGGCCGCCGATCTCCTGATCAACCGCTGGCTGCAGTACCAGTCCTTAAGCTGTCGCATCTGGGGGCGCTCCGCTTTTTACCAGTCTGGCGGCGCATTCGGCTTTCGCGATCAGTTGCAGGACGTCATGGCGTTCCTCTACGCCAGGCCCGAACTGGCGCGCGACCAGATTCTGCTGGCCGCCAGCCGCCAGTTCAAGGAGGGGGATGTTCAGCATTGGTGGCATGAACCTGCCGGCGCCGGGATCCGCTCGCGTATTTCCGACGACCTCCTATGGCTCCCCTATGTGGTCGCTCACTACGTCCGGACGACCGGCGATGCCGACATCCTGTTGGCAGAGGTCCCCTTCCTCAACGCCCCCCCGCTGGCTGACGATCAACGCGAGGTATTCTCCACGCCGGAGGTCACCTTTGAACGCGCCACGCTCTTTGAACACTGCCGGCGCGCAGTCAGCCGCGGCCTGACGATCGGCCCCCATGGCTTGCCCTTGATGGGGACGGGGGATTGGAACGACGGGATGAACCTGGTGGGTGCCGGAGGAAAAGGTGAGAGCGTATGGCTCGCCTGGTTCCTCTGCGAGTCCCTGCAGGGGATGGTCGAACTGTCGAGCCTCATGCACCAGCCGGAATTGGGCAGGACCTACCAAGAGGAGCGGTCTGCCTTGATTCAACGGGTCGAGCAGGCCGGCTGGGACGGGGAGTGGTATCTGCGGGGAACCTTCGACGATGGTAGCCTGCTTGGCTCCGCTGCAAACAGGGAGGCGAGGATCGATTCCCTCCCCCAATCGTGGGCCTGGCTTTCCGGTGCAGCCGACCCTGAGCGCGCGGATCAAGCACTGGAGTCGGCCTGGCGCCATCTTGTCCGCGAGGATGAAGGGCTGGTGCTGCTCTTCGAGCCACCCTTCGACACATCGGAACCCTCGCCAGGATACATCAAGGGGTATCCCCCCGGGGTGAGGGAGAACGGCGGCCAGTACACCCATGCCGCTCTCTGGATGGCAATGGCCATGGCCCGCAAAGGGGACGGGGGGCGGGCGGTACATCTCTTGCGTATGCTCAATCCCATCGAACACGCCCGCGATGCGGACGCGGTCTGGCACTACGGGATTGAACCCTACGTGGTCGCGGCCGACGTCTACCGGTTGCCTGGTCGGGTGGGACAGGGTGGCTGGTCCTGGTATACCGGTTCGGCGGCGTGGATGTACCGGGCCTGGATCGAAGAGGTCCTCGGCTTGCAGGTGCGTGGGAGCCAGATGCGGATACATCCGGTCATCCCGGCGGCGTGGAAGGGCTTCAGCCTCCGCTATCGACACGGTGAAACGATCTACGCGATCCAGGTGGAGAATCCGCACGGCTGCCAGCGTGGTGTCGCCTGGGTGGAGATGGATGGGCAGCGAGTACCCGGTGGCGTGATCACGTTGGAACAAGGACTGGTGAAGCATCGGGTAGTCGTCCGGATGGGGAAGCCGGAGTAGACGGAGATACAGGCCGCATGAGTCAATTAGCGTCCTCTATTGACGACCGACCTCAAAACGCATAGACTACGGCTTTGTCGCCATTTTTCGTGTATCAGGAAAGAAGGCCTCTTGAAGCTAACACCCCTAACGCTGATTATCACCGCTCTTTTCCTTTGCTGTTCCTCCTGTACGGCCAAGAAAGAAAAGCCTAAAGCCAAACCGCCAGTACCGGTAAAGGTGGCACAGGCGGTGCAAAAAAATGTGCCGGTGCAGATCAAGGCCATTGGCAACATCGAGGCATACACCACTGTTGCCATAAAGTCGCAGGTAAGCGGCCAGATCGCACGGGTCCATTTCACGGAAGGGAGCGATGTGGAGAAGGGAACCTTGCTTATCAGTATCGACCCGGAACCGTTCCGGGCAACGCTGAGCCAATGCGAGGCTACCCTGGCAAAGGATCAGGCCCAGGCTAAATTTGCGCGGGAACAGGCGAACCGTTACGAAGGATTGCTGAAGGATGGCATCGTAACCCGGGACCAGTATGAATCGCTCCATTCAAACGCCGAATCATTGGCGGCCACCCTGGCTGCCGATCGGGCCGCCATCAAGAACGCCAGAATCCAGCTCGGCTATTGTTCCATCCGGTCGCCGATCTCCGGCCGCACCGGCACCGTTGCCCTGCAACCGGGCAACCTGGTGAAGGCGAACGATCTGCCCATAGTGACCATCAATCAGCTTAGCCCGATCTATGTCACCTTTTCCCTCCCCGAAAAACGGCTTGCTGAAATAAAACGGGCCATGGCCGCCGGCCAACTGAAGATCGAGGCCGTTATCCCCAATGAACCGGGAAGCACCGAGACCGGTACGATCAGTTTTCTGGACAATGCCGTAAATCCGGCCACGGGCACCATCAAGCTCAAGGGGGTTTTCGCCAATAAGGCACGCAAACTCTGGCCGGGCCAGTTTACCGATGTGGTCATGACGCTCGCCTCCCGTCAAAATGCCGTGGTCATTCCGACCCATGCCATCCAGACCAGCCAGGAGGGAGAGTTCGTCTACGTGGTGAAACCGGATGCTACGGTGGAGATGCGGCAGGTAACATCTGCCATAGCGGCGGGAGAAGAAACGGTCATCGAGAAGGGGCTGGCAGCGGGTGAGACCGTGGTGGTGGATGGCCAGCTGCGCCTGACCCCCGGGGCGGTCGTTGAGACGAAAGAGAAACAACCTGCCGGGAGCAAGAAGTAATGAATATCGCGGATATCTTCATCCGCCGTCCCATCATGACCTCCCTGGTCATGATCGCCATCCTGATCTTCGGGGCGGTCTCCTATCGCGGGCTGCCGGTGAACGACCTCCCCAACGTGGATTTCCCCACCATCCAGGTAAATGCCAGTCTCCCCGGCGCCAATCCGGACACCATGGCATCGGCAGTGGCGACCCCGCTGGAAAACCAGTTATCGACCATCGCCGGCGTCGATTCCATGACCTCGACCAACGGTATCGGCACCACCAGGATCACCCTCCAGTTCAACCTCGACCGGGATATCGATGCGGCGGCCCAGGATGTCCAGGCGGCCATCTCACTGGCCATCCGTTTTTTGCCGAAAAACATGCCGACGCCGCCATCGTTTCGCAAGGTGAACCCGGCTGACCAGCCGGTGCTCTACCTGGCGCTCAGCTCCCCTTCCCTGCCGCTCTCTTCGGTGGACGAGTATGCCCAGACCCTGATCGCGCGCCGCATCTCCACCATCAGCGGCGTGGCCCAGGTCAATGTGTTCGGGTCGCAGAAATACGCCGTCCGGGCCCAGCTCGATCCGAAGGCGCTGGCCTCCCGCCGGATCGGTATCGATGAAGTGGCGACCGCCATTGACGAAACCAATGTCAATCTGCCGACCGGGACTTTGGACGGGGCAAAACAGGCATATACCATCGAAGCAAGCGGCCAGCTCTTCAAGGCGGCCGCCTACCGAAAGCTGGTGGTGGCGTACCGGGACGGCTCACCGGTGAGGCTGGAAGAGCTCGGGACTGTTCTCGACAGCGTGGAGAACACCAAGACCGCCAGCTGGTACAACGGCACGCGAGCCATCGTGCTGGCCGTCTATCGCCAGCCGGGAACCAACACGATCGAGGTCGTGGACAGCGTCAGGGATCTGCTTCCCGGGTTCCGCAGCCAGATACCGGCCTCGGTCGATCTGAACGTCCTGTACGACCGTTCGACCATGATCCGTGAATCGATGCACGACGTAAAGTTCACCCTGGTGCTGACCATCGGCCTGGTCATCATGGTGATCTTCCTCTTTCTGCGCAACCTTTCCGCCACGATCATCCCGTCGCTGGCGCTCCCCATGTCCATCGTCGGCACCTTCACCGTCATGCATCTCCTCGGCTTTTCCATCAACAACATCTCCATGATGGCCCTGACCCTGGCGGTCGGCTACGTGGTGGATGACGCCATCGTCATGCTGGAAAATATCGTCCGGCACATGGAAAAGGGTGAGAGTGCCATGGAGGCCGCTTTCAAGGGCTCCAAAGAGATCGGCTTCACCATCATCTCCATGACCATATCACTGGTGGCGGTCTTCATCCCGGTCCTGTTCATGGGAGGAATCCTGGGGCGCCTTCTGCATGAATTCGCCATAACGATCAGTGCGGCGATCCTGGTTTCCTGCTTCGTCTCCCTGACCCTGACCCCCATGCTCTGCAGCCGCTTTCTGAAACCGCCGGCAACTGCGCATCATGGCCGGCTGTTCCTGGTCATGGAGCGTTTTTTCGACGGCATGCTTCATCTGTACGAACGTTCCCTGCAACGGGTACTGCACTACCGGCGGACCGTCATGGCGGTGACAATCGTTCTCACCCTGTTTACCGGCTGGCTCTTCACCCAGGTTCCCAAAGGCTTCCTGCCGACCGAAGACACCGGCCGGCTCAACGCCGACACCGAGACGGCCCAGGGGACATCCTACGCGGATATGAAACTGCACCAGGAGGCGGTGGCGGCCATCATCGCCAAGGACCCCAATATCGAGGGGTTCATGTCATCCATCGGCAGCGGCGGTGGCAGCAATACCGGCCGGTTTTTCATGCGGCTAAAACCACGCGAGGAGCGTAAACTCTCTGCCGACGAGATTATCCAGGAGTTGCGCCCCAAACTTGCCAAAGTTGCGGGTATCCGCGTCTTCCTGAAAAACGTCCCCTCGATCCAGATCGGCGGCACCAGTTCCAAAAGCCAGTACCAGTTCACCCTGCAGGGCCAGGATACGGATGAGCTGTACCGTTCTGCAACCGATTTCGAGGCGAAGCTGCGGGAACTGCCGGAGTTGATGGACGTGACCAGCGACCTGCAGATCAGCAATCCTCAGGTGCATGTGGAGATCAACCGGGACAAGGTGGCGGCCCTGGGGCTCTCCGTACTCCAGGTGGAGGATGCGCTGTCGTATGCATATGGGTCGCGCCAGGTCTCATCCATTTTTGCCCCGACCAACCAGTACCAGGTGATCATGGAACTCGACCCGCGCTACCAGGGTGATCCGGCAGCGCTGGGGATGCTCTACATTCGTGGCAAAACAGATCAGCTGGTGCCGCTGGAAACCATCGCAACCATTTCAAAAACCATCGGCCCGCTGGCGGTCAACCATCTGGGGCAGCTGCCGGCGGTGACCATCTCGTTCAATCTCCGCCCCGGAGTTGCCCTGGGTGATGCCATGATTCTGGTCGATAAACTGGCCGGCACCACCCTCCCCCCGTCGGTCAGCACCAGCTTCCAGGGTACGGCCCAGGCCTTCAAGTCCTCGTTCAGCGGCTTATGGCTGCTCCTGGCAATGGCGATCTTCGTTATTTACGTGGTACTCGGCGTGCTCTATGAAAGCTACATCCACCCGATTACCATCCTTTCCGGACTGCCGGCAGCCGGTTTCGGCGCACTGATTACCCTGATGATCTTCAAATGCGATCTGGACATCTATGCATTTGTCGGCATCATCATGCTGATTGGCATCGTCAAGAAGAACGCCATCATGATGATCGACTTCGCCCTGGAAGCCGAACGGGAGAATGGCAAGCAGCCGCTGGACGCCATTTTCGAGGGGGCGATGGTACGTTTCCGGCCGATCATGATGACTACCATGGCAGCCCTGATGGGAACCCTCCCCATTGCCGTAGGGCTGGGAGCTGGTGGAGAGTCGCGGCAACCGCTGGGGCTCGCGGTTGTGGGCGGGCTGCTGACGTCGCAGCTTCTGACCCTCTACATCACTCCCGTAGTCTACTACTATATGGATCGGCTGCTGCACAAGGTGCGGCCGCGAAAAGCGGTATCTTTAAAAAACAGTGCCCTGGAGTCGTAATACCTGGCTATAAACCTGATAACGGCGTACAGTTACCCAACTGACCTACCACCAGAAATCATTTCTCTTCGTCATTTCGACGCCCCCCCGTTTTCCGGTCACATCAATTGGCATGAGGCCCTATTCCCTCAACAGGGGAATTACGTTGCGAGCCTCACGCTTTAGACCCGTTGGGCCCTTGGCACGACCACATGCCGTTTAAGCATGTAAATGCAGGAAAAGGAAAAATCTATGGATAGAGTAAGAATCGGCTGTAATTACGAACGACAACTCTTATGGAAAGTAATCCTCGGTGTCCCCCTCATCTACCTGCCGATAATCACGACCGTACCATTCGTGGCTATCGGTGTTATTCTGATTAAAACGCATCTGAAGTATGTCGGCGGCATGGATATCAAATCGTATTCTGATTTTGTCCCCGCCTGGATTTCCCATCGGTATGAAAACAATGAGCAGCCGGCAATCAATATTTCTCGGTTTCATCCGGCGCACTACCGGTTTTTCTGGATCTTCAACTGCAAGCTCTACTGTCCCTTGAGTGTCGCGCTTTTCAGGTATGTTGTGTATTTGGTGAAAATAGTGGAAAATTGGTGGTGCCCGTTTGCCCATGACCAAAAACGGGAATACGAGGAGGGCTCTATCGACAAGTCCTTTTGGCATGTGGATCCAGAGGAGCTCGTAAAGCTGCATCCCGACGACAAACTAAACCCTATCTGGAATGACAAGGGAGAATAAAGGGAATCACCATGGCATCTCTGGACTTTGAGCAGGAAAAAAGAGTCTTCAGTAAGTACTACGAGAGCAACCGGAAGCAATTCGCCGAGGCCAGGAACGCCTATATCCGCGTCATCGGTTCACTGCTCAAGCGGTCTGAAGTGGGCGAGATAACGAAAATCGAAGGCCGGGTCAAAGAGAAAGAGGAGTGCATCAAGAAATTCCATCGTAAGTACCAAGGCAAACTCGAAACCGATGAACAGCCCTACGAGATCAAGGATTTCATTTCCGACCTGATCGGCATCCGCATCGTTTGCCTCTACGAAGACCAGATCCCCGTGGTGTCGGAGGTGTTGCAACGGCACTTCAAGACCCTCGATGTGACCGACAAGATATTGGCCGTGGAGAGCACCGAGGATTCCTTCGGCTACAAGGGGCTGCACCTGGACCTGGCCCTGAACGACGAGATGGCGTCCCAGCCGAAGTACCTGCCCTGTGCGGACCAACCCTTCGAAGTGCAGATCAGGTCCTTGATCCAGGATGCCTGGAGTGTGCTGGACCACAAGATCAAATACAAAAAGTCGATCCCCATCGACCTCAAGCGCAGGATCAACATTCTCTCTGCCCTGTTTGAACTGGCCGACCGGGAATTCAAGGAAATCCGCAACGCCACTACGGAACTGATGCAACAGGCAACGGTGGCGCCGATCAGCGATCCCCTCGATGACGCCCGAGAGGCGGCGGGGCAGGCAGCAGCGGCAGCCAGCGCAAAAACGGTAAACGTCTTTAATTTCCTGCGTGTCGCTGGCCATTTCTTCAGGGATTTCGAATTCGAGGACCACAAAGTTGACGACTTCGTCCAGGATATTCTGAAGCTGGACAGTGGCTTTCAAAAGTCGGATCTGCATACCTGCCTGATCGAGAATTTAAAAACCGCCAGGGATTATCGCGACCATTTAATGGCAGAAAACCCCGACAGAACTTTCAGCCCCTACACCTTGATCAGACACTGCCTGTACCTCTACGACCAGGAAGTCTTCGGACGGATTTTAGCCAAGAGGGCGAGAGAACGCTTTGCAGGCTGGCTGAAAGCAGCCCGGGGGACCTCTGCCTGATGCTCCGGAGCGTTCTTTCCCTTTCAGTCATTGACGGCAGCACGTGGAGATGGTCGTGATTCCCTGGAAGTTCCTCGACAGCACCCTGGTGCCCGGCGACAGCGCCGAACTTTGCCTCTATGCCCGGGGCACGGAGTTTTCGATCCGGGTAAACGGTTGTGAACTCATGAACAGTCGCGTTCATGGTTCGGAAGATGCTTTGGCCGAGTTCGCGTGTGCACGTATCGGCAACAGGCAATCTCCCCGCATACTTATCGGAGGGTTGGGCATGGGGTTTACCACCGCCGCGGCACTGCGGCTACTCGATGCAGAAAGCCGGGTGGTAGTGGCCGAACTGGTGCCGGCGGTAGTGGAATGGAACCGAAAATTCCTTGGAGAGTTGACCGGCCATCCTCTTCAGGATCCACGTGTCACTGTCCGGGAGGCCGACGTCGCCCTTGTCCTGAAGACGGAGCATCAGGCCTACAGCGCCATCCTGCTCGACGTGGATAACGGACCCGAAGGGTTAACCCGCAAAGGCAACGACTGGCTCTATACCGAAGCGGGAATCAAGGCGGCCTTTGCCGCGCTGCAGCCCGGCGGCGTGTTGGCGGTATGGTCGGCCGGTCCCGACATGACCTTCACCAAACGCTTGTGCCGGGCCGGTTTTGAGGTGGAAGAGGTCAGTGTGCGGGCGCGAGGCACCGCCGGGGGAAACCGGCACACGATCTGGATCGCCACCCGCAGTTGATAGAGCATCTCCTCTTCCGGCAACAGCGACGGTTCGCCCTCATTCGCTAACCTTTTACACTCCTTTATTCCTTTTGGTCGGATTTATCCTGATACATTCTCTCGTCACTCAGCTTTAAAGCTTCCGTGAGTTGATCTTTGTTTTCTGCGGATGCAATTCCGAAAGCGATACTCACCAGACCATTGCTGATTTCAGGACACCGCATAATCCTCTTGACAGCTTGCTCCGCAACGATTCTGTCCGTTCCCGGGAGAAGAACGGCAAACTCGTCTCCCCCGATACGGGCAACTATGTCCTCGGCCCGGAATGCTCCCAAAATAAGCCGGGCCGCCAACCGGATCAGATTATCCCCCGCTTCATGCCCCAGGGTATCATTGACAGTTTTCAGACCGTTGACATCTGCCATCACGATGCTTGCAGGAAACATTCTGCCATGGGCAAGCCGTTCCAACTCTCCATCGAAAAACGCCCGGTTATAGAGACCGGTCAACATATCGTGAGTACTATCGTGTCTGAGCTTTACTTCAACTTCCTTGCGGCTGGTAACGTCATGGGCGATGCCGATGATACCGATGACCACTCCTGAGTCATTGAAGATGGGCGTTTCGATCTTCTCCACGTACTGAATCTTCCCCTCCCGATCAACAATAGACTCTTCGCAATACGTACGCGTCCTGGTCGCCATGACATTCTTGAAGTCTTTCCCGTATTTATCCGCACGTTCAGGCGGATAGAGATCATAATCGCTCTTCCCGACCAGATCCTCAGGTGCCAAGCCAAACGCCTTGCTGAAGGGATCGTTTACCGCGACATACCGACCCTTTCTGTCCTTAAGCCAGGCCATATTGGGGATATTGTCAAGAATGGCCTGTTGCTGACGAATAACTTCGCTGATTCGCTCCTCCGCCACCTTGCGCTCGGTAATGTCTTCCATCGCCAGGAGGATAATGTGTGAACCGATATCTTCCCGAAAAATCTGTCGGGCGTTGAGCAGAATGGTCTTGCGGCCGATGTCGAGAAAATCATGCTCGACTTCATAGCCATTGAACACGGTATCGTGGGGAAGAATTTCCTCAAAGAGAACCCGCAGCTTGGGGATGTCCCATTGCCGGTTACCGAGGTCGTAGATGAAATAGCCGATAGTTTCTTCGGGCGTTACCTTGAAGGTATCGTAGAAGCTGTGGTTGGCGGTGAGAATCTTCAGGTCGAAATTGAGCACCACAAGTGGTTCGCGTACGGTTTCAACGATGTTCTCGGCATATTCCCGGGCATCCTGGATTACCGTTTCCAGCTGCTTGCATTCAATCGCTGTTTTTTCAAGTGTGGCATATCGCTTGCGAAGTTCGGTGATCTCATGAACCAGCTGCGCTTTCGTTTTATCGTAATCGTTCATATCTGTACCTGTTGTGCAAATTTCATGTACGTCAAGCCGCAGTGAGCGCAGGGGGGGTCAGCGGCGGCCACGGTCACGGCGCATAGTGTTGACAGTAAGGATGATCGCCCAGGCAATCCCGGCGACGATCATTGCCTGACCGACATTATGGTGCCATCCGGCATCCTTTGGCGCAACAATCATCAGCCCTCCGGCGACCATGAGCGCAGCAGAAATGATGGCGCCGGTGAGCCGTTCCAGGTTGCGGCTGATGCGCCCTCCCAGGGCTTCCACCGCCGGAGCCTGAAATCGTCCCAGATCCCCTTCGGCGATTCGCCTGAGGACGCGGCGCGTGTCGCCGGGCGCATCATTCATCAGGCGCTCCATTTCGCGCGCCAGCTTGCCCGTTTTGTCCTTTATCCGCGCCAGAGAAAAGTGTTGCGCGGTCAGTCGTGAGATTTCAGCGCGAAACGATCCCATATAGTCATGATCCGGATCGAGTTCCCGGATCATCGATTCCAGGATGACGAACGTGCGCGTCAGCAGGAAAAATTCGCCAGGGTTGTGGACTCCGTGACGGCTCCCGGCACGCAGCAGTGAATCGAATGCATCTCCGATGGAAACATCCGCCATGTCACTCCGATGGATATCATGAAGCACTGATTTTATGTCCACCAGCAGCGCCGCCCGGTTGACTTTTTCGCTCCCCTGCGGCGCCATTTCGAGATACGCCTCGGTGGCCCCCCGGGCATCGCCTTTGACCACCGCTTCGAGCAGGAGTGTCAGCGAGTCGCGCATCGGTTCGTCAAGCTCGCCCGTCATCCCGAAATCTAGCAGGGAAAGTCGTCCGTCGGGAAGGATCAATACATTGCCGGGATGCGGGTCGGCGTGAAACAACCCTTCTTCGAAGATCGTCTGCAGCATCAACCGAACCAGGGTATTGATCGAGCGCGGCATCGCTTCCGGATGCAGCTTCGCGTATATATCCACCCGTTCGCCGTCCGAAAATTCCATCGTGAGCACGTTTCCGGTAGAATATTCTGCGACGACATCCGGAATCCAGAGGTCGTGGATATCCGCCAAGGCGGTGCGAAAGACCACAATGGAATGCGCTTCGCGACTGAAATCGGTTTCCCGGTTCAGGCTGTTGGCAAATTCACGCACCAGAACCGGGAGGTCGAGCGCAATCAGACGCGGAAAGAGCTTTTCCATAAGCGAGACCAGGTAGGCTAGCGCCGCGACATCCGTGGCAATCATCGCTTCAAGGTCGGGCCGCTGCACCTTCACGGCCACGCGACGCCCGTCATGCAGCGTCGCCTCATGCACCTGTGCTATGGTGGCGGAACCCAGCGGCGTTTCGCCAAACGATGCGAAGAGTTTCGTCAACGGGGCGCCCAGTTCGTCTTCGACTTTGGCGCGCACCGCGTCAATGCCCAGCGCCGGCAACTGGTCTTGCAGCAGCTCCAGCTCATCGATGTAGGCGTCCGGCAGCAGGTCGCGTCTCATCGCGAGCACTTGCCCGAATTTGAGAAACGTCAGCCCCAGTTCCTCGAAAGTTTCCCGGACCTCTTTCGGCGATGGCCAATGACTCTTGCCGCGCAGAGCGCCGAGGAACTTGTGTCGGACGAGCACGCGCAGGATTTGCATTAGCCTCGGCGCCGCTCGCAACAGGCTGCTTTTCTCCGGGTCGACCATCACCGCCATGCGCTCCTCCCAACAGTCGTGCAGAATAATTGTAACATGTTTATTTGCAGTTATACTTCCTGAGAAGACGCTTCTATGGTAATTCCCTCCGATGAGCTAATGCAAGGGATAGACGATGAAGCGATGGAAGAAAGCGGCGCTCATTACCAGCGGCATCGTGCTTCTCCTGGCGGGTTTCGTCGCGTTTGAGCTCCCAGGCATCGTCAAAAACCAGGCGGTGCAGAAGGTGGAGACTGCGACCGGCAGAAAGCTCGCCATCGGCGGGATTTCCATCAACCCCTTTGCCTGGACGATTGAGGTTCGTGACTTCCGTTTCTCCGAGGAGGGAGGATGGGAGACCTTCGCCGCCTTCAGCAGCGCCCGGATCGCCGTGAGCCCTTTATCCCTCTACCGGAGGGCGCCGATCATCGCTGCGGCCCGTATAAACTCTCCCCACCTCCGCATCGTCAGGGTCGGGGCAAACTGCTACAACTTCTCGGACCTCCTGAAGTGGCTGCCTCTGCATCCCCGTTTATCCGTCAACAACCTCACGATAACAAACGGCTCCATCGACTTCATCGACCAAGGGCTTCCCGTCGAGAAGCGGCATGAACTGCGCAAGGTCGAGCTTGCCGTCCCCTTTATCACTACCATTCCGTATCTTGCCGACCGGTACATCAACCCCCGCCTGAACGCAGTAGTGAACGGCTCTCCGCTTCATGTGGAGGGAAAACTCAGGCCGTTCCCCAAGGCAGTTGAGGCCTCGATAGCCTTAGAACTGAAGGAGGTCTCCCTCCCCTATTACCTTGCCTACGTCCCCGGAGCGCTCCCGGTCCGGGTCGAATCAGGGCGGGTATCGGCGAAGGTAGAGGTGAACTACCGGGCGGCGCAGATGGAAAACCCGGAGTTGGCGCTCAACGGCAGCGTGACCCTGGCTGACATGAAGATAGTCGACCGGACCGGGGCTCCCTTCCTGGCTTTGACGCGGCTCGACACAGGGATCACCCGCGCCCGGCTCCTGGCAGAGGAGTTCGAGCTCTCCTCCCTATCCGCCGACGGGCTGGAGGTCTTCCTGTCGCGCGACAAAAAAGGGGTCTGGAGCCACAGCCGGCTTGCTGGTGAGGTTTCCCCTAGCGCCGCCCCTCGCAGGAAAGCGCTCGTCAGCGTAACAGAGACGCGGCTCAGAAACGGGCGGTTCCACTTCATTGACAGCCTCCCTCCCGGCGGGTTTACGGCCGACCTGGAAGGGATCTCCCTAGATATGCGAGGCTACTCAACCTCCCCGGGAAAACGGGCGAGCTATGCCCTCTCCTTTACAACGTTGCGCGGGGAGAAGGGGAGCCTGAAAGGTGAGTTCTCTCCCCTGCCGCTGGTGACCTCTTCGTCGATTGAGCTTACCGGGGTTATGTTGGAAGCGTACTACCCCTACCTCGCTTCGGTCCTGGGCGCCAAGTTGAAGGGGAGTCTCGATGTCGCAGCCAATCTGGACTTCGGCGGGCCGGATGGGATGAGGATCGAGAAGGTCGTCATCCAGGTCCGGCAGCTTTCCGCACCGTTCGAAAAGGGTGAGGAAATAACCCTGGAGTCGCTCTCCCTCGCCGGGGGGAGGTTCAGCCAGAAGGAATACCTGCTGGAAGCGGCCGATGTCACCCTCAGGGATGGCGATCTCCGGTTCTCCCGCATACGGAAGGGGACACTCCTGCCTCTGGCCCTTCTGTCCGAGTGGGAAAAGAGGGCTGCGAAAGGTAATAAGGCGGCGACACCACCACTCCGCTACCGGATCGGCCGCATCGCCGGGTCAGGGATGAACGTTTCCTTTTCGGATGAGATGCTGGCAAAGCGGCCGAACTTCACCCTTGAAAAGATCGCCTTCACCCTGGAGAAGCTCGCCGGCCCCCCCTTTGGCTTGATCCCCTTCAGCGTAGCGGCGACATACGGGAAAGGGGGCTCGCTCAGGGTCTCCGGCAGCGCCACCCCCGCCCCCTGGAAGCTTAAAGGGAATGTGACCATGCAACGGATTCCGCTCACCGATTTCGCCCCCTACTTCCCTGAAAACCTCAACATGGTCGTAGCGGACGGCAAGGTCGATGCCCGTCTCGCCGTCTCTCTAGCTGCCGAGGGGGACCGCCTGACCGGCACGTTCGGCGGGTCGGCCGGCATCCGTTCCTTATACTGTCTCGACGCCGAGGGGGAGGACCTTCTGAAATGGGAAAGCCTCCAGTTGGACAAGATGAACGGGAGCCTTGCCCCCTTTGCTCTCGATATCGGCGATGTGGCCCTCACCCGGTTCTATTCACGGATCATCGTTGAAAAGGACGGAAGCCTCAACCTCCAGCACCTCTACACTCGGGAACCGGAGGGGGAAGAGAAGGAAACCGCGGCCGGGAGGAAGAGGAGAATGGTCCGGATCGGCACGGTCACCATGCAGGACGGTACCCTTGCCTTCACCGACCACCATGTGATGGGGGGATACACCACGGCCCTTTTCAATCTGGGGGGACGGGTAAGTGGCCTCTCCTCCGAGGAGAACCGGTTTGCCGACGTGGACCTGCGCGGCAACCTGCAAAACCAATCCCCTCTCAGGATTACCGGGCGAATCAACCCCCTGCGCGCCGACCTCTTCGCCGACCTCAAGGTGAGCTTCACCGATATTGAACTCTCCCCCATGACCCCCTATTCGGGGACCTACCTCGGCTATGCTGTAGACAAGGGGAAACTGTTTCTCGACTCCAACTACCGGATCGAGAGCAGGAAGCTCGATTCGGAGAACAGGGTCTTCATCGATCAGCTTGACTTCGGCAAGCGCATCGAAAGCGACAAGGCGACCAACCTTCCGGTCCGCCTTGCCGTCGCTCTCCTCAAGGACCGGAAGGGGGAGATCCGCCTCGTCCTACCGGTCACGGGACGGACCGACGACCCGCAGTTCAGTGTCTGGCGCGTGGTGCGTGATATCCTGAAGAATCTCGTCGTTACTGCGGCGAACTCCCCCTTCACCTTGCTCCAGTCCATGTTCGGCGTGAAGGAGGACTTGAGAAGCGTCGGCTTCGCTTATGGCTCCGCCGAGCTTTCCCTCGGCGAACGGGAAAAACTTCTGAAGCTGGCTACGGTGCTCAGCGACAGGCCGGCGCTTAAGATCGAGGTTGTCGGTTTTGTGGACAGGGAACGTGACGATGAGGGGTTACGGAACGAGCTCCTCCTGGAAAAGATGCGCGCCGAGAAGTTCCTCTCCATGGTGAAGGAGAAGAAGAACCAGCCGGGCGATTCTCCTGAGACCGTGCAGATCTCCCGCGAGGAGTACGTCAGATACCTGAAGGCGGTCTACGCCAAGGAAGAATTCCCCAAGCCGCGGAACATCCTCGGGCTGATCAAGGCGATCCCCGATGCGGAGATGAAGAAGCTGATTCTGGCTAACACCGTCGTGGGCGAGCAGCAACTGCGGAGCCTGGCCAAAGCCAGGGCTGCCGGGGTCAAGGCGTTTCTCGTTAATCAGGGGAAAATGGATTCAGCGCGGGTCTTCCAGAAGAGCGGGGACATGTACAGGGTGCCGGCGAGGGGAGGGGAACCCGTGAGCCGGGTCGAGTTCGAGGTTGGGGTGGAATAACCTCATGGATTTAATAAGCCTGATTGGAAGAGAGGCTTCGTGAGATAAACTGGTCGGAATAACGAATAAAAAAACATCCAGCAGATTCATGCCAACTCCTACATCCTGTCACTCTGCGGGGAGAGGCTTGCCTGACTCGATTTCGCGCTTCTCGTGGTAAAAGAAGCGGACCATGTAGTACTCGAAGGGATAGCCGCTCTCATAGTAGCGGAAACTCTGCTGGTGCCGCGTATCGATTGCCTCAAGGGTCGTTATCCCCGAGGTGATGGCGAAAGCGTCGTCGGAGTTTCCAAACGGATCGATCGCGGTGTAAATCCCGTATCTGATGCCACTATCCACGGCGAGACCTCCCGCGTCGCGCAGGGACGAGGGGCCCAATATCGGCAGCACCAGGTACGGCCCGGAGTCTGCCCCCCAGTAGCCAAGGGTCTTGCCGAAATCCTCATCATGCCGCTCCAGGCCAAAACTGGTGGCCGGATCGAACAAGCCGCCAAGCCCAAAGGTACTGTTCGTCACGAAACGGCCAAGCGTCGTCACCGACTCCGTCCCCTTCAGCTGGAACAGGCTGTTGGTGAGATTTCTGACTTCCCCGAGGTTATTGAAGAAACCGGAGATACGTTCCTGGAGGAAGGTGGGAGTGACGAACTCGTAACCATTCACCACGGGGAGGAAGAGGTATTTGTCGAAGTAGAAGTTGAACCGGTACATGCTTCGGTTGAACCCCTCCCAGGGGTCCGCTACCTCGGCGAAGCGCTGATCCCGGAACTCGCTTATGGAGTGCATCGGCGACACCTCTGCCGGGGTATTCGCCCTGGTTCCGGCGCACCCGGCAAGGGACAGCAACAACACCAACGCGAGGATTATCCTGTGGACCAGGACCCGGCAGGCTCGGTAGCGGGAAACCGTCATCGTGGTGCCCTCCTTGTCATTTGAAGAAAGCGACCATGTAATCCAGGTTTTCCTGGTACTCAAGGTTGCCCAGATGGCCGCCGCGCGGGTAGATTTTGGTTCGCTCGCCAAAGACCTGCCGCAGATAATCGAGTTCCGCTTTGGTCAGGATGAAGTCGTTCTCGTTGGTCATCACGCCGAACTTGGCAGACGATTTCAGGTACCCTTCGATGCTCCTGAGGGACTCTGACTCAATGAGAGCCTCCTTGGTGAGTCCCGGCCGCCGCTTTTGGAAGTAGGGATAAAAGTACTCGTTTAAATAGTCGAAGAAGCTCAAGTGGGTGGAGACCAGGAAATAGTCGAAAAGGGAATCGGTGGCACTCAGCAGACGGTTCTTCGGCACAACGTAGCCGCCGTTGGTCATCACGTCGGAGGAAAAGATCATGCCTGCCAGATTGATGCGGAAGGTGAGCCCGATTAATCCGGCGGTTTCCTCGCGGGAGAAAAGACGCTCCGTGTATATCGAGTAAAGAAAATCATCGTTGATGGCGACGAAATTCCCATAGCGATAATACTGACTAAACTTGGCCAGCATCTTGTTGAAAAATATTCCTTGCTTCTTGGATCCCCCGGGAATCTGTTTCACCAGTTCCTCAATCCTTGTCGCCGAATTGTAGAGGCTTACAGGAGGATTGATCATGAGCACTTTGTGGAAGTTGAAGACCCGGCGCTCCTCGTCCAGCTTCGCCACGAAGGCGGCTTGGCTGGCTCCCAGGCTATAGCCGCACAGATGGAAGGAGGATACCTCGATGTCACTTTCCACCTGCTTCCAGGCGGTCTCCATCACCCGGTACAAGTCAGCAGCGTCCTCGGTCAGGTCGCCGGGGACGCTGCTTTGGGAGGCGGAGATAATAAAATTGGCAAGGGAGGGCGACGGCAGGGTAATGACATGAAAGCCGGCCTGGTAGAAGGCTTTCATCATGGTCAAAAGCTTGGGAGCCCGGTCACTGGAGCCGGCGCCGGCGATCAGGAATACCAGCGGTGCCTTTTGCTCCTGGTAGGCGAAGGTGCAACGCAGCCCCGTGTCGTAAAAGAAGACCGGAGGTATCTGCCGGTCCGGGATGACATCAAGCACGAGTTGCCGGGTGCGCATCTTTGCGGGGAACTTGGGGATGAGGCTTGCCGGGGTCCCGAGAATGGTGGCTTCATACGATCCCGGAATCGGGTAGCCGTAGCCGTCGTCCGCCGCCATACTTGACACGGGCAACAGGAGGAGGCAGGTGATGAACAGCATTCTCAGGTGCATCATGCGGATGCCTCCATTGCTTTAACGTGCATTTCGTTTCTACGGATCGGCATGGGGCCACGTCCGTACCATTGTTAGCTTGTTCCCTTCTGTTGGAGAATTGCAGTCTTTCGGACTGGCAAAGACAGGATGCTACAGGACCTTCCGCCCTTGAATGATGCGTACCAGCACCACTATAATGGCAATTACGAGCAGAATGTGGATCAGCCCCCCCATGGTATATGAAGTAACAATGCCTAACAGCCACAGTACTATCATGACCACGCAGATTGTCCAGAGCATAACGCCCTCCCCCCTGTAGCAACGGCTGTCAGTAGCGTCAACCGCTGCCTTTTCAGCACCCTGATAACGTCTAACAGAATCGAAAAAACCCGCCGGAGCGGGTTGTGAATGCACCTGAATCTATGCTGCTATTTTACAACCAGGTCGTTATTCACCGAAACGACACCATTTACGCTGCCGGCAACCTCTCCTGCCTTTTTAACGCTCTGCGCCGAATCGACAAAACCGCTTAACTGAACTACCCCTTTGAATGTCTTGACGTTGATCTGCAAGGTTTTAAGCGTTGCTTCGTTAAAGATTGCGGCTTTCACCTTGGTTGTGATGACGGAGTCATCGACATACTGGCCGGTGCTCTCCTGCTTTTGCGTGGCTGCGCACCCCAGGAAGGTGGTAATCAGCCCGATGCAGACCAGGAATTTCAACATGCGATACAGTTTTAGCATGATGTTTTCTCCTTTCCATAGGTACTACATTTTACCTTACGCAGAACTAAGTTTATCCAACACTGCCTGCCTGTCAACGCACCTGGTCCCATTGACAAGCAACCTCCCTGTGGTACCCATAAGAATGAAATCAACGGGAAAAGGGGGGAAGCTGCCATGCGCCGTGCAACTCTTTCGCTCATATTAGTTCTTCTGGCCTGGCCGGCTTTTGCCGGGGAAATCAGCTTTCTCGGCGGTAACGGGTGGACCAATAACCCTGTCGAGAAAACCTTCGCCTGGCAAGTTCAGTACATGGAGGGGCTTGGCGAGCATTTCGCCTACTCCCTCTCGTACGTGAACCAGGGGCACTTTATCTCGCACCACCGTGACGCCAATGCCGCCAATCTTTGGGTCCGCACCAATCTGTTCGATCGGCAGCTTTCGCTGGGCGCAGGCTTCGGAGGCTTGTTCTATTACGACACCATCCACCCTGCCAACGGAGGCGCCGCCCAGGATTTTCACGGCTGGGGGACCATGGTCAACGTGGCGGCGACCTGGTATACGGAGAGCCGCTTGTTCTACCAACTGCAAGGCTATTGGGTCAGGGGGGGGCAAAGCTTCAATACCCTGTCGGCGCTCGCCGGCATCGGCTACCAGCTCGATGCACCGCCTTCACCGGGACCTGACGTGAAAGGAACCCGCCTCACCAAGACAACCACCGACAACGAACTGACGGTGCTTGGCGGCGAAACGGTCGTGAATATCCCCGGCCAGGGACGTTCGCGCGCCATCGCTCTCGAATACCGGCGCGGACTCTGGCGCTTTCTGGAGCTGACGGCAGGGGCCCGTTACGAGGGAAGAAACGACCTGATCGACCGGTACGGCCTGACCACCCAGCTCTGGCTGGCAAAGCCCTTCCTGGATGACCGTATTGCCCTCAGTGCCGGCTTCGGCGGGTATTACGCCGTGGATCAACGCCGCGGCGGCCATGAAGAGGGACGGAACAGCAACGCCTTCGTAGCCGAAATCGCCTCGATGTCGGGCAGTTTCCGGCTCAGCGAGCACTGGCACATACGCGCCACCTGGGACCGGATCATCACGAGCTACAACCGGGACTCCGACGTCTTTCTGGGGGGGATCGGCTACCGGTTTTGAGGCATCCGGAGACAAAAGCACCCTCAACAAAGGAGCAAAAAATGAAAAGTTTACTCAGCATGTTTTTTGTCGCGCTATTTGCAGCGTTCATGCTCACGGCATGCGTGGTGACGCCGGGCCCGGGAGGCTACGGCGTGGAAGTGGCCCCGGCTCTTCCAGCGGTTATCGAGTTGGATGTAGCACAACCGTACTACTATCAGAGCGGCTACTACTATTTCTATCAGGGCGATCGCTGGAACTACTCGAGATCAAGGAGCGGACCCTGGGCGGAGCTGCCGAGATCCCACTGGCCAAAAGAGATCAGGCAAAGGGGGAGAGAAGAACGGGGTGGAGAATTCAGGCGCGAGCGTGAAGAGAGATAAGTATTAAGGAACGGCCGCATTGTTTTGCGCTGTTGACACTCCCGCAGGGCGCATGCGCCCAGCGGGAGTGTTCATTTAATTTTCATGATAACGCCGTGTAAGAGAGTCCTTACTTCCGCACCATGGCAACTCTCTGATATCAAGGCCCGCCCACAGTCGCCCATCTTTTACAAATCGTTTACATTGCCGGCGATGACAGTCGCAGAAATAGCTATACACTCTAAAGAATCACTTTCCCGCATAAATGCATCGCAGGAGCATTCACATGAAGATTCTCCTCGTGTATCCCCACTATCCCGACACCTTCTGGAGCTTCCGGTACGCCCTGAAATTCATCGACAGGAAGGCAAGCTTTCCCCCGTTGGGGCTTCTGACGGTGGCTGCCATGCTCCCCGGCCAGTGGGAAAAGAGGCTCGTCGACATGAACGTCCAGGCTCTCTCCGACGAGGAGCTGGCATGGGCGGATTACGTCTTCATCAGCGCCATGACCATCCAGCGGAAGTCGGCGAAGGAGGTGATCGCCCGCTGCCGGCAACTGGGGGTGAGGACCGTGGCCGGTGGCCCCCTCTTTACCGCCTGCCACGACGATTTTCCCGACGTGGACCACCTGGTACTGGGGGAAGCGGAACTCACTCTTCCACCCTTCCTGGCTGATCTGTGCAAAGGCGGGGCACGGCATCTCTATGCCGACGAGCGATGGGCTGACCTGAGGACCACCCCTATCCCGCTCTGGGACCTGATAGATGTCAGGAACTATGCCGCCATGAATATCCAGTATTGCCGGGGATGCCCCTTTGACTGTGAGTTCTGCGACATCACCACGCTGTTCGGGAGAAGGCCGAGGAGCAAGACGCGGGAGCAGTTGATCGCAGAGTTGGAGAGCCTCTACGCCCGGGGATGGCGCGGGGCAATCTTTTTCGTCGACGACAACTTCATCGGCGACAAGGGGAAACTGAAGCGGGAGGTCCTGCCAGCCATTATCGACTGGATGGATCAGAAAGAGCACCCCTTCTATTTTTATACCGAGGCGTCCATCGACCTGGCCGACGACCCCCGTCTCATGGAACTCATGGTCAGGGCCGGGTTCGAGGAGGTCTTTATCGGCATCGAGACCCCTTACGAGGAGAGCCACGCCGAGAGCGGCAAGGTGCAGAACAGGAACCGTGACCTGCTGGCCTCGGTCAAGTGCATCCAGCGGGCCGGACTGCAGGTGCATGGGGGGTTCATCGTCGGCTTCGACAGCGACCCCCCCTCGATCTTCGAAAAACAGATTCTCTTCATTCAGGAGAGCGGCATCGTCACCGCCATGGTGGGTCTGCTTTCCGCCATTCGCGGGACCAGGCTCCACCGGCGTCTACGTAGAGAGGGGCGGCTGCTGGGGGACGACTCCGGCAACAATATGGACAACGACCTCAACTTTGTTCCCCGGATGGAGGTCAAGGCGCTCATCGGGGGCTACCGGACCATCCTCGACACCATCTACTCCCCCAGGAACTATTACCAGCGGGTGATCAGGCTCCTCAGGGAGTACCGGCCACTGCATCTGGGGAAGTTTCACCTCCAGCCGGGGTATGTGGGGGCGCTCTTCAAATCGATCCTGTTCCTGGGGGTTATCGGCAGGGAGAGGCTCCACTTCTGGAAACTCTTCTTCTGGTCTCTCCTCAGAAAGCCACGACTCTTCCCGCTGGCCATAACCTATGCCGTCTACGGGTTTCACTTCAGGAAGGTAGCGGAAAAAATCAGAAGAGACGGGATGTTCGATGGTAATGGTGCCTGGCATGAACACGATCACTATATTTGACTTGCCGCCATGTACCAGGTGTGACAGAATCTTTCAGCGGGCAAACGGCCAATCCGTCCCCCATTCTCCCTGAAGGAGTAAACAACACCTTGCTTTTCCATTCATCCTCTCCCCTTGCAAAGGCGCTCCATTCCATGATTTTGGGCCTTTTCCTGGCACTGACACTGACCCCATCGGCCCGGGCCCAGGAAAACTTCGCCACCTACCCCCCCCTCCCCGCCGGCTACTCCACCATCAAGGTCTTCGACCGCCAGGGGCGGTTCGTCGGCCGGATCCTTCCCGAGAAAAGGTACTGGGTCCCCATCGACCGCATCCCCCCGTTCCTGCAGAAGGCAGTGGTGGCCGTTGAAGACGCCCGCTTTTATGAACATGGCGGCATCGATGTTCGGGGGATCGCGCGAGCCCTGGTGAAGGACGTGGTCAAGGGGAAACTGGCCGAGGGTGGTTCGACCATCACCCAGCAGCTGATCAAGAACAAACATCTGTCCGGGGAGAAATCGATCGAACGAAAAATCGACGAAGCCCGCCTGGCCATGGAGTATGAGCGGAAATACAGCAAGAAGCAGATCCTGGAGATGTATTTCAACGAAATCTATTACGGGAACGGGGCCTGGGGGATTGCCCAGGCAGCCCGGCTCTATTTCGACAAAAACCCGGAGGAGATGACCGACGCCGAATGTGCCCTGCTGGCCGGTGTGCCCAAAAACCCTGGCGCCTACAACCCGTTGGGGAAACCGGCCAAGGTCGCGCTGCGAAGGGACGTGGTCCTCAAGCGGATGGTCGAGGTCAAGGCGATCTCCCCCCGGGAGAGGGGGGCCGTGAGAGCCCAGCGCGCAACGGTCACCCCCCCCGGACAGGCACCCTATTACATGGCCCATATCCGGAACAAACTGATCGAACAGTATGGAGCTGGCATCATCGAGCAGGGGGGGTTGGAAGTCACCGCCGCCATGGACCTGAACCTGCAGAAGCTGGCGGAAAAGGCCCTGCGCGAAGGGGTTCACAAGGTTTCCTCCGAGTTGCAGGGGGCGCTGATCTGCCTGGATCCCACAACGGGTGACCTGCTGGCAACGGTGGGGGGGACCGATTTCGCCCGGAATCCCTACAACCGCGCTTTCGTCGCAAAGCGCCAGCCCGGCTCGGCTATCAAGCCGCTCATCTATGCCGCCGCCCTTGAAAAGGGAATCACTGCCGGCAGCATCTGGGACGATACGCCGGTGGGCTACAACCGGGGGAATAACGAGACCTGGAAGCCGCAGAACTACGGGAGAGAGCAGTATGGTCAGCTTAGCCTGAGGCAGGCGCTGGCATACTCCAACAACGTCATCACGGTAAAGGTGCTGGATACCATCGGCGTCCCCTCGTTCGTCGACTTTGCGGGGAAGATGGGTCTGCCCCTGCGCTCGCCCAACGATCTCTCCCTCGCCCTCGGTACCAACGAAGTCACCCTGCACGACCTGGTGCAGGCGTACACCCCCCTGGCCAACGGTGGGGTCAGGGCCGAATCACGGACCATACTCCGTATCTATGATCGCAATCGCAACGGTTGGAGCGAGAATCCGACCGCCGTCACCCCGGTCCTTTCCCCCGCTGCCGCCTTCGTCACGACCCGGATGCTGAAGGACGTTCTGGTGTACGGCACTGCCAAGTCCCTCAGGAAATTCAGCCAAGAACATCCCTCCGCCGGCAAGACCGGTACCACCGACGACTACCGGGACGCCTGGTTTATCGGTTATACTCCCCAGGTGATAACCGGCATCTGGGTAGGCTACGACAAGCCGAAACCGGGAGGAAAAGGCTTTACCGGAGGAGGTATCGCCGCCCCCATCTGGGAACGGTTCATGCGCCCGGCCCTGGCCTCCAGACCGGCCATCGATTTCCCCAAACCGGATACGGTCGTTTCCGTTGCCATCGACCCGAGCACCGGCTACCTGGCAAATGCGGAGTGCCCGGAACAACGTGATGAACTCTACATAGCGGGGACCGAGCCGACCGAATACTGCCCAAAACATGGCGGAGCTCCCGTCAACCCGCCACCTCAGCCCCTGCCGACGCCGTCGGACGGCGACACGGGTGCTGACGGAGCACTGCAGGACGGAAACGAATAGGGAAGAATAGGAGAAACCCACATCATGCACGACCTGTTACCCGATGGAGAAGATTTGCGACGCGCCGTGAAATGGGTGTCCGGAAACCTGCAGGAAAATCCCGCCCAGCCGGTCCAGCCCCTCGTCCAGGAAGCGATCTTCAAGTTCGATCTCTCACCCCTGGACGCGGAGTTCCTGATCCGGTTCTTCAGTGAAAGAACCGAGGCATGAAGCAGGAATGCTAAAAATTCCCGCGCCTTGCGTATCTGTTCTTCTGGCTCCACGCAAAAAAAACCGAACTCCTTGCGGACTCCGGTGTAAAGAGCAGTTTAAATTACCTGGCTGCTATTTCGCAGACTTGTAATTTCTTATCTGGTATACCAATGTAACCACACTCAGGATGATGAACGTTACCAAGATATAACTCATACGTCGTTGCTCCTTTCCTGGTTATTACCCCATTCACTCTGCTCCTCTGCCTATAGTATAGAACATCTGGACGTTTTTTGCATTTGATTTTCATTTTCTTTAACATGGTGAGGTACGGAGCCGAATGAAGTTTCATGCCGCGTCCATCAGCCTTAGCGCAAAATGCGGGGTATAATTGGGACAGTAATATTTTTCACACGGAGTATCCCATGCCTTCTCCAACTTACGACATCATCATCGTCGGCACCGGCCCGGCAGGTCTCGGTGCGGCGTTCCATCTCGTCGAGCATTCCCCTTCCCTCTCCATCCTCATGGTCGACCGGGAGAAGATCTGCTCCGGCGGCCTGCTGAACGACTGCAAACAGAACTACACCTACCCCATCGGCTTTGCCTCCGAGAACTGGACCAAAGAAGAGGCCGAGCGGCTCCTCCCCCAGGTGGAAAAGTGGCTGCAGCCGGCCATCAAGGAGAAGCAGAACCTTGAGGTCTACCGGCGGCGGGCGGAACGGCTCGGCGTCACCCTGCTGGACGTCCGCCAGGCCCATGTCGGCACCGACCGGAGCAGGGTCCTGATCCAGCGTCTCCTGGGCGAGCTCACGCGTCGCGGGGTGCAGTTCATGCTGCAAAAGGAAGTAACCGACGTCTTCGACGATGCCGACGGACCGGGTGTCGTCATAGCCGGCACGGAAAGGGTGCATGCACGGAAGGTGATCGTCGCCCCTGGTCGGAAGGGGTTCAGCTTTCTCCAGCAGGTGATGGAGCGCATGGGAATCGCCTACATCGACAACGTGGTGGATGTGGGGATCCGCGTCGAGACACGGGTGGCCAACTACCCCATCGTCAACGACTACTACGACCCCAAGTTCCTCTTCCCCGACGCAGTGCGCACCTTCTGCACCAACTCGGGCCATGCGCGGGTGGTACTCGAGCGCTACCAGGGGTTCAGCCTGGTCAACGGCCACGCCCTCTCCGAGGAGCAGGAGGGAAACAACCTGGCAAATTTCGCCCTGCTCAAGACCATCGGTTTGAAGAACCCGGTCCGGAGCGGCCAGCAGATGGCAGTATTTCTCGCCCGCCTGGCCAACGAGATCGGCGGCGGCAAGCCGCTCATGCAGCGGGTGGGGGATTTCCGCATGGGAAAACGCTCCACCGCCGAGGCATTCAACGAGGACCTCTACGCCTTCCCCCCCAGCTGTCCGGTCACGGCCGGCGACCTTGGGCTGGCCGTGCCGGCCAAGATCATGCGCCATATCTGGGCAGCCATGAAGAAGCTCGACACCATAGTCCCCGGAGTCCTCCACCCGAGCACCATCATGTACTACCCGGAGATCAAGATGTATGCGAACAAACCCGCCTTCCTCGACCCCCATTTCCGGGTAAGCGCCAACGTCTACATGGTGGGGGACGGCGCCGGCACATCCCGCGGCATAACCGGCGCCTGGGCCAGTGGGATCAGGGCCGCGGAGGGGATACTGCAGGGGCATTAAGTATGGTGTCTCAAAAACGCGATCCCCAAGACGCGAAAACGGGCGCACCGTGGTGCGCCCGTTTCATTGAACCGAAGCCGACGCGGGCTAGATCCGCCCTGAACGTCGCATATCAACCGATTACTACACGTGCATTACCGGCCCCGTTCCTCATCTCTCCGCTGTCCTTGCCCTTGGCCCCTGGGCTCCTGCGACTCCCCTCTCCCCTGCGGCCGCTGTTCCGGGCCCCGCATCCTTGGTTCCTGCTGTTCACGCTGTATAGCCCCAGGCTGCCGTCTCTGATCCTGTACTGCCGGGGCTCGCTGCTGCCTCTGGTCCTGTGGTGCAGGACCTCGTTGCTGAGAAGGGCCCTCGTACTGCGGCTGCGGTCGTCCGGCCTGACCGCCCTGCTGAGGCGGCATTGCACGCTGGGTATCCTGCGGTCTTGGACTTCTCGCCCGAGGCTCTTCTTGTCTTCCCCGCGGGGAAGGCGCGGGCGCTCGGAGTTCTCCCTGTTGCTGATAGTGCTTGCGAACTACCGTGTCGCGCGGCTGGTAACGGTACTGCTGGTTGCGTATCTTCTGCTGCTGCTCAACCTGGCGGGGATACCGGTCTCCCGTATACTGCCGCTGGTAGACGGGCAGCGGGGCGGGCGCCGGAGCAGAGCCGCGCCTCCATCTGTCCCAGCCGCTTCGGCGCTGCTCCCACCCACGGCCCCAGTGCTCACCCCAGCGGGGTGGTGCATTCGACCGCCAGCCGCGGAAGTACACCGGCGGCTGTCGGTAGTAGCGCACGGGGACACGCAGGATGTACAGCGGCACGGCATACGGGTCCACAAGCCACCAGGGGCCGTTGTACCAGGAACTCGCGTACCAGTTATCGCCCTGGAAAACCCAGTACATCCCATCGTAAAAGAAATAGTTGTAATCCACCCCTGGAGCGTAGTAGACCGGATATTCCGGCACCCGGACAAGTTCCGGGAACAGCGGCAGGTTGATACCGATGCTCACGTTGGGTAACCCGATACCGATGCTTACCTGGGCCGCGGCAGGCGTCACCGAGCACGACAGCATCCACAGCACAATGATTCCGTAACGTATTTTCTGCATGGTGTCCTCCATTTCGATAAGTAGTGGCCGCAATGGCCGGGGCTACTCATTTGCAGAGTCTACCACTTTTTATGTCGATTTCCAAGGTAACACCGGATGCGCCTTCGATTACTGAGAAGTGGCTAGCCGAGGCCAGTGGCCTGCCGGGAGATGGGGCGCGTACGGCTCTCAGCTTTGCGGCGGCGGTCGATGCTGACTGGCAGCGGGCCAGGAGACTCGAGATCAGCAGGTCAGAAAAAATAGTAGGCACAAAGGCGGACGGTGTTGTCGACGCCGCTCGCCCTGGCGCCGCTGACGCCGTTGACGTTGCCATACGTGGTCTCGATGTTCTGATATTCCGTGGCCAGCCGTATCGCGGCATTGAGGTCATAGGTAACGTTGGCATAGATCTGTCGCGACTGCCGCTGGTAATTGGCAATGCCGGCATAGTCGCCATTATTGAAGGCGTAGCGACTACCGTAGCCGGCGGTAACCCCCAGGTCCTGGATCGGGAAGAATTTCAACTGGCCGATGAAGGCCCAGTTCCTGGCCGGTTTCTGGTTGCCGGCGGCATCGAGCGTGTTGGAAGTACTCCCTTGCGTCCCCCCCGTCGGCGTCGTGCCGACAACAGACAGCGATGTGGCGCTGTTGTATGCGAGGTTCCCCGCCGTATACGCCTGCCCCTCGAATGCCAGGGTCATGGCCCGGTTTACCCCGTCCTTCGACCTGAGGAGGGGCGCAAAGGTATAGAGCCCATAGCCCCAGGAGGAGAGGCTTTTGTTGGCATTGCTCGGCGCCTTTTCGGTCCCGTAGAGGCCAAAAACCCCTACGGTCAGCGGATTCATCGTAAGGCTCATATAGCCGGGGGCAACCCCGAGCCCTTTGTTGATATAGAATATCTGGCCGGCATAGTTCACGCCCGGGCCGTACTGGCCGGTTACGGCACCCTGGTTATCGCCGGTCTGGTTCGGGTCCTGTACGGCAAAGACCAGCTTCAACTGTTGGTCGGCGGTGAAGTCCATCTTCTGGGTGAGCCTGATCTGCGGGACGCGCGAGTACGCCGCCCCCTGGGGGGAGGCAAGCCGGAAGTCCTCGGTGGAGGCGAGCATGGGGGCGAACATGTCCCAGTACTGGCCGAACAGCACCTGGGTCCGGGGCCAATCTATCGTGCCGTAGGCGTGGCGCAGCCGCGGCATCGGACTCTCGGCAGAGGCCGAGTTGTCGCCGTAGAAGTCGACCTCGAAAAAGGCACCGGTTCTGGAGCCGGCATACGATGGGCCATCCACCTTGAACCAGATGCGCGACTGTTTCAAGGAAAAGACCGACTGGTCCTGGTTGGCAAAGGTCGCCGAGTTGGTGCCCGTACCGCTGATGGCCTTCGAGGGGATCGCCCCGGAGACAGGAGTGATGACACCGTTGTTCCCGAGGTTGGTGGAGTTGTAGGCATAGTCAAGCTTGACATAGCCGCCGATGGAAAGGTTGAACTTGCTGAGCACCTGGTTGAACATCTTCCCGTAGACGCCGGGAGCCACCTCCGGGGACGGCTGGGCGTCGGTGTTGTAGACCGGCTCTGCGGCGAGGGCGGGGGCCGCTATGAAGAGGATCGCGATGGTCAATCCGAGAGACTTTTTCATTCTCTACCTCCTTGGTTGGCGTTCTGAACGGCCGCCGCCGGAATGCTCTCCGCGATCTTTCATCCCGGGGCGTCGCATCTGCGTCACGTGAGTTTGGTCTTATTGATCGGCAACTGGCGAATGCGCTTGCCGGTTATGGCAAACAGAGCGTTGCAAAGCGCCGGCGCGATAGGGGGAACCCCCGGCTCGCCCACGCCGGTCGGCAGGCCGTCGCTCGGCACGATGTGCACATGCGTCTCCTTGGGAGCCTCGCCGATCCGTGCCACCGGGTAGTCGTCGAAATTGGACTGCTGGATCCGGCCCTGGGCCGCCGTGATTTCGCCCATCAAAGCCAGGCTGGCGCCGAACACCGCCGCCCCTTCGAACTGCGCCCGCACCCGTTCCGGATGCACCACCCGCCCCGCATCCACCGCCACGTCCACACGCGGGATGCTGATTCGCCCCTGCTCGTCCATCTGGACATCCACAACCACCGCCAGGTAACTGAAGAAACTCCTGTGCGCGGCAAACCCCAGCGCGCGCCCCTTTTCCGGCTTCCTCTTCGCCCAGCCGGACTTCTCCGCCACCACTTCGATCACCCGCCGCAGACGCCCCGTTTCCCAAGGGTACTGGTCGAGCGGTTTCCCATAGTTCGCGTATTTCGTCCCCTCGGCCTTGAAATCGATGGTGCGTGGCCGGCCCAGCACATCGAGGAAATACTCGATCCGGTCACGGCCCGCCGCCGCGGCAAGCTCGTCGATGAACGACTGGACCGCGAAGGCATGGTAGATGTTGGCCACCGACCGGAGCCAGCCGACGCGCACGTGGCTCTGCGCAGGCCCGTTCTCAGCGCGCAGGTTGGGGATGTCGAACGGCACGTCCACCCACCCCTGGGCCAGCTCGCCGTCCCCGCCATAGCGCACCGAGTCGTCGAAAGTCGACGGGATTGGCGGGAAGGCGCACCGCTGCAACCAGGCCGTTGGCCGTCCCTGGGCGTCCGTCGCCGCCTTCAGGTACATCGCGGACACCGTATGGTAATAGTCGTGGCGGATATCGTCCTCGCGGCTCCAGGTGACGTGCACCGGCTTCCCGACCTTCTTCGACAGGAGCGCCGCCTCAACCACGTAATCGGGCTTGGACTTCCGGCCGAAGCCGCCGCCGAGGAGCGTCACGTGGCAGATTACGTCCTGCTTGGCGATCCCCACCGCCTTGGCCACCGCATCCTGCACGGCCTGCGGGTTCTGGGTCGCTGCCCAGGCCGTTACCTTGCCGTTTTTATATTCGGCCACCGCCGCCGGCGGTTCCATCGTGGCATGGGCGAGGTGAGGGACGTAGTACTCCGCCTCGCGGATCGTACCCCCCCTGGCAAATACGGCATCCACATCGCCGATTGAGCGCACCACCTTCTGCGGCCGGCGCACGGTCTCCAGGAGCGTCGTCCTGAAGGATTCCGATTCGTAGCCGGCATTGGCACCCGGCTCCCAGGCGACTTTCAGCTTCTGCCGCCCCCGCAGCGCCGCCCAGCTGCTGGTGGCAATCACCGCAATCCCGCCAAGCGCCTGGAACCCGTAGGGGGGCTGGGCCGCCTCGATCGTCACCGTCCGCAACACTCCCTTGACCTTGCGCGCCTCCTTGTCGTCGTACGATGTCAGTCTGCCGCCGAGGACCGGCGACCGCTCGATCGATGCGTACACCATTCCCGGCATCCGGGCGTCGATGCCGTAGATGCCCTTCCCCGTGCAGATATCGTCGAAGTCGACGATCGGCACCCCTTTGCCGATATAGCGGAAATCGGCCGGCGTTTTGAAGCGCAACTCATCCTTACCGGGGATCGGCTGCTTTGCGGCCCGGACTACCAGTTCGCCAAAACCGACGGTTCGACCGCCGGCATGTACGACCTGATGGTTGCGCGCCCGGCATTCAGCGGCCGGCACTCCCCACGTGGCCGCGGCCGCGCGTTCCAGCATGAGCCGTGCCGTCGCACCCGCCTGGCGCAGGGGGGCATAGAAATCGCGGATCGATTTCGAGCCGTCGGTGTTCTGGTCGCCATACTTCGGATCGCCGATTGCCTGCACGACCCGGACCCGCGCCCAGTCCGCGTCGAGTTCGTCGGCCGCCACCATCGGCAGGGCGGTGCGGATCCCGGTCCCCATCTCCGAACGATGGGCGACGATGATCACCGTGCCGTCCGGCTCGATCCCCAGGTAGACGCCGGGGTACCACTCCTCCGCTGCCAGCGCATCGAGCGCCTTGCCCGGGAATACCCGGGCGCAAAGGATCAGCGCCCCGGCCGAAAACGCCGTCTTGAGAAAACCGCGGCGACTGATACGGAGCACGTAGCTCATGATTTCACCCCCGCAGCCTGCTTTATCCCCTCGCGGATACGCTCATAGGTTCCGCACCGGCAGATATTTCCCTGCATGGCATCGTCGATCTCCTGGTCCGTCGGCTTCGGCTTTTCCTTGAGCAGCGCCGCCCCCTGCATGAGCTGGCCGCTCTGGCAGTAGCCGCACTGCGGCACGCTTAACTCCTTCCAGGCCTTCTGCAGAGGATGATCCCCCTTGGCGCTCAACCCTTCGATGGTGACAATTTTCTTCCCCGCCACGCTCTTCATGGACGTGATGCAGCTGCGCACGGCCTCTCCGTCGAGGTGCACCGTGCAGGCTCCGCAGAGCCCCTTGCCGCAGCCGAACTTCGTGCCGGTCAGGTGCAGTTCGTCGCGGAGATACCATAACAGCGGCATGTCGGGATTGCCGGAGTAGGAACGCGCAACACCATTGACCTTGAATGCGATCTTTTTCATAGAGCCCGCCTTTCCAGAATAAGAAGTATTTAATCGTGCAGCCTTCCAAAGTTTAATTCGCAAACAAGAAGTGTCAAATCACGTTGCGGGGGAGAACTAGTACCTATCCACTGCGATTCCGTCGATTCACACTATATCCTTCACACTTCATCCTTGACGCTGCCGTCTCTGTGGGTGTATGTACATGAGCAATCTTTTATGGAGTGCCCGGGAGGGGTTATGGGAGGCCGGTATGCAGGGCATAGAGCCGCTTGATCAGCGTGAAAGCCGTTGAAGCGGCTTTCACGCTGGGATGGAGCTGATTGGCATCCCGGAAGGCTGGTTTGGGTGTGATTTATGTGGTGTTAATACGGTGAATAGAGGAGGCAGAAGGCATGGATTTCACCTGTCCGAATTGTAAGCTGGCAGGACACATCGATGACGCAAAGTTACCGGAGCAGGGTCTCTACGCTGCCTGCCCCAAATGCAAGGAACGGTTTCTCGTAAAAAGGGAACCGGCACCGGAGCAGCCCCGGGAGCAGCCGAAACCGGTCTCTCCAGCCGCCAGCTCCACAGCGGATGTCCGAACGGCTTTACGCCAGGCAGCGGCGGAGAGGACCGTCCGGCAGCCGCGCACGGAGAGACCATCGGCCGGACGAAGTGCCAGGGCGGCAGCTTCGGCTGCCACCGACGATGATATGAGAACCTTCGTCGGCAAGAATGCCGACAAATATCTGCGAAAGTTCGAGAACTTCACCTCGGGCGGGGATGACGGTTTTGCCGTGACCTGGCACTGGCCGGCCTTCTTCGTTCCCTTCTGGTGGCTGGTGTACAGAAAACAGTACATGTGGGCTCTCCTTGCCTTTTTCATCTCGTTCATTCCCTATGTCGGCCTGCTCTCCATGGTCGCCTTCGGTCTGACGGGGAACTACATTTACTACATCTACACAAAGAAAAAACTGAATGAGATAAACTCGATGCCTTCGGAGATGGGCAGGGCTGTCGAGATAGCCCGTGCCGGGGGGGTGAACAATGTTGCCCTCGTACTGGTGCCACTGATCGGAATAGCCCTTCTGGGGATAATAGCCGCCATTGCGATACCGCAATTTGCCGCGTACAGGACGAAGAGTTTCAATGCAGCCGCGCTTTCCGAGCTGAAAAACGCCAGGACGTGCGTCGACACCTATTATGCCGAGCACAAAGTGTATCCCGACAGTCTGGAACAGGCGAACTTCAGGAAAACGCAGGATATAGACGTGCATTTCAATGACGTCGCAACGGATAAATACACTCTCGTTGCGATGCACCCGAAAGGCGACAAGGAATTTGCCGCCAAGTCGGATGTGCCGGATTTGTTGTGCAGGTCGAACAAGAATAAGGATAGTGAATTTGTGCCGCTAAAGTGATGGGGCGGAAAGATAACTAAAGAACTGTCATTGGCGGCATGAGGCAAGGGCGCAATTGGCTACTTGGAAACCTCAACAAATAACTATCCTCGTACGAGGGCGATCATGGAATTTTATCTACCGGAAATAGGCTCATGGGGTGAAGAAAAATACCGCCTCGTTCGTAACTACGCCCAGATGTTTGCGACGTCCATGAAGGATAAGTGGCAGTGTCGGGTTTACATCGATTTGTTTTCGGGGGCGGGACGCGCGAAAATCAAGGATACCGGTAAAATTGTCGATGGCTCACCGCTTATTGCACTAAGTATCGAAGACCCTTTTGACAGATATATCTTCTGTGAGAAGGATGCGACGAACCTCGATGCGTTATCCAAAAGGGTCAAGGTCCACTATCCTTCGTTGGATAGCCATTTCGTCCATGGCGACGCCAACGATTCCGTTGACGAAATACTCTCCCTGATCCCCCAACATTCCACCTCATACAAGGTGCTCGGTTTCTGCTTCGTGGATCCTTACAAGAGCGACAATCTCAAATTCAATACGCTGCAGCGACTTTCGGCTAAATACATGGATTTTCTGGTGCTCATCCCGACCGGAATGGATGTGCGACGTAATGTGTCGTATTACATGAAGTATAATAGCAAACAAATCGAAGAGTTTACCGGCCGACCGAAATGGCGGGATGAATGGCCAGCGGCGGAAATGAATGGAGAAAATTTCGGCCTCTTTTTTATCAAGCAGTTCTGTACTTCCATGGCAGATATCGGCTATAAATACACAACTGCAGAAGCCTCGGTTGAAATCCGGTCGACCGAAAAGAATTTACCTCTGTATCGACTGGCATTTTTCAGCAAACATTCTCTGGGACACAAGTTCTGGGGCGAGGTGAAGAAATATAGCACGCCGCAGCTAGACCTGTTTTGAAGGGAAATAATATGTCGAAGTCAGCAATAGAGTGGACTGGATCAACGTGGAATCCGGTTACTGGCTGCATCAAGATAAGCCCCGGCTGCAAACATTGCTACGCAGAACGGATGGCGAAGCGCCTGCAGGCGATGGGACAGAAGAATTACCTCACAGGCTTCGAGTTGGCTTTGCACCCTCATGCACTTGAACTTCCCCTTACATGGAAGAAACCACAGACCATCTTTGTGAACTCCATGAGCGACCTTTTTCTGGATGACGTGCCGGCAGAATTCATACAGAAGGTCTTTGATGTGATGCGACGGGCGCATTGGCACACCTTCCAGATTCTGACAAAGCGATCGGAAAGGCTGGCCGGACTTAGTTCGGAACTGCCATGGGCAAAGAATATCTGGATGGGAGTCAGTGTAGAGAACAATGACTACACGTACCGTGTCGATCACCTGCGGTCGACTGGGGCTCCTGTAAAGTTCCTCTCCATGGAGCCGCTGCTTGGGCCAACTCCTGACCTCAATCTCCAAGACATTGACTGGGTTATCGTGGGGGGCGAGTCCGGTCCCGGAGCTCGTACAATGAAAGAGGAGTGGGTTGTCGGGATAAGGGGGAAATGCCTGAGAGCGAACGTCCCATTCTTTTTCAAACAGTGGGGCGGAGTTCGTAAAAAGAAAGCCGGCAGGGAGCTGCAGGGCAAGACATGGGATCAGATGCCGAGAGTTCTACAAAATCTGAGGACGGTTCAGTTGTAAGAACTTTTCTATAGGGGCATGTATTAACATAATTTCCATCTACTACTTTTTCTTGAACAACTCCCCAAATACAACCTCTCCGACCACGCCAGCCCTTCCTCCGTCACTTAATAGAACTCCCCCTCACCCCGTAATCAACCGCTTCCGCGCCCGTGTCGCAGAGTCCGGGCAAGAATTTCCGCTGCGAGGTCGAGGTTTGTCCCCATGTTCTGCACAGGGCCGAGTGTACGTACCTGTCCAGCACGGTTGAGCAGGCGATCGTCATACATGGCACCGGGGCTGAGCCGGCGCAGCTCGCTGATCAGATAGGCAAAGTTCAGCTCCCGTGACAACTTCATGGCTGAACCGAATCCGTCGTAAGTCAGATTGTCCTGACCGAAGAGTATGGGCGGCCGGTTGTCCGCATAGAGGTAGAGGACCTTCCTTGTCTCTTCGCTGGTCACTTCTTCCTGGCGCTCTACTTTAGTCTTCATCGGAATCCCGCCGGAGAGAACGGTTTTCCCGATACTGAACTTGCGTTCGACAACGGTAGTTGTCTCGGTATGGCTGGTGACGCTCGTGCACGGCAGGAGCAGCTCCATGTCTTCATAGGGAATTTCGGCGGCGATCCCGTCGCTCTTTTCGATGTGCAGTGCATACGTTCCCGGCACAAACCGGCGCACAATGAAAAAACCGGTCCTGCTACGCACTGCCGTGGCATCAAGGACCAGCGCCGCGATTCCCCCCTGACGCAGTTTGTCTGCCAGTGCCATGGCATGCTGCGGGTCGGCGAAACTTGCCACCACCGACGGCCCGCCTCCAATCATCCGCTGCCGTGCTTCGAAAACCATGACGCCGAGCGCAGCGGCAAGCATTTGGACAAGTTCAGGCGTTTCTTCCTTCCAGCCATGGATAACGACGACATGCATAAAAACCTCCTGTGGCATTCCCGTACAATTTCCGGCAGGGCCAACTTAGAACTTGTCCGTACATAACTTTATCAGGGATTGCGTCCGGATTTATGGCAGATTTGACCGGCTTGATTGAGCAAAACCACGGGCGTAGCCGGGTCTACGTCGAGGATTTTGCGATTGAAAGCCGGGCAAAGATGCCGTGAAGACGGAATGCAAGGATGGAAAGCTTATGTGCGGATAAGTTCTTACTCTACTCTACCCGTCTGCGCGACAAAATCCAGGACAAAGTAGAGCTGCTTGCCGGCGTTTGTCGTTGCGGGAATGGGCCTTTTCGTTTTAGGATGTGTTATTGCCGTTGGACTAGTACGAGTGCAGACAGTGTTCAACTGCCGAATATAGGGTAATAGTCCCGGGAGAACACAACAGGTGTACGATTTCAGCCGTTGCAAATTGTGTGCAACAAACGCCGCCAGGCCGACGTACAAACTGAAGAAAACGACGGTGTATGCGTGCGCCGCGTGCGGCTTTCACTTCATCGACCACCTGGACAGCATGCCGTCCGAGACCCCGGGCGACACCAGGTCGGCACTCGACCAGAAGGCGTGGGACTATATCGAAGGAATGCTCCCGGCCAACGGAAAACAGCTCCGGAAAAACCTGCACCTCGTCAAACGCCATCTTTCGCTGTCGGGGTCGCATTGCCTCGACATCGGCGCAGGCGCCGGACTGTTTGCCCATCTCCTTGCCGAAGCGGGGGCTTCAGTCCATGGCATCGAACCGCAAGGGATCTTCCGGGAGTTCGCCCAGCGGAAATTCGGCATCGAGCTGAACGGTGAGACCATCGATGACCGGCACTGGCAGGAGGGTTACGCCGGTTTTTTCGATGTGGTCACCATCTGGGACGTTCTCGAGCATGTCAACTTTCCCGCCGAGACCCTGCGCAGCGCCTATAACGTCATCAAGCCGGGAGGCTGGCTGTTTCTCGACACCCCCCGCCGGGACGCGCTTTTTTACCGGGTCGGCGAATGGTCCTATCGCGCCAGTGGCGGCGCTAACCCCCTCTTTCTCGAATCCCTCTATTCCCCCCTCCCCTTTCGCCACAAGCAGATGTTCACCCTCCGGCAGCTGCTGCAGCTCGTGGAATCCATCGGCTTCTCCGTCGTCCGCGTCCATTCCTCCCTGCTCCCGCCGCACAACAAGATCGTGCTCGTCTGCCGGAAACCATAGGGTCACTTCCGCTTCACCCTGAATCCCGCCCGCTCCAAGGCGCCCAGGTCCAATCCCCCCTTCGATTCCGCCGCCTTCTCCTTCTTCTCTCCTGCCTCTTTCGGCGGCAACCGACGTTCCTTCTGCGCCGCCCCACCCGGCTCGGCCTCCTTGATGGAGAGGGCGATGCGCTTGCGCTGCACATCGGCCGAAAGCACCTTCACCTTCACCACATCCCCCACCCGCACCGCATCGTTGGGATCCTTGATGAAGCGGCTGGCCAGATGGCTCACATGCACCAGCCCGTCCTGGTGCACCCCGATGTCCACGAAGGCCCCGAACGCGGTCACGTTGGTCACCACCCCCTGGAGAATCATCCCTTCCATCAGGTCGCCGATCTCGCGGATGTCGTCGCGGAATGAGGCGGTCTCGAACCGTTTGCGCGGGTCGCGCCCCGGTTTCTTCAGTTCGGCAACGATGTCGCGCAGGGTCGGCAGCCCCACCTGGTCGGTGACGTAGCGCTTGAGGTCTATCTTCCCCGCCAGCGCAGGGTCGCCGGTCAGCTGTTCCAGGGTCACCCCCAGGTCGGCTGCCATGGCCTCCACCACGGCATAGCGTTCGGGGTGCACGGCGCTGTTGTCCAGCGGGTGCGTGCCGCCGCGAATGCGGAGAAAACCCGCCGCCTGCTCGAACGCCTTGGCCCCGAAGCGCGGCACCTTGAGCAGGGACTTCCGGGTGGGGAAGGTGCCCTGCTCGTTGCGGTGGGCGACGATGGACTTGGCCAGGGACTGCCCCAGGCCGGAGACGTAGGACAGCAGCGCCCACGAGGCGGTGTTGAGATCGACCCCCACGTAGTTGACGCACGACTCCACCACGTCGTCCAGCGCCTTCTTCAGCATGGCCTGGTTGACGTCGTGCTGGTACTGGCCGACGCCGATGCTCTTGGGATCGAGCTTGACCAGTTCGGCCAACGGGTCCTGCAACCGGCGGGCGATGGAGATCGCCCCGCGCACGGTCAGGTCCAGGTCGGGAAACTCCTCGCGGGCGATATCCGATGCCGAATAGACGCTGGCCCCGGCCTCGCTCACCATCACCACCGGCACGTTCTTACCCGCCCCGGCCAGGGTCTCCCTGGCGAACAGCTCCATCTCGCGGCCGGCCGTGCCGTTGCCTATGGCGACCATCTCGATGGCGTGGGCGTCCAGGAGCCCCAAGAACTCCTTTTTCGCCTGGGGGACACGCGCCTCGCCCGTATGGGGATAGATGGTAACATGCTCCAGGAAGCGCCCCGTGGCGTCCACGGCCGCCAGCTTGGAGCCGGTGCGCAGGCCGGGGTCGATCCCCAGCACCCGCTTTCCTCCCGCAGGCGGAGCCAGGAGCAGGTTGCGCAGGTTCTGGGCGAAGATCCCGATGGCGGCTTCGTCGGCCAGGTCCCTGGCCTGGAGCCGCAGCTCCCCCTCGATGGAGACTGAGATCAGCCGCTTGTAGGCGTCCTCTGCCACCCCCTCCAGCAACGACCTGAAGATACTCTCCTTCTTCACCAGGCGGCATTTCAGCCCGGCAAGGATCTCCTCCACCGGCGCCAGGAGGGAGAGGAACAGCACCTCCTCCTTCTCCCCCCGGCGCATGGCCAGCATCCGGTGGGAAGGGACGCTCTTCAGCGGCTCCTGGTAATCGTAGTACATCTCGAACTTGGTCACCTGGTCGCGCTTGTCGCCGGCCACCCTGGAGGAGAACACCCCCTGCTCCCAGGTGAGTCGCCGGACCATGGCGCGGGCGTCCGCATCGTCCGACAGCCGCTCGGCCAGGATATGCCCGGCCCCCTCCAGGGCCGCCGCGGCGTCGGGGACATCCTGCTCCGGGGCCACGAAGGGAGCGGCCGCCTCCTCCGGCGTGCCGCTGGCAAGCTCCTGGGCGGCGATCAGGTCAGCCAGGGGCTCCAGCCCCCGCTCGCGGGCGATGGTGGCCTTGGTGCGGCGTTTGGGCTTGTAGGGGAGATACAGGTCTTCCAGTTCGGTCTTCAGGCGGGTCGCCTCGATCCGGGCGCGCAGTTCAGGGGTCAGCTTTCCCTGCTCCCCGATGGTGGCGATGATCGTGCCCTTTCGCTCCTCCAGCTCGCTGAAGTATCCGTAGCGCTCCTCGATGGTGCGGATCTGTACCTCGTCCAACTCGCCGGTCTGCTCCTTGCGGTAGCGGGCGATGAAGGGGACCGTGGAGCCCTCGCGCAGCAAAGCCACGGTCTGCTGCACCTGGAAGGGCTTGAGCCCTGTTTCGTCGATGATGGAGGTGATGATGGTGGCCAGTTGCCCGTTGCTGATGCTCATTGTCGCTCCTGTGGGTGTGTCGTCCCGGTCTGTACCGGGGGGAGCATACTACAGCAGGTAGATAATGGGAAGGGGGTTCGCTCTCCGCGCTAAACTCCTTGACGCTACAGCCTCTACGGGTGTATGTACGTTGGTAATAATTTACGGAGTGCCCGGGAGGGGCGATGGGATACCGAATTGCAGGTTCATAGAGCCGCTTGGTCAGTGTAGGTGCTGATGGAGCGGCTTTTATCGTATCTGGTCCACGAGAACGGCTCAAACGTGGGCCAAGCCCTCCATTCGAGAAAATAATCTACGGTTGGCTTGCAGTGGCCCGCCGACATCAGAGGAGGTTTCAGTGAACAGAACTACATGGCGGTCAGCCCTGGCCTTTGTCCTCACGGCCGCAGCCCTCGCCACCTTTCCGGCCATGGGGATGGCCGAGCAGGTGCTGGACGGAAAGATCGTAGCACTCGTCAACAAGGCAACGTTCGAAGTGGTCGTCCCCAAACCGGCCAAGGATTCCCTGAGCTACGAGAAACCCCTTCCCCTGGACCTCCTTCCCTATGCCGAGAGGAAAGACAAGTACTACTCCATTGGCACAGCCTTTGCCATCGCTCCCGACCGGTTCGTGTCGGCGGACCATGTGATGAGCCTCGGCCAAAAAAGCCTGTTCAAGGAGTATTTCCTGCGGGACAAGGAAGGAAACGTCTACGCCGTTGACAAGATATACAAGTACTCGGACAGAAAGGACTTCGTCCTCTTCTCACTCAAAGAGGGAAAGGCTTCCTCCTTTCTGAAGGTGAACACCCATCCGAAGCTGAACGAAACGGTGTATGCCGTCGGGAATGCCCTCGGAGAGGGGATCGTGATTCGCGACGGTCTCTATACCTCCGACACGCCGGAAGATGAGGATGGAGAGTGGAAATGGATGCGCTTTTCCGCCGCGGCCTCCCCGGGCAACAGCGGCGGCCCCCTTCTGGACAAGGAGGGGCAAGTCGTCGGTGTCGTCCTGCGGAAGTCTGCAAATGAAAACCTCAACATCGCTCTCCCCATCGCCGAGGTTGTCAACGCAAAGGAAAACCTGGCCACCGTCCATAAGAAGCTGAAGTATTTCATCGACAACATGGATATGACCAAGATGGACACCCTCAAGGCGGAATTAACCCTCCCCAAGAGCTACCAGGAGCTGAACCGGCAGCTGATCGACACGGTGAACCCCTTTTCTGCCAAACTCCTACAGTCCCTCCTCGCCGAAAACCGGGACACCATATTCCCCAACGGCAAGGGGTCGGCCATCCTGTTCCAGAAGAACCTCACCGCCCACTTTCCCAACCTGATCGTCCAAGGGGATGACGGCAATTGGGGCCTTTATTCACCAAAGGAGACCTCCCGCTCCGAACTTGGCACAAACGGGTATCTCGTCTACGGCACGCTGGGGAACTCCTTCTACATGAGCCTCAAAAAACCGGATGACCTCCCCCTGGAGTCCCTCTATAAGGACTCAAAGGCCTTCATGGACCTCGTCCTCAAGGGGGTCAGTGTAACGAGACAGATCGGCCCGGAGAAGGTCAAGGTAACCTCCCTCGGGAAGGCTGATACGGAATACACCCATCGCGACTCCTATGGGAGGAAGTGGCTGGTGAGAAGCTGGCCGCTGGAATACAGCGACGAGAGGATTGTCGCCTTTTCCCTTCCCGTCCCCGGTGGCTGCATCAGCATGATGCGGCGCGGACAGTCCGGACTTGTGGAAGATGGACACACCCTCGATCTGAAGGTACTCGCCGATTTCGTCTACGTCTCCTATTACGGGAACCTCAAACAGTGGCGTGAGTTCCTGGCTGCCAAGGAGTATCTTCCCGAACTTTTTTCCACCATCGACATCGACTTCGCCTATGATAAATTCTTTCGCTACACGTCCAAGAGGGTCTCTCTTTCTTACACGCCGGATGTCATGCATATCACGGAGAGGAGCGATCTGAAGCTGAACCTGGGGTTCTTTCCCGAGAAGGGGAAAACCGTCTGGGATGTCATCAGTGTCTGCCCGGGCGACGACAAGAGTACCAATACCTGCTTTCTCGTCAACAGGAACAGACGGCCTCCCGAAGAGCTGAGCGATGCCTACAGAGGCGACTGGGAAAATCTGGTGAATGCCAGGATGCCGTACAACAAGGTCTCGTTCTTTCAAGACAAAATGACGACCATAGCCATGCCTTACACCAGGGGGATCGACCTGAAAAAGCTGGATTCCGCCAATGTGCTGTACGACGTGGTGCATCTGAAAGACGGCAATGTCGAGCAAAAAGACATGGAGAAAGAGATCGACAGATTTGCGGAAGGGGTGAAGGTTTACGAGGAGATACGCTAGCCGGCGCACAATCGAAAGGGGTCAGGTCCACGTTCTTCTGGTCTGAACATGTGGGCCTGCCCCCTTGAGTTCCCGTCATGTGACAAAATAAGTCGTGCGAAATTCCCGCTTCACACGACTCACCATCAACAGCTTCTGCAATTGTTCACTGAGTTGATGGTCCCCTCCTACGCAGCCCGTTTGGCACCTTCGCCATGCCCGCCGAGAAACTCCTTCACGAACCGGACTTCGATGCCGTACGGCGAGTGCGCCTTGAGTATATCCATGCACCCTTCGTAGGTCGCGCTCCGTCCCCAATCCTGCTGGAGTTCGAAGAGAAACTGCAGCGATGTGATCGGCACCGCTCCTGCCTGAACAAGCCGCGCTACTGCCCTTTCGTGGGCTTCCACGCTGATGTCGCCGCAGGCGTCGGTGGGGACGTAGACCTCATAGCCTGCCGCGAGAAGGTCGAGCGTCGGGAAGAGCACGCAGGCTTCGGTCCAGAGCCCCGCCACGACGATTTTCTTCTTACCGGTCTTTTCGATCGCCCCCCTGAAATTCCGGTCGAGCCAGGCATTAATGGAAGTCCGGTCGATGGGAGCCCTGCCGGGGAAGATGCCGGTGACCTCGGATATCATCGCGCCGCTGAAGCTATCGGCGGCAACGGTCGAGAGGATTGCCGGCACCTTGAAGAGTCGGGCCGCCTTGGCGATTATCTGGACGTTCTGCACTATTGTGGTCCTATCGTGAGAGTTGACGCCCGAGAACATCGCCGGCTGGTAGTCTATCAGAGCCAGGGCACTATTGTCCGGGGTCAACATGCCGTGAAGATTTTTGCTTGTCATGACTAGTTCCTCCTTTCCACAGGGAACTCGCTTCCCTTCCCTGTATACCTGGTTACATTATACTGCGACCGCCCCCACATAACAATGTAATTACAAATGAGTATCAACATCAAAATCACTATACCTGCAAGGTGAAGTAGAAAGTCGCTCCCCGACCCGGCTCTCCCTCTCCCCACGTCTCCCCGCCGTGGCGCTGGATAATGCGCTGCACCGTGGCGAGGCCAATGCCGGTCCCGGGAAACTCCTTGGCATTCTGGAGCCGTTGAAAGGGCTTGAACAGCTGGTCAGCGTCCTTCATCTCAAAACCCATCCCGTTGTCGCGGATAAAGAACGCTTTCTTGCCATTATGCTCGACCACCCCGAACTCTACCCGAGTATCGGGAACCTTGCGGGTGTATTTCAACGCATTGCCGAGCAGGTTCTCGATGGCGATCTTCAACAAATGCGAGTCACATTCGGCAACCAGTTCGGGCGCAATGACGAAATCCACAACCCTCTCAGGTTCGGTCAGCAGCAGGTCAGCTGCGATGCTACGAACCATCTCGCTGAGGTCTACCATCTCCCGCCGGATTTCACGCTGGATTAACCGTGACAGAACCAGCATGTCGTTGACCAGTTCCTCCATATCCTGATTCGCTTCATCGATTATTTTGACAAGATAACGGCCACTTTCATCCAGCGTTGCATGATAACTTTCCCGGAGGATCTGGGCAGCCGAGGAGCTGCGTGTAAGGTAGTTGCGCATGTCATGGGTAAGCGAATAACTGAAAGACTCCAGTTCCCGGTTGGTGACCGACAGCTCCCGCGCCTTGCGCTCCAGCTCTTCCTCAAAATCCTTATGGTTGGTGATGTCCCTGACGATACAGACTATACCTTTGCCGTCCATTTTCGAGAGCGAGATTTCCTGGGGGAATACGCTTCCGTGCCGTTTCCTGCCAACTGCCTCACCGCGCCATTCGCCCTTCTTGAAAATCACGGGGAAAATTTCTTCTTCGAATCTCCGTATTTCATCGTCACCATAAAAAAAACTCCACGATTTGCCCATGAGTTCCGTGTGAGAAGCATACCCGTGAAGCTTGGCGTGAGAACTGTTCACGTAGACGCATTCACGGTTAGTGTTGAGAATGGCAATACCGTCAATGGAGGCATCCATGCCGGCCTGATACTTCTCGAGCGCCTCTTCCAGGCGTCTACGCTTGAGCAAAAGATTCAATACGTACGCGACAAAGAGGAACAGTACGCTCAAGAAGGCCAAACGTACGGCGATTTCTCGGGAACCGGGTAAAAATATCTGCCGGTATACGGTCTCTCCATTCACTGACGCATCGATGATACCGTCGAGAAGATAGGATAGGGCCACAAAGCCGAGACCAATGAAGACTATGCGCCGTTGATCGCTTTTCGGAAGGGTGTCTCTTCTCGCCATAAAACGGTCCTGAACCCGGTAAATTTATGATCTTCGCTATACTCAGAGAATATCGTCTACCGTAAAGCCATCGACGTCACCGTCAATAATCTTTTTCCCTAAATTGATACAATGGAAGACGGCTTCACCCTTGGTGCCAAAGGAATAGGTTGTTTCAAAAGATTTTACCCGTGCCCCGTGCCTGATCGATAGATTGACCGTCCAGACATCATCCGCTAGAGATAATGCAGGCACTGGACAAATAGTAAATCCCCTGTATTCATAAAAGTGCATTGCCATTCCCCCGCTATGGGCAAAGAAACTCGCACTAAGACCACCCCCCATCGGTTAAGCACCGTTACGGGGTCATCGCTCCCCTTCACCTTTCCCCAATAAAAAAAGCCGGGTTGCCGAATATCGTATGATATTTCGGCAACCCGGCTGTCTCCTGGAGACCCTTTAGGCTTTCCGTCCTATCCTCGCGGATAGTTTAGTATTTTCGTCTATCGGCTGCTGTGATTTTTCCAATAATAAGAATACAATGATTCTCTTATCAAAGAATTGAGATGTCGTCAATCAAAATTAAAGGGAAGACCCGTTACCCGATCCCTGGGTATGGCGTTGTCTTGACAGCCGGCTTTTCCCCTTTAAGATTGGAAAGTACCTATATTCTTGGAAAAGGGGGTTGCATCATGAAGACTTTGCGATTGCATGTTGCGGCAGCATCGATAGCAGCGGTTCTGGCAGCAGGGGTCTGCACTGCCGCCGAGCACCCGGGAACGGAGGTGGACAAACCGAACGCGGAACATCCGGGGAAAGCGGTTGAAAAGACCACGGGGGAACATCCGAGCAAGCCGGTCACCGCCAAATTTATCAAGAAATCGATCAAGGAGCACGTAAAAGCCCAGTCCAAGGCGACCGGCGGCATCTTCATGATCCATGACGATAAGCTCAACAAAGAGTGGAAATTGAAGCTCGACAAGATTCACGATCCGGTCCGGATGTTCGAGAAGGACGGGAAAATGACCTACTTCACCTGCAGCGATTTCAAATCCACCGAAGGGAAAGATGTTCTCGACATAGACTTCTGGATGGTTCTCAAGGGAGACAAGCTGGAGGTGACCGACACCAAGATCCACAAGGTGAACGGCGAACCCCGCTACACCTATGAAGGGACCGAACTAAAGGAAATCAAGTAACCGGAGCAGAGATGGCTCCCGGCTCACAAAGCCCCCGCAACCGGGGGCTTTTTTTCACTGACAGGAGTGGGTATGCGCGGGCACCGATATGTCTTTTTGCTGATCATTTCGCTGACGGTCTTGAACGCCCTGGCGCACGGGGCAGCGGCGGCAGAACCGACGAAGCGGCATTTTTTCTTCTCGTACAAGGTCAGGCTGGGCGATGTTCCGGCCGGCGCGTTGAGGCTATGGATTCCCGTCGCCCCGAACAATGGGGAGCAGACGGTGCGGCTCGCCAAGGTAAGCTCGCCTGTTCCGCTGACCCCGGAGAAGGAGGACGAATACGGCAATTCCCTGCTGTTCGGGAGCGTCAAGGCCCCTGCAAAAGAAGTGGAAATCGAACTGTTGTATGACGTGACCCGTCGCGAGACCCAAGGGGACCTGACCGGGAGCGGCACGACTGGTTCTGTGCCAAGGGAAGAGCTGGCCCGTTTCCTGATGCCGGACCGCCTGGTCCCCCTGAACGAGAGAATCCGAAAACTGGCGGCAGAGGTGACCGCGGGGAGAGCCACTCCCCTGGCAAAAGCCCGGGCCATCTACGACTATACCGTGGACAACCTTTCCTATGACAAGAGCGGAACCGGCTGGGGAAGGGGTGATATCGATTACGTCTGTGACTTGAAACGGGGCAACTGCACCGACTTTCATTCCCTGTTCATAGGTCTTTGCCGGGCAAGCGGCATCCCCGCCCGGTTCATCATCGGCTTCCCCCTCCCCGAAGGGACAAGAGAGGGGCGTATCGGGGGGTACCACTGCTGGGCCGAGTTTTACCTGGAAGGGAAAGGCTGGGTCCCTGCGGATGCCTCGGAGGCGAGCAAGGACAAGACAAGGAAGGAGTATTACTTCGGCAACCTCTGCGAAAATCGGGTCGAGTTCACCCGGGGACGCGATATCCTGCTCAAACCACCCCAGCAGGAAGACAGACTCAACTACTTCATCTACCCCTATGCCGAGCTGGACGGGAAACCGTACGACAAGATGGAGTGGAGCTTTTCGTTCCGGGAGATATGACGGGAAGCATCGGAACAACACCCCGGAAATATCCGGGTAGCAGGGATTGGATATCGGGAACATCTGAGTAAAAGGAGCGGAGATGAGGATAATCAGCCAAGCGGCGGCCATGGCGATACTGTTTTGCCTGGCAAGCGGCTGCGCAACGGTACACCACGAGAGAGAAGGGAATATATCCGGAATCTTCGGGAACTGCTCTTCTGCCTGTAGATCCAGCAAAGAAGCGCGTAGTGATCTGTATCGGAAAAACCAGGAAATTCTCGGGAGGAAATATAAGGAAGAGCGCAGTTATCTTGCCAGAAAATACCCCCATGACGTCGGGACAAAAGGCGCAGAACCGAGGATAGGGTTGGCCCTTTCCGGTGGCGGGCCACGGTCGGCCTCCTTTACCATGGGTGTCCTGAAGGCCCTTGATGAAAAGGGAGTCATGGACAGGCTCGATGTAATTTCCTCCGTGTCGGGCGGCTCCTACGCAATGTACTGGTATTTTTCGCAAAACTGCTACCTGAACACCGCCAACAACGAGGATTATTGCCCTCTGAACGACGAAATAACGTCAGATGAAATGGCCCGATTACTAGCCCAAAGAAAAACCTTTGACCGAAAGGGCCTGTTCGCGTCCAAGGAACATAATCTCAACGATCCTAAGATTCTGGATGAATACCGGTTCCAGATAAGCCTGGAAGAGAGATCCGACATTCTTACCAGTCTCAAGGAACAGGGGACATGGGGAAAACTCCTTGGATACGGCGAGGTGGCGTACAAGGGGAGCGTCTACTCCCTCTCGCTGCCGTTTCATTGGATATTCAACGGTCTGTTCGACATGAACATGAACCTGAATCCTTCCCGCTGGTACTATCAGAACGGAATCGAACGGACCTACGGGTATGTTCCGCTCAGCTACGACCTTGAGAAGTTCGCCAACAACGAAAAGGTGCTGTTTCAGCGCAAGGCGGTTGCCCGGCAGGTAAAGTTCTCCCAGTTGCGCGACTACGTGTCGAACCCGAACAAGAAATATCCGATGCCATACTTCATCATCAACTCCACGGGTGGGTACGACAGGGGGTATGATGTCTTCGGCGACGGCAAATACAGGCAGATGCACAAAGCAATCTTCGAATTCACCCCCTGGCTCTGCGGATCAGACCTTTTTGGTTACCGGGAGGCCGAGGAGTGCGAAAAGGAGGTCAGTTTCTCCCGCGCCATCTCGATATCAGGCGCTGCGGTGGACGGCCAGCAGGAAGCGATCGACCTTGCCGGTGTCGGAATCGGCGAGTCAAAGGCTACCTCGACGGCGATGAACATATTCAATCTGGATCTTGGGTACAGGATTTCAAATCCCAATACAAACCCGGTTGTCAGGTTCCTGCATTGGCTTACGCCGTTTCCGCTTTACTTCGTCGCTGATTTGATCCAGGGAGATAGGACAAGCGGCATACGTCTGAGCGACGGCGGCCATTCGGATAACCTTGGGGTCTTCTCGCTGGTGCGGCGCGGGACAAAGAAGATCATCGCCGTCGATGCGGAACAGGACCAGAAAAGTGTGTTCGAGGCTGCTCACCGGCTCGGGGTGCAGCTCGAAAAAGAACTCGGCCTCAAGCTCAGCTTTGACAAACCGGATAAGGTTATCGACGTGTACAACACGCCGTTGTCCCAAGCGGTCATCAGGGGGAAGATATCCGGCATGGTTGACGAAAACGGCGACGATGCCCCTATAGAACTGATCTACATCAAGCTCTCCCTGGACCGTCAACTCGTGAAGGTGGGCGATCAGGGGTACCCGTTCAGCATCATAAAGTACCAGGAGAAGGATCCTCTATTCCCCCACGATCCGACCTTCGACCTCTTCTATAGCCCGGAGCAGTACAAGGCCTACCGCGACCTGGGGTACATGCTCGGAAACAGTTACGAAAAGTATGGGGAGTTCATGCAGGAAAAACCGGAGAGCAGATAAAGGTGGGCAGGTCTACATTCTTCAAATTATAACTGTTGGGGGCATGACCCCCTAAGTTCCTTCGGAGGGCAGAGAGGTGAAGGTCGCCATGCCGCCGGACATCTGTGCAAAGATATTCCCGATCACCTGCAAGCTCTTCTCGAAGTCAATCGGCTTGGAGATATGGCAATCCATGCCGGCGGCAAGACACCTCTCCTCGTCCTCCTTGCGGGCGTGGGCGGTCATGGCGACAATGGGGGTGTGGCCGCCGCGCTCCCCCTCCTTCTTCCGGATGGCGCGGGTCGCCGCAAAGCCGTCGAGCCGCGGCATCTGGACATCCATCAGCACGAGATCATACCCCCCCTTCTCCCACAATTCGACCGCCTTCAGGCCATCCTCGGCAAAATCGAGATCGTAGTTCATCCACGTCAGCATCAGCCCGAGAACATCGCGGATCGCCGGATCGTCCTCGGCAAGAAGGATACGCGGGACCCGCCCCTTCATCCCGATGTCGGGAAAGGGGCGGGCCTCATTCAACGGGGTGTTTTCGTGGGGGACCCGGGATGGTTCCTTGTCGCAGAGAGCAGGAGCTGGTTGCTTTTTCATGGATGCCATCTTAGCAGCAGTGACGGAAATCACCAAAAACTTTGCGCACTGATTCTTTATGTGCCCGCAGGCTTGTGGTGACAGCGCGTACAGTTATCTTTGATCATGAAGGCTTTCTTCCCATCATGGCATCTCCCGCAATACTTGCCGGCATACAGGTCGTTCATGGTTATTTTTACGGTCCCCTGTTTCATCTTGGGGAAAACTTCCGGATTGTGGCAGTCGGAACAGGTCAATCCGGCGTTCTTGTGCGCTGTCCCGTCGAACAGTACCGTACCCATCGGGCTTCCCTTGAACTCCAGCGTCTTGCCTGGCCCGACTGCGAGGGCATAACCGCTCGCCATAACCGTCAGAATCAAGCTTATTGCCGTTATCTGTTTTTTCATGATGAGACCTCCTTCTTGTGGTGAGTTTTGGGCGCCCCTTTTTCATTCAAGTATCCTTCATTTCTCGGGTTCCCTATCCTTGAAGCGGCGAGCGCCCGGAAACGTGCCGCAATTTCGGGCCCCTTGGCCTCGTCTTCGTGCTTGAAAAATACGAAAGCCCTCTCCCATTGTTGGGCAAGTATTCGTTCCAGCCAGTGGGACAGGTCGGCATCCGTATAATCGGAACGGCGCAAGCGCAGGTACCCCCAGGGCGCCGTGCTGATGATCTCCGTTGCCGGTTTTTCGTCGGTATCCGCGGTGCACAGGTTGCAGCCCCGTTCCCGGAGTAGGTCAAGGATGTCGTCTTTGAACCAGGTCTTGCTCCGGAACTCGAACGCGCAGGACATGTTGCCGGGGATCAGGGTGAGAAATTCCTCCAGCGCAGGGCGGTTCGCGCGAAAACTCCCGGGAAACTGGAACAGGGCCGGTCCCAGCTTCTTCTCCAGGACCGACAGCGTCTTGAAGAAGTATTTGGTCTCCTCGCCGACATTTTTCAACAGCTTCAGATGAGTTATGACCTGGGGGGCCTTGAGTGCGAAGGAAAAATCTTCAGGGACCTGTTCCGCCCAGGACGCGAGCCCCGCCACCGTGGGCATGTGATAAAACGTATAATTGATCTCCACCGCATCGAAGCGCTCCCCGTAGAAGTGCAGCATTTCCTTGGGCGAGATTTTTTCAGGATAGAACCGCCCTTTCCATTCCTTGTACCCATACCCACTCGTCCCCACATGGATGTTCATGCCTGTGCTCCTTCACTGCCGCTTTCGCGCGCCACTTCACGGGCGGATTTATCCTCCCGCAGCCGCAGGAAGACCGGATGCCTCATGACGGCGTCTTCGGTCCAGCCGGACAGGGCGACCTCGCAGACGAGTTCCGGCTTTACCCAGGTAACCGGTGCATTGGTCTCCGGCTGCACGCGGAATGGGCATTCCTGTTGGGTCAGGAGATCCAGCCTTGCGCGGATGTCCTGCAACTCCTTCCCCCCGAATCCGCCCCCCGCATGACCGATGTAGATCAACTCGTCCCCTTCGAACACCCCCAGGACAAGGGTGCCGAAATATTTTCTCCCCCCTCTCGGTTCCGTGAACCCTGCAATCACCCCCTCCTGGGTGAGCTTTGTCTTCACCTTCAGCCACTGCCGGCTCCTTCTCCCCATCTGGTACACGCTTTGGGAATGCTTGGCAATTATCCCCTCGAGCCCCTTCTCTCTTACGACATGGAAAAACAGGACCCCCTCTTTCCCGTGGTGATCGCTGAATCGTATATTCGGTGAAGACGGGAGAATCTTTTTCAGGAGTTCCTTTCTTCCGATCAGGGGGAGGTTCGTCAGGTCATGCCCCTGAAAATACAGGAGATCGAAGACGTAGTAGAGCAGGTGACCGTTCCCGGATTTCTGGTAATTTTGCAACAGCTGGAAATCAGGATATCCCCGATCGTCCACGACAACGATTTCGCCGTCCAGAACGGCCTCGAATCTGAACTTGCGCAGCGACTCCACGATGGGGGAAAACTTCTGGTTCAACGAGATCAGGTTTCGGGAAAAAAGAGCGGCATCTCCGTCCCGGATCTCGGCAACGGCCCGATAGCCATCCCATTTCATTTCAAAGATCCAGTCCGGATGGTCGAACGGTTCTCTGGCCAGGGTCGCCAGCATCGGTTTTATGCGGTGCGGCATGGGTGTTACCGGCGCATCCCGCAGGACTTCACTTTCCAGTGCTTCGTGGTGCCGGATCTGGTTTATTTTTTGTTGCCGGAACGACTTCTGCACGCCGGCTTCGAGCATCTCCTCCAACGTTTTATGGGACTCGATCGAACGGTTCTCCTTGAGAATATCCCCTGTGCGTGCATACCGATCTTTTTTCTTCAACAGCAGCCACGACTTCCCGTCCTTCCCCGTTTTGACCAGGGCGAATTCACCCTGGAGCTTTTCCCCTTCGAGAACGAACTTCAAGTCCCCTTTTCTTAATCCCTCCAGAAGAAGTTTTTCGCTTTCGCTTTCATCTGCAGTTGAGGGATGACGATAAAAGCCCCGGTCCCAGATGATAACGCTTCCCGCGCCGTAATTCCCCGCCGGGATGACGCCTTCGAAGTTCTTGTAATCAAGCGGGTGGTCTTCAACCATGATTGCCAGCCTTTTCTGGGAAGGGTCCAGTGCAGGACCTTTCGGGACGGCCCAGCTCTTGAGAACCCCTTCCAGTTCCAGCCTGAGATCGTAATGAAGAGCCCGGGCCGCATGTTTATGCACGACGAACACGAGACGGTGCCCCCCCTGAAGAACGGCCGGTTTCGGTTCGGGGGTTTTCTCGAATTTTCGTTTTGATGCGTAGTCCTTCAATCCCATCGTGGAAATCCATCCCTTGTAACCACAGGAACTTCTAGCCACCTCTGTGTCCTGGCGAAAACCTAAAGACATCACTCATGCGACGGCGCAACGACGCGACGTAAAACATATTAAAGTCTTTCGTTGCGTCGTCGCGTCGTTGCGTGAACAAGATCTGTCCAAGTTCCGGTTTGTCTGGCATAAGATTGCGAAGTTGTTATAGATGCGGAAGCCTCTGCTTTTTCACCAGCACCTCGCGAAACAGGTCCCCCATTTTTTCTACCCTGCTCACCGCTTCCCCATGGGTGACCTGCAGCCTTTCCGGATCACCCTCCCCGGCCAGACGCTCCAGGTCCTTCCATTCGAGGGGAAACGAAACCATCGGTTTCTCCCGGGCCCGCAGGGAATACACGCAGGCCATCGTCTTTGACGAGTCGTTCTGGGACCAGTTGATAAACACCCTTGCTTTCCGGTGCTCCTTCGCCATTTTTTCGGTCACCAGGTCCGGATAATTCTTCTGCATGACAACTGCCATGGCTCTTGAAAAGGTCTTGGTATCCGCGAAGGTCGTTTTCGCGCAGTTCAAGGGGACATAAACATGGAGCCCCTTCTGGCCCGAGGTTTTTACGTAGCTTGCAAGCCGCAGTCGGGAGAGCAGGTCCCGAAGGATAAATGCCACCCGGGCACAATCCAGGATGTCGGCCTGCTCGCCTGGGTCCAGGTCGAAGACCATGGAATCGGGCGTTTCGGGGGAATCTGCCCGTGCCAGAGGGACATGGAGTTCAAGGGACGCAAGGTTCTCCACCCACATCAGGGTCTCTAGATTGTTGACCAGACAGGCAGTCATCCGCTCCCCATCATCCCGGTTGATTTCGGCCGTTTCCACCCAGGCCGGATGGGGAGGGCAGCGCTTCTCGAAAAAGAAATCCTTTTCCACCCCTTCGGGATAGCGCTTCAGGGTCAATGCCCGGTCTTTCAGGTGGGGTAGGATACACGGCGCAATCCGGTGGTAGTATTCCAGGACGTGCGCCTTCGTGAAACCATGGGAGGGATAGAGGTCCTTTTCCAGGTTAGACAGGGAAAGCCTTCTCCCGGCGATCTCAACGATTTTTTGGCTCACCGGTTCTTCTTCACATCGCGCATGATATCCTCCAGCGCGGCGATCAGATCGGGAGGACCTTCTCCCTCTACGTTCTCTCCTGCCGGAGCTTCCACGGCCCCCTTTTCCTTGGCCTTTCTCTTCAGGATAGCCATGACCTTTTCCCGGCGCTCGTCCGCATATTTTCCCGGATTGAAGTCCGCCATCATGGTCTTGATGCTTTTTTTCATACGGCCCATTTCCAGGGCTTCGACCTTGCCTTCTTTCGGAGAAATATCTTCATCGGAGAGTATTTCATCATGGTAATGGAGGGTGGTCAGGGCGAGAGCTCCCTCTCTGCTCTTGACCGCCACGAGATACTCGCGCTCGGCCAGCACGAATTTTGCGAGCCCGGCCCTGTTGGTTCTGCGCATGATCTCGACCAGCAGCCGGTAGGGTTTTTCGCCCCCTTTCAAGGGAACGAGATAATACGGGTGATCGTAATAGACCGGGTCCACTTCATTCATATCGATGAACTCGACGATCTCGATGGTGCGGCTCCGTTCGGGTGACACGGATTCCAGTTCCTCGTCGGTTATGGGGAGGTATCTGTCGGGTGCGATTTCGTATCCCCTGACGATCTCCTCCGGGGGGACCATCTTTTCCTGTTTCGGGCAGAACATCCTTCGCGCGAGGGGAGAGTAGTCCTTGTCATGGAGCAGGCGAAACGAGACCCGGCCGGGGTTGACCGCTTTCACCAGCTGAACCGGTATCGCCACCAGGCTGAAACTGATCGTCCCGCTCCATATCCCCTGTACCGCCATTTCATTCCTCCCAGAGCAGGCGCTGGGCACTGGGCTCCAGGCAATGGTTCAAGTTCCCAGAGCCTGATACCTAGCGCCTCGCGCCTGTTTTTAAGCGACTCTCTTCAGGCTCGCCTCAAGGGCCTGGAGCAGCTCGTCCGCCGTGGTCGGTTTCAAGCGCCTGGGACGCAGGACTGCAATTTTTTCTCCCCGGGCTTTTTTATCGATCAACGCCTGCAGCTTTTTCTGATGTTCGTTTTCGAATTTCTGCGGCTGAAAAGGACCGGTCAACTGGGCAATCAAATCGCTCCCTATTTTCAGTTCCTTTTCAGACAGGGGGATTTCCTCCAGCCCGAGAGATTTCACCGGAATCACTTCGTCGGCATAGCGCAGAGTAGTCAGGCGGAGAATCCTGCCCCTCGCCTGCAACGCCCCGAGATAGGAACGTTTTCGCATGGTCCAGGTGCAGATGCCTTCCACGTCCATCTCCGTTAGCACCTCGACAAGCTCGTTATATCCTGCTGAGTAGATATCCGGCTCCAGGTAATAGACGCGCTCGTGGAAGAGGGGATCAATCTGGTCGGTCTTGACGAATTCGTGGACATCTATCATCCGACTGCTTTCCGGAGTGGTTTGATCGAGTTCCGTCGCATCGACGATGATGTATTTCCCCTCCTCCACTTCAACCCCCTTGATCTGTGCCTCCGTTGGCACGGGTATTTTTTCATACGCACAGATCATCTGCTGGTGCAGTTTCACCTGATCACGCCGATGAAGCAGGTGAAACTGGATCCGCTCCTCCTTGACCGCGGCATGCAGCTTCACGGGCACGTCCGTATCCCCGAAGTTGATGGATCCTTTCCAGATCGTTCCTCCCATTGAGCTCCTCCCCAGTTTATCGCCTGGCTTTACCTTCCCGGTTCTTACTTGATGAAGGTCCCCTTCTCGTACTCCTCAAAGGCAACCCGCAACTCTTCCTGGGTGTTCATGACGATGGGGCCGTACCAGGCGACGGGCTCACCCAGCGGCTTGCCGGCAACCAGGATGAAGCGTACCGGCTTGTCGGTAGTGGTGACCTGCACGGCGTCCCCCTCGTGTTCGAACAGCGCCACCGTTTCCGGCCCGCAAATGCAGCGGCGCTCCGTATCCAGCCAGCCATGCCCCACCACCTCGTAGGCATAGGCATCGCGGCGGTCGTCGAAATACCCCTCCCCCGCCAGGATGTAGGCAAAGGCGGTGTGCCCCGCCGGCAGCGGATGCCGGAATACGGTCCCGGCCGGGACACTGATGTCCAGCATCTCCGGCTCGATCACGATGTCCTTCACCGGACCCTGCACACCCCCGACCGTTCCGGCAATGACCTTCACCGCTACGCCGCCGTCCAGCGCGACTGCGGGGATATCGGCCGCCTTCACGTCCCGGTAGCGGGGAGGCATCATCTTCTGGGCAGCCGGCAGATTGGCCCAGAACTGGAATCCCCACATGGTACCGGTGGGGCTCTCCTTGGGCATCTCCTGATGGATGATGCCGCTGCCGGCGGTCATCCACTGCACGTCGCCGGCACCGATCGCCCCCTTGTTCCCCATGCTGTCCCCATGCTCCACGAGCCCCTCCAGCACGTAGGTGATCGTCTCGATCCCCCGGTGGGGGTGCCAGGGGAAGCCGGCCAGATAATCGGCGGGGTTATCGGAATGGAAATCGTCCAGCATCAGGAACGGGTCGAACTGGGGGACCTGGGAATAGCCGAAGGCCCGCTTGAGATGGACACCGGCCCCCTCGATGGTGGGGCGGCTCTTGAACAGTTTTTTGATACGGCGTGGGGGCATGGGGGAAACTCCTTTCTACACAGCGTTATCGTGCAGTTGGTCAGCCTATCCGGACGGCAAGCATGGAGACCGAGCCCCCATCCACCCCCTCCACCGGAAAACTGATCGGGTCATCTTTCCTGCGAAGCCCAAGGACATAGAGCAACGGGAGATAGTGGTCAGGGGTCGGAACCGAGAGCATGGCATCACGGCCGAGCCCTTCGTATGCCACAAGCGGAGCGTCGTCCCCGGCGAGGAGCAGCTCCCGAGCCCGCTGCTCGAAACGCACGGCCCAGTCGTAGGCATGAACCCCATCCCTTCCCCAGGCGTAGGAGTGCAGATTATGTACGAGATTGCCGCTGCCGACGACCAGAACCCCCTCCTCCCGCAGCGGCGCGAGCCGCTTCCCCAGTTCATAGTGGAACAAGGGAGGCTGCCTCTCGTCGATGGCAAGTTGCACGACGGGGATATCGGCATGGGGGAAAACGTGGGTCAGCACCGACCAGGTACCGTGATCGATCCCCCAGCTTTCGTCAAGGGGCACCTCAAGTGGAGAAAGGAGATCCTTCACCCGTCGGGCAAGCTCTGGACTGCCGGGAGCGGGATAGCGAATCTCGTACAGCTCTTGCGGGAAGCCGCCAAAATCGTGGATGGTGGGGGGGGCAGCATTAGCCGTCACCCCGCAGCCCGGAATGTACCAGTGGGCGGAGACGGCAAGGATGGCGCGAGGACGGGGAATGGATTTGCCGATGGCCGCCCAGCCGTCGGTATAGGCGTTTTTCGACACGGCATTCATCGGGTTGCCGTGGCCGATGAAGATGGTTGGCATCAGATCGGTCATTGAGAACCTCTATGTCGTCAGTTTCGCGTCCATAGTGATGGTTGTGTTCAAGAGCCGTGAAATGGGGCACCCCGCCTTGGCGTCCTGGGCCAGTTTGGCAAATGTCTCCGGGGTGGCCCCCGGTATGGTGGCGTTGACCTCCAGATGGCTTTCGGTGACAGTCCATCCCTGGTCCCGGTTCTCGAAGGTCACCGTGGCAGTCGTGGCGATCTTTTCCGGGACCAGTCCTGCGCTGCCAAGCTGGGCCGAGAGTGCCATGGAAAAACAGGCGGCGTGGGCAGCGGCGACCAGTTCTTCCGGATTGGTGCCGATCCCGCTCTCGAAGCGGGTGCCAAACGAATACTGGGTCTGAGAGAGGACGCCGCTTTCCGTCGAGATGTTACCTTTCCCGTCCTTGAGGCTTCCCTGCCATTCGGCCGAAGCTTTCCGTTTCATCTAAACCTCCTCGTTGTGCATGATATATGAGCCTGGGCTTGGTCAAAACGCGAAACAGCCGCATCACCTATATGAGCAGACACCATCAAACTCTCCCCGGATGAAACAACAGGTTTGGTCCCCGGCGCACCTTCCCCTCCTGGTCCATCAGCATGTCCAGTGGAAGGGTGGCCAGGTCGTCGGCCAGAGCTTCCATCTCACGGTCCTTTTCCAGGTACAGCAGCTTCAGGTAGCTGTTGCAGTCATCGCAACTCTCCGCCTTGACTGCGCCGTTCGATCCTTCCAGGGAGTAGTGGTTGATCCCGTGGGTGGACTCGCAACTGCTGCACTTTATCCGTACCATGTGCCATTGTGAGGCACAGAGAGAGCAGCAAAGGTAGCGTAATCCCTGCTCTTTCCCCCCCGTGCGTACAATGCCGGCAACCGGGTGTGATCCGCAGACCGGGCACAAACCGCCCTGTTCCAGTCGGCCACAGACACCATCTCCCAGGGCGGAAACCATCTGAGCCCAGTAGACCTGCAAGGCTGCGGCAACAAACGGGAGTTGCCGGGGAGAAATACCGTCCATATCCCCCGCCAGAATCCTGTCCGCCATCTCCTCGACCTCGGTTTCATCCGCATGCATCAGACTGGCGACCGTCTCCTGGGCGGCCACAGGGAGATTAGCCTCTCCCATCCGCTGTAGTATCGTTGTCAGACCCTCCCGCCATGCCGGGTTTCGGCGCAAGGAACGGCACCCCAGCAGCGGCATGCCATGCTCGCGGCAGAGCGCCTCTTCTTCGGGATCGGGCAAGGAGATTGTGGGGAATCGGTTCAAGGCTTCCTGTTGCGCATCGGCAAGAAGGGCCAGAAAGAACAGATAGTCTCCCAGAGAATGGCCGTTGGCAAGAAACCGGAAGCGCGCGGCGCGGCGGGCAAACAGATCGCGCCCGGGGAGAAAGAGAAAGCGGAACTGCCCGGCCGGAGCTTCGATCTGACCCGGTTCAATCATGCGGACGTCGGTGGTCATTTGTCCCCCCCCGTCATCTCCCTAAACCAGGCCGGGTGATGCTGCTTGGCCCAGGCCCGCCTGACCCGGCCGTACAGCATGGCGCCAATACTCTCCTTGGTCCAGATTGCTATGTAGATATGTCCCATGATCAGGGCAATCATCACAACTCCTGCTGCCGCGTGCACAACGGCGGCGAAGCGAACCACGACAATCGGGAACAAAAATGAGAAATAGGCGCGCCAGACAACGATCCCGGACAGGATGAGCAGCACCATGCAGGTCACCAGCGACCAGAACATCACTTTCTGGCCGCCATTCAACTTGCCCGCCTCCGGCAGGTGTTGTTCATCGCCATTCACGATCTCGCGGACATGCCGCAGCCAATCCTTGTCTGTCGGCGTTATGATGCTCAGTTTCCGGAACCGGAAAAACATGCCGCCGAACAGGAAGATCATTACCACCCCGAAGAAGGGGTGGAGGATGCGCGCCCACGTTCCTCCGCCGAAGAGCTGGCTCAGAGGGTAGTACAGTGGCTGGAAATACACCAGCCCGGACAGGGCCAGCAGAAAGAAGGTGAGGGCAACCAGCCAGTGGTTTATCCGCTCTGGGACCGTAAATCGGAGCAGTGTTCTGGAGTCATTTTTCATCTTCGAACTCCTTCTCAATCTCTTCCGAGACCTCGTTGGGACCCTTGGTCACGTAGTGGACAAAAGCGCCGACACCGATTGCGGCCAGGGCAAGAGAGGCCACCGGTTTGGCCGCCCCCTTCCAGAGTTCGACGAGCGGGCCAATGGACGGGTTCCTGGGGAGATCGGAGTACATTTCAGGCCTGTCGGCATGCTGCAGTACATAGATCACATGCGTGCCGCCAACCCCTTGCGGATCATAGATCCCCGCCTTGGCAAACCCCCGGCTCTTCAGGTCCTGAACCCGTTCCTCGGCGTGGCGGAGCATATCCGCCTTGGTGCCGAACACGATCGCCCCGGTGGGACAGGTCTTGGCGCAGGCCGGTTCCAGCCCCACCGCCACCCGGTCGGAGCAGAGGGTGCACTTGTAGACCTTGCTGTCCTTTTTCGACAGGCGGGGGATGTTGAACGGGCAGCCGGTGATGCAGTAGCCGCAGCCGATGCAGTTTTCCTCGTGGAAGTCCACGATGCCGTTGCTGTACTGCACGATGGCTCCCGGCGCCGGACAGGCCTTGAGGCAGCCCGGATTGGCGCAGTGCATGCACCCGTCCTTGCGGATCAGCCATTCCAGTCCCCGGTCGGTTTCCACCTCGGCATAGCGCATCACCGTCCAGGAGTTTTCGGTGAGGTCCGTCGGGTTGTCGAGAACTCCATGGTTGGTGCCGATGGCGTCGCGGGTGTCGTTCCACTCCATGCACGCCACCTGGCAGGCCTTGCAGCCGATGCACTTGGAGACGTCGATCAGCTTGGCCACCTCCGGGGTTTGGCGCTGGCTCGGCGAGGGGGTGGTGGTGGCGGAACGGCGGGTGATGTCAAGGGATTGAAGTGCCATGATCCACCTCCTATGCCTTCTCGATGTTGACGAGGAACGACTTGAACTCCGGCGTCTGGGTGTTCGCGTCCCCCACGAAGGGGGTCAGGATGTTGGCCAGATAGCCGATCTTGGCAATACCCTTGAAACCCCAGTGGATGGGAATGCCCACGTGGTGAACCGTCTTGCCGTTGACCTTGAGGGGCTTGATACGCTTGGTTACCACCGCCACCGCCTTGATGAAACCCCGGCTGGACCACACCTTGACCCGGTCGCCGGCCTTGATCCCCTTCTCCCTGGCCAACTCAACGCTGATTTCCACGAACTGCTCCGGCTGCATGATGGACGACAGACTGGTGTGCTTGGTCCAGAAGTGGAAGTGTTCGGTGAGGCGGTAGGTGGTGGCGGCGTAAGGGTAGTCCTTGCTCTTGCCGAAGGCCTCAATGTCACCCTTGAACACCCGTGCCGCCGGATTGCTGATCACCTTCGGATGCAGCGGATTGGTATCGATGGGGGTCTCGAATGGCTCATAGTGCTCGGGAAAGGGGCCTTCCGCCATCTTGTCCAGGGCGAACAGCCGCCCCACCCCTTCCGGTTGCATGATGAAGGGGCCCATGCCGTCGCCGGGGGCAGAATCCGGCTTGAAGTCGGGCACATCGGCGCCGCTCCACTTGGCTCCATCCCAGCCGATCAGTTTGCGCTTCGGGTCCCAGGGCTTGCCGGACGGGTCGCAGGAAGCACGGTTGTACAGGACGCGCCGGTTGGCCGGCCAGGCAAAGGCCCAGTTGATGGTATTGCCCAGGCCCGAGGGGTCGGAATTGTCCCGCCTGGCCATCATGTTCCCCTTCTCCGTCCATGCCCCCGAATACAGCCAGCAGCCGCAGGCCGTGCTGCCGTCGTCCCTGAGCTGGGCAAAACCGTCCAGTTGCTGGCCTTTCATCACCATGACCTTGGTCGGTTCCTTGGGATCGGCGAGATCCGCCAGCGCCTTGCCGTTGTACTCCATCGCCAGTTCCTCGGGAGCCGGTGAATGGGGGATCCTGTAGTTCCAGGCAAGGTTCAGGATCGGGTCGGGGAAGGCCCCCCCCTCCTTGCGATATAGTTCCCGCAGCTTGAGGAAGATGCCGGCAATGATGTCGGCATCGGGTTTGGCATCCCCCGGCGGCGGGGCACCCTGGTAGTGCCATTGCAGCCAACGGCCGGAGTTGGTGAGGGAACCGTTCTCCTCGGCGAAGCAGGTCGAGGGGAGGCGGATGACTTCAGTAGGGATCTTGGCGGGATCCACATTGTTGTATTCGCCGTGGTTCTCCCAGAAGCAGGAGGTTTCCGTGGCCAGGGGGTCGATCACCACCAGGTATTTCAGCTTGGCCATGGCGCCGCTCAGCTTGGCCTTGTTAGGGATCGCGGCCAGGGGGTTGAAGCCCTGGCAGAAATAGCCGTTCAGCTTGCCCTGGTGCATCAGCTCGAACACCTGGAGCACGTCGTAGACCTTGTCCAGCTTGGGGAGCCAGTCGAAACACCAGTTGTTTTCCTTGGTGGCGGCGTCGCCGAACCAACTCTTCATCAGGCTGACGTGGAACTTGGCGTAGTTCTGCCAGTAGGACATCTGGCCGGGGCGCAGGGGCTTGAGTGCCCGCTTTGCGATGTAACCCTGGTAATCGGTCTCCTTTTCCCTGGGGAGGGTGAGATAACCCGGCAAGAGATCGGACAGGAGCCCCAGGTCGGTGAGTCCCTGGATGTTGGAATGGCCCCGCAAGGCGTTCACCCCACCTCCCGCCATCCCCACGTTGCCCAGAAGGAGCTGCACCATGGCTGCGGTACGGATCATCTGCGATCCCACCGAGTGCTGGGTCCAGCCCAGCGCATACATGAAAGTCAGGGTACGGTCGGGTGCAGAGGTGGTGGCGATAATCTCGCACACCTTGAGGAAGGTATCCCTGGGCGTGCCGCAGATGTTGCTCACCACTTCCGGTGTGTAGCGGGAATAGTGCTGCTTGAGCAGTTGCAGCACGCAACGGGGGTGCTGCAGGGTCTCGTCAACTTTGGCATAGCCGTCCGGCCCGGTCTCATAGGCCCAGGTGGATTTATCGTACGTGCGCGCCGCTTCGTCGTAGCCCGAGAACAGGCCGTCATCGAACCGGTACCCTTCGGCTACGATGAAGGGTGCGTTGCTGTAGGCCTTGACGTATTCGTGCTGGATCTTGTCGTTGCTCAGCAGGTAGTTGACAACCCCGCCCAGAAAGGCGATGTCCGTGCCGGTACGCAGCGGCGCATAGAGATCCGCCACCGATGCCGAACGGGTGAAACGGGGGTCCACCACGATGAACGTGGCATGGTTGTGAGCCTTGGCCTCGGTCACCCATTTGAAGCCGCAGGGGTGCGCCTCGGCGGCGTTGCCCCCCATGACGATGATGACGTTGGCATTCTTGATGTCCACCCAGTGGTTGGTCATCGCACCGCGACCGAATGTGGGGGCCAAACTGGCCACCGTTGGTCCGTGTCAGACCCGGGCCTGATTGTCGAAGGCCAGGATGCCGGTGCTGCGGATCGCCTTGTGGGTGATGTAGCCGGATTCATTACTGGACGCGGAGGCAGCCAGGAAGCCGGTGGTCAGCCAGCGGTTGACCGTGGCGCCGGCGTCGTTCCTGGCAATGAAGTTCTTGTCCCGGTCATCCTTCATCAGCCGGGCCACCCGCGTAAATGCCTCGTCCCAGGAAATGCGCTTCCACTCTCTGGAGCCGGGAGCGCGGTATTCCGGGTACTGGAGCCGATTGGGGCTGTGGATGAAGTCAACCAGGGCAGCGCCCTTCGGGCAGAGGGTGCCCCGGTTCACCGGATGGTCCGGATCCCCCTCGATGTGGAAGATGGATGACGCGGCGTTTTTCGCCTTGTCCCCCAGGCTGTGCATGATCAAGCCGCAACTCACTGAGCAGTAAGGGCAGGTATTGCGGGTCTCGGTACTGCGGATCAGCTTGAACTCGCGCACCTCTGCCAGCGCATCGGCAGGGGGAAACCCGAGCATTACAACACTCGAACTGCCCAGTCCACCGGCACAAACCTTGAAAAACTGCCTTCGTGTCACGCGCATGTATGCCTCCTTGGTTGGGATGAATTATTCAACACGTCAAGGATATTAATCAGTTGTCAATACGTCGCCGACAGTTACCAAGACGCCGGACCATGCTCACTCCTCATGATGCTGACAAATTATAGCACCTGGCAACGCATATGCCATTTCCTGCTCGTGTCGGTCGGCATGGTTTTTCTGTTTTCTGCGCTTGCGGCCATAAAAAAAGCCCTTCCGCGTCCGGAAGGGCTTTAACAACAGGCATCACACGAAATGTGACGAAGGCTACATCTCCCAGTTGGCAATTTTCATCGTGCCGTTCTTTGCCAGGTTCACCTGCATCTTGAACACCCGGTCGAGCAACTGGGGCTCATGTCCCGCCTTCCTGGCAAGACAATCCTTCTTGGCCATATCGAAGTACTCCTGGAGGAGCGGCTTGTAATCGGGGTGGGCGCACTTGTCGATAATCAGCTGTGCCCGGTCCCGTGGTGCAAGGCCGCGCAGGTCGGCAAGCCCCTGCTCGGTCACGAGAACATCCAGGTCGTGTTCCGTGTGATCCACGTGGGGCACATGGGGCACCACGCAGGTAATCCCGGTCGGGTCGGTCTTGGTCGGGCGGGCGGAGGGGGTGTGCATGATGGAGAGGTAGGCGTTGCGCAGGAAGTCGCCCGACCCCCCGATGCCGTTGATCATCCGGGTGCCGCCAACCAGCGTTGAGTTGGCATGGGCGTAGATATCGAACTCCACCGGTGTGTTCATGGCGATACAGCCGAGACGGCGGATCGGCTCCGGATGGTTGGCGATGGAGAGGGGACGCATGAGTACCTTGCCGCTGTATTTTTCCCAGTTTCCGTAAAAGCGCTTGAACCCGTCCACGGAAAAGGAGAGCGAAACCGTGGAGGCAAAATCGAGTTTCCCCGAATCGAAGAAATCGAGCATCGTGTCCTGGAGCACTTCAGTCCAGACGTTCAATCCGCTGAACGGCCCCTTTGCCAGACCACCGATGACCGCATTGGCGATGGAACCGACACCAGACTGGAGCGGCAGCAGGCTCTTCGGCAGGCGGCCGTTGTCCACTTCGAACTTGAAGAAGTCGACGATGTTGTTGGCGATGGCTTCCGAGGTATCGTCCTGCTCACTGAAAGAGCGGCCGTTGTCCGGCAGTTTCGATTCGACGATGGCAACGACCTTGTCCGTGTCGATGCGCACGTAAGGGGAGCCTGCCCGATCGTCGACACGGCTGATGAGATAGGGGAGCCGATTGGGAGGGCTGACCGGCTCGATGATGTCGTGGAGCCCCTCATAGCTGGGAATGGAGGTGTTCAGCTCGATGATGATCTTGTCGGCAATCTGGACGATTTCCGGCACCGCCCCGCAGGAGGCAGTCAGCACCAGTCCGCCATCCTCGGTGATGGCCGAGCATTCGATGATCGCGATGTCGAGACGTCCACCGTTATCCTTGGTGTAAAAACCGTACCCCAAGTCCTGGGCGAACATGGAAAGATGCCGGTCCCCCATCCGGATACGCCCCTCGTTGATCCCTGACTGGATGTTCTTGCCGGTCTGGTAAGGCCAGCGGCGATCGATCATGTCCAGCGACGCCCAGCGGTCTTCAGTCTCGACACCGACGGATGCGCCGATGAAAAGATTGAATCTCAGCTTCCCCTGGAGGCCGTTCTTCTCCACATGGTTGGCCAGGGCAATGGGAACCACCTTGGGGTATCCGGCGGGGGTGAATCCGGACCAACCGAGACTCATCCCATGCTTGAACAGGGGGATCACATCCTCCACTGGTCTGATTTTGTCGTGCAGGCTCTTTCTTCTGATTCTCTGGTGCAGTTCCGACATGTGCAATCCTCCATTCCTGGTATGATGGCAGGAGGCACCGACTCTTACCCCAGATGCGGCAAACAGATGGCTATCCCGCCGGAACAGACACAGGGGACCATCACCTGTTCTCTAAAAAACGAGGATTCCCGGCAACCCGGAGGAAGAACAACTTCTTAGATTCCGGATAACACGAAACGACGTGCGGAAGAGCCTGGGGAAAGACCGTTTTCGGCAAACGGCAGATTCATCTGCGGAAATGGGATAACGGGGGTTTTCCTGCCTTTATTTGTATACATTACGGAATCTAGGGCAACCGGATACCCCCCGTCAATGCATAAAAAAACGTGGCAACAATGTAAAACCTTATTATAAAAGTCTCACTATTTTATTTATGGTTAAATAGTGTACTGGCAGCAAATCATTCTCCAGAGCGTATTTATATTTTTTTTTAGATTTGAAAAATGGGCTGGCGTTTTAGATTATTTGAAACACCGTGATGCAGTGGAATAACATGACTAGCCCTATCCCGTCCCAGAACTGACGTCAGCCCCCGTGAGCAAACAAATCTGAGCTGGACACCATTTCGCAAGTTCAGGCCGGTACCATCGCCGCAAATTCCCTTACGACCTGTTTCGGATCCAGCACCAGCTTGCCATGAACAGCCTGGGACATGGGGTCGGGGAAGATATCCTCCTCGCCGTTTTCGATCCCCGCCAGGATCGCGGTGGCAACCTCTGCCGGCGTCGCCTTGGGCATCTCCTGACCGGCGGTCATCCTGGTGTCCACCGGACCGGGATAGACGCCGATCACCCGGACTCCACGGGGGGCAAGTTCGGCCCGCACCCCCTGCAGCAGGGAATGACCGGCAGCCTTGGAGGCACAGTAGGTCCCGTTTACCGGCAAATTCACCAGCCCGATGATGGAGCAGACGTTCACCATCACCCCGTTGCGGGCGGCCAGGACCGACGCAAACGCCCGGCACATGGCCAGGGTACCGAAGAAGTTGACCTCCATCTCCTCGCGGGCGCTTTCCATACCTGCGGAATCCAGAAGCGCCACACACCGGTTGACGCCGGCGTTATTGATGAGCAGGTCCACATCCCGACACTGCTCTGCTATCGCCGCAACACTGGCGGCATGGGTGACATCCAGTCGAAGGGGAACGACCCTCTCATCGCAATGTTTCAGTTCAATCACCGCTTCGACGCTCCTGGCTGCAGCGTAGACTTTTGCCACACCCCTCTCCAGCAGACCTTTGACCAATGCTCCGCCGATACCACCGTTGGCACCGGTTACCAGCACAATTTTCCCTTTCATATCCATGCATGACTCCTTTCTTCCTATGCATCGTTTTTTTGAATGATCTATCACGTCAGCCAGCTCACTTCTTTCAACGGCACTCCTTCCTTGTAGTAGAGAGACGGGGTGAGGAGCACGAAAAAGATATGCACTTCCCCGTATCCGAAATTGCTGAGCAGGTCGTGCAGGTTTGCAGCGATCCGGTCGTGCTTTTCCTGGGTCCGCGGAAACATGAATATCTCCAGGGATCGGGGAGTGGCAGTTATCCGGGTGACACTCAACAGCTCGATCTTGACAATCTCCCGCGGGACGGCGGCGACCCGTGAAAATTCCTCCACGATAACGGGAGACACCCGCTTCAGGAACGCCTCGTCGAACCCCTTGAATCTCAGGTAGGGCATTGCGTTCTCCGACCTCCCATCATGACGGCATTTCCACGGAAAAGGGCTGCGGCATCACCCATTGCCTCGGCGGCAACCCTACCCGGCGAACCATGCTCTCCGCCCCCCGGCTCCAGTACACCGTGAAGCGCCCGTGAGGCATCCTTCAACACCGGCACGACGTCTTTCGGCCGTTGCGAGGGATCGGACAATATTCGCAGTGTCCTGCGTATTATCTGCACCGTGGCATGGGGAATCTCCCCGCTGGCGCGGGCTTCATGCAGCCGCAGAATGCATCTGCAGATGGCCATGGTCGCCAGCCCTCCTTCCACGATCGCCTGGTGGTCCGCTTCGAATTTCCTCGCCATGATCACCAGACGGATGACTCGATGCTGGAGCCTTGCCCGCAACCGCTCCATCACGGGAACGGAGTCCGTTGAAGCCATGATTTCCAGGTCACGAACGATGGCGGCCAGCAGGGAGCAACCGTATGGTCGGATTGATCGGCATGAGGAAGCGGAACGAGGCCCAGGCAAACCCTATCCCCATAACCGTCGCCAGGGCGCCTTGCAGCTGTAGCGATGATTCTGCCACAAACGACGCCCCCGGCTGCGCGACGAACATGAAGATAAGCGTGGCATCAGTTGCCGCGGCGACTGTTTTCCGATACTGCATAAGGAGGACACCCATCAGAATGAAAGGTGCGACAACGGCAACTTCCATCCCTGGTTTGCCCATTCCCTGCAGCACGATCAGCCGGCAGAAAAGACCGGCCACGGTACCAACTGATGCGCCGATAAAGACTTGGACCAGAGTGGAGGGAGGATGTTCCCTTGTGGAAAAGAGGCTGACCATGATGGATGTTGTCATCACCATGGGTAAAGCCTGCATCCATCCAGTGATCTGCCAGAACAGGCCGACGGCAAGAATGGCAATCGTCGCGCGTATCGCTGCCCGCCACGCCACTTGCCAGTCGCGATGGGCAACAAGCCTGCTCGTCGGCTCCGCCGTCGGCGTGACCGTCACGGCTTCGTAATCAGCCAGGACAATCCTGAGTGACGTAACGAGTTCATCCAGTGACTCCCCCAGAAAGGGGAGATGGGCCGTTGCCTCAATTGCGACCGTCTGCAGTTCGTCTGCGCACGCTAGCGTCGATCCGCTCCCCTCAAGATTTACGGCAACTTTCTCCAGATGCAGGGAAAGCTGGTCCCGCCAGTAATCGCCCCGGCACTGCTCGCCCCCGTGCCGGGCAAACCGTTCACCGGCCAGACGGCCGGCAGCCAGCAGCGATAAAAGCGAGACAATGAGGCTTTGCACGTGGCGCTTTCGCTTCTTGAAACTGAACGAACCTGCCCCCACGATATCGACGAGACTCTCGATCTCTGCGATCTCCATGACGATATCCCGTTCCAGCCGAATCGACCCACCCTTCCTTCCCTGTCGGAGAACAAGTGCAAGCCATGCAATGGTTTCCCCTGCAGCCCGATGGAGACGGGCCATAAATTCCCCCTTAGACTGGCGGGGCGTAAAGAGGAACGTGACGGTGGTAGCGACTATGATGCCGATGAAGGTGCCGGCGATTCTGCCAAAGGCCAGGTCGTGGAGATTGGGGAGATTCTGAAAACCGAGGATGGCAATGACGGAACAGGTATAGCCGGCCAGAAGACACGAATAGGAGCGGAGACCGTAGACCAGGTTTCCGATAAGGGCACATCCCCCGACCCAGAGCGAAAGGGCAATGGTCAGGGTTACCGGTGATCTCGTATGCAGGAGGAGAAGCATCCCCGCCCCGGAGCCGACGACTGTTCCGACAAGCCGATAGTAACTTTTCTCGAGCAACAACCCGCGCGTCGGCTGGACAACGATGATCGCCGTCATTGCTGCCCAGAATGGACATTCGAGTTTCAACAGTACGGCCACCGTCAGTGCAGCCAGGGCGGCCGCGGCTCCCCGGATGGCAAACATGACACGCGGCCGTTCGCGGCGTAAAAGGCGACAAAGATTATGGAGGGTCATCGCTTCATCCGCTCCCGAACATCGTTCACGGTTGACTCGAGGCGTCCGATGAATTCCGCCGTCTGTGCAATCTCGCTGTCGCTGAAAGGACTGAGCAGCTCGTTTTCCAGGGTGACCACGGTTTCCCGTATCCGGCCGACAATCGCTTGCCCCTCCGGCGTCAGGCTGAGCAGCTTGGCACGACGGTCCGTCCCATCCTCAGAGCGCCCGACCAGCCCCTTGGCGACCAGGGTATCGATGAGGCGGACGAGGGAAGGGCCTTCGATGCCAACGGATGCAGCCAGATCCTTCTGACGAATTCCATCCCCAAGAAGATGGAGATGGAGCAGTGGACGCCAGCTTGCATCGGTCAACCCCTCAGTCTGGGCCTCGACGTCCAGCACCTGCCGCCATCGCCGCGTCAGGTGGGTAAGCCGGAAGATGAGATTGCTTCTGTCAATTTTTGGAGAGGTTTTTTGCATAAATTATAGATAGCATACTATTTATTTTATTGCTACCTTTTTCTATACAAAACAGGGGACAGGCCTCGATACTCGCGTTGCCTGTCCCCTGTTCCTCACCGCTTCATGTTTTATTGTTGATTATGCCTTACACGTCAGTTTTCACAGCATTCATTAGTAGCATCGTCCCAAATGACGCATGGTGTAATGGTCACTCGTTGGCTCCACCCCCCAGCACTTTGTAGAGAGTCGTCAGATTTAGAAGTCGAACAAGACGGGCGTTGATAAGGTTCTGCTGGGCGCCATAGAGGGAGCGTTGGGAGTCGAGGACATTCAGGTAGCTGTCGACCCCCTTTTCGTAGCGAGCCAAGGAAAGCTTGTAACTCTCGGAGGTGGCGTCGGTAAGGGACTGCTGCGCCACCAGCTGGTCGTCTATGGTGCCACGCTGGGCAAGGGAGTCGGCCACTTCCCGGAAGGCGGTCTGGATCGCCTTTTCGTACTGGGCCACGGCAATGTCCCGGTCCACTTCCGACACCTTCAGATTGGCCCGGTTGCTGCCGCCATCGAAGATGGGGAGAGAAATCTGGGGGGCGAATTTCCAGACAAAGGAACCTGATGTGAAGAGTCCCCCCAGATCGTCACTGCCGAAGCCTACGGAAGAAACGAGCGTGATGCGCGGGAAGAACGCCGCCCGCGCCGCACCGATGTTGGCGTTGGCCCCCTTGAGAAGATTTTCGGCCTGGAGGATGTCGGGACGACTGAGCAGAACGTCGGACGGCAGCCCGGGAGACAGATCCTTCAACGCGGTAAGCGTTTCGGAGAGGGACGGGGGAAGGAGGTCAGCCGGAACCGGTGACCCGACCACAAGATTCAGGGCATTCTCATCCTGGGCCACCAGGGTGGTGAAACGGGCGATGTCCACCCGCGCCGTATCCACGCTGGTCTGGGCCTGGTTGAGATCGAGGGCGGAGGAGACGCCAGCCTCGAAGCGGCTTTTGGTGAGCTGGTAGGAGGACTGCTGGCTCGTCAGGGTCTCCTTGGCAAGCTGCAGCCGTTCCCGGTCCGCGGCCAGGGCGAGCCAGGTGCCGGCGACCTGGGAAACCAGGCTGATCTGGACACTGCGCCGCGCCTGTTCGGTGGCCAGGTACTGCTCCAGCGCCTGGTCCTTGAGGCTGCGCACCCGGCCGAACAGGTCGAGCTCATAGGAGCTGACGCCGAGGCCGACAGTGTACTGATGGATGTTCACCGGCACCCCCGTCCCCGAGAAGTCTTCGGACAGGCGCTGGAAGGTACCGGCTGCATTGGCATCAACGTGCGGCACGAGATCGGCACGCTGGATCTGGTACTGGGCCCGAGACCGTTCGATATTGAGGGCGGCAACGCGCAGGTCGCGGTTGTTCTCCAACGCCAGGGCGATCAGCTTCCGCAATTGCCCGTCGACAAAGAACTCCTGCCAAGGGATATCGGCCGCCGGCTTCTCGGTGGACTTGGCAGCCTCGGCCTTGTACGCCGGGCCGCTTGGCCAACTGGTCGGTACCGGTGCATCGGGACGGGTATAGCTAGGGGCCATGGTGCAGCCGGAAAGAGCAAGCAGGGCACAACCAACAATTACACAACGGAGCACGACGCGCGGTTTTTCTTTGTACCCCTGCGTCTCGGCGCTAATAATTTGCCTTTTCATATCACTGTTCCTCCACAACATTGGCAACAACAGGTTCCCCGGCATGCGGCTTGTATTTTTTTCGGCCGAACAGTCGCGACACCAACACAAAAAAGAACGGAATAAAGATCAGGTCGATGAAGGTGGCCGAGAGGAGCCCGCCGGTGACGGCGGTGCCGATGGCGTTCTGGGCCGCGGCACCGGCCCCCTTGGTAAGGGCCAGCGGCAGGGTGCCGAAGAAGAAGGCCAGTGAGGTCATGATGACCGGACGAAGCCGGATCTTCACCGCCGCCAGGGTGGCATCAACCAGTTCGTGGCCCTGATGCATCTGCTCCTTGATGAACTGGATGATCAGGATCGCATTCTTGGTGGAAAGTCCCACGGTGGTGAGCAGACCGATCTGGAGGTAGACATCGTTGGGGAACATCCGGAGCTTGACCGCGGTCACCGCCCCCACCAGTCCCAACGGCAGCATCAGCAGATTGACGAAGGGGATGGTCCAGCTCTCGTACAGTGCCGCCACGGAGAGGAACACCACCAGGAGCGAGATGGCGTAAAGTGCCGGTGCCTGGGCTCCGGCATTCTTTTCTTCGTAGGAGAGGCCGGTCCATTCGTACCCGATCCCTGGCGGCAGCTGGGCCACCATCTTTTCCACCTCGTCCATGGATTCGCCGGTACTGATACCCGGCGCAGCCTGACCCAGGATCTCCACGGCCGGAATACCGTTGTAGCGTTCCAGGCGGGGCGAACCGTACTGCCAGCGGGCGGTGGCAAACGCGGAAAACGGCACCATCTGGCCATCCTTGTTGCTCACGTACCAGCTGTTTATATCCTCCGGCAGCATCCGGGAATTTGGTTCTGACTGGAGATAGACCTTCTTGACCCGGCCGTTCTGGATGAAATCGTTGACATAGGTGCTCCCCCAGGCAGTGGAGAGGACGTTGTTGATGTCCGCCTGAGATACCCCCAGTGCGCCGGCCCGTACGTCATCGATGTCAAGCTTGAACTGGGGGGAATCGTCCTGGCCGTTGGGGCGCACCGCGATCAGTTTCTTATTTTTCATGGCCATACCCAGGAGCTGGTTACGCGCCTCCATCAGTTTTTCATGCCCCAGTCCACCACGATCCTGCAACTGGAGATCGAAGCCGTTCGCCACCCCCAGTTCAAGCACTGCCGGCGGTGAAAAGGCGAAGGCGAGACCGTCGCGTATCTGGGAAAAGGCCTTCATGGCCCGGCCGGCAATGGCGGCTGCCTTCAGGTCCGGGGTCTTGCGCAGGTCCCAGTTCTTGAGCTTGACAAAGGCAAGCCCCATGTTCTGGCCCCGACCGGCAAAGCTGAATCCGGCCACGGTAATGACCCCTTCCACAGTTTTGGATTCATCCTTAAGGAAATGTTGTTCCAGCTGCCGTATGACCTGGATCGTTCGCTCCTGGGTGGCACCGGCCGGCAACTGGACTTGGCAGATAATGAACCCCTGATCCTCATCCGGCAGGAACGACGTGGGAAGATGCAGGAAGAAAAAAGCCATGAGGGCCACGATGGTGCCGTAGACCACCAGGTAGCGCACCGGCTTGCCGAAGGAGCGGCCGACGATCCCCTCATACTTTGTCCTGCAGAAGTCAAATACTTTGTTGAACCAGCGGAAGAAAGGGCAAAACCAACCTTTTTCACACGCCTCATGCCCTTTCTCCACCGGCTTGAGGAGGGTGGCACAGAGGGCCGGAGTCAGGATCATGGCCACCATGACCGAAAGGATCATGGCGGAGATGATGGTAATGGAAAACTGACGGTAGATAACACCGGTGGAACCGGGAAAGAAAGCCATGGGGAGGAAGACCGCCGTCAGGACCGTTGCGATGCCCCAGAGGGCGCTGGTGATCTGTCCCATGGACTTGATAGTGGCATCATGGGGCGAGAGCCCCTCCTCGGTCATGATCCTTTCCACGTTCTCGACCACGACGATGGCATCGTCCACCAACAGGCCGATGACGATGACCAGGGCAAACATGGTCAGGGTGTTGATGGAGAACCCGCAGGCCGCCAGCACCCCCATGGTGCCCAAAAGAACCACCGGAACCGCGATGGTGGGGATCAGGGTGGCCCGAATGTTCTGCAGGAAGAGGAACATGATGATGAAGACCAGGAAGACCGCCTCGACCAGGGTATGTACCACTTCTTCAATGGAAATCTTGACGAAGGGGGTGGTATCGTAGGGGTAGACCACCTTCATGCCAGGAGGGAAGTATTTCGAAAGCTCCTCCATCTTGGCCTTGACCCGGTTGCCGGTTTCCAAGGCGTTGGCACCGGAGGCCAGGCGGATTGCCATCCCCCCCATCGGTTTTCCGTTGTAGTACGATTGTATCTCGTAGTTCTCGGTGCCGATTTTGCTTTCGGCCACATCCCTGAGTTTGACTGTCGAGCCGTCAGGGTTAGTGCGCAGGACGATGGCATCGAACTGCTCTGTGTTCTGGAGCAGGGATCGGGCGTTGATGGTGGCATTGAGTTGCTGCCCCTGAGTGGCGGGGACGGCACCAAACTGTCCTGCCGATACCTGGACGTTCTGGGCCTGCAACGCCGTGATAACATCGTTGGTGGTCATGTGGTAGTTATTCAGCTTGGCGGGGTTTAGCCAGATTCGCATGGCGTTCTGGGTGCCGAACAACAGCAGTTCGCCGACCCCGTCCAGGCGGCTGACGATGTCCTGGAGGTTGGAGACCATGTAGTCGGTGAGGGCGTTGCGGTCCATAGAGCCGTCTTCCGACTCAAGGCCGATGATCAGCAGGAAGTTCCTGGTGGACTTGACCACCTGAATCCCCTGGCGCTGCACGATCTGGGGGAGGAGCGGCACGGCCAGCTGCAGCTTGTTCTGCACCTGCACCTGGGCGATGTTCGGATCGGTGCCGGCCTTGAAGGTCAGCGTAATGCTCACTGCCCCGGCCGAATCGCTGGTGGAGGACATGTAGATCAGGTTGTCAATCCCGTTCAGCTTCTGCTCGATGACCTGGGTGACCGTATCCTGTACGGTCTGGGCCGACGCGCCCGGATAGGTGGCGTTGATGGCGATCTGCGGCGGCGCAATGGCAGGATACTGGGAAACCGGCAGCTTCTTGATCGCCAGCAGGCCGGCCAGCATGACCATGATGGCAATGACCCAGGCAAAGATGGGACGATTTATGAAAAAGCGAGGCATGAAGAAAACTCCTTATAAAGTCGTGCGATGAGTTCGTATAGGTCGTGTACGTCCTATAGGTCCCATAGGTCGTATACGACCCATTATTTTTTCGCTGCCGGAGCAGCCGCTGCCGGAGCACCCTCCACCGGTTTGTTGCCGAACGGCACGGCCTTGACCTGGGTTCCGGGACGCGCCTTCTGGAACCCTTCAAGGATGACACGGTCACCCGTCTTCAGCCCTTCGCTCACCAGCCATTTGTCACCCACGGTGCGGAACACCTTGATCGTCCGCGGTTCCACCTTATCTTCGGCCCCCACCACCATCACCACGGCATCGCCGGCCGGATTGCGGGTAACCCCCCGCTGCGGTACCATGATCGCCTGCTCGTTCACCCCTTCCTCCAGAATTGCACGGACAAACATTCCCGGCAACAGGGTCTGTTTCGGGTTGGGGAAGATCGCCCGCAGGGTTATGGAACCGGTACTCTGGTCCACGGTAACTTCCGAGAACTTCAGGGTCCCTGGTACCGGATAGGCACTGCCGTCCTCCAGCACCAACTTGACCCTTGCCTGTGCTGTCCCGCCATTTTTCAGCAGGCCACTGGCCAGGTTCTGCTTCAGCTTTAAGAGATCGGCGTTGGACTGGGAGACATCCACATACATGGAACTGAGCTGTTGGATGGTGGCTAGCGCTGCAGACTGGTTAGCAGTTACCAGGGCACCGTTGGTCACGGTAGAACGGCCGATACGGCCGGATATGGGAGCGGTAACCTTGGTATAAGCCAGATTGATCCGGGCGGTTTCTACCGCAGCCTTGCTGGCCGCCACGTCGGCCTCGGCCTGCTTGAGTGCCGCGCTGGCATCGTCATAATCCTGCTGGCTCACGGCTTTCATCTTCACGAGATCCCGGAAGCGCTCCTCTTTGAGCCGGGCCGGAATAAGATTGGCCTCGGCCCGGGACAGAGCCGCACTGGCACTGGCATAGGCCGCCTGGTAGGTTGCCGGGTCGATCTGATAGAGCACCTGACCAGCCTTGACGTCGCTCCCCTCGGTGAAAACCCGCTTCTGGATGATCCCGCTGACCTGCGGCCGAACCTCGGCAATCAGGTAAGGCGAAGTGCGGCCGGGAAGTTCAGTGGTCAGGACCACCCGTTCGGGTTTGATCACCACTATTCCGACTTCGGGAGGACCACTTGGTGGAGGGGTGGAGTTTTTCTTGCCGCATCCGGTCACCATCACGCCGGTTACCAGAATTCCTGCAACGGCAATCAGCTTTGCTCTGCTCGTGGTTTGCATAAACACCTCAATGGTCTGAAGAAATTGCCAGCGCGATGCGGCTGGAGATACCAGGCTGAATCCAGCCGGCTAGTTGTCTTTTTTCGTGAACGCGATAATGGCGATAAGTGCCCAGGTCGCCGCCGTAACGGCAATAAAAATGTTCATCTCTGTTGTCCTACTCCGGGGTTTGACGCTATGCCATTGCCTGCATTCATAACCAGAATGAACGTTCTCTTTAACTGCAGACAAGACTGTTGCCGCCCCTTACCGTTTTACCCCATCCCAGCACGCCTCGGTGATCTGTTCGATCAGGGTGTCGGTCAGGTCGAAGAAGCCAAGAGTATGATCCCTGACAGCTGAGATCAGGGGGCCGAACGCCAGGGAAAAGAGTATGAGCATGGGAAGATCCTTCATAACCTGCTGGGCCAACCCATCTTCGAAGAGCACCTGAAACACGTCCTTGTTGTCCGATTCACCGAGAATCTTGTTTCTGCGGCAGGCAACGCCATAGGGCGAATTATGGAACTGCTCCACATACCGGAAATGGAGGGGGGAGCCGATGAAATACCGGAACAGTTCACGGTTCAGATGGAGAAAACGCTCCCGGATAGGCCGCTCCGCCGAGTATCCCGTCAGGATGCGCCCTTTGATTTTCCCTTCTATTTCCCGGAACAACTCATTGATGAGCACATCCTTGTTCTCGAAATAGCGGTAGATCGTTCCTGCCCCAACCCCTGCGCGCTCGGCGATCAAGGCCATGGGAGCGCCGTGAAACCCGTGCTCGGCGATAAGTGCCAGGGCAGCACGAAGTATTTCGTCTCGTTTTTCACATTTCACCATAAAGGTCTCCGGAATGAACGTTCATTCCAATTTATAGCCGTACTCTTGCCATGTCAAGATTTTTTTACCGGTGCAGGATATTGGGGAAGCTTTTCTATCATCAGCAGGAGAGAGAACAAGCGCGAAGGCCCCACTTCCTTCCGGAAGAGGGGCCTTGTGTCGTGGGAATATGACATGTCACGTCATACTATATGCTATATGCGCGGATTTTTCCATCGGCCGTTAGCCGTACTTCCGGTCATTAACCTTCGGCGGGAGCAACCGTTTTCTTTTTGGCCTTTCTGGGTGCCGGGCGGGCTTTCACCACAGCCACCACTTCCGGAGGAGGCAAATAGGAGGCAGCTTCAGCCGGTTGCAAGGTGTCAAAATGAGAGGCCGCTATTTTCCGGCTAACGCCATCACTGAACTGGATTGTCGCCCGGTTGTCATTCACCTCCAACACCTTGCCAGAGCCCCATTGCAGCGCACCCGCGTGACTTACAAACTTGCCTGTCTTGATTATCATTGGTTCCGTCCTCATCTATCTGAAGGAGTGGTAGGTCCTGCCTCGAAATCAATATACAGTATCAGCTTTCATTCACATCTATTTTCTTACTTCACCAGTAAGTTTCACATTCAATACATAATGAACTAATGTATGGTTTATAGCAAGCTATATATACTTTTACGCTAGTGCCCCATACGATTCTACCGTTTTTCCCTATCTTAATACGCGAGCTGATGTTGCTCATAGTGTGAGGGATCTCACGTATCGGCTCCTGGCAAGTTCAGTGGGTAAACCGCTGGTCAGGACATCTGCTGCCATTTAATTTAAGGTGCCGCCCAATTAAATAGATTGACATTGCTCGTTGAAAGCTGGTAGGGTGACTTACGTTCGGAATTAGTGCCGGACAAAACTAAGAAGAAGTATCAGGAGAAAGAACACAATGGTAAACGGAACAGTGAAATGGTTTAACGACGCGAAGGGTTTTGGTTTTCTTGAGCAGGAAAGCGGTGAAGATGTATTTTGTCATTTCTCCGCCATCGCAGGCGACGGATTCAAATCCCTTGCCGAAGGCGATCGTGTAACGTTCGAAGTAACCAAGGGTCCGAAAGGGCTGCAAGCCGCGAACGTGACACGGATCTAAATAGAACTCGAGTCGGAACCAGAAAAGCCCCGGAGAAATCCGGGGCTTTTTTTTACCGTATTCCAGAATTTCAAGCGAGGTAACCCTATGGCAAAACCGAATTTCCAGTTTCAGAAACGACAAAAAGAGTTGGAGCGGAAAAAGAAGACCGAGGAAAAACTGCAGCGCAAGCGGGAAAAGAGCCTTGGACAGCCCGAAGAAAACCCGGAGCAACCCGTTGAAGGGGAAGAGACCGAGTGAGGCGGGGGACGCGACTTACCGTATAGTGTCGTACCCTTTGGTCCGTTCCAGCAGAAAGTCTACGAACGCACGGTTGGCACGGGACAGATAGGCGTGCTTTTTCCATGCAATCACCAGGTCTATGTGAAGGGGAGGATCGAATGATATGGCCGACAGGTCGTCATCGCCAACGACGACCATCCTGAGCAATGTCGATATCCCCATCCCCCCCTGCACCAGAGATTTCACCAGGGAAAACATGTTTGTCTCGAAGACGACATGGGGAGGCTGTCCCGCTCCCTTCAGCACCTCGCCGATAAGCTCCCTCAGGTAGTACCCTTCCTTGAAGAACACCAACGACTCCCCGGCGAATTCCTCCAGAGTTACCGATCTCCGCTGCGCAAAACGATGCCCACGCGGGACGCATACCACCACCTCTTCCCGCCTAAAATGGCGTGTTTCCAGGTCATCGGGGATCTCCTTGCCGGTGATGACCCCCATGTCGATCTCTCCCCGGCTGATCATCTGCTGAATCCGCCAGGCCCCTTCTCCGTTCACCGACAGATTCAGTTGCGGATACCGTTTCTTGAACTCGCAGATGATGTCCGGGAAAAAGTAGGTGCTCATCATGGGGGGAATGCCGACCCTCACCTCCCCCTTGATCAGGCCGCGAATCTCGGCCATTTCCAGTTCGGCAGCCTTCAAACCGGCGAGGATTCCCTCGGCATGGCGCAGGAACACCTCCCCTTCGGCGGTAAGGGAAATCTTACGGTCCCGTCGGTTGAAAAGCGTCAGTTCCAACTCTTCCTCCAGCCCCCTGATCGCCATGCTGACGGCCGGCTGGGCGACATGGAGCTGCTCTGCCGCTTTGGTGAAACTTCCTTGACGGAAAATCTCCACAAAGGCTCGCACCTGCCTGACATCCATGAATGCCCCTCCCATTGATAAATATATCTTATGTAAACTATAAATAACATATATTTTATTTATTTATACCGGGGTGGTAGTGTTGAATTAATGAAAAAATCTGCGCGACTCATAAATCCCATGAATGACATTCCCCCTACCCACTCCACAAGGGAACTCGGTCGCATCAGAAGCGGTACCGACGTCTATCGCCGTGTCAACCTGGCCCTTTTCGTCGCCGGCTTCGTTACCTTCATCACGCTCTACGATGTGCAGCCGCTCCTTCCGGTGTTTTCCCGCGAGTACGGTGTGGCGCCGGCACTCGGAAGCCTCCCCCTCTCGATCTCCACCTGCACCCTCGCCATCGCCATGCTGTTCGCCGGCACCTTGTCGGAAACCTGGGGGCGCAAACAGATCATGACCGGAGCGCTCTTCGTCACCTCCCTCCTGGCCCTGCTGAGCGCATACAGCCACACCTTTGCCTCGCTCCTGTTCGTCCGCCTGTTGCAGGGGTTCGCCCTGGCAGGGCTCCCGGCCGTGGCAATGGCCTACCTGGGTGAGGAGATGGACGCCGCCTCCCTCGGTCCGGCGATGGGACTCTACATCAGTGGCAACGCGGTGGGGGGGATGACGGGGCGAATCTTCACGGCAACCATGACCGATCTCGTGTCGTGGCGGGCAGCGCTTGGCACCATCGGTATCCTCTGCCTCGTTTCAAGCTGGATCTTCATGAAAAGCCTTCCCCCGTCCCACCTGCACCGCCGCCCCTTTGAGGCACGGTACCTGGTGACATCGCTCGGGTACCACCTGAAAGAACCGAAACTCCGCTGTCTCTTCGGTATTGCCTTCATTGTCGTGGGAAGCTTCGTCACCCTCTACAATTACCTCACGTTCCGGCTTCTGGCGTCCCCCTATCTCCTCAGCCAGAGCCATGTGAGCCTGATTTTTCTCGTATACCTGCTCGGCTCCATGAGCGCCACGGGGATAGGGCACTTCGTAAACCGTTTCGGCCGGCTGGCCATGATCCGGTTTTCCCTCTGTGCCATGGCAGCGGGCGCCGCGCTCACCCTGGCCACCCCTCTGCCGCTGATAGTTGCCGGCGTCGGTCTTTTCACCTGCGGCTTTTTCGGTGCCCACGCCATCGCATCGAGCTCGGTCAGCAGGATGGCGACCACCGCCCGGGCCCAGGCAACGGCGCTCTATCTTTTCTTCTACTACCTCGGTTCCAGCGTCGCAGGAACTGCCGGCGGGCTTTTCTGGAAAGCCTGGGGGTGGAGCGGGGTCGTCGGCCTGATCTGCCTGTTGCTGACCGCCGGTTTCTTTGTTACCATTCGCCTGTCCTCCATCATACATGCCGGCTACCCTCCCCCCAACGGGATGACACCTGTGGAAGCAGTCCACCCTTGACCAGAAAACCAGACCGGAAGACGACGGGTATACATGCGCTTTTTTCCCACTATTGACCTTCGCCTCGGGGCGCTCCTGATAGGTGTCATCCTCTCCACCGTGGATTCCAGTGCCCTCAACCTGGCGCTCCCATCCCTCGCCGCCCATTTCCACACGGATGCCGCCGCCGTCCAGGGGGCCGCGTCTTTTTACCTGATCGGTTCCGCCCTCGCCTTCCTCCCCCTGTCGGGACTGGCGGGGAAGATCGGTACGGTGAAAGTCTACCGGACCTCGCTCCTCACCTTCAGTGTCATTTCCCTCCTTCTGGCTATTTCCCCCAATCTTCCCACCCTGCTCGCCTTGCGGTTCTGCCAGGGGATTGCCGGGGCAGGAGTGGTCGGGCTCGTGCCGGGACTGGCTGCCGCCACGTTCCAGGAGAGGAAAGGGTGGGCTCTCGGCATGGTTGCCGGCGCTGTTGCCGCTGGCACCCTCATGGGACCGCCGTTGGGGGGATTCCTCGTGGACCTTTTCGGCTGGCGCAGCATCTTTTTCATCAATCTCCCCTTCGGCATGATGGCGCTCATCCTCTCGGGGAAGCTCGGCGAACTTCGCGGCGTGGGACTCCGGGAGAGCATCCGTCGTGCGGTTGCCGCCCCCCGTTTTCTCCTGGCACTTCTGGCGACGGTGTTCTTTTTCGCCCAGTCGTTCGGCACCAATCTCCTCTGGCCGTTTTATCTAGAGGCGCAAGGGATGACACCGAGCCAGGTCGGCATTCTCCTCCTGATACCGCCGGCAATGCTCCTCATCCTCGGGCCATGGGCGGGGAAACTCGCCGACAAGCGTGGATTCGACCGGGTCAGTTGGGTGGGGAGTCTGGTTCTTGCCGTTGCCACCCTCTCACAGGGGATAACCGGCAGAGTGGCCCCCGGATTGCTGGGAATCGGGTTCGGCAGGGCGCTCTTCCAGGCCGCCAACAACGCGGCGGTTTTATCCCAGGCACCGGCAGAAACCGAGGCAGTCGCCTCCGGCTTTCTCTCCATCGCCCGGGTCAGCGGCCAGGCACTGGGAAGTATTCTCGCCGGCGTACTGTGGGGAAGGCTCGAACACCAGGGACTGAGCCACGCCTTCCTGGTTTCCAATCTGGTGCTGGGAAGCCTGGCGCTCGTCTCCGGCTTCCTCATTGCTGGAAGGGGCATAGAAACCAGGTGAGGCATGCTCAGCGATGGGTACGCCTACCTTCCCGTAGCGGCATTGCAAAGAAACCCGCCGCAGATGGGGGCTCAGATGGGGTAACGGGTACGCCACCAGCCGGATACGGTATCCACTGGCCGTTTTACCATCCATTGGGCAATAAAAAAGGGGGCCTGGCTCTTTAGCCTGCCCCCCCCTTTCACTGCAACCGCTTCCCTTCACATGAACAAAACGTTTCCCCTCCGTTCCGGTCCGCGATACCTCCCTCCCGTGCCACGAACCGGATCTACTCCGATGCGGACCCATTCATCATCGTCACGGCGAAAGGCGAGCAACTTCTCCGACTGAATCAATTCTTGCAACTCATCTGCCCTGACAACACCTGACTTCAGATCTTTGTACTTCACAAGAATCCTCATCTCCCCACCTCCGGCCTAATATTTTAGGTCGCACCCCAGATGTAAAGTATAACAGGTTTTTATTGGCAAACATTAACACTATGTAAATTTTGGCATGGCGCCGGTATTTTTGGAAGCACTGCTCTGCTGGAGCAAAAGAGCGGGGAGGCCGCACCAATTGCCACCGGAAATGGCGAGATGCAGCGGATCTGGACCTGCCTGTGCACCACGGCCATCCTAACTTCGGAACAAGGCAGAAACCGCTTGACAAGACTAGACGACCGGTCTAATTTTAAAGCCATGAAAAAGAAAGATACCAAAGCTGAAATCATCGCCATCGGTACCGACATGATCTCCCTCCACGGGTACAATGCAACCGGCATAGACGCGGTGCTGAAGGGTGCGGGAGTGCCAAAGGGGTCGTTCTATCACTACTTCGGCAGCAAGGAAGAGTTCGGCCTGGCGGTGATCGACCACTTCGCCGAGCGCTATGACCAGCGCCTCGACACTTTCCTGAACGATGAGGGGGTTCCCCCTCTCAACCGGATCAGAAACTATCTGGAGAGCGGCATGGCACGACTCACCCAGAACCAGTGCACCAAGGGGTGCCTCATCGGCAACCTCGGTCAGGAGCTTGCTGACCAGAACGAACGGTTCCGGGCCCGGCTCGACGATATCTTCCTTTCGTGGAAGGAGAGATTCGCCGCCTGTCTGCGGGAGGCTCAACGGGCCGGAGAACTGGCATCGGAGCTCGATACGGGCGTCATTGCCGGCTTCATTCTCTCCGGATGGGAAGGGGCGGTTCTCCGGGCCAAGGTTATGAAGTCACCCCAACCGCTGCGGGATTTCATCGAGACGATCTTCGCCACCGCGCTGAAGAAATGAAATTTGCAGATGGTCCACCGTGAAAAAATACCTTTGAACCGGGGAAGAGACCCCAAGCTTCTTGATAAAATCCGAATCCGTGGTTCATATCTAAGCTTTATGGCAGGCGGTATCAGCATGTTTCGCACGTGATTGCCGTTTATAGGTTCACTTGATCCCAGGAGGAACGACATGGAAAAGGCAACGTTCAAGGCACTGGTAGTGGAAAAAACGGCCGACAAGCAGTTCGTGCGGGAAATCCGGGAACGGCGCATAGACGACCTGCCGCCAGGGGAGCTGGTGATGCGGGTCCACTACTCCTCCCTCAACTACAAGGACGCCCTTTCAGCCACGGGACACCCCGGGGTGACGCGGCAGTTCCCCCACACCCCCGGCATCGACGCGGCGGGAGAGGTGATATCGTGCGAGAGCGGGGCTTTTGCGCCGGGGGACAAGGTGCTCGTCACCGGCTACGATCTGGGGATGGAGACTGACGGCGGCTTCGGCCAGCAGATCCGTATCCCGTCAACCTGGGGAGTGCGGCTCCCGGAAGGGCTGACACTGCGGGAGAGTATGGCACTAGGGACCGCAGGCTTCACTGCAGCCCTGTCGGTGCTGAAGCTGGAGCGGGCCGGGGTAAAACCGGGTGACGGCGATATCCTCGTCACCGGCGCCACCGGCGGGGTCGGCAGCATTGCGGTCTCGATCCTTGCCCAGGCGGGATACCGGGTGGTGGCAGCCACCGGAAAGAGCGCCGACGAGGAGTATCTCAAGGATCTGGGCGCCGCTCAGGTGATCGGTCGGAATGATGTGGCGGCCGGCGCAGAGAAGGCGCTGCTCCCCGAGCGCTGGGCGGGCGCCATTGACGTGGTGGGGGGCACGACCCTGGCGGCGGTCCTCAAAGGCACGCGATACGGCGGTACCGTCACCTGCTGCGGACTGGTCGCCTCACCGGAGTTGCCGGTGAACGTCTACCCATTCATTCTGCGGGGGGTAAGCCTGATCGGAATCGACTCGGTCCAGTGCCCCCGGGAGACCCGCGAAGAGGTCTGGCGACGGCTCGCCACCGGATGGAAACCCACCCGGCTCGACGAAATGGTAACCGAGTGCGCCCTGCAGGGACTCGAGGTCATGATCCAGGCGATCCTCCACGGCGGCATCACGGGGCGCGTAGTGGTTAACCTGTTGGAGAGTTGAACCATTTACACCAATCACAGAGGAGAACAACATGAAAAAATCCCTGGGGGCCAACACCCTCCTCTTTCCCACACCTGTCCTGCTGGTGGGCACCTACGATCACGAAGGGAAACCGAACCTGATGAACGCCGCCTGGGGTGGCATCTGCTCTTCCCAGCCCCCCAGCGTCGCCGTTTCCCTGCGCAAGGAACGGCATTCCTATGCCGCCATCATGGAGCGCAAGGCATTTACCATCGGCATCCCGTCGGAGGCACAGATGAAGGAGGCCGATTACGTCGGAATCGTCTCGGGACGCACCGCCGACAAGTTTGCCGCCACCGGACTCACACCCGTGAGAAGCGATCTGGTGGACGCCCCCTATGCGGCGGAGGTTCCTGTCGTCCTGGAGTGCCGACTGCTCCATACCCTGGAAATAGGGATCCACACCCAGTTCGTCGGTGAAATCGTGGACGTAAAAGCGGACATGAGCGTACTTGGGGAGGACGGCCTCCCCGATATACTGAAAATCAAGCCCCTCGTCTTCGACACCGCCCACCGGGGCTACCACGGAATCGGTCCGCTCCTGGGGCAGGCATTCTCGGTGGGTAAAAAAGTGTAAGGTGGATATTGAGCACATTCCCCGCCGTCGGGATGAACGCTCCGGCAACGTGGGGAAGGAGGGAACCATGGAGATACGGATACGGGACGAGATTCGGCGTTTCGTGGCAGAAAGCCCGGGAAACCGTTTTCCCGACGGCAGCGGCCCTTACTTCGACGAGCCCCTCGTCGGCTTCGCGGCGGCCGAGGACCCGCTTTTCGGCGACTACAAGAGGATTATAGGCGCGTTCCACCTGACGCCGACCGAGCTCCTGGAAGGGGCGGCGACGGTGATCGTCTGGGTGCTGCCGATCACGGCGGCGACGCGGATGACCAACCGTATGGAAAGTGACTGGCCCTCCCGCAAGTGGTCCCTCACCCGAAGCCACGGCGAGACCCTGAACGGCCAGCTGCGGCGGCACCTGGTGGCACACCTGGAAGGGCTCGGACACCGGGCAGTGGCACCCCAGTACTCTCCCGCCTGGCAGGAATTCGCCGACACCCCGGTCGGTATCGCCTCCACCTGGTCAGAGCGCCACGCCGCCTATGCCGCTGGCCTTGGCACCTTCAGCCTTTCTGACGGCCTCATCACAGAGCGGGGGATAGCCCACCGGCTGGGAAGCGTCGTCACGAGCCTTCCCCTGCCACCCACCCCCCGCACCGCCCCCGACCATCTGCACAACTGCCTCTACCACCGCGAAGGGAGCTGCGGAGTCTGCATCGGCCGCTGTCCTGTCGGTGCCATCACCTTTGCCGGCCACGACAAACTCCGCTGCCGTGAGTTCGTCTACGGCGCTGCTCCGCGGGAAGTGGGAGAGCGTTACGGCGTGCAGCAGACCGGGTGCGGCCTTTGCCAGACAAGGGTTCCGTGCGAGGCAGTCGTGCCTCCGTGAAGGACGTTGCTTTTACAGGTGTAATTCCCCGCAGGTTGTTATAATCTGTCGGGAGCTGACTCATGAAAAAACAACGTACCCGAGGCGGTATATGAAATTGACGTCCAAAGACCCTGTCTTCTCGCGGGACTTTTTCAGGGATGAGTTCATCAAGCTGGCACTGTTGTCCCGGGATTTTCCGTACGGGCTCGCTATCTTTGACCGGGAATTGCGTCATATCCTTGTCAATGAGCATATGGCGACAATCAGCGCAACGCCGGTTGAACGGTATACGGGGAGAACGATTCGTGAAGTTGACCCTGGCGTAGCGGTGGCGATGGAGCCCGTACTGCGTCATGCGATAGAAAAGGGAGAGCAGTTGGTGGATGTCGAGGTCGAGGTTCCCGGTCCCCTGGGGGCCGACACGGCTGAAACCGGCTACTGGCTTGTCAGCTGCTACCCGCTCAAGACCGACGCCGGAAATGTGAAAGGGGCCGCGGCTGTCGTTCGGGATATCAGCGGGCAAAAATCAAAGGATACTGCCCAGGAAGAGCTCCTGAAGTTTGAAGCGATTCTCTCCGATCTCTCGGCCGCCTTCATCAACATACCCATCAGCGAAGTCGACCGTAAAATCGAGCAGGGGCTGCAAAAGATCGTTGATTTCCTGGGGTTCGACCGGTGCAGCATCTGGCAATTTTCAACCGACGACGGTCGCCTGCACTGTACCCATTCCTATGCTCTTCCCGGCATCAAGCAGCCAGCACCCATTGTGGACGACGTGGTGCCGGTTTGGACGAGCATGACCCTGCGGGGAGAGATATTCAGGGTATCCGACGTCGATGAGCTGACGGATGAGTTCTGGCGCGAAAAACAATACTGCAAGGATATGGGTGGCATCAAATCGTTCCTGTTCATCCCCTTGAACGTGGGGGGAACTGTTGTCGGTCTCCTCTCCTTTGCGTCCTGCCATGCGAAAAAATTATGGCCTGATCTACTCATCCAACGACTGCGGCTTTTCTGGGATATTATCGGCAATGCCCTGGAGCGTAAACGGGCCGACCAGATGATTCAAAAGGCCCTCGCCGAAATACGGCTGTTAAAAGACCGCCTGGAGGCCGAAAATCTCTATCTGCGCGACCAGATCGACGTTGAATACAAGCACGAGGAAATTGTCGGGCAATCGGATGCCATCCGCAAAGTTCTTCTGAAGGCGGAGCAGGTAGCCCATACGGATTCCACCGTCCTCATCCTGGGGGAGACCGGGACCGGCAAGGAGCTGGTGGCGCGCGCCATTCACAACATGAGCGGGCGAAGAGGACGCGCCATGATCAAGCTGAATTGTGCGGCCCTGCCGGCGACGCTTATCGAAGCCGAGCTGTTCGGGCGCGAGAAAGGCGCCTACACAGGAGCATCGACAACACAGATAGGCCGTTTCGAAGCCGCCAACGGCTCAACGATTTTTCTCGACGAGATCGGTGAACTCCCTCTGGAATTGCAGTCCAAACTGCTCAGGGTCCTCCAGGAAGGCCAGTTCGAACGACTGGGGAGCACAAAGCCCATTGAGGTGGACGTCCGGGTCATAGCCGCAACCAATCGCGATCTGGCTCAGGCGGTCAGACAAGGCAATTTCCGGGAGGACCTCTACTACCGGTTGAATGTCTTTCCCATTGGCGTACCACCACTGCGTGAGCGCAGCGAAGATGTCCCCGCACTGGTTTGGGCAATGGTCAAAGAGTTCGGCAAGGTTTTCGGAAAGACGATCGAGCGTATACCGAAGAAAAACATGGATGCCCTGCGGAGTTACCACTGGCCCGGTAACGTCAGGGAGCTTCGGAATATGATAGAACGGGCCATGATTCTGAACAACGGTACGACTCTGGTCGTAGAACTGCCGGACACGCCATCCACGATAAGTTCGCAGGCAACGTCACTGGAAGAGATGGAACGGATGCATATCCTGGCTGTCATGGTAAGGTGCGGATGGCGCGTCCGTGGTAAACATGGCGCCGCGGAAATCCTGAGGCTCAAACCCACGACCCTCGATTCGAAAATGAAGAAGCTGGGAATCAGGCGCAACCCCCTCACATCCGAAATATCGTAGCGCATCCGAAATATCGTAGCACCCTCACCCCACCAATTTCCGCCCAAACCACAACCGGTTACAGACAACTCCGCCAGCAAAATCATATCGACTCACGTCCACGCCTCCGAAATACCGTAGGACAAATTCCTCTCACCAACGCCATAGAATCTTATTATAATTATGTATCTAATTATTATAACTAGTTACATAACATTTAAAATGCTTTGCACATAGGCATGGATAATGCAAAACAGTGTTTTTGTATTGTCGGTATACGACAGATGTAGGCGCGCATCGGTTCACATTCCACGCATAGATTATCAGGCAAAAGGGAGAGACGACAGATGACCGCCATCCCAGGAGAAGGACTGCTGCACAGAATAAGAAACCCGAGGCTCCATGCAAAAATAATGGATGCCGAGGAAACCATCCCCCTCTTCAAAAACGGGATGTACCTTGGATTCTCGGGTTTTGCCGAGGGGAATCCCAAAGCGGTGCCGGCAGCGCTTGCCGATTATGTTGAAAGAAACGGCTTGGTCGGAAAGATGCGTTTCAACGTGTTTACCGGTGCTTCCATCGGAATAGACGTGGATGACCGCTGGACAGAACTCGGCATGATCGACCGACGCTGGCCCCACCAGCAGGGCGATTCGATACGCAAAGCGATCAATGCCGGCGAAGTCAACTTTGGCGACCGTCATCTCGGCATGTACGCCCAGGACTTTGGCTACGGCTTCTTTACCCTCGAAAACAATGACAAGCTTGATATCGGGGTAATCGAGGCGAGCTGCATCACGGAAGATGGCAGCATCGTCCCCACCCTTTCCGTCGGGATCATTTCCCAGATTGTTGAGCGGGCCGAAAAGATCATCATCGAGATCAACACCCGGATTCCTTCCCTGGAAGGGATCCACGATTGCCTTGGCGTGGACACCCCACCCAATAAGAGAATCTACCCCATCCAGAACGTACAGGACCGGATCGGTTTGACCAGCATACCCTGCGATTCCGAAAAGATTGTCGCCATCGTTGAATCGCGCAAGTTTCCGCTTGGGCGCCTTTTTGGCCCGTATGACGAGAAATCGGAACAAATTGCAACCCACATCGTGGATTTCCTGAAGGCAGAAGTCCGGCAAGGCCGCCTGCCGAAGAATCTGTTACCCCTGCAGTCGGGCGTGGGCACTATCGCCAACGCCGTATTCGGCGGCCTGCTCAACAGCCCTTTTGAGCATTTGACCGTCTGGACCGAGGTCTTTCAGGACATCTTGTTGGACCTTTTTGACTCCGGTAAACTCGATTACGTCTCGGCAGCTTCCTTCGCATTCTCCGAAGACGCCGTCAAACGGCTCTTCGCAAACTGGGACACCTACAGTCCGAAGATCGTTTTACGCCCCTCACAGATAACAAATCATGCGGAAGTAATTCGTCGGCTCGGATTGATTGCCATGAATACCCCCATCGAGTTCGACATTTATGGCCACGTCAACTCGTCAATTGTCAACGGATCCCGCATTATCAACGGTCTTGGCGGTTCCGGTGATTTCATGCGCAACGCGTATCTCTCGATCATGCATACCCCCTCGACCCGCCCGTCAAAATCGGACCCGAACGGCATCAGCTGTGTTGTCCCCATGGTGTCCCATGTTGACCATACCGAGCACGACCTGGACATACTGGTAACCGAGCAGGGACTTGCCGATCTGCGCGGCCTGGCACCACGACAGAGGGCCCAGCGAGTTATTGACACATGTGTTCATCCCGAGTACAAGCCGGTCCTGCAAGATTACTACGATCGTGCCCTGAGAACGTGCCTGGCAAGCAACAGCGCTCACGAGCCGCAGATGCTTTACAAGGTCTTTAATATGTACAAACACCTGGAAGAAAAAGGGACCATGAAGGTTGCCAATTGGGATTGACGCATAAAATGCACATAGTACGGAAAGAATCTGTCAGTGGAGAGGAGACATCATGTTAACAAAGGCATTCATACCCTACCGCGGCTACTACAGCACCCCTTTTGCCAAGTGGCAAGGGACACTGGCCAACGAGAACTCCATCGTTCTCGGCGCCGCCACCTCCAAGCGGTTTTTAGAGAGCAAGGGATGGGACCCTAAGGCAATCGAGTACGTCCTGGTCGGCAGCACTGTTTACCAGCAGCAGTGGTTCTACACTGGCCCCTGGGCTGCAGCAATGCTGGGGGCGGAGGGCTCGCCCGGCGTCCTCACCACCCAGGCATGCTCCACCGCTGCCTTGGTTCTGTATCAGGCGGGTATGGGTATAGAAACCGGCATGTACGGCAACAGCTGGTGCCTGTTGGCCGACCGCTGCTCCAACGGCCCCCACGCCGTCTGGCCGAACCCCAATGGCCCCGGTGGCAAGCCGACAGCGGAAGACTGGTTCATGGACAATGTCAATAAAGACCCCTGGGCCGGGGAAGCCATGATCCGGACGGCAGAGAACGTGGCCGGCGAGTGTGGTATCACCCGCGAAGAGTGCGATGCGCTCACCCTCAGGCGCTACGAGCAGTACCAGGACGCCCTGGCCAACGACCGGGAGTTCCAGAAACGGTACATGTTCCCGGTCGAGGTGCAGGTCTCCAGAAAAAAGACCGTCACTCTGGAGGCGGACGAAGGAGTTACTCATACCACGAAAGAGGGCCTGGCCGGTCTCAGACCAGTCCTCTCCGACGGGGTGCATACCTTCGGCGCCCAGACGTTCCCTGCCGACGGCAACAGCGGCATCTGCGTGACCACACGGGAAAGGGCGAAGGAACTGAGCGCCGCCCCCGAGATAGCAGTGCAGATCGTCTCCTATGGCTATGCCCGGACAAAGAAGGCATTTATGGCTGCCGCAGTGGCCCCTTCGGCCCGGATGGCCCTCGACAATGCCGGCATCACAACCGACGACCTGAGCGCCGTCAAGACCCACAACCCCTTCGCGGCCAATGATATCGCCATGGCACGGGAGTTGGGGATGGATGTGAACAGCATGAACAACTACGGCTGTTCCCTCATCTACGGTCATCCCCAGGCCCCCACCGGTGCGCGGTTGATGATCGAGGGGATTGAGGAAGTAGCCATGAAGGGTGGAGGATATCTCCTCTTCTCCGGCTGCGCCGCCGGGGACACCGCTGCCTCCGTTCTCATCAAGGTTGGATAAATAAACTGGACGATACTTTTCGACAAGGAGCACATGACATGACTACGGGAAAGAAGCTGTACCCCTCCTATTTCAACCCCTATCTGATCAAGACCAGCCGTCCCTTGCCCGATGAGATGGCGGTTATAGGCGCCGGCCATATTGGTCCGGATATCGCCTACTATCTGAGGACCGGCGCACCGGACAAAAAACTCTACCTGGTGGACGTGGCCGAGGAGCCTTTGAAAAAAGCTGAAAAGCGTTTCCAGTCCTATGCCCAAAAGGGGATCGATCGCAAGAAAATGACCCCCGAATTGGCCGAACAGATTTTGGCCAATATTGTGTACACTACCGATTACAACCGGATTAAAAACTGCAGTCTGGTCATTGAAGCGGCCACGGAAAATCTTGCCCTGAAACGGAAGATATTCGCCACCCTCGAAGAGGTCGTCGACGAGAAATGCATCTTGACGTCCAATACCAGCGGTATCCCGGCCCAACAGATTTTCAGCGGTCTCAGACACCCCGAAAGAACCACCATCACCCATTTTTTCGCCCCGGCCTGGCGCAGCATGGCCGTTGAAGTCATCAACTGGGAAGGCGCAAGCCGGGAACTGCTCGATTATCTGATCTGGTTTTTCGCCAGCACCGGCAAGGCGCCGGTGGTCACGGACAATGTGTTTTCGTTTCTACTTAACCGGGTGTTTGAAAACTGGACCAATGAGGCCGCCTACCTGGTAGACCGCGCCACCACCTACCAGGTGGATTCGGTCTGCGAAGAGTTTGCCGGTGCAGGCCCCTTTTTCGTTCTCAACATGGCCGGTGGCAACCCCCTCACCTATGAATCCCAGATGCGCCGGACCGCCGAACACCCCTGCTACGCTCCGTCCCCCATTCTGCTGTCGGTGGATAAGTGGAATGTTGCCAAACCCGGTACCAGCATCGATGTCCCCGAGGATCTCAAAGGGTGGATCCGCGACCGGATGATCGGCCTGGTTTTCTCCCAATGTTTCGACATTGCCGACCGCTCTATCGGGACCCGATCGGATCTCAATTTTGGTAGCGTGATCGCCCTCGGCTTCAAAAAGGGGGTCTTCGATGTCATGGAAGACATGGGTGAACGGGAAGTGGAGCGGATCATGGCCGCTTTTGCCAAAGAGCGCCCGGGATTTCCCCAGCCTAAAAGACCCGTTGCCGACTACCTCGATTTCCCCCGCGACATTCTCGTGGATGACAAGGACGGCGTGCGTATCATCACCATCCGACGTCCGCACGTCGCCAACTCCCTGGGTGCAGGTACCTGCAACGAAATCCTGGCTGAACTGAAAAAGGGGGCCGGCGATCCGTCGGTCAAGGGATTCGTCATTACCGGTTATGGCACCAAGGCCTTTTGCGCCGGTGCGGACATCGGCGGGTTCATTTCCACCATAGACAACCGGGCGGCAGGTGTGGAACTGGCCCGGAGCAATTCCCAAGTCCTGCATTTCATGGACAAAATGGATAAACCGGTGGTGGCTGCAGTCAACGGTCTAGCCATGGGGGGAGGAGTGGAACTGGCCCTTCGGTGCCACGGCATGGTGGCCGACACGGCGGCTTTCTTCCAGCTTCCCGAAATTACCCTGGGTATCCTCCCCGGCATGGGAGGAACCGTCATCCCCTACCGCAAGTGGCCCCATGCTTCCGTGACGTTCAATGCCATGATCGGCGAGGCCAGGCGCCTGAGCGTCAAAGAGGCCCGGGAGATCGGTATCGTCTCTGAAATTACCAACGGGTACATCGAAATGATCGAAGCGGCAATCGCTGAGGTCAATCGCCTGGCGGGCCAGGTGCCACGCATCACCGAAAAACCGGTGAAGATTGCCGAGTTCACGGTTCCCGACAGTCCCATGGCCAACAAGCTCCCCTTGAGCAAAGAGGCGCTGGCCATTATTGCCCGGGTGATCAACGGGGCGGCTGCGGCCGATTCCCTGGAGGCCGCTCTGGAGATCAATTACCAGGGGAGCGGCGACATCTCCTGCATCGACGCTTCCAAGGAAGGGGTCTTCGCCTTCCTGGAGAAACGCACACCGGATTTCAAAAGATGAAATCCTTCGCGGAAGGTGCTGTCCGGGCGGGAGGACTGAATGCAAGCAACCGACAACGTAGTTGAGGACGTGGAGATGCATCAATGACTGTCAACCTTGCTACAGGTGGGGAGTTTCTGCTGACAGAAGCCGCCGGGTCAGGGATTTTCACTCCGGAAGACTTTTCCTCGGAGCAGAGACAAATTGCCGAGACAACCGATGAGTTTGTCAAGAAGGAGATCATTCCCAACCTTGACCGCATAGAGAGCCAGGACTTCGGTTTCGTGGTCGAGAAGATGCGGAGTTGCGCCGAACTCGGGCTGTTTCTGGGGGATATCCCCGAAGAAGACGGCGGTCTGGAGCTTGAAAAGACCACCAGCATGCTGATCCTGGAGAAGATGGCGCCCACGGGCTCCTTTTCCTTCACCTACTGCGGCCAGACCGGGATCAACGTTCTGCCGCTGGTCTACTATGGAACCCGCGATCAAAAGGCGCGCTACCTGGACAAGCTGACGTCCGCGGAGTGGATCGGCGCCTATGCCCTGACCGAACCGGACTGCGGAAGCGATCCCCTGAGCGCTCGCACCACGGCAACACTTACGGAAGACGGCAGATACTACGTGCTCAACGGGGTCAAGCAGTTCATCACCAACGCGTCGTTCGCGGAACTCTTCACCGTCTTCGCCAAGATCGACGGGAAGCATTTTTCGGCATTTCTCGTGGAAAGGGGTTATGCAGGATTTTCCGTCGGCCCGGAGGAAAAGAAGATGGGACTGAAGGGTTCCTCCACGGCCCAGATATGCCTGCAGGATGTCCGGGTGCCGGTGGAGAATCTGCTCGGCGAGCCGGGCAAGGGGCACAAGATCGCCTTCAACGTCCTGAACATCGGCCGGCTGAAGGTGGCGGCGACATCGTGCGGCATGGCCAAGGGGGCATTTGCAGAAGCGACTCTCTATGCCAGGGAAAGGAAGCAGTTCGGTCGGGCCATCGGAGAGTTCGGGGCGATCAAGGAAAAGCTGGCGGACATGGTGGCGGGCATTTTTACCGCCGAGTCGGCCGTATATCGGGTAGCAGGGCTTCTGGACGGGAGGATAGCTGCCCTGGACCATGCCGGCCCGGATTTTTACGACCGCTATCAGAAGGCAATCGAGGAGTACGCCGTCGAATGCGCCATTGCCAAGGTCTTCTGCAGCGAAATCCTGGACGAAGTGGTCGACCATGGTGTTCAGATTCATGGCGGGTATGGCTACATAAGCGAGTATCCGATCGAGCGCTATTACCGCGACTCCCGCATTCAGCGAATCTTCGAGGGGACCAACGAGATCAACCGGATTCTCATCCCCACCATGCTGTTTCGCAGGGACGGCAGCGGGAGCCTCGCTCTCTGGGACCGGGTCAAAGAGGCCGGGGACAGGATGGCTGGGGGGGTCGAAGAAGTAGAGGTAAACGGAGGGGGGGACTTCAGTCGGGAATTCGGCCTCATAGCGAGGCTGAAACATCTTTTTCTCCTGGTCCTTGGAGGCGCCGGACCTGTCAAGGAGAGCCAGGAGGTTCTGGTGGCCCTGGCGGACATGGCCATCACGATCTTTGTCCTGGAAAGCGTCGTCCTGCGGGCGGCCAAGATGCATGCGGCAACGAGCGAAAGGAAAATGGCATTGCTGGAAGCAGTAGTCAAGGTTGCCGCATTTGAAAGTGCGTCCCACTTTCACCTGGCCGCGTCCCGCTGCTGCGCCTACTCCCTCCGGGGAGACGCCATGAGTTCCCGGCAGAAGGATGTCTCATCCCTTTCCGCATATCCGGCGGAAGGACTTTTGGGGGCCAAGCAACTCCTGGCTGAGGCTGCGCAGGAATCGGGCAAATACCCGTTCAATGGTTTATGAAAAGCGCATGAGTATGTGGAAGTCGAAGGCTGAAGTATACACAAACCGGTGCGCTCGTTGGAGCCACCCAGAAAAAGGAGGCAGCAGATGAAATGGTTTTCCCTTGGTATGAACGTACTTGCCATTGTTGCAACGGCATCTGTCGTCCAGGCGGACATCACGATTGGTGTGAGTCTGTCCGAAACGGGGCCGGCTTCTTCCCTCGGCATAGCGGAGAAGAACGCCGTAACACTTGGGCCAAAGGTCATCGCCGGGCAAAAAGTGCGGTATGTCTTTTACAACGACGCCACAGATGCCTCAACCGCTGTCCAGAACGTGAAACGGCTGATTTCCGAGGATAAAATCGACATACTCATTGGGGGCACCACCGTGTCGAACACCATGGCCGTGGTTGATACGGTTGCGGGAGCCAAGACCCCGATGATCTCCTGTTCCCCGGGCCCCGCCGTTATTTCCTCCACCGATGAGAAGCGGAAATGGGTCTTCAACTCCCCCGCAAACGAAGGGATATATATGGCACGGTTGACCAATCACATGGCCAGTAAAGGGGTCAAATCCGTTTCCGTGATTGCCGTTGACGACGCCTACGGTGAAAACTACACCGCGGCACTGAAGAAGCTCGTGGATTCCAAGGGGATCAAGATCCTGGCCATAGAAAAATACAAGCGAACAGATGCAAGCGCCACAGCTCAGGTGCTCCATGCGATGCAGGCAAATCCCGATGCGGTGTTGATCATCTCCACCGGAACGCCGGCCGCCCTGCCGCACGTTGCCCTGATTGAACGTGGCTACAAGGGAAAGATCTACCAGTCGGGGGGCGGAGCGAACGCCGATTTTCTCCGTATCGGCGGGAAGGCACTGGAAGGTTCGTACATGCCCGCCCCGCCGGTCCTCGTGGCGGAGCAGCTGCCAAAAGACTATCCTACCAAGAAAGAGGCCATGGAATTCGTGAAAGCGTACGAACCCAAATTTGGGCCCCGCTCCATGTTCGCATCCCACTCCTGGGATGCACTGAAAATCATCCAGGCCGCCGTACCGAAGGCGATGAAAGGCGGGAAGCCTGGCACGGAGCAGTTCCGTTCTGCACTGCGTGACGCGATTGAAAACAGCAAAGGAGTGAAGGGTGCCGGAATACTGTTTACCCTTTCACCTACCGACCATTCAGGAGTGAACATGGGTGGCATATTGCTGATGAAGATTGAAAATGGGAAATGGAAGCTGGAGGATCACGCAGCTTTATAGCAGCCTGTCTGAAGGGAATAGGTTGTATCTAACCAAGAAAGCCCGCTTCGGCGGGCTTTCTTGGAATAGTGCAGGCGCTGTTACAGGGATTTTCGGTTCACGTACTGACGAATATCATCCTTCACATATTCCAGATGGTCGTTTATTGCCTGTTCAGCACTTTTTACGTCACGCGCCTTGAATGCGTTCACTATCTTCCGATGCCCTTCGATGGCGTTCAATGCAGTTTCAGGTCTGGCCATGCTTTCAACGCGATAGAGAAACATATGCCGGCGCAGAATCTGGCAGATTTCTTCCAAACGTTTGCTCCCGCTGGCGCGAACGAGCAATTCATGGAAATCTGCATCCTGTTCACTGATGCGGCTCGTGACCCCCTTTTTCAGATCACGCGCCGCCGCATCCAGATTATCTTCGAGAGCTTTCAGTTCTTCAGGCGTAATTTTTTCTATTGCCCATCGGACAGCCAAACTCTCGTTGACTTTCCGTATTTCGCATATCTCGTCAACCTCCTCCCAGTGAATCTCCTTGACCTGATAGCCGATGCGGGGAATGGCATCGAGGAACCCTTCCATTTCCAGGACATGGAGAGCCTCCCGTACCGGCGTCCGGGAAACGCCAAGCTGCTTGGCCAGCTTGTTTTCCACGATCCGTTCCATCGGGGCCAAGCGACCGCTCAAAATCAGTTCACTGACACGCTTGTAGACCTGCTCCCGGATCGAGAGGGGCTGGTCAATGGATAGCCCCAGATCTTCATCTCTCATATGCGTCCTCCCGACGATTTAGTATATGAAATACCACGGGTAAACACCCGTATTAACAACAGTGTACATTGTACCCCAGATATAACAGTACCGTCAATAGCAAGAATAAACGGAGAGAAGCCAACCTTGTTCTTCCGGATGACTGAATAAAACTTCCACAACCGTGAAAAAATAAAACGCTATTTTTTTATGCTTGACAGCGCAGATAGTCACCTGTATTCTGGGGTACAGTATACAGTACCCCATTAAGACATGCAAAGAAATAATCGTACTCCATGGGGCACTATCACAACGTGACACATCGATTTCGTCCACCATCAATTGCGAGGTCATCATGCGAATCCTGAAATTAGTGGTCTTATCATTGGGAGCAGTAGTGGCTGCATGTGCCCACAACCAAGGGACATCGGGCAAAACCGAGCAATACGTTGAGATCGACAATCCCGCCATGACGATGAGTCCGAATGCGCCGGCAAAGATATTCGTTCCCCGAAGCTATGTGGAAGACGGCGTACCTCGCGGGAGCGAAGTCATCAAGAAAGGGGTAGAGGAAGTCGCCGGCAATTTCCGGCAAACGCCCCAGGAACCTCGATCTGGACGACCAGTGCAACCAGCGGCACATGCAACCGAAGGGTCGCGCCCCGCTTCCGGCATGGCACCAGCTGCAACAAAAGGTCCTGCCATGACAAAGAACCGTATTGTCCTCGTGGAGATCGGGCAGAACGATGTGACAAAACCGCTGTATGAAAACCTGAGGGCGACTCCATCCGTATTCACCCTCGATCCGAGCCAGGTTTTTGTCCCCCTGCTGACCACTCCACCTTCCGATTCACGTGAGAAAGGGCGCATTTCAAAAAACATCCAGCGCGATTACAGCGCAAACATGGTGGTTTTTGTGGCTGCTCCGGAGGGAATCGTCCCCGGCAAGCCGGTGAGCGCCGAGATATTCGATGCCGCGGGAGGAGGATTCCTGCGCCGTATTGAAACGTCAATCCCCACCGGCGCCGCCGCACATCCCGCCACCGGGGAAACCATGCTTTCAGGAGTGCTTGCCTCCCTCGCCGACAAAATATCCAGCTATATCGCCCTGCTCCCCTGGTACGGCAGGATTACCGAAGTGGAAGGAAGCAGGGTCTACATTGCTGCCGGGAAGGAATCAGGCCTCACGGTCGGCCAGCCTCTGAATGTTCACCGCAAAGGGAGATTTATCGAAGGGCTCGGCTACGCACCCGGCGAAAAGATCGGAACGCTGGTAATTGAAGGATTCGTGGGGGCTAACGGATCTTTTGGCACAATCGGGAACGGGCAAGGCGCTCAGGCGGAAGACATCGTTTCCGTTGAATAGCAGGCGCTGCCTGGTGGAAAAGCGGTAACTCAGAATTCCATTTGTCTGCAATTACTACAAAGAAAGGGGGAGATGGGCGCTCATGCATTACATGTAATGCATCATGCAATGGATTAATACTGGTTACTTTTAACGGGTAAGCTCCAGTAACTGAAGTTCAACTCGAGTGTAAAGGAGGAACAAATGAAGAAGATCAAACTGTTGGTGGCAGCCTGCCTGCTCGTCTCCGCACCGGCCATGGCCGAAGAATCCGTTCCTTACAACTGCGACTATTCACCTTCGTGCGAGGTTGCACCGGGCATTTACGGCGCAATGAAATCACCGGTCACGAGCAAGTTCAACCTCTCCCTGGGGGGGTATGTGAAGCTCGACTATGTCCATAACACCAATGCAGTCGGTCCGCTCTCCCCGGTTCCCGGTCTGCCGATGACGCCTCCAGGTCAAGTGAGCAAGGATGAATCTCTCTTCACCGCGAAACAGTCCCGTATCTGGTTCAGAGTAGCCGGGCCAACGTTCATGGGCGCCAAAACCAACGCCTTGATCGAAGCGGATTTCTATGGCGCAAACTCTCTGAGTAACGAATTCGGCAACGTGCGGATGCGCCATGCCTACGGCAGCCTTGACTGGACCAACACGCAGGTGCTGTTTGGCCAGTTCTGGGATATCTTCACACCGGCCGCCGCAGACACCATCGACTTCCGGCAGGGTGGTGCCACCGGTGCTCCCGCTAACCCGCGGGTTCCCCAGATCCGTCTGACCCAGAAGATAAAACTGGGCGAAGGGAACGGGTTGAGGTTTGTGTTTGGTGTCCAGAACCCGGTTCAGGACGCAGCCGTTGCCGGTGACAACTCCATGTCGAAAAACGGCAGTTTCGGCAGTGTGGTGAACGCAGCCGGGCAGATCATGTTCTCCAGCAATGCCCTCGGCGTCTCCCCCGGCTTCATGGGACTCGGCATGAGTCCGCTCCAGATCGGTGTGTTCGGCATGGCGGGGAGCCAGAAATTCACCGACGGCCCTGCGGTCGACGTGTATGGCTACGGCGCATACGGTTTCGTCCCGATTCTCAAGTCCAAGGACGGCAAGAACCGCGCCATGACACTCTCGCTTGAGACCCAGGCGTATATCGCCGCGGGCCTTGACGTCCAGGCGGCAACGGCGCAGGCTGTTGTGAACAATACCACTCCCGCCACCAGGAGTGCCGCAAAGGGATATGGCTTGTACGGCCAACTCAAGTTCTTCCCGACCCAGGACCTGGGAATCACCGTAGGATATGGGCGGCGCAACGCCTTGAATTATGCATCCTACAAAAATCCGGCACCCGCTACCCCAGTTGCTGGAACCTTTGAAAAGTACAATGAAATGCTGTACGGAAACATCCACTACGACCTGAATGCCGCCGTACGGGTTGCAACGGAATACCAGTATCAACGGACCCAGTATTCCGGTCCGGCATCGAACTTCGGCCAGAACAACACCGTCAGGGCAGCTGTCTACTACTTCTTCTAAACGAAACACGTACACAAGCCGTGGGGGGCCGGGTCTGAATGGCCCCCCACGGTCAAGGGGGAAAACCCCATGCCGAACCCGCATGATCGCACGACCAAAAGAGGTGGATGCCCAGCTGCCCGACCAAACAGTATTTAACATTGTTTTACGGCAAAACTACACGCTACGACGACTAACCACCGGTACATTGGTATCTATAGAGAGATGAAATTACCCCTACATCGCAGAATACACATTTTCCCGTAGCACCTTCTTCGTTGTTGGGGCAGGATTCTTCCTGCCCCCTTTTTTTCATAACCATCTATATGTATTAGATTAATCATGTACCGTTCCCTCGGCATCGACACAAAAAAAGTACCCGGAATTTTTCTTGACAGAACTATTTGCCGTGTCTATACTAGGGTACAGTATACGGTACCCCAGCAACTCAAGTTCAGTTTTTTGTACCATAAATAATAAAATCTTGTTATAAATATAGTTGCAGGCGCCGATTAATCCCTTGGGAGCATATCCCTTTCGAGGAGCTGCCGTGGAAACCCTGAAGAAAATACTGGTCATAAATCTTGGATCTACCTCGACCAAGGTTGGAATTTACCTGTCGGACAAGGCGCTGATTACCGAATCGGTTACCCACTCTTCCGAAGAACTGAAGGAGTTCACGACCATATTCGACCAGTATGAATTACGAAGGAATGCCATTCTGTCGGTCCTTGGCAAACACGAGGTCTCTCTGGACGAACTGGATGCCATTGCCAGCAGAGGGGGGAACACAAAGCCCATACCTGGCGGCATCTACAGGATCTGCCCCGAGATGATCGACGATACGAGGAGTGGAAAGTTCGGCATGCATCCGAATGTCATTGGATGCATGGTCGCCTACGATCTCGGCCGGGAGAAAGACATCCCCGCCGTTTCCATCGATCATCCGACCACCGACGAATTGTGCGTCTATGCCCGCTACTCCGGACTCCCCCAGATAAAAAGGCAGAGCAGTTTCCATGCCTTGAACCAGAAGGCCACGGCGAGGAAGATTTCCGCCCTGCTGGGAAAAAGCTACGACGAGACCCGCCTGATCGTCGTGCACATCGGCGGGGGCATCTCGGTGGGCGCCCACCGGAACGGCAAGGTCATCGACGTGAACAATGCCCTTGACGGTGATGGCCCCTTTTCTCCCGAGCGCGCTGGGACGCTGCCGACAGGCGATCTCATCAAGATGTGCTTCAGTGGTGAGTACACGAAAGAACAGATGCTGCGGCTGATCCAGGGACAGGGAGGGCTTGTGGCCTATCTGGGGACCAGCAGCGGGATAGAAATCGAGAAAAGAATAGCCGCGGGGGACAAAGAGGCTGCCGAAGTGTTCGAGGCCATGTCCTACCAGATTGCGAAAGAGATAGGCGCCTGCGCCGCCGTGCTCGAAGGAAAAGTCGACGGCATTGCGCTGACCGGCAGCCTTGCCTATTCGAAGACACTGACGGAAAGCCTGATCCCCAAGATATCCTTCATTGCCAAGGTCTATCTCGACCCGGGTGAAAATGAAATGGATGCCCTGGCGGCAGGCGTCATGCGCTATTTCGACGGCAAGGAACCGATTGCCACCTACTGATGGGGGGACTGACGTGATACGAAACTTTGACGACCTGCTCGCCGCCGTCAGCAACATGCCGAAGAAACGGATTGTTATCGCCTCTCCCGAAGGGGGTGAGGTGATCAAGCTCGTCAGGGCGGCCCTGGAGCAGAAGGTTGCCGATTTCGTCCTCGTCGGCGACCGGGAGAGAATCGCGTCCATGGCTCACTTCGAGGGTTTTGACTGCAAGGACGTGGAAATCATCCACAGGACCGTGCACAAGGATGCAGCCGAGGAAGCTGTCGGGCTGGTTGTCGCCGGCAAGGCCAACGCCATCATGAAGGGGAATCTCCCCACCTCGACGTTTCTCAAGGCGATTCTGGACAAGCAGAAGGGGCTCAACAACAACACCATCATCAGCGAAGTCACGCTGCACGAGAAGATTGAAGGCGAAGGGCTGCAGCTCATTACCGATTGTGCGATAAACATCAGCCCCACCCTGGACGAAAAGGTCCAGATCGTCAACAATGCGGTCCAGATGGCACACCGACTGGGATACCAGCGGCCACGGGTTGCAGTTCTGTCGGCGGTGGAGGTGGTCAATCCGGCCATACCGGATACCCTCGACGCCGCGGTCCTGAGCAAGATGTCCGAGCGGGGGCAGATCAAGGGATGCATCATCGACGGCCCCTTTGCGCTGGACAATGCGGTTTCACTGGAAGCCGCGCGCTACAAGAATCTGGATGGCGAGGTCGCCGGCAGGGCAGACATCATTCTCGCCCCCAACCTTCAGGTGGGAAACCCGTTGCACAAGGCGCTGGTTTTTTTTGCCCGGAGAAAAATCGCGTCAGCCGTACTGGGAGCCAGGGCACCGATCGTCATGACCTCCCGCTCCGATTCCATGGAGACGATGCTGCTCACCATCGCCCTGGCGGCCTACATATCTCCGGCGCCAGAATAAACATTCAACCGTTTCGCGTAACAGGTTTGAGGTCTTCGACACAACGTGAGGGCGGAAAGGAGTTGTACATGTCAATGAAGGAACTCAGGTTTCACGGTCGCGGCGGACAGGGAGCTGTCCTTGCGGCAAAAATGGTGGCTTCTGCCGCGGCGATCGAGGGGAAGTGCGTTGCCAGCTTCCCCATGTACGGTTTCGAACGGCGCGGAATGCCGGTTATCGCCTTCACCCGTTTCGACGACGAGCCGATCCGGGAAAAGAGCCAGATCTACACCCCCGACTGCCTCATGGTCGTCGACCCTACCCTTCTGAAGCTGCCGTCCCTGTTCGAGGGGCTAAAACCAGGCGGGGTTCTGATTCTCAACAGTCCCCATCCGCTGCCCACGCGTATGAGTGAAAACCTGGCGTTGGTCGGGTCGGTAAACGCGACACAGATTGCCGTCGAAGAGATCGGCCGGGATATCCCCAACACCTGTCTGATCGGTGCCCTTGCCGCAACCACCGGATGGCTGAAGCTGGAATCGGTAATCAAGGGGCTGGGTGAATATCTCGATGGTGACATCCTCAGGAAAAACATCCGCAATGCGGAACGGGGATACAAGGAAGTGGAGGTGCAGAGATGGAAGTGAAAACCGACAAAGGCACGTGCATTTTCGAAACGGAGAGTGCCTGGTCCGATGCGACCAAGCATATGCTCTGCCTCGACAGCGGCAGCTGGCGGACGGAACGGCCCGTCGTGCGCAAGGAAAAGTGCACCAGGTGCGGACTCTGCTACATCTACTGTCCGCCCCAGTGCATGGTTGACAAAGACGATCATTTCGAGCCGAACCTCGCCTACTGCAAAGGTTGCGGTATCTGCGCCAGGGAATGTCCCACCAAGGCGATCACCATGGTTTCCGAAGGAGAGATAAGCGATGGAAGCTCACAAAAAGCAGACTAAGGTAATAACCGGCAACGGGGCGGCTGCCTATGCAGCCATGCTCTGCAGGCCCGATGTGGTTTCTCTCTACCCGATTACCCCCCAGAGCGAGGTGATCGAACAGCTGGAGAACTTCCATGCCAATGGCGTGCTGGATGCCGAGATGGTCACCGTGGAGGGGGAAAATTCGGCCCAGAACGTGGTCTGTGGGGCATCCATGGCGGGAGGACGGGCATTTACCGCCACCTCCTCCTACGGACTGGTGTTCATGTACGACGCCATGTTCCAGACTGCGGGCTACCGGGCACCGGTCGTCATGGTCAACGTCAACCGCGAGCCACCGGGGATCCATGCGGTCTGTTCCGGCCAGCAGGACATGATCTCCGTCCGCGACACCGGCTGGATCCAGGTGATCGCCGAGAACTGCCAGGAGATTCTCGACCTGGTAGTCATGGCCTTCCGCCTGGCCGAGGACCATGATATCCAGCTCCCGGTGATCGTGAACTACGACGGCTACTACCTGTCATTCCTTGCCGAGAAGGTGGAAATCCCGGGGATTGACGAGGTGGACAAGTATCTGGCGGTGCTCAAGAGCCAGCCGGAACGTATGAAGCTGACCCCCGGGAAATCGCTCGGGTGCGGCTCCCACGGCCTGGGAATGGGATTCGTTGAGCTTCGGCACAAGCATATGGCCGCACTGGAGCGGGCCAAGACGAAGTGGGACGAGATCGATGCGGAATTCGGCCAGGCATTCGGCAGAAGTTACGGCGGCCAGATCGAAGAGTACCGCAACGACGACGCCGACATCGTGCTGTTTACGTCGGGGAGCGCGGTCGGTACGGCCCGGGCGGTGGTGGATGCCAAACGAAAAGAGGGGATCAAGGTCGGGCTCGTCAAGTTGCGGATGTTCCGCCCCTTCCCCGTCGAGCGGCTGGTCAAGGCTCTGCGGGGTAAAAAGGCGATCGGCGTGCTCGACCGCAGCCTCGGGTTCGGCTGGGGATGCGGACCGCTTTTCATGGAAACCAAAGCACTCGCCGCCGAGATCGGCATCGTTCCGATGCTGAATTTCATCGACGGGCTTGCCAATATGGACATCACCATACCGCACATCGAACGGATGATAGATGATATCCACCACGCCTCCCTGGGTCATCCCTACAAGGAAGTGGCCTGGGTTACCATGGGGGAATAAGGAGCTACTATGTCTACCGCAAAAAAGAAGCTGCCGAAGGTCTGTGAGTACTATCAGAATGAAGATCAATTTTCCGGAGGGGTTGCCTGGTGTTCGGGATGCGCCCTCGAACTGAATGCCCGGTTCATATCACGGGTCCTGGGGAAAGACGCCATGTTCGTGGGGACCCCTTCGTGCTCCGCACCGGTTCTCAATGCGGCAAATACCGGGGCATGGCACAAGCACTCCCATTACGCCTGCACCATGACCGGTGTTGCCTCCAGCGCCACCGGTCTGACCAGGTTTTACCAGAAATCGGGGCAGGATGCCACGGTGGTCTGTTTTACCGGTGACGGCTGCGCCATGGACGTCGGTTTCCAGCCCCTGAGCGGTGCCGCCGAACGCAACGAGAAGATGATCTACATCTGCTACGACAACGAAGGGTACATGAATACCGGTGTGCAGCGGAGCAGCGGCACCCCCTTGGGGGCCGCGACCAGCACGACTCAGATCGGCCCACAGAGCAAGGGGAAGAGCACCGGTTCGAAAAACATGCCGATGGTGATGGCGATGCACGATGTCCCCTATGTCGCGACAGCCACCCTCAGCCATCTGGAGGATTTTGCCAAGAAGCTGATGAAGGCGAAAGAAATGAGCAAGGAGGGTTTCGCCTACATCCACGTGTTCTGCCCCTGCAATGTCGGCTGGAAGATGTCCACCGACAGCTCCATCGAGGTCTGCCGCACCGCGGTCCGGACCAACTATTTCCCGCTCTGGGAGGCCGAGCACGGGGTGTTTCGCCTGACAAACAAGGTGAACCAGCAGAAACCGGTGGGGGAGCTCACGAAGATGCTCGGCAAGTTCAAACACCTGGATCAGGGACAGCTGGCTTCCCTCCAGCAGCAGGTCGACAAGCGCTACAGCATTGTCACCGCATTGTGCGGGATGCCTTAACCCGGCGCGCCATTATTTCACGCTTCATGGTGTCCAATAAACCCCAAAAAGGAGAATCGTCATGGCTCATAAAGCAGCGGAGTCGGTAGTGAGGATGAGAATCATGTGCCGCAATACCGTAGGTTTCTTGTTGGTGCTGTGCGGGGTGTTTGCCATGGCAGCCGGCCAGGCATCCGCCGCCGGAAACACCATCAAGGTCGGCATCATTGCCGAGATGACGGGAACCTTTGCCGACCACGGCAAGGAGATGATGAACGGCATCAAGACCTACATGATGCAGCATGGCGACAGCGTCGCCGGGAAGAAGATCGAACTCATCGTCAAGGATACGGGGGGCCCCAACCCCGATGTGGCGAAGCGACTCGCCCAGGAACTCATCGTCAAGGACAAGGTCGATATCCTTGCCGGCTTCGGCCTCACTCCCAATGCCCTGGCGGTAGCCCCCATCGCCACTGAGGCAAAGAAACCGGTTATCATCCTGAATGCCGCCACGTCGATCATCACGACCAAGTCCCCCTACATCGCACGGGTTTCGTTCACCCTGGCCCAGGTTACGGCACCCATGGCGGAGTGGGCTTACAAACATGGCATTCGCAAGGTCTATACCGTCGTCGGTGACTACGGCCCCGGCCACGACTCCGAGGCCGCCTTCAAAAAAGCCTTCACGAAGCTGGGGGGACAGGTGGTGGGCGATCTGCGCGTACCGATGAAGAACGTGGAGTTCGGACCGTACATGCAGCGTGTCAAGGACGCAAAGCCGGAGGCGGTGTTCGTGTTCGTGACGTCGGGGGAACTGGGAATCGGCATCATGAAGGCGTACAACGAGCGTGGCATGAAGCAGGCGGGGATCAAGCTGATAACGACCGGGGACGTGTTCGACGACGCGGTCATGGATGCGCTGGGAGACACCCCCCTGGGCGTGATTTCCACCCACCACTACTCGGCCGATCATAAATCCCCCGAGAACGCGAAATTTGTCGCCGACTACAAAAAGGTCGACAGCAAGCTGCGTCCCAACTTCAAGGCGGTTCACGCCTATGACGGCATGGCAGCAATCTATGCGGTGGCCAAGCAGCTCAAGGGTGACGTGAGCAACGGCGACAAGGTGATGCAGGCGCTCAAGGGATTGAAACTGAACAGCCCGCGCGGCCCGATCCAGATCGATCCAGAGACCCGCGATATCGTCCAGAACGTGTACGTCCGCGAAGCAAAGAAGGTGGGGGGCAAGGTGTACAACGTGGAATTCGATACGTTCAATGCAGTGAAGGATCCGGGCAAATAGCCCTGAAACCGGCAGTTGACGGGAGCCCCTGCCCGTCAACTGCCGCATCGGACGGCCTCCCCCCGGGCCAGGAGTAGAACACCATGCTCAATTTTCTCGGAATACTTTTTGACGGTCTGGCTTTCGGCATGCTGCTGTTCGTAATCTCCGTAGGCCTGTCGATTACGCTGGGGCTGATGGGGTTCAACAACCTCGCCCATGGCGTGTTCGCCATGGCGGGCGGCTACCTGCTGGTTGATCTCATGGCGAAGGCCGGCATCGGCTTTCTTCCCGCTCTGCCGGTCGTCTTCTTCACCATCGCGCTGGCCAGTCTTGCCTTGGAACGCACCCTCTACCGCCCCCTCTACAAGAGCACCCCCCTTGACCAGGTACTGCTGACAGTCGGGATCATCTTCATTGCCACCGCGGGGGCGGACTACCAGTGGGGACCGGCACAGCAGCCGGTACTCGTGCCCGAATCCCTGACCGGCCAGTTTTCGCTGGCGGGACTCGACATGTCGCGGTACAGCCTGTTTCTGATGGCGGTCGGGATTGTGATTACGGTGGCGCTCCTGTTTGGCCTGGTCCGCACCCGTTTCGGGGCCAAGATCCGCGCAGCGGTGGACAACCAACGGACGGCAGAAGCGATGGGAATCCGGGTTGACCGGGTATTCCAGCTCACGTTTGCGCTGGGAAGCGGCCTTGCCGGCCTGGGAGGTGCGCTCGGAGTCAAGGTTATCGGCCTGGACCCCCAGTTCGCCGTCAAGTACCTCGTCTACTTCCTGCTGGTCGTGGTGGTCGGCGGTCCCGGTTCGGTATTCGGAACCTTGCTGGCAGCACTTCTGCTCGGCGTCGCCGATATTACGGGAAAGTACTACGTCCCCCAGAGTGGCGCATTCATTATCTATGCGGCAATGATCATCCTGCTGCTGATGTTTCCCCAGGGACTGCTGGGACGGAGGAAGGCACGATGAACGACTCGCATCCTGCTGTTGCTGCTTCCCCGGAAGCCCCTGCAACTACGGAAAACATCATGGGCACCATCCGCTGCGAAAACGTTCTCACCGGTACTAGTCACCTGGCGTTCCTGCAGTCGCGGGACCGCTGGAAGCCCGCGGAGATGATTTTCTGGGCCTCGCTGGTCAGCGTTTTTTTCGTGTTCCCAACCAATTTGGTGTTCGCATCCCAGATACTTATCACCGGCCTGTTCGCCCTGTCGCTCGACCTCATCCTCGGCTATGCCGGTATCGTCACTCTGGGCCATGCGGCTTTTTTCGGACTTGGCGCCTATACGGCGGGCCTGCTGGCAAAATACGGCTGGCATGAACCGCTGACGGGACTGATCGCAGCCGGCCTGGTCGCGGGGATTGTCGGCTATCTCACCAGTTTTTTCCTGTTGCGGGGGAGCGACTTGACCCGCCTGATGATTACCCTTGGCATCTGCCTGCTGCTGTACGAGGTTGCCAACAGTGCAACGGCGTTTACCGGCGGAGTGGATGGACTGGGAGTCGAGATGGACAAACTGTTCAATCTCTTCACCTTCGACCTCTACGGCAAGACATCTTACCTCTACGTACTCGGCGTGACTTTCCTGCTGTTTGCCGTGACGCGCAGCATGATGCATTCCCCCTACGGGCTCGCCTTGCGCAGCTTCCGCGACAACCCGACCAGGGCCCTTGCTATTGGCATCCCCGTCAATGCAGCCCTGACGAACATCTACACCTATGCGGCGGTGATCGCCGGCATAGCCGGTGCGCTGCTGACCCAGTCGACCCAGTTCGTCAGCCTCGACGTCCTGAGCTTCCAGCGTTCGGCCGACCTGCTGATCATGCTGATCATCGGCGGCACGGCAACGATGTACGGCGGCTTCGTCGGGGCGGCCGTATTCCTGCTGGCCCAGGACCGTCTTGCCAACATCAACCCGCAGTACTGGCACTTCTGGCTGGGAGTATTGCTCATCGTGATGACACTCTATCTTCGTGGCGGAATTCTCGGTGGCCTTGGCAGACTGACGGACCTGATTGCCCGTTGGCGGAATAAGGAGCGCACATGAGCGCCGTTCTCGAAACCCGTGGCCTGTGGAAATCCTTTGGCGGACTGATGGTCACCAAGGATGTGAATCTCTCTCTCTCCCGCGGAGCCCGTCATGCGCTGATCGGGCCGAACGGCGCGGGGAAAACCACCCTGATCAACCAGCTCACCGGCGTATTGCGCCCGTCCGACGGGTCGGTCTGGCTCGAAGGCGCCGATATCACCCACATCCCCTCCAATGAGCGGGTCTGGCGCGGCCTGTCACGGACGTTCCAGATCAACACGCTGTTCCCGCGGCTGACACCGCTCGAGGCGGTAACAAACGCCATCTGTGTGCGCGAGCATTCGCGGCTGAACCTCTTCAAACGGCGATTTTCCCGGTTGTCGCGACGTACCGCCGAAATCGACGAGGCCCATGCCCTGCTCGAAAACCTCAATCTGGCGAAGGACTGCCTCGTGGAGACGCACAAGCTTGCCTACGGCAAGCAGCGTCTGCTGGAAATGGCCCTGGCCCTTGCGACCCGGCCCAAAGTGCTCCTGCTGGACGAACCGGCGGCCGGCGTACCGGAAGGCGAGAGCGACGAACTGTTCGAAGTCCTCGCCGCGTTGCCTTCGGACATCAGCATTCTGCTGATCGAGCATGACATGAACCTGGTGTTCAATTTCGCCAAAACCATCACGGTCCTGGTGGGGGGTGCGGAACTGATGACCGGCACGCCGGCGGAAATCGCGAACGACCCGCGCGTGCGTGAAGTCTACCTGGGAAAGGGGCACGGCGATGCTCACTCTTGAAAACGTGTTTGCCGGTTACGGTGAGGCGGTTGTTCTCGATGACTGTTCCCTGTCGATGCGCGAAGGCGAAAGTCTCGCTCTCCTGGGACGCAACGGCGTCGGCAAGAGTACCCTGCTGTTGACAATCGTCGGGCATACCCGGGTCCAGCGCGGCGCCATGAAGTGGTGTGGACAGGACCTGATTAAGATCGCTCCCCACCGTCGCGCGCGCGCCGGTGTCGGGTGGGTACCCCAGGAGCGGGAGGTATTCCCGTCACTGACCGTCGAGGAAAACCTGACGGTCACCTCGCTCCCCGGCAAGTGGGACCTGCAGAGGATCTACACGTTGTTCCCCCGCCTCCTGGAACGGCGCAAATATTTCGGGAATCAGCTGTCGGGGGGCGAACAGCAGATGCTCGCCATCGGCCGGGCACTGATGCTCAACCCGAAACTGCTTCTGCTCGACGAGCCGCTGGAAGGACTTGCCCCGGTGATCGTCGAGGAACTCTGCGAAGCGATCGGCAACATGATCCGCAACGAAGGACAGTCGCTGATTCTGGTGGAACAGCACGTGGAACAGGCTCTTAACTTGACCCATCGCGCCATCGTGCTGGATCGCGGCCACGTGGTGCATACGGCCGACAGCCCTGAACTGCTCGGGAACCTGGGCATGCTGGAAAAATGGGTCGGCGTACGGTTGCAGTGATTTTGAGCGCACGGGTACTGAACTGAAACAAGGAAGAATGCGGGGGCTGGCCATGAACTTCAAGGACATTCTCATCCATATCGACGATTCGTCACACTGCGCAGCCAGACTCGAACTGGCCATCAACCTGGCCAGGGAGCACGGCGCACACCTGACCGGCCTGTATGTCATCACCCATGCCCACTACGCGCCGCAACACGAGACGAAGAAACAACAGGCGACGGCGGCCGAGGAGAAGTTCCGGCTGGCTACGGAGAATTCGGGCATAACGTCTGAATGGGTTCTGGCGGACTGGGGAATTGTCGGTGTCGGAATGTCTGAAATAATCAACCATTACGCACACCAGAAGGACCTCATCGTCGTCGGCCAGACGAGCAGCGACAAACCGCGGGGGGATGTGCCCGCCGATCTCCCGGAACGGATAGTCTTCGGTTCGGGACGGCCGGTGCTCGTTGTCCCCTATGCAGGAAAATTCGCAACCGTCGGAACCCGCGCCGTCGTGGCGTGGAGGGGGGGGCGCGCATCGGCCCGGGCTGTCAACGATGCGTTACCTCTGCTGCGGAACTCGGAAAAAATCCATGTCCTTTCCATAAAGACATCCGGGGACAAGCACCTGTCCGAAACACCGGGTGGCGGCATCTGCACCCATCTGTCCCGGTATGGCCTCGACTGCACGGGAGAAGACATCGTATCGACGGACATTCCCGTTGCCAATATCCTGATGAATTTTGCCTGGGACAAGGGGTGCGATCTCCTCATCGTCGGGGTCTACGCCCACACGTCGGGCAGAACGCTGAAACTCGGCCCCGTCGCCCGGCAACTGCTCAACGACATGACGCTACCGGTCCTGATGTCCCACTGATATCCGGCGAATACGCGGAACCAAGAGCATTATGAATTATTCCGACACTCCCCATACGGCACTCTGGACCAGGCCCTACACCCTGACCATTCTGGCGACCTTCCTCATCTATACCCCCTTTGCCCTCTTTCTGCCGGTCCTTCCGGTCTATGTCCTGGAAAAGCTTCACGGTTCCAGCCTGGCAGCAGGGAGTGTCAACGCCGTTTTTTTCCTCGCCGTGGTCATGTTCAGGACACAGACGGAGCGGTTCGAGGTCCTGTTCGGCAAGCGGCAGGTGCTTTTCGGTGCGTCATTGCTGTTTGCGTGCAGCAACGCCCTGTTTCTCTTCGCCGGGTCCACGACGTCGTTCATGATCATCCGCTTTTGCAGCGGCGCCTTGTTCGCTGCCGCAAGCACGCGTCTCATGGCCATGGGAGGAGAATTGTCCCCTCCCGGCCGGAAGGCGGAAGGGGTTGCCTTCGTGGCGGCGGCCGTTACCGTCGGGTTTGCCGTGGGTCCTTTTCTCGGGTTGACCTGTGCCAGGGCAAGCGGGTTTCCGCTGGTGTTCGGGCTTTCCACCCTGGTCGCGCTATGCGGGGCGCTCGTTTCCCTCCCCATCGCGATGCCGGAACAGAAGGGGAATATGCCGCCGGCAGGAAACGTCCGCATTCGGAACCTTTTCGAAGGTCGGGCAATTCCCGCAGCAGTCGTCATGATGCTCCTCATGCTTGCCGTCACGGCAGTTCTTTCCTTTGTCTCTGTCTATGCCGACAGCATGCAGCTGCACACGGCATCGACCTATTTCTTTGTCGTGCTCGCCCTGTGTGCGGTCTGTTCCCGGTTGGTTGCCGGCCGGGTCTACGACCGGCACGGAGCGAACTGGGTCGTCTACCCCGCCATTTTCGTGCTCTCCTGCGGCCTGTTCGTCCTCGGGACGGCGCGCAGTTCGGCCGGCATGTTTGCGGCATCGCTGCTGATCGGCTTTTCCTACGGGATTCTGGTGCCGTCCTTGCAAACGCTTGCCTTTGCGAAATCACCTCCCCACCGGACCAGCGCCGTCGCGGCCACCTATTTCACCTTTTTCGATTTCGGCATGAGCGCCGGCGCCTACCTGGTAGGTGCAAGCATACCCCTTCTGGGTTATTCCCGCATCTACCTGCTTCTCGGCCTGCTGGTGCTGTCCGTTGCGCTTCTCTACCGCCAGACATGCGACGGGAAACAGCCTTTGCTCTCCCTACTGTCCGGCGAAGCCGAGCCGCCATGACATTGTGCACACGTCTGAAAGGAGTATCCTGTATGAACCTGATCATTATCGGTGCCAGTGGTTTTGTCGGCACGGCGGTACGTGAGGAGGCCCTGGAGCGGGGACACACGGTCACCGCCATCGTCCGCAATCCCGGCAGGCTCCCCAACCATCCGCGACTCACCGCATTGAAGGGGGATGTGTTCGACATACCGGCAACCACCGGGCAGTTACGGGGCCATGACGCCATCATCAGCGCCTTTTTTACCGGCCCTGCACAGGAAGGTGACGATGTCTGCCAGAGAAACGTCGATGCGTACCGGGCGATTATCGCAGCAGCGCGAACATCGGGCGTGAAGAGAATCCTGATCGTCGGCGGTGCCGGCAGCCTTGAAGTAGCCCCCGGGGTCCGGCTGGTGGACACCCCCCAATTCCCCGCGGAGATCAGGCCGAAGGCGCTGGCCGCCTGCGAAGTGCTGGAAATGATCCGTGGGAATGAGGACCTGGAATGGAGTTTCATCTCCCCCTCTCCTCTTCTCAAGCCGGGCAGGAGAACCGGCATATTCAGAACCGGCCGTGACCAGGTGCTCATGGGTGAGGGGGGACCCACCTGGATCACCGTTGCCGATCTGGCGGTTGCCATTCTCGACGAAATCGGGCATCCCCGCCACCTCCGCAACCGGTTTACCGTGGGGTACTGATACTGCAGCCTGCTTCCAGGTGCATAGCCAACCACCTCATATCTAACGGATATTTAAAACACTATTCGCTCACGAGAACCTCCGGAACATCTGAAATAAATTCTCTTGACAAGCCGCCGTATCAACGGTAAATTGGGGTACAGTATACGGTACCCCAGAAATTAACAGAGAACATATTCTCGATAGCAAAATAAATCGACCCCTCGCACGCTGGCCATTTGGGGGAGACTGCACGGGAGGAATTATGGCGAAAAAAGTGGGCATCATCGGCGCAGCCGGCACCCTGGGTTCCTGCGCCGCATTCATGATTGCCAGGGAGAGCCTGGCGGACGAAATGATTCTTGTCCCGGGAACCCGGGAAAACATCGTGAAGTTTCACCGGATGGATATCGAAACGGCCATGACCGGCATCAACGACATGAAGGTCAGGTTCGGCCACAAAGAGGAACTGGCCGGCGCCGATGTGGTGATACTGGGTGCGGGCGCGCCCTGGCGCCGCATCAACAACCGGATGGAACTGCTCGATGACGGAATGCCGATCATCAGGGAGGCGGCGCAGACCATCTGCCGGTACTGCCCCGATGCCGTGGTCATCACCCTCACCAATCCCGTCGATCCCCTCAACTGGGCACTCTGGAAGCTTACCGGCCTCCCGCGGCAGCAGTTTCTCGGCTATTCGCTCAACGACACGCTCCGCTTCCGCCGCCTGCTGGCCCAGGCGCTGGCGGTTCCCGCCCCCACAGTGGACGCCACCGTGGTGGGCGAGCACGGACCACACCAGGTCCTGCTCTTCAGTTCCGTCAAGGTGAACGGCAAGCCGTTCACGGTGGACCAGCAGACCCGGCTCGATGTCCGGGCCGAGATCCCCAAGATACTCGACAGCCTGGAGACGCTAGGGGCCGGCAGAACCACCGGTTGGACATCGTCCATAGGTATCTCGGCTATCGTAAAGGCAATCCTGGATGATACCGGCGAAGTCATTCCCTGTTCGGCCGTTCTGGACGGGGAATACGGCCGCAGCGACCTGAGCGCCAGCATGCCGGTCCGCCTGGGGCGGGGAGGAGTGCAGGAATTGCTGCCGGTAGTAACGGAACCGGGAGAGCAACAGGAGCTTGAGAAATGTTTCGATTTCCTCGGGGATACGGTGCGCTCGCTGGAGTCACGGCTGGCCTAGCGGCGCTACTCTGCCCACATCACATGAAAGGTGTTACGCCATGGCACAACAATTCGAAAAATTACTTTCACCCCTGAAGATCGGTCAGGCCACCGCCAGAAACCGGTTCCTGAAAACCGCCAACGGCACCTCCTTCATGGAAGAGGATCAGACCGTCGGTCCGGGAATGATCGCCTTTTACGAAAGGCTGGCTGCCGGCGGGGTCGGCTGGCTGACCGTCGAATCATGCGGGGTTGAATATCCGCTGGGGGTCCAGCACATCCACTACGACAAGGACGGCAACCCCATTGCCAGCGTGCAGTTGCACCTCACCGACGACAAATTCATCGAAAGCTACGGCAAACTCGCCACGGCGATCAAAAAACAGGGTGCAGTCGCCTCCATCCAGTTTCAGCATGCCGGCCCCTGGAACCCGACCGGCCTGCTGCCGAAAACGCGCGACACCCAGGGGGCCTCCACCATGACCCAGGAGGAGCTCCCCGGGCCGGACTTCAACCCCTGTCGGGAGATGACCCCGGAAGATATCGACCGGCAGGTGGAACTCTGGGTCAGCGCCGCCGAACGGGCCTACAAGGCAGGCTTCGACGCCGTGGAAATCAACCACGGCACCTGCCACCAGGGGAACACCTTCCTCTCCCGGGTCTGGAACAAGCGGACCGACGAATATGGCCCCCAGAGCTATGAAAACCGCACCCGCTTCATACGCCGCATCATCTCCGAAACCAAGAAGCGCTGTCCCGGCCTGACGGTGGTGGCGCTGATGAACATCTGCGAGTACAACCATCCGCGGGCGACGACCATCGAGGAAGGGGCCCAGATGGCCAGACTGGTCGCCGAGGTGGCCGACGGCATCAACTGCCGTGCGGAAAAATACGGCCACCGTGAGGGGCTGCTGCAGCCGGACCGGATCCTCTATCCCGAGCCGCCGGCGAACCTGCCGAAGGATCTGGACTGGAGCCGCAACGGCAAAGGGGCCACCGTGCCGCTGGTGGAGGCGGTCAAGGCCACGGGGGTGACGATCCCCCTCTGGACCGCCTGCCGTCTCGACCCCTATCTCGGTGAAGAATACCTGCAGAAGGGGAGCATCGACATGGTCGGCATGACCCGGCGCCTGCTGGCCGACCCGGAGATGCCCAACAAGGTCGCCCAGGGTCGCATGGAGGATATCCGCTGGTGCCACGGCTGCCTGCACTGCATGGATGAGCGGAACAAGAACCGGCGCCTGAACTGCCGGATCAACGCCACCCTGGGGCGTGAACTGTTCCCGGAATTCCAGTCCAGGCCTGCCGAAAAGAAAAAGAAGGTCCTGGTCGTGGGGGGGGGCCCCGCCGGGATGGAAGCGGCAAGGGTCGCGGCGCAACGGGGTCACGACGTGGTCCTGTACGAAAAAGCGGGCTGGCTGGGGGGGCTGCTCCCGGTGGCCAGCATGGTAAAACACCTGGAAACCGTCGACATCATGACCTTTGTCAAGTATCTGGAGACGCAGATCAGGAAAGAGGGGGTAAAGATTCACCTGAAGGAAGAGGTAACCCCCGCCATCGTCAAGAAGGAAAATCCCGACGTGCTGGTGGTGGCTGCCGGCTCCGCGTATACCAAATTCCATTGCCCCGGCAACGATAACCGGAAGGTACTGACCCCCGGCGGGCTCCACAAGCAGATGAAGTTCTTCCTGAAGTTCTTCAGCCCCATGACCATGGCCAAACTGACCAAGATCTGGATGCCGGTGGGGAAAGAGGTGGTCGTCACCGGCGGCAAGCTGCACGGTTGCGAACTCACCGAATTTCTCACCCAGCGCGGCCGGAAAGTCACCATGGTACATAACGGGCCGGCGGAGGAACTGGGGGAAGGGATGACCGGTGACGACCTGATGAATCTCTGGCCCTGGATGGAGAGGAAGGGGATTCTGATCAACAGCGATGTTACCTACCGGGAAGTCAACAACCGCGGGCTCGTCATTACCGATAAAGACGGCAAAGAGCGCCTGATCGAAGTCAACAACGTCTGCACCACCCAGGAATTCGCCCCCAACAATGAAATCGTGCAAAAACTGGGGGGACTGGTCAAAGAGGTCTACAATGTCGGCAGCTCCGAGAAGCCGGGTCTCATCGTGGATGCGATGAGAGAAGGGGCAAAAATCGGTTACGCAATCTGAGGCATGTCCCACCCTTGTAGGGGCATCCCGTGTGGGTGCCCGATTGGGCGGGCGCAAGGCCCATCCCTACCCTCAGATGCTCACCCCACTGGAACGATAAAAAAGAAAAGGGGCGCGAAAATGCGCCCCTCACCTTTTTTGACACCAGCCAATCACACGGTCCACAGCAGTAGGTGGTTCACTTCCCCTTGGACCGCGTAACCACCACCAGCAGGTACGCCACCACCACCCCGTTCACCGCCAGGACCGTCACCTTGGGCCAGGTTATCCCCTGCACGACCTCGTACAGCTCGATGGGAATGTACATCCCGCCGCTCAGGAGGCCGAACCACTCGGCCCATTGCCGCTGCATCCAGAGCCCGTAGGCCTCGGCAAAGCGGATGATGGCATAGAACAGGGCACCCACCGCCACCGCCCAGAGCTTCATATCCGTCACCCGATCGGACAGGTCGAGAAAAATCCGGGGGTAGTGACTGGCCGGATTGATGTGGAAATGCCGTACCAGCTGTTCGGCCGCGGCATGGAGGTCATGGTGGATGAAGGCAAGCAGGCCGAAGCCGACCAGGAGCACCAGCGCTCCCTTCGCCCCCTCGAAAAACGCAACCACCCGCAGACCCCCCGCCGAAGGGTGGTATTTTTTCCTCTTTTTACCCATGGCGGCCACTACCCCTTCGCCCGCTCATACTGCACCGGCCAGACATGCTCAGCCCCCAGCGCCTTGGCCGCATGGATCGGCCAATAGGGATCACGCAGCATCTCCCGGGCCAGGAACACCGCATCGGCATTCCCCGTAGCAACGATCTGTTCGGCCTGCACGGGGCTCGTAATCATTCCCACCGCCCCGGTGGCGATCCCCGTCTCCCGCCTGATGGCGGCGGCAAAGGGAGTCTGGTAACCGGGTCCCACGGGAACGGCCGCGTGGGGCATCAACCCACCCGACGAGCAGTCGATGAGATCGACCCCCAACTCCTTGAGACGCCGGCAGAGCACCAGGGACTGCTCCAGGTCCCAGCCACCTTCCACCCAGTCGGTGGCCGAAATGCGCACGAACACCGGCAGGTCGGCAGGCCAGATCTCCCGCACTGCCCGGGCAACGTCCAGGGGGAAGCGCATCCGGTTCTCCAGGCTCCCCCCGTAACCATCGGTCCGCCGGTTGGCAAGGGGGGAGAGGAACTCGTTCAGCAGGTAGCCGTGGGCCATGTGGACCTCCACCACCTGGAAACCGGCTGCCAGCGACCGTCGGGCTCCGTTGGCAAAATCCCGTCGAACGCCCTCCATCTCCTCCACCGAAAGCTCCCGGGGGGCATGATGGCCTACGTCGAAGGGGATGGAGCTCGGCGCAACGGTCTGCCAACCGCCATGGCCCGCTTCCACGGGGCCGCCCCCCTGCCAGGGGGAACTGCAGGAGGACTTGCGGCCGGCATGGGCAAGCTGGAGGGCCGGCACGGCCCCCTGTTCACGGATGAAGCGGGCAATGGGGGCAAAGGCCTCTCCGTGGGAATCGCTCCAGATGCCGCTGTCGTCCGGACTGATTCTCCCCTCGGGACTGACCGCCGTCGCCTCCACCATGACCAGCCCTGCCCCGCCCACGGCGCGGCTCCCCAGGTGGACCAGGTGCCAGTCGGTCGGCATGCCGTCGCGGCTGGAATACTGGCACATGGGGGAGACGAAAATACGGTTGCGAAATGTCAGTTCACGCAGCTTAAAGGGCGAAAACAGCATGCTCATGACATCCTCCTTCGGTATATAGCTATGCTTCTTTGGCTGGAGCGGTCGAGAGAACCACGGCAAGCGGGTCCGACTCCCACGTCACCTCGGGATAGAGGGAGTCGTCGAGGCGGAGGTAGGTGCCGTCGACACCCGTTTCGGCCCACCAGCATTCGGTCCCCCTGACGGGGAGCTTGTCGAACAGGTAGAGGTGCTTATCCTTGTCTCGTGCCAGGAACATGTCGGATCTCCTTTGGGACTGCGCCAGGATGGCGAAATTAGCCATGCCGGCCGGATTGTGACAAACTACCCCCAACCTATACCACTACCGGCGGGAAATGTACAGACTGGCACTCATGAAGAAAATGACATGGTGGTTGAGTGAAATGTTCTGTCGGTGGAAGGGGAACGGTTGCGGAAAGAAGTGTTCAGCCGAGGCGGATGAGGATGGCACCGGCCAGGATGAGCAGCGCCGCCCCGAGCCGGATCCGGCCGCACGACTCGCCGAGGAAGAAGATGCCGATCAACACCCCCATGAGGATGCTCACCTGGCGCACCGGCACCGCATAGCTCACGGGTGAGAGGTTGAGGCCGTAGCGGAAGGTGAGAAACGACGCCATCATCACCGGTCCGCTGACGAGGATGAGCCCCCAGTGCTCCCGCAGCTCGGCGGTAATAAGGGGACGATAGCGGGGGCGGAGGATATTGAAGCTCATGATTCCCAGCATGATCAGGACGAGAAAGTAGGTGAAGTAGAGGGGTGAGTAATCGCGGACACCGACCTTTTCGGCGATGGAGCCGAGGGAGTAGATGAACCCCGCCGCCAGGGCGTACCGCACCGAATCGGAGCCCAGATTGCGGAAGGGGCGGATGAACTCGGCGAGGGAGACCCGCTCCATCTGCACCGAATAGGCCCCAAGGATCACGAGCAGGATGCCGGCGATCCCGAGGGGGGTGAGCCGCTCCCCCAGGAGCCACATTCCCCAAATGGGGACGTAGACCATGGAGGTCTGGCAGAGGGGGTAGACCACCGACAGGTCCCCTCCCCGGTAGGCGCGGCCATTCAGCAGGTGGTAGAGGACAAAGCAGACCGCCCCCACCGTCACCAGCAGCAGCGTCCTGATATCGGGCCAGTGGAACTCTACGGTCACCAGCGGCAGGGTCGCGGTGAACAGTCCCCCCGAGGCAACGAACATCCACCAGATGAAGACCGTCTTGTGACGGCTCCGCTTCACCAGCAGGTTCCAGAGGGCGTGCATGACGGCGGAGATGACGATGAGGATAAAGGCGAGGGTACTCACCCGGGAAGTATAGCGAAAACGGAATTTTTTAGCGAGAGTAAAAATTAAAGAGTGCGGGGAAAGCGCAGGATTGTTTTATAGACATTGCTAATTGGAAAATGTTGTGCTAGCTGTAACGAGTGCCACCTTCGGCCACCACAAAAACAACAAAAGTTTATAGATGTAGAAGCCTTAGTGGTTTATAAATAGAGAAACTTGTTTCTACATTTAGAAACCAGGCTCTAACTGCTCAATTACGAGTTGAGCAAGTAAAAGAAAAGGCGAAAATGGACATCATACTGCCCATCGTAATAGTCGCAAATATCTCGTTCCTTGCAACTGTAATTAGACTACGAGTGAGTCATAAAGACCTTTTTGAAAGCATGGGAATCGACGGGAGATTGTTCTGTGGCTCAATCAAGCAACTTGCGACAATCGTTGAGTTCATAATCAAGAGAAAACCGATTGATTTAAAAGACAATTTACTGATCATCAGCAGCTACACCTTCTTGGCGTCCTTTATTGCGTTTTTCCCGTTAATGCTTTTTTTCACACTGAAGAAGTAAAGGCCGCAAAATAAAGAGAACGAGGCTCAACCACTCGGCGGCACACGGGCTTTGCTAACGCTACGCTGGTGCGCCTCGCCACCGTTGGGCTGGCACAAAGGAAGGAAAATATTATGAGCATAAACATTGAGGAAAATCACACGCTTCATAGCATTATTGGAGGAATGACTAACGATTATTTTGATTTTTTCTGTAAAGAGTGTGGTTCCCATATCAATAATACGGACTTTTACAGTTTGGATACGGTTGGCGTTAAGTTGGTGACAAAGTGTGATGGTTGCGGAAATGTATCGATCTTTAAACTAAAATGCTCAATTCCTCTAGGTCCCATTGAATTTACAGTAAACTATAGCCTTACAAAGAAACTAGAAAAAAAGGTAAATTATGGCTTTAAAGCTTACGATCAACGACAGCTCAAAACTTATCAAAAGGAAATAAAAGAAAAGATTCTGAAGGAAAAGAGAAAATGAGGTGTCAGCCACTGACACGAAACAAAGCTTAAACTGAAGGAGGATGCCCCAACCAAGTGTAACAGCGGCCTTGGCCGCTGTACTCTCCCACGTTATGCGAATTAAGATGAAGCAGTAAAACCGTCCATAGTCCAGGAGGGGTGACATGAATAAGCACGCAAAGAATACGATTTGCCTTTGGTACGATGGCGATGCCGAGGACGCGGCACGATTTTACGCCAGGACCTTTCCCGATTCATCCGTTGGCGCGGTGCACCTCGCACCGGGAGACTTTCCGTCCGGGAAAAAAGGAGATGTGTTGACGGTCGAGTTTACCGTGATGGGAATCCCCTGCCTCGGGCTCAATGGTGGACCCGAGGTCAAGCACAACTGGGCATTCTCGTTTCAGGTCGCAACCGTTGACCAGGCAGAAACCGATCGTTACTGGAACGCCATTGTCGGCAACGGCGGCGAAGAAAATGTCTGCGGCTGGTGCCAGGACAAATGGGGCTTGTCCTGGCAGATTACGCCGATCGCTCTGACCGAAGCGATAACCGATCCCGATCCCGCCGCCGCCAAGCGTGCTTTCGATGCAATGATGGAGATGAAAAAGATCGACATCGCTGCAATCGAGGCGGCGCGCCGCGGTTGAAGTTGTAATCTTCGAAGCGTGCATCCCGGAAGCGCAGGGGAGGTATCCCCTGGGCATCAAAACAAGGGAAAGCGACAACTCGCACCTTCCGGGCTGCGCAACACAAACCCCTCCACGGGAATTTGCCGCCTATTCTCCTGTTGACACCCCGCCGGGGAGCGGTGTATTACATGAAGACTTTTATTCGGAAAATGGGGAGAACGAAGAGATGATCAAGATCGATTTCGACAAGATGGGGGGGCTGATCCCTGCCGTCATCCAGGATTACGAGAACGGCGAGGTGCTGATGGTCGCCTTCATGGACCAGAAGACCCTTGACCTGACCCTGAAGGACGGCAAGACCTGGTTTTTCAGCCGGACCCGGAACAAGTACTGGATGAAGGGAGAGGAGTCGGGGAACACCCAGGAGGTGATGGAGGTCCTCACCGACTGCGACGCCGACACCGTGGTGATTAAGGTAAAGCAGAACGGCCCCGCCGCATGCCACACGGGGAACCGGAGCTGCTTCTACGTCCGCTGGGAGAATGGCCAGTGGGTGGAGCATTCCAAGCCTTTATTTAATCCTGACGACGTCTATAAGAAATAATAGAAACCAACCGGGCGCTGATTTAGGCCAAAAGCTACGTCCGTCAGAGGAGATGTTTCCATGTCAAATGTACTGAAATTCGGCATCCCCAAGGGGAGCCTGGAAGAAGCCACCGTCGACCTGTTCAAGCAGGCGGGGTGGAAGGTGGGGATTTCGTCCCGCAGCTACTTCCCCACCATCGACGACGAGGAGATGAACTGCAAGCTGATCCGCCCCCAGGAAATGGGGAAGTACGTGGAACGGGGAACCATCGACGTGGGGATCGCCGGCCGCGACTGGGTCCGGGAGAACGACTCGGACGTGATCGAGGCCTGTGAGATGGTCTACTCCAAGGTCTCCCGCCGGCCGGTCCGCTGGGTGCTGGTGGTGGCCCAGGACTCGAAGGTGCAGAGACCGGAGGACCTCCACGGCGCCACCATCTCCACCGAGCTGGTCGGCTTCACCAAGCGCTACTTCGCCGAGCGGAACATCCCGGTTACGGTGGAGTTCTCCTGGGGGGCGACGGAGGCGAAGGTGGTGGACGGGCTCTGCGACGCCATCGTGGAAGTGACGGAAACCGGCTCTACCATCCGGGCCAACAACCTGCGCATCGTCTGCGACCTTATGGAATCGGTGCCGGTGCTGATCGTCAACAAGGCGGCCTGGGCCGATCCCTGGAAACGGGCCAAGATCCAGCAGATCGCCACTCTCCTCAAGTCCGCCTTGGCAGCCGAGGGGATGGTGGGTATCAAGATGAATGCCCCAAACGACCGGGTGGAGAAGATAACCAAAGTGCTCCCGAGCCTCAACAACCCGACCGTGGCTCATCTCTACAACTCCGACTGGGTCTCCATCGAGAGCGTCCTCCCCGAGAAGGAGGTGCGCCGCATCGTCCCGGAACTGATCAAGCTCGGCGCCGAGGGGATCGTGGAGTACCCCCTCTCCAAGATCATCCAGCCCGCAATCATGGACTGATGCAAAAAGCCCCCGGTTTGCCGAGGGCTTTTTATTACATCGAGAGAACATCCGTCGTGGTCTCGGGAGCGACGAGCGGACACCCGCCGGAATTCTCCGTTATGAACCATGCGGGATGCCGGCGCTGCATGATCTTCCTGCCACCATCGGTCAGGGTCCGCAGCGAAGGGCCGACCAGAGCGGACAAGATTACGGCGGATGGGCTATCATTGAAATCACAACCGAATATTACGGATACCTTATGACAAGAATTCTGCTCACCATCATCGTCGCCCTGGTCCTCGTCCCCGCCACCGTTTCCGCCGCCGACAACGCCTTTGTTCGCGACGCGAGCCACGAGTATACCTGGCTCGCCGGCTACGGCGTCACCCACCGGGATTTCGGCGCCACCCGCACCGACGTGCAGACCTTCACCAACATCCTCCGCTACGGCTGGTTCCTCTCCGACGAAGTGGGAAAGGGGAACTGGTACCAGGGGCGCCACGAGCTCCTGCTGGAGTTGCCGCTCCACGTGGCGGTCAACCACGACGGCCGGGTCATGACGGGGGGCTACGCCCTGGGAAGCTGGAAGTTCACCTCACTGGAACAGATGGTCCCCTACGTCTTCGCCGGCGGCGGCGTCCTGTTCGTCGACCTGGGGCTCCCGACCATGGGGACGCGGCTCGATTTCTCCTACCAGGGAGGAACGGGGCTCCAGTATTTCATCAGGAAGGACCTGGCCCTGACGGGGGAATACCGCTACCACCACGTCTCCAACGCCAACACCGCCACCCCCAACGAACCCCTTAATTCGAGCCTGTTTACGGTCGGCATCAGCCTCTTCCGCTAGACAGAAGCGGTTCCTTTTGGCTCGGACTCCGTCCTCGCCTTTCGGGCAGCCTTCGCTGTCCAATTCGCGTTGCGAATTGTCACCCTGGCGGCGGCAATCTGCTATGCGGTGGCCACTGCATCATGCGCAAGCTTTTCCACGATGCACCGGACTGTTTTTTTGTCCTTTTCAGTTACGGTCATATCAGTTGCTCGACCTTTAAAACCAAGATGATAATAGGTAATCCTCTTGACACGCAAAGGTTTGGCAAACAGTCTAAACGTTTTTCTTGCCTTGGTGACAAGGGGTACCATTACCCCTGGCATCGCACTGGTCGTTATCAATATCCCCTTAATATCATGTGGCATCAATCTGACCTTTGGTGCGTACATATCATCAGACCAGTGACAGAAGATACTCATTCTTTCAAGAATTACCTGTAATTTCGAGGGTAAATCATAACAATTGATCGGAGATGACATAATAATACATTTCGATTGCAGTATCGACTTGATGAATTGGCTCATATCATCCGTCAAATGACATGTACCTACGTCATCACCAGGCGATTTCATACATGATCGGCAATTGCTGCATTCATGGATAGTCAATTCTCTTAACTTAATACACTGATAGTTGACTTTTGTTTCAGTAAATCCATCGCACAACATATCGCATATTTTATCGTTAATGCCATTTGTTCTCGGAGAAAAATTCAGTATCGTTATCATAATTTCTTACTCCAGCGCACCGTTCATGCTCTCACCAACCGGACGATCTACCCCCCCACGCCGCAGTAAATTGTACATGAGGTTCACCCCTTTTCCCTTCCCCTTCATCACCCGCTTGGCAATTGCCGGCAGCCGGTACGCCTCCCAGCGCGCCTCCTGCCACCCCCGGTAAAGCCGTTCCGGGGTCATCTGCTTCGGCCGGAAGACCACCGTCCCGTGGTCGTAGCGGTTCCACTCCTTGTGGAGCAGCCTTCCCTCTCTGTCGAACTGGTTGAACAGGGCGGTGCCGGGATAGGGGGTGAGAATGTGGAAGGTGGGGAGGCTCGGTGCGCACTCTTCCAGGAAGCGGACCGTCTGCTCGAAGACCCTCTCATCGTGGTCGTCGAAACCGAAGACCATGGATGCCTCCAGTACGATCCCGGCGTCCCGCACCCGCTTCACCAGTTCGACCGGTGTGTAACGGCTCCCGGTCTTGGGGTGGTTGGCGTGGGGGCCGGTCACCGACTCGATGCCGACGAAGATGCCGATGCACCCCGAGCGCGCCACCAGCTTGACCATTTCCGGGTCTTCGGCAAAGCGGAGGTTCCCCTGCCCTCCCCAGCGGATGTTCATCCCCGCCATCCCCTCCAGGATCGGTCTTGCCCGAACCGGGTCCCCCAGGATGTTGTCATCAAGAAAGACCGTCAGTTTCCCCTCAAAAGAGCGGAGTTCGGCCAGCACGTCGTCCGGGTCCCGGTAGCGGAAGCTCTTGCCGAAGTAGTTGGTTGTAATGCAGAAGGGACAGTCGTAGGGACACCCCCGGCTCGCCTGGAGGGTCTGGGTGGTGAGGTACGTCTTCCCCTTCAGGATGTCCCGCCGTCCCCAGGGGATCGCGAGGCGGTCCCCCTCGGGGATCGGCGCCCGGTAGAGGGGGGCCAGCCGCCCCGCAAGGAGATCGTCCAGGAGCTTTCCCCAGACCGGCTCCGCCTCCCCCACCACCACCGCGTCCGCATGGAGAGCCGCCTCGTCGGGAAGGACCGTCGGGTGGATTCCGCCAAGAACCACCGGCACGCCACGAGTCCGGAACCGGTCGGCAATCTCGTAGGCGCGGAGCGCCTGGTGGGTCATGGCCGTGATCCCCACCAGGTCGAATCGTCCGTCGAAGGGGATATCCTCGTGGACCTCGTCCACCAGGACCACTTCCCATGACGGCGGCGTTACGGCGGCCACTTGCTTCAGGGAAAGGGGGGGGAGCTGGAAGCGCCGCACCCACCCCAGCTTGTGGGTGGCCGGGTAGATCAAGAGGAGGCGGGGATTGGCATCGGGAGAAGTATTCATTGCGGCAACGCCCCGTTTTTCTGCGCCGTTTGCCGCCTTCCCGCTTCCATAAAGGCGGGGAGCGCAACGAGGGAAAAGAGCATGGTGGCACCGATGCCGAAGTTGGTGGCCCAGCCGATGGAGGAGAGGGCACCGTAATCGGTGAAGGCGAGGGAACCGAAGCCGGCGATGGTGGTAAGGGCGGAGAGGAAGACGGCCCGGCCCGACTGGACGAACTGCTCCCGCCGTTCCTCGGCCGCCACCCCCGTCACCCGGTGCACCACATGGAGGCCGTAGTCGCTCCCCATGCCGAGAATGGTCACGAGCACCATGGCGTTCATGAAGTTTACCCCCATCCCGGTGAGGGCCATGAGGCCGAGCATGGCGATGACCCCGGCGAAGACCGGGAAGAGGGAGGTGAAGATGTCGGCAAGGGACTCGAAGTGGGAAAGGAGCAGGAACAGCACCATGGTCCCACCGAGGAGAAAGCCCCAGAGGAAGCTCTTCTTCACCGATCCGGCCAGCTGGCCGCTCACGAGGTCGGTGCTGGTGGCCCGCGCCGTCGGGTCTGCGGCGGCCAGTTCCTTGAGAAACAACCTCTGGTCGAGCTCGCTCCCCCGGTAGTTGAGATAGAAAAGGAGGTGATAGCTGCCATCCCCCCGCATCAGGTGTCGTGCAACTATGCCGCGCAGGGGTGAACGCTCGATCCGCTCGATGGCTTCCGCCGGCGGAACCGGCCGGGCCGTGGTCAGGGCAGCCAGGCCGGCAACGGTTCCCTCGAAAGGAGCGGGATCGAAACCGGCCTTGGAGAGGGCGGCGTTTGCCGATTCCGCAACTCTCAGTGACCCCAGCGGCCCCACCATAGCGGCCAGCACCTCTTGCTGGTTCTCCCGGTCGTTCACTACCTGACCGAGAGAGGAGAAGGAGACGAGCTGTCCCCCCCGGACGTAGCGTTCCGCTAGTTTCTCGACCCGTCCTCCCCGGGCCATGACGTCCTCAAGCTTGCTCCCCTCCACCGCGACGAGCAGCTGCTTCGGTGAGAGGCTCAGGTGCTGCTCGATCTTCTCCTGGGCCTGGAATGCCTCGGAATGGCGGGGCTGGAGGTTCTTCAGATCCCCTTCGAAACGGATGAAGAAGGTGGCCACCAGGAGCAGGGCAACGAGCGCCGCTGAAACAGGTATGACGGCACGATACCGACGGAGACACATCTCCCATAGCCAGCCAAGGCCAAAGCGGGGAAGTGGCCGGTAGACCGTAGCGGGGAAGCGGCGCTCGGAGAAGAGGAGGAGCGGCGGCAGGAAGAGGAAGGTGGCATAGAGGGAGAAGATCACCCCGAGCCCCACCAGGAGCCCCAGCTCGGAGAGGGCCCGGACGTCGGAGATGGTCAGGGCGAGGAAAGGAAAGGCGGTGGTGGCGGCTGCGGTGAAGACGCCATGGCCGGTATCCATGACCGCCAACCGGAGCGCCCCGGTAGTATCCAGTCCGGCGCTCCGTTCTGAATGGAAGCGGTCGTAGATATGGATGGAGTAGTCGGTACCGAGCCCGATGATGAGAGCGGTGAAGGCGAAAGAGATGAGGCTTATGGATGAGAGGAAGAGCCCCGCCGTCCCCAGGGCCAGCACCACACCGCAAAAGAGGATGAGCGGGATGAGCAGGGTGGGAAGGAAGCGGCGGTAGGTGAGGTAAAAGAGGAGGAGCACCACCACGAGCGACGAGAGGACGCAGGAGATGACATTCCCCTTCACCGCCGCCTCGTCCAGCACTGCCGCCAGGTGCGCACCGGTACAGGTTATGGTGACGGTCGCCCCTTGCCGGGCTTCGTTGATCCCCGTCACGAGCTTGCGGGCAAAGGCCATGTCCTGCACCGGCCTGGCCGGCTCGGCGATGATGATGAGCACCCGGCCGTCACGGGAGAGGAAATAGGGGGAGGTCGTATCGAGATCGAGGGCCTGGCTTCCCTTTTTCAGTCGCGGCAGGATAAGCTCTCGCAGTGAAAATGGGTCGGCGGCGATGATCTCCCTGAGCCCCATTCCCGCCTGGCTCGTCAGCTCTGCACGCGCCTTGTCCAGGCTTCCGGCCATGGCGCCCGGCGTAAGGCTCTTGGCAAACCGGCCTGCGTCCCCGGGAGAAACAAAGAGCTGGGGATGGGCCACGGCATAGCCGACGAAATCGGCGAACGACTGGGCCTCCGCCGGATCGAAGGTCCGGTAGGTCACCTTGCGGAAGGCTGGCTGCCCGTCCACCTGCAGGGCCGTGAGCCGACCGGCGAACCGCTCCCCCTCGGCGATCAGCCGCTCTTTGCTACCTTCGAGGATGAAGTAGGCGTCCTGGGCGCCGCCGCTCCACTTCAGGGAGTCGAGAAACAGCTTGAGCGGTCCCTGGTGGGAGGGGAAGAGCTTGAAGATGTCCGATTCGAAGCGGGTGGTGGCGATGGAGATGCCGGAGAGGGCAAGAAGAACAATCGAGATACCAATGACGAGGAGCGGACGGCGGCTTGTTATCCGGAACAGCCACTCCAGGTGGGCCCGGATACCCCGGTTGGTGGCGTCGGTTATGGTGGTGAGGAACGATTTCAACATCTTGTACAGGTATCCTGAGAAATTTTCATCATTTCCGAAACGTGTATTTTTCGCAAGGTCAAGACGATCAAAGAACGACGCGGAGGCGTAGCAGCGCTACGCCGCACAAGGAATCCTGAAGATCAACGCAGAGATTGCGGAAAATTCGCGTTTCTCGTTTAGAATCCGTTGAAGGCGGAGAAGGGAAGTACCGTGATTCCGTCCAGGTTCGGGACGAGTGCCCCCTCCTCCACCGGCTTGTTCAGTTCCGGCTCGTCAAAGGTGATCCGGACCGATTCGCCGCTGACGGCGGAAATTTCCATGACCGACGGGAATGCCACGCCGTCATAGACCTGATAGTCGCTGAAGGAGACCCGGTCCCCCTCCTCCGTCTCCTTCCGGAGCACAACCCCCTGATTGTCATAGAAAACGGTCTCCCGCCGGCCATCGGCGGTGACATGGTCCCGTTTCAGGGCCGGGCCGGGCACCGGCGGCTTCTCTACCACCCAGCGCATGAGTCCCCAGGTGCGCAGCCCTTCTCGAGCCGGCAGGTCGGCGATCCTGCCGCTATAGGCGGTATTTTTCGAGGGGATGAGACAGGTCAGGCGGTCACCGTCACTGAACACCTCCATCAGGGTGAGCCCAAAGGGGGAGAGAATGGCAAGATGGAAGCGGTCGGGGCGCTTGAAGATCAGGTAGCCCCGTCCTCCCCGGCCGCCGTCCGGGGTCCGGATGGCGATGGAGATGGGGGACTGAACCGTTTCCGCCTCCTTGCCCGGCACCAGGCCGACCAGCGGCTTGGGTGCCACGGCACAGCCGGCCAGGGAGACGACCAGTATCACAAAAAGTATGAGGTTACGAAGCAACGGGATCGACTCCTGTGGGTAGTTCTTCCCCCGCCAGCAGGGCGAGGAACCGGTCGGTCCGGTAACCGGCGCGGGCAGCGGTAAGGTAGTAGGATTGGCAGGCTGATGCCAGGGGAGGGACGATTGTCGCCAGGGAATCGGGAGCGGCACCCCCTTCCGTCACGACGGATGCCAGCAGGAGCCAGCCGAGGAGGATCTCGAACCGCTCCTTCACGAACCACTCCGCATCGCCGCTCCAGTGGCAGTCAAGAAACTCTCGCGCAGTCGGGTCGGCAAAGAGCTGTCGGAACTGTTCCGGCGCAGTAGAGGTCTCGGCACCGGCAAAAAACGACGGCCGGCGAAGGAGGGCGAGGAGCAGGGAACCTGCCGCCGACTCGTCCATGGGGATCGGTGCTCCGGCGGCAGCCTGGGCGAACCGGAACAGGTCGGCGAATGGCCGCAACAGGCCGAGTTCGTCACACCAGCTGGCCGCCGTCGCGGCAACGTCGGCAGTCTCGGCCAGCCGACCCGCCCGGTGGAGTGCGAGCCACCCGGCCACCATCAGCCGGTCCGCCGGCAGATCGAGGACGACCATCGGGAGGGTGAGTTTCTCATCCTTCTGCAGCAGGATGAGTCGCTCCACGACCTCGAGGGACGTGAGCGTTTCGGCAGCCACCGCTTCCCCGTCCCCCTGGCAGAGGGTGTGACGGTTGATCAGTTCGAAGAGCGATTCCAGCGCCGGTTCGAGTGCCGCCAGATTTTCCCTGAGCGCCGGCGGGTCTGCCAGATGCCGGTCCAGTTCCCCGCAAACTTCCCGGAATGCGACATTCACCTCGGCGTGCCGTATCTGCTTCACCTCCTCATCAAGGCTCGCCACCGGCCGGCCGGCCAGTTCGAAGCAGAGGCGCCCCCAGGTCCCGTACTCGTCATCCCGGATTGCCGTGAAATCCAGGTAGGCTCGGCACTCGTAGGCCGAAAGCTCTACGAACAGCCCCTGCTCGCACAGCTCCCGTCCCGACCGGAGGTAGTGGAGGCCGCTGACGGAGTCCCGCCAGGTATAATAGGAACGGCCGTCCGGGTCGAACCCGAGTGCTTCCGCCAGGGTTGTCTGCACGAGCACCGTCTCGTCCTGGGCGTTTTTCACCCCCCGGGAAGTGGAGGTACGTAGCCAGCCGGCCGCATCCCCGTAACGGTTGTTGTAGATGACGAGCCCTCGCTCGTCCCCTGCCCGGTTGGAATAGGCGTAGACGTTTTCGTCCACCTGGCCGTCGGCGAAGAAATCGTAGAGGACGAAGTTCTCCGAGCCGGAGAAGAGCCAGCGCCGCCGCATGAGAGGGAATATCATCCGTTCGTGCAGCTTCACCAGGTGCTCGTCCACCGGCTCGTCCCAGTAGGCGCGCCGGTACTCCATGCCGTACTTCTCGTGGAACCCTTCCACCTGGCCATGACCGATCATGGGGAGACCCGGCATGGTGACGAGCAGGACGCAGGCGCCGAAGTACTTCCCCTCCTTGCCGAACTGCTCCACCGCCGTCTTCTCGTCCGGATTGTTCATGAAGTTGACGAAGCGCTGCAGGATGCGATGGTCGTACTCCAGGACGTTCTTGATGGTCTGGCGGTACTTGGCGTTCTCCTCCAGCTTGAGCATGTTCATGAAGGCGCTGTTGTAGACCCGGTGCATCCCCAGGGTCCGGACGAAATACCCCTCCATCAGCCAGAACGCCTCCGCCAGTAGGAGCGTGTCGGGGGCCTCGGCCGCCACCCGGTCCACCACCTGACGCCAGAACTCCTCGGGGAAGACGGCGTCGAACTCTTCGCGTCCCATACCGTGCTCGGCGCGGGAGGGGACCCCGCTGCTCCCCGGCTGGGGATACCAGAGGCGCTGGTAGTGCTTCTTGGCCAGGGTCATGGCAGCATCGAAACGAATGACCGGGAACTGCCGGGCGACGTGGATGATGGTCCGGATGACCGCCTCCCGCACCTCGGGAATGAGGTAGTTCAACTGGGCGGTGTCGTTCCAGGGGGTGGAGGTGCCGTCGTTGCCGTGGTAGATGTAGCGGGTACGGCCGTCGCGGTGGTCATGGTGCTTGAACACCACCGCCGCGTCGCGTCGCTCCCAGTAACCGTCTTCGATGTGGAGGCTGATCTCGGGAGAGAAGGAGAGGTCCGGACCGTTGAAGGTGTAAGCGGGGTACGGCGGATAATCCAGCTGGACGAACCAGTCGGGATGTTCCACGGTCCAGCGGGAGTAGAGGCCGGTGTGGTTCGGGACCATGTCGCTCGCCAGACGGATCCCCCGCTGCCGACAGCGCTCCTTCAGGTTCCCGAGTGCCTCTTCCCCCCCCAGGTCGTGGGCGATGATGTAGTCGTAGAGGGAGTAGGCGGAGGAGATGGCATCCGGATTCCCGGCGATCTGCTTGATCTTCTGGGACGCGGGAGAGCGCTCCCAGAGCCCGATGAGCCAGAGGGAGGTGAATCCCCAGCGGGCAAGGAGGTCCAGTTCCTCGTCCGGCACCTGGTCGAGGCGGTGGATGGGGCGCTGATACTTGCGGGAGAGCTGGTCGAGCCAGACGTAGGTCATCTTGGCGAGCATCACCACGTTGGCCATCCAGTCGGCATCGGGGGAGAACCGCTCGTACTCGGGATAGTCGTATCCCTCTTTCCCGAGCCGCCCCCCCTTGAGGAATTCCAGCACGTTGGCACCACCCGGCTCTCCCCGGGGAGCGAACATCTGACCCTCCTCCGCCAGCACGGCGAAGGCAGTCGTCAGCTCCGCCACCAGCTCAGGCGGGAGGACATCGGCCCACCGGGAGCGGATATACTCCATCTGCCCCTCCAGGGAATGGGGGGACGCCTTGGCGGGGGCGCGCAGAAGTTCGGGGAGGGAGAGGGCAAAGGGAGCGACCGGCCCCCCCTTGGCAAGTTCCCGCTCCAGGGCGGCAACCGCCGTTCGGTATGCGCTCCGCGCCTCCAGCTCGCTGTCGTCCAGCATCACCCGGAACGTCGTCAGAGCGGGATTCTCGATGGCGGCACGGAGGAGGAGCAGTTCTTTGACACCGAGCTTCTTCCGGCCGTGGCCGGGAGTGTCACCCGCCAGCCAGGCGGCGGGGTCGGGAACGGTCCCGTTCAGGAGATCGCCGCAGGGAAAGCAGTCGCCAAACCCCTCCAGCAGCCGAGCCAGCTCCGGCGACCCGCAGGGGAAGCCGGCGGTCGCCAGCGCCTCTTCCAGCAGAGCAGGTTTCCGCTCCTCGGTGTGAACATCAGTCAGGTGGCGCAGGGCTTTCATGTAGAGGGCATAGAGATTGAGGAGTCCCGCCTGGACCGGTTGGCCGGAATAGTGACTCAGCCGCTCGGCCAGACGGCGGAAGAACATGATCCGGGGCATCCCCCGCTCCTCGACCTCCCGTGCCGCGTCATCAAGCTCCAGAAGCCCCCACAGGTCTCCCCTGATCTGGATGTCGTAGGGAAAATAGCATGGCCCTTTGCCGGTTCTGTTCATCATACCCTCGAATGTTCCTGCTGCATGGAATGACGCATTTGCATGGTCCTCAGTTCAACCGGAAATCCTTCTCCTTCAACCCCACGTTCCGGCGCATCGAGGTAAACCTGATGACGGTCCGGTCCCGGTTCCGTTCCTCGATGGCCAGTCGCCTGATCCGCCCCTCGAGGTCGAAGGTGATCTGCAGCTCCTTCACCCCCCCTGTGCCGGAGGGAAGAATGTGCACGGTCCAGCTGTCCCCCTGGCGCACCCCCTTGACCTCCATCCCCTCGGGAAGGGTGGTTATGGGGCGGGAGAGGAATGCCATCCACTTCTCCAGGCTCTGCTCAGGCGGGAGTACCATCCGGTCGGTCATCCCCTGTTCCGGCAGCCGGATGGTCAGCACGTTGTCCTGCATGAGCAGCCGGCTCCCGTTGGGAGGGAAGAGCTCCATGAAGAAGGTGCCGGGTTTTCGGAAGCGAATCACCCCCCGGGAAACCATCTTCCGCTTCATGAGCGCCAGCTGCTTCTCCTGGGTGATGTCGGCAGTGAAGTCGGTGAGTTCCGCAAAACCCCGCCGCAACACCTCCAACCCCTCCAGGGCCTTCTTGTCCGGCACGGCCTGGGCGGGAGCCGCCGCAACATTGAACAGCATCAGAAAGAGAATAATAACCTTTTTCATCGTCAACCCGTCACATGGAATATGGATTATTATGTAACAGCAACGTCAATCGTCACCCCTTGCTCACCGCCAGCGTCAACTCCGCCCGGGCGAGGAGTCGCTCCCCTTCCCGTGCCTCCCCCTCCACGAGGAAGAGAGTGCCGAAGGTCTTGACGATCCGGACCATCACCCGCACCCTCGTCCCTGGCGAAACAACAGTCGGTAGTTCCACCCGGTCAAGGGCAGCCAGTATCCCCATGCTCCCCTGCTCCTGGCCGGCGGTTATTCCTCCCAACTGGGCCATTGCTTCCACGAGGAGGAGCGGCGGAAAGTAGGGAATATCGGCGGTCACACCGATGGTGCCAGTGGCACTGACACCCGGTTCCAGGGCGACGACCCGGTCGAGGTGGAGAAAAGGATGGCGATGGGGGAGGTATGCGGCGGGGTCAGGGTTGAACAGGGTCGCCTCCCCGGAGCCGGAACGCATAATAGGGTCCCTCCGGCGATGCAGCCAGGTGGAGGCCGTTGGCGCCGGCAGGAAGGGTCAGGAGATGGGCCACCAGGGCCAGCCCCCCCATGGCCAGGGAACGGCCGGTAAGCGGCGCGATTTCCAGGCGCGGCACATCGGAAAGACGCTCCGCCAGGAGGGTCACATCGGCGGCGGTGCCGGACAGAGAAACCAGTTCCGCCGCAGGTTGCCCATCGAGGAGCCGCGCCACCCCTTCCCTTTCGGACCCGGGGACAAGCTGACCGACGGTCCTCGCATGCCCCATGCCGGCAATGATACGGGCACCGCGACGCCTGGCGTGGTCGGCTTTTTCCAGAACCAGGAGACCGGCCCCCTCGCCGAAACCGCCGGCATAACGGAAGAGCTGCCCCATGGATCTGAAACCCCGCATCTGCATCGGGTTGAGTTCATCGACACCGCCGACCACCATGACGTCGGCCCGCCCTTCCTCCAGGATATGCCTGGCCATGAACAGAGCCGATTCGGCGGAGCAGAAGCGCTGCACGAAGGTGACGTTGGGCCCCTTGAGGCCGTGCTCGATAGAGGCATTGCTGGCCGGGGCATTGGGGACCGTGTTGGGAAAGAGCATGGGAACCAGCCCCTCGCTCCCGTTGGTGAAGTATCCCCGCAGGAACTCCTCCGAATTGGCGATGCCGCCGAAACCGCAGCCGAGCATGATTCCCGTGCGGACCGGGTCCAATCCCGCCCGGTCGAGGCCGGCGTCCGCCAGGGCCATACCGGTGGCGACGACGGCAAAGAGGCTTGCACGGTCGAACTTGCGCGCCTTGAGGGGAGGCATGTGGTCAGCAGCCCGGAAGGCAGTGGCCTTCCCCCAGAAGTGGCCGGTTTCCCCCAGCACCTCTTCGGGAACTGGTGACAAGCGGCTCACTCCGTCGGCCAGCGCCTCCCGCAGCGGCTCCAATCCCACCCCCGCCGCCGAGATGGCGGCCAGACCGGTCACAACAATATTGTCGAATTCGCTAGCCATTGTTAGCCTGTAGGGGCGATTCTTGTAATCGCCCGCCTTCAGGGCGGACACGAGGTTCGCCCCTGAACGTCATTTCGCTATCACCAAGGAGGTTATGTTCCCCCCGAAGGCGAAGGAGTTGGAAAGGGCCACCGTGGCATCGCTCCGGCGCGGACCTTCGTGGCAGTACTCCAGGTCACACTCCGGGTCGACCCCCCGGAAATTGAGGGTCTGGGGGATAACCCCCTCGTTCAGGGCGATGATGGTGGCAAGCGCCTCCATGGACCCTGCCGCACCGAGACAATGCCCGGTGAGGGCCTTGGTGGAGACAAGGGGGACCTCCGCCACGCCGTTGCCGAAGACCTGCCGCATCGCCTTCGATTCCACCACGTCGTTTAAGGGAGTGCCCGTCCCGTGGGCGTTCACCCACCCCACATCGCCGGTTGTCACGCCGGCCGAGCGAAGTGCGCCGGTCATCGCCCGGGCCGCCTCGGTGCCGTTCGGTTCGGGGGCGGTCATGTGGTAGGCCTCGCCGACGATGGCATAGCCGAGGATATAGCCGTAAATCCTTGCCCCGCGACGCAGGGCATCCTCTTCACCTTCCAGTACCACGAAAGCCGACCCTTCGCCGAGGGATATCCCCTGGCGTCCGAGGCTGAACGGAGAGCACGGCTCCGGGTCCACCACCCGCAGGGAGTTGAATCCCGCATAGGTGAGGACGCAGAGGCTGTCCGACCCGCCGCAAAGGACCGCCTTCTGCCGCCCGGTGGCAATGAGATCGGCCCCCCAGCCAATGGCGGTGGCCGACGACGAACAGGCAGTGGTTATGCTCCCCTGGTAACCCGCCAGCTTGTAGATGGCAGCGATGGAGGTGGAGGTCCGGTCAGGCAGGAGCCCCCGCAGGGCGTTGGGATGCCCCTTGCGCCCCGCCAGGATATCCTGGAGCCAGAATTCCGCCTGGAACATCCCCCCCGCCCCTGCCCCCATGGAAACCCCCATGTCATAGGGGGAATAATGGCCGGCGATCCCACTGTCGGCCAGGGCCTCGCCGGCGGCAATGACACCGAACTGGTCGGCACGGGAGAGCCTGTCGGCGGTCCGGCGGTCAAAATGGTCACGAGGATCGAAATCCCGCACCTGGGCACCGATCCGGGCCGAAAAGGGGGAAACATCGAACAGGTCCACCGGCCCGATGGCGCTGCGGCCATTAAGCAGGGCATCCCGGTAGGCGGGAACATTCTTGCCGGCGGCGCTGAAAACGCCGAGGCCGGTTATGGCGATCCGTTTACGTACCATTGAACCTTCTGGGTTTCATTCTCACAGGAAGACAACCGGGCTATCCGGCCGATGCCGCACCGAATGTGGCCTTTATTTTAACCGCAAAAAGGGAAAGAACGCAAAGGAAACCTGCTCTCAGCGGTTCCCCGTGCGTTCTCTCTCCGTCCCCAGGGGATGTCCCGGAAGTTTCGTGGCGGCCTAAATGATCCCCCCATCCACCACCAGGCACTGGCCGGTGATATAGGCGGCCCGCTCCGACGCAAGGAAGGCCACCGCCTCGGCCACCTCTTCGGCCCGGCCGATCCGCCCGAGGGAAGCCCCCTTGATGATGGCATCGACAGTCTCCCGTTTCATGACGGCAATCATCTCGGTCTCGATCAAGCCCGGCGCCACGGCGTTCACCCGTATTCCCATGGGGCCCGTTTCACGGGAAAGCGCCTTGGTGAAGCTGATGACCGCCCCCTTGGTGGCGGCGTAGTTCGTCTGCCCGGCGGTGCCGGTCAGGGCGGAGATGGACGACAGGTTGACGATGCTCCCCTTTCTCTTCCCGAGCATCTTTCGCACCCCCCACTTGCAACAGTGGAAGAGGGGATCGATGTTGGTCCTGAGCACGGCATCCCAGTCCTCGTCGGCCATCATGGGGAGGAAACCGTCGCGGATAATGCCGGCATTGTTGACGAGCACGTCCAGGTGCCCGCTCTCTTTCGCGGCCGCCTCGATGACAGAGATCGCCCCGGCGGAGGTGCTGACGTCGGCCCGCACGGCGGCGATGGTACCGGCCAGGCCGGCGGCTTCTGCCTCGATGCTCCGCGCCGCCTCCTCATCGGCAAGGTAGGCGGCGGTCACCCGCGCCCCTTCCCGGGCAAAGTGAAGGGAGATGGCCCGCCCGATCCCCCGGGTGCCACCGGTAACGACGACGATCTTGTCCCTGAATTCCATGACTATACCTCACACGTCAACAGCTTGGTTTCACATCGGTTTTACCCGGCTTTTCCCCAGCCGCTTCATCAGTTTCCAGAGGGGACCCCGCACGGGAAAATGGCGCAGCGCGTCGAGCATGGCGTCGCTGATGTTGATCTCAAGACCGGCCGCCACCCAGTTTTTCCGTTTCATCGCCTCTTCGGTCACCAGGTCGCAGAGGGTATCGCGTATCGCGGCCGAGAGGTAGAAGACCGGTTCCAGGAGCGATGTTTCCGGGGTGATTACCCCCTCTTCCAGCGCCTGCCGGTGGAGCGGCGTGCCGGGGAAGATCCGGATACCGGTCATGGCGATGACCGCCGTCGGCCCGGCTTCGTCCATGAGGGCAAAGGTCTCCCGGACCGTGGCCTCGCATTCCCCCGGGCCGCCGAACAGGATGTAATGGGCGAAATCCACCCCCAGATCCCTGCAGAACCGGGATGCGTCCCGTACCTCCGCCACGCCGAAGGATTTCCCCAGGTTCCGCAGCATGACCGGTGACCCCGCCTCGGTACCGAACTCCACCGCATCGCACCCCGCAGCCACCATCGCCTCCAGGAGCGCCGGGGTCACGAACCCGGGATTGATGAAGGCGGACCAGTTGACGTTCAACTCCGCGGCAACCATGGCCCGGCAGAGATCGGCGGCAAAATCCATGGGGTAATTGAAGATGTCGTCCACGAAATAGAGGTAACTGACACCGTACCCGTCCCGGAGCGCCCGAATCTCGGCGATGATGTCGGGGATGGGGCGAAGCCGCATCCGGCTCCCCTCCAGAAGCGGATAGGTGCAGTAGATGCACGAAAAGGGACACCCTCGCTTGGTCTGCAGGTTCGCCATCCCCCCCTCGCGGCTGTAGCGCTCCACGGAGAAAAGCTGGCGGTCAGGCGTACCGATCAGTTGGACCGGATGGGGAAGCACATGGCCATCCTTCCCCCTGACGAGGACCCCCGGCAGCAGCCCGACGTCTTCCCCTTGGGCAAGGGCTGCCAGGAGCCGGGGAAGGACTTCCTCCCCTTCTCCCACGACGCCGAAATCCCCTCCAACGGCGGCCAGAACCTCCCGTGGCATGATGGAAAAGCCGGAGCCACCGAGAATGACCGGCGCATGGCCGCCGCAGGCCGTTACCACCTCCCGGACGCCGTCGAGGTAGGAGCGGGAGCCGGGATAGGTCACGTTGTCAATATTGCGGATGGAAAGGATAACGGCGGCGGGGGCGAACCGTTCGATGGCAGCGGCAACGGCAGCCACAGGGTCGGGTTCGAAACAGAGGTCGAGGAGTTCCAGGGAGTGCCCCGCCATGGCCAGGGGACCGGCCAGATAGGCGAGCCCCAGGGGGAATACCGGGTAGGGACTCCGTTCCCGGTTGACGGAGATGAGGAGAATCTTCACTTACACCTCCAGGTAGGCCATGAGTCGCTCCAGCCGTTCGCCGATCACCGGAGGCAGGGTGTACTGGAGGACGCCGGCGGCATCGGTCAGGACATGTACCGTCCGGCCGGTGGCCGCGACCGTGCCGTCACTGCCGACGATGCGGCAGTGGAATTCCAGGGTGGCGGTCTCCGTCCGCCGGACCGTAGTCTGGATCCGTGCCTCATCATTGAAACGGAGCGGCCTCTTGAACTTGAGCTCCAGTTCCACCACGGGCGCCTGATAACCGGCGGTCTCGATCTCGAATGCATTCAGTCCGAACTGCCCGGCCAGATCGCTACGCCCCACTTCCATCCACGTGACATAGTGGCCATGCCACGCCACCCGGTAGGCGTCCACCTCGTTGAAACGTACCGTTATGGCGGTTTCGTGATACTTCATGACCGCATCTCGCCGTCGATCCAGCGGTTGTATTTTTTCAGGGAATCTCCCTCGCCAACCTCCACAAAACCCGTGACACCGGCGGCGCGCAGGGCGCGGTAGGTTTTTTCCCAGTAGACCGGCCGTTGGAGCTCCTCGCGGAGGAAATCGCCCAGATCGGCCGCGCTTAGACAATCCTGGTTGATGTGGTCCACCAGACGGGTCCGGGGTTCGGCATAGCGGTAGTCGGCAAATATCCCCCGCAGTTCATTATCGATCTCGCCGACGAGGGGGGTGTGGAGCGGCGTATCGCACGGGAAGGTCCGGGCGGAGAAGGCCCCTGTGGCCAGGGCCTCCGCCATCGCCTCTTCCATGTTGGGGCGCTCGCCGGAAAGGAGGAAATGGCGGGAAGTATTGTAATTGGCCATGAACACCCCGTGGTTCTCGGCAATGGCGAGAAGCGGCTCCCGGCAGAGGCCTACCACGCAGCCGAGGGCGTAGCTGCGGGTCTCACCCATCCGGGCAAGACAGACCCCGACCCGGAAGGTCATTTCGATCGCCTCCTCCTCAGTCAGGCTGCCACAGGCAGCCAGGGCAGGATAGATCCCCATGCTGTGCTCGGCAATGAAATCGGGCAGGGTGTTTTCCCGGCGCAAGATCCAGAACCGGTAGAGGCTCATGGCGGTGCCGAACACCTGCAGTTTCACATTATCGGTACTCCCGGTCCCGATCCAGGAAAACCCTTCCAGGTCGAAAAAGGCCCGGCGCCGGACAATGTCGGCGATGGCCCTGAAATCGGGATCGTCGGGCCATTCGGTTCCATGGGAGAGGGGCTGGCCGGGAAACATGAAGCAGTTCATTTACGGGACATCTCCGATCGCGGTGCGTTTTTTGGTGCGCTTGAGCGCACTCCTGAAGCCGAAGTTCATGGGAGCGAATACCTGCACGGAGCGGTGCAGCTTGAATATCCGCCGGTACATGGAGGGGAGGGAGTAGAACGCCCGGTTGAGCCAGTCGTACCCCTGTTGCAGCTCGTCGGCGCTCATCCCCACCGGCCGGAAATTCACATGCTCCATGTCGTAGTCCTCCCAGGCATCGGAGGTAATCCGCCCCTCCGCCTCCAGGCGGCGGCGGACGTCAGTGCCGGGATAGGGGGTGAGGATGGGGAAGATGGCCGCCTCGATCCGGGCTTCCTCGCAGAAGCGGAGGAGACGTTCGAAAACGTCCGGGGTATCGCCGTCGTAACCAAGGACGAAGGAACCGAGAATACCGATGCCGTTATCGCGGAAGACCTTGGCGTCATCCAGGTAGGAGCGGGCCGTGTTGGTCACCTTCCCCATGGCCGACAGGGCCTGCTGGTTGAGGGATTCGAACCCGACGAACATCCCCACGCATCCCGCCTCGCCAGCCGCCGCGATGAATTCGCCATCACGGGCAAAATCGATGGGGGCATGGGAGAGCCATTTGAAGTTCATCCCCTTCATTCCCGCAAAGAGCTCCATGGCGTACTTCCGGTCCGCCACCAGGTTGTCGTCGACGAAAAAGGCGAAGGAGTTCGCTTTGCGCAGGGTCTCCAGCTCAGCCAGCACGCTCCCCACGGGGCGCTTCCGGTACTTCCGGCCGTAGAAGGCGGTGACGGAACAGAATTCGCAATCGAAGGGACAGCCGCGGGTCGTTTGCAGGGTATTGGTGAGGAGGTACCGTTTGCCCGCGAATATCTCCCGTCGGGCAACGGGTATGGCGGTCATATCGATGAGGGAGGGGGAACGGTAGAGCCGTTGGAGACGACCGCAACAGTGATCATCCAGCATCTGGGGCCAGACCAGATCACCCTCGCCGACCACCACGGCATCCACGTGCCGGAGTGCTTCGTCGGGAAGGTTGCTGGCGTGGAACCCCCCCATGACCACGGTCTTCCCCCGTGCCTTGAACTCGGCGGCAATCCGGTAGGCCCGGGGCGCCTGGGGGGTCATGGCGGTGAGCGCCACCACGTCGGCATCGGTATCCAGGGGAAGGGGCTCGATGTTCTCGTCACAGAGCGCCACCTCCCATGCCGGGGGGGTTACCGCCGCCAGGGCGGCCAGTGACAGCGAGGGGAACTTGAACCCCAGTTCACCCCACAGTCTCCCCCGTTCCCAGCCGGGAGAGACGAGCAGGAGCTTCATTTGCGATGTTCCGCGATATGGTCGGCCATGCTGCGAACCGACCTGAAGACCTTGGTCCCGGTTGCCGCGTCGGGGACCACCACGCCGTATTCCTTCTCCATGGCAACCACCAGCTGCAGCGCGTCGATGGAGTCGAGACCCAGTCCTTCACCGAAAAGCGGCGCATCGGTTTCGATATCCGCCGGCGTCATCCCCTCGATCCGGAGGGCGTCGATAATCAGTTGTTTAACCTTCTCAATCAGTTCTTCGGCCATTCATTAATTCCTTTGTGTCACTGGTAGTGATCTGCCAGTAGTCGAACAGGTTGTACCACTGGTCAGGGTAGTTCCGTATGTAGGTCTCGAATACCCGGAGCACTTTGCCGACGCCGGTCCGGATGAGGTCATCGCGGTCACCGTGGCCCCCCGAAAGATAAATAGCCTCTTCCATGTAGGTCGCGTAACGATCCCCTTCAAGGGGGATAAAGACCGGCAGGATCGGAGCTCCGCTTGCAAGCGCCAGGTAGGCGGCACCCACCGGAATGCCGGTAGGCCGCCCGAAGAACTCCATCTGCCGGGTGTGGGAGGAGCCGTCACGGTCACCCAGCAGGGCAACCACCTCGTTTCGGCGCAGGGCGTTGACTGCCTCGATGATGGCCAGCGGCGAGGTGGCGTCCCGATCAACGTAGATGAAACCGATGCCCCGCTCCTGCCGCACCCGTTCCCGCATGGCGTTGATCTTTTCGTCCGGCTCCCGGAAGGTCAGGACATTGATCCGATACCCCCGCTCCGCCAGTCCGAGTCCACCCAGTTCCCAGTTCCCCAGGTGGGGGGTGATGAGAATTGCCCCGTTCCCTTTTTCCAGTGCCTCGTCCAGGGGGCGTCCCGACCCCTTCGACGCGATGAGCCGCTCCAGCCGTTCTCCCCGTAGCCGCATCATCAACATGATGTCGCACCAGTTGCGGGCAAACTTATAATACGTGGAGAGGACAAGACGCTCCACATCCCCCCGACCGGTTATGATCCGCAGGTTTGCCCGGATGCCTCGCCGTCGCTCGACCGTAAAGAGATAGAACAGCCCCCCCGTGACGAAGGCGAAGGGGGGGAAGAGCCAGCGCGGGACCAGGATGGTAAAGAGCTTGATGAGAAAGAGGCTGAGACTACTGTATACCCCTTCCACATACCCTGTGGGTGCTGCACCGGGACTCGCGCTCATCGTTTCAGGCAGCAGCCCCGCGCCCCGTCCCGGCCGGTCTCGGCGTACTCTTTTTCCCAGGCGGGGTCGGCAATGGTCGCATAGGCTTCGGCGTACCCGTCCATCTGCCCGGCCAGGTCGGTAAATATCTCGTCGGCCCCCTCGTGGGTAGCATAGGCGCCAGAGGAGTTGTACAGCTCGCGCCCCACGTCGGGATGGTCGATCAGCATGCAGGGACGGAGCAGGTTATCATGCTCTCCCTGTTTCTCCCGGATCTTCCGGAACAGTGGGGAATTAAGGGCATCCCTGATGGTTGTCCGGCGGATGTTGTCCACCGCGAAATGGCAGAAAACGCACGGCTCGATATCACCGTTGGCATTGATGTGGAAATACTTGCGGCCGCCAGCAATGCAGCCGCTGATGATCGGCCCGTCGTTCCAGAAGTCGACGAAGAGCATCGGCTTTGTGGCGCGGAACTCGGCAACTCTGGTCCTGAGCAGGTCACGCTGTTCCGGGGTGGCCATGAGTTCCAGACTCGGCTCCCGGCCGACCGGCACGTAGGTGAAGAGCCAGAGAGCGAACACCCCCTTATCCAGCAGCATGTCGATATAGCCGCCGTCGGTAATGACGTGTGTGTTGCGGCTGGTCTGGGTGAAGGAACCGCAGAAGGAGAGCCCTGCCTCCCGCAGGAGGTCCATGGCCCGCATCACCTTCTTGAAGTGTCCCGCACCGCGCCGGGCATCGGTATCCGCCTCGTACCCCTCCAGGGAGAAGGCGGGCATCACGTTCCCCACCTCGATGAGCTTTTCAACGACCTGCTCGTCGATCAACCCCCCGTGGGTGAAGACCAGGAAGGCCATGTCCGAATGCTTTTTGAAAATCTCGAAGATGTCCTTCTTGAAGAACGGCTCTCCGCCGGAAATGACCGCGAAATAGACCCCCATCTCCTTCATCTGCATGAGGACCGAATCGACCTCATCCAGGCTCAACTCCAGGTTCTTGCCGTAGTCGCCGGCATAGCAGCCGTAGCAGGAGAGGTTGCACTTCATGGTCGGGCTGATGACCACCGTTGACGGGGGATAAAACCCTTCCCGGTCGGCCCAGGCCTTCCGTTTGTTGGTACCGGCCAGGAGATGGTTCACCGCCAGATTGGTGATCCACTTCTGCCGCTGGTTGGGATGCACGTCGCGGAGGATGCGACGGGGAAACTCGATGCTCGGATGATTCTCCCGGATGAGCTGCCGAATCCAGCGAATCCGCTCTTTGTAGTAATCCTTCCGGGGAATCAGCTCCATGAGGTAGGTCATCCGGGCCAAGGTCTCGTTGGACGAGGTGGTGGCAAGGGAAAGGAGGAGCGAGACGATTTTTTCCGTCGAATAGTTCTTAATGCTCTGCAGCATTGGGTTCTCTCTTTGTGGCGGTCAAAACTACATGTACCGCAGGAAAGTCATGCAGATGTTCCAGGTATCCCGCACCGGCCGGAAGTGGCTGGTCGCCCGGCCGTCGGCGACCCGGGCAGGCACGGGGATCGAGCCGATGGTCATGCCGGCCTTCCATGCCTTTATCAGAATTTCCATCTCCAGGTTGTATCCGTCGTTCACCAGCGTGACCGTTCGCAGCAACCGGGCCGAGTAATAACGGAAGCCCGACTGGCTGTCGTCGATGTCGAAACCGGTCCGCTTTTTCATGCACCAGGCGCCGAAATGGTTCCAGTGGCGCCTGAGTCCCGCCATTTGCTGAAACTGGATGAACCGGGACGCCAGCAGGATATCCCAACCATCACGTAGGGCCGTCTCGGCCAGGAGGGGAATAGCCGTCGGTTCGTGCTGGCCGTCCGCATCAAGTGTGATCGTTCCGACAAATCCGTGCTGCAACGCCCAGCCAAAGCCGGTCCGGAGGGCAGCGCCCTTCCCGCGGTTTTCTCGATGCCGGAGCAGGTTGACCGGCAGACCGGCTACGCTGGCGGCTGTTCCATCACTGGAACCGTCATCCACCACGAGAACGGGCATACCCGCCTGGATAACTTCCCGAACCACGGATGGCAAGGTGTTGACGGCGTTGTACGCCGGTATGATTATGCAGATTGCCACTGTTCAACCAACTGGCACATGGATCCGAAGCGAAATCGCTGCAATAGATGCCGCAGGCGCTGCCGGACGTCCGTTCGCGGGCCGTAGACCACGAAGGATTTAAGCGGAGCCAATTCCAGCCGCGGCCCGAAGGGGTCAAGCTCGCGGGGGTGCAGATAGAGCACTGCCGGCGCCCCCTGCCTGTTCAGCTTTTCAATGGTGGAGCATATCAGGGGAAGCGGAAAAAACCTGAGCCCCCATCCTCCACCCGTCGGGAGATTGAAGCCGGAAAATGGCGTCACCAGTGGCGGCAATTCCAGTAAATCCCCACCGGACGCCCCACGACGAAACGGCAGCCGTGCACCAAGGCGATCCCCTACAAAGGGGAGAGGGTTGAGGCTTGAATCATAACGGTATCCCTCTTCCGCGAGGATTTCGAACGCCCACGGGGTCTCGCGGGAGAGCGACCAGCGGGGCGCCCGGAACCCTGCAGGTACAACCTGAGTCTGGCTCCCGATGATGGCGGATGTCCGCCGCAGTTCCTCCCGGAAAGCCGTTGCACCGAGTTCGGGGATCAGGCGATGGGAGTAACCGTGGGACGCAATCTCATGCCCTCCCCCGGCAATCAGGGGGAGAAGTTCCGGTTCCTGTTCCGCCACGGAACCGAGCATGAAGAACGTGGCCGTACACCCCTCTTCCGCCAGCAGGTCCAGGATCAGTTCAACGTTACGGCGGACCCGTCGTTCCGGAGACAGCAACGATACCCGTTCTTCTTCTCCACAGACATGGTACCAGTCTTCCACATCTATGGTCAACGCGTTTAGTACGGCTCCGTGTGGCGAAATATCCGGCAATCCCCTTGATTTTGCATGAAGTTTAGCAGACTGAAATTACACTATTTATACCGACAAGTCAATATATGCGGCGGTGGGGGGACATTTCACAAAAGTCGGAGATAAAGAAGGAGAGAGGAAGAGGCCTTCCGACAGGCGTGGTAAATTCACCCTGTTCGCGATAAGCTCTTGACGAATAGCCATTTTATACTTTAATGTAATTTAATATACAGTTTTACCACCTTGTCTGAAATGACAGGATCTCCACCTTGCCGACTCTTCGCCTCAGCCTCATAGCAAAGCTCGCCATTTCGACCAGTCTTGTGCTGTTGGTATTCATGGCCCTGTTCGCCTATATCAACATCGAGACCCTCCAGAAGATTTTTCTCGACGAAGCCGTCTCCGACGCGGAAAACCTGAGCGAGTCCATCATCAAGACCACCCACCACCAGATGCTGGATGACGACCGACTGCGGGCGTATCAGATGATCCAGGAGGTGGGGACCCAGAGCGGTATTGAGAGTATCCGGCTCATCAACAAAGACGGCCGCATCATCTTTTCCACCAGAGACGAGGAGATCGGCACCTTTGTCGACAAGAAGGCGGCCGCCTGCAACATGTGTCATGCGGGAGCGACCCCCCTGACTCACGCATCCACCATGAACCGGAGCCGTTTTTTCACGAATGCCAAAGGGAAACAGGTTCTGGGACTGGCCAAGGCGATCTACAACGAAGAGAGCTGCTACACGGCCAAATGTCACTTCCACCCGGAAAATTTCCGGGTCCTGGGGGTACTTGATGTCGTGGTGTCCCTCGATAAAGTCATGGCCATCACCAGTTCCTACCGGTATAAATTCACTTCACTGACGTTCTTTCTATTGCTGCTTATCTGGCTCAGCATCACCCTCTGCACCCAGGCACTGGTAAGCCGCCCGGTCAAACAACTTCTCAAGCACACCAACCTGCTCGCCCGCGGCGAACTGAATTCCAAAGTCCTGACCTCCTCAAGCGACGAACTTGGGGAACTGGCAACCGCATTCAACACCATGACCGTCAGTCTCAAAAAGGCCCGCGACGAACTGGAGGACTGGGGAAGAAATCTCGAAGTCAAGGTGGAGGAGCGCACCCATCAGTTGAAACAGATCCAGGACCAGCTGATCCGGTCGGAGAAACTCGCCTCTCTGGGGGAACTGGTGGCAGGCATCGCCCATGAGATCAATAACCCCCTGACCGGCATTCTGGTATTTTCTTCCCTCGTCGGAGACGACCCCCGCCTCAACCCGGAACTCAAGGACGATCTGGAAAAGATCAGGAGGGAAACCCAGCGCTGTGCGAAGATCGTCCGGGGGCTCCTCGACTTCGCCCGGGAATCTGTACCCCACAAGATTCCAACGCAGATCAACGGCCTCATCGACGCCAGCCTTGACCTGGTGACACACCAGTCGAGCTTTCACGACATAACGGTTATAAGGGAATACCAGCAGACACTGCCGCCGGTTCTCGTCGACCCGAACCAGATTGAGCAGGTGCTCGTGAATATGCTGCTCAATGCCAGCCATGCCATGGCAGCCGGCGGAAAACTGACCGTCGTCACCGGCCTGACAAGCGTCGACAACAGACTATTCATCAGCATCCGCGACACGGGTTGCGGCATACCGGATGAGAACCTCGGAAAGATCTTCGATCCGTTCTTTACCACCAAGGAAAATTTGGGGACCGGCCTTGGGCTTGCGGTGTCCTACGGAATTGTCGAGAGCCACGGAGGGAACATCGAGGTGCAGAGCACCGTGGGGGTGGGTACTGTCTTTACCATCCGGTTACCGCTTCCATCAGATGGGGAGACCGTTGAGAACGCATCGGACGGCAACGATGCGGGCATGTCCGGATCGGTTATGTTGTAGGACTACGACCCGGCGGTCAGCTGTTAGCTTCGTTCCGGACCGAAATCTTGAGTTTCTTCAGGAGTGCCTGGAAATTGGGGCGAAGCATCCCGGTTTCCTCGGCCGCCCGGGTAATGTTCCAGTTATTGCGTTTGAGGGCATGGAGCACAAAGGCCTTCTCTATCGGCTCGACTGCCCGTTCCCGTATCTGACGTTTGGTTTCTTTCAGTTCATCAGCATTCAACGGCACATAATCACCGGCCTGCTCCGACTGCTCTTCCCCCGACACCTGCATTTCCAGGTCTTCCCGCTGGATCACATCCCCTTCCGTCAGCACTACGGCCCGTTCAACGACATTCTCCAGTTCCCGCACATTGCCCGGATAGGGGTATTCTTCCAGGACTGACCGCGCGTCGGGAGCAATCCCTTTGAGATCTTTTCCCATCTCTTCGGAAAACTGCCGGAGGAAGTGGCCAATGAGAAGGGGGATGTCTCCGGTTCGCTCCCGCAGCGGGGGAAGGTCGATCGGGATGATGTTGAGCCGGAAGAAGAGGTCCTCCCGAAAGGTGCCGTTCGCCACCATTTCACGCAGCCCCTTGTTACTCGCCGCCACCAGCCGGATGTCTATGGGAACCGGCTGGGTACCACCTATGGGGGTTATCTCCCGTTCCTGAAGAACCCGCAGCAGCTTAGCCTGGGTGGTGAGGCTTATATTGGCCACCTCGTCGAGGAAAAGCGTGCCGCCGTCGGCAACCTTGAAAAGGCCGGTTTTTGTCTGTATGGCACCGGTGAACGACCCCTTGATGTGGCCAAACAGTTCACTCTCCAGAAGATTCTCCGACAGGGAAGTACAGTCCACCGCAACAAAAGGCTGGTCCCTGCGCTTGCTGTGCCGATGGATCGCCTGCGCCACGAGCTCTTTTCCCGTTCCGGATTCTCCGGTAACCAGAACGGTGCTGTCGGTGGGGGCTACCTGCATGATCCGTCGGTAGACCTTTTGCATCTCGCGGCTTTCGCCGATGAACATGTCGAAGCCGTTGTGTTCTCCAAGCTCTTTTTTCAGGCAGAAATTTTCCTGCATCATCGCTTTTTGCTCGAGAGCCTTGCACACCTTTTCAAGAATCTGGTCGGGAGTGAACGGCTTTGCGATATAGTCGAACGCACCGTTCTTCATCGCCTCCACCGCCGTATCCACCGTGGAATAGCCGGTAATGATGATGACGGGCACTTCGGGCTGCAGGACTTTGATCGCCTTGAGCACTTCCATGCCACTCATCCCCGGCATTTTAAGATCGGTGATTACGAGCCCGAAATTCTCCTCCTGCATGCATTCCAGTGCATGCTGGCCGCTTGCCGAACTCGCGACATTATACCCCGCATGCTCCAGAATCCGTTTGAGCCCTTCACGGATAATCGCTTCGTCATCCACCACGAGGACATCGATTACTTCCATTACTATAGCTCCCTTCTCGATTGCAGTGCGTCCCGACGGGTATGGCTGATTACCAGAAATGCTGCATACAGGGAGTAACCAGGAGAATGTTTCTTGCCGGCCTATCTAACGTTACTTCGGAGGCGTTCACGATCCTGAACGCTGAACAGCTGGCAGTTTGCGAACTATAATGAACTTTTTCAAAAAATACCGTATTTGGCCACACAAGTCAAACCTTATAAATAACCGGAAACATGCGCCGGCAAAGCCATGTGCAACCCATAAATCAGCTACAGACAAGGTATTACGGCAATTTTGGCAGCATATTCATCGCCCCCAAGTACGTATATTTTTTTTATGCATCCCACCTTTATCGCTATAACACGCTGATATCACTGCATTACTCCCCCACACCCTGCGAGAAGTTGCGGGGTGCTTTCCCCCCTTCGCTGCATAAGTAAATTATACATTTTAGTGGGTTAGCCCCGTTCCAATCCGCTGCCTTTGCACCGTTATCGTCAAGGAAAACAACAAGTTAGTAATATTTAATAAAATATGGTTCACCATGGCACGACCAGTGCACATACAAAGACAGAAACGTTACAGATGGATTTAACAAGGAGGACGTCATGAAAACATTAACTAACATCATTGCCATGCTGCTGATAGCCTGCTCGTCAGCCATCGCCGCTTCCGGTGCCGAATCTGAAGGGAACGGCCTGCTGGTCACATTGTTCCTTGGCTTTGGCGCTCTCATCATCGCCTTCCAGCTGGTGCCGGGACTGATCCTGTTCGGGTCCATGCTCAAAGGAATTTTCTCGAAATCCGTCGGCGAAACGTCTCTGGCAAAGGGAAGCAAAGGCGGGGAATCTGCCTGAGGGTTGCACCATGCACACCCTTGGACAGATACTCTGGAAAGAGAGGGACACAGCAATGTTAGGACTTCTCATTGCAGACAAAGACGTGGATGCCCGTAAACAGATGGCCGATATCTTCATCGAGGCCGGCTACAATGTTACGGTGACAAATTCGGCGGTCACTGCCCTGTACGGAATCCTGAAAAAATCCGCGCAGGTGGTTATTCTCGGGAGCGAGTTCGACGAGCTTACGGCCGTCGACCTTATTCCGCTCCTTAAAAAATGCAACCGCAACCTGACCATCATCCTGGTTTCCGACGAAGTCTCTCTCCCCCTGATTCGCAAGGTACGGCGGGAGGGAATTTTCTTCCATGCGCTGAAACAGGACAAAGACGAAATTCGCGAGGCAGTGCAGTGCGCCTTCGAGAACATCAACCAGCTGCAGGCCAATCACAAGTGGTAAACAGCTGCCTTCGGCAGCAGGAGATAAAAAACGGCATCTCAAGGAGGAAGTCATGAAAACGAGAACATCTTTGAAAAGCGCACTGGCAATGGTCATCGGTTCCACATCCTCAGCATTCGCTGCCTCGGGTGCACGGGAAGACAACAGCGGTCTGTTCGTCTGGATATTCCTCGGCTTCTGCGCACTCATCATAGCCGCTCAGCTAATTCCGGCCATCCTGGTGACTCTGGGGTTCGCAAAGGCACTCGGCAAAGAAAAGGACGTGGCACACCAGACCGCAACGAAATGATGCATCGGAAGACCGTCCGGCAATTGGCACGGGAGGAGGTTGACATGAACAGAATCAAGCAGATAGCGACACTGGTCACACTGGCATTGGCATCCGCCCTACCGTCCCATGCCGCCGACGGCCCCCCCGATGATCTGATCGGGATCGTGTTCTGGATTTTCGTGGCATACTGCGCCCTGATCATCGTACCTCACGGAATCAGGGCACTCATCGCCACCTTCCGCTCCCCCCGAAAGGGAGAAGAAACGTCGGCAGAGGTTGCCGAAAACCTGCCAGAGTGAGTCTCAAATTTAACGCCGTGAAACCGCCTCGTCATCTGCACGACGCTGATATCGGTACGGAGAAGGAGGAAACACGTGAATATGCAATCAAGCAGGCTCATGTCGTATCTAATCATGGTGGTGCTGTCGGTTGCCGGCGTCGCAAGCGCAATGGGAGCGGAGAACGGAAAATGTCTCAACTGCCACGGCAGTAAAGAGATCATCGGCAAAGGAGGAGAACGCCTTTACGTCGATGAAGCCAAGTTTGCCGCAACCACCCATGCCATGATCGGCTGCACGTCTTGCCACGAAGGGGTCACTCCCGGCCATCCTCAGGATGGTTTCAGACCACCCAAGGCCAGATGCAAGGAGTGCCATGGCAATATCCAGACAGAATATGCCCAAAGTCTTCATGGCAGCAAGGCTGCCTGTTCAGACTGTCACAACCCCCACACGGTCAAAAAGCCCTTAAGCGTGTCGGGGGATGACATCAATGCCCAGTGCGCCAAGTGCCACGATACAAAAAAAATCATTACGAGCCACACCAAATGGCTGCCCCAGGCCGACCTCCACATCGATGCGATCCCCTGCATCACCTGCCACACCGGCTCCACGAATTATGTGATCACCCTCTACATCCAGGATCGCCCGGCAAAGCAAAACCACGCAGACTTCAAAGTCGCATCATATAACGAACTCACCAGCCTTGTGCCGGAAGGAAAGGATGTCCGAAGCTTGGTTGACAAGAACGGAGATGGCTTGATTTCCATGCAGGAACTCCGGACTTTCAACCATGAAGCCCGCAAGAAAAACATGCGCCTCTGGGGAATGATGACTCCGGAAGTTGTCACCCATAGTTACCAGATTCTCGATAATCGGTGGGACTGCTCATTCTGCCACGCCTCCGGCCCCAAAGCCATGCAGACCAGTTACGTGGCATTCCCGGATAAGAACGGCACCTACAATCGCGTTGCCGTGGAAAAAGGTGCGGTGCTCGACCTCCTCTACGGCACCCCCGACTTCTACATGATGGGCTCGACCCGGAGCACGCCACTCAATATCATCGGCGCCCTCATTCTCGTCGGAGGACTCATGATGCCGATCGGCCACGGCACCTTCCGGTTCCTGACCCGGAAAAACAGAAAGGAGCACTGATCATGAACCACAAGGAATACATCTACCTCACACCCATGCCTGTCAGGATCTGGCACTGGCTGAATGCCCTCGGGATCGTCACCCTCTGCATTACCGGACTGCAGATAAGGTTTCCCGAATACGTGAACATCTTCGGCACCTACAAGTCGGCGATAACACTCCATAACACCGCCGGTATTGTGGTCTCAATATCGTACGGCCTTTGGCTCTTCTACTACATGTTTGTGGCAGGAACCCTGGCCAAGCTCTACGTCCCCAATCTGGAGGACCTGAAGAGCGGCATCTTCCGCCAGGCATTCTTCTACTTCTTCAACTACTTTCTGGGGCGCCCCAATCCCCACCACAGCACGCCGGATAACAAGTTCAACCCGATGCAGAAGGCCGCCTACCTCATGATCATGCTGGTGCTCCTCCCCCTCGTGATTCTGTCCGGGATCGTGCTCATGAATGTTTCACCGCTACGGGAATTGATACTCATCGTCGGTGGCATCAAGATCCTCGTGAGCGCCCACTTTCTCATCGCCTGCTGCTTCTTCGCCTTCCTCTTCGTTCACATCTACCTGGCAACTCTGGGACATTCCCCGTTTGCCCATTTCAAGCCAATGTGGGACGGATGGGAAGAGGTGGAAGATCATCACTGACCCCACCCCTGCTGCGATGTCGCGGCGCTCCGGTTTCGCCGGAGCGCCGTTTTTGTGTCATCGCCCGACAATTAGGTATACATATTTAAATTTGACTAATTGACGCCGGTTCCTTATAATCCTGACCTACTCCCCTCCGGGAACCAGCTATCATTCACACAGGAGGCAATCATGAAATTCCGCTTCATCCTTCTCCCTGCTGTTGTCGTTTTATTGTCAGCCATTGTGGCCGTTGCGCTGGATCTCCGGGATGTCACCTACAGCACTAAAGGTGGGGGCAAGGTGGTCTTCAGTCACAAACAGCACATTCGTCAGAAAGGGATAAACAACAACTGCAAAGCCTGCCACGACGCCCTCTTCAATATGAAAAAAAAGGCGACCTACACCATGGCCGATATGGACAAGGGGAAATCCTGCGGCGCCTGTCACAACGGCAAGGAAGCCTTCCCCCTCAAGGATTGCGCCAGATGCCACATGGTAAAGGACGTCATCATGCCGGTCAAGGCAACCGGACCGGTCCGTTTCAGTCATAAAGCCCACCTCCCTGCCACCCCTGCATGCGGCACCTGCCATCCGGCCCTTTTTGCCACCGGCCTCAACAAACCGGTGACCATGGCGGAGATGGGGAAGGGTAAATCCTGTGGCGCCTGTCACAACGGCAAGAAGGCGTTCGGCCTCGACACGTGCACCACTTGCCACCCGGTAAAAGAGATCACGTTCAAGGTCAAAGAAACCGGTCCCACTCCCTTCAGCCACAAGAAACACCTGGAGATGCACCAGTGCGGCGATTGCCATACCAGGCTGTTTGCCGCCGGCCCCAATAAACGGATAACCATGGCCGAAATGGAAAAAGGGAAATCGTGCGGTGGCTGCCACAACGGCAAGGACGCATTCAGTGTGGCCGATTGTGGCAAATGCCACGCGGTAAAGGATGTGGACTTCAAGGTCACCGGAGCCGGCAACGCAAAGTTCAGCCATAAGGTGCACATGGGGCTCTACAAATGCAGCGATTGCCACTCCCGCATCTATCCCCAAGGGAAGAAAAGCAAACCGGTCTCCATGTTGGCCATGGGAGAAGGAAAATCGTGCGGCGCATGTCATGACGGCAAAACCGCTTTCACCGTACGTGAAGCCTGCATCAAATGCCATCCGAACATGTAGTGTAAGCGAGGAGATGTCATGCCGAAGAGCTTTTCCGCCCGGGCAATTGTCCCGGTCGCGCTTGCCATAACAGGCTTTGTCGTGGTCTGCTGCCTGCTTCTCTATTCCGTCATGAAACGGGATATGACGAGGGATGCAGTGCAGCATGCCACGAATCTTGCCGACACCATCGTCAAGTCGACCCGCTACGCGATGCTCAAGTCGGACCGGGAAACGGTGGGGAACATCATCCGCAACATCGGCGACCAGCAGGGGGTGGAACATGTCCGCATCTTCAACAAGAAGGGGCTCGTCATGTTCTCCGCCGCAAGCGACGAACTGAACCACTTTGTCGACAAGAAAGCAGAGGGGTGCATCGGCTGCCACAGCGGACCGGAACCGATCACCACGCTCGGGAAGATGGACCAGGCCCGGCAGTTCAAGAATGAAAAGGGGCGGAAGGTTCTGGCCATAACCGCCCCGGTCTATAATGAGCCGGCCTGCTACACCGCCCCCTGCCACATCCATAATGCGAGCCAGAAGGTGCTGGGAACTCTCGACATCGGCCTTTCCCAGGAACCGCTGCAAAAGACCCTCATAACCATGGGGGAAAGAATGACCGTCTTCACCCTCATGATCCTTGCCCTCACGATCGGAGGGGTGGCGGCACTCCTGCGTCGGAGCGTCTTTGTCCCGCTAGCGCTGTTGAAAAGCTACGCCGCCGAGCTGCGCCATGGCAATCTTGAAACCCCGCCCCCCCCCTGCGAAGGGGAGTTGAAAGAAGTGGCAGGCACGCTCCAGCATATGTCCAAGGAATTACGGGAATCCCGGTCACGGCGTGAATAAGGGGGCAGGCGCCAGAGCCGAACCGTACTGCCGGTCAATCATGACACAGCGGTCATCAGACCGCCAGAAAGTTGCTCCCTAGGCATGACGCACAACCTTGAAAACCATGTTGAAGGAATTGCCAGCAAGCCCCGGAACCCGGACCAACTCCGCCAGGAGATCAAGTCCAGGATCGGCAAACTGCAGGCCGCAGCAAATCATGGACTCTGGGCCCTGGCGCTTTTCATTGCGATCAGCACCTGCGCGCTGGGAGATTTCAGCTTTTTCCCGTCCCTCCCCGACGAATTCCAGGCAATGCTTGGCAAACCGCCGTCCTTCAACATGATCAGTGGCGCCCTCGTCCTCTACAGCTTCTCTGCCATTATCCTGATCCTCTCCCGGATGATGGGGGGCTCGGGGGAAGGAAGCCCCTTCCCCCACGTTCTCTATCTAGCGGCCTTCTACGGTTTCTACCATTTTGCCAAAGGGCTCGACGAGAATTTCTGGGCGGTCTTCGCGGCGGGAATAACTGTCCTTGGTCTGGAAAGTTACCGAATCTGGACCTACTGCAATGACGAGATTCGCAAGGAACAGGAACGGCTGGTCGAACTGGAGCGTAAACGTGCCTTCTGGTCCGACGACGAATCCCGTTGAGTGCGTTTTCCCACAGCCTAGAGCCGCTTAGAGAGTGCACGTTCAACTAAGAAAAGAGTTGACAGAATCACGCCATATTGCTAGGTTACCTATCGTACGGACGTCTTGAGCGTCCGCTCTGCAGCACGTTCGACAATTACATATCGGCGCTATCTCGCTGGGGGTGTTTCGGCTGAGAGTCCCATCCGAACAGGAGCGGACAACCCTTTGAACCTGATCCGGTTAATTCCGGCGTAGGGAAGCGGACCACAAGACCTGTTAAACTCTTTGGCCGCTTCCGCGGCCTTTTTATTTCGTACCGGTCGGCCTTTCCCTCCAGGTAAGGATCACACACCATGTCACTGGAAATCATCGTCAACGGCGAAAGCCGCACGACCCCTCCCCTTTCCGTCCTCGACTACCTCCGTTCGCTGGAGATCGACCCATCGCGGGTGGCAGTGGAACTCAACCTTGATATCCTTCCCAAGGGGGAATACGCCTCGACCCTGCTGAACCAGGGAGACCGGCTGGAGATCGTCCATTTCGTTGGGGGCGGGTAACTCGTCAGGGACACGGGGATTGGAACCCCCTGCGTCACGAACTCCCCGCGCCTCTCACGCGCCTATATAAAGGAGACCATTCCAATGTCACAGCAGCAGACCCCTGACAAACTCGTCATCGGCGGAAGGGAGTTCACCTCCCGGCTCATGGTCGGAACCGGCAAGTATGCCAGCATGGAGCAGATGGTCCGGGCGATCGAGGTCTCCGGCGCCGAAGTCATCACCGTAGCGGTGCGGCGCGTGAACATCAGTGACCGGAGCAAGGAGTCGCTCCTTGACCACATCGATCTGAAGAAATACACTCTCCTCCCCAACACCGCCGGTTGCTATACGGCAGATGATGCAATCCGCACCTGCCGTCTTGCCCGTGAGGCTGGCCTTTCCGACTTCGTCAAGCTAGAGGTGCTCGGTGACGAGAAAACCCTGTTTCCGGACAACGAAGAACTGCTAAAGGCCGCGACGGTGCTGGTCAAGGAAGGGTTCACCGTCCTTCCCTACACGAGCGACGACCCCATTGTCTGCAAGAAACTGGAGGATGTCGGCTGCGCCGCCGTCATGCCCCTCGGCGCCCCCATCGGCAGCGGCCTCGGCATCAGGAACCCTTACAACATCCGGATCATCATGGACACAGTCAAGGTGCCGGTCATTGTAGATGCAGGGGTTGGCACCGCATCTGATGCCGCCATCGCCATGGAGCTCGGCTGCGATGGCGTTCTGATGAACACCGGCATTGCCGGCGCCCGGGATCCCATTGCCATGGCAGAGGCCATGAACCTGGCCGTAAGGGCAGGGCGCCTGGCCTACCTGGCCGGACGGATTCCGAAGAAACTCTACGCCACCGCCTCCAGCCCCATTGAAGGGATAATCCATGAATAACGGGGAAAACCCCTGGATAGATTTCAACTTCTACCTCATCACCGACCGCCGCAACACGGGGGGGAGGGAGTTGTGTGCAGTCGTGGAAGAAGCCTTGCGGGGAGGTGTGCGCGCCGTTCAGCTGCGGGAAAAGGACCTCTCCAGCCGGGAACTGTACGAACTCGCCTATGAAATGCGCAAGCTGACCAGCCGGTATGGCTCCCGACTTTTCATCAATGACCGCGTCGACATCGCCCTGGCGGTGGATGCGGACGGAGTCCATCTGGGGGGCGAAAGCATACCCATCTACCGGGCACGGATGGTGATGGGGGAGAAAAAGCTCATCGGTGTATCCTGCCACAACCAGGTCAATGCCATCACCGCCCAGGAAAAAGGGGCAGACTTCATTACCTTTGGCCCGGTGTTCCCCACACCGTCCAAGGCGGTTTATGGTGAACCGCTTGGCACAGCCAAACTGGAAGAAATCGCCAGCCTCCTTCAGATCCCGGTTTTTGCCCTGGGGGGTATCAAACGGGACAAGGTACCGGAGGTCGTCGCGTGCGGCGTACACGGCATCGCCCTGGTTTCGGCGGTGCTCACCGCCGACAATCCCCGCGACGAAGCCAAGGCACTCCTGACGCTCCTTCCTGAAGAGCACGAAGACTGATTCATGCCGTCCACCCTCATTCATCCCGAACTCCGGATCAACTCCTACGGCGCCTGGCTGCGCCGCCGGTTCGGCTGCCGTGTCAGCAAGGTCAATGTGGACGGGGACTTCACCTGCCCTAACCGTGACGGCAGCAGGGGAAGCGGCGGCTGCATCTACTGCAACAACAGCTCCTTCTCACCCGGCGGCACCCAGCCGGTCATTCCCCTGGAAACCCAGATGACCGAGGGAATGGCATACCACCGCTGTCGTCTCGGAAGCGAAAAATTCATCATCTACTTCCAGAAACACACCAACACCTACGGCCCGTCGGCAAAACTCCGCGACCTGTTCGGTCGCGCCCTTGCCCATCCCGACGTACTCGGTATTTCCATCGGCACACGACCCGACGCTCTGAGCGACGAGGCAATCAGCCTCCTGGAAGAACTGGCCAGGGATCACTACGTCTGCCTGGAACTGGGTCTCCAGTCCATGGACGATGCCATCCTTGCCCGCATCAACCGCGGCCACACCCTGGCGGAATATCTCCAGACGGTGGGCCGGGTGGCCGGGCGCGGCATCGAACTCTGTACCCATCTCATCTACGGCTTTCCCGGCGAGACGCGGGAAGGGTTCCTCCGGACCGCGGAACTGATTGCATCCCTTCCGGTCACCTCGCTCAAACTCCACCAACTCCATGCCGTTGCCGGAACCCGCCTGGCCGACCTCTACTACCGGGGTGAATTCGTCCCTCTCGCCCTCGACGAGTATGTGGCAACGGTCTGCGATTTCCTCGAACGGCTCCCCGCGGAGATTGCCATCCAGCGGCTCTACGGCTCGGCTCCCCTGGCGATCCGCGTCGCCCCCACCTGGGACCTTAAGAACAACCAGATGTGGTACGCCATCGTAAATGAATTGCGCCGGCGCGGCACCTGGCAGGGATGCCGTCTGACGGGAGAATGTTGCAAAGTGGGGAATCTATGATTCAGTCAAACGTGCAAAACCATACTTCCCCAGCATGAAGGAGAACTATCCATGAAAACCGCCCGTATACCCATCGCCGGCAAGGAATTCCCCATCGGCAAGATCCTCTGCATCGGCCGCAACTACGTTGACCACATAAAAGAACTGGGAAACGAGACGCCTGCCGCCCCCGTCATTTTCATGAAGCCTGCCACCTCCATCATCGGGGATGGCGATGAAATCGTCATACCCCCCTATTCGAAGAACTGCCACCACGAGGCGGAACTGGCGCTCCTCATCGGCACCGGCGGCAAGAACATCCCCGTCGACGAGACCCTCTCTCATCTGGCCGGCTACGGTGTGGCCATCGACCTGACCCTTCGGGACGTACAGGACGACCTCAAGAAAAGGAGCCTCCCCTGGGAGATCGCCAAGGGGTTCGACACCGCCTGCCCCCTGTCGGACTTCGTCCCCGCCGGCACCATCAGTGACCCCCAGCAGCTCCAGATCCGTCTCTCGGTCAACGGCACGCTGCGCCAGGACGGCAGCACCGCCCTGATGATCCACACCGTTACGCAGATCATCAGCCACATCTCCTCCATCTTCACCCTGGAGCCGGGGGACATCATCCTTACCGGCACACCTGCGGGGGTCGGCCCACTTGTCCCGGGAGACAGGGTCTGCGCCGAAATCAGCGGGGTCGGCTCACTCACGGTAACGGTTAGGTAACCCGGAATCGCTGCAGTTACCGACTTTTAAATAATTTCAATATTTAAATTATTGACATCCCACATCGAGCCGGATTACAGTTTTACTACACATCTTTAGGGGGTAAGCCATGGAAACGGAAAAAATCTGCCCCGAATGCAAGGGGGCCATGTTCCTGCTCCCCGGCTGAGGGGGCCTCTTCTGGCGGTGCCAGAAGTGCGGCAAAAAGATACCTTTTGCCAGCGGAGACATGCAGGAGTGCGATTGCAGCAAATGAAAAAGGGGGCGGAAACGCCCCCTTTTTCTGATCAGTGCGGAATATACGAGCCTGCCCTACGGTTTCCCCTTGTTCAGTTCCGCCATCCGTTTTTCCGTCGCGGCGGCGGCCGGGGTTCCTGGATATTTCGTGATAATCTCTTCGTAGAGCTTCACCGCATGTTCCAGGTTGTGCTGCTTTTCCTCGAACCGGGCGGTTTCCAATTGCTCTTTACCCTTCTCACCGGAACAGCCTGTCACGGCCAACAGACCTGCGACAAGCAGCATCCGCACGACAAATCTCACCATAGGACCCTCCTCGTTCACTAAAAAAGGGGGAACCATTCACCGGTTCCCCCTGCTCTTCACCTTCTTTACTGCTCCGTCAGCACCGCGTGGGCAGCGGCAAGCCGGGCAATGGGGACCCGGAACGGCGAACAGGAAACGTAGTCGAGCCCAACCTTGTGACAGAAGATGACCGATGCTGGATCACCCCCATGCTCACCGCAGATGCCGAGCTTGATCTCCGGCCGTGTTGAACGTCCCTTTTCACACCCCATCTTGACCAGCTGGCCGACACCGTTCTGGTCCAGGGAGACGAACGGGTCCTCCTCCAGGAGTCCGGTCTCCACGTAGAAGGGGAGAAACTTGCCGGCATCGTCCCGGGAAAGGCCGAAGGTGGTCTGGGTGAGGTCGTTGGTGCCGAAGGAGAAGAACTCCGCCTCGGTGGCAATCTCGTCGGCGGTGAGTGCAGCCCGGGGGAGTTCGATCATGGTGCCGATCAAATAATCAATCTTCACCCCGTACCGGGCGATGACATCTTCACAGACCCGGATGGCGTTCTCCCGCAGACGTTTCAGTTCATCTACCACCGCAACCAGCGGGATCATGATCTCGGGGACGATAGTGAATCCCTCATCTTTCACAAGTTCGCAGGCGGCCTCCATGATGGCCTGTACCTGCATGTCGTAGATCTCCGGAAAGGTGAGGCCGAGACGGCAGCCACGATGGCCAAGCATCGGGTTGAACTCGTGAAGGAACTCCACCTTGGACTTGAGGGCCTGGACGCTGACCCCCATGGTCTTGGCGAGGGACTCGATGTCCCTCTCCTCTTGGGGGAGGAACTCGTGGAGCGGCGGGTCGAGGAGGCGGATGGTGACGGGGAGCCCCTTCATCTCGCGGAAAATGCCGATAAAATCCCCCTTCTGCATGGGGAGGATCTTGGCCAGCGCCCGTTGTCGCCCTTCCAGGTCCTCGGAGAGGATCATCTCCCGCACTGCTGCAATCCGGTCAGCTTCAAAGAACATATGCTCCGTCCGGCAGAGGCCGATCCCCTCGGCGCCGAACGAGCGGGCCACTTTGGAGTCGTGGGGGTTGTCGGCATTGGCCCGCACCTTGAGGCGACGGAACCGGTCGACCCACGCCATGAGGGTGCCGAAATCCCCCGTCAGCTCGGGTGAAACGGTCGGCACCATGCCAAGGATAACCTCGCCGGTGGAACCATCCAGGGTGATGATGTCACCCTTCTTGACGATATTGCCATTCCGGTCCGTGAACTGGCTGGCAGCATAGTTGACCTTGATGTCGCCACACCCCGCCACGCAGCATTTTCCCATGCCGCGAGCAACCACCGCCGCATGGGAGGTCATGCCACCCCGGGCGGTGAGTATCCCCTGGGCCGCATGCATGCCGTGGATATCCTCCGGGCTCGTCTCCACCCGGACCAGGATCACCTTGAGGCCGAGCTTGGCGGCAGCTTCCGCCTCGTCGGCATTAAAGATTACCTCGCCGCTGGCCGCGCCGGGGGATGCGGGAAGCCCTTTGGCGATCACCTTCTTCTCGGCCTTCGGGTCGAGGGAGGGGTGAAGCAGCTGGTCCAGTTGGGACGGAGCCACGCGAAGCACGGCAGTCCGCTCGTCGACGAGCCCCTCACCGACCATATCCACGGCAATCTTGATGGCCGCCCTTGCGGTCCTCTTGCCGTTCCGCGTCTGGAGCATGTAGAGCTTCCCTTTTTCGATGGTGAACTCGATATCCTGCATATCCGTGTAGTGCTTTTCCAGGATGCTCCGGATAGTTACCAGCTGCTGGTAGCAGTCGGGCAGGACGTCTTCCATGGCCGGCAGGTCGCCGTCCTTCTTCTTTGCCTTGTTGATCGGCTGGGGGGTGCGGATGCCGGCTACCACGTCCTCACCCTGGGCGTTGACCAGGTATTCGCCGTAGAAATAGTTCTCGCCGGTGGAAGGGTCGCGGGTGAAGGCGACGCCGGTGGCGCAGTCGTTCCCCATGTTGCCGAAGACCATGGACTGGACGTTGACCGCGGTCCCCCAATCGGCCGGGATGTTGTTGAGCCGGCGGTAGGTGATGGCACGCGCGTTCATCCAGGAACCGAACACCGCCCCGATGGCTCCCCAGAGCTGCTCCTGGGGATCTTCAGGGAACTCCTGTCCCAGGGTCTCCCTGATCTTCGCCTTGAACTTCACCACCAACTCCTTCCAGTCCTCCGCAGTCAGGTCGGTGTCGAGCCGGACCCGCCGGTCCTCCTTCTTGTGCTCCAGGATGTGTTCAAGGGCCTCCTTGTCCATTCCCATCACCACGTCGGAGTACATCTGAACAAACCGCCGGTAGGCATCATAGGCAAAGCGCTCGTCGCCGCTCTGGGCGATGATCCCCTGGACCGTCGTATCGTTGAGGCCGAGGTTGAGGATGGTGTCCATCATGCCGGGCATGGAAGCCCGGGCACCGGAGCGAACCGAAACCAGCAGGGGGTTGGCGGGATCACCGAACTTCTTCCCCATGAGCTCCTCGACCCGCTTCAGGTTCGACGCCACTTCTTCCGTGAGACCTGCCGGATATTGACGGCTGTTCTTATAGAATTCGGTGCAGACCTCGGTTGAAATGGTGAATCCGGCCGGAACCGGCAGACCGATCGCCGTCATCTCCGCCAGATTGGCCCCCTTACCCCCCAGGAGATTTTTCATCTCCGCGCTCCCCTCGGCCTTCCCGTCACCGAAGAAATAAACGTACTTTGCAGCCATGGCACTCCTCCTCATTTTATTAATAATTAAGCGGGTTTAGGCAAATTAAAACGTAAAAAAAGCCGCTTGCCTTTCGGCTAAGCGGCTATCTTTGCAAAGTCTGCAATGTCTCTGAAAAGCCCTTTTATCTCTTGCAAAAGGGCCAGTCGATTGGTTCGGACCCGTTCGTCCTCGGCCATGACCATGACCCGTTCGAAGAAGGTATCCACCGGCCCGCGCAGGGTGGCGATCTCGGCCAGGGCATCCAGGTAGGCGCCACCGGCAACGGCGGCAACGACCTTGGCTTGCACCGCCTGGAACGCGGCGTGCAACTCCCCTTCCGCAGCGTCCTGGAAGCAATCTGCGGTAACCGACGCGGCCACCTCTTCCTTGACGATGTTGCAGACCCGCTTGAAGGCGATGGCGAGCGGTTCGAAGTCGGGACGGGTCTTGAACTCGGCGAGGGCCGCAACCCGCGCCGCAACGTCCACCAGATCGTCGAAGGAGGCGGAGACGGCAGCATCCACGGCATCGGTCGGATAACGGTCGGCGAGGAGGTTCACCAGGCGGCCACGGAAGAACTCCAGCACGTCCCCCGCCACCTCGTCCCGGGGACGGGTCAGCTTGGGAGCGAGAAGTCCGAGGGCGCTGTCGATGAGGGTCCGCAGCGACAGCCCGTATCCCCGGTCGATGATGATATTGATAATCCCCAGCGCCGAGCGGCGCAGAGCATAAGGGTCGGCCGAACCGGTCGGGATGAGCCCCACCCCGAAGCAACCGCAGATGGTGTCGAGCTTGTCGGCGATGGAGAGGATGGCGCCACTATCCGAGACCGGCAGGTCGCCGCCGGCCTGGGTGGGGAGGTAGTGTTCGGCGATGGCGGTCGCCACCTCGGCGTCCTCACCCTGGAGCAGAGCGTACTCGCGCCCCATGATCCCCTGCACCTCGGGGAATTCACCCACCATGCCGGAGACGAGGTCGGCCTTGCAGAGGAAGGCGGCACGACTCACCTTGGCCTTGACGGCCGGATTCAGACAGTCTGCGAGTCCTTCGGCGATATTACGGAACCGTTCCATCTTCTCAAAGGAGGTGCCGAGCTTCTGCTGGTACACGACCCCCTTCAGTGACTCTACGCGGGTCTCCAGCCTCACCTTCTGGTCTTCCTCGAAGAAGAAGCGGGCATCGGAGAGACGGGCCCGGAGCACCCGCTCGTTCCCCTTCACCACCACCGACGGGTCTTCCGTCAGGGTGTTGTTGATGGTGATGAAGTTGGGAAGGAGCTTTCCCTCTCCGTCCACAAGGGTGAAGTAGCGCTGATGCTCGCGCATGGAGGTGATGAGCACCTCCTTGGGAACATCGAGAAAGACGGTGGAGAAACCGCCACGCACGGCGGAGGGGTACTCCACCAGGTAGGTCACTTGCTCCAGCAGCGCCTCATCCGGCAGGACGGTCCCTCCTGCCCCGACGGCGACCCGTTCGATCTCGCGGCGGATGATTTCCTTCCGCTTTGCCGGATCGGGAATCACAAAGTGGCGTTCGCACTCTTCCAGGTAGTGGGCGAAATCGCGCACCGGGAACGTGCTGTTCGCCATGAACCGGTGACCGCGGGAGGCGGTGCCGCTCTCGATGGCGCCAAAGGAAAAGGGGACCACGATGCCGTCGAACAGGGCGACGATCCAGTGGATCGGCCGGGCGAAGCGAATATCCTGGCTTCCCCAGCGCATGGATTTCTTGAAGGGGATGTTGGCAATGAGCCGCGGCAGGATCTCGGTGAGAAGGTCCGCCACCGGACGGCCCGTCTCCTTCTTGACGGCCGCGACATACTCTCCCTTGTCGGTGCTGACGACGGTCAGGGCGCTCACGTCCACACCTTGCCCCCGGGCAAAACCTTCACCTGCCCTGGTCGGCTTGCCGTCCGGTCCGAAGGCGATGCTCTTTGCCGGCCCGAGGGCCGTTGTCTCGGCATCGGACTGTACCGCAGGCAACCCTTCTACACAGAGAGCAATGCGGCGTGGCGTCGCCATGGTCTTGATGGAGGCACAGGAAAGGCGAGCGTTCTCTAGTTCCCGTCCGATCAACGCCTCGATATCGGCCATCGCCTTGGGGAGAAATCCTGCGGGGATCTCTTCAGTCCCAATTTCGAGAAATAGTTCCTTACCCATGGCTCAGCACCCCCCTTTCAACATCGGATAACCGAGCCGTTCACGCTGGCGGACGTAGGCCTCGGCGCAGAGACGGGCCACGTTACGCACCCTGCCTATGTAGGAGGCCCGCTCGGTGACCGAGATGGCGCCCCGGGCATCCAGCAGGTTGAAGGTGTGGGAGCACTTCATGACAAAGTCGTAGGCGGGAAAGACCAGATCCTTCTCCACCAGGCGGATGCACTCCTTTTCGAAGTTTGTGAAGGATTCCAGAAGGAGCGGCACATTGGCCTCCTCGAAGTTGTAGGTCGAGAACTCCACCTCGGTGATGTGGTGGATGTCGCCGTACGTGACCCCCTTGGTCCACTCCAGGTCATAGACGTTGTCCACCCCTTGCAGGTACATGGCGATCCGCTCGCACCCGTAGGTAATCTCGCCGGCCACCGGCTTCAGGTCGATCCCCCCCGCCTGCTGGAAGTAGGTAAACTGGGTGATCTCCATCCCGTCGAGCCAGACCTCCCAGCCGAGCCCCCAGGCGCCGAGGGTCGGTGATTCCCAGTCGTCTTCCACAAAGCGGATGTCGTGCTGGTTGGGGTTGATGCCGAAAGCCCGCAGGGAATCCAGATAGAGGTCGAGGATGTTCAGGGGGGAGGGCTTCATGATCACCTGAAACTGGTAGTAGTGCTGGAGTCGGTTGGGGTTTTCGCCGTAGCGGCCGTCGGTGGGGCGGCGGGACGGCTCCACGTAGGCAACGTTCCAGGGCTCTGGGCCGAGAACGCGCAGGAACGTGGCCGGGTTGAAGGTCCCCGCCCCCTTCTCCGTATCATAGGGCTGCTGGATGACGCATCCCTGCCTGGCCCAGTACCCCTGAAGCGAAAGGATCATATCCTGAAAAGTCAAACGCGCACCTCCCTAATCAGCCGGCAATTTTACCCCCTGTAAAAGCGGTTTCGTCCGGCTGAAAAAAGCATATAGTATCCAATAGGTTAGACGCGTAAGATTACAGTCTCTCCCTCTCTCTGTCAAGGATTATTGACTTGCCGAAGCTGCCGCGCTACCATGCGCACCACCCGCCTGTAGAGCTATCTACCGAAGATTCAAGACGAAAAGGATATCAATCGTGCCCGAATTGCCGGAAGTGGAAACGACCCGGCGCGTAATCGCGCCGTATCTCGAAGGAAAAACCATCACGAACGTAGTGGTGCGAAACGCCGGCCTTCGCTGGCCGATTCCGGCAGAACTGACAGCCATTCTCCCCAGCCAGGAGATAATCCGTGTCGATCGACGGGGGAAGTATCTCCTCGTCCGTTGTGACAGAGGCACGCTGATCCTCCATCTCGGGATGTCGGGACGCCTCGGTATCGTCCCGGCCGCGACCCCGGCCGGTAAACACGACCATCTGGATATCGTCCTTGAAGACGGCATCGCCCTCCGGTTCAACGACCCGCGGCGGTTCGGCACGGCGCTCTGGACCGGAGACGATCCCCATCAGCACCGGCTTCTCGCAGAACTCGGTCCCGAACCGCTGGAAGAGGGGTTCGACGCCGGGTACCTGTTCGGGAAGAGCCGCACGCGAAAAGTGGCGATCAAGCCGTTCATCATGGACAGCCATGTCGTTGTCGGCGTGGGGAATATCTACGCCAACGAAGCGCTGTTCCGCGCCGGCATCCGTCCGGAACGGCCAGCAGGAGAGCTCTCCGCAACGGACTGCCTGCGGCTCATCACCGCCATCAGGGAGGTACTGCGGGCTGCAATCGCAGAGGGAGGGACCACCATCCGCGATTTCAGGGTCGGGGAAGAACAGACGGGATACTTTGCGGTGCAACTCAAGGTCTACGACCGAGGCGGTGAGCCCTGCCCGGTATGCGGGACACCCATTATCATGCAACGCCAAGGAGGCCGCTCCACCTATTTCTGCCCTCGCTGCCAGCACTGACTTTCATATAGGGGGGGATAAGCCAAGGGGAAGCCGAGCACAACGGGAGCTTGCCCCTCACGGATTCAAGACAAAAAAACGGCGGTCGGGAACTCCCGGCCGCCGTTTCTACTCCATACACCACCATGGGGCAAACGCCGTCTACTCCGCTTTGGTGACGGTTACCTTCAGACTGGCATTCACTTCCGGGTGAAGCTTGACGCTGGCAGAGAACTCGCCGGTGTGCTTGATCGGTTCGGCAAGAACGATTTTTTTCCGGTCAATCTCGATTCCTTGGGCTTTGAGCAGCTCGGCCAGTTCCATGTTGGTGACGGCACCAAACAGCTTCCCTTCCTCGCCGGCCTGGTGGGCAATGCTCAGAACCAGCCCCTCGATCTTGGCAGCAAGCAGCTTGGCCGCTTCCAGCACCTTGTTCTTCTTGTACTCCAACTGGCGTTTCGCATGATCGAGCGCCTTGGTGTTCTTGAGAGTCGCTTCGAGGGCAAACCCCTTCGGGATCAGAAAGTTGCGGGCATAGCCGGGTGCAACCTTTACCACGTCGCCGATATGACCAAGATTCTCAACATTTTCCTTCAGAATTACCTTCATGTCCTTTTCCTCCTAGCCTGAGTTACAGGTTTTCTGGTTGCCTGGGGGTGCGAAAGTCGCCCCACAGATCGAATATGCCGAGTGCCGCGACCGCTACCGCAAGGTAGGGCTGCAGCGTCAGCAGGATATAAAAAATGGCGCGCACCAGACCCGGTACGGTGAATCGATTGAAGAACCAGCCGATGATAGCCAACCCTTGCACGAAGTAGAGCAAAAGGGTGACGATCAGTACGTTCAGAGCCATCCCAGCGACATCCGTCTGGGGGATGAGCATGGAGAAGCCGGCGGCAATGACCACCCAGATCAGTTGATCCGGGTTCTTGAAGCGACTGAATTCCCCGAGAGTGTGAAAGCCCGGCAAACGTATCGCCAGCCGTGTCATGATCCAGAGGTTCAGCCCCGCGATAGTCGCGAGTGTGATGATGACCAGCGCCGGGTAGATCCGGCCGATGAGGGCACCGGCCTGCTCCATTGCCGTTTTGAAGGTCTGCAGCTCTTCACCTGTCAGACCGCTTTTCTCATAGAGCGCCGCGGTCTGGGTAATGCTTGCATTGATCCCCTTAAGCACCTGCCCATGGAGGTCAATCCCCTGGCTGAGGGCAAAGACAACGGCAAACAACGCCACAACCGCGACATTGAGCGCCACCGCCGACGCGATGCTCCGCGCCCCGCCCCATCCCCGGGAGAGGAAGACGGGCAATGCAAGGGTCATGATGCCACACTGAAGAAGGTAGAGGATGGCGGAGGAGACGCCGGCGATCGGCATCAGCACAGCCACGCTGATCGCCACAATCGCCATCCCCACCTTTATCCCGTGCTTCTGGGCATAGTATATTCCCGGCAATGGCACGAAGAGACCGGGAAACATCCCCAGGAGGGGAAAACTGACATACGCCAGAAACAGTACCAGGGTTATGACGCTACCCTTGACCATCTCCAGCCAGGGGCCGGGTGTCAGGGATTTCATCCGGTCAGCACCCCGTTACGGCAATACGTGTGTACCGGCAACCGGCAGCAGGGCAATGTTACGTGCCCGCTTGATGGCCTCGGTGATCTCCCGCTGGTGCTTGGAGCAGTTGCCGGAGATGCGGCGCGGAATGATCTTCCCCCGCTCGGTGATGAAGTAGCGAAGGGTACGGGGGTCTTTGTAATCGATGGTAACCTGTTTATCGGCGCAGAAACGGCAGACTTTTCTACGCTGGAACGGCCGCTTCTTGCGGGGGCCAGAGCTTCTCTGGGGAGTTCTTTCGTCGCTCATCTATGATAATCCTCCGAATTGATTATTATTCGCTTTCAGGGGCGGCAGCCTCGGGAGCCACTTCTTCTACGGCAGCCTTCGGCGCGGCCGCGGCAGGGGCCTCGACCTCTTTTTCGAGCTTGACGCTCTGGTACCGGAGCACCTTGTCGTCAAGGCGGAGACGACGCTCCAACTCGGCGATAAGGGTCTCATCCCCGTCACAGCGGAGGTAGAAATAGCGCCCCCGGCTAAACTTCTCGATGGGATAGGCCAGTTTCCGGCTACCCCAGTCTTCCAGCCGCTTCATCTCGCCGTTCTTCTTGGCGATGACGTCCTGCACCTTGGCAGACAACGCCTTGATGTCGTCTTCGCCGAGGTCGGGCTGGACGATGTAAATCGTCTCGTACATCCTCATGGTTACTTCCTCCTCACGGTTTTGTAGCCCCGGTCCGACCCGGAGCAAGGAGATACAGCCACTATGGCTGCTCTTTGGAAACTATGATTTTTACTACACTTACCTTAACTTGACAAGCTTTTTATTGCAGATCGCGCTGAAGGCCGAGCATAAGCTTACTCAATCCACATTTACAACCAATCGGTTGTGATACTGGAAACGCGGATTTTACCCCAACGCCCGGGATTGAAAAAAAGCCGCATTTTCGCTTATACGTTGAACCGGAAGTGCATGACGTCTCCGTCCTGCACCACATACTCTTTCCCTTCCAGCCGCATCAGCCCCTTTTCCTTGGCCCCCGTCTCGCCTCCTGAAGCGATGTAATCGGTAAAGGCAATGACTTCAGCGCGAATGAACCCTTTCTCGAAGTCGGTATGGATCACGCCTGCCGCCTGAGGGGCTTTGGTCCCCTTAGTAATGGTCCAGGCCCGCACTTCCTTTACCCCCGCGGTGAAGTAGGTGATGAGGCCGAGCAGTTCGTAGCCGGAGCGGATGAGCTGGTCGAGCCCCGATTCTGCGAGACCCATCTCGTTGAGAAATACCTGCTTCTCCTCCCCTTCAAGCTCGGATATCTCCGCCTCGATCCTGCCGCAGATGGTGACCACCTTCGCCCCCTCACGGGACGCCAGTTCCCGCACCAGTGCCACAAAGGGGTGGTTCCCCGCCAGGTCGTCCTCGGCCACGTTAGCAACGTAAAGAACCGGCTTGTCGGTAAGGAGGTGCATATCCCGCATCCAGAGCCGCTCGTCCACATTTTCCGCAAGGCCGGTAACGGCGGCACCCTTTTCCAGAGCGCTTTTCACGCGGGAGTAGAAATCCGCCTCGTCCTTGATCTTCCGGTCGCCGCTTTTTGACTGCTTTTCAACCCGCTGAAATTTCTTCTCCACCGTGTCCAGGTCAGCAAGAGCCAGTTCTGTCTTGATAATCTCGATATCCCTTATGGGATCGACGCTGCCGGTGACATGCACCACGTTTTCGTCGTCGAAGCAGCGGACCACGTGTACGATGGCATCCACCGAGCGGATATGACCAAGAAACTGGTTCCCCAGCCCTTCCCCCTGGCTCGCTCCCTTCACAAGGCCGGCAATGTCGAGAAATTCTATGGTGGTGGGAAGAATCCGCTCCGGTTTGACGATCTCGGCCAGCTGCTGGAGACGAGGGTCCGGCACCTGGACGATGCCCACGTTGGGGTCGATTGTGCAGAAGGGATAGTTGGCGGACTCGGCACCGGCCGAGGTGAGCGCATTGAAAATGGTGGATTTCCCCACGTTGGGGAGTCCGACGATGCCACAGTTGAAACCCATAGAGATGCTTCCTTAAAAAATGTAGGGGCACCCTGTTGCGGGTGCCCTCGATCACGACGACTTCGTCACGTGGACTGCCACCAGGAGGCGGTCCTATGGCCCTTCCCGAAAATCCCTGTTGTTGCACAGGCTCATGGTCTTGGGGAGGCCTTCCCGCATGAGCATGGCCAGCAGACTGACAACGCCGTCAAGCAGCCTGTCGAGACCGTTCTGCTCCTCATGGGAAAAATTGGTCAGGACGTAATCGGCTGCATCGCCATGCACCGGTCGGCCGACCCCGATGCGGACCCGCACGAACTGGCCTCCCCCAAGCTCCTGCATGAGAGAGCGGAGACCGTTGTGGCCACCATGCCCACCGCCATCCTTAAGCTTCACCCGGCCGAAAGGGATGTCCAGATCGTCATGGATAACCACCAGGTCAGACGGAGCAAGCTTGTGAAAACGGAGTGCCGCGGAGACGGAACGGCCGGACAGGTTCATGAAGGTCTGGGGCTTGAGGAGCAGAAGCCGCTCTCCTTGAAAACTCCCCTCTCCGTAAAACCCGCCGAACGCCTTGCGGGTAATCTGGATCCCCGCCTCGCGCGCTAAACAGTCCAAAACCATGAAACCCGCGTTGTGGCGGGTTCCCTGGTACTTGGGGCCGGGATTTCCCAGCCCGACGATAAGTTTTGCCATGACGCAACCGGCCCGATGCCGCAGCGCGCCGATTATACGGCGGCGGGAGCGGCTTCCTCTTCGCGGGCCTTGCCGAGCACGCTGACGATGGACGCCCTGGAATCGGCGAGCACCTTCACACCGGCGGGGAGTTGCAGATCGGATACGTGGATTGAGTGGCCAATGGTGAGTTCGGCAATATCCACGTCGATATGCTCCGGAATCTGGGTCGGCAGGCACTCGATTTCAACGGCATGCATGGCAAAATCGAGCAGGCCGCCATCCTTCACACCTTTGGCAGTGCCAACCAGATTGAGGACGACTTCTACCCGAACCTTCTCCGTCAGATTGACCTTGTGCAGGTCAACGTGCTGAACGTCACGCCGGAGCGCATCCCGCAGCAGATCAGCAACAATAACCATGCTGCCGTTGAGGCTTCCGCCACCTTTCAAGGAGATAAGGTGATTGCGGCCACCTTCGCCGGCAATGGCAGCGTCCAGTTCCTTCGGTTTCACCGTGATGGCAACGGCCTCCATCCCCTTTCCGTACACCACGCCGGGGATAAGGTCCTTGCTCCGCAGTTGCCGGCAGGCATTCTTCCCGGTCTCTGTCCGCAGTTCAATAGTAAGCTCTCTCTGTTCCATACATCCTCCGATGTTTTATTTAGTTGTAAGGGCGTTTCGCCGATAACATCCCCGGGGATAGCCCGGATTATATTACACGAACAACGAGCTGACCGATTCGTCTTCGTGTATCCGCCGAATTGCCTCGGCCAGAAGCTCCGCAACCCCCAGCACCGCGATTTTAGCAGTCCTTTGTTCTTTCTCCCCAAGGGGAACGGTATCGGTTATTAAGACCGTCTCTATTTCCGAATCGTTGATCCGGTCGATGGCCGGGCCCGACAGCACGCCGTGGGTAGCGCAAGCGTAAATGGTCTTGGCGCCATGCGCCTTCAAAGCCTTTGCAGCCTGAGTGAGAGTGCCGGCCGTGTCGATCATGTCGTCAAGAATGATGGCCGTCTTATCCTTCACATCGCCGATGAGATGCATAACCTCGGCAACATTGGGGCCTGTCCGCCGCTTGTCAATGACCGCCAGGGTGCATCCGAGCCGCTTGGCAAATGCCCGGGCCCGTTCGGTGCCACCGGCATCCGGCGAAACCATGACAATATTGTTATGGGGAAAGCGCTCCCGCAGCTTCTCCAGAATGACCGGGGCAGCATAGAGGTTATCCACCGGAATATTGAAGAACCCCTGTATCTGGCCGGCATGAAGATCAACAGTCACCACCCGGTCAGCACCCGCAGTGGTTATCAGGTCAGCCACCAGTTTGGAGGTGATGGGAGTGCGGGGGGCTACCTTGCGATCCTGCCGCGCATAGCCGTAATAGGGGATGACCGCCGTGATAGTGGCTGCGGATGCGCGCTTCAGGGCGTCAATCATGATCAGCAGTTCCATCAGGTTGTTATTGCTGGGCGCACAGGTTGACTGCACCACGTAAATATCACGACCGCGAACGTTCTCGCCGATCTCCACCATGATCTCGCCGTCGGAGAAGGTCTTGACCTTGGCCTGCCCGAGTGGAACGCCCAGGTGGGTACAGATATTTTCCGCCAGCCCCGGATTGGAATTGCCACTGAACACCCTGATCTTGTTTTCCATGCGCACCGCTGCTTTCTCGATGATTTATGTAGTTATTCCATCCGAGGTTTTCGGCGAGATACACTGCTTACCGGATGGAGCTTTGTAATATGGCTGGGGTGCCAGGGATCGAACCTGGGAATGCCGGAATCAAAATCCGGTGCCTTACCGCTTGGCGACACCCCATCAAACCTTACAACGTTTGGGCAGCAGCGGTAAACCAGCCGGTAGTGCGGGCCAGTTCCTCCGCAGCCCTGCGCGCCCCGTCTTCCTGTTCGAAAATTCCGAACACCGTCGGGCCGCTGCCGGACATCAGTACCCCTGTCGCACCCAGAGACTGCAAACGCCCCTTGATCTCGCTAATGACCGGGTAACGCTTTACGGTAACCGCCTCCAGGTCATTGCCGAGAATGGCGCAGATGTCCGCGATACTGCTATAGAAACGGGGTATTTTAAAGTCATCGGAACGGTTTGTCAATTGTAAATTTTGATAAACCCAGGCGGTGGAGACGGGGACATTGGGGTTAACGATCGCCAGCCAGACACGGGGGATCTGCTCGATTGCGGTCAGTTGCTCACCGATACCCTCGGCCAGGGCAGTCTTCCCGAAAATGAAGAACGGGACGTCGGCCCCCAGCTTCACCCCTATCTCCATGAGCCGGGCATCGGACATACCTAGTCCAAGCAACTGGTTCAGCCCCATGAGGACAGATGCGCAGTCGCTACTGCCGCCGCCAAGACCGGCCGCCACGGGAATCCTCTTCGTGATCCTTATATCGATCCCCACCTCCCGGCCGGCAAGGTCGAGGAGCGCATCGGCCGCCCGCCAGGCAATGTTTTCCGGCCCATCCGGCACCCCTTCACGACCGCAGGTGACACGAATGCCGGGAGTATCGCTCAGGGCAAGCTGGATTTCGTCGCACAGGTCGAACTGCTGCATGATCATGCGCAGATCGTGGTAGCCGTCCGGCCGGCGTCGCAGCACGTCGAGCCGGTAGTTGACCTTGGCGGGGGCTTGCAGGGTGAGAGTTCGCATTAACCGTTCCCTATGAAATATTCACGTTCGAAAGAGATTTTTTCTAAATCAAAACGCCTCATAAATCAAGGGTAAAATCGGCAAGCCGGCAAATGCAACGACCCGCCAGGAGAACGGGCTGTTGGCACATAAAGCATGGGATTGGCACTAACAGAGAACTCGTGATAGCGGGTTCAACTTCCCCATCTATTTTTTGCGGATGACCAGATCCTCTCCTGTCACGGACAGTTCCACGAGCACCGTGTCCCCTTCCGTAAACTTTCCGTCCAGGAGCATGAGGGCCAGCGGATCCTGTATCTTGCGCTGCAGGGTCCGCTTCAAGGGGCGGGCGCCATAGGCCGGGTCAAACCCTTCCCGGGCCAGGAATTCTCGAGCATTGTCGCTGATGACAAGGGAGATGCGCCGTTCAGTCAGCCGCTTTTCCAGTTCCCCCACCTGGATATCGACGATCTTCTTGATCTGCTCGAGGGGTAGGGCATGGTAGATGGCGATCTCGTCGACCCGGTTGAGGAATTCAGGCTTGAAGCTTTCCCGAAGGGTCTCCATGACCATGCTGCGCATCTTTGCATAGTCGCTCGCCCCGTACTGCTGGATCCACTGGGATCCCAGGTTGCTCGTCATGATGATGACCGTATTCCGGAAATCGACGGTCCGCCCCTGCCCATCGGTGAGCCGGCCGTCGTCCAGCACCTGGAGCAGCACGTTGAACACCTCCGGATGGGCCTTCTCGATCTCGTCGAACAGGATGATGCTGTAGGGGCGGCGCCGGACCGCCTCGGTCAGCTGTCCTCCCTCCTCGTACCCCACATACCCGGGAGGCGCACCGATAAGGCGGGCAACCGTATGCTTCTCCTGGTACTCGCTCATATCGATCCGGACCACCGCCTGGTCATCGTCGAACAGGAAGGAGGCGAGCGCCTTGGCGGTTTCGGTCTTGCCGACGCCGGTCGGTCCGAGAAACATGAAGGAGCCGATGGGGCGATGGGGATCGGAAAGACCGGAACGGGCTCGGCGGATGGCGTTGGCCACCAGTAAGAGGGCATCATCCTGCCCAACCACCCGGCTCCGGAGCCGCTCTTCCATGTGGATCAGCTTCTCCGCCTCGGTTTCCAGCATCCGGCTGACCGGGATGCCGGTCCACTTGGCCACGATCTCCGCCACCTGGTCGGCATCCACCTCCTCCGCGAGCATCTTCCCTTCCTGCTGGAGTTCCGCGAGCTCTCGCTCCTTCTCCGCCATCTCCTTTTCCAGGGCGGGGATCTCACCATAGCGGATTTCGGCGGTACGTGCCAGATTCCCTTCCCGCTCGGTCTTTTTCGCCTCCTCCTTCTTCTCCTCCAGCCGTTGCTTCAGCTCCCGCTGGGTATGGATGATTCCCTTCTCCTTCCGCCAGTGGTCCTTCAGCAGAGCCGACTCTCCCTGCAGGGCTGCCAGCTCGTCCGTCACCTTTTTCAGACGTTCCAGCGCATGGGTGTCCTGCTCCCGGAGAAGGGCCTGCTTCTCGATCTCCAACTGGATGATCTTCCGTTCGATCTCGTCGATCTCGGTCGGCAAGGAATCGATCTCGATCCGGAGCCGGGAAGCAGCCTCGTCAATCAGGTCGATGGCCTTGTCGGGAAGAAACCGGTCGGTGATGTAGCGGTCCGACAGGGTCGCCGCGGCAATGATGGCGCTGTCCTTGATTCGGATGCCATGATAGGCCTCGTACTTTTCCTTGAGGCCGCGCAGGATGGAAATGGTCTCCTCCACGCTGGGCTCGCCGGCGTAGACCTGCTGAAAGCGGCGTTCCAGGGCGGCATCCTTCTCGATGTACTTGCGGTATTCGTTGAGTGTCGTTGCGCCGATGCAGTGGAGTTCCCCCCGGGCCAGTGCCGGCTTGAGCATGTTGGAGGCATCGAGGGCCCCCTCGGCGGCACCGGCCCCCACCAGAGTATGGAGTTCGTCAATGAAGAGAATGACACGCCCCTCGGACTTGGCCACCTCCTTGATCACCGCCTTGAGCCGGTCTTCGAATTCGCCCCGGTACTTTGCCCCGGCGATGAGCGCCCCCATATCGAGGGCCACCACCCGTTTTTCCTTGAGGGTTTCGGGCACGTCACCCGCCACGATCCGCTGGGCCAGCCCCTCCACGATGGCGGTCTTCCCTACGCCCGGCTCGCCGATCAGCACCGGGTTGTTCTTGGTGCGCCGCGAAAGGACCTGGAGCACCCGCCGGATCTCGTCATCCCGACCGATTACCGGGTCGAGCTTCCCCTGGCGGGCCAGATCGGTCAGGTCGCGGGCGTACTTGGCAAGGGCCTGGTATTTCTCCTCCGGATTCTGGTCCGTTATCCGCTCCTCCCCCCGCATCTCCTTGAGGGCCGTAAGAAGCGCCTGCCGGGTGACACCGGCTTCGGCCAGGATGCGGGCAGCTTCACACCCCTTTTCCGCCACGATGCCGAGCAGCAGATGCTCGGTGGAGACGAACTCGTCCTTCATGGCATCGGCTTCCTTCTGGGCTGCATCGAGCAGGTGCTGGAGGGAAGAGGAAAGATGCAGCTGCATGGTCGCACCACTCGCCTGGGGAAGTTTCTTCAGGGCAGCATCTACTTGAGCCTGGATGGCGGCGGGAGTCGCGCCGACCTTCTGGAGAAGCGGCATGACCACTCCCCCCTCTTGATCCAGCAGTGCTGCCAGGAGATGCTCGGGCTCAATGGCGGCGTTCCCCTGCCGGGACGCCAGATCCTGGGCGCTTGCCAGTGCTTCCTGGGTCTTTATGGTCATTTTTTCGGGTCTGATCATGGATATCTCCTTTCGCGCCGGCGCGGGTCGATACATCGCCCGTCAGCGGCACGTCTCGTACAAGAATAATAGGTACGGCAGGAGAGCCTGTCAAGGCAGGGAAAATCCGGAAAAGGACCGTAACATGGTGACGGAGCAGAGGGGGATGGTGCAGCAGAGGACTTGCTGGAGAGTATCGGCAGTGAGACTAGCGGTCTTTGTCGGGGTCCTCCCCCGAATTGATCGCCCGAACGGGACAACCACGGCTGCAGGCAAAGCAACGCCGGCAGTCGATTGAAACCTGCCGGCGCGCGGTTTTTCGGAATCCGTCAACATCGAGGGTAAAGAGCTTTACAGGGCAGGCCGCGACGCAGCGGCCGCAAGCACTGCAACGCTGGCGATCAACCTGGATTACAGTAGCAGACAACCCTTTGGAATCGGTCACAGACCGAGTTCCAACTGTTTCCAGGTGCAGCGTTTCACCTTCGGCCCCGCGTAGTACCGGGGACAGGAGGCGATCACCACCGCAACGGGCTGCTTGCAGGAACGACGGCAGGAAAGACAGAGTTTGTTTGCCTCTAGGTGCCGCTCTTTCATTCTCTACCCGATTTTTCTCACCCAGCCGAACTGGTCTTCAAGCCTGCCGGTCTGGATGCCGGTAAGGGTGTCGTAGAGCTGGCGGGTAATTGCGCCCACGCCGCCGTCGCCCACCGTGTAATTCTCTCCCTGGTAGGCGAGGACGCCGACCGGGCTGATGACTGCAGCGGTGCCACTGCCGAAGGCCTCGGTTACTTTGCCTGCCCGGATGTCGGCCATCAGCTCATTCACGTCGATGAGCCGCTCCTCGATTGTGTAGCCAAGGCTCGCGGCCAGCTTGAGCGTGGAGTCGCGGGTGACGCCGTTCAGAATGGTGCCGGTAAGGGGTGAGGTGACAATGGTCTTCCCATAGGCAAAGAGCATGTTCATGGCCCCCACCTCTTCCACGTAGCGCTTGTGGACACCGTCAAGCCAGAGGACCTGGTCGTACCCCTTCTTTTTCGCCTCAAGGCCGGCCTTGAGGGAACAGGCGTAGTTGCCGCCGGTTTTGGCCTCCCCGGTGCCGCCGGGGACGGAGCGAACATAGCGGTCTTCCACCATGATCTTGATGGGGTTGAACCCCGCGGAGTAGTATGCGCCGACCGGCGAGAGAATCACATAGAAGTAGTAATGATCCGCGGGCTTCACCCCCAAGGCAGGTTCCACGCCGATCATGGTGGGACGGATGTAGAGGGAGGTCCCTTCCGAGGAGGGGATCCAGTCGCGTTCCAGCGCAACGAGCTTCTCGATGCCGCCGATGAAGAGATCCTCCGGCACCTCGGGCATGCAGAGCCGGTCGGCGGATTGGTTGAAACGCCGGGCGTTCATCTCAGGGCGAAAGAGGGTTATTGTGCCGTCTGCCCACTTGTAGGCCTTGAGTCCCTCAAAAATCTCCTGGGAGTAATGAAAAACAGAACATGCCGGATCAAGGGAAAAGGGGCCATAGGGCTCGATACGGCCGTTGACCCACCCCTCACCCGCTTTCCATTCAACCAGCAGCATCCGGTCGGTAAAAAGTCGACCGAATCCGAGCTTGGACTCATCGGCACATTTGGGCTTTTTCTTGTCATCGGGAAGGGGTAAAATCGTGATGTCCATCTGCAAAAACCTCCGGTTGCGGCGCTCTGCGTCGGAATTATCTACCTAGAATCGTTTACCATACAAAGCCCTTAGCGGGCAAGGGTTTTCCTCCGTCACCATTGACATCTGATGAAATTCTCCTGTATTGTAGCATCAGCATCACTACTCATTAAATGGAGCCCGGATGAAGAGGCTGACCCCCCTGATCATCGCCTTCCTCTGCCTGACAGCCATGGCCGCCTCCGCGGGCAGACTGCCCGACGGTTACATGGAAACCCCTTGGGGGACGGACCTGCGCCAGGTCATGAAAACCTATCCCCGGGGAAACCTTGAAAGACTTCACAACGACTACGTTTATCGCCAATTCAGCCCCAACCGTGAAATTTTCGTCCGGACCTTCATTTTCAAGGATGACAACCTCGTCGCGGTTTCCATCAAGTTTAATCCCGACTACGTCAAGAAAAGCGGCACCGACAGGCTCCTTGCCAGATTCCGGAAGAGTTTCGGCGAAGGGGACTATGAACAATCCCCCTCACCCCATGTGATCACCTACATCTGGGAAGGGCCAAAATCCCGCATCTCCTTCGGGTATATGCCGAAACGTCCCGACATGACTATCATGGTCTTCCAGCAGAAGTAACCCCCCTTGATTTTTTCTCCAACGGTTGCTATATATATAGCTAGCACTCTCCACCCGAGAGTGCCAACAAACCGTACCGTGGACTAATGGCACGGACGAAGGAGACACCCCCCATGACAAGGACCATGCCTGTCGTTGCCGACAGCCTTAATCTCTATCTGGCCGAAATAAAGAAATTTCCCCTCCTCTCGCCCGAGGAAGAGCAGCTGCTTGCCGTGAAATTTTACGAAGAGAAGGACCTGGAAGCGGCCCATCGCCTGATTACCGCCAACCTCCGCTTCGTGGTAAAGATCGCCGCCGAATACCGGGACTACGGCATGAAGATGCTCGATCTGATCCAGGAAGGGAATGTCGGGCTCATGATGGCGGTACGCAAGTTCAACCCGTACAAGGGGTTCCGCCTCATATCCTATGCCGTCTGGTGGATCCGTGCCTATATCCAGAACCATATCATCTCTGGCTGGAGCCTTTTGAAAATCGGTACCACTCAGGCGCAGAAGAAGCTATTTTTCAAGCTGAACCAGGCCAAGAACGCCATCAGGCAGATGACCGGCCTCGACGACAACGAAGCGACCGCGATCTCCCTCGATGTACGGGAGTCGGACGTCGTGGAAATGGAACAGCGCATGCGTGGCGAGCACTCCCTCGATGCGGAGATCGGCGACGGCGAGGGGCTTACCCTTCTGGACAGCCTGGCCGACGAACGCCAGAACCAGGAAGAACAACTGGCGGAACTCCAGGAAGGCAGACTGCTGCAGACGGAAATCGCTTCCGCCCTTACCTTTCTCAACGAAAAGGAGCGCTACATCATAGAGCACCGCATCACTGCCGACGAACCCCTTACCCTCCAGGAGATCGCCGACCACTTTACCATCTCCCGCGAGAGGGTGCGCCAGATCGAAGAAGGTGCCCTCAGGAAGATGAAAGTCGCCCTCACCCCACTCCTCGTCCAGGCCCGTGCCGCCTGACACATACGCTTTCGTAACCCAAAGGGAGGCCTGCAACAGGCCTCCCTTTTTTTTGCACATACGCACCCGATATATTTCAATCGTTGACCCCCTCACTCCACCTCCACCACACCACAAATAGTATTGATTAATGGGCCTTTATCTGGAATAATCACCCCCATTGTCCGATTGACATTCATTGCCGAGGAGAATGCACTGCATGCCTGAAAACAACATCAAAGACATATCCAACCGTTTCATAAATTTCATCACCTTTGTCGATCTCCCCATCAAGAAAAAGTTCCGCCTCTTTTCCGTCGGTGTTCTTTTCTGGTTCGTCATGCTCTTCGCTGTCACCATGGCCGCGCTCATCACCGTTGATCAGAAAACCGACAACATCGTCAGGAACCTTATTCCCCAAGACAGACTTGCCCAGAAAATTGCCCGGAACATCCAGAGTCTGAATCTGGATGCCCTGGAACTTTCCCGGACCTCCGACTTGAGGAGCGCCCTGCGAAGAGTCGAGACATCCAAGGCCCGCATCGAGGACATCAATGTCTTTCTCTCCGCATTGGAGGCGGGCGGGAAGGTGAATGACTACTCCCGGGAAACCGGCAAGCTGCTCGAAACGTTCTCCACCTCCTCCGTAAAGGGAGACTTGGCCGGAGAGAAGTACATCCGGGAAATGACAGCCCTCCAGGGGACTCTCGTCAGAAAATTACAGGCATTCGTGGACCTGAAGATGGGGAACCTCCATGACAATCTTCGGGACAACGGCCGTCTCGACGCAAAACTGAAGGAGTACCAGCAGACCCTCACCGAGGCCCTGACCCTGTCCAACGACTATTCCACCAGCACCTCCCTTCTCTATGCAAAGAACGCCGAAACAATCAACTCCACCGTCAACTATACCTCAAGCACCGTTGCCGTGGTCCTGGTCATCGCCCTGCTTCTCCTCGGCATCTTCACCATCTGGATATCCAGATCCATCGCCAACCCGGTAAATTCCATCATAGAACAGATTCATTCCCTGGGAACGGGAGACGTTGACCTGTCCAAGAAGATCGCCATCCACTCCAAGGACGAAATAGGTATCCTGTCGGCGGAGTTCAACGGCCTGATGGAATCGATACATGGCATGACGACCTTCAAAAAGGTCATCGAGGAAGACGATACCCTGGAGGATGTCTACTCCCGCCTGGGGAACGTCCTGCGGGAGCAGATCGGCATCGATGAATTCCTTATCTACGAGATTTCAACCAACCAGAACAAGATGAATCCCGTCTACCCCCTGGTCCTCTCCGACAGCGAGTCGTTCTGCAGTCCCGACATCCTGGACAGCAGCGAACTGTGCAAGGCGAAGAAGACCGGCCACGCCATCTCGTCCATGGTCTACCCCCACATCTGCAAGCAGTTCCAGATCGAGCAGGGGAAGGAGCATTTCTGTATCCCGATGATCATCGGCGGGGGAACCGGCGGGGTGGTGCAGCTCGTGTTCGACAAGGCCGACCCCCGGTACCGGGACCAGCACGCCATAGACCGGAAAGTGTTCAAGGCGAGACAGTATGTCAAGGAGTCGCTCTCCGTGATCGAGGCCAAGCGGCTCATGAACACGCTGCGGGATTCCGCGCTCAAGGACTCCCTGACCGGCCTGTACAACAGGAGATTCCTGCAGGAGTGCACCGAGAACATGGTCGCCGGGGTCATGCGGCGCGGCAAGAATATCGGCCTCATCATGTGCGACCTGGATTATTTCAAGCAGGTCAACGACGTGTACGGCCACAACGCCGGCGACGCGGTGCTAAAGGAGACATCCGCCCTCATCAAGAGCAGCGTCAGGAGTTCCGATCTCGTCATCAGGTTCGGCGGCGAGGAATTCCTCGTGGTCCTTCTGGACACCAACAAGGATGAGACCATGAAAGTGGCCGAAAAGATCAGGGAAAGCATCCAGAATGCCAAGTTCAAGGTCCAGGACGGGGTACTCAAAAAGACCATAAGCCTCGGCGTCAGCGAGTTCCCCATCGATACCCAGCTCTTCTGGCAGTCCATCAAATACGCCGACGTCGCGCTTTACAAGGCCAAAGAGACGGGAAGGAACAAGGCCATCCGGTTCAGCGAGGAGATGTGGACCGGCGAGCAGTTCTAGCAGAGAGAGGGAGGCATGTGGGTCAACAATTACGTTGACAAAACCCCACCCCTTTCGTATCCTTTTTCATGAAAATTGAATAGCTAGCTTTCTTATCGAGAGTGGTGGAGGGACAGGCCCTGCGAAGCCACAGCAACCGGTTGCTCCGGTTCGCATTCGGTCCGAGGTCAAGGCGGCAAGAAGGAAACGGTGGCGGCGTACAGAGTACGGTGACGCGTTTTCGACGAAGCCGGAACAGACATCGGTCCAAAGGCGAACCGGAGAGCGTCAGGTGCTAAATCCTGCCGTAAGGCAAAGATGAGAGAGGCGCTTAGACGATAGCTGCACATCTGAAGCCCCTTCTCATCATCACTCGCGAGAAGGGGCTTTCTTGTGTGGAAGAGCGGAAGCTCGGAAGGCTGGAAGTAAAAACTTTCCCTTCCGCGCTTCCGTGCTACAGACTTCCGCACGTATGAGTGAGAATCCAATGTCCGTCGGCATCGTACAAGAACAATCCCTGACCATCGAGACGGGGCTCCGCCTGGAGAGCGGCCGTATCCTGGCGCCCATCACCCTCGTCTATGAGACCTACGGAACCCTCAATGCGGCGCGTTCCAACGCCATCCTGGTGACCCATGCCTGGACCGGCAACGCCCACCTGGCGGGAAAGCTCGCCGAAGACGACCCGAAACCGGGGTGGTGGGACGCCATCGTCGGTCCCGGCCGACTCCTGGATACGGAGAGGTATTTCGTTATCTGCTCCAATGTCATCGGCTCCTGCTACGGCTCCACCGGCCCCGCCTCTCTCAGCCCGCGCACAGGAAAGCGCTACAATCTTTCTTTCCCCGTCATTACCGTTCGTGACATGGTGCGGGCTCAGGAGTTCCTCATCGACCACCTGGGGATCGACCGGCTCCTGACCGTCCTCGGCGGCAGCATGGGGGGGATGCAGGCGCTCGAATGGGCAACCCAGTTGCCGGAGCGCATCGCCTCCGCCGTCGTCCTTGCCGCGACACCCCGCCCGTCGGCCCAGGCCATCGCCATGAATGCCGTGGCCCGCTGGGCCATCTTCAACGACCCGACCTGGAAGAAGGGGGAATACCGTAAGAATCCCAAGGACGGCCTGGCCCTGGCCCGGGGGATCGGCCACATCACCTTTCTCTCCGACGAATCCATGACCGCCAAGTTCGATCGCCGCTTCTCCGCCAAAGACGGCCAGTTCGATTTCTTTGGCCAGTTCGAGGTGGAGCGCTATCTTTCCTATAACGGCTACAACTTCGTCGACCGTTTCGACGCCAACTCCTTTCTCTACCTCGCCAAGGCCCTCGACCTCTATGATGTGGCCTGGGGATACGAATCCATGGAGGAAGCATTCTCACAAATTCAGGCGCCGCTCCAGTTCTTCGCCTTCACCTCCGACTGGCTCTACCCCCCCTACCAGACCGAGGAGATGGTGAACGTCCTGCAAAAGATCGGCAATCCGGTGGAATACCACCTCATCACATCCGCCTATGGCCACGACGCTTTCCTCCTCGAACACGAAACGTTCACCCCCATGGTCAAGGCATTGCTGGAGCGGGTGGGGGGATAAAAGGAGCATGCTGCCATGAGCGAACCGACAATAGACGGCAAGGCGGGGGTCGGCGGGAAACATGAGAACCGCCGCTGGCTCCGGGAGCAGATGAATCCCTACTTCTTCATCACCATGAAAGACGAACCGGAAGCGCTCGGCATCCTGGAACGGGAACTGGGGAGCCTAAAGGGGAACCGGCGGCTGATCCTGGCCGACCGGGACAAGGCCCAAATACTCGCCGTTCGTAACTATGCGGGATCGCTCTACGAGACCCTCACCCTGCGCGAGGTCCAGGAGCGGGAGATTTCCTTCGCCATGTTCGTCCACTCGGAGGGACCGCTGCCGGGGCTTCCCGAGTCCCTGGAGATACAGCGGTTCGAATTCGACCGGAAGAGCAACGAAGAGATCAACGCCGGCAGAGAGATCACCGTCCCTGCAGCTGTCCGGAGAAAGGTGCGGAAGGAACTACGCCGGAACTATCCCGGTTTCGACATGGGGGATTTCGACCGGCTTCTCAGGCTCATCTGGCTGAACCACGAGCGGTATGTCCGGGTGGCACCGCCGGTCCGCATCGCCCAGGTTCTGAACCTTTTCCAGAAAGGGAATCAGGGAGGTGGTCTCTATCTGGATGTGGAACCGATCGCCGCGGGCAACGAATCCCGGGTCCACTTCGCCGTGGGAAACCCTCCTCAGAAGGATTTTCTCATTCAGGTAATGGAGGTGTTCAAACGTCTGGAACTGGGGGTAAACCGCGCCTACTGCCTCACCATCTCCAACGGCGTCCACCCCTATTTCCTCGGGACCTTTTACGTGCGAAGTCAGGATGGCGCGCCTCTCGACAGCGGGGCCAGGCCCTATGTCAGACTTCGGCAGGAACTCGCCACCACCCAGATGCTTTCGACCCGCTCGTACACCTATCGGGAACTCGTGATCAACGATCTCATGTCCGGAGAGGATGCCTCCCTTGTCAACGCCTTTATCGCCTTCTGCCATTCCAACCTGGCCCATAACCAGCCGGACCGCTTCGGCCTCGACGACGTACAGGGGGCATTCCACAGCCATCCGGAAATGGGGCTCCAGCTCATCAAACTCTTCCGGGTCCGGTTCGACCCCAGCATAACCGACCGTGACCACCTCTATCCCAAGGTTTTTTCCGAAACGGCACAGGAAGTGGAAGGATACAACACCGGCCACCGCCACCTGGATGAAGTGCGGCGCACCATTTTCCGCTGCTGCCTCACCTTCATCACCCATATCCTGAAGACCAACTTCTTCGTCCCGGAAAAACAGGCGCTCGCCTTCCGCCTCAACCCTGCCTACCTGGCCGACCTGGGCACAGAATTCACCGCCGACCTCCCCCCGGCAACACCGTTCAGAGTCACTTTTTTCTTCAGCCGGTACGGCTTCGGCTACCACATCGGCTTTTCGGACATCGCCCGGGGGGGATGGCGCACCGTCATAGCCCGTTCGCCGGACGACTTCACCACCAACGCCGCCACCCTTTTCCGGGAAAACTTCGTCCTAGCCCATACCCAGCACTTCAAGAACAAGGACATCTACGAAGGTGGCTCCAAACTGGTGATGCTCCTGGACGCCTCCGACCTGATGCGGGCAAAGGAGCGGGAACTGGAAATCTGGCGCCTCTACAAGCTCCAGTATGGGATAACCAACGCGTTCCTCGACATTTTCGTCACCGAGAACGGCGTGGCACGGAACCCTGCCGTAGTCGACTACTACCGGGAAGACGAACCGCTCGAACTTGGCCCCGACGAGAACATGCATGACGGCATGATCGAAGCGATAGCCCGTCTTTCCCAGCGCCGCGGCTATATGCTCGGAATCGGCATCATGTCGAGCAAGCGGGTGGGAATCAACCACAAGGAGTACGGCGTCACCTCCACCGGCGTGGTGACGTTCGCCGAAATAACCATGGAAGAGCTGGGAGTCGACATCCGCCGGGACCCTTTCGCCGTCAAGTTCACCGGTGGTACCAACGGCGATGTGGCGGGCAACGCCATGCGGATCATGCTGGAGCGTTGCCCGAAGATGAAAATCACCCTGATTCTGGACGGTACCGCTGCAGTGGCAGACCCCCAAGGGGCCGATCCCGGAGAACTCAGGCGCATACTCCTCGCGCAGGACCTGGATGCCTTCGATCCAGCGACACTCAATCCCGGCGGGAGCATGCTCTTCCGGACCGGCAGCAGAAAGGAAGGGCTGCGCGAACTCTTCCGGAAGGTGACTCGAGACACTGCAGGTCTCCACGAAGAATGGATATCCATCGACGAATTCTCCCGGGAGTACGGTGAACTCCCCTTTACCGTCCCGGCGGATATCTTCATTCCCGCCGGCGGCCGCCCCGAAAGCATCGACGAAGCGAACTGGGGGCGGTTCATCCTTCCGGACGGCACCCCCTCGGCACGGGCCATCGTGGAGGGGGCCAACTCCTTCATCACCCCCGCGGCAAGGGTCGAGCTCCAGAAAAAAGGTATCATCATCATGCGCGATGCCTCGGCCAACAAGTGCGGGGTCATCTCCTCCTCCTACGAGATCATCGCCAATCTGCTTCTCTCGGAGGAGGAGTTCATGGCGGAAAAAGAGCGGTACGTCCGCGATGTCCTGGAAATCCTGGAAAACCGGGCGAGCGACGAGGCACGCCTCATTCTGAAAAGGCACCGAGAGCAGCCGGCAATGCTCTTCACCGATATTTCAAACGCCTTGAGTACTGAGATCAACGGCAACTACTCTCGTCTCTTTCGATTTTTCCAGGAGCGGCCGGGACTCTGCCGACAACCGTTATACCGCCGCGCTATCCTCAGCCACCTGCCGCGCATCCTCCGGGAAGAGCCCCGGTACCGGAGACGTCTTACCAGGCTTCCCCCAAAGTACCTGTACGCCATTCTGGCCGCCGAGATCGGCTCTTCCATGGTCTACAAGGGAGACCGGGAAGCGGAATTCGAGGATGCCATCAGGCTGCATCTAACCCGGAACTTCCCGGCCGAATGAGCGGCATAGTTGTCCCCTAAGTATCGGGAAACCGGACAAACTCCTTGCCTGCGGGGGGCAATCATGCTATGTAGTAGCATCCGAGCCGGAGTAACTGTCCATGAAAATAACCGTTCTCGGCAGCGGAACGTCCACCGGTGTGCCGATGGTCGGCTGTCGCTGCCCGGTCTGCACCTCAGACGACCCGCGGGACAAGAGGACACGTGCCTCGATCATCGTCGAGATCGCTGGCCGCTATATCCTGGTGGACACCTCCACTGACCTGAGAAAACAGGCCATCCGTGAACACCTCCCGCATATCGACGCGGTGCTGTTCACCCATTCCCACGCCGACCATATCCACGGGATAGACGACCTGCGCGGCTTCCATTTCATCCACAAGCGGGTTATCTCCTGTTACGGCAGCGCGGAAACCATGGCGACCATCGGCCGGAACTTCGCGTATATTTTCCAGGGGCAGGCATCGGCGGGGTACGCCCCCCTCCTGGAGCCCCATGTCGTTGCGGGGCCATTCACCCTTTTCGGCACCACCATCGTCCCGATTCCGCTCCTCCACGGAGGAATGCCCGCGACCGGTTACCGATTCGGTGACATGGCGTACCTGACTGACTGCAGCAGTATCCCGTCAGGCTCCCTCCCCCTTCTCACCGGCCTGCGGATTCTGATAATCGACGCACTGCGCTACACCCCCCACGAGAACCACTTCAACATCGCGGGGGCGCTGGACGTTGTTGCCCGGCTCAGGCCGGAACGGGCCATCTTTACCCATCTGACCCACGAAGTCCCCTACCGGGAAGGGTCAAAGCTTCCAGCAGGAGTGGAATTCGCCTACGACGGCATGAGGCTGGAGTGATCCTCCAGGAGGCCTTACGCCATGCTTTACCGGCATCATGGACTTTTATACCGGTCTGCGCTACTCTATTTCAAAACTGACCATGGACGGTGCTGATGCACACTGACATCCGCCTGCACGGACAACCAGACCAGCATATCGAATATTATGCCATTGCTGCCGGCATTGACGCCCACAAGCGGTTCTTTTTCAACTTCGATCAGTCCCGAGACGATGACCTTCGTTTCTTCTCTCCCGGCAACGAATTCACCATCGGCACGACCGGCATCAGCCACCAGGGAAACGGTGGCTCCTTCTGCGAGTATATGTTCGGGGTCGATCAGCCCATCGCCGACCTGGCCAAGGGTGACGTCATCAACCGGCTTGTCCTCTACGGCGGCCGCTACGACAAGGATGCCGGCAATCTCAGATTCAGCGATGTGACCAACGGCTCCCTCTCCTACGAAAAGATATTCTTCGAGGGGAACGCCGTCTTCAACTACTTCTTTTTCCTCCACTCGGAAAAGATCGCCGGCACCCCCCAGCAGCAGCAGGAACTGATCCTGCGGCTTCTCGGCAAGGCGATCAAGCGATCCACCGCCGTCGGCGACCAGGACGACAACACCCTCATCAGCGAAATATTCGCCCTTCTCGACGACCCCAAGGCCCAACTCTACCTCTTCAAACTGGTCAACAAGAAACACCAGGAATACTGCGACATCTTCAAATCCCTCTACTTCCGCAACAAAAAAATCGCCGACGAAGAGTTCGCCCGCCTCTCGGAACTCGCCAATCGTTATGGCATCGACCGCTACCAGCAGGAGCGGATCCGCATCGACGTCATGTACAAGCACCCGGACAACAAGCGGATCGTCGACGAATACAAGAACATCCTCATCGCCTGCAACCGCAAGGGAGAGATCAACAAGCTGGAAAATGCCCGCCTCACCAGGTTGAAGACCCTTTCCGTCCGGAACAAAATCCCCGGGGCACTCTTCTATACCCTGGACGAGATGCTGAAAAAAGACAAGAAGATGGTCGACCTGGAGGAAAACGACTACATTTCCGAGACCAGGCAGATCCTCGAAGGGTTGTTTCTCACCGAAAGCCAGATCGAAAGCACCATCGACCGGGAGGATATGCTCAAGCTCCTCTTTGCCAAGAAGCAGGCAGCCGAAAACCGCGACCACACCTTCGAAGAGATTCTCCTCGACGCCAGCAAGGCCTGTGACGAAAAGATCCGCGACGGCGCCGACATCTCCCTGCTGGAAGGGTTTTCCTACATCATCACCTACTTCGACCGGTACGATACCGCATCCTCTATCATCAGCCAGCTTGCGTTCATGGAGAACGTCAAGAGCTCCGAAGAGATGCTGCGAAGCCTCCTCGGCAACAAGAGCGAGTTCGACGCCCTCAAAGCGGGGCTGTTCAAGGAACTTTTCATCACCGGCATCCTGGAGAACAAGTACCTGGGACACTACGGGCGGAAAAAAGTCACCACCCTGACCCGCGGCCTCAATCTGATCGAGGAGAAGCGCCTCACCATCCCCGACCTCCTCCAGCAACTGCGTTCAATCGATACCGAGGAACGGATATCCCTTGTCCTCCTGGAGCATGTACGGGACCGGATACGCAACTTCTACTCCAAGTACGCCACGAAGGCGGATCAGGATGCCCTCAAGCGTGAAGTTACCGATGAATTGCGCCACAAAAAGCTCATCGACGGGGAGATCCCGGATGCGCTGTTCCGCGAAACCATCCTCGCTATCAAGAAAGAAGCCATCTACATCCACAACCTCCTCCCCTCCATCATCGACGCCAGGGACATCGCCCTGCGGGAGGACTTCCTGGAAAACTCAGGCCTCGACCGCTTCTACGTGGAAGAACTTGAGAGGGAGTACTACGAACTGAACGGCCTCAACATGGAAGAACTCTACCAGATCAGAAAGGGGCTTAACTAGCCCCTAGCCCCACACATCCCCCTTGACATCCCCCCTCAGTTTCCCCTAAAGTATCCAGTGTGTAAAAATACTACTCAGTTAATATAGCAGAGGTATCCATGGAATCTGTGCAGGCACGCCTCGCCCAGTTGCGGGAGAAGATCGCCGGCTTTGGCAAGGAGAATCTGGATGAGATGCTCCACGCCGTGGCCGAAGGAGTCAGACTGGTGACGGAGCGAGACCAGCTCAGGGTCTACCTGGAAGACCTGACCCGCGGCGCGCTCTCCTGCGCCTACGCAACAGGCCCCCAAGCGGCTGAAATCCGCGAGGCGACCTTCCCCATCATCTCCGGTGACGCCATGGTGTCAAGCGTGTTCGTTTCCCAGTACCCGTCGGAGTTCCGCGACACCTACCGTCACGGTTTGCCTCTGGACCGCAACTGGGCCGAGCGCTTCGGCATCGCCGCTACCTACCTGATCCCCATTACCAGCCAGGGGAAATCCATTGGCGTGGTCTGTATCGACAATGACCGGTCCGGCGAAGTGCTGCAGGCGCGCGGCAAGGCCCTCCTCGGGGAATTCGTCGCGACTGCGGCCGAACGGCTCGACCACGCCCGCAAATACCACCAGCAACTCCTCCTCGCCCGCCGCGTCGAAGAGTACAAGAAACGGGAAGCAGCCGGCTTCATGGTTCGCTCGGCGGTGCAGCTGATCGACCGGCTTTCCCTGGCATCGGTACTCGTACCGGTGAGCGATCAGGAAGGTACCCGGACCCTGGCAATTCTGGCCAGCCATTCGGACGACCCGGAACTGAAGGCTCAATACGACGCCCAGGGGGACATCGTCCTCCAGCGAGGGAAATCCCTCTTCGCCACCTACCTGCGGGACGATGCGGTCATCGCCGACAACCGCCTCCTTCGCCCGCTCTACATCGCCGACCTGACCCAGCAGACCCTCCAAAAGCGAGCACTTACCGAGCAGATGGCACTCCGTTCCCTCTACGTCGTCCCCCGTTACGAGCCGGAAACCCACAAAGTCATCTGCCTCGTCAACTACTTCACCCGAGAGCAGTACCGGTTCTCGGATTTCGAAATGGGGCTTCTCCAGACCCACGCAGAGATGGTGGAGCGGGTCATTACTGAAATCGGTGGCGAGCACCTGGAGATACAGGTGCTCGCCGAAATCACCGAACTGCTCAGGGAACGGAACGAAGAACTCCACCCCTTCCTGACCAAGGTTCTCTCCAAGGCAACCGAACTTATCGGCGCCGACACCGGTAGCATCGCGGTCGTCGCCGAGCGGGAAGGGGGGAAATGGCTCGTAGTAGAGGATGAAACCGGTGCCATCGTCGGCGCCAAAAGCAAGGAATGGCTGAAAAAGAACATTCCACCTTTCCGGGTCGGCGGTCCCGAACTTGCTGCTGCCGAACGGAGCCTGACCGGTTATGTCGCATGGGCCAAGCAGCCGAAGATCATTCCCCATGTAGAAGAAGAACAGCAGCGGGGTGGATTCCACCGTTCCATGCATGAACTCATCAAGAGTGAAATTGCCGTTCCGGTGGTGAGCGACGACGAAGTGATCGCCGTCATCTGCCTCAACTCCCTCAAACCGGCTTTTTTCACTGAAGAACACAAGCGGATACTCCAGATCATCGAGCGTCTGACCAGCCGCCACATCTCCGACCTGCAGAGGATCGAGCGACTCCAGGATGAAGTGACACGGCTCCAGTCGGACGTGGCCTACAAGGACCCCCACGTCTCCTCCTACCGACTCGGCAACATCATCGGCAACAGCCGCAAGGCCCAGGAGATCGTCGACTTCATCAACACGGTGTCGGTGCCACTCTTCAACCGGATCACCCTCTGGAGCAAGAACGTACTCCAGGAGGCGACCATCGGCCTTCCCTCCATCCTCGTCCTCGGCCAGACCGGGGCAGGCAAGGAATTCTTCTTCAACAACCTCTACAACAAGCTGAACGAGATGTACCGGGTCGAGATCAACCCCAACGGTGAACTCCCGGTTAAAAAGACCAACATCGCCGCGTACAGCGGGGAACTTACCTATTCGGAGCTGTTCGGCCACAAGAAGGGGGCCTTCACCGGAGCCTACAGCGACCGGAAAGGTATACTGGAAGAGGCAGGTGGGGGTGTCGTCTTTCTCGACGAAATCGGCGACGCCGACCCGAAGACCCAGGTGCAGCTACTCCGTTTCCTGGACAATGGCGGCTTCGTTCGCCTGGGGGACAACCTGGAACGTTACAGCCGGGTTCTGCTGGTTGCCGCCACCAACAGGAACCTGCGTGAGGAGATTGCAAAGGGGAATTTCCGGGAAGACCTCTACCACAGGCTCTCGGAACTCTCCATGCAGGTTCCGTCTCTCAACGAGCGGCGCGAGGACATCCCTGACCTTGCCGTCCACTTCCTCGGCAAGCTGTATCGGACCTATCGCGGCAAGGATGACACGCGTGACGATCCACCGGCCCTTTCGGACGAAGCCAAGCAGGTGCTCGTCGGCCACAGTTACGAGGGGAATATCCGGGAACTGCGCAGTATACTTCTTAGGGCTCTCTTCTTCCGCAAGGGGAAAGTAGTGACGGGGGACGATATCCGCAGGGCCATCCGGGACGGGATACGGGAGACGCTCCCCCAGGCTGCCGCAAACCTCAGCGAGCAGCTTGCGGGCGAGATCCTGACCAACATCGACAAGGGGAAGGATTTCTGGACCGCGGTCTACGAGCCCTATTCGCGCAACATGATTTCACGGGACGTGGTGCGGCTCGTGATCGAACAGAGCAGGGTGAGGGCCGGCAAGGGGATGCCCCAGATCGCCCGGGACCTCAAGGCGATCAGTGGCGACGTGAACGGAGACGAGGAAGAGAGGAAACGGTTTTTCAAGTTCAAGAATTTTCTCTACAAGACGGTGAAGATATGACGGGTTAAGCATGGTTTTTAATAGCTGTGAAATCAGTTGAAATATAAGCGTTTTATCTCTTGACTTCGTACCTTTTACCCGCTAATCTTTGGGACAGATTAAGCGGGTTTTTTAATATTCTTCGTACCTATATCGTACCTACGAAACCCAAAAACCAAATAGGTACGAAAATTTAAGGTAAAACCTTAATGGAGGCAGCTATGCCTAAGATGAAGTTTGACAAACGCAGTATTGACAAGCTTCCACTGACTGACAAGGGGCAGGTAGACTACTTCGACACCGAGACACCTGGGCTATGCTTGCGGGTAGGTATGACTGCAAAAACCTTCTTTGCCAAGACCGATATTCGTGATGCAAAGAAGAAGACGGGCTACCGGACAGCAAAGAAAACCCTTGGCCGGTATGGTGACATTACCTTGGAAGAAGCAAAGCGGATGATGGAAGGCCGGACAGAGATGAAGGACGGGCAAAAGGTTTTTGTCCCTGGTGCACGGATGGAGATGAAAAGCGGCCCCATTACCGACAATGGCGCGACTGTCACCCTGGACGACATGCTGGACTTCTATTTCACCGAGAAGAAACGCAAAAAAGATGGGTTGCCCCATAAAGCCGCAACAGTAAAAGGATACACCCGCATTATTCAGCGGCACTTTGAAACTTGGCTTCCCCTTACCTTGCCGGAGGTCGTCAAGCTGACACCGGAAATGGTGATAGAACGGCACAAGCAGATTGCCGGAGAGCACGGCGCGTATGGTGCACGTAATGCCTTCGTCATGCTCACGGCGATCATCAACTATGCAATCATTCGTCACCCTGGCGTAATTACCACAAATCCCCTGAACGTCCTACGCTTGGGGAGCCACATGAAGAAGATAGAGGCGCGGAAAGATAAACTTGAGGGAAACGATTTCAAGGCTTTCTATGATGGTATCCAGAAATTTAACGAGATCACTCGCGACGCCTACCTTGTTTGTCTCTACCAGGGACTAAGGAGCGAAGAGGCCGCCGGATTGAAATGGGAGTACGTCGAAAACGGCAAGCGGTTGGGTGGGATTGACCTTGAGAAAAAGGAAATGATTATCCCCGACACCAAGAATCGGCAGCCGTTATGCGCCCCCCTATGCCTTCAGTCCCTTACAATCCTCAAGCGGAGACAGGAACAAAACCCCGAAGGAACTCAATTTGTGTTCCCCTCCCTCCTTCGGCCTCAATGTCTGAACAAGACCGGCCACGTCCGACTTATGGCGGCAGAACTCAAGGCAAAGACCGGCCTACAGATAACCGTACATGGTCTACGTCGAACCTTCATCACCACGGCGCGGAGGCTCAAAATATTTGAGGATGCGGAGCGCCTGACAAACCACGTTGACAGCACCGTAACAGGCAAGCACTACGATGGAACGAACGTCGACGACCTACGGAAACCGCTCCAGATCATAGCAAATGAGATCGAGCGGCTGATGGTTGAAGGCGTTGGAGCGAAGGTTATTCAGTTGACGGCAGCACAAGGCGAGTAACCCACTTCACGGGGATAGGGGGCACCTGATAAGCCGGTTATCCTGGCCGGTTTCCCCGTGATACTGCACAGGAGCGCTACAGGAGGCGCTAAAATGGAACTACCAAGAGAATGGTATAGCATTACCGATCTAACAGAACGTTGGGAATGCTCGCGAGAAGACATTGAACACCTATTCGAATCAAAGCACCTGTATCCTTGCTGCCGGTTCAAGACCCCAATCAATGCGCGCCTTCTTGCTGAAGGGGCTGACGGAATGGTGGTGTCAAAACAAATTGTCCGTATAGAAGGACAGCATGTGATCATAGATTATGACCTCATTGAGTGGAAGTGGAATGGTGGCGATATCAGCAGCTGCCGTCTTTACAGCCAGGAGCGAGACCAGTTTTTCTTGGCAGTTAATCACCAGATTAAAAAAACCGAACTCATTGTAACGAAAAAAGCTGTGCTTCGGTTTGAGGTTGAAAATAATACAAAGGCCGACACAGACGACACGAAGAGCCTTTTTAAACGAGGCGAAGGGATGCAATACTGCACGCTTGAAGAAGCTGCAGAACTACTTTCAAACAAGCCCACACCTGAATGGTTGCTTCAACAAATGGTTTCCCCTGATATAGGTGATGACAAACTCCCTGGATCATTCCCCACCCCCTCTGTCTACTTTGGAGAACCGATCCTGCTAAGGGCGAGGAATACAGAACCAGCATTGTTTTCTGGTTGGTTCAACGTGGAAGGGATGGAGGAAGTAGGCAAGCTGCGTAATGGAGAAATCTGCTTTGACCACTCTTCACGGTATCTGTGCCTCACGCGGGATAACGAAAGGTATATTCCTGAAGGTCAGTTAAAAATCCCCGTCTCAAAGCTGCATATTCAGAAAGAAGAACTCGAACTTTTTGCTCGGTTGACCGGGCGAGAAATTGAAATCCTGTTCAATCCACCATCCCCAGCAAGCGAAGCAGCTAGAACGTTGAAATCGAGACAGACGGCCGAAGTAGATGGCATAGTCGAAAAGATCATGGAAACGATTAATGGTTTGGTGCAGACAGCAGCCAAGAGCCGAAGCAACGACAGGACCATAAATCACATTCGGATAATAAAAGAGGCTGGTGTACCACCCGAAAAGTTTGATTCCGTCCGGGAAAAGGTGAAACGCGAAATCAAAGCGAAATATGAAGCTGTAGGGTTTAAACCCTTGTCGAGACGGCCAAAAGACAATGACCCCTACTTTCTCCCGTAAGGTACACTACAAGGTCATTCGATAAGGTATAAGGTACCTTCTGCGCAACTCCCCCTTAACTCATTGAGTTTTGGGGGTTTTTTGTTGTCTTTTCATCGACAAACCCCTCCGCGTCGTTCTATGGTTTTCGCAACGAATAGGGTGGCCACCCAAAACAACTAAACACAGGAGCGGAAAATGGAAAAGCTCAACCTGAATGAAGTCGAGGCAGCGGAAAGATACGGCCTCAGTGTTCATTGGTTTCGTCGGGCAAGATGGGCGGGTGGTGGTCCGCAGTTTATCAAAATGGGATCAAAGGTTCTGTACCCGATAGCCGAAACCGACGCCTTCTTTAAGTCTCGCATGAGGTCAAGCACCAGCGACCCCGGCCAAGCTGCGTAGGGGGCGACCATGAGACCAGCAGAAGAACTGAAATTCACCACCGACCAGATCGACGTTGCCGCAGCCATAAGTGTGGCCACCGGTCACTCTCCGGCTGTTTACCCTGGGAAACGCTTGATGATGTTTGACTTCCCAAGGACAGAAGAAGTGGTTCAAGCCGCTGCAAACTTCGCCGCTGGCAGTCTTGTGCTTTCCGCCTCACAGCTCTTGAAATGCAGGAGCGGTCTCTATCGTCGGATGAGAGAGGCGGAGGCAGCAGGGGGTGTAAGGTGACAAGCTATGGTGGATGGATACCACTACATAAAGGGCTTGTCCGCGAGCTTCCCCACAACAGGGCATACACAAGGCTTGAGGCCATGTTTTCCCTCTCTCTGGACTATGACCAGGGGAATACAGTGACGGTGCGTGGTTATGCCGACCAGTGGAGATGGTCTCGCGGCAAGGTCGAACGATTTTTTTGTGAGATCGGAGTGGAAATCACTTACCCGCAAAACACCACGGATTTAAGGAATCAGCGCGGACATATAATGATGCCAAACCCGAGCCAAAAACGGACCAATAACGGACAAATAAAAGCTATTGATTCCAAGTGGTTGTCACGTGAAGCAGACATAAAACGGGCCAATGACGAGCCAAAAACGGGCCAATCGCAAGGCACTACTATAAAACCTAAACCTAAACCAACTTCTATACCGACCATCGAAGAAGTCAAAACCTATTGCCTTGAGAGAAATAAAGGTGTCGACCCTCAGCGGTGGTTTGATTTCTACGAGGCAAAAGGCTGGATGATTGGCAAAAATAGTATGAAGGATTGGAAGGCAGCGGTAAGGACCTGGGAAAAAGGTGCAGAGCCAGCACCACAACCGCAAGCGTTGCCTGATAACTCATACATGAATGACCCCGCTTACCAAGGGGGAAACTATGCAGCCTAGAACTCCTGAGATCATTCAAGATGCCATAATCGGCTCCCTTATCACCTGGCCAGGGGAACGCGAAACGGTTGCTTCTATCCTCCAGGCGTCGGACTTCATCTCAGGAAAGCACCGGGCTGTTTACGAATGGATGCTTTCCTCTTCTACCTATGACCTCGTAACTCTCGCCCACGCCATGAGCAGCAAGGTATCAGCCGGGGAACTGGTGGAATGGATGAGCGTTGAAAGCACTTCCGCATTTCTCCCCCGCTACTGCCGGGAGTTGAAAGAGGAAGCTAACCGGGTACGTCTTCACGACCTCAGCGCCAATATACGAGCCATGTTTGCGGATGGCCGGCCCTACCTTGAAATACGTGAGCACGTTGAATCGACCCTTGCACAAATGACAGTCGGAACAAAGCGCAAGACAATGTTGAGCGCTGCCGATCTTGCCAGTCAGGCTTACACACGGGTCGAAAAGAGGTATGAGCGGAAAGGAGAGTTGACCGGCATTCCCTACGGCTGGCCAGACCTGGACAACAAGACCAACGGGATGCACCGGGGGGATTTAATTATCATCGCCGGTCGTCCCTCCATGGGAAAGACCGCCTTTGCTCTCAACATCTTTGAGGCTGTGACCAGTAACGGTTATCGTGGCGCCTTCTTCTCCCTGGAGATGGGAACGGATCAGGTAATGGACCGCATGACCGCCAGTGTGGGACGGGTGAAGTATGGGAACATCCGGAGCGGGATGCTTGAACAAGAGCGTGACGAATGGCAACGATTCCAGTCAGCATGTGAACGGATGAACCGCCACACCATGATGATTGACGATACGCCGAGCCTATCCCTTGCCGACCTCAAGAGCAGATGCAGGAAGCTCAAAGCAGAGGAAGGGCTTGACCTCGTGGTGGTCGACTACCTCCAGTTGATGAAGATTCCGGCCAAAGAAAACCGGGTCCAGGCGATAGGGGAGATCAGCCGTGGTTTAAAATTGCTTGCCAGGGAGCTGGACTTTGCCGTCATAGCCATTTCCCAACTTAGCCGAGGGGTAGACAGCCGTATAGACAAGCGACCCACCATGAGCGATTTACGGGATTCAGGAGAACTTGAACAGGATGCAGACGTTATCCTCTTTCCCTTCCGACCAGCGGCATACTGCGACAAGTGCCGGGACCGGAAAAACGACAGCGATCATGACAGCACAAAGCACAACATGGTTGCTGAGATCATCATCGAGAAGCAGCGCAACGGGGAGCGCAACACATCATTGCCAATGGTATGGCTTGGGCAGTTCCAACGGTTCGAACAGCGAAAAAATTTCATCACAGGTCAAAGACAGGAGACAGGGAAATGACAACTATCACCGTTATCAACAACACAGAGAAGGCGGGGAAATGCAGCAAAGGTTCTTGCGAAGGGTTTCTGCTGGACTGGCTCCACGAAGCTCACAAGGCTTCACAAATCGGCAATGTAAGGAGGGCCGCGCTTATCCTTAACAACCTATTGGAGCATATGGGTAGGAATTTAGCTGCGTAGGGAAATGGATATCCAACGGAAGGAGTACGGCATGGCGAAGGTTATTTCCATAAATAAAGACAAGAAGGAACACGGGAAATGCAGCGGTTGCATGAATGAGGTTTTCTATCTTGAGAAGGCAGTTACCGCGCTTTCCGGTCTGCAAGGCGGAAAGCTGAAGGAAGCAGAGGCAGCGCTTCAAGACCTTTTGACGGACGTGGAAACGGTCCTTGCCGGCGGCGAAATCTAAAAAAATCATGAAAGGAGAGTGACATGGAACCAAAATTGATGGCAGCGATCAGGAAGCTCGAAGCTCACCACAAGGAAAGCATTGAAGGGTTGGCCAAACTCGAAGAACAGCTTCCTCTCGTGCTGGCAGGTTGGGCATTGGGGGATTTTTCGGACGGTGATTTATCGGAGCATCGCACCGCGATTGTGCAACTTCGACAGATCGTTTCTTATCCGTGGCAAGAAGCTACAGAGCCGTTGACAGCGCGGCTGAAAGCAATCCGCCTGGAACGGCAGAGGAAGCAAGGGGCTGTGCAGGCTGTTACCGCTGAACAGGCATTCCGCAAGACGTTCAATCAGCTTCGCATGACTCCTGCCGATAACCCCTTGTGGGAAAGGGCGAGGGAGGAAGCACGAGGACCGGAACACCACCGCGCCGTTGAAGCCCTTGAGCGGTTTTGGAGTCATTTCCAAATGGCGGATTACCACTTCAAGCCTGGCTCACCAAGCTTCGATGAGTATTGCAACAGTAACGGCCTGCCGGCTATGGATACCAACATTCAATAAAGGAGGCCCGTCATGGCCGATACATCGTCAATCTGGCAATCGAATAATACAGCTTTCTCGGAACTGAAGGGGGAAGCGCTCGCAGCACTGAACCGGCTCGAATCGGCAGCCAGGGCGCAAGTTTACAACAAGGTGGAGTATAAAGACCCTGGCGATATTCACACCCCCGGCCACTACGAGCCGATCGACATTAACTCCTTGCCTACCGTGGATGAAGTTATGTCAAAGGTCAACAGCATCAAGCCGGACATGTTCCCCGAAGCTCCCCGTGCTGATGATCTGGCGAAGTACAAAAAGCACGTCTGGGAATCAACCCAACTGGATACCATTCAGGCAACCCTCATGTCCTATATTTCTTCCATGGGGATGCCGTCGCAGGAGTTTCAGGACAGTATCTTCAATGAAGACAAAGAACGGCGACAGAAAGCGTTGAACGACAGTATTGATCTGATTAAGGCGCAGACTTCCGCACGTGGGTTTAAGTACGCCACTGGCCAGACTAACGCCCTGATTGCCGACCTTATCCAGAAAGACCAGTTCGACAGGGAGAATTTAAATCGGGAAATTGACAAGCTCATGACGCAGTGGGCAACGACCAACCTTCAGTTTGCGCTTCAGCAGGGGGCCTCTGTGGAAGTGGCGCATATGGACTTTGCCCACAAATACGCGATCACCTTCCGGGAGCTCTACATGACGCAGCTTAACGGCATTCTGGAGAAGTTCAGAATCCAAGTGCAGCAGGAGCTTTCCAAGCTTGACGCCGTGGTGAGGATTGTCGGAGCGAGGGCGGACGTGCTCAATGCCAATGCAGGGATTGTCGGGAAAGAGGACGCGGCATGGCACGAAAAGAACCGCCTGGAGATCACCGAGGCTTTGGGCCGTTACAGCACCGCAGTTCAGGCCATGCTCGGTCAGGGAACTATCGAGATCAATGCTTCTGCCAAATTCGCCGAGGTTGCTACAGGCTTGGCGCAATCGGTTACAAACTCGGTTCTTGGCCTCTCGTCAAAATAGTGGAGGTGTGAAATGACCCCTAAACAGGAGTTATTCGTCGTAGAGTATCTGAAGGACCTGAACGCAACTCAGGCCGCTATCCGTGCGGGGTACAGTGCAAAGACGGCACGACAGATAGCTGAAGAAAACTTGTCAAAACCTTACATCATGGCCGCAATCAACGAAGCGAAGAAGGAGCGCATCGAGGAAGTCAAGCTTGATGCCAATTACGTGCTCACCAACCTTCAGAAAGTCGTTGAACGCTGCATGCAGGCGGTCCCTGTATTGAAAAAGGAAGGCGGTGAATGGGTAGAGACAGGAGAGTTCCGATTCGATTCTTCCGGGGCAAACAGAGCATTGGAGCTGATCGGCAAACACAACAAGATGTTCACCGATGTTGTTGAGATGAACAACTTTGACAATTTGACCGAGGAACAACTGTTCGAGAGAATCGCCAAGCTGCATGAAAAGCTGGGTTTCGGGGTCTTGCTCCCTAAGAAATCCTAAGATTTTCCTGACAAAGCCTGACATCCTGGATTTCGTCAAGGTAGTTTTCAAAGCAGTACGCGCGCGCGTATATGTCGGAAAACTCCCAACCTTCTCTGTTCGAGTGTTCAGAATTATACTTCAACGATTCATCAAGACCACCGGGGGCGTCGTGAATAGCGACCCCCTTTTTTGTACTCGTTTCCCGCAATGCCCCTGCATTCCCTAAGTCAGGTGTTCATAATAATTATGAACATAACTATTTGATATTATTAAATAAAAAGCTTGACATGGGTTTATTGAAAGGGATATAACGGCAACATATTAAATTCAATTCTGGAGGGTATCATCATGCAGACAATTCAGCGTTACGGAATGGCTTTAAAATCAATCGGGGACACGATGGAAAGGGCGCATCTGCTTCTAGGGGCGCTTTCTGATCGGTGCGGTAGCAGCGCAGTCATGTTTTCAGAGCTTTCAGGTCAGGGCATAGACATGAAACCGGAACAGTCACTTGAGGTATCGGAATTGCTTTACGAGCTCGGTCACACATTGGGCTTTGTTTCTGAGTCCCTGGAAACCCAAAAAGACCGACTTTGCCGCTGTCTTGAATCTTCCAAATGACAGGAGGGGTTATGAAAAAGCTTGCCTTCGTATCACTGGCACTGCACACCATGACGGAGAACAAGATCACCCTCGAACTTCCCGAACAGCAGGGGCTTCTTGAAATCCTCGAAGACGCATATATTGAATTACGGGCGAAAGGACTTGTCCGGAAATGACCATCTACATGACCGACCACGAAGTATCCGCATACCTGCATAACCTGGGGCTGGAAATCAAGCGGTCTACCCTCCAGCAATGGAGACACACCGGAGGCGGTCCCAGCTACATCAAGATCAAGTCAAAGGTTCGTTACACCCAAGAGTCAGTAGACGCATGGCTCAATTCGTTCAAGTTGCAGAAATCTACAAGCGAGGAATAGGGCAGGAACTACCGCAGTGAGTTTTCTGACATTGTAAAAAAAGCGAAGGCCAAGATTGAAACACAGGGGAAGAGAGAGCCAAGAGGGGTATGGGAAACCATGCCCCTTTTCTTGTGGTACACTTGGAGCGTCCTCACGAAAAGGAGGGGCCGGCTATGCTAATCAATCAGGAGCAGCGACTACAGATGATCGAGCAGGCGATGAAGGACAAAGCGCCGAAGATGTTCCGGGAACTGAAGGCAGCGGGGAAACTCCAATCGTTTCTAGGGGACCACGAAGCGGCAATGATGGAGAGCTTCTACGAAGCTTACGCGGAAGCCAGGACACCGATACTGAGTCGGACGGACCCCGACCAGTTGAAGAGGGAACAGGACTTGTTCGCGGCACAGCGGGAAGCGTGGGACGACGCAATAGCGACGTGGACGGAGTTTCAGGACGAGACTACCGAATCCATCATGTAGAGATTGTTATGGTAACACCGTATTTTCTCTTGATTTCATTTATGGCTAGAACGATTTCATCACTTGCACCGGTTAAGGCCACAAGCGGATTATCAACAGAGTTCCATCGACCTCCAGGAAACAAATTCGACATGCTTGGATCCATCCCGTAGCAAGAAAATGCCATAGCAACCATTCCATAGTAAGCACCTTCGGGCATAGTTTCCGCGTAAGACTGTAATTGGCTCAGAGGGATACCCCCGGCCACAAGTAATTCTGCTGTCTTGGCACAGATAATACGTTGCTCTTCTTCACTGAGGGATAGAAACATGTGTTTCGCCGCAAGAGCGTTCTTTGCTGCTGCGAGTTTACCAGGTCCTGTTCTCCCGAACAATGCATTCAAGAATCCCATTACCTCTCCCCTCCTTGCACATATTTATATTTAAATTGTCTTAATACTCTTCCTCTGTATACGAGTCAAGGAAGTACAAGGATGAAAACAAAAAAAGCCGGCTCACTCTTGGGAAAGTGGTCGCTTTTTTCGTTCCTGGCGGGTCGATCAGATTGTCAGGAATTGTCAGGAATGAGTGAAAATCCTGGGGGATAAAAAGAGGGGGTTTTCTGCCTGTTCGTACCTATATCGTACCTATGAATTATAACTTGCTGTTATTACGCAAACTATCAAGAATTTTCTCTACAAGACGGTGAAGATATGACGGGTTTGCACTAGCCTAAAGTTTCCGTATTTCGTTGAACGTCAAGGCAATAGAGGAAGGCTCAACCCGTACAACTTTACAGGAATATTCGTGAAGAGGTTTCACCTCTACTCTAAATTCGCAATTATCACCAACGTGAATGTCGGTGTGCGGGACCGATATATTCAAAAGAGCACCACTATAAGAAATATTCTTGACCTTGGCAGGGTAATACCAATCTTCCAGGTACAGTCGACAGTTCTCTTCACAATCGACCCTGCAGTGGTGCCTGTGTTCTCGCATAGCACACCCTCCAGTCCCTACATGATTATACGGACTCAATGCACAACAGCTTTAAGTTTATTCACGCCGGTAAACTTTAAGGCAATATTTGAAGCCTCTACCCGTACAACTTCACAAGAATATTCACCAAGGGAATCCCCATCCATACTCATGCTAACTTCACAAGAATCACCAATGTGAAGGTCCGGGGGCGGAGCGTAGAAATTCACAAGAGCGCCCTCAGAAGAGATATTCTTGATTCTGGCCAAGTAATACCAATTCCCCAGACGCAGTTGACAGTTCTTTACGTAATCTGCCCTATTGTGATGCCTATGTTTTGACATGACAACCCATCAATTCACAAAGCTTTTTGTTAAACCGTATTAATTACAAAAGTACCATAGCATCAAATTATAGCAACTCAAGAGCAATAAAGAGGCCGGAGCCCACGACAGGAAGCCACCCCACCGCCACAATCTGGTGGGGAGAGTTGTGTCAGACCTTCGAACCACATAAAAAAAACCGGCTCCCCTAGGGGAAAGGGGCCGGTTCTTCTCATGAACTATCAAGAACTTTTTCAGGCGCGCCGACGAAGGTAAGAAAGAAACTCCTCCTGAGAAAGTTCCTTCTTCCGGACCAGGTGTTCGATCTGACGACTCATGGCTCCTCGTTCTCCCTGCTTCATCCCGTCCTTCACGAGAACGAAGAAGGGAATGTTGCGGGTCTGGGGATAGAGGCGGTAGCGGTCGATAAGCTCGAAGGCCGACATGTCGGGAAGCATGAGGGTACAAAAGATCAGGTACTGGCGGCCGGTGGTGGCGAGCGCCATTCCTTCCTTGCCGGTGTAGGCGTTGACCACCTCGAAACCGAGGGCCTCCATCGCCTTGGAAACTTTTTCCTCACCCTTGCGGGAGATGAGGAGAGCCTGCAGGTCGTAGTCTTCCACGTCTTCGGTGAGGCCAAGCACCGCAAGCCGCTCGGCGAGATAATCACCCTCCACCGGGAGGGTGAAGAAACCCGATACGGGAAAGACCCCGCCGACCCTTCCTTTCTCGCTGAGGAACACCGGAAGGACCGGAATATCGCGGGTTGCAGGATCGTGCTTCATGGCAAGCAGGATTCCCCAACCGTCGGTGGAATGGGGAGACAGGTCGAGGACCACCCCAAGCGGCCTTCCGTTGGCCAGTTCGTTGAGCTCCGCAACGCGGGTGCCGTAGCCGGCAACCGCCAGATAGCGCCCCACGATTTCGCCCCGTTCCGGCCGGTCGCCCAGCCCCAGTATCCAGAGTTCCCGTTCAATCGCTGTTGCAGCCATAGACGCTCCCGTCATGTCAGCGTTCATCGTCCTTAATGTAAGTAGATACCACATTTTCCGCCCGCCGCAAAGAAAGTTTCTCCGCGAACGCCTCTGCCCCGTTGAAAACGGCGCCGGTATGTGGTAGCGTTCGGAGAAACGCGATCGGAAAGTTTACATCGGTCACTGGTCCCGATCCCGGCTTTCAAGGAGAAACAGCCATGTCAAGCAACGTTTATTTCGCCGATATGCGCGCCGGCCACAAGGAAAATCTGTTCAGCAAGATCGGCCGGCTCATGCAGGAGTGCGGTATCAGGGAGCGGGTCGCCCCCGGCGACCTGGTGGCGGTCAAGGTCCATTTCGGCGAGCGGGGAAACCATGCCTTCGTCCGCCCCATATTCGTCCGGCGAGTGGTGGAGGAGATCAATAACTGCGGCGCCAGCCCTTTCCTGACCGATTCATCCACCCTTTATCCGGGGGAACGGAAAGAGGCGGTTTCAGCCCTCACCTGCGCCATCGAAAACGGTTTTGCCTATGCGGTGGTCGGTGCCCCCCTCATCATGAGTGATGGGCTGCGCGGCCACACGGCAGTTAAGGTCTCCATCCCCGGAGAATTGCTCCAGACCGTTGAAATCGGAGCGGAGATCGTGGAGGCGGACGCCCTCGTGGCAGTCTCTCACTTCAAGTGCCACGAACTGACCGGGTTCGGCGGCGTGCTGAAGAATCTCGGCATGGGATGCGCCAGCCGGCAGGGAAAACTGACTCAGCACTCCAACGTGGCCCCCAAGGTAGCGGAAAAGTTCTGCACCGGCTGCGCCCTCTGCCTCAAGGCCTGCGTCCACGACGCCATCGCCATCATCGAGGGAAAGGCCCGAATCGACGCGGAAAAGTGCACCGGCTGCGGCCGCTGCATCACCACCTGCCAGGTTAAGGCAATCAACATCCAGTGGAACGAGGCCGCTCCTCTGGTCATGAAGAAGATGAGCGAGTTCGCCATGGGGGCAGTCCGGGGGAAGGAGCACAAGTCCCTGTTCATAAACTTCATCACCCAGGTATCCCCCGCCTGCGACTGTTACGGTCACGCCGACGCCCCCATCGTCAACGACATCGGCATCTGCGCCTCCACCGACCCGGTGGCCCTCGACCAAGCCTGTGCCGACCTGGTCAACGCCGCACGCGGCAACCCGGACACGGCCCTCACCAGCGGCCTTGAGCCGGGGGGAGACAAGTTCCGCGGCGTCCACCCCGACATCGACTGGGAGATTCAGCTGGAGCACGGCGAAACAATCGGCCTGGGAACACGGAAGTACGAACTGGTGAAAATTTAACCGCAACTTGCCAAGGACGAAAAAGGCCGGGGATTATTCCCCCGGCCTTTTTCGTATTGGTTCATGCACATCAGGTTTACAAACGGAAGTGCATTACAAGTTAACCAAATAACAAGAGGTGGAGCCTTCAGGCCCCACCTCTTTGAATTACGACACAACATGGTGCACCTTATTTAGCAGGGATGCACATTCGCTGAACCAACCACCTTCGGTTTCGTGTAGGTCTGCTTTTTCATCGTTTCATCTCCTTTCCGCACTCACTTGCCGTTTGTGCAAGAGTTGGACCTCGTCTCTCTTCAAGTCACCTTACCATGGTGTTTTTGAGTTCCAGCGCTGCTTCATGGGATAGGTGGTATCTATTGTGTTGGCGTTGTCATGGCAGCTGTTGAACGCCCCGGTAGATGTATTGCCCCACCACCACTGTCCCGGATTCTGGGCCGACTGGCGTGGGTTGGATGGCGGCAGCGGACTGTAGTACCCGCCACCGATCGGGAACCGGCCCCGCCCTTTCCCGCACTGGCCGGTTGTTACTTCATGAAAACCATCATCGGTCGGGCTGGCGTAGCCGGTTGAACTTACGACACCGGCAACAGTCGCTACACCAACTATGCCAGTGGTCCCCTTTTGCCCCCGGTGCTCGAAGTTGAGACAGTTGACGGCCATGAGGCGGGGCAACCGGTAGTTGTGGGGGGCATGGCACTTGGAACAGGTATAGGAGTGAACCTTGTTGTTCGCATTGCCATCCGCCGCCGTGGATGTCGTTGCCCATCCCTTTACCGTGCCATGAATTCTGGACCGCGATTTCCAGGCGTCCGGCGCCACGTTCTGGCCCGCCTTGGGTGCCAGTAGCGTCTTGCTGTGGCAGTTGAGGCAGAGACCGCCAAACTGGGTGTCCGTCTCCTTAATCCGGTTCGTGGTATCGGCGAGGTTCCATTTCGTGGCGGTTTGCGCGGTCCCGAAGTTGACCTCGTTTGCGGTGGTGGAGCCGCCGAAGGTGTTCTGGTCGATATGGTACCGTGGTGTACTGCTCACATTCTGCTGGTTTGGCCGCGTTGTGTTTGAACCGCCATGGTTCGTCCCGCCACGCGACTCATTGGTATTCACCGGAGTGGCGTCCTCCTTGTAGGGAGAGGTCATCCAGGTCCCTTTCAGCAACGGTACCGAGTACGCCTGGTTGAGGGTCGGACTGACACCGTGCGGGTCGTGGCACGGCGTGCAGAGCCCGTTGATCTGGTGCTGGGCGTCGGGAGGGTTGTCCAGCACCGATGAGGCGCCGAAATGGCCACCCTTGTTTGCAACTACGGTGGCTTTATAGGCAAACCTCTGGGCGGGGCCGAAATAATCGCCGGCAACGGTCGGGGTTTTGAAATACGGAGAATCCCAGTACCCCATGATGCGCTGCGATGCGCCAAATGTACCGCTATATCCCCACGGCAGTGTCGCGCCGGCGGTGGAGTTCAGGTGGCAGTCGAAGCAGAGTCCCGCGCCCGGATTGTATTTGGCGTTGGCAGTGGTGGAATCGGACGAGGGCTGGTAATTGGCGGTGTAGCCGCCGATACCGTTGTCCGTGTCCTTCAGAAGCGCGCCATGGTTGCGCCCCGTGGCGCTGGAATAGTTGCTGGTGATCCCTTTGACCGTCGAACCGTGGGAGTTGTGGCAGTCATAGCAAAGGACGTTCACGGACCCGCCCGTGTTGGTTATTGGACCGTCCGTACCATTGGTAGTGTCCCAGCCACGCTTGTTGAGCGCAGAGTTGCCATGGGCTGAGAACGCCTTTATCACCGTATCCTTGGCATTGACGTTATGGGCGTTGGTCCCGGAGCTGGAGTACTTGCCCCATTTCACGCCGGCTGTCTGGGAATACCGCTCGTCGATGCTTTTGCCGTCCCACGCGTACTGCTGGGGGGTTTTCCCATCGCCGAATGGCTGGGCTGTGGCGCTCGCCGCACTATGGCAGCCGAGGCAGACTGCGTTGAGTTTCTGCATATCATGGCGTGTGCCGGTGGCGGAATATGGTACGAATGTCGTCGTGTTGCGCACCACGGGGCGTGCACCGCTCTGGTAAACGGCCAGATTGACCGGTGCACCCGATATTCTCATATCGTGATAGTTGACGTTGACCGTGCCGTCGCTGTTCGCTTCCCAGTGGCACTGGTAACAGTTCTGGTCCGCCACGCCGGCACCTTGGATATGGTGAGAATTGCCGCTGCTGAAAAAGCCCATGACGGGAGCCCGCTTGTTGCGTTGAACGAACTTGTGGCAAACAGTACAGCCACCGATGGCCTTGAACCCCTGGTCATGCGGATGGCAGACGATGCAATCCACCTGCTGCGCCTTGTTCTCGTGGCTGACGGCCGCAGACATGTTCTGTCGGTGGTAGTTGGTCTGGGAGTGGCACACCTCGCAAATCTTGGTGGAACTGGTTATTGCCGCCGAATAGACCCCGAAGCTCGGGTTCGTCCCATCATTGATCGTCGTCTTTGACTGGAACAGCACCGCGCTGCCGGGGAACGTGGTAGCATCCGGCGGAGTGAGCGTCACTCTGATCCGGGAGATGTTGGACGATCCCGGAATGTGGCAGGTGGTGCAGTCGAAGGCACCGTACTTGGCGCCAGGGATTCCCCAGCCGCCGTTGGCGCTCCAGTATGAAGCGCTCTTGGAACTGTTGGTCGCGTTGGTGCTGTTGTGGAGGAGTGCATTGTTGGCCCAGGCCGTCGCAATGAAGGTCGTCGCACTGTCGGACTGGGTGGTATGCCCCGAGCCACTCACGTTGACAGTCGACGTGAGGTTGTTGCCGCCAACAGCTGCCGCCTGGGCTTTTACCGTTAGGGTGGTGTTATATGTCGCTCCCGGAGCAAGTGCGCCGGTGGTAGCGCTCCCCAGAACGGACGGGAGAACGAAGCTTGCCGTGTTCCCCGTTTCCGTGCCAATAGCGATAGTGAAGGTGGTGCTGCCGCAGAACGCACTGTCGTTGTTCGTGACGGATAGCGTATAGACCGCCTGCTGACCAGGCTGAACGTTCGCATTGGCGCTTAGGGTCACGGTCGGTGCGTTCGCCGTGCAGGTCCCTGCCGTGACGGTGAAGACCCCCGTGCCGGTGGCGGTGCCGCCAGGAGTCGTCACGGACACGTTTTTGGCACCGGTCGTAGTTGCAGGAAGAACGGTAACCGGAACCGTGATCGTCGTTGCATTGACGACAGTGAAGGCGCCAAGTGCTATGTTGGCATCATTGAAGCTGACCGCCGTGGCTCCGGTAAAATTGGTGCCGGTGATGGTAACCGTCGTTGGTCCTGTTCCCTGGGACATGGTGTTAGGCGATGTAGACGTAACCGTTGGCGGAGCGGGGGCATTGACCGTGAAGACCCCTGTGCCAGTCCCGGTTTGGCCGCCGGGAAGGGTGACCGTCACGTTGCGCGCCCCTGTTGTGGCTCCCGCTGCGACTGTTACCGGCACAGTCAAGGTGGTGGCGTTAACATACGTTACCGCCCCCAGTGTTATCCCCGTACCACTGAATGCCACCGTGGCGCCGTTCAGGAAGTTTGTGCCGGTGATGGTCACCGTGGTCGGCCCTGCGCCTTGTGTCATGCTGTTTGGCGATGTTGAAGTTACCGTCGGTGTCGGCGCCGCGTTGACCGTGAAGGCGCCAGTACTGATGGCATTCCCCCCATCAGGGTTGGTGACCGTCACGTTACCCGCACCGGTAGTAGCAGCCGGGCCGATGCTTATGTTCACGGTCAGCTGGGTTGAAGTGTTGAACGTCGTGGAATTGACCGTTATGCCGCTACCGCTGAAGCTCGCCGTTGCACCGCTCTGAAAGTTGGTGCCGGTGATGACGACGTTCAGGGTGGTACCCTGGTTGCCGCTGCTCGGATTGAGCGGCGTCGATATGGTCGGGGGCGTGACCGTTCGCTTCGCAAGGATGACATCGCGGTACACAGGATAGGAGCTTACCGAGGAAACCGTGTAGGTGACATTGGCATGGGTATGGGCGCTCGCTGAACCACCGGCGGTGCCAGTAGCTGAGGCATAATTTCCAGTAGCTGCTCCTGATGTAGCATACACTTCGGTGCCACCATGGTTGAACGTGGCGCTGCCGCCGGTCGTGCCAGGGGTCGTTGCCGTACCCAGCAACAGGTTATTCGTATACGGCGCTGCATTGGAGATAACGGTCCACCCTCCTGTCGGGGTCGTATCGAACATGGCGATCAAGCCAACCGGGATGGGCGTGCTGGCGCCGGAACTGTTGTAGGCAAAAACCACCTGGACGTAGGGAGGCGCGTTGTTGTCGGCCGTAAAGGCGGCGGTTTGTGCGGCAAGCGTGTGGGTGTGGGTAGCGGACGCACGGTTAGTAGCCCCGGCATTGGTGCTTACCGTCCCGGATACCGCGCTGGTTGTCACCGCTCCGGTGTCATGGTTGTGGGTCGCCGCCCCTCCCGTTGCATTGTCGCTGAAGCCACGCAGGTAGTTACCATTGAGTGCCGCGTACTGGGTCCAGCCGGCGGGGAGGGTTGTAGTGTCGAATATGGCAATGGCGTTCGCAGGTATCTGTGTAGGGTTGGATGCTTTAATGAACACCAGGTTCTTGAAGGGGGGTTTATGATCCACCGTGGTCACGGTTGGAGACGGCCAGGTGTGTGTGTGGGCAACCGCCGCAGCCGCTGTACCACCCGGAGCGTATGTGCCTGTTGCGCCAGCTCCGGCCGATGAGAACGTCATGGTATGTGTATGGGTGTCCGACCCTGCCGTCGCGGCACCGTAGGATGCGGCGGCACGGGGAAAGACTCCGTAAAACGCATCACCGGCTACGCTGGAGATGCTGGTCCATCCCGCGGGCACGGCACCGTTGGCGGTGTCCCAGAGCAGGATGACGTCTCCCGACGCGGCCTTTACCGGTTTTTCCTGGTACATGACTATGGTTGCCAGCAAGGTCGCCATTACTACCAGCCCTACCTTGACCCACAGATTCATCCCCCTAATTTTTTTCGCCATCGCTTTTCCCATATCAGGTCCTTCCCTCTGAAGAGTTAGTGTTTTTCTCTATTACTGACAGCCCACCCATTTGTCGGGGCAGGAGAGTATTCAGTGTTGGCACAACGTGTCTCCCTGCCCGTCCGCAGCGACGGGCAGGGAGACCACTGTCTATCTTCTGAACGTGCTCTTCAACGCAAAGATCGCCGATCTCAGCGCTTTCAGATTACTTATATAGCTGCTGACCGGGGCAGGCTCTCCATCGTAGAACCGCCGCATCTGGTCCGATATCTTTCCATAGACTTCAAATGACACACGACCGCTGCTATCCCGCATCGGGTAGTACTTGATGCTGGGATCGAAGGTCAATAGTGCCGCAAGCAGGTAGGTATCTTCGATAATCGAAGTATTCTGGTCTTTCATGACGAACGCCGAATGCTGATTCATTGCCATTGATATGTTCCCCTGTTCGTTATCATGCCGCGCAGAAGGCTGCGGAGGTGGTCCCTCCCCGCCTGATCACCGGCAGTTGTCGTACGTTGCTAACGGTAAATGCGTACTGAAAAATCATCGGCTACAGGTCCTCTTCCAGCGAAGGAGACATGAGCCTGAACTGTCAGACACCGCGAATGGCACATGACAGACGGTGTTACTGAATTGCTTAAGAGTGGGGTACTACAAGGGAATCAGGCTGGGGGTGCACGTGAGGCAAGGAGGTTTATGCGCGGGTCAGATAGATAGGCAAGATGTTGCCGGGTAACTATCGTTGTTGTAAAAGAGGGTGCATGGAGGAAAAATGGATGGGGAAGGCCGGCAACAGCGAAAGAAATTTTTTTAGCAGCCGGATCGTGGGAATTACCGGAAATCCCCCCGTAGGAGTGTACATCGTCAATATCAGCATCGTTTTGAACAAGGTTGACATGCTTACAGGTATGTGCGGAAGTGCTAGGATCTACAAAGGGCGCGAAGTAGTCAACCTCCGTACCCAGCACACCCACGGCCAGATAGAGCATGATAAAAAAATATATAAGTGGTGCTTGCAACAGCTTCTTCATCATGACCGTCTCGCGTACTCCATGAACTTACTGCAGCTATTCCAAGAAAATATTCTGACCCGGTTAAGCAAAAGCATTTTTAGTGCCATTCGGATGTCGTTACATCAACAAGCACTCATTACTGGCAGGAGGGACTAACTCTCTAACCACATTTAGAAAAATTATAATTTACAAATTAAGCAAGCTATCTAATATTTATGTAGCGTTATTGCTGAATTTCCGTGTAATTTTAATGTGCGACAACACATACAACGCCATTCGCAGCAATAATTTCACTGAAATACCGCAGCTTAGTGAACATTTTCACATGTCCACCCACATTATTAATATTTTTAAACCGCTATTATGCGTATGTATTACGCAAAAAAGAGAAATCGTGTCTACTCATTTGGAAGACGTTGACGTGGCAAAACAAATATGCTGTTTGCTGAAGATGAAAAACGTGGATTAAGAGGAGGCTCCCAGATCAGAGCACGTGGAGGGAGACCCATTTGGGAAAGAACCAACGACCGACCGAATTATTAGACGATTTCACGCACTCCGTTCGCGGAACAAAAGGCAACCGGCCAGGACAAAGGCGAACCCGGCAAGTACCGCAATCTTCCCCGAAAGGGGAACCCCTGCCGCCGTCGCCGCAACCCCCCAGGACTGAACGAGTGCCCCGCCGATGAACATCCCGACCACCACGAGACCTGCGTCCCCATCCCCCTCGCCAGCCTTGATCAACTGCCGGAACGGGCACCCCCCGATGAGTACGGAAATCCAACCAGTTAGTCCCATGCCGAGAAAACTCCAGAGGGCATCGAGGTGCGCGCCGGGTTGGCCGTAGTACCCCGGATTGAACCTTCCACTTGCAAGGTTGAACCCGGCCGCTGCGACGAGGAAGGCCATGAATCCCCAGAGCATGTAGGACCTACGCCCCATGAGCATGATGTCGCGGATGCTGCCGGTAATACAGAAACGGCTGCGTTGCGCGGCAACGCCAAGGGACAATCCCGCTGCAAGGGAGATGAGCAGGGGAGCATGCTGGGCCGCGCTCCCCCGCCCCGAGAAGAGGAGAAATCCGGGCTGGACGAAAAGGAACGCCAGCATAACGATGAACCCGACGGGGACAAGGAGTCCTTCCCCCCTCCCCTTTTGTTCGGGAGGTCCGGGCTCCACGCCGTTGGCAAGGCTTCGCACCCCTGCCCAGACACCGGCCACCAGACCGGCCACACCAGCCAGGGCGGTCAGATCGCCGGCGGTCAGGCGGAGAAAGAGCTTGATGGGACAGCCGATAAATACCGCACAGCCGACCATCATAAAGATACCGGCAAAAAGCCGCGGCAGGGGCGCGCTGCCGCCGCGGGAGCGAAATTCGCGAAACAGGATGGCGCTCGCCGCCGAACCGAGGACGAAACCGATCAACTCGGGACGCAGGTACTGCATGCGGGAATTATCATGGAAACCGAGTGCCCCTGCACTGTTTTCGATGAAGCAGGAAACACAGATCCCCGAATTCTCCGGGTTCCCCCACACCGCCAGGAGCACGCCGAGCCCCCCGAGAAGCACCCCCGCAGCAACCACTAGCCAGAAATGCCGGTCGCGCATCATCTACTCGCACCCCCCTGCCAGCCGGCTCCTGAGATAGTTGACCTTTTGCAGCGAAGCGGCAATGGTCCGGTTACCCGGATTGGCCGCAGCCCGTGTACCGATGTTCTTCAGCCCCTCATCCACGAGCCGCTGGATGTCGCCTCGCCGTGACAGGGGGCTTTTGTCGTCCAGGTAATCGCCATTCAGCTTGACACCGGCCACGTAGGATGTCACTGCCTCGTCCAGCGCCCCCATCTCCCGGAGTATTTCCCCCTGGAGGATATGACCATGGGCCTCGCCAGGATACTTGCGGATGAGTTCGTCCAGCTTCAGAAGGGCTTCCTGGTTTTTCCCCTCCTTGCGCAACCCTTCAACCGGCCCGTAGAGCTTGGCAATGAGTTCCACGCGGGCGTGGTAGGCCATCTCTCGCTCCACTGCCTTGTCGAGGCCGGAGGCGGCTTTCCCTTCTCCCGAGCCGGCTTTCATGCCGAGAAGGACGAGAAGGGCGATAAGGACGAGCGCCAGGCATGCCCAGCATAGTTTGTCGAAGGTGTCTTTGAACATAGCATCTCAGTAGTTAGTCTGTGAGGGGGGAGTGTCCCGTGGAGCGAATGTGCCCGAGTGTCAGCCGCTGTAGACGAAATTGAGCAAAGACGGACGATCATGTTCGAACCCTTCAGGGTGAGTTGATCGGCCGGCACTCAATGAGCCGTACAGCGGCGACGTGAGGGGACTCTGAGCGTAACGGGGCGCTCACCCCTCACAGGTTCAGGTCAATATTTCTGATACGGCGGCATGTTCACCCGCTTCGCCATCTCCCGGATCGGATCATAGTCGCTGTCGGGAAGTTCTTCGTAACCGTCGATCCAGGCCGCCTTCATTACCTTCAGCCGTTCACCGTCAACCTCGGCGGTGTCCGCCGACTTCAAGGCAAGAAGCGCCTCCTTCACCTTCTTCACCAGCGCGGGGTCGGTCCCCTTGGCCACGGCAAAGGTGCAGTAGGGTATCGGCTTGCTCTGGGCAAGGACGACAAAATCATCGGGGGTTATCTTCCCCTCCCGCGCCATGGTCTCCAGGTCGAGAACAGGTGCTGCAGCCACGTCGTACTTGCCGTAGAGGACCCCGTAGATCAGCTTTTCGTGCTTGTAGGAACCCGGCGGAATCGAGTAGAACGCCAGGTCGTGCTCCGGATTGATCCCCGCGGCGAGCATCAGGTCATACTCGGCAAGATATCCGGTCGGCGCGAGCATCGGGCCGAACGCCAGCCGTTTCCCCCGGATGTCGGCCAGCTTTTCAATGCCGCTCCCCTTCCGGGCGATAATGGCACCGGCGGTACGGGCGCCGAACTTACCCCGCTTTTCGGAAGCGACGATCTGTACTCCCTCGTTTTCGCGAAGGACAATGTAGAGGAGCGAGTTTGTGTGGGTAAAGGTGAACTCGCCCGCCTTGAAGCGCTTTTCGAAGTCGAGGGTATCCACCGGTACCATCACGAAATCGACCCCCACCTTGTCCGACAGGTAGCGGGTCAGGGGGAGAAACCGCTGGGTCGTCTCCTGCTCGCTGTTGCAGAGCATGTAGCCGATCTTGACGACCGGGCGTTTCCCTTCGGTCTTGCAACCGGCGACGACCAGCAGCACGGCCAGGAAGATAACGAGTCTGATCATTGGAAGTATCCGCATGTTGAGGTTCCTGTTGTGATGCATCAATGTAATATTCATCTGCACGCTTCATCTATGCCGTCGAGAGTTCCATGCATGACGTATGCCCTCCCCCGACAGCCACCCCGGCATTCAGCCAGTTCCCTGCAGTCCCGGCATCCTTCGGGGTCGAGCAGGAGCCTGCGCCTGAACTCCCTTTTTTCCGACGAAGCGATGATCTCCTTCAATGATCTTGCGCCGATCTTGCCCAGACGGACCGGCAGGGACGGACAGGGGTAGACGCCACCATCCGGCGAAATGGCGATCATGGTATTGGCCGCCTGACATCCCCCCTGGGGAAACGGCACCCCCGGATTGAAGGAGCGCCAGAGAAAGGGGTCGTGAATGGTGAGATTGATTCCCTCCGTGCCACCGGAAGCCGCAAGTTCTCTCTCAAGTTCCCCCTGTTCGTCCCGCGAAAGGAGGAAGGGCGCCTCACCGTTGTACAGACGCTGCATCGGCAGCACCAGCCGGTGGAATCCGCGCGCACGGCAGGTCGCAACAGTGCCCGGGAGCAGGCGCCAGTTGTCACGGGTCACCGACCAGGATACTCCGAGGGAGACCCGACCAGCCAGGTTCCCCAGCACGTCAGGGGTGTCGATGGCCAGAAGGACCTCCTTGACGCCGAGCTCTCCGACGGCGCTGCCGCCGAGGTGCGAAAACGAGTCGGGAGTCATGGTGAGTGAAACGGCGACCGGCATCCCCCTGAACTGCTCCAGAACTGCATGCAGCGCCTCACCGGGCCGGGGTGACGGGTCGTACAGCTGGAGCATGAGCGGACGGCATGCGGCGATGTCGGCAGCTATCCGCAGGAGGTAATCGCTGCGGGGAGCATCGGGAGCCAGGTCCCAGTAGATGGTGATCGGTGTTGCCAGTTCCATACTGATGTTCCTCGGTGATGAACTGCTGCGGCTCTTGCCTTGGAAGGCGGGCCGCAGGGCGTCACCGGGATGGTTCGTCGTCTCCCCAGCAGTGGGGGTCGGGGCTGTTCATGTCGCCGGTCAGGGCCAGTGCCCGTGCGGTACACCCCCCCAGGCAATCTTCGTACTTGCTGCAACCGCTGCATTTGCCGGTCGGTTGCTTGTTGCGCATCTTCTCCAGCACAGCCGAATCCTTCCAGACTTGCCGGAGGTCATCCTGGACGATGTTGCCGATGACGATCGGAATAAAACCGCAGGGGGTCATATCGCCGTTGGCCTTGATGTTGAGCGAAAGCTTGCCGCAGACGCTCCCCTTGACGAGACTTCCCACGTTCCGCTCGCCGAGCAGTGCGATGATCGGGTCATCGAGGGAGATATCGAGCCCCTTCACGCTCTTTTTCGCAACGATGGCATGACGGTAGAACTCTTTCCACTCTTCGGCAGTCAGGTCCAGATCGTCCTTGTTGGCCAGACCAAGTCCGGAGCACTTGAAGTTGTGGAAATTGAGCTGTCCCGCCCCATGCGTGAGGGCCATCGCCACGAGTTCATCGATGGCCGTGCTGTTGATGCGGCAGATAACCGTGGAAATGGAGGTGGCGATGCCCACCGCCTGAAGATGGCCAAGTGCGGCAAGAGCACGGCCGTGGCTTCCGGCGACGCCGCGGAAGGTGTCGTGAACGGCAGCGACGTGGCTGTCGATGCTGATCCCGACCTTGGTAAAGCCAGCCGTTTTGAGGGCGATCGCCTTGTCGCGGTCAAGCAGCCAGCCGTTGCTGTTCATGGAAACGCGCAGCCCCAGTCCGCTGGCAAACGCGGCAATCTCCAAAAGATGGGGGTGGAGCAGCGGTTCGCCGCCACCGAAGTTGATAGAAAAGACCCCTGCCTTGGCAACCTTTTCCAAGCACGCGTAGAGCACATCCTGCGGCAGTTCCTCGTGGGTGTCCTCGCGGCTGTAGCAGTGGCTACAGGCAAAATTGCAGCTGTTGTTGATGGCCCAATTGATGGTAAGGGGTGCCTGCAGCTGGGGCATGGTATCATTCTGCATAGACGATGAAACCTTTCACGGCCAGTTCGTCGAGAAATGCACGAACATCGGCACGAAGCACGTCTTCTTCCACCTCAAACTGCTCCAGCAGTGCGGCCACGATCCCGTCGACAGTCCGGTTGTCACACAGTTTCCAAATTTCCATACCGAGGTAATTGACCGACAGCATGGTGCCGCCGGAAAAGAGCACCGCGGTACCGATCTCGCCGGCATCCTCGCCGCGGGCAAGGGCGTCGCTCGCTTCGGCAAGGGCATCATCTTCCTCGCGCCACATGACATTGGGGTTGCGGTGTATGGTGGACATGCGTAACTCCTACCTCCCCGCATCCCCGACACGCTCCGCCAGGAACGGCGCGACAATGATCCGGGCAATAGACGGGTCTGCCTTGCCGTCGAAGATTAACTCCTCGATCTTCGACCGGTCCGTCATACCGAACCAGTTGCCGGCAGCAGGGATATCCGTCCCCTGCTCGTCGGCGATGGCGAGGTTGTAGTCAATGTTGCCGAAGATGTTGTTATCCTTGATGGTCATCCCCCCGGCCTTGTAGAAGAAGATTCCCTTCTGGTTGGCGGTAATTTCGTTGCGGCTGATCTCCCCCTCGCACTTTCCCTTGAGCCAAATGCCGAAGAACTTGTTGCCGCGGATAGTGTTGCGGGTGATGACCGCCTTTGAGATGCGAACGTTGATGCCACCCTTGTTGTCCTCGATGAGATTGCCGGTGACCGTGATGTCCGCAGGGATGCCGAAGCCGGGAGTTCCGACCGCCTCGTCTTCTTTCTTGACGCTGATGGCGACGGCGTTTTTCACGAAGGTGTCATCTTTGATGAGAACCTGTCCGCCGTGGGAATGGACACCGTTATAGGCATATTCAACCCGGCAGTGTTCGACCACGTTCCCTTTACTCCCCAGGAAATTGAGGGACCCCCAGTCGGCAGGCTGGGGGTTAGCTTCTGCTGACGTGAAGAGAATCGGTTTCTCGGCCGTCCCCTTGGCGATGAGCCTGCCCGTGACAATGATCTCGGCCTGGGGGTAATAGGGAGATTCGACCCCGAAGAGGTTCCGGTCGCCGACAGGTGCTATCTTTTTAAACCTTACCGTCGTCCCCGGAGCAATGGTGAGGGTACTACCCACCGGAACATGGACATCACCGGTAATAACAATATCACCCTCCCAGGTGGTGTCCTTTGTGATGGTTGCCATGCCTATTTCCCGCATTGCCGCCCGGCACTCTCCGGACAGTGTGATGAGAACTACGGTAACAACGGCAAGCAGCATCTGCCGCACGGTTGCGTGCATGGTCATATCCCCCCTCGCGATGTTTTCAACCTGGCCTGGACACCCTGTAGTGCCGAAAGAAGCGTAGCCTTCCGCTCCGTCTCCTTCTCCCTGTTGGCTCCCTTGCGGAGCAGCCTGTCGTTGACCTCCAGCCCCCGACGGTAGGACGCCTCGGCCTCCCGGTACAGCCCGGTCTGCTCGAACGCAAGACCGAGACTGTGATGCACCATAGTATCTTCGCTTTTTATGGCGATGGCTTTCTGAAACCAGACAATGGCCTCGGCCGGTTTTTTCCCCTTCAGCCTGATAAGTCCCATGACATCATGGGCATCGAAATCCTTCGGAGCCAACCTCAATGCCTCGGCAATCTGCTGTTCCGCCTCATTGAGCTTGTTTTTCCGGCATAACACCATCCCGAGTTTGGTTCTGGTCGCGATATCCTTGGGGTTGATCTCCAGAACGATCTTGTATTCGGTCTCGGCAATGGCGTCGGGGAGCAGGCCGGTCTCAGGGTGGGCCCAAACCGCGTGCGGAGCTAAGAGGAGAGCGCTTATGAAAAGAACGGTGAAATATTTCATAGCTGCCTGAAATGCGTGATCGACGTATACATGGTGACAATGCCGATGAGGGTAACGATGACAGCACTTGCAAACGCGATCTTCGGCGCATATCGTTCAGTATCCAGGAAGCGCTTTGTCGCCTTCACGCCATTGACCACCGCAAGCCCTATGGCAACGAGGCAGACGGCAAGGCCGAGACTGAAGACAAGGACCATGGCAAGACCTCTTCCAAGCTGTCCGACGGAAACCGATGCGAGTAGAATAGCCAGCGCCGCCGGGCAGGGGACGATCCCGCCGGATATACCCAGCAAAATCAGCCCCACCGGACCGAGGGGCTTGTCGCCGGCAGCGTGGTGATGGTCGTGGGAGTGATGATCGTGGGAATGACCGTGTGCATCCCCATGGTCGTGGTCGTGGTCATGGACATGGTCCGGGGCATCATGGGTGTGCGAATGGTCATGGGGGTGATCATGTCCATGATCGTGGTTGTGATTGGGGCCATGGTGACTGTGGCTGTGACCGAACAGGTGAAAATGGTCGTGGGCACGTGCAGGGTCCTTCAGGCAGATCCACCTCTGCCGCAGCATCCAGAGACCGATGCCAAGAATAATGAGGCTTGCTACAATTCCGAGATAGGCATGAATTTCCTGTTCTGACAGATACCGCGCGGAAAATTTCGCCAGAAGCCCCAAGAGAATGATGCTGAAGGAGTGGGTAAAGGTAACGACGATTCCAAGGATGATGGCGTCGATATTTCTTCCCCGGGAGCCGACCAGATAGGCGGCCACCACCGTTTTACCATGTCCCGGTTCCAGGGAATGGGCAGCACCAAGAAAAAAAGCGGCAATATAGATGCCGAACATCCCCGAACTCGTTATTTCCATAGAACCTTCCCGTAAAAGCGCCTTATGAAGGACAATACCGCCCCAAGGCCCATGATGGCAAAACCGGCAAAGACATAGGGTCTTCCCGGATCCCGCACAATTTGAATACCGGCATACACCGCGCCGGCAGCATCCCGGTCAACCCGTGTATTGTAGAAATAGAGGCCGTTCCACTGAAACGGGTTGTTGACCTCGGAAGTCCCCTCGGCCAGTTTTTCGGAATTGCTGGCAAGGGCCAGGTCAACCCAGAGCCTTTTCAGCGAAGGGTTCTGGTAGGCCACCAGCTTGAATGCATAGGGGAAGTCGGGGGGGAGGTCAGATGTCCCTGCCGTATCACAGACCCCCAACAAGCGGCCCTGATCAAACACGGAAAGCCTCAGGTTTTCCGACGGGAATTCCAGGGACTCGACCTTTATCCGGTAGTTTTTCAGGTCGAAGCTTTCTCCCGTCTTCAGGACAAAAAGCCCTTCCTTCTCTCCCCCCCGCAGAACACCAACCTTTACCGGTATGGGGTAAAACTCGCGATTGACCTTTTTCACGACCAGTTCCGCCCCGAGAGGGACGTCTTGATTCCTGTCCCATCGATAGACTTGGTCCACCATACTCCCTTCGTAGACATTGACGGTCGCCACATAGCCGAACGACGTGGCAATACACCCCGCCAGCGTGAGGAGTACGCCGCCATGCATGATCAGGACAGGTTTTGACAGGGTCTTGAGCCGCTTCATGGTACAGAACAGAAGGTTCAACCCAAAACAGCCCAGAAGCGACAGAAACGGGGGACTCGAATAGATGGTCCTGCTTTCGGTAAAGGTCCCAGGAATGGCCAAAATGGCAATCGCCAGGAACAGTACAACCGCACATTCGGTTGACGCCAGCCAGGATATTTTCTTCTTCATTCCCTCGGGTATCGTCATCCCGTTATATTAACTTCTTTCCCTTCAGGAATTCTTTTGCCGTCTTTTTCGATTTTTCATTCGACTCGGCGGACTTGAGCAGCTTCGCATAGGTGTCGTTTACCAGAACCCCCGAAAGCTTGTTCAACAGTTTGGGGAGGGCCGGATAGTTGGAGAGTGTGTCCGCCGTCAGGACCGGTGCAAACTTCAGGGAGCCGCCGATCGGCTCAAGCCATGTCAGGTTCAGCCTGGTTTTGTACTCGCTCTTGATCTGGTCGTATGTTGAATCCTTGGGCTTCCCGACAATCTCCGCCCCACGACCGGTGTTTTCGAAAATTACGTTCACGCTCCCCTGCTTGACAGCGTTGTACAGTTCTTTTGAGTCCTTGTAGACATCGATCTTGACCGAGGAACCGGTCCGCTCGGTGATCAGGATGGATGCCATCTCTGCCAACAACCGTTCACTGGCGGCGCTGGTGACCCCAAGGTGGATTGTCTTGCCGACACAGGCAGACGATATCTGGACGACAGCAAGAATTGATACGACGAGGCACCATGAAATGACCTGTTTCATTTTTTCACTCCCATCTAAGTTTGCGACAATTGAAGCGCTCATTGTTGAGCACGACGCTACTGAGTTAATATACTATTAGTTGAATATCCAAGGCAATATCTGATTTCCCCGGTTCAAGCACAACCTCCCTCGTCACGGTGATTTTGGAAGGAAGTGGAAATTGCCGGGAGCTCCCGATGAAATATTTCCCGGCCGAAGGGATGGAAAGCGCGTAATTGCCCGCCTCGTCGGTCCATGCCGAGAGATAGTCCGGAACGTAGTCAACATCCCTGGAACGGTGGGCGAATACATAGGCGTTGGCAACGGGATTCCCCTGGGCATCGACGACCCGACCGCGCAACCTCACCGAATCGTCTGCATTGGTGCGTTTCTTCTGGCCGACCTCGCGAATATCGGCAACCGTAAAACTGGCCTCGGTCTCCCTGCCCGCTTCCATTTCGATCTCAACCGGCTCACCCGAATGCTTGTCCCCCGGCATGAGCGGCCCATAATTGCCATCCTTTTTCAGGCGCGCCACTGCCCAGTATTTTCCCGCCGGCAAGGCAATCAGGATGCGTCCGTCACTGCCGGACATGGGGGATATGAAGTCTGCCGGTTTTCTCACATTCGAACTGCCATAGAGAAACAGCTTGGCCCCCTCGGCAGGCCTCCCTTCGCTATCGAGAACCTTTCCCTTCAGAAGGGAGGTTTCCGCTGCAACGCCATTGAGAGACAAGGCCAGGACACAGACTGCCATCGATAGAACACCGTACAGAAATACCCGTTTCATGGCAGCTCTTTCACCCCCGGTTTTACCGGCTCCTTGAGGGCTGGCTCGAACAGGACATTTCCTATGCCGGGCTCATTTCTTCCATCGAATATGGTCTGAGGCGGGTTGTCGGTTCCCCACCAGTTTCCCTTGGCGTCGATATCTTCGTTATTGAAATCCCCAACGCGGATGTTGTAGTTGCTGTTGTCAAAGATGTCATTCCGCGTGATGGTCAGCCCCCCCCCTTTTTCCCTGACAAAAATACCCGTTTCATTCCTGGTGATGCGGTTTTCCCGGATCACGGCATTTCCTATGTACGCCCTGATGCCGATCACGTTATCTTCAAATACCGAACGGGTAACCTGAACGGGGCCGCTTCTGAACCGCATTCCCCCGTAGTTTTTCTTGAAATGACAGTCCGTAATGGAAAGATTGGTGAAATGACAGTGGATACCCCACGTGGCATATTCAAAAACAGCGTGGGCTATCTCGCTGCCGGTGGCATATTCAAGGAGGATCTCATCCCAATCGGACGCACCGGTTCTTTGCACCGATGTGAAAATGATCTTCCCGTCATCCCTTCCCTTTGCAATTATTCTGCCTTTAACGGCAAGACCGGTTCCCTGGGAAAAGGCCACCTTTGTCCCCGGAGCAACCGTCAGGACCGCTCCGGGAAGGACGGTCAGGGCAGTATTGACGGTGATGACGCCTCGCCAGATCGTATCCGTCGACACGAACCGTAATGGCCAGGCAAAGGGAATGGGGCTGGCACTTGCCTTTTCATGGGCGACCCGGCCTCGTGAAGCGTCATCCTTCCTGTCAAAGATAACCGTGTTGACGTCTGCACCACCCCACCAGTTGGAGGGCGCGGATACGTCTTTTGGGCCGTCAAGATCGATGGCATACTGGCCATTGGCGATGAAATTGTTTTCCGTGATAACCCCGTCAAAAGAGATGATCCCCATCCCCCGTTCGCCGTTGTCGGATATCTGATTCCCCTTGATGACCGCCCGTGTGTCCTGGACGTTCAAGCCATTGATACCGTTTGCCGCGACAATGTTCCCCAGTATTTCCACATTGTCGACATTCTTGAGGGAGAGACCGGTTTCCAGGTTGTTGGTGATACTGTTGCGGCTGTAGTCACCGTAATAGGTATCCGCCACCATGAGACCGTACCGGTTGCCGTCGATGAGGTTTTCCTGCAATGACGACACCCCTTCCCGGATCCGCAGCCCTTCTTTCCAGTTCCCCACAATCCTGTTGCCACGGGCGGTAATGTTGGTGCGGAAAAAATTGGCACCGACATAGTTGTCGGCGATGACGTTATCGGAGAATGTTATGTCGGAGTCCCTCCCCTGCACGCCACTTTTATTGGCGTAGAGGTGGTTCCCCTTTATGTCAACCGACGACTCCTGGAACTGGACACCGCGATAGTTGTTCGTCAGCACCGAATTCTGCACCACAACCGTGGAAAAATGGAAATGGAGCCCGCGATACGCGTGCTCTATCCGGCAATACTCGATGAGGTTCTGGGCTCCGGCACTGTTCATGATGTTAATGGCGTCCCAGTCCCCCATCCCCTTCTCTTTTTCGGCGGACCGGAAAATGATGGGGTGCTCCCTGGTCCCCTTGGCGATGAGACGTCCCTGTATCAGGAGCCCGTTCTCGCCGATACCGTCACCATTGGTATCCTTTTTTGAGAATTCGACAATCGTTCCCGGCATGACAATCAGCCTGCTCCCCTCCGGCACCCGGACAATTCCGCCGACTTCCACTCTCCCCTGCCAGACGGTGTCCCCCCGTAAGGCTTCGTCTTTATATCGCCTGTCGACAGGGGGTTCCCCCGCGCTTACAGGTGGCACTTCCGGCCGGTACTCCTTGACAGAGGCGGAATAGACGTCCTTTTTCCTGTTCCCCTTGACGACGGCGGTCGTTGTTACCACGTGGGGCCCCTGAAGGGTAAACAGGCCATAGTCATTGTCGGCGATACGGGAATTTTCGACCGTAATTCCGCTCTTCTCCCCCTGGGCTACCACACCATAACGGTTTTCCCTGATGGTTGAGTCCAATAGCCGGAGAGTCCCATCAAACACGTGTAACGCGGTCTCCGCATGCGCTATCCGACACCCCGCCACCGTAGCAGTGCCATGGTCGACCACGATCCCTGCCCAGCTTCCCGCCTTCTTCTCTTCGCCGGAAAAATCCACGGGGGATGTTGCCGTCCCCTCCACCCTGAGCGTTCCTCGAACCGTTATTTCCGTCAAGGGGGACACATATTCGGGGTCGGTCTTCGTACTTTCCGCCGCAACGACCTTGATGGTAGTGCCAGGCCTGATGGTAAGGGTAATCCCTTCCGGCACCAGGACATCCTCGGCGACCCTGACCTCCCCCTGCCAGACGGTGTCCGCCGTAATAACGCCGGCACGCACACCGCACGGAGAAACGACAATAAAAAACGCAAGCATCATTGCATTGCGTAACCATGCACCTGAAAGTTTATTCACGAGTTTTTTCATTGATCGCAGAGTACCTGAAAATAATAGAGAGGCACCGAAAACAGTATGTCGGTGCCTCTCTCCAAAGGTCACGAAGGTATCAGCAGGGATGTACCACGGCATTTCCCACGACTCTTGGACGGACATATTTACACCTTTTCATCGCTTGGGATACCTCCTTCCGTGGTAATTAGGTGCAGCTTGTGAACTGGCCACTGAAAATAGCATTATTGGGGGTAGTATACACTGTCTGGACGTCAAAGGTAAATACAGAATAAATGGAAACGGAATTTGTTACTGATTCGGGCCGCGCCCGAGAAAGCGTATCCCTTTTATGTCTATCCCTTTTACCGTCGTCCCTGTTTTTGCGGTAACCGGCACGGGCTTATCCTGTCCATACCCTCCCATAATCTCTCCTACTTTCGGCGCTCCACCACCATACACATCCCTGATCTTGAGGTAATAATTCCCTCCTTGATTGACCCTGAGAAGGTATTTCCCATCCTTTCCCGTTCGCTCGGAGACAAAGAGAGGTTTCCCCACCATGGCAGGAGTCAGAAAAGCAAACACCATGGCCCTTTCCAGAGGTTTTCCGTCAGCGTCGGTAATGGTCCCTTCGATGGCGGTAATGCCGTTACTGGTCTTGACGGTTGTTTTGGCGAAAGGGACCGCTTCCGCTATGGTGCCGACATCGGTCGCCTTGCCTTTATCCACACGGAATGTCTTGGGAATGCCCTTCTCTTCCATCGCCGGCAGGAAATAGTCCCCTTCCTGGGGAGGACCCACCTCCTGTCCCGATTTCCGCTTGCTTGCCCCCAGATAGTACTTCCCTTCAACGAGCACCGCCTTGAAATTGCCGCCGGCATCGGTACCGACTATCTCATCGGGCACCCGCCAGTATTTTTCGGGCGACGGTGGAGGCCCGGAAGCCTCATTGAAAAAGAAGACGACCCCGTTCGCCAATGGGCCTCCATTCTTTACCATCATTTTACCGGTAATGGTTCCCGTCCTGACATCCTCTGCAAAAGCCATGGTTGCCATACACATGAGCACAGCGGTTACAAAACACCCCATTTTCCCCATTGTATTCCTCCTCTCCCACCACCGTGTATTTCTGACAACGCCACAAAACTTGGCAAAACTTCTCTCCATGAATCACTGCCAATATACTACAGAAGCGGCCAGTCGAGCGCTTTTTTTCTTTAGCTTCATCTTTTAACCTAAAATCAGATTTGGGCTTCTGTAGACGAGAAACCCAAAAAAAAGTGAGGCCGATTTGATCGGCCTCACTCCTCACCCCATGGTAATCAGCATGGATGAACGTCTGCCGAGCCAACGATTCTCGGCTTAACATAGGCCTGCTTTTTCATCTGTTCACCCTCCTTTCCGTTGTTGTCGGGAATCAGACCGCCCTTTAATAACGACTGAGCACAAAGGAATCGACCGTGGACCAGGGTGACGTTTTTTGGCTCGTTGCATCCCGGGCCTGGACGCGCCAGTACCAGGTCCCGCTCGGCAGCGTAGCGTTCCAGCTGGTTCCGGTCTGCCAGGACGATTGAGTCTTGATGGAAGAGAACGAGGAACTGGAACTGACCTGTACCAGGTACTGTATCGATCCTCCGCTTGGGTTCGTGGAGGGACTCCACGTCAGGCCAATGGAACAACCTGAGTAAGTCGAGCATCTCCCATTCGGTTCCGCCGCCAGAACTGGAGCTGTGGGCGGATTGGCTGTTGCCGGGGCTGAGATGACAAAGCTGTCGACTGTCGACCAGGACGAAACGAGCGATGTGCTGGTTGCATTGCGGGCCTGGACACGCCAGTACCAGGTGCCGGCACCCAGGTTCGGTGTCCAGCTTGTGGCGTTGATCCATCCGGACGATGCCGTGACGGTCGAGAAGGATGAACTGGAACTGACCTGCACCGAGTACTGAATCGTTCCACTGGAGATGGTCGAAGCGTTCCATGCCAGCGTTGTTGCACACGACCCGGAACAGGTGCTGTCTGCTTCAGCTATCAGCACAGGGGTTGTTGGTGTGGAGGAGGAACTGGATGATGAGAGAGTGAAGTTCCCAACGGTTGACCATGCCGACACCCTGGTGATGGCAACGGCGTCACGGGCCTGAACGCGCCAGTACCAGGTGCCGTTAGCCAATGTTCGCGTATAGCTCGTGCCGGAGATCCAGCCCGATGAGTAGTTGACCGTCGCAAATGTGGAGCTGGAACTTACCTGCACCAGGTACTGCATCGCCCCACCGCCTGGGTTGGTGGAGGCGTTCCACTGCAAGGTGACAGAACAGGAGCTTGAGCAGATGCCGTTGGGCTCGCTGATCAGCACCGGTACCGAGGGGTCGGTGGTTGTAGTAGCAGAACCCCACGGGGTCTTCACGTTCCACTGCTGGGTGGTGTCGTTCCCCTCGTGGCATGAGCCGACGCTCGGAGATGGCTTGACGGCCGGAGCATCACTGGAACTCGTGCTGTACCCGCCGTGATCGCCTTCTCTGCCGCCTGCCCAGAAGCCCGGCATCCCTCCGGACCCATTACCCTTTGAGCCTGTACCACTGCCAGACGTGATGGAGTTAGAGTTGTATGGTACTTGGCCGCGGTGGCGGCCGTCGAGGCAGTTGGTAACCATGAGCCGCGGGAGGGTCGCATTGTGGGGCGCGTGGCACTTGGAACAGGAGTAGGTGTGCTTGACGGTGGCGTTGGCGGTCTTCCACCCCTTCACCGACTCGTGAATCCTGTCCTTGCTCTTCCAGGTGTGGTTCGTGCCGTCGGTCAGGGTCTGCTTGGCATGGCAGTTGAGGCAAAGTCCCGCGAACTGCTGGTCCGTCTCGGTGATGGAACCCGAGGCAAAGGTGTTCTGATCGATCTTGTATGAGTTCTTCGCTGCAAGGTACGCGTTGGCGGTGCCGGATGCCGGCTGTGGCGCATCGTCTCCGCTTGCGCTGGCGTTCATGTACCTGTACGCTACGTTGTCGGCAGTTGCCACATCCTCCTTGTAGGGAGAAGTGAGCCAGGTCCCCTTGAGGAGGGGTACGCTGTACTGCTTGTTGGTCCCGAGGGTCGGGCTGACGCCGTGCGGATCATGGCACGGGGTGCAGAGACCTTGGATGGATCGGGAGGCGTTGACGGAAAGCGGCGACGACGCACCGAAGTGCCCCCCCATGTTGCCCAATGCTGCCTTGTAAGGATACCGATGTCCGGGCCCGGAGGTATAGTTGCCGAAGTAGGCCGTATCGAAGTAATTCATGATCTGCTGCGTGGAGTTAAAGGTAGTGTTGTATCCCCACGGGGTAGAGCCCAGACTGGGATTGAGGTGACAGTCGAAGCAGAGGCCCGCCCCCGGGTTATAGGCGTTGAGGGTAGCCGCGGAGCCGCCTGAAGCCGGTTTGTACGTTACCGAATACCCACCGTTTCCAGCTACCGTTTCTTTCAGGATACCGCCGTTGTAAGTAGCGCTGGTGTAGCTGGTGGTGGTGCCGTTTATGTTCGAACCATGGGAGTTGTGGCAGTCGAAACAGAGGACATTTGCCGTGGCATTCCGATCGGTCCAGGTTTCGCTGGTGTCCCAGCCGCCTTTGTTGTTCACGGCGTTGCCATGGGCGGAGAAGGCCTTCGTCACGGAGTCTTTCGGCGTAGTATTCCCACCGTTGTATTTGCCCCACGGGGTGGTTCCCGCATCACCGTACTTCGCGCCGATGCTGCTGGCATCCCATGCATACACACTCGGGGTCTTGCCGTCGCCGAAAGGTTGGATCGCCTTGTTCTGGTCGTTGTGACAACCGAGGCAGACAGCATTGATCTTCGCCATCTCGGTTCTCGAGCCGTTTGCCGTGTACTGCACGGCAGTTGTCCCGACCGTATAGGTCATCGGCCGTGCGCCGGCACCATAGACGACCAGTTCCACTGGCGCGTCAGGTGTTGAGGAGTGATGATAGGCGTGGTTGATGCTGCCATCGCTGTTTGCCTCCCAGTGACACTGGTAGCAATGCGTACCATCGACATTGGGCCCCTGGACGTGGTGCGAATTTCCGCTGAACTGCGGCGTGATCGCTGCGCGACCTCCGATGGAGACGGCATGGCAGCCGAGACAGCCGGCCTTGTCCCCCCACTGGGCGGGTGCATTGCCATGGCAGGAGATGTTAGCGCACCGACCGGTTGTCGGATCGTAGCTCGCGTTCGCCCCGGCAACCGCCGGGTTGAATACGACGTTGACAACCCTGTTGAGGTGAGCTGAATTGTTGACCAGTTTGCCACCGGTGGTGCTGGCAGTAATGAAGTGGCAGTTGGAGCAGACGCTCGTATCGGTGTAGCCTGCGGTATGGGCGTTGTGGCTGTTGGCGGTGCCTGTCGCGGATCCGCCATTAGCATAGTCAGGGGCGCCCAAGGCGTTGCTCGTGCCGTGGCAACCGTTGCAGCCATAGGTCGTGGCAGAATTCCAGGCAGCCGGATTGCTGTAGAGCAGAGCCCCCTTGTTTCCATTGGAATGGCAATAGAAGTTCGAGCACTCCCTGGTCGTCGCATTGTAGTTGGCACTGCCGCCGGCCTTGGCACCGGAGTAATCCTTGAACTTGTTGACATGATTCTGCGGATTGCTGATGTGGGTATCGCTGTCGACCGTCTTGGCATGGCACTCCACGCAGCCGAAAGCATTGCCTGTCCCCAGCATGGCGGTACTGGTATGTGCCGTGTGCTTGCCGGTCGTAATCGGATTGCTGCTCGCCGCGTTGTTGCCATGGCACCCTGTGCAGCCAAGGGTTCCCTGCGGCGACGACCAGGTGAAGGTGGTGTTGTTCGGCCCTGCTCCATTGCCATTGCTGTGGCAATAGATATTGGTGCACGAGCCGGTCACCAGGGCGCCCGTACCGGAACCGTTCAGCGGTCCGGTATATGCGGCGGGAATGGTGCTGTTGGTCCAGATTGTCGGGTCAAGAGTAACATTGAGGCTCTTCTGTTGAAGCGGCATAATCATGCGGTGCTTGGACGAATCATGGCAAACACCGCAGTTGGTCCAGGCCTGCTGCCATACCGCATTCGGATTGACGTGGGCGGAGACGGTATGGGCACCGCCGCCGTTGGTATAACCGCCACCGTTGAAAACTTCCAGGCGGGCGCTGGAGTAATTTCCGCCGACACCACGGCCTGCCATCGAGGAGACCGGCGGGTAGCCGTGACACGTATCGCAGTTGCCGTTTGGCTTGAAAGCGTAAGAATCTTTATGATCATGGCAGGCGAGACATGTCTTGGTCGGGTGACTCGTTTCTGCCACATCGCGTTTGTAATGATTGGTCTGGGTGTGACAGATCTGGCAGAGGCCGCGATTGGTTTTCGTATTTACGAAGCCGGTCGACGTGTTGGTGAAGGCAATGATTGCCGTCGAACCGGGTTTGAAGGCAATCTGCGCGTTGATGGCATTGAGGTTCGTCGACCCGTGAACGTCATGGCAGGCGGAACAGAGATTCGGCTGCGGGGGGTCAGTCTTGGTGGACACGTGGGTCGACATGTTCTGGCGGGCGGTGGTCGTCACGATGGCCGCGTTATTGTGGCAGGAGGCACAGAGGTCGTTCTGACCAATCCCCTGGTAGCTGCTGCCAAGACGGGTGACATGGGTTCCCGGCACAGAGGTGATATGCCGGTCGCTGCGCACATGGCAGTTGAGGCACTGATCGCTTTTGCCCGTGAACTGCCCATGGCCGAGATTGGTAAACCGGGACTTGTCCGGTGCCGTGACGCCGTTGATCTCGGACAGGATACCGGTATGACAGCTTTCACAGGAAACCGGCCCTGTCGTCCAGACGTACGTACCCGCCTGGCGGTGGCAGGGATTACAGGAGGAGATGACCTGAACGGTCCCGTCCACATGGGTCGCGCCGAACTCGCCGGTAAATGCTGTATGACAGGTCTGGCAACTGGTGGCATTTCGCGGAGTCAGCATCGGCCCGTAGGAGCTTCCGTTAGAACTGAAATGGGGGAAGTGGGCATTGCTGCTGATGAAGGGGCCACCGATGTACGGCGTTGTGGCATGACAGGTCCCGCAGGCGCCGGTCGATGCATTTGACCAGAGGGGAGACGCGTAGCTCTGTCGCCCATTGCTGTGACAGTAGACATTGCTGCAGGTACCGGTGCTTGCGTTATACATCGGGGTAGCGCCACCGGTGGCAGCGATAATGTTAGAGGTTGCTTTGAAGACCTGCTGGAAGTTGCCTGAACCGTGAGTGTTACCGGCATGGCACTCGTTACAGCCGTAACTTAACAGCACCTTCCCGGCATGGGTACGGTGACCGGCGTTGGATTCATCCTTGAAATAGGGATCGTTCGCATAAGAATTGTTTCCGGCAACTGCATAACCGTTCGGACCACCGGGGGTATTCTGCACCGGCGGGAACCCGTGGCACCCCTGGCAATCTGCCGAGAAGGATCCAATCTTGCTGCCGTGGGAATGGCACGACCGGCAGACATCCGGATTGGTGCTGGTATGTTCGGTGGGATAGCTATTGCCTACCGGAACATTGTGGCATCCCTGACAGACACCATAGCCGCCGGCCCAATTACTCTGGGCATCCGTAAACTGGTTAAGGACCTTTCGCCGGTAAGAATCCAGCTTTACCCCACCCGAGTAGTTCATGTAGCGGCGTACGAGCCACACGTTAGGAGTCGTGCCGTCACCCGGATCCACGTGGGCGGCATGGCAGTCGGCGCACTGGATATTCTGTCCCTTGTTGTTGTGGGCCGTCTTGTTGGCATGACAGTTGGTGCAGATGTTCACTCCATTGGCCGTCCCGCTCCGCATGTCGGTACGGAGCAGGTATCCCTGGGACGACGACAGCCTGCCGAAGATGGCAGAAGACGCATTATCGAAGGTGCGTGCATTGGAATCGGTGAAGTGGACACCATGGCAGGTTGTGCAGAGCACCTGCCCAGCCGGCAGCTTCATGGCTGCCGTAGGATTGGCGGAGTTGGCGTTCAACGGCAGGGGAAGATAGTCTGCCGGTTTGAGTTTGACCTTCGAAGTGGCACTCGTATAGGTGAAGTTGACCGGGTGGGTGCCGGTCATCTGGTCTCGTTTATTGCGGGACCGGTGACAGTCGAAGCAGAGCAGGTCAGTATCGTTCGGGAACCGGAGAAGGTTGTTACCCGCGGTGGCATGCTTGGAATGGCAGCTGGCACAACTTATGACACCTTGCTGGGTAGCCATGGTAGCGCTCATGTAGGGATCGACCGGCGTTGCCGCTCCTGCGGCGGGAACGTTGACGGGGGCCGCCCAGTTATGGGAAGTCTGCATCTGTCCCGACGTAACACCCGTATTCGTGCTGCCAAATGGATTGGCAATGTCCTTCGGGCTGAAGGATTTTGTGAGCAATCCCGGATTATGGCAGGAAAGGCAGAGATTGTTGACTCCGGTTACATTTGAAGAGTAATCGATCGTGTAGCCACCCGCACCATTTGAGATGAGAACGTGACAGCCCGCACAACTAGCAGAAGGATTTACGTGCGGCGAGTCGACCGCCTGTGCCATCGATGTCACCAGCAGGACAAATAACCAAGCTGCAATCAGTCTTTTCATCTGTTCAGCCCCCGAAAATTTATAAATTAATCGAATCTTATTAATGGTTGCGCGGGAACAGGCCGCTACCGGATCACTAACGGGTACTGGAGGGGGTAGGATTGGCTCCACCGTCAATACCGAACATGACCAGGTTACCATTGCCATTCACGACGATGAGCCGCCTATTGATCTGACCGAATGCCACGTCCTGCGGCACCGCGAGTTGGCCATTGGCGGCGCCGTTACTGCCGATAGAGGAAAGGAACCTGCCGCTTCCTTCGGGGGCTATCACCTGGACGGTGTTTGCGTACATGTCGGCCACATACATCCTGGTCATCTGGCCTGCCACGTCGTACTCGAAGGTGACGCCGACCGGCATCCTGAATTGAAGTGGCTGATTCCCCAACGAACCAATGCTTTTTACGAAATCGAAATTACCCGTGGCGCTAAAGAATTGCACCCGCCCGTTCTGGGTGTCTGCAACCGCAATCTGGTTGGCTGACTTCTCATACGCTATACCGGTCGGATGGGACAACTGGCCTTCACCACCCCCCTGACACCCAATCGCCTGCACAAAGTGCCCGGTTGCGGTGAACACCTTGACGTTGTTATCCAGAGTATCGACGACATACACGTAGCCGGCAGCGTCTACGGCAATTCCGTTCGCCTTCCTGAACTGGCCAGCACCGGAACCGAGCCGTCCGATCTCCCTGCCGCTCTGGTCAAGGATGACGACCGAATCGCCCTGGCTCACCAGCAGATTTCCCTTGTCGTTGAGGGCAATCCCCTGGGGCGGAGCAGGGGTCTTCAGCACTCCGATCAGCTGGCCAGAGGCGCTGAACTTGGAGATTCCTCCCTTGCGGGGATCGGTCACATAGTAATTCTCCTGGCCGTCGAACACGAGGCGAAGCGGCGAGCCGACATTCTCCGTCACCGGCTTCAGAACGGTCACCATCGGCACCGTTGCTCCGTATGCAACGGCTGCCAGCGAAATTGCCGGGACGGCCACCAGGGTGGCGACAGTAGCAATGAGTTTGCGCAATCTGGTTAGCATGTGCATGCCTCCGGACGTTAAATATTTTTACAGCTAAACAATTAGGGTTAGCCCCGGTCCGACGTGAATGAAGTTGTTGATAGGAGTTCGCATAGAGGAGCAAGGGGGGAAATGCGCATGTGCCGGTTATAGTTTTATACTAAAAATTATCTAATTTGACAATAAAAATTAATATTTTTTATAGTTACTATTTTGCATCGAAGTTGAACGGAATAAATTCCTGGGATATGGGTCGTGCTTGCTTTATTTCGTCAGTTTCTGTAGGATTTAACCTTTAAATACAATCTATTCCGCTAGAAGCTGATATCCTCGTCAGAATGCGATCTAGCTTGTGCGTCACTAAATGAGAACCCCTTGAGAATTGCCAATAAAACCACATTTATTGCTGCACTCACTGCGGCGACTATCTGCCTGATAGTGTACCTGCGGGCGCTTTCATGCGATTTCGTAAATTTCGACGATCAGGAATTCATCGTCGGGAACAGTGCTATCAGACACCTTGACGGAAACCTTCTCGTCTGGGCATTCACGAAAGGGCTCGATATATGGATTCCGCTGACATGGCTTTCCTTTGCGGTCGATTATCACTTTTGGCAACTGAACCCGATGGGATACCACCTGACAAACATCCTGCTGCATGCCGTCAATACGGCGGTGGTGGTACTCATTGCCGACCGGCTGTTGAGACGAGAACCAGGACTAACGAGCGGAACTGAAGGGATCGGGGACCAGCAAAGACATCCTTATTGTTATCCCGCCATGCTACTTCTGGCCGGGCTGTTGTGGGGCATACATCCACTGCGGGTGGAATCGGTAGCATGGGCCACGGAACGGAAAGACGTTCTGAACGGCGTATTTTCCCTCAGCACCATTCTCTTCTATCTCCGGCACACCCAACAGACAGAAGCGGCTGGCTCCAGAGCCATCGTTACCCGTGATTACCTGCTTTCCCTCACTCTTTTCCTGCTGTCGCTCATGGCAAAACCGGTAAGCGTCGTTATTCCTGCCATGCTGCTCGTAGCCGATTGGTACCCCCTGGGGCGCTTGCGGAAAGAAAACCTGCGCCTCGTTCTTGTCGAAAAAATCCCCTACGTGGTTCTTTCTGCGACAGTGGCAGGTGCCACTATCTTCCTTGCGGCACACAAGCATATTCTCGCTTCTGCCAGCTCGCTATCCATTGGTCAACGTTTCATTATTTCCGGCAATGCCGTATTCGAATACTGCCGATTGCTGCTGTACCCCGCGGGAATCCTCCCCCTCCATATACTCCCCTTCCCCATACCTCCTGCCTTTGCCGTAAAAACCGCTGCCGTCGCTCTGATCACCTGTTGCTGCATCTATGCCGGCAAAAAGTATCGGTTCGTCCCGGCAACATGGTTCTCCTTTGTTATTCCGCTCCTACCGGTACTCGGTTTACTCCAGAATGGTTCCCAGGCATTTGCCGCCCGCTATTCCTACCTCCCCTCCGTCGTGCCGTGCATCGTTGCCGCTGCACTCATCGCAGTGGCATACAGAAAACTTGTAGGAGGAGAAAAGCGTTATCCGCGCTTTTTAGCAGCGGCACTTATCGTAGCCCTTCCTCTTTTTTATGCCGGCATGACACAACGGCACATCAACATATGGAACAACTCTGGGGCACTCTGGACGAGGGTTATCGACTATCAACCCCTGGGAAGGGCGTACAAATCGCGCGGGGCCTATTACCTGGCAAACGGAGACTACCCTGCCGCCATCAGGGATTTCACTGCAGCAATCGATATTGCAGTAGGATACGAAATGCGCGAAGAGACCTTCAATCTTTTTGCCGGCCGTGGAGCAGCGTATGGCAATGAGGGACAACACGAAAATGCGGTGAAGGATTTTTCCACTGCCATCGAACTGTATCCTCACCCCCTCTATTACTATCACCGCGGCCTTTCATTGCAAGCACTGGGTAAAGAGAATGAGGCCGCAAGAGATTTTGAACGGGCAGGGGGAGAGGAAGGGCCAATAGTGTGGTTCAAAATGAAGTATGGCGAAAATTGACGGAACAAGAGTAGCTCTCTTTCCTGCGGTACAGGGGGAGATGCTTTGCGGCGCCCTAATCACTGCTGGATAAAATTGCGATAGGTCACAATGAACTGGAAGTTGATACGCATCATCGATACCTATTTGGGAATACCACTGCTGCTCGCACTTTCCCTGGCGAGACGGTTTGGGAGGCATCCGGCGTCGCCATCGGTCGGTGTAAAGAGAATTCTCCTCATCAAGTTCTGGGGCATCGGCAATATATTCATGATCATCCCTTCCATCCTGGCACTGAGGAAGGCATATCCGGATGCCATCCTGGATTTTCTGACACTGGAGAGCAACCGGCAAGCCCTGGAGATAAGTGGTGCAGCGGATACCATCGTCACCATCGATACCGGCACCATTCCCCGGTTCATCAGCACCTGGCAACGTGCCGTCTCGCGGTTGAAACACAATGACTACGACATCATCGTCGACTTCGAGCAGTTCGCCCGTTTCTCCGCTCTGGTCGCGAACCAGGTAGGGGCACGGGAAATCATCGGTTTCGCTACCCGCGGCCAGCATCGCAGCTATCTCTACACCCATGCTATTCCCTACGATAATACCATTCATATCACTCGCTCGTTTTTCGCTCTCTCCACAGCCGCCGGGACAGCAAATATCCCATTCCCCACGGAAATCAGCCTTCCCGGCATCGAGGGGCTGCAGAAACGGGGTCGTGAAATCCTGGCCGAATCGGGCATCGGGGCGGACGAGGTCTGCGTGGTCATGCATGTCGGGACCAGCGATAATTTCCGTGAACGCCGTTGGCTGCCGGAACGGTATGCCGCCCTTGCCGACCTTCTGACAAGTCGGTTCCAGGTGCGGGTCATCTTCACCGGCCTGGCCGAAGAGTCGTTCCTTATCCGGGAGGTCTTCCGTCACCTGCGTGCACAGGAGGCAGTCGCAGATTTGAGCGGACGGCTTCAGTTCGATGATTATTTTGCCCTTGTCGCCGCTACCGATCTGGTGATATCCGCTGATACGGCGGCCGTGCATCTGGCGTCGGCTCTCGACATCCCCGTGGTTGGCCTGTACGGCCCGAACACCCCGACCCTCTATGGGCCGTGGGGAAGTAACGGAATCGCTGTTTACCCACAGTTCGACTGCAGCCCATGTATCACGAATTTCAATGCCAAGCTCCATACCTGCCGACACCCGGCCGGAAGGGGGGCATGCATGCGCGCCATTGAGGTCGAGGATGTCTTCACCGCCATCCAGCAACACTATTTCAGCCCGACAGCCCCCTGTCGGCTCAAGAAACTGGGGGGAGACTAGCGGTGCGCCGTCTTGCAAAGCTCGCCCGCCAAATCGTCCAGAGCAATCTGGCCGAGCTCCCCTACCCCTACCGCTTGACCTATGCGGTAACCGGTCGTTGCCAGGCACGCTGCATCATGTGCAACATCTGGCAGAAGCCGCCGGCCGACGAACTTTCACTGGCGGAGATCGACGCCTTCTTTACCCGTGCCAACAAGTTCTCGTGGATCAACCTTACCGGCGGGGAACTGTTTCTGCGTGACGATATTGCCGACATCGTCCGTTCCATATCTACCCATTGCCGCGGCCTGTATCTCCTCAATTTCCCCACGAACGGCTACCAGACGGAAAAAATCGTGGCAACGGTACGAGAGATACTGGACCACCTCACCATTTCGCGCTTCATGGTCACCGTGAGCCTCGACGGCCCACGTGACCTCCACGACACGATCCGTAACCTCCCCGGGTCGTGGGACCGGGCGCTAGCCACATTCCGCCAACTCAGAACGCTGCAATCCCGGCGGTTTTCGGTCTATCTCGGTTATACCCTACAGAAGGCCAACCTCCATGCCTTGCCCGAAATGCTGGCAGCTGCTCGGCATGAGATCGGATCGCTGTCCTATGACGATATACATGTCAATCTGGCCCATATTTCAGGTCACTACTATGCCAATGCCAGTTTTACCGGTATGCCCGCCCCCCACGAGGCAGGACCGCTGCTCGACCGGATACGGATGGCACGGCGACGGAAGCTCTTCAATCCGGTTGCCTTCCTCGAACACCGCTATCAACGACTGGCCCAGGAGTATCTGCTGACCGGAACGCCCCCGCTTCCCTGTCAGGCGGCAGCAGCATCCTGCTTCCTCGACCCGACAGGAATCGTCTATCCCTGCTCAGTCTTTGCCACCCCCGTCGGTTCCCTGCGGGAGAATGACTATGACCTCTACCGCATCTGGAACGGTCCGAAGCGGCATGCCGTACGGAAAGCAGTCTGTGACGGCACCTGCCCCGGCTGCTGGACGCCGTGCGAGGCATACCAGACCATCCTTGCAAACCTGCTGACGGCCGGGAGGAGAGCGCCGTGATCAGAAGAAACCTGCGGGATATCATTGCGAAAAAGGTCAGCAAGAACGGCCTAGGATGGCTGGCCAGACGCAGCCAGCAATATCTGCTCCTTCACCTTTCCGACCTTCTCCATCGACCCCTGTGCGGCCCCGCCCTCGGGACGATCATGGTCACCTACCGCTGCAATTATGACTGCGCCATGTGCGACATGCCCCGGAAAGGGGCGACACAAGCAATGGAAGGATTGCAAGAGTTCGACACCGAGCGGTTCCGCAGAATCATCAGCGAGTTTGCCCGGCTCGGAACGGCAGGCATCGGCTTTACCGGTGGAGAGCCGCTGCTGCGGGAGGACATCTTCGAACTGCTCGCCTGCACCCGCAAACACGGGATGATCGCCCACCTGAACACCAACGGCTATTACCTCGGCGACACTGAGGCCCGTCGGATAATCGAGGCCGGAACCGACTCCGTCAACATTTCCCTGGATGGGGCAACACCGGCCACCCACGACCGGATCAGAAATCGGAGCGGTGCCTTCGAACGGGCGGCAACAGCCATCGACCGCCTCCACCGCCTGCGACGGCAGCAAAAATCGCCGCTGCGTCTCAAAATCGTTGCGGTCATCGACGAAACGAATATCGAGGAAGCACCGGAATTGATCCATCTTTCCCGTGAACTCGGGGCCGACAGCATGGACTTCATCCCTCGCCAGCCCTTTGCCCCCAACCTTTCCGGTTCTGGCAACCTCCCCGATGACATGCTCCTGGCCAGGGTCGACCGCTTGGTCGATGCGCTGCTCCAGGCACGGGAAGAAGGGGCAAGTATCGAAAATTCACCGGCACACTTGCGGCTCTTCCGGTCCTCCTTCGCCGGGCGTCCTTCCCCCGTACGCTGCAGGGCCGGTTACAACTCCCTTGCCGTTGACTGCTACGGCCGGGTCTTCCCCTGTGTTCCCTGGATAAACTGGGGGAAATTCATCGCCAACGTCCAGCAGGGGAGTCTTGTCGATGTGTGGCACTCAGCTGAATACCAGCAGCATCGAACCGTCGTCTCGCGGTGTCGGGATTGTTATCTGAACTGCCAGACGGAGTTGAACCTGCTGTTCGATCCGTTGGCACATCTGCGGATTCGCTGGAGGAAGAACTAGTGGAGGCGACGACTCACCGGCAGGAGAAATTGATTGATTTTGCCATGCTCGCCATCATGGTCGCTGTGGTGTATGGCAGGATACTCGGGCACGATTTCCTGATCAACTGGGACGACAACTGGTGCGTGCTCTACGACGAGTCCATACGCGGCTTTTCCTGGGGGCATCTCCGGAAGGCATTCACCAGCGATGTCATCGGCTCCTATGTACCGGTGGAGACCGTTTCCTACATGCTGGACTACACCCTCTGGGGTCTCAGGGCCGGCGGCTTTCTCCTCACCAACATCATCCTCCATGCCATCAATGGCCTGCTCGTGTACCGGCTTGTCATCCGCTGGTACGGGGAGAGACTGTCCGCCCTCGTTACCGCGGCGCTCTTCCTGCTCCACCCCGTCCAGGTGGAGTCGGTAGCCTGGATAACCCAGCGCAGGCTCACCTTGGCCATGCTCTTTTTCCTCCTGGCCTGGGAAGCTTATTGCCGGTACCGCGAGTCCGCTCCCGGCAAGGGGCGACTCGCCTATGCCGCATCCGTGGCCGCTTTCGTACTGGCCCTGCTGTCCAAGTCCATAACCGTGATCTTCCCGGTGGTCCTGGTGCTGTACGACCTCTGCTTTCCCGAGGGAGGCCGGCGTTTGCGGCTGAAGGACAAGATTCCGTTCATCCTTGCCGCCGGCGTCATAGCTGTCGCCACCCTGAATGTACACTCCCAGTGGGAAAGCGAGGGGACCCGGATGGACTATCCCGGTGGGAGCCCCGTGGCAACATTCTTCACCATGCTGTCGGTCTTCTGCCGATACCTGGGAATGGTGGTCTGGCCGTCAGGATTGAGCGCCATCTATGCCCCCACCATCCACCATTCTTTTGATGCCACCGTGGCCATGGCAGCATTCCTCCTTGCCATGGTGACCCTGTCGGGGGTATGGCTTTTCAGAAGAGATCGGCGACTCGGTTTCTGGGTGCTCGTCTTCTGGATTGGCCTTCTGCCCGTGTCCCAGATCGTCCCCATCAGCTTCATCATGAGCGACCGCTATCTCTACTTCCCCATGCTCGGAGTTGCAGCACTGGCCGGCGCGGGGGCAACAGTGCTGCGGGACCGGCTTGGACCGGGACGCCGTTGGATGCTTTACCTGTTGCTGGCGCTGCCGCTTGTGGCCCTGTCAGTTGCTTCGTTCCAGCGGGCAGGGGCCTGGCGCAACCCTCTGACGCTCTGGAGCGATGCCACCGCCAAGGTTCCGGCAAGTGACCGCGCCTGGGAACTCCTCGGCGAAACATACCGGCTTTCCGGAAACAAAGAGGCGGCTTTCCAGGCTTACGGGCGCGGACTCGACCTCAATCCGGCGAACACCGAGATACTGTATGGGCTGGGAGAAATGTACACCGGCTTGGGGGAACTGGACAAGGGGGCGGAGTTTTTAGAGAAACTCCTCCGGATAAAGCCGGACTATGCCGTTGGTTGGGCCGCTCTTGGCAACAACTATCAGAAACGGAGTGATTATCCGGCTGCTGAAAAAGCCTATCGACAGGCTCTCGCCATACAGCCGGATGCCATGCAGGTCGTTGCCATGCTGGGAAATCTGGCCCTTGCGCAGGGGCACCTTGATGAGGCCCGCTCCTGGTATGGCCAGATAGAGGCAAAGGGGTGGAACGATCCCGCCGCCGCCTATCAACTGGCATGTATCGAATCGGAGGCCGGCCACCGTGATGAGGCCCTGAATTGGCTGGAGAAAGCTTTGCAGCGCGGCTATAATGATTACGGCAAACTTGTCGGCGACCGGCATCTGTCGGCCATCAGGGGAGAACCCCGTTTCGACGACATTGTGCGTCGGTACGCCCCTAAATAGAACCATCGGACAACCAACTCTGGATTTCGTCATGAAAGTAAGCCTGATCTTCACCCCCAACCAGCTCAATCCCAACTACAAGGAAGTCGCCTTCAGGGATGAAAGCCTCGGTTTCGTCCCGCCGTTGAGTCTCCTGTGCGTGGCCGCGCTCCTGGAAAAGGAAGGGGTCAACGTCGATCTCATCGATATGGATGCGGAGAGGCTCGGCTATCCCGAGGTCCTGGAGCGGATAACGACATTCGCCCCTGATCTATTGGGCTTCACGATCACCACCATGAGCTTCCATCCGGTATTGAAATGGATTCGAAGGTTCAAGGAGGGGACAGGGCTGCCGGTTCTGGTCGGGGGGGAGCATGTCCGCCTCTATCCCCATGAAACCATGTCCCATCCTGCCATAGATTTCTGCATCGTCGGCGAGGCGGAACGGCCGCTTCCCGAGTTCGTTCGGGCGTTCCGGGACGGGAGTCCATTCGACGGCATCAGATCGCTCGGTTTCCGGAAAAACGGTGAACTGTACATAGACAGGACGATCCAAGCGGTCGATGATATCGACGCCATCCCCTTCCCCGCCCGGCATCTGATCAGGAATGAGCTGTACGAAAACATCCTGACCCGAAAGAAAAATTTCACCGCCATGATCTCGTCGCGCGGTTGCCCCTTCAAATGCGCATTCTGCAATGCCAACCACCAGAAATACCGCGTCAGGTCCGCCGTTAACTTTGTCGACGAAATCGAACTGAACTTCAGGCAACATGGCATCCGCGACTTCGACATCTATGATTCCACCTTCACCGCCGACCGCCAACGGGTTATGGATATCTGCGCGGAGATCGGCCGCAGAAAGCTGGAGGTGGGGTTTTCCGTTCGCAGCAGGGTGGACGTGGTCACGAGGGAGATGATCGACAGCCTGAGGGGAGCCGGGTGCCACACGATCATGTACGGCATTGAATCCAGCAACCCGGAGATCCTTGCCAGGATGCACAAGGGCATTTCGCCAGGACTGGTGGCGGAGACCATCCGTTACACCCGGCAAAGCGGCATCAAAACCCTTGGGTTCTTTCTCTTCGGTTTCCCAGGGGAAACCCGTGAAACCATCGAGGACACCATCCGCTTTTCCCTCGACCTTCCCCTCGATTATGCCCAGTTCTCCCTCCTCCTGCCGTTGCCCGACACGGAGATTTATGCATACTACCGAAAACGGGGTCTGGAAGACTACTGGGCGGAATATACCCTGGATGAATCCAAAGACGAGCTGGTTGAACTCATGGATACCGGTGTCACACGCGAAGAGGTGTCAGAGTACATAACTACGGCGTACCGGCGCTTTTACTTCAGGCCAAAGATAATCTGGAATCGGTTAAAGAACCTCGGATCATTCAGGGAATTAAGACGGCTTGCAGGTGGGGCCATCGGCATTCTCACCAATGTCGGGGGGAGAAACCCTCAACACTCCCCGAGACACGAAGGCTGAACGTGAAGAGATTGCTACGGAGTTCATCCCTTACCTGGGGAATCGGCCTGCTGGCCATGGCCATCATCGGCGTCTTCCTGGTTCGCCAGGTTTCCGAATACGATGTCTGGTTTCACCTCGCCCTCGGAAAGGAGATTCTCAGAAACGGTCTCCCTGCAACGGACCGATTTACGCTGCTCGGCATGGGACGGCCGCTCCACGACTCCCAGTGGCTTTTCCAAGTGCTGCTTACCGCGGGTTATCGCATTGCCGGTTTCTGGTGGCTGGAAGCCGTCCAGGTCATTCTCTGGGGCATGGCCTTCTGGTTTACCTACCGCTCGACACGGAAATGGACATCTCCCCTTGGCGCCTGGATGCTCCTGCTGGTAACCGCCATCGCCTGTGAAGAACGCTTCACCATTCGACCGGAAATCGTAACCTATGTGATGGTGGCAGTATTTTCATGGCGCCTCCAACAGGGAAAATACCGCTCATGGTTCGACATAGCCCTGCTGGCCGGTCTGCAAGTAATCTGGGCAAACTCCCACGGGGTATTCGTCATCGGGCCGTTCCTGGTCGGGTGCTATCTCGTGGCTGCCATCATCGAGGGGATACGGGGGGAGGGGTATACTGAAGCATGTTCGCTGGGAATAGCGGCCGGTGCCGTAACGGCGGGCTGCCTGATGACCCCCTATGGCTGGAAGAGCCTGCAGTTCGCCTGGCTCCTCTTCACCGAAGTCGGGCCGAAAGCCTCACCGGTCCTCAAATCAATCGGGGAAATGGAATCCCCTTTTCTCGCGTCTTCGCTTTCATCCATCGCCTTCTGGTGCTACCTAACTCTCATTATCTTGCTTCTGGTCACGTGGCTGGGGATGCTGCTGAAACAGAGGCGGGAGCTGTCTCTGGCGCGGACGCTGGTGGCGTTTGCCTTGCTTGCAATCTCCATGACCGCCCGGCGCAATCTCCCCCTCTTCGCCCTTGTCGCCGCGCCACTGGTTGCTGAAAACCTGTCTCTGCTCGGCACAGACCGTCTTCGGAGAATATGCGGAGCTCTGGCAGTTGCCGTCATGGTGACCATCGGCCTGGTCTGGTCGCCGCGCCCGGCCTTCCAGTATCTCAGGACCGAGATACCCTACCGTTTCGGCGTGGGGATGTCGTCCGATTATGCGCCGCTGGAGCTTCCCGCTTTCCTCGACAGGATCGGCTTTGCGGGACAGGTTTTCAACTCCCACTCCCTAGGCGGATTCTACGGGTATTACGGCTTCCCCGACCGGATACCCTTTTACGACGCTCGCCTTGAAGCCGTAGACCAGCAGGAGATGCACAGGGTATTTGAAACAATTGACCATGCCCAAGACCAGCCTGCCCCGTGGCATGAATTCGTGCGGCATTACGATATCCGGGGGTTGCTGCTCGAACACGTATCGCGGGAAGCAGCCGGGCTGCTGCCGCTGGTGTCGTCGGATCCAGCCTGGCGGCTGGTGTATCTCGACAATGCCGCCTCCTTCTGGCTCCGCACCGATCAGTCACGCCTTCCGCCTTCTCTGGTGGAATCCGGTGTGGCTGATATCGCGACACGCACCACAAACTTTGCCCAGGAGGAAAATCTCGATGTATTCCTCGACAAGACAGGTCGCTACCCGGAAGTGCGGCTCGCGCTCCTTGAACGGTTAAGTCGCCGATACGGGAAGAGCAAGTCCGTCCTGACTGAACTGGGGTTGCTCCAGGTGCGGTTGGGAAGGTTGACTGAGGCGGACCGGACGTTCCATAAGCTTCTTGCTTCGAACCCCAAAGAGCGCACGACACTGACGACGTTGGCACAAATTGCGCTGATGCGTGGCGACGAGAGTAGTGCGGAAAGTTATCTCCTCAAAGCTCTCAGCTACTATCCTGACGATCCTGACCTGAAAGACAATCTAGCCAAAGTCCGTGCAGCCGCCCTTAGATAGTGTCCATCCGGAAACTCCGGATGAGACACTATCAGTTTCCAATTCGGAAACGAGGAGTTTTTCGTTCTGGCAAGGAAAACGAGGGATTGCGCGGAGGCGTACGTCGGTACGCCGCACAAGCAAACCCGATGGTTGACGCCGCCAGGGCGGAAAAGAACTGTTTCCGGATGAAAACTAGATAATTCCACAAACACCGGTAAAGACTGACTGTGGTCTCAAGGGTCAAGAAGCTTTCCTTTACGGCAGCGTATGCCACTCTAACGGCCCCGTATCCTCTCCCGCCCGGCTAAAATCCGCCGCCGCCTCCCGCTCTCGCCCCAGCGCCTTGAGCGCGCCCCCTCGATGATAGTAGAAGTTCGGATGGGGATACATGCCAATTGCGGTCGTGAAATCCCTTACCGCGTCATCGTAACGCCCACTTTTACTGAGCGCGTCTCCACGCATGGCGTAGAGGTTGAAGACTTCCGGATTCCCCGCCTCCAGCGCCAGACGGATGGACGTGGTCAAGTCTTTCTCGGCGGCTACATAATTACCGATCACAAGGTAATAATCCCCCCGGAAGAAATAAGCCCTCCCTATGGGCCGGAAGCTGATAAGCCTCGACCAGAGGGTTTCCGAGTTTGTCCAGCTGGCGATAAGCCGTTCCGTCGTGGCAACGTAGAAAACCAATAGAGATGCAATGAGCACGGAAAGGAGAATAGCAGGATATCGTTGAGCAGAGGCCTTTGACTTCTTATGAACAAAGGCAATGCCGGCCGCCGCCGCGATGCTCGGAGCAACTGAAGGAAGATAGGTAAAGCGGGCGGCATACGCCTGCACACCGTTCTGAAAAAATGCCAGAACTGGCACTAGCGGGATGATGAAAAAGAACCACGTTGCTGGCAACCATGGGGTCTTACGACCAGCATAGATGACGCTGCAAGTGAAGCCAGCCACCAGTGCCGTTATTACGGCGTAACGGGAAGGGACCGGGATGGGGATGAGATACAGATGGATGATTCCCACGGGATAGAGCAGCATCCTGCAGTATTCCACTATTGCGCTGCCGGAGAGCATGAGTCTCTGGTAGAAGGAAAGGTCGGCGGTTGAAATGAGTATGCGGCTCTCCGCCGCAAAATGAAGGGTCAGCAGGGAAATGGCTGCCGCAATAAGCAGGTAGGGAATCTTCTCCACCAGTACTGACCGTATATTCTCCCGCCTGAAGCGCCCCAGGGGATACCAGTCGGCGATGAGCAGCATGGCAGGAATAACCACACTCACCGATTTCGCCATGAGCGACAGAAGGAACAGCACGAGGGAAACGACATACCAACGGCCGGCTGCATCTTTCAACCCATGAAGCTCCCTGTCTCCCACGTAGCGCAGATAACAGAGAATGGAGCCAAGGGAGAACAGGCCATTCAGCACATCCTTCCGCTCCGTTACCCATGCCACCGACTCTACCCGCAACGGGTGAATCCCCCACAATAGGCCGGCGAGAAGTAGCATCAAGAAGCTTATATAATCAGGCTGTTCCCGGTCCCCGGTCACCGGTCCCCGCTTTATGAGCCGGTCTGCAATCAACACCACCAGCCCTGTATTGATAGCATGGAGAAGGATATTGGTCAGATGGTAGCCAACGGGGTTCAGCCCCCAGAAACGATAATCCAGGGCAAGGGAAAGCCAGGTGAGCGGCATCCAGAAACCGACATGGGGTTGGGTGAACACGGAGAAAAGGAGATTCCCGTCAAGCTGACGTATGATCGGATTGTTCTGGACGTACGCGGGATCGTCGTAGTTGACGAAATCGCACCCCAGTGCCCGCAGATAGACCAGCAGGCAAACAAGCCCGGCAGCCAGCGCAGCGGTAACAGTAGGATTGGTGGTACGCTTCACAGGGTCTCCCTGAAAAAGAATAGAGGCGGGGCCATCCGGCCCCACCTCCTCAATTCACTGCATATCAACACTATGGTTCACTTCGTTTCAGCAGGGATGCACATTCGCTGAACCAACCACCTTCGGTTTCGTGTAGGTCTGCTTTTTCATCGTTTCATCTCCTTTCCGCACTCACTTGCCGTTTGTGCAAGAGTTGGACCTCGTCACTTCTCATGTCACCTTACCATGGCGTTTTTGAGTTCCAGCGCTGCTTCATGGGATAGGTGGTATCTATCGTGTTGGCGTTGTCATGGCAGCTGTTGAAAGCCCCGGTGGCTGTATTGCCAAACCACCATGTACCGGGATTCTGGGCCGATTGGCGTGGGCTGGTTGTCGGACTGTAGTACCCGCCACCGACCGGGAACCGGCCCCGCCCTTTTCCGCACTGGCCGGTCGTTACTTCATGGAAACCATCATCGGTCGGATTGGCATAGCCGGTCGAACTGGCAACACCGGCAACTGTCGTTACACCGATTATGCCCGTGGTCCCCTTCTGCCCCCGGTGCTCGAAGTTGAGACAGTTGACGGCCATGAGGCGGGGCAACCGGTAGTTGTGGGGGGCATGGCACTTGGAACAGGTATAGGAGTGAACCTTGTTGTTCGCATTGCCATCCGCCGCCGTGGATGTCGTTGCCCATCCCTTTACCGTGCCATGAATCCTGGACCGCGATTTCCAGGCGTCCGGCGCCACGTTCTGGCCCGCCTTGGGTGCCAGTAGCGTCTTGCTGTGGCAGTCGAGGCAGAGACCGCCAAACTGGGTGTCCGTCTCCGTAACCCGGTTCGTGGTATCGGCGAGGTTCCATTCCCTGGCGGTTTGCGCAGTCCCGAAGTTGACCTGGTTCACGGTGGTAGAGCCACCGAAGGTGTTCTGGTCGATGTAGTACCGTGGTGTACTGCTCACATTCTGCTTGTTTGGCCGCTGTGTGTTTGAACCGCCATGGTTCGTCCCGCCACGCGACTCATTAGTGGCTACCGGAGTTACGTCCTCCTTGTAGGGGGAGGTCATCCAGGTCCCTTTCAGCAACGGCACCGAGTACTTCTGGTTGAGGGTCGGACTGACACCGTGCGGATCGTGGCACGGCGTGCAAAGCCCGTTGATCTGGTGCTGGGCGTCGGGAGGGTTGTCCAGCGTCGACGAGGCGCCGAAATGGCCACCCTTGTTTGCTACTATGGTGGCTTTATAGGCATACCTCTGGGCAGGGCCGAAATAATCGCCGGCAACGGTCGGAGTCTTGAAATACGGTGAATCCCAGTACCCTATGATGCGCTGCGTTGCACCGAAGGTCCCCTGGTAACCCCATGGCACCGTCGCGCCGGCGGTGGAGTTCAGATGGCAGTCGAAGCAGAGTCCCGCGCCCGGATTGTATTTGGCGTTGGCAGTAGTGGAATCGGACGAGGGCTGGTAATTGGCAGTGTAACCGCCGATACCGTTGTCCGTGTCCTTCAGGATCGCGCCATGGTTGCGCCCCGTGGCGCTGGAATAGTTGCTGGTGATCCCTTTGACCGTCGAGCCATGAGAGTTATGGCAGTCATAGCAGAGAACGTTCACCGCCCCGCTGGTATCAGTTAGAGAACTGTCTATACCATTAGTGGTGCTCCAGCCACGCTTATTGAAAGACGTGTTACCATGGGCTGAGAACGCCTTTACCACCGTATCCTTGGCATTGACGTTATGGGCGTTGGTTCCGGAACTGGAGTATTTGCCCCATTTCACTCCGCCTGTCTGTGAGTATCTCTCGTCGATGCTTTTGCCGTCCCACGCGTACTTCTGGGGCGTATTACCGTCACCGAAGGGAACGGCCGTCGCACTCGCCGCGCTATGGCAGCCGATGCAGACCGTGTTCAGCTTCTGTATATCATGGCGCGTGCCGGTGGCGGAATATGGTACGAACGTTGTAGTACTGCGCGCCACAGGTCGCGCACCGCTCTGGTACACAACCAAGTCCACCGTTGAGCCGGTCTTGAGGGAACCGCCGTGATAGTTGACGTTGACCGTACCATCAATGTTCGCTTCCCAATGGCACTGGTAGCACTGTTGATCCGTAACGCCGGCACCCTGGATATGGTGGGAATTGCCGCTGCTGAACTGGCTCATCACGGCGGACCGGTCGCTACGTTGGACGAACTTGTGGCAAATGGTACAGCCGCCGATCGCCTTGAAACCCTGGTTATGCTTATGGCAGGCGATACAGTCGACCTGTTTTGCCTGATTCTCGTGACCGACGATCGCCGTCATGCTCTGCTTGTGATACCAGGTCTGTGAATGGCAGACCTCGCAGATCTTGGTGGAATTGGTGATCGCCGCCGAATAGACCCCGAAGCTCGGGTTGGTACCATCGTTCACCGTCGTCTTGGACTGGAACAGCACCGCGCTGCCGGGGAATGCGGTCGCATCCGGCGCCGTGAGGGTCACCTTGATGCGGGAGATGTTGGTAGACCCTGGAATATGGCAGGTGGTACAGTCGAAGGCGCCGTACTTGGTGCCGGGAAGTCCCCAGCCGCCATTGGCATTCCAGTAGGGAGTGCTCTTGGAGATATTGGTTGCGTTGGTGCTGTTGTGAAGAAGATCATTCTGTGTCCAAGAGGAGACGATGGTGGTTATAGCACTGTCGGACTGAGTGGTGTGGCCAGCGCCGCTCACATTGACCTGAGATGTCAGGGTGTTGCCAACGACGGCTGCCGCCTGGGCTTTTACCGTGAGGGTGGTGTTGTAGGTCGCACCCGGAGCCAGCGCGCCAGTGGTGGTGCTCCCCAGTACAGACGGAAGGACGAAGCTTGCAGTGTTCCCCGTTTCCGTGCCGACGGCAATGGTGAAGGGGGTACTGCCGCAGAATGAGTTGTCGTTGTTCGTGACGGACAAGGCATAGGACGTCTGCTGCCCTTTCTGAACACCAGCATCCGCACTCAGGGTCACGGTCGGCGCATTCGCCGTGCAGGTTCCGGCATTGACGGTAAAGACGTTGTTACCGGTTCCCGTCTGGCCGCCCGGAAGTGTAACGGTAACACTTCTCAGGCCGGTGGCTGCGCCTGCTGTTATGGTAATATTCGCCGTCAGCTGGGTTGCACTCACATACGAAGTCGAATTGACCGTAATCCCCGTTCCGCTGAAAGCCGCTGACGCGCCTGACAGGAAGTTGGTACCGGTGATCGTCACGTTCAGGTTATTGGTCCCCTGGCCCGCATTGTTGGGGCTTGTGGCGGTGACCGTCGGTGCCGGGGCCGCGTTGACCGTGAACACGCCGGTGCCGGTGCCGGCACTTCCCCTCGCGTTGGTTACCGTCACGTTCCTCGCGCCGGTTGTGGCGTCCGGTGCGACGTCAATGTTTGCGGTGAGAGAGGTGGCGCTGGTATATGTAACACTGTTCACGGTGATACCGGTACCGCTGAATACAACGGTCGGTGCAGTGGGCGTGTTGCTGAAACCGGTACCGGTAATGGTGATGTTCTGGTTGGTCTGTCCCTGGGTCCGGCTGTTGGGCGTCGTGCTGGTCACCGTCGGTGCAGCATTGACCGTGAAGACGCCGGTACCGGTACCGCTGCCGGTATCGGGGTTGGTCACCGTCACGTTACGTGCACCCGTGGTCGCCGTTACGGTGATGTTTGCAGTTAGTGAGGTAGCAGAATTGTAGGTTGTGCTATTTACGGTGATGCCTGCACCAAACGACGCCGTGGCGCCACTCTGGAAACCGGTACCGGTGATGGTAACATCAGCCGTGTCGCCGATCTGCAGGGCGTTGGGAGAGGTGGAGGTTACTGTGGGATTAATTATAGTTACTGCTGGGCTAAGTACTGCACCAACTATACCTCCGCGAATCGCACCAAAACTGTAACTGGGAGTAACTGTTTCAGCTGATGCAGACGCTCGCGAAGCCGCATACGAATAGTTGCCTGAGGCAGCAATCTGATTAGGAGTTGCTGGGTAGGCTGGTGTATAAGTGCTTCCTGTAACAGTTGGTGCAGTATTAACGTTTACAACTGTACTCAGCACAGAATATCCACCTGCTGGCACAGCAAGTCCTGTACCGAACGTAAGTGCTGTAGCGGCGTTGTTTACATATGTGTTATACGTTGGTGCCGGGGCAACTTGATCTACATCCTTAAAACAAGCAGCATAAATATGGGTGCCTGACAAACTCGTAGTGCTAAGTGATACTGTTATTGTATTATTTGCTTTTGCAGCAATGCCAGTTTCACCTAGATAAAAGATTTTCGTCATTCGACGCTGGGTGTCATCTGATGTAACCACTTCAGTCAACGTGTTAGTCGCACCAGTTCCTCCGTAAGTCACTGAAGTTACTGGTGTCGCTGCTGGGGTACCATTGTATGCGGTCTCAACCACTACAATTAGCATACGATTATTGTCTGTTCCTGTAGTACCAGTACCGGAAAACGTAGCTGTTACTGTCCCCCCTGTGGTTCCGGTCCCAATAGGTGCAGCAGTAAAGTTCGTAAGTGCTGATACAGCCGCCTCAGCCCCCTTTGGCTTATACCATCCTTGGTATGTAAACACGCTTACAAGCAGGGTGAGAGTCGTTACCAACCCGACCTTGACCCACAGATTCATCCCCCGAATTTTCTTCGCTATGACTCTTCCCATGGTGACCTCACCTCAGATTTTTAACGTTGGAAACGGAACTTTAGCATGCGTTTGCCGACCGGTCCACCCTTTCAGGCAGACCGGTCGGCATCGCGTTAACTACAGGCTGTCGTGGCAGATGGTGCAACTAATGGCCTTGCCGTAATCGTTGGTCCAGTTGACCGCCTTGCCGTTGTGGCAGGAGATGTTGGAGCAGTTGCCGCCGCTGAACATGGTGTTGCTGAGTGCGGTCTTGGCGGTGTCGAAGGAACCGGAGGCGCTCGGACCGCCTTTGAACGCACTTCTCGTCCAGACCGTGGAGTCGTAGCTGGCCGGCCGGAGCTGAGCCTTGGATTTCACGTTTATGGCGGCGAAGGAGACATCCTTCGCACCGTTAACGTGCTTGTCGAGGCCGGTGATCCGGGCAGCGCCCGTGGCATCGGCGTTGCTGCCCGTCGTGTTGCCATGGCAGGCAACGGCGGAACAGCTGCCGTTGTACTTGTTCCGTGCGACGTTGACCGTCAGACCGTGACAAATATTACAGCCGATGGTAGTCGACTGGGCCGGATCGCCGTGACTGGAGGCAACGGTGGTCGTTGCGGTTGCCCCAATCTTGCCGGAGTAGCCGGGACCGGCATAGATATCAGCCTGATGGATGGAGGCGTAGTTCGTATGGGCCGCATGGGAATCGTTGGTCGGCGAGTTCGCGTGACACATGCTGCAGCGCGTAGCGGCAGTCATCGTCGTGTTCCAGGCCGGCGTCGTCACGAAGGTCCCCTTGCCGTCGCTGTGACAGTATACGTTCAAGCACTTGAGCGTACCCGTGCCCGGTGCTTTGTCAGTAGAAGGATTAACGTTTTTCGCCCGAAGAGAACTGACCCCGGTCCTGACGTCGAGTTGCACTTCGACGGTGTCGTCGGCGTGATACACACCCCTGTCGATCGGGTGACAGTTGCCGCACCCGAAGGCGTAGGCCTTCCAGGTTACGCCGTCGGTGTCGGACCCAGCTGACTGGTTAGCGGTGTAGGCATAGAAGGGTATGGTCGCCAAGTTGAGCCCACCCATGTGCCGTTTGTGGGCACCGGAGAGAGTATTGACGTCATGACAAGCCGCGCAGGTGAGGGTATCACCCCACTTAGCGGTGCCGGCAAAGTGGCATCTGCCGGTGAGACCGGATACGCCGATCCCCGCACAGGTTCCGCCGGTGGAAGCGTAGGTATAACTGGCGATAGTGGTAGTCAGATTCGGCTGTATGTTGTACTGACCGTTAACATGGTTAGCAGCGGTGGCTATCGTGGTCCCGTCGGTGGTGGTGGCATAGTGGCAACGGGAACAATCCGTCGGGTGCTTGGCGTGGCTGTTGGTCTTCAGCGAACCGTTGGCATACTCCGGCTGACCGTTGGTATTGCCGCCGCCGTGACAGGAACCGCAGTTGAGCGTTCCCGACCAGGTCGGATTGGTGCCGGCAGTGATAGTCCGTCCATCCGACTGGGCTGTCCCACCGGTACCCTTGCTGTGGCAGTAGGTACTCGTGCAGGTGGTGCCGTCCCAGCTGCCGCTAACGGTGCTGTCGAACGCCACATCCTTCACCTTGTTCAGGTGCATGTGAACGCTGGAAATAGTGGCAAAGGTCGTGGAGTCGACAGTGGACTTGACCGTTCGCGCATGGCATTTGACGCAGGCGAATTTGTAACCGGCTGCGGTACCCACGTGCTTGACGTGCGGGGTAGAAGCCGGCGGGTTAGCTGCAGTACCGCCATGGCAGCTGTCACAGTTAACCGTCGGCGGTGTAGCCCAGGAGATGGCGGCATGGGTCGGCGAGGCGGTGCTGGTGCCGTTGCTGTGGCAGTAGGTGTTGGAGCATGTTGTGCCTGACCAGGTACCACCGGCCCATGCGGAGAACGCCACGTTCTTGACCTTGTTGACATGATACGTCTTGTCGCTCAGGGCCGTGTTGCTCGAAGCCGTCAGGCTATGGCAGGAATTACACGATATGGTGTTGCTATTAGCATAGGTAGTGACATGCTTCAGGTGAGAAGCGGTCCCTGACCAGGTTGCATCACCCGACTTGTTGTGGCAGCCGCCACAGTCGAGCGTTCCGTTCGGTGAGGCCCAGTTGAACGAGGAGTTTACCGGGTTGCCGCCGTTACCATTGCTGTGGCAGTACGTGGAAACGCAGGTACCGTTGGTCCAGTTAAAGCCGTTATCGGTCGTCCCCTGGGTGGTAACGTAGGTGTAGCTCCCCTTCCGTGTGGCGGAAGTAAAGCCGAAGAACACCTGGCCTGCGCCCTTGGGATCTGCGGGTCCCGTGGCGTGAACGGCATAGGAAGAACCAGGGCGGTGGCAGGAAGAACAGGCAAACCGGTAAGTGGTGGAGGTGCCGCTGTTCCCCGGTGTCATGGTGTAGCTCGTGGGAAGAACGGTTGTGTCTTCCCAGTGCTGGCGGTGGGCAGTGGTCGCAGACCAGTTATTGATACCAGTACCCGAAGCTGCCGCATTGGCACTGTGGCAGGTATTGCACGCCAGCGGTACGCCTACGGTGAGTCCCCACTGCGGAGATGCGGAAGTACCGTGGCAGTAGGTGGCGGAACAGGTGGTGTCCGCATTATAGACGCCTGTTTTGCCCGCAATCACCTTGAAGGCGACATCTTCTTTGTTGTTCAAATGGAGGGTTGAGTAGTTGCGCAGTTTGCCGGCAACTGCCGCGTCCACGGTACGGTAGTGACAGGTGGCACAACCGGTGGTGTCGGTAACACCCGCGCCGGCCACGTGCTTGGTGTGGCTATTGGGAGTGGTGCTGCCCGCGCCACCGCTCACGTAATCGGGCGCACCGGTCGTCGTATTGCTGGTACCGTGGCAGCCGTTGCAGCCATAGGTCGTAGCTGAATTCCACGCCGCAGGATTGACGTAGACCAGACTCGTGGCGTTGCCGTTTGAGTGGCAGTAGAAGTTGGAGCACTGCTTCGTTCCGTTGTCGTAGCGGGAAGGCCCGCCTGCACGGAGGCCGGTATAATCCACGAACTTGTTGACGTGGGCCGTGGTCCCGGTGGTGGCATTCAGGGTGGTGTTATCGGCTACCGTCTTCTGGTGGCAATCGACGCAGCCGAAGCTGTTGTTGGTACCCAGTACGGCGGCGTTGTTCACGTGGGCGGCATGCTTGACGGACAGGGCTGTGCCGCTCGGGCCATTGGCCGTGGCGCTGCCGTGGCATGAGGTACAGTTAAGCGTTCCGCTCCCCCAGGTAACTGCCGGTGCATAGGTGGGAGTTCCCTGGCCGTCACTGTGGCAGTAAACGTTCGAACAGGAGCTGTAGCCGGTGCCGGGAGTAAGGGAAGCCGCATTATAGGTTGCCGAGGCACCGAAGTAGTCGGGGATGCCGACGTTGATCTCGTAGTTGGCGTGTTTTTGGGCCATGTTATTGTGACATGCTGAGGAGCTGCAAGTTGTGGGTGCCCAAGCACCAGCAGTCTGGTAAACGTGGCAGGCGGCGCACACTTCCGAGGCGGTAATGCCGAATTTGAACGTGAGATGTTTCGTATGGCTTCCCGTCGTAAGAGGTGTCGGTGTCCCGATGGCGAAACCGCCGGCATCGTGTTTGAACTGGATGCCATGACAGGTTCCGCACTGGCCGGATGCAGGGGTACCCCACGTCGGGGTCTGGTAAGTTGGAGGCCATGTACCGCCGTTCCCTTGACCTGATGAATGACAGTAAACCGTCGCACAAGAGGAATATCCTGGACCGGCCGCTTTTACGGACGGCGATGCGGGCGTTGCCGGTTGGCCATTATAGGTGCCGTTTTTCGCGGAAGAGGTATTGTCAAAGGCAACTTCGACCTGCCCGTCGACATGATTCGCGACGGTTTTTATGGTCATGCCCGAGGTAGCGGTCACCGCATGGCACGTCACGCACTTGATCTGGGTATAACCCAACGTGTAACCATTGACATGGGCCTGATGACTGCCGGTGGCCATGGGATCGGAAGATGCAAGGTCCGCCTTGTGGCAGCCGGCACAGGTAAGGGTACCTCCCCAGGTTGCCGTCTTGTTGGGGGGGTCAACACTGGTGTTCGCCTTGGTACCGGGGCTGTGACAGTACAAATTGGTGCAGTTGCCGTTGCGGGCAGGGCTCTTGCTCGGCAGGTAGTTGGGATAGCTGACATTACCGCTGTAGGTTCCGCCGTTGTTGGGTGTTGCGGTGAAGAGAACCTGCAGGCCGCGATTGCCGGCGCTGGTTGCGTGGGCGAACTTGTTTGCCTCGGCGGTGTGGTCGGAGTGGCATTTTACGCAGGAATCGGTGGTGGTGCCATAGTAGGTTGCGTGTTTCTGGCCAGCAACGGGGTGATTGCCGTCGGCGGGTGCAGCCAGATGGCATTGGTCGCAGTCGTTCGTGGAGCTGTCGGTGTAGGTGAATTTAGCGCTTCCCCAGGTAGGGGTCACTTTCTCGAAGTGGCAATTGACATTGGAGCAGGTGCCCAATGCAGGTGTGGCAGACTGGGCAAAGGAAGTTCCCCTGGAGTAGGCACCGGTTGCCGGCGAGTTGTTGATATTCGAGGAGAACCGGATAAACCCGTCGCGATGGGCGTTATTGTAACCCGCTACACCACCACCGTGGCAAACACCGCAGTTACCCGCCGTTGCGCCAGCAGGCTGGTGGGTCTGGTGATTCCCCTGAAATCCACCTGTTGCAGTATTGCGCGTAGCATCGTCCAGCGGCGGCATGCCGTGACAGCCGGCACAGTCCGTTATCGGCGCAGCATGCACCGTACCTGTCTGAACAAGTAACGCTATTAGCGAGAACAAGACAGCAATCACGGGTATCAGACTGTTCCCAGCTACACGATGTCTTTTCATTGCCAACTCCTTATAAATAAGCAAACCGGACTCTATATTTTTTCGGCGGGGGTGGCAAGCCCACCCCCAATATTCACGTTAACAGGTTACGGAGCCCAAACCGGCGTGGGCTTGAAGTGGCAGCTCACGTTGGAGCAGCTTCCCGCTGTGGTGCCCGTCGTGCTTGTGCTGTTAAGCGGCCCGCTGTACTTCGTGCGATCAAGCACCGTACCGGCATTGAACTTGTAGCTGTCGTCCACGTCGATGGTGATATCCCTCTGGAGCGGCGTGTAGGGTGCCGGCACCGCGATGATGTGGGTAGTGGGTGCCATCGAACCATTAGCATGGCATACCGTACAGTTGGCCCATCCTTCGGACGGCCTGGCGGTCTTTTTGATGTGGCCGGCACGGGCGTGGACGCCGCCGCCGGTGTCGTAGTCTTCCGCACGGGCGCTGGTGTAATTACCCTGGATGCGCTTGCCGGCAAGTTCTGTGGACGGAACCGGCGGATAGCCGTGGCACTGGTCGCAGGCCTTGGGCTTGAATGCGTAGGTATCCTTGTGGGCATGGCAACCGAGGCAGTTGGTCGTCGGGTGGTTGGTCCCTTCATCGACGCCGTTCCGGTAGTGGGTTGTCAGCGTATGGCAGACCTGGCAGAGGCCTTTGTAGGGAGGGGTCAACTGGACAAAGTTGCTGCCGTTATAATTGATGGTAGTGGAAGAAAGGGCACCGAACTTGATCTTCGCCCGTACCATCTTGCTGAAGGTTGTGCCGTGGACATCGTGACAGACCTTGCAATCCATGGTCGGGTTCGACTCTTCAGACCCGTTCTTGGCTATAACGTGGGTCGGCACCTGCTTGCTCGCCGGAGCGTTAGCATTGTGGCAGGTCGTACATAGGTTGTTGTCGTTTGCCGCGAGGAGGCGCTTGGGATCGGCCAGTGCCACCGACGAAATATGAGCCTTGTTGGCATCATGGCAGCTCTGGCAAGTGTTGCTCGCCGGATACTGGCCATGGCCGCCGGAGGTGAAGACTGCGCTGTCCTTATAGGGAGCAGTTGCCCCGCCGATGATGGAGAGCGTTGCGCCCGAGTGGCAGCTCTGGCAGGTGACGCGGCCCGTGTTCCAGACATAGGTCCCTGCCGTCGGATGGCAGGTGGTACAGGCAGTAGCGGCATAATCGATGGTACCGCTCACGTGCGGTGCAGAGGTTTCATTGACATAGGTGGTATGGCAGTTCTGGCAGTTGACCGGCAGGGCGGACGTGTTGAAATTCGGGCCGTAGGTTGCCGTGAGGTGGGCGGTATGACCGTTAGTGGCAAGCGCGTTGGTTGCATGACAGGAGTTGCACTGGCCGGTCGAAGGGGTGGTCCAGACCGGGTTGGAGTAGACAGCCGCTACACCGGTCGTGCTCGCGGCACCACCGTTGCTGTGGCAGTAGATGGCAGAGCAGCTGGCGCCGCTCAGGGCATTGGCTCCAACCGCGCCGGAGAAGAGGACATCCTTGACCATGTTGACGTGTGTACCACCGGATTGCCGCGCGGTTGCCAGCAGGGTCGTGTTGTCGCTTACCGTCGCGGCGTGGCATATTACGCAACCGTAGGCTTCGTTACCCGCACCACCTGCGGCATGTTTCGTATGGGCGTTGGTGGCAGGGGTGGCGGCATGACAGGAACCGCAGCGAGCAGCACCGGACAGCCCCATGATGGTTCCAGCACCTGCAGCCCAACGCGGAGCCGAGGCGGGATAGGCGATGCCGACGCCTGCAGGATTGCCGTTACTGTGGCAGTAGGTAGTCGTACAACTGCCTGCGTTGGTATAGGCCGCCGGATTGTAGGTCGGATTGGCAACGCCACCATCGGAAGCGATGATGCCGGTCTTGGTAATGAACACCTGCTGGAAGTTGCCGTTGTTGTGGCTGTTCCCCTTGTGGCACTCGATGCAGCCGAAATTGTAGCCGGTACCGCCGGCGGCATGGGCACCATGGGGTGTCTGGGACTCATTCTTGAATACACCGGAAAGCGAGTAATCCCTGGGGCCGTCAACCGCGTAACCGCTCGGCCCCTTGGCGACGTTCTGGACCGGGGGATAGCCGTGGCAGGAGGTGCAATTCGCCGAGAAACCCTGAGAATGGCTGTGACATTTGAGGCATTCGTTTGCATTTTCATACTGATGGTCCGCAACCGTGTTGGGGAGCGGAGAGTGGCAGGCAAGACAGACCCCGCCGCCCGTTGACTTGTTGAAATTTTTCAGGGCTGCAGAGGTGTACTGGTAGAGCACGCGGACGTTTCTCACCGCCCCGTACTGGGTGGAGACGTTCATGTAGCGGTTGATCAGGAAGACGTTCTTGATTCCATTCGGGTCACCTAAGGGATCGTAATCCACATGGCCGCCGTGGCAGTCGGCACACTGGATGTTCTGGTTCTTTGCACCGTTGTGGTTACGCATCGAGGCCAGGGAATTGGCTGGATTGTCGGCCGACTTGTGGCAGTTGACGCAGATGTTGCTGTCGGTGACCGTTTTGCCTCTCAGGTTGGTCCGCAGCAGGAGTCCTTTCGACGAGGAAAGCCGCCCCATGACTGCACTGGAATTGTTATCGAAGGTGCTGGCATTGGAGTCGGCAAAGTGGGGAGCATGGCAAGTGGAACAGAGCACCAGCCCGTTAACAAGCTTCATGTTCGCCGTCGGGTTGGTTGCATTGTTGATTGGCTGGCTATAATAGTTGTTCGGCTTGGTCGTTGGCCCTCTGCTCGCATCGGAATAGGCAAAGTTGACGGGGTGGGTCCCCTGGGTGGACGTCGTCTGGTTACGGCTTGTGTGGCAGTCCATGCACATCTGGTCCTGGTCGTTTCTCATCCGGAGGAGCGGCTTGGAACGCTTGGGATTGGTCCCAGTGTAATCGGCATACCCCACATGTATCGAGTGGCAGCGGGCGCAACTGACCGTGCCGGTTATGGACGATGGAGTATTCATGTTAAGATTGGTCGGAGGGGTTGCTGCTGCTGCGGGAACCCGGTCAGGAGCCGCCCAGTTATGGGAGGTCTGTTTTCCCTTGCCGGAAGTATAGGTCCCCATCGCCGTCGTGCCATAGGGGTTTGCCAAGTCCGTCTGCTGAAATTTGTGGACGGTTTGGGGGTTGCTCTGGTTATGACAGGCGAAACAGATATTGTTGGTGCCCTTTGTCCCCAGGTTCCGGTGGGTGACGTGACAGACCGTACAGTTATAATTGTGCGGTGCGTCTATGGCCAGTGCAGCGGTCGTCGCCAGCAGAACCAGCGCCACGGCCCCCAGGGTGTATGCAAATCGTCTTTTCATGGTTGCGCTCCTGAAAAGCATTCTGGAATTACAACTTGTCCTCAACATAAGGGCATCCTTTACCTGATACGTCAGCCGTGACATTACTCTACAGGCAATGCACTGGCGTTACCTGACTTCCTCTACGGCAGGTCCCAGCTCTTCAGGCCTACCGCTTTTCTCAATATGAGCAATGCATCGACCAGGTCGATGGTCCCGTTCGGGTTGGGCTTGCCGCTAAGCAGCGGGCCGATATCGCCATGGGCAAGCTGGCTTGCCGTCGGAGTACCATTGTTGACGACAAGTCGAATTGCCGTCAGGGCATCGGCCATGGTGACCGTCCCGTCTCCATCCACATCGCCGTCGGGGAACTGGTATTTCAGCCCGAGTGCGGTACTGTTACCGGCAGCGTCGTAGGCAAGTATCTGGAGAGTGGTCGGATCGTAGGTAACCGTACCGAGATCGGCACTCCACCCGCCATTGGCAACAGCCGCCGTCGCAAGCAGAGTGGTACCGCTCTTGAGAAGAACAGTCGCACCCTGCTCCACCGTTCCGGCCAGTTTGGCAGGCATGTAGGCGCTCGTCGGATTGACCGCCAGTTGCGGCGGCGTAGTGTCATAGGTGATAGTCCGGGTGGAGGTGGTAACGTTGCCAGCCGCATCGGTGGCAATGACCTGCACCGCATAAACCCCCTCGCCCGGGAAATCAACGTTGAACGAGAACGCTCCGGCAGTAACGGTAATCGGCGTGATAATACCATTAACAGAACTGCTGACCGCAATGGCACTGGAATCGCTCACCGTTCCGGACAGGACGACATTCGGCTTATTGGTGGCAAGGTCCTGCACGGGGGTGGCAATCGCCAGAACCGGACTCGTCATATCCACGGTGACGGTCCTCTTGAGGGTCGACGTGTTGCCATAAAGATCCACTGCCGTGACGGTGAGAGTATTCTGTCCTGCAACCATGTCGAGGGTAGTGGTCCAGTTATTGCCGGCATCCACCTTGACTGCCTTACCGGCCACGGTAACCGACGCAATCTTATCCACAGCGCCACTGATGGTGAGAGTGGTCAGGTTGGTGATGGCGTTGTCAGCCGGTGATGCAATGGTGATGACCGGCGCCGTAGCATTGAAATAAATCGTCCGGGCATCGGTGCTGGTATTGCCGAGCAAGTCGGTAGCGACGATACTCACCACATTGGCGTCGCCAGCCAAGGTCACCGCCGTGCTGAAAGTGCCGTTGGCAACCGCAACCGGCTGACCGTTCACGGTAACACTGTTCAGATTGGCATCGGTCACGGTACCGGCTATGTTCTGGGTTTGTGTGCTGGTGTAGCTCCCGTCGGCAAGCGCTGAAACCGTGAGTGCCGGCGGGGTCGTATCGAGCGTAACGCTCGTGTTGATCACCGCTGCACTGCTACCGGGAGTCTGGGCAGTAATGGTGAAGTTGTTGCTCCCCTCCACAAGGGTTGCCGCGTAACTCCAACCGGTTCCTGCAACGACTGCATTCCCTGTTACGGTACCGGCTACACCGTTTTGGCTGACACTGACCGTCGCCCCTGCGTCAACCATGCCGGTCAAGGTCAGGTTGGGAACCCGTGTCAGGGTGGGAAGACCGGTGCCAAGGGTGAGCGACGGCGCGGGAATGGTATAGATGACGTTCACCGACTGGATGGCCGTGTTCCCCGCCCCGTCCGTGGCTGTTACGGTAAGTACGTTGCCGCCGGGGACGAGGCCGGTAATATCACACGTCCAGGTAGTAGCTGAGGTATATGCAACAGCGGATGCCGCCGCCGAGGTACTGGTCGTAACGGCAACCGTGCTGCTTGCCTCCACGGTGCCGCTGATAGTGATATTGGGCGTGCTGACGTTGGCAGGTACCGGGCCGATGGCCAAGGTTGGCGGAGTGGTCTTAGCCGGATTGCTCCCCCCATCGATGCCGAACATCGTCAGATATCCGTAGCCGTTGGTGACAATGAGCCGCTTGTTGACCGGATCGAATAGCACATCGCCCGGCACCATCAGCTGGCCGTTTGCGGTACCGTAGGAACCGATGAACGCGAGGAACACGCCGGTCCCCGTCGGATCGATGGCCTGTATTGTGCTCTGAAAGGTGTCGACCACGTACATCCGGCTCAGATTACCGGCGGCATCGTACTCAAAGGTTACTCCCTGGGGAGAACTGAACTGGAGGGGGTTCCCGCCGTAGGAACCGATTGTCTTGGCGTAGGTATGATTCGAAGCGTCAAAAAACTGCACACGCCCGTTGAGGGTATCGGCCACTGCAATCTGGTTGGCCTTCTTCTCGTAGGCAATTGCAGTCGGCATGGTGAATTGCCCCGCAGCGGTCCCAGTGCTGCCGAAGGTTTTCACATACTGCCCGTCGGCCGTGAATACCTTGACGTTATTATCGAGGCTGTCCACTACATAGACGTAGCCGTTCCCGTCGATGGCGATGCCGTTGGCCTTCTTGAACTGCCCGGCCCCCGAACCAAGTCGCCCCAGTTCCGCACCATTCTGATCCAGAACAACCACGTAGCTCCCCTGGCTCACCAGCAGATTTCCCTTGTCGTCCAGTGCTATCCCGAGCGAAGGATACGTCGTAGGGATCAATTTGACCAACCTGCCGTACGTGTTGAACTTCAACACGCCACCAGCCCGGGGATCGGTCACGTAGTAATTTCCCTGCGCGTCCAGAACAACCCTGAGTGGCGAGCTGACGTTTTTGGTGACGGGGCTCAGCACGGTCACCACGGGCACCGTTGCGGCAAATGTTACGCTTGTCAGCGATATGACCAGAACGGTCAGCATGATGACGAGTGTGGTGTGCAATCTGGTTAGCATGTGAATGCCTCCGGATACTAATAAAAACAGACGGTTAATGATATGCCGATAGATAGACATGTATTTCTGGTAACATTAAAGTGCAAAATTAATGCCTTGGCAGGGCATCACCCCAGCAACCCTGGCGAATACCACAACCCTTCGTGATTACACAGCAATTCGTTAGAGCCCCTCGACGTTGCCACACACGATAAATTGCCTAGAAATATTCATAACTACGTGAAATACCGTTACAAAAAAAGGGGATCGCGAAGACACTTAGCAACAGCGCCCAGACGATCCCTGCAATTATTCTCCAGTCAATAGGTATCGACCTACTTGTTGTGACAGGCAAAGCAGAGAGCACTACCGGTGTTGTCCATAACGAGGAACGGCCTGAGCTTTACGTCACCCACTCCGGTGGTCCCCATACGGTCCATGCCATAAGGAACGTGGGGATCATGACAACTGGAACACTCGAGACGATTGGTGGGCCCGAAGAAACGAATCGCATAACTGCTATTGGAACTAACTACTGCTCGGCTGTTGAGCTTGGTAGGCTTGTTTCCCTGGGCTGCGTCATAGGAAAACGAAATAGGGTGATCATCCATCAGATTGCCGCCATAGGTGAGCTGATTCATATCCGTCGTGTCCGGTCCGCCAATCTTACCCAGATTGGCGCCATAGGTACCACCGAAACCAAACATGCCGATAGACAGGCCAACGCCTGCCGGCAATCCCTCTGCGGTGTTGGCCGGTGTCGTCGCGTCGCTGAAGGACCCTCCTATATCGACAACGTACTCGATTCCCTTGCTCCCCGTGGCTGTGGTAGCGGTGCTTCTTGCATTATGAAGGACGTTAATGGCCGTTCGCCCGTCGTGACAGCTCAGACAGAGGAGCGATTCGGGGCCCGGTGCGGTAACCGCCCTGGCGGCGGGAGAGAGACTGGCTGTTGTGTACATATTGAACGCTTGGCCCGGCATGACCTTGTTCCAGAGGGGAACCGATGGCCTGGCATTATGGGGGGTATGACAGAAAATGCATATCTGGTCTTCATTATTGCTCGCTATGAAACGGTTAAGCCCACCGGGGTTGGTACTGGACATATTGTGCACCGTATAGGCGACCTTGCCCGCACCGGCCAGGACGGTCGAAGCCATCACAAGCGATACGCCAACTACTGCCATCATCACGACTAATTTGTTCATGTAATCCATACCTCGTTTCATGCTGTCTACAGCTTCGCCACAGAAAAACGGCAACTGCCGCCGATTCGGGCTAAGATAAGAGGATCAGCAACAGCAATCCCTCAGATCATCCAACGTGAAATAACACATGCATTAGGCGAAATAGCCACCAACGGGTGCGTCCTGACCAGCGTAGCATCGTGACATGCTTCCTCAAACTGGCGTCGTATCGGCGGGTTTACGAAAATTTTTCCGAGCCCCGTCCAAATCAACAGTAGGTCAATATGCAACAACAATGCCTTTTAATTTCAAAGAAGTGACATAGCGCTTGCCTGGCGGCGTCTTCATCTCCTGGAGATATACATCGCTGCCGACCACATTACTCGCCGTTACTTGAGATATCCAAATTTTTTCATCCGATACCGAAAGGCGTCAATGCCAAGGCTCAGCTTTTTTGCCGCCTTGGACTGGTTCCAGTCGGATATTTCCAGTGCCTGGCGGATCAGTTCCTTCTCGACCTCTTCGATGTCAACACCTTCGGGGGGGAGCTTGAAGGTGGCCACAGGGGCCACGGTGGAGGAAGCACGGGCCACGATCTCCAGGGGAAGATGTTCCAGCAGCAGCGTTTCCTCACTCCCCAGAATCAGCGCACGCTCGATGACGTTCTTCAGCTCGCGGATATTTCCGGGCCAGTGGTATTCCACCAGGAGCTTCTCCGCCATATTGGATATGCCCCTGACATGCTTGTTGAATTCCTTGCAGTAGTGCTCGATGAAATATTTGGCGAGGAGAAGAATGTCATCCTTCCGCTCCCGCAAGGGGGGGAGGTAAATGGGGATTACCTGGAGCCGGTAATAGAGGTCGTTACGGAATGATTTGTCGTCGATTGCCTTGAGGAGGTCCTTGTTGGTGGCAGAGACGATCCGGACATCGACGCTCATCACCTTGGAACCGCCGATCCGGCGGAAGGTCCTGTCTTCCAGGAAGCGGAGGAGTTTCGCCTGCATCCCCATCTCCATGTCGCCGATTTCGTCGAGAAACACGGTGCCACCGTCGGCCAGCTCGAAGAGTCCTTTCTTGGTCGCCTTGGCGTCGGTAAAGGCTCCTTTTTCGTGACCGAACAGTTCGCTCTCCAGCAAGGTGGCGGGGACAGCGGCGCAGTTGATGGCGACAAAAGGCTTCTCCGCACGGCTCGACTCATAGTGTATCCACTTGGCGACCAGCTCCTTGCCCGTCCCCGATTCTCCCTGGATCAGGACGGTCGTTGCATCGCTCTTGGCCACCTTGTCCATCATCTCCAGGACATTTTTCATATGCTTGCTGTTTCCGATTATCTGGGGAGGACCGATCTTCTTCTGTTCGCTACGCAGCCGGGCGACCTCGCGGCGCAGGTCTGACGTCTCCAGCGCTTTTTTGATGACAATCGCCATCTCGTCCAGGTTGAACGGCTTGTTTATGTAGTCATAGGCGCCGAGTCGCATGGCATTGACCGCAGTTTCCAGCCCCCCGTGGGCAGTGACCATGATGACGATGATTTCCTCATCGATTTCCTTGATCCGCTCCAGAACCTCCAGCCCATTGATCCCCGGCAACTGGATATCGAGCAGCACCAGATCGGGCTGGTCCTCACGCACCATTCTCAGGGCATCTTCCCCGTTACCCGCGGATGTCACCTCGTACCCCTGTTTCTTCAGGTTTTGTTCGAGCGACCAGCGGATCAGATGCTCGTCGTCAACGACCAGGATTTTCGTTTTTTTCACGGGTGCTCCTTTTCTATCGGAATGGGGTTAGTCGGTTGATCATTGTCAGGGCCGCAGGGAAGCTGATCGGCGGGGAGGGAAACGGTGAATACGGTTCCTCGCCCGTCTTCGCTGGTAACGGCAATGGTTCCCTGATGCTGCGTGACAAGCTTGTGGCAGATGGCCAGGCCAAGCCCGGTCCCCTGGGCCTTGGTTGTAAAGAATGGCGTAAAAATCTTCCCCAGAATCAGGGGGGGGATCCCCTGGCCGGTATCGGCAATACTGACGCGAACCCACTGCTTGCCTGCCTGTTCGACCAGTTGACTCGTTATGGTCAGCAGGCCGCCGGCAGGCATGGCCTGGACGGCGTTGAGGATCAGATTCAGCAGCACCTGCTGAATCTGCTTGCCGTCCACATACACCGGCGGCAGGTTTTCCTGCAGTTCCAACCTCTTCTCGATACTCTTCACGCCCCGATGCTGGGAGGCAAACATGAGCGTCTTCTTCAGCAGGGCATTCAGGTCGGCATAGGTCGGTTCCGGCGGCGTCGGTTTGCCAAAGAAGAGCAGATCGTTGACCGTCTTGTCGAGACGCTTCACCTGCTCCAGCACTTCGTTGACGATTTCCGTCCGTGGGTCCGCGGGAGTGAAGTCGTCCTTTATAATGGTAATGGCCGCAGCAATGCCGGTCAGTGGATTTTTGATTTCGTGGGCTATGCCGGCGGCCATCTCCCCTACCGATGCCAGCCGGTCAGCCCGTTCCATCTGCTGAAAATGCAGCTGTTCGAGCTCGCGTTTTGCATTGTCCAGCCGCTCCACCATGGAGTCGAAACTTGACATGAGCCGCCCCACTTCGTCCTTCCCGAACGGCTGCATCCTGACCGACAGGTCCCCCTGCTCCACCAGGGCCATCTTTTCCGTGAGGTGGGTGAGCGGTTTCTTGACGAACTTGAACATTACCAGCGAGATGGTGATCGCAAGAAAGCAGACGATCGCCACCGTGGAGAGGATGAACAGCCTGGTCGCCTCCCACATCCGCCTCCTCGTCTCCTGAAGCGAATAATTGACGTCCAGAATACCGATTATCCGGCTTTTACCGCCGTGGCAGACGTGGCACGGCTCGTCGTTATAAATCGGCTTCTGCATAACGAGCACTTCCCCCAGCCCGTCTTGCGCAAATACCCCCTCCTTTTTCCCCTGCAGAAACAGTTGATAATCAGAAGGGTTGAGCAACCCCCCCACCTCCCCGGGAATGGAGGATTTGAGTATCGTTCCGTGGGGGTGAAATATCCGCACCCCGGCAAGCTTTGTGTTCTGCCCGACCATTTCCAGAATGGCCCGCGTATCCTCCGTATTACCGATCCGCATGGAGCTGTAGATGCTTCGCTCAATAGTGTTGAGGAGAAGTTCGGTGCTTTCGCGCGCGGCATTGATGAGCTGGGTTTGTTCCCGCTTGAGGTTAAGATAGGTATAGACGCTGATACCGAAGGCCAGAAGGCTTATGGTAAGGATGATGACCCTGGTTGTCAGGCTTTTGAAGACCAACCTGCCTCCGCTGAATTGTCCATCTCCGGCAGGACGTCAACCGCTTAATGAGTCTGTTGTTGCCCCGGTATCGTCCCTGGTATCGTCCCTGGTATCGTCCCCGGTCTTGTCCCCGGAACCGTCTGGCGGTAGACGAACTGCCAGTCGCTGTACTTGGTCTTCCCTTCGAAATCCTTGAAGGGTTCGGAGAACCCCCCCTGCTTAAGGGGAGTTTCTTCGCTGGAACTTGCCACGCCGATGATCCCCGTTGCCGGGTCCTTGACAATCACCCAATCCTTGCCGGTAATAGGGTCCTGATAGAGGCGGCGCAGGTATCTGATTTTCTGCAGGGAATTGGGGTCCAGCAGCAAATCCTTCAGATCGGTGATGGGACGGGGCGGTGGCTGACCGGGCCGGGGTTTTTTCCAGCGTTCAATGGCATCCCGGATCTGGCCGCCGCGAAACAGGAGCTCTGCCTCCCGCTCACGCTTCATGACTGTCGTCCAGACCTGTCCCGCGGCCCCGAGCATGATGCCGATGATCAGCACCATCATCAGCACCACTATATAGGTGAAGCCCCGGTTCGATCCGACAGGACTGGTTCCCATGCTATTTCCTCGCCAGCAACTCCCGACCCGTCTCTACCAGATTCTCCGCGGTAAGGCCGAAGTACTTCAGCAGCTCTTCCGCCTTGCCGGAGGTCCCGAACCGGTCGTTGACCCCTACCCGCTTGAGCGGCACCGGGCACTGCTCCGCCAGCACTTCCGCCACGGCGCTCCCCAACCCGCCGACAATGGAGTGTTCCTCAGCCGTCACGATGGCACCCGTTTCCCGGGCGGCCTTGACGATGATCTCCTGGTCCAGCGGCTTGACGGTGCCGATATGCACGACCCGGGCGCTGACCCCCTCCTTCTTCAGCTGCTCAGCCGCGGCAACCGCCTGGGCGGTCATCAGCCCGGTTGTTACGAAGGTCAGGTCGGTACCGGCCACCAGTTCGGTCCCCTTACCGATTTCAAAGCGGTAATCTGCCGGAAATATGGTCGGCACCTTGTTCCGTCCGAGGCGGACGTAGACCGGCCCCTTGTAGGCGGCTACGGCGCGAATGGCAGCCTTGGTCTCCACGCCGTCAGCCGGCACGATGACGGTCATGTTGGGAACCGCCCGCATGATCGCCACGTCCTCCACCGACTGGTGGGAGCCACCGTCCTCGCCGACAGTGACGCCACCGTGGGTCGCAACGATCTTTACATTGGCTTTCGGATAGGCGACCGACTGACGTACCTGTTCCCAGGCCCGGCCCACCGCGAAGATAGCAAAGGTGGAGACGAAGGGAACCTTGCCGACGGCCGCCAGTCCGGCGGCCGTGCCGACCATGTTGGCCTCGGCGATCCCCATGTTGAAAAACCGTTCGGGAAATTTTTTTGCAAACACCCCGGTCTTGGTGGAGCCTGATAGGTCGGCATCCAGCACCACGATGCGGGGGTCTTCCCCCCCCAGTTCCGCCAGGGTCTCGCCGTATGCATCACGGGTTGCGATCATTGAACTCATATGTCAAATTCCTTTCAAAATAGGTCATATTGGTCGAATAGGTCCCATAGGACGTATTTTATTCAATTCTACTCCTCGAAACACCCCAGGCACTCCAGCGCCCGGGGCAGCTCCTCGTCGCTGGGAGTCACGCCGTGGTAGGCGGCCTTGTTCTCGAAGAAGGAAACCCCTTTCCCCTTGACGGTACGGGCCACGATGACCGTTGGCCCTCCCTTGAGGGTTTCCGCCTGGTCGAGTGCGGCAAGGATGGCCGCCATGTCGTGGCCGTCGATCTCCAGGGTCTGCCAGCCGAAGGCGCGGAACTTGTCGGCGATCGGGTTCACATTCATCACTTTCGTAACTTCACCGTCGATCTGCAGGCCATTGGCGTCCACCATCGCGCAGAGGTTGTCCACTTTGTAGTGAGCAGCTGCCATGGCCGCTTCCCAGACCTGCCCTTCCTGCAGCTCGCCGTCGCCAAGCAGGGCATAGACCCGGTTATCACGCTGGTCGAGCCGGAGCCCCAGAGCCATACCGACCGCCATGGAAAGCCCCTGGCCGAGGGAACCGGTACAGACTTCGACACCGGGAGTCCCCTTGCTGTCGGGATGCCCCTGCAGATGGCTGCCGAGGCGGCGCAGCATCATCAGGTCTTCCCTGGGGAAATATCCCGCCTCCGCAAGGGCCACATACTGGGCCGGAGCCGCATGCCCCTTGCACAGCACAAACCGGTCACGCCCTTCCCAGGCCGGGTCCGTCGGATTGTGGCGCATTTTATGGAAATAGAGGGCGGTGACCATGTCGATTGCCGACAGGGAGCCGCCAGTATGTCCCGATTGCGACGCATGGAGGGTCTTGACGATGGCAACGCGGAGTTGCCGGGCCTTTTCTTCCAGATGGGTAACCAGTTCGTTCACCAGTATGTGTCCTTTCCAGCAGCAGGATTATGGGTACCTACTTGTCGTCGCCGGCAACCAGGTAGTCGAGAATGATTTCATCAAGGCTCTGCTTGGGGCGTGGTGCCTCGGGTGCGGCTTTCTGAGAAGAGGCGGAAGGGGGAGATTGGGGCGCCGCCGGTTTTGGTGCAGGGGCAGGGGACTGTGCGGATTGGGGTGCTGCCGGTTTTGCCGCGGAGGGTGCTGGCCGGGGTGTGGGAGCTGCCGGCGGAGGGGTTGCCGATACCCCGCCAAAGGCGCGGTCGTCGAATTCTCCCGCCTTGAGGCGGCGCAGCATATCCTTGTGCTGCTCTTTCATCAGCTCTTCGACGACCTGGTCCAGGTTGTTGACCTTGAGGATATCGGCATAACTGGTTTTTTTCGAGGAGATTATGGTCCCTCCCCGGTAGAGGAGGGTGATGATGTGGGGGTTGTTGACGCCGCTGTCCTCGGTCTGGATGTGGAAGACGTCCCCCTTGTACATCACGTTGTGATTGAATCCCACTACCATGGCCGCTTCCTGTCCGTCAAATGGCGTAATTTAATGCAAACTACCACATAAATCAAATAGTTGCAACAAGTAAAAATCCAGGTTCGGACGAAGGCAAGGGTGAAAGATTTCAGGTATCTCGGAGATTATTCTTCCCTTGCCTGAATCCGTGAGCGGGTGAAACAGACTACCCTCCGCACACATGTGGGGACAGTGGCTTCGTTTCACTTGCCGAGAAGCTGCCTGATCCGTGCCACCGCCTCCATGGCGTCCCTGGCGTACAGGTCGGCACCGATCTGGTCGGCGTAATCCTGGGTGACCACCGCCCCCCCCACCATGGTGAAGGTCCTGATTCCCGCATCCTTCAGACGGACAATGACGTTTTCCATCTCTGCCATGGTGGTGGTCATGAGTGCCGACAGGCCCACCGCATCGACCCCCTGCTCCCGCGCCGCAGCGATGATCCGCTCCGCCGGCACATTCTTCCCGAGATCGACCACCTCGAAACCGTGGTTCTCCAGGAGAGTACAGACGATGTTCTTGCCGATGTCGTGGATGTCACCCTCCACCGTGGCCATCAATATCTTCCCGAGACTTGCGAACGCCTCTCCCTTCATCTCCTGCTTCAGTCGGCCGAAGGCAGTCTGCATGGTTTCGGCCGCCAGCATCACCTGGGGAAGAAAGAAGATGTTCTTCTCAAAACGCCTCCCCACCTCTTCAAGACCGGGGAGGAGAGCCTCGTTGCTGATCTGCAGGGGGGTCAACCCTTCCGCGAATGCCCGCTCCACGAGGCCGATGATGGTTTCCCGCTCGCCATCGATGACGGCCCGGGAGATGAGGGAACGAATGTCTCGGGGTGCATCGGCAACCGGCAGGTCAGCGGCGGCCGCCACCGCCCCCTTGTAGGCATCGATGTAGGCGGCTGCGTTGGGGTCCCGGTTGAGGAGCACCATGGTGGAGCGCCAGGCGTCGAGCATCGCCTGCTCCTTGGGATTGACGATCGCCGCGTCGAGGCCCGCCGCCATGGCCATGGCGAAAAAGGAAGAGGAGATGACCGGACGGCAGGGGAGCCCGAAGGAGATGTTGCTCACCCCGAGAACCGTGTTTATCCCCAGGCGTTCCTTCACCAGCCTGATCGCTGCCAGTGTCTCCATGGCCCGTTTCTGCTCTGCGCTCACCGTGAGGGTCAGGCAGTCCATGACAATATTGTCCCGGGATATGCCGAGTTCCCCGGCGGCGGCCACGATCTTTTCGGCCACCCGGCAGCGGGCGTCGGCTGTCTCGGGAATCCCCGTCTCGTCCAGGGTCAGGCCGATTACCGCAGCGCCGTATTTTTTGACGAGGGGGAGGACCCGCATCAGACTTTTCGCCTCACCGTTGACCGAGTTCACCAGCACCTTGCCGTCCGCCGCTTTGAGCCCCCGCTCCAGGGCCTCCGGGCTTGATGAGTCGAGCACCAGCGGGACCGATACGGCTCCGGTGACGCAGAATACAGCTCGTTCCATGGCCGCCGGCTCGTCGATGCCAGGGGTGCCGACGTTCACGTCCAGCAGGTGCGCCCCCGCCGTCACCTGCTCCATCGCCTCACGACGGATGTAGGCCACTTTTCCTTCCCGCAGTTCGGCGGCAAACCCCTTCTTCCCGGTGGGGTTGATACGTTCGCCGATGATAGTCACCGGATTGTCCCCACCGATGGCAACGAAACCGCTCCGGCTGGAGAGGAAGGTCATTCCGACGGGGGGACCTGCAGGAGATGCCTCCTGGTCCTTACCCGCCAGGGCCTCCTTGATGGCCTGGATATGGGCAGGGGTGGTGCCGCAGCAGCCGCCGATGATCCGCACCCCCAGCGCCAGCATCCGGTCATGATAGGCAATCATCTCGTCGGGGGTACCGGGGAATACCGTCTTGCCATCCCTGAGCACCGGCAGGCCGGCGTTGGCCTGGGAAATGAGGGGAAGACGGGTGACGCGGCTCATGGCGGAAAGAATGTCGTAAATGCCGTCCACTCCAAGACCGCAGTTGGAACCGACGATGTCCGCACCGACCGCTTCCAGGGTTATGGCCGCCGCCTCGGGAGGGGTGCCGAGCACGCTCCGCCCCTTGTCGTCGAAGGTGAGCATGGCGATAACAGGAATGGTGGAAGAGATTTCCCGGATGGCGATCACCGCCGCACGGGCTTCCTTGATGTCGAGGAATGTCTCCAGGGTGATGAGATCGGCGCCGGCCTCGATGAGCGCCGCAGCCTGTTCACGGAACAGATCCGCCATGGCGTCGAAGGAAAGATCCCCCACCGGTTCGACGAACCGGCCGGTCGGCCCAATGGATGCCGCGACATAAGCATGGTCCCCCGCCACCTGCCGGGCGATCTCCACCGCACGGGCGTTGACCTCCCCGACTCGGTCCTGCAGCCCATAGTGGGCGAGCTTCTCCCGACTCCCGCCGAAGGTGTTGGTAACGAGGATATCGGCGCCCGCTGCCAGGTACTCCCGGTGGACCGATGCCACTACGTCGGGCATGGTGAGATTGAGTTCCTCCGGCGACTGACCCGGCTTGAGCCCCCGCTCCTGAAGCATGGTTCCCATGGCACCGTCCAGCACCAGTACTCGCTCGCGTATGGCCTGCAGAAAAGGCTGCTTCATGGAGAGATATCCTTTACCGTAAAGTTTATGGAAGGGAAGAAGATAACATCGGCCGTAAGATCATCTGGCCGGAGGGGAAACGGCGGACTTCTGTTCCAGGGAGAAGTCGGGTGCCAGTGGCCGGCTCAGGTCCAGATGCCCAAAGGTACTGACCGGCTCTCCGTCCACACGGAAGCCGACCCGGTGTATCTGGGGGAAGTTGACCGCAATGGTATCACTGATGGAATAGACGGCCGTCATCTCCGCAGAACTTCCGGCCGGCAGACCGTCGACAAACTCCCGTCCCAGGTCGACCACCGCAAGGTCGCCGGCCACCTCGACCCCTCGCACCGAGGTGGCCGGGGGGATGGTCGGAGACAGGTCACCGAGGGGGCCACTGGCCAGTTCCGCGATGAGATCCCCGATACATTCCGTAGGCTCACCGCAGGTATCCACTTCACGCCCCTCGCGTACGAGACCTGCCCCGTCGGCTGCTGCGAAGAACAGGGTCACGAGAACCGTCCCGCTTTCCTGGGCATGGGGAGGAACCGGGGGTGGGTTCCGTCGCTGTTCGTACCTCTGCAGCATGAGCGCACCGAACACCGCAGCCGAGATAACGAATGCAAAGACAAGAATGGTCTTCCCCCGCCGGGGGTGTCTAGGGCGTTTCACCGTCAACCTCCCCCACATCTTCCTCATCCAGATTGACCTGGTAGACGTCCCCCAGCTTACCGCCGAGGAAACGGTTGCCGACCCTGATGAAGCCGGCGGGGACATCGGTTACGAAGTAGTGGTGGTTCCCCCGTTCCGCTGCGGGACGGAGCATATCCTGCTGGCCCAGTATCTCGGCCACGGTATGGGCAGTTTCCTCTGCCGAATCAACCAGATTCACGTCATCACCCATGACATCGGCAATTATTCCCTTGAGCAGGGGGTAATGGGTGCAGCCGAGCACCAGGGTATCGACCCCTTCCTCGCGAAGCCCCTGGAGGTAGGCGTGCGCCGTCAGCCGGGCGACCTCGTTGTCCACCCATCCCTCCTCCGCCAGGGGGACGAACAGGGGACAGGCACGGGTAACCACCTGGATCTCCGGGTTGATCCGCTTGATCGCTTTGGAATAGGCACTGCTCTTGATGGTCCCGGAGGTACCGATGACCCCGACCTTGCCGGATCGGGTCACCGCTGCCGCCCGACGCGCTCCCGGCTCGATGACGCCGACGATGGGGAGGTCGAAGCTCTCCTTGAGCGCGTCGAGGGAGACGGCCGATGCCGTATTGCACGCCACCACCAGCAGCTTGATATCCCGTTGGACGAGAAACGCCGTGATCTGCCGCGCATAGCGGGTGACCGTCTCGGGGGACTTGGTACCGTAGGGAACCCTTGCCGTATCGCCAAGATATATGGTATCTTCTTGGGGAAGCGCCCTGATTATCTCCTTCAACACCGTCAGGCCACCGACCCCGGAATCGAATATGCCGATCGCTTTCCAGGTCAAAACTCGCTCCAAGCTGTCATAATTCCGCAGGTTTTTACACCCTGCGCACAAGCAATATATAGTAGTTTGCCGGCCGGGGAGTTGTCAAGGCATTTGCACATGGCAAGAAAGCCGTTAATCCTGCTTTGAATTTTCCGGAAAATCTGGTATTGAACTATGCGAAGTTGATATAAACCTGCCGGATATCTGTACGGAGGGGATATGGACAAACAGGAGATGCTCGACAAGACCCGGGAGACCCTGTCCCCCTTTGAAACCGAGCACATCGTCAACTTCCTCAAGAACATGACCATGAAATCGGTCATGGAGAACCCCTGGCTTCTCGGGTTTCTGATAATCATCTTCTTCTTCGCGGTAATCAAGCGCTCCAAAGCGGTCCTTGTCTCCCTCTTCGCCTTCATCTCCATCATGTTCCTCATCCGCTACACCCTCATGGGGGAAGCGGGGAACGAACTGACCGTCCAGTCCACCCTCCCCTTCGCCTTCGGAGCGCTTGCCATCGGGGCGACACTCATCTATTTTCTCTTCATCAAATCGGAATGAGTCCTTGAATCGAACAGGCTTCACCACCACCATCCCGCTGGAAATCCTCGTTGCCGCCCACCGTACCCCGGTCGATCTGAACAATATCTTCATCACCAGCGACCGGAGCCACCGGATGATGGAAGAGGCGGAACTCGCCGGCTTCCCGCGCAACGTCTGCGGCTGGATCAAGGGGATCTACGGGGCGGTGGTGGAGAGCGGTATCCGGGAAATGGTGGCGGTTACCGAAGGAGACTGCAGCTACACCAAGGCGCTCATGGAGGTGCTCTCCCTGGAGGGAGTTGACGCCGTCCCCTTCGCCTACCCCCATGACCGCGACGGGACAACGCTCCGGCACGAGATCGAAAAGCTCATGGGGCATTTCGGGGTGGAGTGGCCGGCCGTCGTCGCTGCCAAGGAGAGGCTGGACCGGATCCGGCACAAGGTCCGGGAGATCGACCGCCTCACCTGGGAGGAAGACCGGGTCACCGGCGGAGAGAACCACTATTTCCAGGTCTGCACCTCGGACATGAACGGCGATCCTGACACATTCGAAACGGAGGTGGATGAATTCCTGCTCACTGCGGCCTCCCGCGAACCGCGAAAGGAGCGCCTGCGTCTCGCCTACATCGGGGTCCCCCCCATCTTCGACGACATCTACCCGTTTCTGGAAAGCCATGGCGCCCGAGTGGTCTTCAACGAAACTCAGCGCCAGTTTGCCATGCCCTACGGGATCACCGATCTGGTTGAACAGTACCGGGCCTACACCTATCCCTATGACATCTTCCACCGGCTGGCTGACATCCTCCTGGAGGTGGAGCGGCGCCGGGTCGATGCGGTGGTCCACTATGTCCAGTCCTTCTGCTTCCGCCAGATTGAGGACATGATCATCCGGAAAAAGCTGACGGTGCCGGTGCTCACCCTGGAGGGGGACAAGCCGTCCCCCCTCGATGCCCGAACCAGGATCCGCATCGAGGGGTTTCTGGAAATGCTGGAAGATAGAGGGGTGGGACTCGGGATGCGGGACTCGGGATCCGGGACTCGGAATCCGGGAGAGATGGGACGTCAATGAAGATCGGGATAGATCTGGGAAGCCGGAAGGCGAAGTTTGCGGTGTTGGCAGGAGACCGGGTAATCCGTCTGGCGGATTACGACACCATCACCTTCTACAAGCGATTCGGCCGACTCGTAGGGGAGGAGTTGACCCTCGATCTGGCCGGAACCGGCCTGTTCGCCGCGGAAGAACTGAAAGCGGCCGCCATCCAGGTCACCGGCTACGGTCGTAATTCCCTGGGGCTCAAGGGCGCGAAGGTCATTTCCGAGATCCGCGCCCACGTGGCCGGCGCCGTCTTGCAGACCGGCCGACGCGACTTCACCATGCTCGATATGGGGGGGCAGGACACCAAGGTGGCCCAGGTGCAGGGGGGACGGCTTACCGACTTTGTCATGAACGACAAGTGCGCCGCCTCCAGCGGCAGGTATCTGGAAAACATGGCCGCAGTGCTGGAGGTGAGCCTGGAAGAGCTTTCCTCCCACTGGGAGGAGCCGGTAAAACTCGACGCCACCTGCGGCATTTTCGGCGAGTCGGAACTGATCGGCCAGATCCTGCGGGGACACACCATTCCCCGACTCTGCGCCGGCGTGAACATGACCCTCGTGCGCCGGGTACTGCCGCTCTTGCACAGGTTCCCGTCGGCGACCATCGTGCTCACCGGCGGGGTAGCCCTGAACGGTGCACTGATGAAGCTCCTGGCACAGGAGACCGGCCGGGAGGTCGTCGTCCCGACCCATCCCCAGCACAACGGCGCCATCGGCTGCGCAGCGCTGGAGTGAACATTACTGATTACCGTCTTCTACATGAAATCATAACGCACCGCCAGATTTGAGATGATCACCAGGCGGCGAGGATGAGGCCCCGGAAGCGTACTGATAGTACGTTGAGGAGGCCGAAGACGAGCCAACGAAGTGAGCGCTCAAATGTGACGTTGCAACGGGAGAACTTACATGGCCATCGGCAAAAAAGACTGGATCTTCATCGCCATCATCTGCGTCGTACTCGTGATCTTCATCGCCATCTCGGGGAAGGAAAAGACCAAGAAGGTCCCCCTGGACGACAAGCACAAGCCTTTCTACGACATCGTCGCCAAGACCGGCAGCAAGATGGAGGCAGACAAGGGGTGCCCCGCCTGCCACTTCGAGCCAGGGGGGATACCGTTTCCGGAAAAGCACCCGGTGAAGCCGAAGGATGGCCCCATGCGCTGCCTCTTCTGCCATAAACTGCAACCGACGGGGAAATGAGCGTACTCAACCTGACGGCCGAACTGGAGCACCTTGTGGCGGACATCGTCGGTCGAGTCCCGGAACTGGGGCACATCGACCCCCAGCGGTTGCTCCTCTGTGTCACCGGCACCCGCGGAGGGGGAGTGCACGGCACCTACGCCAAAATCCACCCTCTCCGCTTCGCCGGGGGGGCCACCAGCCGGACCATCCGGCGGCGGCGACGCACCTTCACCTGCACCATGCCGCCCGTCACCTTCCAGGGGCGGGAGATGCTCTACCTCATCTACTTCCTCGTCCCCCGCTTCCTCGATCTCCCCTTGCGGGAGAAGCTCATCACCGTCTTCCACGAACTCTACCACATCGCACCCGAATGCAACGGCGACCTCCGCCGCTTCCCCGGCCGCAACTACGCCCACGGCCATTCCACCAAGGCGTACAACGCCCGGATGGCCGAACTGGTCGATACCTACCTGGAACTTCCGGGGGTGAATGCCCTGATCGGTTTCCTCGACGGCAACATGGATACGCTCCGCGCACGCCACGACAAGGTCCTTGCCCGGAAATACCCGGTGCCGAAGCTGCTGGTTTCCGCCTGACCGCCTATCCTTGCTTCAGCAACTCTTCGGCAGTGGGGATGTCCTCCTCGGCAACCATTATCTCCAGGGGGCCGATCCCCGGCTCCCCGCTCCGGCGCAGGAAGTACTCGACTCCCCCCTTCCGCAGCACCCTCTCCACCCGGACCTGTTCCGCCTCATCCTTGGGATCATAGAATCGTACCATGGTGCTTCTCCTTTCCCATATTCCGATACGCGCCACCTTCAGAGGGGGCGGGGGCTCTCGTGGAGAAAAGAGTCCCGCAGAAAACGCCACACGGAATTCGAAGCGAAAACGCCAGAAACAGCAGTCCGTCTGTCAGAAAGTAGGCAGGTGACGCTTGACTCTTTTCGGAGGGAGAGCCCCCACCCCCTCTGACGTCATGAGTGGTCACACCATGACAAAGGGAATGGCAGCAGTTTCCTAGAAAAAGTATACCACTAAACGAAATACATCCGCGCCCCTTCCATCTTGACTGCCGACCCATTTTCCCCTACAACGGATAGAGCACGACACCTGACCGCAACGGAGAATCCATGCACCGCTATTTCGACTTCGCCCGCCACGAAACAACCTACCGCCAGGAGACCATCGCGGGGATAACCACCTTCCTCACCATGGCCTACATCATCATCGTCAATCCGGCGATCCTGGAGGCGGCCGGCATCCCCAAGGGGCCGTCCATGACCGCCACCATCATCTCCGCCGCCTTCGGCACCCTGGTCATGGGGGTCTACGCCAAGCGCCCCTTCGCCATCGCCCCCTACATGAGCGAAAATGCCTTCATCGCCTTCACCGTGGTGAAAGTCCTCGGCTACTCCTGGCAGACGGCGCTGGGGGCCATCTTCATCGCCGGCGTCCTCTTCACGGTCCTTACGGTATTCAAAGTCCGGAGCTGGCTGGCCGATGCCATCCCCTCCTGCCTGAAGTTCAGCTTCTCCGTCGGAATCGGCCTCTTCCTCACGTTCATCGGCCTGAACGAAACGGGGATCGTCGCCCTCGGAGTCGCCGGCGCCCCGGTCTGCCTCGGCAAGGTGAACACCGCACCGGTCCTCCTCTCCATCCTGGGGTTCACCGTCATCGCCTGGCTCATGGTGAAGCGGGTTCATGGCGCCATCGTCATCGGCATCCTGACCGCCACCGTTCTCTCCTTTGCCCTCGGCATCACCCCACTCCCCCGGGAACTGGTGAGCCTCCCCCCCAACCCGACCCCCATTTTCATGCAGCTGGACATCAGGGGCGCGCTCAGTCCGAAAGCCCTGCCGGTGGTGCTCATCATCTTCGTCATGGCCTTCGTCGATACGGTGGGGACCCTCATCGGCCTCTCGTCGCGGGCGGGGCTCCTGGATGAAAACGGCAACCTCCCGGAGATCGAAAAGCCGATGCTGGCCGACGCCCTGGCCAATATGGTGGCGCCGGTCCTCGGCACCACGACCACCGGCGCCTACATCGAATCGGCGGCCGGTATCGAGGAAGGTGGCCGGACCGGCTTCACCTCCCTGGTGGTGGCCGGGCTGTTCCTACTCTCCCTCTTCTTCGCCCCGCTTTTCACCGCCGTCCCCCCCCACGCCTACGGGACCGCCCTCATCATCATCGGCGTCTTCATGATCAGCCCCATCACCAAGATCAACTTCAGCGACTACACCGAGCTGATCCCTGCCTTCCTCACCATCGTCCTCATCAGCTTCACCTACAACATCGGCGTCGGCATGACCGCCGGGCTCCTCTCCTACCCGCTCCTCAAGACCCTCACCGGCAAAAGGAAAGAGGTGCAGGCCGGCATGTGGATCCTGGCCGCGCTGTCACTGTCGTTCTACATCTTCTATCCGTATAAATAGACGAAAATGGGGTGCGCCGGCATTGCCGCGCACCCCTTTAACTGGTGTCCCCAATCCGCGAGGGGAGAGCGCCCTGTGGAGCGAATGTGCCCGAGTGCCCGCCGCTGTTGGCGAAATGGAGCAGAGTCGGCCGAATGGCCGGCGCGAAATGAGCCTTACAGCGGCAGTACGAGGGGACTTTGAGCGTAACAGGGCGCTCTCCCCTCGCGAGATGACTAGAGCTTCCCCAGCACCTTCAGCAAATGGGGAACCATCTGCTTTTTGCGGGACATGACCCCCTTCAGTTCGTAGAGATGGGGCTCCAACTGGGGGTAGTCCATGACGTGGGCGAGCGCCTTTCCTCCCTCCACGAGGAAGAGGGTGGTTTCCGAATAGATATCGGTCACCATGAGCCCCGCCAGCTGCAGCCCGTCCCGTTCCTTGATCCGCGCCAGGGCAAGTCGCAGCTCGTTCTTCTGGCTGTGGAATTCGTCGAAGCCGATAACTTCCACTTGGCCGACGCCAAAGGCGCCGCCGCTGCCGGAAAAGCTCTTGAAATCGGTGGTTATCACCTTTTCCGGCGAGCCGTAGCTCTCAAGCCCGGAACTGGCAGAAAATATCTCCCGGCCGAAGGCGAGATGGTCCATCCCTCCCTTCGTTTCCAGCCAGAGCGCCAGTTCCCGGTCCGTATCGGTGGTGGTGGGGGACTTGAGAATCACCGTGTCGGACAACAGGCCGGCCAGCAGGAGCGCCGCGATCTCCGGCGGCGGCTCGATCCCCTGCTGGCGGTAGAGGGTTGCCACCAGGGTGCAGGTGCTCCCCACCGGCGAGGCGATGAAGGAGATCGGCTGATTGGTCGGGGGATTTCCCAGCTTGTGGTGGTCAATCACCTCCAGGATCTCCACCTCCTCGGCGCCGGGGACCGCCTGGCCCAGCTCGTTGTGGTCCACTAGGATGAGGGCATAGGGAACCGTGGCAAGGAGGGACGACTTGGTGGCGATACCGGCCAGGGTGCCGTCTTCCTCCACCACCACCACCGCCGATTCTCCCCCGTGGAGAAGTTTCAGGCGGAGGTGGGAGAGGGGCTCGGCGATGCCGATCTGTTCGAATTTCCCCTCGGCGAAATGGCCGACCGGCGTGGAGAGCCGGGCGAGCCAGGCGGCAGTGGCCGTGTCGAAGGGAGTACTGATGAGTGTGACACCGCTTGCCGTGGCCAGCCGCACCAGATCCTCCTCCACCTCCAGCCCGCCGGTGACGACGAGGAGGCGTACCCCCTTCTCGATGGCGGCCTGCTGGATGGTGCGGCGGTTTCCGGTCATGATGAGAAGTGAGGAGGAATCGTAGCCGTCGATGCGGGCCGAGAAGGACTCTTCGAGCATGGCGCCGATGAAGAGGTGGAGATGCTCCATCCCCTCCGCCGGTCCGCCGGCGAGGAACGTGCCCTGCAGGCAGTGACAGAGGGAGGCGAGGGAGGTGTCAACCCCGCGCAGCCGGTCCTGACCGGTCAGGAGATACTTCTCCGATAGCTTGAGGAGCGAGACGAGGCCGGTCGGTATTCCCGCGCCGTCCACCACCGGCAGCACCCGGATGTTGTTCTGGTGGAACAGTTCCAGCCCCTTCAGCAGCGGAGTTGCCGCATCGACCGTCACCGGGATGCGCTGCAGCACGTCCCGGACCTTGGGGTGGACGTCCGCCAGGTAGAGAGGAGAGTGAATCCCGAGCCGGTCGAGAATGAAGCGGGTCTGGGGGTTCGGCTCACCGGCCATGGCCGCCACCACATTCGGCCACCCCTGCCGCCGCTTCAGTTCGGCATACGCGATGGCGGCCGCCACGGAATCGGTGTCCGGGTTCTTGTGGCCGATAACGTAAACTTTCTTTTCCATGGAGGTCCTGGTGGTTTTGCTGGAGTTTTGCCGGCAATCGCTCTACAATGGCCGGCGCTGAAAATTCTATCGAAGTGAGGTTTATTCATGCTGCACGAAGCAATCAACTGGCTCCTGATAACCATCGGTGCCCTGGGGTATCCGGGCATCTTCCTGCTGATGGCCATGGAGAGTTCGGTCATCCCCATCCCCAGCGAACTGGTCATGCCCCCCGCCGGCTATCTCGCCCAGCAGGGGGAGATGAACATGTTCGTCGCCATCCTCTGCGGGACGGCGGGAAGCCTGGTCGGTGCCTACGCCAACTATTTCGCGGCCCACTACCTGGGGAGGCCGCTCCTCCTCAAGTACGGAAAGTACGTCTGGATCACCGAGGAGAAGTTCGCCAAAGTGGAGTCATTTTTCCACAAACATGGTGAAATATCAACATTTATAGGGCGGCTCCTGCCGGTGGTCCGCCACCTCATTTCGCTCCCCGCGGGGCTGGCCGGGATGCACCATACCAAGTTCTGCCTCTACACCCTCCTGGGTGCCGGGATATGGTGCACGGTGCTCACCTGGATAGGCTACATCATCGGCCGGAACCAGGAGCTCATCGTGAAGTATTCCCACCAGGCGGTCATCGGCGTGGTGATCTTCAGCGCTCTCCTCATCACGGTCTACGTCCGGCGACACAAACGAAAGTCAGCCCGGCAGGCCAGCTGAGGATGAATGTTTTAAAATGCACGGCGGGCGGCCCATGACGGGTCGCCCGTTTTTTTGTGCTCAATTCCCTTACCGGGAGAGGACCGGTAAGAACAGCTACGGAGTCAGACACTTCTCAACCACCTCGTACACGTCCCGCGGCAGGTCGGGTACGGCACGGACCCTTTCCAGTTCGGCACGCATGAGTGCCTGACGCCCCGGATCGAAACGGCGCCAGCGGGTGAAGGGTGCGAGCATGCGGGCAGCGATCTGGGGATTGAGGGGAATGAGGCGAAGCAGCTGGCCGGTGAGGAAGCGGTACCCTGCGCCACCTGCTTCGTGGAAGCGGACCTGGTTCCCCTGGCAGAAGGCACCGACCAGTGCCCGCACCCGGTTGGGGTTGGTGATTTCGAAAGCGGGATGGTCGAGCAGCGCCGTCACCACCGCCAGGGTATCGGGGAGGGAAGCGGTCGCCTGGAGGGAGAACCACTTGTCCACCACCTGGCGATCGTCCTGCCAGCGCCCGTAAAAATCTGCCAGCGCCTCTTCCCGCTCCGGACAGTCGCACGAAGCAAGGGAGACAAGTGCACCCATCGTGTCGGTCATGTTGTCCGCCTCCCGGTACTGCCGGTAGCAGAGCTCGATGGACGCCGGTTCTTCCAATGTCATGAGGTAGGAGAGGCAGAGATTGGCGAAACGCCTCTCGCCGGCCAGGCCGTCGTCCACTGCATAGGGGACGGTGCTTCGACACTCCCGTAACACCGCCAGAAACTCTCCCGACAGTTCCGACGCCAGGGTGCGACGGAGGAGCTGTCGGGCGGCATGGATGGCATCCGGGTCAATGATCGGCAACTGCTCCGCCAGATATACTTCCGAGGGGAGGGTAAGGGCTTCGGCCAGGTAGGCCCGGTCCGGTTCACCACTGGTAAGAACTGACCGGAAGGCGGCAACGAAGTCAGGCTCGACGGTGAGCGTTCGCCCTGCCTGGAGGTCCGCCACCAGCCGCAGGAGCAGTTGACCGGCAAGGGTCTGCCCCGCCTCCCAGCGACAGAAGGGATCCGTTTCATGGGCCATGAGGAGAACAAGCTCGTCTTGCCGGTAGGGATACTTGAGCCGGACCGGCGCCGAAAATCCGCGCAGCAGCGCCGGCACCGACGGGGAGGAAAGACCGCTGAAACGAAAGGTCGTTTCGGCGTCCCTGATTTCCAGAACCCGGCTAGTCGGCCCGGGGGTCTGTTCACCAGCCAGGGTAACGGGAAGCTCTCGACCATCCCGGTCCAGGAACCCAAGGGACAGGGGGATATGTAGCGGCTCCTTGTCCGGCTGCCCAGGGGTTGGCGGACACGACTGGTGAATCGTCAGGGTAAAGCTGCCGCTGGCCGGATCGAAGTCGCCGCTGACCTCCAGTTGCGGCGTGCCGGCCTGGCTGTACCAGCGCCCGAACTGCGAAAGGTCTTTTACCGCCGCATCAGCCATGGCTTGCAGGAAGTCATCAACGGTGGTCGCCTGGCCGTCGTGGCGGGCAAAGTACAGGTCCATCCCCTGCCGGAATGTGTCCGCCCCCAGCAGGGTGCGGAGCATCCGGACCACTTCCGCCCCCTTGTTGTAGACAGTCACGGTGTAAAAGTTGTTAATCTCCAGGTAGGCGTCGGGGCGGACCGGATGGGCCATGGGGCCCCCGTCCTCGGCAAACTGGCTGGCGCGCAGCAGGCGGACGTCGGCGATCCGCTTCACCCCCCGCGACTCCATATCGGCGGAGAACTCCTGATCACGGAAGATGGTGAGCCCCTCCTTGAGGGAGAGCTGGAACCAGTCCCGGCAGGTGATCCGGTTGCCGGTCCAGTTGTGAAAGTACTCGTGGCCGATTACCTCCTCAATGGCCTGAAAGTCGTCGTCGGTGGCGGTGGCCGGGCTGGCCAGCACGTAGCGGGAATTGAAGACGTTGAGCCCCTTGTTCTCCATCGCCCCCATATTGAAGTCATCCACCGCCACGATCATGTATATGTCCAGGTCATACTCCCTGCCGAAGGCCTCCTCGTCCCACCGCATCGCCTTCTTCAGGGAACGCATGGCATGGCCGCAGAGGTGGCGGTTCTTCTCCTGAACATAGATCCGGAGCGCCACGCTCCTTCCTGAGCGGGTGGTGAAGCTGTCCTCGATACAGGCCAGATCCCCCGCCACCATGGCGAAGAGATAGCAGGGTTTTCTGAACGGATCGTGCCAGGTGGCATAGTGGCGGCCACCGGAGAGTTCGCCTGCCGCCACCAGGTTGCCGTTGGACAACAGCACGGGACAGCGCTCCCGGACGGCGGTGATGGTTGTAGTAAAGACCGCCATCACGTCGGGACGGTCCGGATAATAGGTGATGGCCCGGAACCCCTCCGCTTCGCACTGGGTGCAGAACATCCCAGAAGAACAGTAGAGACCTTCCAGGGCGGTGTTCTCCCGGGGGTGGAGCTCCGTCTCCACTTCCAGGGTGAAGGCAGCGGGAACGCCAAAAATGACGAGCCGCTCGCCATCGGCCGTGTAGCGATCATCCGGAAGCGGTGCACCGTCGAGACGCAGTGCCGTGAGCACCAGCCGCTTGCCATCAAGCAGCAGCGCCCGGGAACCGGCAGCATAGTCATAATTGGCGCGGATGGTCAACCGGGAGCGGACACGGGCAGTCTCCTCCTCAAGGTCGACGTGGAGATCCACGGTCTCCACCAGGTAGTCAGGCGGGGTGTACTCCTTGCGGTAGACGGTCAGGTGGGAGGCTTCGGTCATGGTTTCCTCGCGGGGTCGAGATGGGATGCACCAAGGCAAACGGTAGTTATTTTCGGACAAGTTTCAAGTGTATCAGCAATGGCGTTGCCGGCAAAGAAAAACCCCGGCTGGCAGGCCGGGGTCTGGTGATGCAAAGGGCAGACGGGTGAATGCAAACTCATTGTCTACCCGGATTCAGCCGATCATGAGAACGTCCCTACTTGGGAACCTTTTCCCAGTCCTCCAGGAACTTCTTGATCCCCGCGTCGGTGAGAGGATGCTTGGCGAGCTGCATGATGACCGAGAAGGGGATGGTGGCGACATCGGCGCCGATGAGGGCGGAGTTGAGGACATGGACCGGGTTCCGGACACTCGCCACGATGATCTCGGCGGTGTAGCCGTAGTTATCGAAAATGGTCCGGATCTCCTCGATGATCCCCATGCCGTCCTGGGAGATGTCGTCGAGCCGGCCGACGAAGGGGGAGACGTAGGTGGCGCCAGCCTTGGCAGCCAGGAGCGCCTGCATCGGAGTGAAGATAAGAGTGACGTTGGTCTTGATCCCCTTCTCCGACAGGGTCTTGGTCGCCTTCAGCCCTTCCGGGGTCATGGGGAGCTTGATGACGATGTTCTTGTGGAGCTTGGCCAGCTTCTTCGCTTCCTTGATCATTCCGTCGTGATCGAGGGAGATTACCTCGGCGGAGATGGGGCCGTCCACGATGGCCGTGATCTCCTTGATCACCTCCTCGAACTTGCGCCCCGACTTGGCGATGAGGGATGGATTGGTGGTAACGCCATCCACCACACCCAGTTCATGGGCCTCGCGGATCTCTTTGACGTCGGCGGTGTCGATAAAAAACTTCATAAAAATTCCTCCGGATGAATGCTTGTGCTGAATTGAACTGCTATTTTTTGAAATCAGTTTGCTGTTCGAACGTGATTTTTGTGCAAGGTCAAGGCGCCGAGGAAGAGAGCGGAGGCGTAGCAGCGCTACGCCGCACAAGCGATGACGAAGGCAACGCCGAGATTGCGCAAAAGGCGCGTTCGTTATCCCTTGTGTTCCAGCTTATCCCGATATTCCTCCAGACATTCCATGGAGCAGAAGTAGACCCGCTCCCCTTCCACCCGGCCGATAACCGCATCGTCCTCGGTCACGTAGGTGCCGCAAACCGGATCCTTGTAGGTTTCCTCGCCGGCCGGCTTCGCCGCTTCGACCTCCTTGCGGGCACGCCCCTTGAACATCAGGTAGATGCAGTAGCCGATGAGTGCCCAGATCAGAAAACGCACGATAGTAACTTCCCTATACCTTCGTGACCCGCTCGTCCGATTTGAGCGCGGCCAGCAGCCCGGCCACGGTCGTCTGCAGCAGGGGATGGATGAATTCCGGGGCAATCTCGGCAAGCGGCACCAGCACGAAGCGCCGTTCGTGGAGCCGGGGGTGGGGAATGGCCAGGTTTTCCTCGGCCACCACCTGCCGGCCATAGAAGAGAATATCCAGGTCCATGGTCCGCGGCCCGTTGGGGATGGTGCGCCGACGCTTGAAGATGTCGGTTTCGATTCCCTGCAACCGGGCCAGGAGTTCCTGGGGGGCTAATGCCGTTTCCAGCCTCAGAACGGCATTGAGGAAGCTGTCCTGCTCCACCCCTCCCACCGGTTCCGTGTCGTAGAAGCCGGAAAGTGCCGTGATACGGCACCCCGGCAGCTTGCCGATCTCCGCAACCGCGCGCAACAGGTTCAGTTCCCGGTCCCCCTGGTTGGAGCCGAGGGCTATGAAAACATCGCTTTCCACGGGGTCCGATTAGAACACATATCGCCGCATTTTTCAATGGGAACGGAATTAGGGAACGTTATCGGAAACGACGTCTTTCACGCCTCGGCACTGATCGCCGCGATGGCATCCAGCACCACCCCGTCGTACTTGTCCTGGGCCAGTGCCAGCGCCACCGGGGGTATCTTGATGAGCGACTTGACGAGGCCGAAACGCATGTCCCGGGGAAGGCAGTCCAGATAGGCCACCAGGTTCCCTTCCTGGGGTTCGGTGAGCGCCGGCGCCGTCTGCAGCAGCGTGACCAGCTCGTTCATGGTCGCTGCCTGGGCGTCGTCACGCTGGCCCGCAGTCTCTTCCGCCACGGCCGGCCAGTTGTCCAGCACCTGGGCAGCAGGCACCGGCCGGTTCAGCCGGTCCGTACACCAGCGGAGGAAGGTGATGGCCGCCTCTTTCCCGACGATGCCGGCATAGACTTCCATCTCCAGGTCTTTCGGGAAGCGGCAGTGCCGGCGCAGGGTACTCACCATCTCCCATCCCCGCTCCGTCGGCTCTACTTCCATGTCGAGGGGGCTGCCTTGGCGGGAGAGGAAATGGGGGTTGCCGGCCAGAAAACTCCGCACGCCACTGTCCAGCTCCCGTTTCATGGCATAGCGTGCCCAGCAGCCGTAGTCGGTCTCCACGTAGATCATCACCATCCGGTCGATGAGCGCCCGGTCGAGAGTGGCTACCTGGTACGTACCGTCGGGTGGGTTGATGGTCACCACCACCTTGTGGCGGGGGTGGAGCTTGTGCGTGTGAAGCGCCCGTTGCTGCCCCTCGGCAGGAGGCTCCACGAACTGGAAGATCGCCTGGAGGGTATCCTCCTGCTGGGCGCGGTTCAGTTCGTCGCAGTGGACGATGGTCTCATCCTCTTCGTCCTCGGGCCACCAGGAAGGACGGGACCAGTGCATCACCTTCCCTTCCCGGTAGGGAATCCCCACCAGGTCCCCCACTTCCATCTGTCCGAGCCGCAACGGCACGTAGCGGCGTCCTATCTCCCGGCAGACCTGAATGACGCCGGCGGTCTTCCCCACCCCCCGGTGCCCCACCACACAGGGGGTCAGGTCGGTCTTGGTCAGGATCTCCCGCAAGACGGTTTTCATCTGTTCAACATTCATGGCAGCGCTGTTTCTTCCTTGCATGACCGGCAGTCAACCGGCGTGATAACGTCATGATATGGCGCAATTTTTTTATGGTACCCCCTACCCTTTCCGGGGGTCAACTGTTTTTTCCCTCTCCATCTCTCTCAGGGGCTAGCCACCCAGCGGATCGTTTCTGCCGTCTGACACCACCTTACCGGCCTGCTGCCAGAAGCCGTGGTAGCTGAACGGTGCATGATGGTCGAGATGGACCTTTGCCAGGGGGCCCTCCTCCGGCCGTTCCGCCGCGAGCACCGCCAGATAGCTCCGGCGGGTGTGGCTGTCGTACACCTCGGTGGTCAGCCAGCCCGGTTCCCGGGGGTCGTCAGCATCATACCGATGGCCGGGGCGGGGGATGAAGACCGGCTCGCTGCAGTAGTTCCCCTCGCCGAAATCATAGCTCGCGGTGGCTCCGGTCACCATGTCGATACGGGCGATGATGGACCAAAAGAACTCCCCCGGCCGGCACTTTCCCACATAGCCGATCCGGTACGGATGGCAGAGGTGAAGATCGTTGATCCGGGGCCATTCGTAACTCCCCCGGTCAAGGACCTCCTGGTGGATGGTCCGGCGGCCGGGGTCGATCCGGTAGCGGCGCAGCTCGCCGGGAAACCGGTAGTTCCCCCTGCGCCCTTCCATCACCGCGAAGGCGACCGGATCGCTGCCGATCACATGGTCCGGATTGGCGTAGCCGATGAAATCGGCGACGATCTCCCCCTGCCGTTCCCACGCATTGAAGGAGTGCCACATGAAGCAGGCGTCCGTTGCCAGCCGCAGCGGCGGAGCGTTGCCGTCCCGTTCCAGCACGAGGATGTCGCTTCCCCGCTCCGGATGCCAACTGAGGGACTCGGCCATGCTCTCCCGACCGAGCAGAAAGCTCCAGATACCGACGTCAACCGGCTGGAGATTGAAGATAACGTGCCGATCAGAAACGAAGAAATCGTGAAAATAGAGATTACGAGGCATGACAATAGCCCGATGGCGCTTCAACGAGCCATCTGCGGCAAACTGCGTGAGATGGAGGTGGGGGGATGGTCCGTACTGTATGCCGAACAGCAACCATTCGCCGGTCCGCCGGTCAATCTTGCTGTGGGCCGAGAAGAGGATGCCGTCCGCCGGCATGCCGAGGCGGCTTTCCCCGATGGTCGCAAGGGTGGCCGGGTCGAGTTCGTAGGGAAAGCTCGACTCGTCGAAGGCGTAGAGGCGGTTGTTACGCAGATAGACGGTGATGCCGGCCTGGCTCAGCAGCCGGTCCACCGCCCAGACATTGGCCCACCAGCCGCCGGGTGCCTGGGTGCTCCAGGAAGGGTAGAGGAACGTGCCGGCCTTCTCCTCCTCCACGAACCTGCGGGTCCGGACGAAGCGGTTCTGGTAGCGTACTCCTTCCGGTTGGAAACGGAACGCCTGCACCATGCCGTCGCCATCCAGGAGGGTCCGCTTGCGCAGCCCACCCCGTTCGAACAGCCCCGGACCATTCCGGTAGAGGTCCCCGCGAAGTTCCGCCGGCAGCCGCCCCTCCACCCGGGTGAGGTAATCGTGCTCATCGGTCAGAGAAGTAGCCAAGCCCAGATAGGGGCGATCGACGTCACCGAAATCGGGGAAAACGCCCCTTTTCACGGGAGGACGGGACGCGCAGGCCGGCAGCGCCAGGACGGTGCCCGCTCCGCCGGCCAGCCAGAGGAATTGGCGACGTGTCAGCATCGATTTTCCAGGATTTGTGCTCACAGAGTCAGTATAGCAGTTTTCCCTGCAACTGCCGGTTGGAGCATTACCACCTCGCCGACCGGCAGGGTTATTTTTCCTGCATGCCCCGTCCGTTTGCGGTAAACTGATGGCAGGCATATGGGGAAGGGACGGGGTGGACGTTACCGTGACAGGCCCCCTTCGCCGTGCACCCGCCTGATGCGGGCACCATCTGTTTACCAGGGAGCTACTATGAGAGAAACCAGATTGACCTTACCGGAACTGGCGCTCATCGCGGGAACCCGCGGCGCACTCGGGGCGGGTGTCGCCCTGCTGGTCGCGGACCGCCTCAGTGCCGAGCAGCGACGTTCGGTGGGCTGGACGCTGTTCCTCGTCGGTGCGATCAGCACCGTCCCCCTCGCCATCGAGGTATTCGGCAAACGGGACGGTTGCGGTGAGCGGTAAAGACGAGATCGGGACATGACCATGGACCGCAGGGAAGGTAACTGTCACCAGCCCCCTTCCCCCGAACTTCTCCAGGGAATTGCCCAGTTCAACGGGGAAACATGGTTCGACTGCCATGAGACACTTGAAGAGCTCTGGATCGGCGAGCCGGGATTGATTCGGGACATGTACCAGGGAATCCTGCAGATTGCGGTCGGGCTCCATCACTGGCGGGAAGGAAACTACGGCGGGTCGGTCTCACTGCTGCGCAAGGGGGCGGCGCTGCTGGGGCACGTGGACGGAGATTGTCACGGAGTGGACCTGTCGGCGTTGAGGGAAGATACGGACCGCCTGCGGGAACGCCTGGAAACCTTGGGACCGGAACGGATGGATGAACTGGAGCGGGAGTTCATCCCCCGTATCCACTTGATCGGCTGACTATCCCGGACGGGGAAGAAAAGACGAGGATTACTCGTTCAGGTCATCCGGAAGAAAGCTCTCCGGCTCGGGACCACCCTTGCCGCTGACGATGTTTTCAGCCCAGCTGTCGATATTCTGCCTGACCACCGCCTCGACGCTTCTCTCCAGCTGCTCCTGACGGATTTTGGCATAGCCGGGGAGCTGCCGGACTTCATAGTGGACATGGGGACCGGTGGAGCGCCCCGTGTTGCCGGAGAGGGCGAGCACCGTGGTGGTATCAACCTTCTGGCCAGGATGGACCTTGATATCACCGTTGTGGCCGTAGATGGAGATGTAGCCGTTGCCATGGTCCACGGCTACCATGTTGCCATACCCTTTGTACGGCCCGGCGAAATAGACTGTCCCCGTCTGGGTCGGATAGACGGGGGTTCCCAGCGGGACCGCGATGTCAACCCCGTTGTGGTGTAGCATCCTGCCACTGCCGAAGGGGTCGAGGCGCCAGCCGATGCCGGAAGTGACCGTCCCGCCGTCCACCGGCAGCTGGCGGGACGCCAGGGCGCCGGTCGGCAGCGCCAGCAGCAGGGCGGCGCACCATATCCGCAAACTTTTCATACCTGTACCATGCAATTTCCGCACACGCACTTCTCCATCATGAACATTCGCTACGTTACCGTTATACCCCGGCATATCCGGAAAGGTCAACCCCACCCGCGCAAACGGCCGCCCGCCGGTGATCCCGGCCACATTGCAATGCGTCGCCGGCATGGTATAACTCCACATGTACGTAAATCACCAGCAAAAACCGGGCCGTTTGTGCCCAGGAGGTGCCCCATGAAAGTTTTGCTCCCTGCTCTCGTGATACTGCTGTTCGCCTGTAACGTGGAGGCCAAGGTACTGACCAAGACCATCGAGTACCGCCACGGCGACGCCCTGCTCCAAGGGTACCTGGCATGGGACGACGCCGTCAAGGGGAAGCGTCCCGGCGTGCTCGTGGTGCATGAATGGTGGGGGCACAACGCTTATGTCCGACACCGGGCAGAACAGCTGGCACAACTCGGCTACGTCGCCTTTGCTCTCGACATGTACGGGAAAGGAATCCTCGCTAAAACTCCCGAGGAGGCGGGAAAACTGGCGGGACAATTCAAGAACGACCGCCCCTTGGGGCGCGCCCGTGCCCGGGCGGGGCTTGATGTCCTGTTGCAGCAGGAACTGACCGATCCGGCACGGGTAGCGGCCGTCGGTTACTGCTTCGGCGGGACGACGGTCCTGGAGATGGCCCGGGGTGGGGCACCACTGGCAGGCGTAGTAAGCTTCCACGGCGGTCTGGACACCCCCCTCCCCGCCCAGCCCGGAGCCATCAAGGCAAAGGTCCTTGTTCTCCACGGCGCCGACGACCCCTTCGTCCCGGCGGAGCAGATTACCGTTTTCGAGAACGAGATGCGCCAAGCGGGGGCAGACTGGCAACTCGTCAAGTACGGCGGCGCAGTCCACAGCTTCACCAATCCAGAGTCTGACAGCTACAATCTGAAGGGGGCCGCCTACAACAAGAAAGCGGATATGCGCTCATGGGAGGCGATGCGGGCGTTTTTTGGAGAAATCTTCCGTCTGCCTTCCGCACCATCAAGTGTCAGAGTGGAATGAGCCTGCAAGTCAGTTTTCTCCCTCTGTGTCCTCGGTGGTTTCTAGTTTTTAGGCTTGGAGAGTATCAAGGGAACCGTACTGGTCCGCGTGGTAGGAACTCCGCACGTAGGGGCCGCTCTCCACGTGGGAAAACCCCATGGCCAGGGCCCGTTCCCGGAACCGCTCGAACTCCGCCGGCTCAATGAAGCGCTGCACCGGCTGGTGCCCCTTGCTCGGCGCCAGGTACTGGCCGAGGCTCAGGTACGCGCACCCCACTCTCCGCAGGTCGGCCAGTACCTCCAGCACCTCAACCTCCTCTTCTCCCAGGCCGAGCATGAGCCCCGACTTGGCAGGGAGCTCCGGCGCCAGTTCGCCCAGCATCTCCAGAACCCGGAGGGAACGCCGGTAATCGGCCCCCTGGCGGATATGGTAGAGACGCGGCACCGTTTCCAGGTTGTGGCCGAGGATGTCGGGCCGGGCCGCCACCACCACGGCGAGGCTGGCCCGTTCCCCCTGAAAGTCGGGGATGAGGAGTTCGATGCGCGTCCCGGGCGACGCCTCCCGGACCGCCGCCACCGTCGCTGCGAAGTGCTCCGCGCCGCCGTCCGGCAGGTCGTCCCGGGTCGGGCTCGTGATCACCACGTGTTTGAGGCCGAGGCGGACGACCGCCGCCGCCACCCGTGCCGGTTCGGCCTGATCGACCGGGCCGGGCTGCTCCTTGGTGACGTTGCAGAAGGAGCAGAGGCGGGTGCAGAGCCGGCCGAGGATGAGAAAGGTGGCCTGGCGCTGCCGGAAGCACTCGGAGATGTTGGGGCAGTGGGCCTCCTGGCAGACGGTGTGGAGCCGCAGGTCCCCCAGGAGTCGCTCCATGTCGGCGTGGGCGGCGGGGGATATCTTCTTCTGCAGCCATTCCGGCCGGCGGGTAATTTTCATGCCTCTCTTCCTTCCTGGTTCCATCCTTTGGTTTCGTACTTCTCCCGCTGCAGCTTTTCCGCCAGAGCAGCTTCAGCAGTAGTAAGCCCCTCTTCTTGAAGCTCGACCCCCAGGTTTTCCCGGAACGCCTCCGCGAGCACCCCCTTGAGCCGATCGATCGGCAGCGTCACTCCCAACTCCGCCAGACTGACGGTCCCTTCTTCCACCCCGGCCGGTCGTTCCCGGAGGAAGGGGAGTGCCGTGGCCAGCCTGTTTTCCAGCGGAATGGAGCCGTGCTGGAAGACCGTCTCCCGGATGCGGCGCTGGGCATTCCCCCCCAGTTTCCGGCCGCCGACGAGGATGTCGTACTCCTCCTTGCCGGCAAAGCAGAAGGGGGTCCGCTCGCCGAGCCGTCCATGGCCGGGATGCCGGTCGACGGCGAAGGCGGCATCGAGGCCGAGCCGTTTGTAGGTGAGAAGCAGGAAGCCGCAGAGGGTACGGAACGCCCCCTTGACGGAGGTGGCATCGGGAATATGGCGCTGGGCGCAGACGATGCTGTAGGTGAGTTCCGACGCATGATAGATGACCCCGCCACCGGTCACCCGTCGGACCACCGGGATGCCCGCTGCCCGGCAGCGTGGCAGGTCGAGGACCTCGTCCGCCGCCTGGAATTTTCCCAGTGAAAATGCCGGTGGCTCCCACCCGTAAAGGCGGAGCACCGGCAGGGAACTGGCCGGGTCGAAACTGTTGAGCAGCGCCTCGTCAACCGCCATGTTGGCGGGACCAGCCAAGGGGCCGGTATCGATGAGGCGCCAGGGGGAATGGATAGGGTTCATAGTACGTCGACGGCGCGGGACGGGAGGAACCTCCTCGTCCCCCCCGTTTTCACCATTTCATGTGACAGACGTTCTGCTCCCGCGCCGCCTTGGTCTCGTCGAGGCGCGATACCGGCATGGAGACCGGCGCCGTATGGAGGGCTTCCGGGTCCTTCTCCGCCGCCTCGGCAGCCTCCCGCATCACCGCGATGAAGGCATCCATGGTCGCCTTGCTCTCGGTCTCGGTCGGCTCGATCATGATCGCCTCCTTGACGATGAGGGGGAAGTAGACGGTGGGGGGGTGGTACCCCCGGTCGATGAGGTACTTGGCGATGTCGATGGCGTGCACTCCCTGCTTCAACTGGCGGCTCGCCGAGAAGACGCACTCGTGCATGCAGGTCTGATCGTAGGGGAGGTCGTAGTAATCCTTCAGCTGGCTCATGATATAGTTGGCGTTCAGGACCGCCTGCTCGCTCACCTGGATGAGCCCGTCGCGGCCGAGCATGGTCATGTAGGCGAAGGCCTTGACCATCACCCCGAAGTTGCCGAAGAAGTTGGCGGTCCGGCCGATGCTTGTGGGGCACGCCGTTTCCAGGGCGTAGTCGCCGTCACCCTTCCTGATGACCCGCGGCGTGGGGAGGAAGGGGACGAGTGATTTCTTCACTCCAACCGGTCCGCTCCCCGGCCCACCGCCGCCGTGGGGGGTACCGAAGGTCTTGTGGAGGTTCACGTGGATCACGTCGAATCCCACGTCCCCCGGCCGCATCTTCCCCAGGATGGCGTTCAGGTTGGCGCCGTCGTAGTACATGAGGGCGTCGTGGGAGTGGGCGATGTCGGCGATCTCCTTGATATGGGGGTTGAAGAGGCCGAGGGTGTTGGGGCAGGTCATCATGACCGCCGCCACCTCGTCGTTCATCGCCTGCCGGAACAGCTCCAGGTCCATATCGCCGTAGGGGGCGGTGGGGACAGTGATGATCTCGTACCCCACCATGGCGGCGGAGGCCGGGTTGGTGCCGTGGGAGGAGTCGGGGACCACCACGTACTTCTTCTTGTTCCCCTTCGCCCGGTGGTAGGCGGCGATCAGCATGATACCGGTCATCTCGCCGTGGGCCCCGGCGAGGGGCTGGGTGGTCACCTCGGCCATGCCGGTGATCTCCGCCAGCCAGTTCCCCAGCTCAAAGAGCATCCCGAGTGACCCCTGGCTGAACCGCTCGCCGGTGGGGAGAAGCGCGGTCATGGGGTGGTATGGGGCGAAGAGGCCGGCGACGTTCTCCAGCACCTTGGCGTTGTACTTCATGGTGCAGGAGCCCAGCGGATAGAAATTGGTGTCCACCGAGAAGTTGCGCCGCGACAGGTTGGTGTAGTGGCGCACCACGTCCATCTCGCTCACCTCGGGAAGGCCGGCCGGTTCGTTCCGGCGCAGGCCGGCGGGGAGCTCGGCGGCCCGGGGCACGTCGGCGGCCGGCAGTTTCACGCCGGGACGGCCGGCAACGGATTGTTCGTAGATCAGTTTCATAACGCCCTCTCCAGTTCCCTGGCCAGGGCCAGTATCTCGTCCTTGGTCCGCTTCTCCGTCACCGTCACCACCAGGCAGTTCTCCATTCCCGGATAATAGGCCGCAAGCGGCACGCCGGCGGCGACGTGAGCCTGGAGGAGCTTTGCCACCACCTCATCGGCATTCTTCGGCAGCGCCAGGGTGAACTCGTTGAAGGTGGCGGCACCGTTGAGCACGGACACCCCCTTGACGGCGGCGAGCACCCCTTTGGCATACTCCGCCTTGTCGTAGTTGAGCCGGGCCAGTTCCGCGAACCCCTGCTTGCCGATGCTGGCAAGGAAGATGAGCCCCCGCAGAGCACAGAGGCTCTGGTTGCTGCAGATGTTGGACGTCGCCTTGTGGCGCTTGATGTGCTGCTCCCGGGCCTGGAGGGTGAGGACGAAGCCGCGTCGCCCTTCCCGGTCCACCGTCTCGCCGATGATCCGTCCCGGCAGGTTCCGGATGTACTTCTTGGTCGTGGCGATGAAACCGAAGGAGGGACCGCCGAAGGAGAGGGGATTCCCCAGACTTTGGCCGTCCCCCACGGCGATATCGGCCCCCATGGCGCCGGGGCTTTGCACCAGGCCGAGGGATACGGGGTAGACCGACGCGACCAGGAGCGCCCCCTTGGCGTGGGCGGCATCCGCCAGGCCGGTGAGGTCGTCCAGGGTGCCGAAGAAGTTCGGATTCTGCACCAGCACCGCGGCGGTCTGCTCGTCCAGGGCTGCCAGCATCGCTGTCCGGTCCGTGCCCCCCTGCTGGGGAGCGATCTCCACGATCTCTACCCCCAGGTTGGTCAGGTAGGTCCGCACCACCTGCCGGGTGAAGGGGCTCACCCCGCCGTCCATGACGAGCCGGTTCCGGTTGGTCACCCGCAGGGACATCATGGCCGCCTCCGCCAGGGCCGTGGCCCCGTCGTAGAGGGAGGCGTTGGCCACCTCCATCGCGGTCAGGCGGCAGATGGCGGTCTGGTACTCGAACAGCGCCTGCAGGGTCCCCTGGGCACACTCGGGCTGATAGGGGGTGTAGGCGGTGTAGAACTCGGCCCGCCCCGAGAGGTGGTCAACCACCGCAGGGATGACATGGTCGTAGTAGCCGCCGCCGATGAAGTTGGTCATCCCCTGGGCGTTTTGCGCCGCCAGGGTCTGCATCCGCTGGGACAGTTCGAACTCGGACATCCCGTCCGGCAGGTCGAAGGAGCCGGCCCGGAGTGCGACCGGGATCGGCGCGAACAGGTCGTCCACGCTCGCCACCCCGATGGCGGCGAGCATCTCCCCGATCTCCTCCGGGGTGTTGGGGCAGTAGTGGGACTCTTTCATGCCAGGCTCCGGAGGTATTCGTCATAGGCGGCCCGGTCCATGAGCGCCTTCACCTCGGACGGATCGCTCATCTCGATCCAGGCCATCCAGCCGGCATCCTCGGCCGCCTCATTGACGATCTCCGGCCGGTCTTCCAGCGCCTCGTTCACCTTGGTCACCGTCCCGGAGACGGGGGAGTAGATGTCGCTCGCCGCCTTCACCGACTCGATGGCGCAGAGCACCTGGAACTGCTTGACCGTCTTCCCCACCTGGGGGAGTTCCACGAAGGTCACGTCCCCCAGCTGATGGGCCGCATACTCGGTGATGCCGACACTGGCGATCCCTTCCTTGATTTTGACCCACTCGTGTTCTTTGGTGAAATACACGGACATAGCTCTAACCTCCCGAAAAATTGAATTCAATGAACCCTGAAAACCGATTAACAGGGATATACAGGATGAACAGGATAAATAGACCGTAAAGGCCGATTCTTTGTATTCCTACATCCTGAGTATCCTGTCCATCCCTGTTAAATTGTCTGGTTAAGACCTCAACGAACCGTCCTTGTAAAAGGGCAATTCAACCACCGTCGCCTCCATGCTCACCTTTTCGTGCCGGATGGTGAGCGGGGCGCCGAGGACGGCCACGTCGGGGCGGACAAAACCGATGCCGACGCCGCAGCCGAGCATGGGGGAAAAGACCCCGCTCGTGACGGTGCCGACCGCCTCCCCTTCGAAGCAGATCTCGTAGTGGTGGCGAGGGGAACGGCGAGAGCCGACCTGGAAGGCGACCTTTACCTTGTCGAGTCCCTGCTGTTGCTGCTTCAGCAGTGCCTCTTTCCCCACGAACGCTTTGTCGAAATTGACGAAGGCACCAAGCCCCGCCTCCAGCGGCGTCGTCACCTCGTCGATGTCGCTGCCGTAGAGGCTGTACCCCACCTCCAGGCGGAGCACGTCACGGGCGCCGAGACCGGCCGGCTTCACTCGCTCGTCCGCCAGGAGAAGGTTCCAGAGCTCCACCACCTTGTCGGCAGGGAGGAACAGCTCGTATCCCAGCTCGCCGGTGTAGCCGGTCCGGCTGACGATCGCCTCCACCCCGAGGAGGGTGGTCCTGATGAACTTGAAATAGGGGATCTGGCCGATTTCCGGGCCGAACATCTCGACGAGCACCTGGCGGGCAAGGGGGCCCTGGAGGTCGAGCTTGCCGGTGTCGGCGGATACGTTGGCAAAAAGGGCGCCATCTTTGAGGCGGGACCGGATGACGGCGAAGTCGTTGGCGATGGTGGCGGCGTTCACCACGATCATCGCCTCTTCCTCGCCGAGGCGGAAGACGATGAGATCGTCGATGACCCCGCCGGCATCGTTGAGGAGGAAGCCGTAGCGGGAGCGGCCGATGGGGATGCTCTTGACGGAGAAGGTGAAGACATCCTCCAGCCCCCCCGCCTCAATGTCCCCCTGGTACAGGAACTCTCCCATGTGGCAGATGTCGAACAGTGCCGCCTTTTCCCGGCACCAGCGGTGCTCGGCGATGATCCCCTCGTACTGGATCGGCATGTTCCAGCCGCCGAAGGGGGCAAGAAGCGCCTTGAGTCGTTCGTGTTCCGCCAGAAGCGGGGTGCTCTGCAGCTGGTCCATGGCATTCTCCGTGACATCCGACGTTAAAGCGAGGTCCCACTGTAAAAAAATATGGACGGTTTGTAAACAGGTTTGTTGGGATTTTTTCAGGGGAGGGAAGCGGGGGGATAAAACCGCTCTGGCAGCAGCTCTGCGGCTACCCTCACTCCCCGGGAAACAGGGACGGAAACGGCTTCAGCCAAGGGGCTCGGACCGGCTCCCCCGCAGCCTGCGACGCGCCGCCTCCGCCAGTTCCACGAGGCCGTCCAGGGTCCGCCGGTAGAAGCGGCGAACCGGCATCCGGTTGACGAGAATATCCGTCCCCGACCGCTCAAGCGTGACCCGGTCCCCCGGCGTCAGGGGGGCGGTCCGGTCATAGAACTCGCCGCCGATGCCGAACAGGAAGTTGTAGCGCTCTCCCGCCTCGCAGTGGCAGGAAACCACCATGACGGTATTGAGCGGCTCGCCGCTCTTGTGGTCGAAGCGGGTGGTGGCGGTGACGAAATCCCCCTCCACCGGCCCGTTACCCGCCAAAAGCGCCTCCACCGTCATGTCGCGGGGCTTGGTCCTCCCCAGGGATGGCAATCCCCACGGCTTGTATGGCTCGTGGCGGCGTTTGTCGTAGTGTTCCTCCCGCTCCAGCAGGATGACCACGTTATTGTTGATCGGGCCGCCGATGGAGTGGGAGAGCCCGGCCCGGAATCCCCGCTCCAGGATGAGGCGGTGGTTCTCCACCACCTGGATCATCCCCGTGGCTCCCAGGGGGTGCCCCCGCCCCTTCAGGCCCCCCGTCAGGTTGGTGGGGAACAGTCCATGCTCCCCCGTCAGCTCGTCGTCCAGGAGGCCATCCAGCAGGCGGTGCCGGGGGAGAATCCCCAGGTCCACCATGTTGATGGGACCAAAGCCGTTGAAAGGGTCGTGCATGTTCACGTGGAGCCCCCCCGCCAGGCTCCGGACGTCCTTCAGCCCCGCCATGCCGTAGGCCTCGGCGGCAGCCCGGACCGTGGCGGGGAAGGAGTGGAAGTAGTTGCGGTCGGCGATGGTCGGGATGTCCGTGGCGCTTCCGACCCCGGCCGCCAGTACCTCCTGGGGACGGGAGGTAAGGATCACCGCCGCCACCCCGTCGGACATGGGGCAGAAGTCGTGGTAGCGCAGCGGCCACCAGTACTGGTAGTTCTTGCCGCTGACGATCTGGCGGTAATACTCCTCCACTTCGATCTCGAAATTCAGGTGGGCGTCGGGGTTCCGGGCGGCGTAGCGATGGGCGCGCTGGGTCAAAAGCGACGAAAAGGCGGTCCACTCCTCCAGCGACAACCCGAGCCGCTCCATGAGCGCCCGCGCCACCAGCGCCCCGCAGGCGGGCATACTGAGGCCGAACTCAGCCTCGTCCCGGTCGATCACCCCCGCCACGATCCGGGTCGCCTCCGGGGTGGAAACGTCGCTCATTTTCTGGATGCCGATGGCGAGCACATGGTCGCAGCTCCCCGAGGCGACCATCTGGTAGGCGACCTCGAAGGCGGTCGCCCCGGACGACGAGGCGGTGTCGATGAGGATCGACTTGGTCCCCGAGACCCCCAGCACCCCCGCCACCTTGGCGGCGGTATTGTCCACGCTGGAAAAGGCCACCGGGCTCTGGCACCCCACGACCACCGCCTCGATCTCCTTGCGCCGGACCGGGCTCCCGTCGAACACCGCCCCGCTCTTCTCCGCCAGGCCAAGAAACGAGAGCTCCTCCCGCTCCCTGCCGTTGTACCGGCCGACCGGCGCCATGTAGGAAGCGGCGACATAGACTTTGCGTGGGTGAAAAGCTGTTTTCATGGTCGAGTCCTTCCTCCGTCAGCCGTTATCCGGCGAGCAGTTCCTTTTCCCGCCGTGCTTCACATTGTAGCCGATGGGAAGACTATTGACAATTTCCCACCACCATTCTGCTTGCACAATTGCAGTGTACCGATCGATGGTGTTTAGTGCGGGGCGGTTCCCCCTTGCAATGCCCGCGAATTGATGTAGGATGTGTTGGAAAACATTAATAATTCCACATCAAGGGGGTGAATCCGGCACCGTCACCATCGGCACAATTGCAGGGATTCGTTACTATCGAATCGATTAACAACCAGTGAGGACTATACAATATGAAAACGATGGGCATTACCAGATGGACCGTTATGGGCATTTTGCTGATCCTCGTACTGCAGGTGCCGGGCTGGGCCGCGGCGCAAACCACGTTTAGCCGGATTGTGGTATTCGGGGACAGCCTGTCCGACTCCGGCAACGCATTTGTTTTCGTAGGTGGGGCAAACACGCCACCCTACGCTTTCCTTGACCAGCTCCTCATTCCCGACAGACCTTACGCAAAAGGGGGGCACCACTTCAGTAACGGCGCAACCTGGGTTGAACAGCTTGCGCGACCAATGGGGTTCGCCGGGAACACCCGCCCCGCCTTCCAGGAATTGGGAACCGACGCGACCAATTACGCGGTCGGCGGCGCCAGGGCGCGCGTAGACGGGATCAACGTCGACTTCGGCTTTCAGGTGAACGCTTTCCTCAACGCCTTTGGCACGGCCCCGGCCGATGCCCTCTACGTGATCGAGTTCGGCAGCAACGACGTCCGCGATGCACTGGCAGCAGCCGATCCAAGCATCCTCGCCAGCGCACTGAACTCCATCGGCAACAACATCGGTGCCCTGTATGGTGCAGGGGCGAGAAAGTTCCTCGTATGCAACGCGCCCGACATCTCCCTGACCCCCGCTGTTCGCTCTCTTGGCCCTCTTGCCGGACAATTCGCTAATTTATTATCGGTATCGTTCAACGGGGGGCTCGACTCACTATTGGGGTCACTGGCAGTGCTTCCCGGAATCGAGATCGTGCGTGTCGATTTTTTCAAGAAGCTTACCGACATCGTCGCCGCCCCTGCAACATTCGATCTGAGTGTCGTGGATAAAGCCTGCGTAATGCCGAATACCCCACCGTACACCTGCCAGCAGCCCGATCATTTCCTGTTCTGGGACGGGGTTCATCCGACCCAGGCGGTCCACGCCATCATCTCGCAGGAAGCGGCGACCGCACTGGCACAGTAATGAGGATGTGCCACATTTTCGAAATGATGGACAAGATTGTGTGGAAGTAAGACGAGTCGAGACGTGATGTACTGGAGCAAAAGAGCCGGCAGCGGGAGTTGCCGGCTCTTTACGTCTTGACACTGCAGCCGATGGGAGGGCGTATGCTATTTCGCCCGTGCATATCCTTGACGCCGTACAGTTGGCGGAGTAAAGTGAGAGCGCTTTACTTTTCGGATGTTTGGCCCTGAAGGGGCATGCCGATCCTTTTTCCTCTTGAAGATAAATGTTCCATTTGGGTAGATCAGCAGTTCACACGTGCGCGCGTGAACTGCTCAATAATGAGTTGGGCAAGGAAAGAAAAAATGGGAAAGACAACAAGAGCAGTTCTAACCCTGCTACTCACCCCATCATTATCACTTGCCTCTCAGGACATGCCGACGATTAGCTCCGCACTGCTTCCCATGCTTTACTCAGGGCTGGTTTTCATCGGCTTGGAGATATACGTGTTTTCAAGAACACTCAAGACCAAAAAATTGGATTTAATCAAAATCGTTGGCTCCGCCTATGTCTGCACTTTCATATTCATGATAGCTTTCAGCTGGGCAGGTATGGGACTTCATCGCCTTCTGGAAAAACTGCTAGGACGGCCGATTGGTGTCTATGTGGGTCTCCATGACCCATCACCTTGGGACGCAATCTATACTGCAACCATCGGATGTTTTTACCTACCATCCACTGAGAACGTCGTTGTGGCAGGATTTGCCCTCTTTTCCTTCCTTATTCCAGTGTTCGTCGTAAGTGGAGTCATTGAGCACAGAATGCTAGGGAAAAAGAAAGAGGCAGGTGCAAACGAGGTCAAAAGCATTGTTGCGAATTTAAAGGTTGTCGAGCTGGTTGTGATTTGGACCGGATCGCAATATTACTTCTTCAAATTCTTTAATGGATAGCCCAACACGCGCTCAGACCGTGACCGGGCGATAAAGCTGCCCGGCAGGTCAAGCGCAGCACCGTTGAAAGGAACCCAACCGATGGGCAATGAAGATATCATCAGGACTGACAACGTGCTGGTGCGGGAGATGGAACTGTCTGATGGGGCTGCAACTGAGTGGCACTTCCACAGCCAGGTTAGCGACTATTTTGTCTGTCTGGAAGGAAAGGTCCGCGTGGAAACGAAGAATCTCGACGGCGCTCTTGTCCTGGAGCCGGGCCAGCGCTTCCTGGTGCCTCCCGGTCGCGTCCACCGGGTAATCAACGTGGCCGGAAGGATCTCAAAATACCTGCTGGTTCAAGGCGTGGGTAGATACGATTTCTGTAAAGAGCAACCGACTGAGGAGCAATGACGGCGACACACAGACGCTGACGCGCTGGTGCGCCACCACGACGTTGTGAGGACAACATGAAGACAATAAAAAGAATGATAACGATTGTCATGCTGTTTGCGGTAATTGCACCCCATGGGCTGTTGCACGCAGCCGGGAAGCCTGCTGAAGGATATGTGCCCGATGAAGCGACTGCCATCGCGATTGCGGTTGCCGTCTGGGTACCAATCTATGGGAAAAACCGAGTGGAGGGGAAAAAGCCATTCAAAGCAATTCTCAAGGATGGAATCTGGTTTGTGAGGGGCTCCCTCCCCCATGGGTGGAAAGGTGGCGTGCCGGAGGCTGAAATCAGCAAAGACGATGGTCGAATCCTTCGGGTAAGCCACGGGAAATAGACACGCGGAACAGGGAGATTCAGCAATGCTGCAAGTTCACACCGAATCTCACAAGGCAGAAAGAATTGGCTGGCTCCGAGCAGCCGTGCTTGGCGCCAATGACGGAACAATTTCGGTCGCAAGCCTTGTCGTCGGCGTTGCCGCTTCCGGGGCATCACAACATGGCATTCTGCTTACCGGTGTAGCCGGTCTGGTGGCTGGGGCGATGTCAATGGCGGCCGGCGAGTATGTCTCGGTTCAATCGCAGGCGGATACCGAAAACGCCGACCTCGAACGAGAGAAGCGTGAACTGGAGCGGCAACCGGAGCACGAACTCGCGGAACTGACGTCAATTTATGTGGGCCGAGGTCTCGACCAGCCGTTGGCGCAGCTGGTAGCGGAAAAGCTGATGGCCGGCGATGCTCTCGGGGCGCACGCCCGCGACGAGTTGGGCATTACGGAGACGCTGCGGGCGAGGCCGATTCAGGCAGCGCTCGCCTCCGCAGTTTCTTTCGTTGCCGGTGCCATTGTCCCGATCGTAACCGTGCTACTCGCACCTGCGGCCTGGGTTACCGAGATCTCTTCTGCGACCGCACTGGTTACCCTGGCCATTCTTGGGGCCACCGCCGCATACGCCGGTGGCGCGCCTGTTGCCAAGGGCGCACTTCGCGTCGCGTTCTGGGGGGCGCTCGCAATGGGACTGACCGCTGGCGTCGGCAAGCTCTTCGGCACGAGTGTGTGAAATTCGACCCAGCACGTGCCCACGAAAAGCCGCGTCACCGACAAGAAAGCCCGCTGCTGAGCGGGCTTTTCTGATTTGGGCTGAGCAGGTAACTTCCCGCCACTACCCGGTTATCCCGATGACCTCGGCGTAGGTGGTGACCCCCTCCAGCATCTTGTGGATGGCCACCTGGCGCAGGGTGGTGAGCCCTTCGGCCTGGGCCGCCTTCTGCAGGGTCCGCAGGTCCATGTTTTCGGTAATGACCTCCTTGATCCCCTCGGTAAAGTCGAGCACCTCAAAGATCCCCGTTCGCCCCTTGTAGCCGGTGCCGCGGCACTCGCCGCACCCCCTCCCCTCGTAGACCCGGTACGCCTTCTTTTCCAGTTGGAGGTAGCTGATCTCCTCGTCGGCAAGCATCCGCTCGGTCTTGCAGTTGGGGCAGATGCGCCGGAGCAGCCGCTGGGCGACGATGCCGATGATGGTGGAGGAGATGAGGAAGGACGGCACCCCCAGGTCGAGGAGGCGGGTCACCGATGACGGGGCATCGTTGGTGTGGAGGGTGGAGAGGACCAGGTGGCCGGTGAGGGCAGCCTGGACGGCACTGTCAGCCGTTTCCTTGTCCCGGATCTCGCCGACCATGATGATGTCCGGATCCTGGCGCAGGATGGTGCGCAGGATGGTGCCGAAGCTGACCCCGATCGCCGACTGCACCCCCACCTGGTTGAACTCCTCCATGACCATCTCGATGGGGTCCTCGACGGTGACGATGTTGATGTCCGGCGAGGAGAGCGCCCGGAGAGACGAATAGAGGGTGGTGGTCTTGCCGCTGCCGGTGGGGCCGGTGACCAGAATGATGCCGTTGGGGCGGCGGATGAAGGAGTTGTAGAGCTGGTATTCCCGGGGGTAGAAGCCAATCTGGTCCAGGTCCTGCATCAGGACTTCCGGGTCGAAGATACGGATGACCACTTTTTCGCCGAAGGCGACCGGGAGGGTGGAGACGCGGAGCTCGACCTCCTTCCCTTTGGAATCGGTCTTGATCCGGCCGTCCTGGGGGCGGCGCTTTTCCGCCAGGTCCATCCGGGAGAGGAGCTTGATGCGGGAGACCATGGGGGGGTGGAGTTTGCGGGGGATGGTGTGGATGTTGTGGAGCACCCCGTCCACCCGGAGACGGATGAGGGAGAATTCCCGCTTCGGCTCGATGTGGATGTCGCTGGCGCGCTGGTCGAAGGCGTAGTGGAGGAGGAACTCCACGGCGCTGACGATGTTGGCGTCGCTGCTCTCCGCATCCTGGTCTCCCTTGAGGCGGACGAACTGCTCCAGGTTCGCCAGGTCGATCCCCTCGGTGAGCTCGGACTGGGCGGCCAGTACCGACGCGCGAAAGCCGAAGAACTCCCGGACGACCTTGATGATGTCGCTTTTGGAGGCAAGGACCTGGCGGATTTCAATCTTGCGGGCAGTTTGCAGGTCGTTGATGATGTCGGTGCCGAACGGGTCCGCCACCGCGACGGTGACGATCCCTTCCGCCTCGGCTATGGGGACGATCAGGTGCTTGATGGCAAAGGGGCGGGGGATATGGGAGGTGACAATGTCCAGGTTGAGCTTGAGCGGGTCGATCTTCACATAGGGGATGCCGACCGTCTCGGCGATCGCCTCGGTGATGATGTCTTCGGTCAGCATCCTGCCGTTGCCGCTGGGAATCTCCAGATTGAAGGAGGAGATGACCTCTGCCGGCGAAGGTATGTCGGTCCCGAGGCGGAAGCGGCGCGAGTAACCCGCCTGCTGGTGGCTCTGGAGCCGGGTTGCCTGGGCGTCCCCCTTGGCGAGGATGAGCTGGTAGTGGGCGGTGGAGATGAGCCCCTTCTTGCCGAGGAGTTGGGCGACATTCTTGATGGTGAGGGTTTTCTTGTGGGACATGGGGGCCTCGTTGCGGGTTAAGGCTGAATGGCACGCTATGCTGTGGAAACAATAGCAGAAATTCGGAGTTTATGTAACCCCCCTCACCTGTTTCTGCCGATCGGAGGGAGCCTCCCTCGTGGAACTGCGTGCCGTCTCCCAGGGTCGCAAATCTCCAGGGAATGGGTATACTTTATCAGCTGATAGTTATCACGAACGGAACGAGGCGACCATGAAGATCTACGACATTTCCACCTCCATTTCGGCCGATCTCCCCACCTATCCGGGGGACCCGCCGGTCAGGATCGAACCGGTGACCCGCATCAGCCGGGGGGATACCGCCAACGTCTCCCGCCTCACCCTCACCACCCACTCCGGCACCCACCTCGACGTGATGCGGCACTACAGCGAGCATGGCATGGCCGTCGACCATGTCCCCCTGACCCTTCTCGTGGGAAAGGCGCTGGTGATCGAACTCGCCGGCGTACGGGAGATCGGCCGGCGGGAACTGGCCCGTTTTCCCGTCAAGGGGGAGGAACGGATACTCCTCAAGACCGACAACTCCCTCCTCTGGGAGCACCCCGGATTCCATGAGGAGTATGCCCACCTCACGGAGGAGGGTGCCCGTTATCTCCTGGACGCGGGGGTCAGGCTGGTCGGCATCGATTACCTCTCCATAGAGCGGTTCGACGGGAATGGAGAGGTACACCGGCTGCTGCTGGGTAATGGCGCGGTAGTGCTGGAGGGGTTGAACCTGGACGGAGTAACGGCGGGGCACTACGAGCTGATCTGTCTGCCGTTGAAGGTAAAAGACGGGGATGGCGCCCCGGTTCGGGCGATCCTCCGAAGCCATGAAGCGGTATCCCCCTCCACCTTGGAACCCCACACGAGCAGGTGGCCCCTTTCCTGACTTCCCCCTTGGCGGTGCGGCATGGGGTGAGAAACGTGATATACTGAACTTACCAGGGGACTCCCTGGAGAAAGGAGTTGTCCTATGGCACGGCTATCTCACAAGATTGCGGAAGAGAAAGGACAACGGACTGCCCGGAGCACCAGTGTCTATTTACCACGGGGGGGGAGCGAAGTCGCATTCTGCCGGAAATGCGGCGCCGTGTATCGGAATAAGCGCTGGAGCAATGACGAGGCGGAACTGGCCAAGCTCCGGGGCGAAGCCGGTACCGGCAAGGTGGTCTGCCCGGCCTGCCAACGGATGGAGGATCATAACCCCGCCGGCGTGATCACCCTGAGTGGTGACTACCTGCTCCAGCATGAAGAGGAGATCCTCAACATCATCAAGCACGTAGAGGCCAAGTCCCGGGCCAAGAATCCCCTCGGGCGGATCATGGAGATCCAGCAGGAGCGGAACGTGATGACCATTGACACCACGGAGGACAAGCTGGCCCAGAAACTGGGGCGAGAGATATACAAGGCCCACAGAGGGGAACTCCACTACCAGTGGAGCCACGATCAGGAGTTCGTGCGGGTCAATTGGTCGCGGTGACGTAGCTGTTTTGACGCCAAGACGCAAAGAAAGGCTTTCCGCAGGGGAGGCCTTTTTTGCGCCTTCCCCTAGCCCCTGGCCCCTAGCCCCGCCACATCGCACCGTTGCCGGAAGGGGCAGTGGCTCCCGTCACACCCCGCCATCAATGCAAAATCCCTTTCTCCGCTTCTCTCCCGGATGGCGTCCATGAGTCCCCGTAGATGTGCCTCGAAGGATGCCAGATCGCATTCCACCGATTCACTCCCTCCATCCTTGAGGAACACTAGCTGTGCCTCGACGCGGCGGCCGGGAAAGGCCCGGCCAAGGGCGACCATGTAAGTGCTGAGCTGGAAACGGTATCCCTCCAGGTCGGCCCCGTTCCGCGTCATGTATTTGTAGTCGTAGACCGTCACCAGATCGTCCCGCACCGCCACCAGGTCCATGGCTCCGCGGATGTAGTAGTCGGCGGCACCCTTGAGATGGAGGGTGAAGGGGTGCTCGCGCAGGAGCCGTGCCGTGGCGAGTTCTTTCCCGAGGGGGGAGGACACGAGGGCCAGAACCTGTTCGACCACCTCCTCCGCTTCTCCCCCTGCCACTGCCATGGATGCGACCAGTTGCCGGCATTGGCGGCGCTGGTCATCAGCGCCCGCGCCGAAATCGAGCCTCTCCAGGATGGCGTGGGCCAGGTTCCCCTGCTCTAGGGGGGACATCCCTTCCCGCTTATTCTGCCGCGAGGTACGGTGGGGGGCAAGAAGCCGGGCAAAGAGCCCTTCATCGAGGCCGAGCACCCCCTTGTAGTAATATTTGCGCGGGCAGAGGGCGTAATCTTCAAGCGCGGTGGGGGAAAAGACCATGGCCGACGGCGGGGGCGGGGCGTAATGGAGGGCACGGTCCGCCGCCAGCGCGAGGAGTTCCCGCGACAAGGTCTCCACCTCCACAATCGCTGGTACTGGTGGCACGGCTTTCCCCGTCAGCATCTCCTCGGCATCGACGGTTGTCACCAGGCTCCCCTCCGGTCCTGCCAGGAAAGCATCGAGCCAGCCGCGCCACTCCCCTCTTCCTTCACCGGAGAGGATCAGGTGGTCCCGAGCCCGGGTGACCGCAACGTAGAAGAGGCGTTTCAGCTCGGCCGCCTCCTTGGCCTTGCGGCGATCGGCTATCGCCCGGTAGGCGAGGGTGGGGCACGGGATACCGCCGGGAAGGGAGAGCTTGATTCCGAGTCCGAGATCGGGGTCGTGCTGGACGGCGGGATGGTTTCCCGGCTGCCCGGCGCCCAGTTCGGGGACGAAGACAAGGGGGAATTCCAGCCCCTTGCTCTGGTGGATGGTCATGAGCCGTACCACGTCCTCTCCCTCGGCGGCGATGGCCGCTTCCGCCTCGGTCGGTTCCCGTTCCACCAGGTCGGTCAGGTAGTTGATGAAGCGGCGCAGGGAAATCTCGCCGGGGCGGGTGAAGGAGCGGGCCAGTTCGATCAGCTTGCGCAGGTTGGCCACCTTCTGCTCACCCTGGAAGGTGGTGAGGAGCGTGGAGGCGAAGTCGCTGCCGGTAAGGATCTCCTCCAGGAGCTCCGCCAGGGTCAGCCGGTCACGCAGGGGGCGAAGGCGGCCGACCAGATTCGCCAGGGAGGCGAGCCGTTCCTGGTCGGCCGGAGCTATGCGGTCGCTATACGAATTTTGAGTTTTGAGTTTTGAGTTTTGAGTTATACCTTGCTGCCAGGTGGCGAGGCCGCCTTCAGCGCGGGCGAGCCAGTAGAGGGTTTCGTCGGATATTCCGCAGAGAGGGGAGCGGAGGACACCGGCCAGTGCGGCCAGGTCGCCGCCATATTCGAGGAAGGTGAGGAAGTTGAGGATGTCGCGCACTTCCTGGCAGCGGTAGAAGCCCCGTCCCTTTACCACGTAGTAGGGAATGCCGGCCCGGCGCAGCTCCCGTTCGAACAGCTTGAGGTTGCTGAAACGGCGAAACAGGATGGCGATGTCACCATAACGGGGGGGGCGTGGGGTGAAGTCTCCCCGGGTGCGATCTTTGTCGTAGGCGTTGATGCCGGCCGAACCGTTGACGATCTCCTGGATCCGGCGGGCGATGGCGGCCGCTTCCCGGCGCCTCCTGGCGTCGGCATCCCCCTCGCACGAACCTGCGAGCAGCTCGACGCAAGGGGTGCCGTCCCAGTCACGCCGGCTCGGTTCCATGATGTCACCGTCACCGTAGGAGGGGTCGAAGTCGGCGCCGCTTCCTCCCATGACCTGGCCGAAGAGGCTGTTAACGAAACGGATGATCCCTTCCCGGGAACGGAACGATTCCTGAAAATAGAGGTTCTGACCGCCGGTTGCCCGTATTTCCCGGCTGGTCTGGAGGAACACCCCCACGTCCGCGCCGCGGAAGAGGTAGATCGACTGTTTCGGGTCTCCCACTACGAAAAGCCGCTGCCCCGGCCCGCAGAGGAGGCCGACCAGTTCCTTTTGAAGGGGGTTGGTGTCCTGGAACTCGTCCACCATGAGCACCCGGCATCGTTGCCGGTAGTCGTCGCGGATGACGCTATCCCGCGCAAGGAGATCGCGGCATTTTATCTGGAGATCGTCAAAATCCAGGGCCCCGCGCCGCCCCTTGCGCCGCCCGTAGGCGACGGCGACCTGTCGGGTGAGGCCGAGGAGGGCTTCCGCGACCGGGGCGCTTCGGACCTGCCAGTACGCGAGCTGCAGCTGCGCAAGGCATTCTGACAGCCGGTCCCTGACCGGCTTTTCCTTCCCCCAGTTGCCGGCGATACAGTCAGCCATGGCCTGGAGCCGCCTACCGGTCTCGGTATCGGCCAGGTCGAGGGGTCCCTCCCCATAAAGTCCCGGTAGCGGGGCGAGCGCCCGGTGGAAGGCAAGTTCTTTCATGCCGAGGATGCGTTTTGACTCGCCTGCCAGTTCGGCCAGCTCCCGGCAGCCGGCTATGAAAAGCTCCTCCGCCTCTGCCTGCCATGCGATCCCCTGCCGGTCGACAGCCACGTTGCTCCCTTCACGGCGGAGCAGGTCTTTAACGTACTCGCGGAGTCCCTTGCCGTGCCCGTGGCCGGAGAGGGGAAAGTTCCCGAGAAGGAGCCGGATGGAGGGGGTGCGAGCGGTCAGTTCGGCCTCGATCACCTCGTCCAGGGCGGCTTCCAGTTCGGCCCCCGCCTCCAGTTCGTCCAGGAGGGAAAAGGCTGGGTCCACCCCCGCTTCCGCCGGATTTTCCCGCAGAATGCGGGCGCAGAAGGCATGGAACGTGCTGATACCGGCGGCAGCCAGCTCCCGCTGCCGCTCTTTCCAGACCCGTGCCCCCGTCAGTTTCAGACGCTCGCCAACCCCCCGCCGCACCCGATCCTTCATCTCCGCCGCAGCCTTGTCGGTAAAGGTGATGGCGACGATCCGGTCGACGGCGAGCGGCTCTCCGAGGGAAGTCTCTCCCGCCAGCAGGCGCAGGTAGAGCTCCACCAGGGCAGCGGTCTTCCCCGAGCCGGCGCCGGCGGAGACCGCGATGTCGGTTTCGAAGCGGAAGAGCTGCTGTTTGGCGTCGGACCACTGCATCGTCATGGGGCGGCGTTCTCCGCCGGCGGGGTCAGGAGGGGAGCAAGGTCGATGCCGTGTCCGGCGCAAACGCCGGAAAATGCCGCATCAACGGGTGCCATGGCGGAAACGGTGCGACCGTCGCGGGCGATGAAAGACATGGAACGACAGTGGAGCATCATGCGCGGGGCGGGGAGGCCGCCATAGGGGAGATCGCCGACGATGGGGAGACCGCAATGGGTCAGGTGGACCCGGATCTGGTGGGTCCGGCCGGTTATGGGGCGGGCTTCCAGGAGGGTGGCACCCCGACCGGCGGCCAGGACCCGGAATTCGGTGCTCGAATCCTTTCCCGGCAGGGCGACCCCGTAGCGGAACTTGCTGATCTTGGCGACGGGGGCGTCGACCCGCCAGGCATCCTGATCAGGGAGGTCGGCCACCAGCGCCCAGTAGACCTTGGTGACGAGCCCCGCCTTGAGCTGGTAGGAAATATGGGTGGCGGCCGGCTTCTGCTTCGGAAAGAACATGACCCCCGAGGTTCCCCGGTCGAGACGGTGGATCACCCGGGCCGGTTCGGCACTCCCCTCCCCCTTGAGGTACATGGCCACGGCGTGTTCCACCGTCCCCTTGAGCTGGTAGGGAGTGCGCTGGCAGTTGAGCCCGGGCGCCTTGTTGACCGCAAGATACTCGCCATCTTCCGTGAGGAGTTCGTCCCGCCGGTAGGTGAGTTCCACGTAGCGTTCCGGTTCCATGACGCCGAGGATGATCTCCTCACCCCCCTTGAGCGTCCGGGAGGCGACCCGCACCATGGCCTGGGCGACGGTGCATCCCCCCCAGTCGATGATCTTCCTGATCTGCCCCTTGGAAAGTTGGGGAAAGAGGGCCTTCGCCCCGTCATCCAGACGCATTCCCGCCTGCTCGGCCGTTACGGTCGCGGTCAGGATCATGCTGCCCTCCCGGCTGCACGGAACAGGGCGGCAATGGTCTTGCCGTCGCTGATCCGCCCGTCACGTGCCATCTCCAACGCCTCGGAGAGGGAAATCCTGACCGTTTCGATATCCTCGTAGGCCTCCGGTGCCGCCTCCCCCTGGGTAAGGTCCCGGCCGACGAAGAGATGGATCACCTCATCGAACACCCCCGGCGAAGAGTGGAGTATCCCCAGCGGCTCCAGGGTGCCGGCCGTCAGCCCGGTTTCCTCCAGAAGCTCGCGCCTGCCGCAGGTTGCCGGTTCTTCCTCCGGAGCGAGCCTCCCGGCGGGGACCTCCAGGAGCTTCCCGTCGGCGGCGGGACGCAACTGCCGGATCAGGGTGACGCTGCCGTCGGCGTGGAGCGGCAGTACGCCGACCCCCCCGGGATGGCGGACGATCTGGTAGGTGTGCCACCCCTTGGGGCCTATTTTGACATCCATCTGTTCCAGGTTTACCACCAGTCCCCGGAACAGGATGGCACGGTTGCGGGTCTCCATGACGACAGCCTCTCCTTAAAAATAAATGGTTTACGGTTCCCCTGCACCTTGGCGTCGTTGCGTCAAGGGATTTCCCGCGGGGCCGCCTTCCTAATGCAGCTCCTCACCCGTGGTGGTCATCACCAGCTTGCCGTGCTTGACCCCCTTCACGCCGATGAGTTCGTCGGCGATCTTCTTCACGTCCCGGGCCTTCCCCCTCACCACGAGGACCTCCAGGCAGTTGTGGGCATCCAGATGGACGTGCAGGGCCGAGATGACCTGGTCATGATGGACGTGCTGCTGCTCGGTCAGCTTGTCGGAAAGATCACGGACATGGTGGTTGTAGACCAGGGTCACGGTTCCGACGGTCTCCGCATCGCCTCCCTCCCACTTTTCTTCCACCAGGGCGCCACGTATCAGGTCGCGAATCGCCTCGGAGCGGTTCATGTACCCCTTCTCCTCGATGAGCCGGTCAAAACTCTCCAGAAGCTTGTCGTCGATGGATATGCCGAAACGGATGGTTTCTCCCATGGTCTCTCCTTCGTCAGACGGATGTCAGCGGGCCTGCCGTAATTTTTTGCCGGAAAACACCAGCATGAATACAACGAAATTCACCATCACGATACTCGCACCGGTGGGCAGGTTGAGGATGAACGAGCCGAATATCCCCACCACCACCGAGCCGACGGCGAGAAGGGCGGCGACCAGGATGGTGGCGCGGAAGCTCGCGGCAACCTGGAGCGCCGTGACTGCGGGCAGGATCAGGAGCGCCGAGATGAGCATGATCCCGACGAGCTTCATGGCGAGCACAACCGTCAGGGCAGTCAGGAGCACGAGAACCGTATTGATGGTTTTGGTGCGGATGCCCGAACTCCGGGCAAGCTCCTCGTCAAAGGTGATGGCGACAAGATCGTAATAAAAGAAGAACACCGCCAGCAGCACGACGGCGAAGAGAACGAGCGCCAGCACCAGATCGCCGGTGCCGATGGCGAGGATGTTGCCGAACAGGTAGCTGAACAGGTCGATGTTGAACCCACCCGCCACGCTCGCCAGCAGCACGCCGCAGGCAATCCCCAGTGACGAGACGATGCCGATGGCCGCATCGCCGTAAATGCGGGCCTTGTCGGTCAGCTTGAGAATGCCGAAGGACGACAGGAGCACGAGGGGAATGGCGGCAACCGTCACCACGGCCGGATTGATGCGCAGAAAAAGGGCGATGGCGACGCTGCCGAAGGTGACGTGGGCCAGCCCGTCACCGATGAGCGACAGCCGGCGCAGCACGAGGAACACGCCGAGCACCGCGCAAAGCACCGCGATGAGCGACCCGGCAACGAGCGCCCGCTGGATGAAGCCGTAGCTGAGGATTTCGGTAATGGTCATGCCGTATCTTTCTGAAAGGTTTTGGCCCTAAAATTAACCAGCAATGCTGCGGAAACGTGGATTTTGTGCGAGGTCAAGGCGCGTAAGCACACGGGAATGAGGCGTACCGTGAGTACGCCGCAGTGATCGGGTGCGCAACGCAACGCCGAGATCGCGCAAAAGCCGCGTTTCCCAAGTTAATGGCGGTGGCAGATTATGTGCTGCGCATGCTCCCCAAAGAACCCCGTCATCTCCTCCGATTGGCAGAACTGGTCGAAGGTGCCGTCGAACACCACCCGCTTGTCGATGTAGAGGAAACGGGTGGCATACTTGCCGATGCTCCAGGTATCATGGGTGACGAGGATGACCGTGGTGTTCCGCTCCCGGTTCAGGAGCTGCAAGAGCTCGTAAAAGCGCTCCCGGGTCTCCGGGTCGAGGGCGGTGGTCGGTTCGTCCATGATGAGAAGCTCGGGCTTGCCGACGATGGCCCGGGCCAGCAGGGCACGCTGCTGCTGGCCGCCCGACAACTCGCCGATCAGGCGTTTCCGGATGTCGGTGATCCCCATGATGGCAAGGGTCTCTTCCACCGCGGCGTCATCCCCCTTTGCCCGGCGCTTCGGGAAGCCCTTGCCGGCCAGGAGTCCCAACCGCACCAGTTCTTCCACGGTGGCGGGGAAATTGGGGTTGAAGAATTTCAGGCGCTGGGGGAGATAGCCGATTTTCTGCCAGTCGCCGAACTGGTCCTGGGGGAGGCCGAACAGGGTTACCGTCCCGTGGGTCGGGCGGTTGAGGCCGAGAAGGGTCTTGACGAGGGTGCTCTTCCCCGAACCGTTGGGGCCGACGATCCCGAGATAGTCACCCTGCTGGACGCGGAACGACACCTCATGGAGCACCTCGGCGCCGTTGTAGCTGGAGCAGAGCTCCGATGTGGCGACCAGTTCTAGCGACATTGCAGCCCCGTCCTGAGATTGGCGAGATTCTGCTCCATGAGGGAGAGATAGGTGGCTCCCCCCTGCAGCTCGTCCCGGGTGAGGTTATGGACACCGTTCAGCTTCAGCAGGGTTGCGCCGGTCTCCCGGGCGATCGTCTCCGCCACCCGGGGAGAGATCAGCTCCTCGTAGAAAATGTACTTTGTGCCGGTACGCCGGATCTGGTCGATCATCGCCGTGAGCTTCTGGGGGCGCGGCTCCGCGTCGGCAGAGATGGCATACGCGGAAACGTACTGGAGGCGGTAGCGGTCGGCCAGGTAGCCGAAGGCATAATGGCCGCCATGGAGGAACTGCCGCGTCCCGCAGTTGCCGAGACCCTCCTGGAACTTCCGGTCCAGTTCCGCCAGCTTCTGTTCGTAGGCGGCGGCATTCTTCCGGTAGAACCCGGCGTTGGACGGGTCCTTCGCCTCCAGGGCCGCCGCGATGTTCTCCACCATCTTCCGGGCATTGGGGATGCTGAGCCAGACGTGCGGGTCCATGCCGCCATGGTGGTGCCCACCCTCGTTCACGTCGTGGTCGTCGTCATGGTCACCGGCGGGGAGAAAGGTGATGCCGCTGCTGGCATCCATCACCGTCAGTCGCTGCCGGTCGATCCCCTTGAGAAGGCCTGCCACCCACGGCTCCATGTACGGATTGGTATAGACGAACAGCCCGGCCCGGTTGATACGGACCATATCCTCCGGCTTGGGCTCGAAGCTGTGGGGCTCCACGCCGGGTGGGAGGAGAAGGGTAACCTCGACCCGATCCCCCCCGACGACCCGGGTAAAATCGTAGAGAGGAAAGAGGGTGGTGACGATCTGCACCTTCCCGTTCCCCGGCGTCCCCCCCTTTTGCGTGCAGGCGCAAAGGGGAAGGATCACAACCAGTAGTCCGACAAACCAGCGGAGATGTTTCATGCCGCAGCCTCCCGTCCGGCCCGGAGACATGCCTGGCAGAGGCCGTTGGCCTGGACGATGTGGGAAAGCACCCGTCCGCCGACCTGCTTCTCCAGCTCCTCCAGTCCGCAGCACTCCAGGTCCTCCACCGTCCGGCAGGCGAGGCAGACGAAATGATGGTGGTGGCTCCGGTTGGGACAAAAATAGTAATAGAGCTGCCGGTTGGGATGGAGAACCTTGGTGATCACGCCACCGGCGGCCAGCTCCTCCAGATTGCGATAGACGGTGGGAAGACCGATCCGGGCAAATTCCCCTTGGAGGCGCTTGTGCACTTCCTCCGGACTGACGTAGGTAGTGGCGGTGGAGAGGGCGGCCAGCGTTGCCAGTCGGCGGGGGGTGACCTTGAGGTGCAGCTCTTTCAGCATGGCAGGGAAATCGTGGGGCATGGAAAAGGTCTTCTCGTCCTAAATAAAAATGGTTTCCATCCAGATGATACCGGTCCTGGGCGGGATGTCAAGGACAAAGGAGGGAGAGGAAATTTTGCCGTCAGGTGGCCAGTGCCGCGGCCAGGGCGGCGAGGAGCCGTCCGTTCTCTTCCCGGTTCCGTACCGCCACCCGGAAGAAACGATCATCCAGCCCGGCAAAATTGGCGCAGTTCCTCAGGAGAATGCGCTCTGCAAGGAGCAGCCGGCACAATTCGCCGGCGACCGGCCCCTGCACGATCTCCACGAGCAGGTAGTTGGCCGCGGAAGGGTATGGTTTCAGGCCGGCGATCCGGCCAAGGCCGGCCAGAAGCCACTCCCGCTCCCCGGCGATAAAGGCGAGGGTACGTGCACGGTATTCTCCATCGGCCAGGGAGGCGAGTCCCGCCACCTGGGCCACGCCGTTCACGCTCCAGGGACCACGCAGCGCCTGCAGCCGGCCGATCACCTTGGGTGAACCGATGGCGCAGCCGAGCCGCAATCCGGGAAGGGCATAGAATTTGGTCAGGGAACGGAAGATCACGGCCCGGTCGTTCCGGCACATCAGTTCCTTCGCCGACCCTTCCTCGCAGAAGTCCATGAATGCCTCGTCCAGGACCAGGAAGGTCCCGGCGGAACGACAAATATCCAGCAGCTCCCCCACCTCGGCACGGGAAACCAGCCGGCCGGTCGGATTCCCCGGGTTGCCGAGGAAAAGGATATCGTACCCGCCCTCCAATTGCTCCCGCAGCCGCTCCGGATCGAGGGCGAACCCGTCCGCGGGGCGCAACTCGTGATAGTCCACGGACCAGCCGGCCAGCGCCAGGGCCTTGGCGTACTCGGCAAAGGGAGGAGCGACGACCAGACCCCGCTTACCCTCCACCAGCCGGGGGGCCAGGTAGATCAGTTCTGTCGAACCGTTGGTTACGCAGATATTCTGATCGGCCACTCCGTGGAACGCTGCCAGGGCGCCTCTAAGCTCCGCCGCCTCGCTGTCCGGGTAGTGGAGCAGACGGTCGAAGGAACCCATGACCGCTTCCCGCACCGCCGGCGCCATGCCGAGGGGATTGATGCTGGCGGAAAAATCGCACAACTCCTCCGGGGCAACCCCCAGGGAACGGGCAACGGCAAAGACATTGCCGCCATGCTCGAAGTCAGTGGACATGCTTCCAGAACCTTTCACCACAACATTCCTCTCATGCGAACAACAAGCCACACCCCCACCAGAATAAAGAGCGCACCGTACATGAGCCGCACGGCACCTCGATAGGCGGCCAGGTCGAGAGGCTTGTCCGGTTCGCCGATGGTCGGTTTCGCCACCGGTTTCCCAAAGTACTGGTTCGTCCCTCCCAGTTGCACCCCCAGCGCCCCGGCCGCCGCCGCCTCGGGAATGCCGCTGTTGGGAGAGCTGTGGTTGCGGCCATCACGGCGCATGACGCGCCAGGCGTCCCGGCCGGAGAGGCCGATGAGGGGGGCAGCCACAACCATGAGAAGTCCGGTCAGGCGGGCCGGAATCCAGTTGACCAGATCGTCGAACCGGGCCGAAGCCCGGCCGAAATGGAGGTACTGGTCGTTCTTGTAGCCGACCATGGAGTCGAGGGTGTTGACCGCCTTGTAGGCCAGGGCCAGCGGAGGGCCACCGAGCATGAGGCAGCAGAGGGGGGCGATCACCCCGTCGGAGGTGTTCTCCGCCACGGTCTCCACCACCCCCCGCCAGATTTCCGGCTCCTCCAGCGCCGCCGTGTCCCGACCGACGATGAAGGAGAGGGAACGTCGCGCCCCGTCGAGGTCTCCCCACCCGAGGGCGTCCGCCACCAGCCGGGATTCACGGTGGAGCGACCGGGCGGCGAGGCAGCTCCAGGCGAGAACGACCGCCACGGCAAAGCCTGCGGCGGGGTTCAGGGCATAGGCCCCCTGCAGGGCAGCCAGGGCAAGGCCAAAGGTGATGCCGACCGTCATGAGGAGAAGGAAAATCCCTGCCACGGATTCGGAAGGGATCAGCCGGCGCAGGCGCGGCTCCAGGAACGTGATGAGCCGCCCGATCCTCACCACCGGATGGGGGAACCAGCGCGGGTCACCGAGGAGGAGATCGAGTATAATAGCGGCAATGACGACCGTCAGCGTATCAGAGAACATTCCGGTCACGTGGATTCCGGGGATTCCCCAGGGGAATCTTCCGTGTTTCCCAGGCCGCAGATCGCCAGCAACCGCTCCATGTCCAGGTGCTTCTCCAGATGCACTGCCAGGAGGTCGAAGGGGTCGTCCGTCACTCCTGCGGTTACCGGCAGCAGCAGCCCTTTTTCCTTCCGGATGCGGTTCAGGTAGGCGGTGCGGAACGGGGCATTGTCGAAGATGCCGTGCAGATAGGTGCCGAACACCCGCCCGTCGGGAGAGACCGCACCGTCCCGCACCTTCACCGGATTGCCCGACCGGCTGGAGATAAAGGCGAATGACCGTGAACCTTCGCCGATCAGCGTTTCACCCATGTGGATCTCGTAGCCGTTCAGTTCCGCGGACCTGCACTTGGGAGCAACCATGCCTCCCCCCTGCAGCAGCTGGGCCTCCACCTGATGGGTCTCCTTGTCGGGGAGCATGGTGGTGGTGGCGTCGAGAAGTCCCAGACCGTCCGCCTCGACAATGGATGACTCCACGCCGACCGGGTCGAGGATATGCTTGCCGAGCATCTGGTAGCCGCCGCAGATGCCGACGATCTGCCCCGGGAACGCCAGTATCGCCCCGAACAGCCCCCCCTCGATGAGGAAGAAGAGATCGGCGATCGTCGACTTGCTCCCCGGCAGGATGAGGACGTCGAGTCCCGTCAAGTCGTGGGGCTCTTCAATGTACCGGAGCGCCACGTCCGGTTCCCCTTCCAGGGCGTCGAAATCGGTATAGTTGGAGATGCGCGGCAGCTTCACCACGCCAACGTTGATTTTCCCGGTCCCCGGTCCCCGGTCCCCGGTCCCCGCCTTCCGCCGTGTCAGCGCAACGCTGTCCTCCTCCGGCAGGCGGAAACCGGTGAAGTACGGCACCACGCCGAGCACCGGCACGCCGGTCCGCCGCTCCACGAACTCGATCCCCGACGTGAGAAGTGAAGGGTCGCCGCGGAACTTGTTGATGACCACCCCCTTGACCAGTGACCGCTCCGCAGGCTCCAGCAACTCCAAAGTGCCGACGATCTGGGCGAACACCCCCCCCCGGTCGATGTCGGCGACCAGAACGGCCGGACAGCCGGCCATCTTCGCCACCCGAAGGTTGGCGATGTCGTGGGCCTTCAGGTTGATCTCGGCGATGCTCCCCGCCCCCTCGATGACGACGAAGTCATGGGCCGACGCCAGCCGGGCGTAGCTCTCTTCCACCTTCCTGAACGCCTTCGGCTTGTAGGTGTTGTACTCACGGACCGACATGGTGCCGACCACCTTCCCCTGGACGATGACCTGGCTCCCCGTGTCGGAGTTGGGTTTCAACAGCACCGGGTTCATGTCGGTATGGGGAGCGAGACAACACGCGGCGGCCTGCACCGCCTGGGCTCGGCCGATCTCCCCTCCTTCCGGCGTCACCGCCGAATTGAGGGCCATATTCTGGGACTTGAACGGCGCCACATTGAGCCCGCGCCGTTTCAGGATGCGGCAGAAACCGGAGGTCAGTACCGATTTCCCCACGTCCGACCCGGTGCCGCAGATCATCAGGGCCTTACTGTGATTCGGGACTCGGGACTCGGACCCAGACGACGGGCCTGAAGGACTCGGGACTTGTATTCCACTCCTTTTCCGATTCACGGGCCCCGATTCACGAGTCCCGGCATCATACCCTCGCGGCGTGATCATTCTCCCCCCGTCATCCACGAAGGTGGTGGAGTTGCCGATGATGACGAGGGTGAACATGTCGATGTCGTGGTCGAGCATCTCCCCCAGGGAGGTAACCACCCTCTCTTCACCCGCACGCAGGGCATTGCGGACAATCCCCACCGGCGTGGTTGCAGGGCGGGCCGTCAGCATGATCCGTTGCGCCTCCTCGATCTGGGTTACCCGCCCCTTGCTGCGGGGGTTGTAGAGGGCAACCACGAAATCGGCTGCAGCCACCGCCACCAATCGGCGCTCGATGGCGTCCCACGACGTCAGCAGGTCCGAGAGGGAAATCACCGCGAAGTCATGCATGAGGGGGGCGCCGAGTACCGCCGCAGCCGCCTGGACCGCCGATACCCCCGGGACGATGACGACATCCGGCGGATTTTGCAGTTCGCGGGCCAGTTCCAGGACCAGCCCGGCCATACCGTAGATCCCTGCATCACCACCGGACACCAGGGCAACGTCACGCCCTTCCGACGCTATGAGGAGCGCCTCGCGGCAACGCTCCACCTCGCCGCGCATGCCGGACGACACCACATCCTTACCCCAGAGAAGAGGGGCGATGAGGTCCAGGTAGGTCTTGTAGCCGACCACCACCTCCGCCGCCTCCAGCGCCGAACGCGCCTCGTATGTCATATGCTTGAGATCGCCGGGGCCGGTCCCGACGACGAATAACTTGGACATAAAAAACCCTCAATCAATTTACAGGGATATTCAGGATAATCAGGATAAAATCTTACGTTCTAATCTTCTGTATTCCAGCTTTGTCGGGCCGAAATTAACGAGAAGACCAACTTCTTTACCGGTAGCATTGAGATAGTTGATGAGCTGGGCCTGGTGTTCTGAAGCAAGGGATTTGGCAGCCTTTAACTCCACAATTACTTTTCCTTCGACAAAAATATCTGCGAAGAATTCGCCAACTTTTTCGCCGCGGAATAAAACCGAAAGTGGCACTTGAGATTGAACTGCGAGCCCTCTGTCACGGAGTGCTATCATCAAGGCTTTTTCATAGACAGATTCAAGAAATCCCGCTCCAAGTTCATTCATAACTTCAAAACAGGCTCCAAGAATGCTTTTGGTCAAATCTTCATAGAGCATAGGATCGTGCCTTCCATCCTGATTATCCTGAATATCCCTGTTAATTTGCTTCATGCCATTTCCGCTACCGCCAGGGTAACGTTCCCGCTCTTCACCTTCTTCAACAGCAGGGTTCCCCCTCCCGACGCCAGAACCGCCGCCGGTTCGGCCACGCCGATTGCACCGATAGCTGCCTGGGCATGGAGGGACGGAGGAGATGGGACCGGGACGCCGTTCAACTCCTCGCTCTCGTAACAGACGAGGGTCAGTCCATACTTGCCGGCAAAGGAGGCCAGTCCCGGCTCGTCCCGCTTGGCAATGGCCGTGGCAACGCATTTTACGCTCCTGATGGCCAGGAAAAGCCTTTTCAGGTTCGCCAGCACCACAGCCTCAATCTCGTCGGCAGTCGTGCCGCTGTTGCAGCCGATCCCGAGCACCAGGTTCTGGGGCCTGAGCACCAGCAGGCGTTCCGACTGGAGCTGGACCGGCAGATGACGATTGGTGACGAAGAGGTACCCCTTGGCCGGGCTCTGGAGGGCTTCCACGAAGGTATCGAAAAAGGAGAGCTTTCCCCGGCCATGGCAATAGGAACGGACCCGTTCCGTCGGGTCGACCACGGCGATCTCGTCGCCGTCCAGGAGCAGGGCATTGAGGGTCTTGACCCGGCAGAGGTCGTCGATCACCCACCCCTCCTCCTTGGCCAGCATGTCGAAGGACGGCAGGTTGTTGACGTCGGTAGCGGTGGTGATCACCTCCCGGGCACCGGTGATGAAGGCGCAGCGACAGGCCAGTTCGTTGGCGCCACCCAGGTGGCCAGAAAGAAGGGAGATGGCGAACCGTCCCGCGTCGTCCATCACCACCACTGCCGGGTCCGTCTCTTTCCCCGCCAGGAGCGGCGCCACCAGCCGAACGACGATGCCGGTGGCCATGATGAAGACGAATCCTTCCGTTTCCGGCCAGAGCGCCCGCACCAAGTCTGACAGCTCGGTGAACCCCTGCGCCCCCTTCCCCGCCTGCCCCGCATACTTCTGCAGGACAAACAGCCGGGCGTCGGGGAAACCGTCCCTGAGACGCGTCCCGAGCCGGGCACCGTTACGGGTTATGGCGATGATGGCAATCTTCATAACTGCATCCGCCTGATTCAGATGCACGGCCCGTCACGTTGGCCGACCGGACATCTCCTGGAAACATACACCCATGACCCGTCAGTCACGAGGGTCGCCGGCATCTCGATCGTTATTCAACAATAACAGTGCCCTTGTCCACTCCCGTATTGCCATTGACGGCATCGAATGCGTACACCGCAATCTCGTAGGCTCCCGCTTCCGTTATCTCCATGGATGCGGCAAACTGGCTCGGTTTACCGGCATATTTCAGCGGCAGTTCGCCAACCTGTTTACCGTTACGCGTGATGAGCGCCGTAACCTCGTACCTGTTGGCATCCCACAACCCATCAGCCGAAACGGGACAGCCGCACATCATAATCACATTTGCCTGAACATCGAACTTCACCGGCAGCTGTTTCGTCGAATACTTGGTATGCGCAGGGGGAGCGATGACGTCCACCGCGAATCCGGGCATCTCCATCAACAGGCCATCCCCCTGGACGATATCCTTGCCGGGGATGATCCACTGGGTAAGAGTGATGGTGTTTGCAGACTGGCGTTGGGCCAAGGGGCCGAATGCCTTCACCTCGACGAGTGTCGGCTCATTAATGTCGATCGTCGCGGTGTATTTGGCGGTTTTCTCATCGGAGAGAGGGACATTCCGCTGATGGGACTCTTCCATTATCCGGTCCGTATTGCCGGTGGTCCCCGCCGTAACTCCTTTGGCCAACAGCTCTCCGGTATCAACGTTCTTCACGGTAATGAGCGCCCCACCCATGCTAGTCCCAAGGAACTTCGCTTCTTTGGTCCTGACCTTGACCACTATCCTGGTCGGAACAGCCCATGCCGGCACCGAACTCATGATTGTGGCCACAACTACAAACAGTGAAAGCTGTCTTTTCATTTAGTTATCACCCATTTCCCTACACGTAATTACGACAGAATACCCTTCCGCAACCCGTGGCTGAACCCCTTGTCGTAGAGGAGCGACTTCGCTTTGAGACCTTCCCGGCGCGCCTTCAGCACGTCCCCCACGATGATGAGCGCCTGCTTGCCGATGCCGGCGGCCTGGACCTTCGCCACGATATCGGCAAGGGTCCCCTCCACCACCTGCTCGTCGGACCAACTGGCCCTGGCGACGACCGCCACCGGGGTCTCCGGGGTGTAGGCCCCTGCCAGCAGTTCCGCCACCACCTGGTCGATCATGGCGACGGAGAGGTAGATCACCATGGTTGCGCCGCTCCGGGCAAGTTCCCGCAACTGCTCCCGCTCGGGGACCGGGGTCTTCCCCGCCAGGCGGGTGATGATGACCGTCTGGGAGACCTCGGGAAGGGTCAGTTCCTGTTTCAGGGCCGCCGCCGCCGCAAAGGCGCTCGTGACACCCGGCACGACCTCGTAGCCGATCCCCAGTTCGTCCAGTTCCGCCATCTGCTCCTGGATGGCACCGTAGATGGAGGGATCTCCCGTATGGAGTCGCACGGCGCGTCTACCGTCCGCCGCCGCCTGGGCAAGCACGACGGTCGTCTCCTCCAGGGTCATCACGGCAGAGTCGTATACCTGCGCATCGGGCGCATAGGTTCGGACCAGTTCCCGGTCCACCAGACTCCCGGCATAGACCACCACGTCGGCCTGGCTCAGGAGCCGGGCTCCCTTCACGGTGATAAGCTCGGCATCGCCCGGGCCGGCGCCGACAAATGCAACGATAGTTTCGTTCACAGATGACACGGGGAAAACCTCACTATTTCCGCACGATCAAGAGCGACAGGTAATCCAGCTTCTGCCCCACCAGCGACGCCAGGTCGAAGATTACCTCTTCATCGCTCGACCCAACCCGCCGGATGAAGACCCCCTTCTTCTCCAGCCCTAGGGCCTTGAGCATCCCGTAGACCTGGTCGAAGACCCGGTGCACCTTCATGAAGACCACGGTGTCGAAATCGATGAGGGTCTTGAGGAGCTTCTCCGTCTCGAAGGTGGCGGGAAGGATGGCGATCCGCTCGCCAGCCATCCCCAAGGGAAGACCAGCGGCGACGGCGGCGGCACCCACGCTGGAGATGCCGGGGACCACCTCGATGGGAATCTCGGGGTATTGCTCGCGGAAGATGCGGTAGAGGTAGAGAAAGGTGGAGTAGAGGAACGGGTCGCCAATGGTGATGAAGGCCACGTCGAGTCCCTGCCGGACCCGTTCGACCACTTGGGCGGCGGCCTCCTGCCAGAACGACTCCAGGTCGGCCGGGTCCTTTCGCATGGGAAAGACCTGGACGAGGATCTCCTGGCGGGAGCGGTCGAGAAACTCCTCGACGATGGAGAGGGCGTAACTGGCCGCATCAGCAGCGCCGGTGGGGGTGCAGATGACCGGCACCTGCCGGATGATCCGCTCGGCCTTGCGGGTCAGGAGTTCCGGGTCGCCGGGGCCGACACCGACGGCGTAGATTTTAGCAGGACGATTGTTTGCAGAAGACATGGAATCCATTCTCATATATCAACATTACAGCGAATTCGATTTCGCGTGGAGAGCAAGGCGGCAACGAGGGACCGACGCAGGCGTACTGGAGGTACGTCGAGGAGAGTCCCGACGCAGCCAACGCAGCTATCCGCGTGAAGGCGGATTCGCCTACTCTTCCCCTTTCCAGGCGGCGACAATATAGACGGGATTATGCGCCTCGAACATCTTGTACTCGGTGAGCCCCCGGGTCTTGGCGATGTTGACGCAGGTGACCTCCACGGTGTAGCCGTGGTCCTCCAGGAACTCCACCGCCTTGGTGAGGGTATCCAGGGTGACGGCGTTGAGGACGATCCTACCCTCAGGCTTCAACCGCCGGCTTACCGCGTCGATGATCTCTTCCAGCATGCCGCCGGAGCCGCCGATGAATATCCGGTCCGGATCGGGGAGGTCGTCCAGACCCTCCGGTGCATAGGTCTCGATGAGCATGACGTTGCGGGCGACGAACTTCTTCAGGTTGTCGCGGATGAAGGCGAGATACTGGGGATTCTTCTCCAAGGCGAATATCCGGCCGTTGGGGAGGAGGTTGGACGCCTCGATGGAGACCGAGCCGCTCCCCGCGCCGATGTCCCACATCACCAGGTCGTCCTGCAGCTGCAGTTTCCCCAGGGTGACCGCCCGCACCTCCTGCTTGGTGATGAGCTTCTTGGCGGTGGCGAACTCCTCGTCGTCAATGCCGATGAGGGGATACTGGGTCAGTGACGGCTCCCACGCCTTGATGAGGATGAGGATATTGAGCGCCGAGGCGGGAATATCCACCAGCCCCTTGACATCGGTCTTGGTGAATTTTTCCCCCGCCATTCCCAGGTCCTCGCAGAGCCAGGCATCGTATCCCTCGGCTCCCCGGGCGATCAGCTCCCGGGCTATGGCGGCCGGCGAATTGGTTTCGTCGGTGAGGATTGCCACCTTCTCCGCGGCGATGATCCGGTCGATGGCCCCCTTCAGTCCCCGGCCGTGGACGGAGACGAAGATGGCGTCGTCCCACGGTTCCTTGATCCGGGCGAAGGCATACTGGATGCTCGTTACATTGGGAAATATCTCGATTCGCTCTTTGGAGAGGTTACGCAGCAGAAACCGCCCCACCCCGAAGAAGTTGGGGTCACCGGAGCCGAGCACCACCACCCGCTTCTCCGTTTTCTTGAGGAAGTCGAGCATGAGGGAGAGGTCGCCGAGCACCTGTTTCTCCCCTGCAAAGTCGGGGAAAATGTCCAGGTGCCGCTGGTGACCGATGAGCACGTCGGCCTTGTTGATCACCTCCAGCGCCTTGGCGCCGAACCCTTCCCATCCCGCGATGCCGGCACCGACCAAGTAAACCTTCTGCTGAGGCATGTGACCCCCTCCTATAAAACGAACACTTTTTCACAATATCTGCGTAAGTCTTCTGGATCACTTGTGCGGCGTAGCGCTGCTACGCCTCCGCGTAATCCCTCGACAGCCTTGATCTTGCGAAAAATTGCTCGTTTTAGTTCAGTTTCAGTTCATGCAATAAATGCAAACAGCTCTAATTTTACCCGAAATATAGCACTTCTGCGTTATACCCTGCCAATAAAACTTTCACGTCGGCCCCGGGCGCCACCTTGCCGGCAAACTGTCGTACCCTGTCGCAAACCAGTTTCACGAGCGCCGGATCGTTCCCGGAAGCTTCCAGCACGTGGCGGGCGGTGTTGGCTTCTGCAACGACAGTTTTGAGTTGTGGGTTTCGAGTCTCGAGTTCCAACCATTCCGCCAGCGTCCGCAGATCCAATTCCGACGAGCTGACGTGGGTCTGCTCATGGCCACAGGCAACCTTCAGGAGCTTGGCGAACTGACCGGCGATGACGACCCGTTCCACCCCCTTTCGGACGCAGGCCCGCAGGGCATGCCCCACATGGTCCCCCATCATCACGAAAGCTTCCTCCGCGAGGACTTTGCCTGCCACTGCTTCACCGGTTTCGGATCCCGGATCCCGGATCCCGGCCTTTTGAGCCACCAGCTCGCTGGTCCGCCCCGTGGAAAGCACCACCGTCCGGCAGCCGCACGCCAGGGCCACGTCGATGGCGGTGTCGATGGTGTCGGTCCAGGCCTTTGCCGATAGGGGACGGACGATACCGGTGGTGCCGAGGATGGAGAGCCCCCCCACGATGCCGAGCCGCTCGTTCAAGGTCTTTTTCGCCAGTTCCACGCCGTTGGGGATGCTGACCGTCGCCGTCAGGGTCGCCGGCATGCAGCGCATGGCCAGCACTTCCTTGATAGCCTCCATGATCATCCTCCGCGGCACGGGATTGATGGCCCACTCTCCCGGCGGTACGGCCAGGCCGGGCTTGGTCACCCTGCCGATACCGGCTCCCCCCTCGATGACGATCCGGTGCGGGGTGAAAAACGCCACCCGGATGGTCACATGAACCTCCGCGCCATGGGTCACGTCCGGATCATCCCCCGCATCCTTGACCACATAGCAGGAGGCGCTGGTATCCGTCAACTGCTGGCCATGGAGCGTGAACCGGGCCGTTTCGCCGGTCGGCAGATTGAGGTCGACCGCATCCACGAGAGCCTGGTCCCGGAGCATCTGTGCCGCCCCCTTGGCGGCGGCCGCCGCGCAAGCGCCGGTGGTATAGCCATGGCGAAGTTTTGTTCTGCTCATAGTAAAAACTTTCTGGTGCTTCGCCTGATGAATCAGACGTCATGTCAATCCAATACCACCGGTAGCGGTGCCCCTTCGGCCATAAGCCGCAACGCCCGCTCCCGCACCTCATCCTTCCCCAGTTCCTCCTTGCCCGACAGGTCCTCGATATCGATCCGGACGATGCCGGTCAGGGCAAGCTTCTCCTCCAGGTAGGGGCCGTACCCGCCTTCCGGCTGGTACTTGCGCATGAGGGCGTCGAGAGCGACGATCTGCTCCCCACGATCATCGACTATAACGGCCCGCCCCCGGATGATGACGCTCCGGTAGAGGTACTCGGCCCGGCAGGGGTTCTCGGGAGAACCCTTCACGTAGGCGATGGGAAAGTCCACCTGGAAACAGACCCGCGGGTCGCGGCGGATGTCGTCCAGTTTCTCCCCCTGCAGGGCGCAGTGGAAATAAATCAGCCCCTCGTGGTACGCGAAATTGAGCGGCTTCACCATGGGCCAGCCATCCGCTCCCACTGTCCCGAGCCTCCCCACGGGGCAGCCGTTGAGAAGGTCAATGATGATTGCCGAATCGGTGATCTTCTTGTTCTGTTTACGCATACTACCTCTCAGCGAATTTGTGCATTGATTGTTAGGTTTGGTTTGATCCTGTATATCCTGTACATCCCTGCTAGATAGCTTTTTATGTTGATTTATCTTCAGCAAGTATCAGCAACGCATTCACCACCGCCGCCGCCACGTTGGACCCCCCCTTGCGCCCCCGGTTGGTTATGAACGGAATCTCGGGAAACCCCCGCTCCAACTCCACAAGGGCCGCCTTGCTCTCCGCCGCGCCGACGAACCCGACAGGAAGGCCGACGATGAGGTCGGGGCGTACCCCCTCCTCCCGGATGAGCCGGATCAGCTCGAACAGGGCCGTCGGGGCGTTGCCGATGACGAAGATGCCGTTTCTCCGGTCCGCAACCCCTTTCCGCATGGCAAGGATGGAGCGGGTGATCCCCTGTTCTTTGGCCGCTGCCACCACGGCCGGGTCGGCCACGAAGCAGGCAACCTGGCAGCCAAAGCGGGCCAGGCGAGGCTTGGCAATGCCGGCCAGGGCCATGGTCGTGTCGGTGATGATGCCGCGCCCGCTTTGCAGAACAGCAACCCCTGCGGCAATGGCGGTGGAGGAAAAGACCATGGAGCGGGCATACTCGAAATCGGCACTCGTGTGGATCACCCGGCGCACCACCGGCCACTCGGCTGCCGACCAGGGGTGGGCCCCCACCTCGGCATCGATCATGGCAAACGATTGGGCTTCGATCTCCTCCGGCCGCAGATGTACCGACATCAGTGCCATCCCGTCGCCGTCAAAGATTCGGCAATCCGCTCCACTACCACCTCGGCCAGCTTCCGGTGCACCCCCAGGTGTGTCCCCATGGCAAACTCCACGCGAGGATAGCGCTCCCGGGCTCGGATCATCTCCTCCGGCAGGTCCTCCTGGACATGGGCACCGATAAAGAGGAAGTACGGCATGAGGATTACCCTCTTCGCCCCCTTCGCCACGCAGGCGTCGATTCCCTGCTGGATGTTGGGAAGATGCTGCTCCCGGAACGACACCTCCACGATGTCATAGCCGGTCATCTCTTTCACCATGGCGGCGATCTCGTGTACGGCATCATTCGCCTCGGGAATGCGGCTCCCGTGGGCCATAAGCAGAATTGCTGTTTTCATGAAGACCTCACACTACGTTTATTTTCAAGATATTCAGGATTTCGTGATCATCTCCACAATCTCCCGCCGCGCCTCGCCGACGGTGAGGGGGAGGCGCTGGAACGGGAGCCCGTCCTCATGGGTGAGCTTGTGGATCAGCTCGGCAATGTGGGGGAGACGGAGTTTCACCTGCTCCAAGTCGGCCGGAGCGGTGAACACCTCTTCCGGTGTTCCTCCCCGGACAAGCCGGCCGCGGCTCAATATATGGAGGCGATGGAGGAACAGCGGCACCAGGTCGACGCTGTGGGTCGCCATGACAATGGTCACCCCCTCCTCCCGGTTGAGATGTGTCAGCAGCTCCAGCATCCGGTGTTCCCCCATGGGGTCGAGGCCGGCGGTCGGCTCGTCGAGGAGGAGGATCCCATGTCCCATGGCCAGGAGGCCGGCGATGCAGACCCGCTTCTTCTGTCCGAAGCTGAGGGCATGGATGTTCTTCCCCCCGTACTCGGCCATCTCCACGCTCGCCAGCGCCCCCTCCACGCGCCGCTTCACCTCAGGCTCGTCGAACCCCATGTTGCGCGGGCCGAAGGCCACGTCCTCGAAGACCGTGTGGGCGAAGAGTTGGTCGTCCGGGTTCTGGAACACCAGCCCCACCTTCCGGTAGATGTCGCGGGGATGGATCCGGCACACGTCCTCACCGTCCAGCAGCACCTGCCCGGAGTACTCCTTGATCAGGCCGTCCATGATCTTCAGGAGTGTCGTCTTCCCCGAGCCGTTGGAGCCGAGAATGCCGCAGAATTCGCCCTGTTTCACGTCAATACGGATATCCGCCAACGCCACCGTGCCGTCGGGATACCTGAATGCGTCGAGATCAACCGAAAGTCGGGCTAAATCCGCCACAGCGCCCCCATACAGGCCACCACCAAAAGCGCCGCCACAACTTCAGCCAGCCGGAACGGCCGGTGTTTCAGCAACGGCATGGTGCCGTCGTAGCCCCGCTGGACCATGGCGGTTGTGATGTTCTGGCTGTTGTCGAAGGCCTTGATGACGAGAGCGCCCGTCAGGGTCCCGAAGGAGCGGAGCCCCCGCCGGTAGCCGGCATAACCGAGGCGGTTCTTCTGGGCCGCATAGACCACCTGGGCGTCGTCCAGGAGGACGAACAGGTAGCGCCAGGCAAAGAGCGCCACCTCGATGAACCCCTTCGGCACCCGGAGCCATGCCAGGGCTCCCATCAGGTCGGTGAAGGGGGTGGTAAAGCCGACCGCCGCCACCACCGTTACCGCACCGGCGATCCGGCTGGCGATCCGGACCCCTTCCATGAGCCCGTCCCGGTGGCCGACCACCTCCCACCCGGCAATGGTGAAGGAAAAGAGCGGCACCGTGCCGGCAAAGAAGAGCTTGAGAAGGAGCACCATCCCGGCGATGAAGAGCGGTTCGGCGAAGCGGAGCGCCAGCACCCTGGGGCGGACGCCGAGGGAGAGACAGATTCCGCCGCATACTCCGGCAACCAGCAAGGGAAAGGCGATCCCCCGGCAGCTGATCACCATCACCAGGAGCGTCAGGGCACTGAGGAGCTTCACCCGTGCATCGAGGCGAGTCAGCGGGTGGTCGTCATTCTGGGGGTGGCGGGTAAAATGGTGCATGCAACTATTCCTGCGGCCCGGAGGCGCCGGGGCCGCCCTTGGCCTTCTTCTCGCTCACCAGCATCCGCCAGTAATAGCCGCCGGCAAAACCCCCGACGACACCTGCCACGAGAAAGGCGAAGAGGAGCAGATCCCCTTCCCCAGGATCGATGAGCGGTTTATGCGCCTCACGGCCATGCTCCTTCGCGATCTTCTCCACCACAGTCTCGTCCACGCCGGTATAGGGCTTGGGGCCGAGGGTGAAGAAATAGAAGACATACATCACCGTGGGGAGGAGGATGATATGGAGGAGAAAAATCCGCCATCTTCGTTTCCGTTCAGGCATGGGCTGTCAGCTCCTTTTCCGTGATGACCCGCATCTTGACGAGGAGGTCGGGGCGTTTTTTGTAGAGCAGCACCACCATCCCGGCGGTCATGGCCCCCTCCAGGAGCCCCAGGGGGAGCTGGGTCGGGATGAAGGCAACGAGGATTTTTACAAACAGCGGCAGGAACGGCTCACTGCCACGAATACCGGAAGCAAGCTCCACCGACGTGGTGGCATAGGTGGCCCAGTCCGTAAGGAGTCCGGCAAAGAACCCCGCCACCCCCAGGCTCGCTCCCATGGTGCGGAGTCCCCGGAAGACGAACCACCCCATGAAGGAGCCGACCACCCCCATGGAGACGACGTCCGCCCCCCAGGTGGAAAGCCCGCCGTGGGCGAGGAAGAGCGCCTGGATGAGGAGCGCCACCCCGCTGATGAGGATGCTCACGAAGGGGCCGACCAGGATCGCCGCGATCCCCGTGCCGCAGGGATGGGAGCAGGTGCCGGCGGTGGGAACCGGGATCGGCATGCAGGAAATGATGAACACCACCGCCGCCATCAACCCCACCAGCGGCTTGAAGGAGAGGTCGTCTTTCGCCAGCATGTTCAGTCGTTTGATCCCCAGCGCCACGAACGGCACCGCCACCGCGAACCAGAGAGCAGCCCAGTTGAACGGCAGAATCCCCTCGGAGATGTGCATGGCATGGGCGGGGGAGGCAGCCAGCAACAATATAACGACAAAAAGTCTTTTCACAAAAACCTCAAAACAAATTTTACCGCAGAGGACGCAGAGCAACGCAGAGAAAATCGTTAAATACGTTTATGTTAAATCTTATCCCCCCGCAGATCCCCTGCAAACAGCTTCCCCGCCCCCCGCGATGCACAGAAATCTCCGCACATGGTGCAGGTGGCTTCGTCCTCGGGGGTACGGCTGGCGCGGATGGCGCGGGCGTCCTCCGGATAGAGGGCGAGTTCGAACTGTTTCTCCCAGTTGAGGTCGCGACGCGCCTTGGACATCTCACGGTCCCGCTCTCGCCCCTTCTCCGGGTACTTGTTCATGTCGCCGATGTAGGCGGCGATCTTGGCCGCCTTCACCCCCTGGCGGACGTCCTCCTCGTTGGGGAGGGCCAGGTGCTCGGCGGGGGTGATGTAGCAGATGAGGTCGGCACCGAAGCGGCTCGACTGGGCCGCGCCGATGGCGGCGGTGATGTGGTCGAAGCCGGGGGCGACATCGGTGGAGATGGGGCCGAGCATGTAGTAGGGGGCGCCGCCGCTCATCCGCTTCTGGAGCTGGATATTCCCCTCCACCTCGTCCAGCGGCACATGGCCGGGACCTTCCACGAGCATCTGGCATCCCATCTCCCGGCCGATCTCCGCCAGCTCGCAGTTGATGAGGAGTTCCTGGATCTGGGCCCGGTCCGAACTGTCGTGGATCGCCCCGGCCCGCAGGCCGTTCCCCAGGGAAAGGACCGTGTCGTACTTCTTCAGGATGGAGGTCACCCGGTCGAACTTTTCGTAGAGGGGGTTTTCCCGATTATTGGCGAGCATCCAGGCGACCATGGAGACGCCACCCTTGGAGACCAGCCCGCCGTAGCGGTACCCCTGCTTCCGGAGCCGTTCAATGGTGTAGAGGTTGATCCCGCAATGGACCGCCATGAACGCCATGCCGTCGGCGCATTGCCGCTCGATCAGGTCGAAGAGCATCTCCTCGTCAAGCTTGTTGGGATCGCCGTATTTCCGGGCCGCCTCGCAGAAGGCCTGGTAAAGGGGGACGTTCCCCACGGGGAGGTCCACGGCGGCGATCACCTCCCGCCGCACCCGGTCCAGGTCCCCTCCCACGGAGAGCTCCATGAGGGTATCGGCCCCCGATTCCTGGGCAGCCTTTGCCTTCCTGACCTCGGCCTCGTAATCGACGATGTCGGATGAGGTGCCGATGGAGGCATTCACCTTGGTCCTGAGCCCCTTGCCGATCCCCACGGCCAGTGGTTTCCGGCCATGGTTCCAGGGGATGACGATCTTCCCCGCGGCAACCATCTGCCGGACATACTCGGTGGTCACCCCTTCGTCTTTTGCTACGGTGGCCATCTGGGTGGATACGATCCCCTCGCGGGCCAGTTCGATCTGGGTTTTCATGCGTAACTCCTTAAAAGTACGTACTAACAGGGATAATCAGGATATTCAGGATAGGAATTCATTTGTTTCAAATGCCTGAGTTTTTCGATTCGATCCCAACCATTTTGTTCGTTCTTCCGGGTTGATTCAGCCTTCGCCTTTAATCCTGATTATCCTGAATATCCCTGTTCAAATGATTAAATTTCCTGCAGCTCTCCACGAACGCCGCCGCCATCCCCGGCGAGCTGCCGAAGTGGAGATGGATGTAGGAGGCGAGGCAGTTCCTGAAACGGTACCCTTCCGGCTCCAGGTCGGTCCCCTGCCTGCGGACACGGTAGAGCCGCTCGGCGACCGCAGGAATCTCCTCCATCTCCGAGTAGTGGAACTCATGGCCACGGGCGACGGTCCCCGCCGGGCCGATGATGGAATCGGCGACCGTCTCGATCTCCCGGTAGCCGAGGGCCTTGCGGCGCGGCAGCATGCGGGTGGTGACCGGAAAGACCCCGGCCAGTTCGTGAAACGATACCGGCTCGCTGGTGGTGTCCTCCACGCCTCGCGTCAGGTAGATGAACCCGCCGCACTCGGCATAGAGCGGGGTACCGGCGGCAATGGCTTCGAGGATGGCCCCCTTCATGGCCATGTTGTCGGCCAGGGCGTCGGCAAAGACCTCCGGGTAGCCGCCGGGGAGGTAGATTCCCCCGATGGCGGCGGGGAGTGCTTCGTTCCGCAGCGGCGAAAAGAACGCGATCTCGGCACCCGCCTCCTGCAACAGCCGCAAGTTGTCCTCGTAGACAAAGCAGAACGCCTCGTCCCTCGCCACCGCTATCCGCACAAGCGTCCCCACTTCAACTGCTGTCGGCGGTGTGACGAAGGGGAGCGGCAGGTCGGCGGCCGGGGATGTCCCCATCGCCCAGATCAGCCCCAGGTCGATATGCTGCCGGGTGACCGCCGCCAGATGGTCCAGGTACTCATCCGGCAGGGGGTTTTCCTCCGCGGTCAGAAGCCCCAGGTGGCGGGACGGGATATCGAGCCGGCTTTCCCGGGGGAGCCAGCCGACGACCTTCGGGCCGGAACCGAGTGATTCCACTGCCTCCCGCAGGATGCGGGCGTGGTTCTCGCTCGCCACGTTGTTAAAGATCACCCCGGCAACCCGCACCAGGGGGTCGAATTCGGCAAACCCCTTGACCAGCGCCGCCACACTCCGTGCCTGACCACGGGCATCCACCACCAGGATGACCGGCGCACCGGTCAACTTGGCCACCTGGGAGGTACTCCCCTCTTCCCGTACCCCTCCCACGCCGTCGAACAGCCCCATGACCCCCTCGATGACGGCGATGTCCGCGCCGGAGGCATGATGGAGAAACGTCTCACGCACGAAGTCGGGCGGGCACATCCAGCCGTCCAGGTTGATGGAGGGACGGCCGGTCACGAGCCGATGATAGCCGGGATCGATGTAGTCGGGACCCACCTTGAACGGAGCGACCTTCAGCCCGCGTCGCTTCAGGCACTCCATGATACCGAGGGTGACGGTGGTCTTGCCCGACCCGCTCATGGGGGCGGCGATGATGATGGATTTCATAACTTTTGTTCCTTAAGTGACCCGCCTGGCAGAGATCCTGTCACTACGTGAAACGCGATTTTTTCGCAAGGTCAAGGCGCGTTTCATCCATTCAACAGCTTCACGACTGTCTTGCCGTCCCCATAATAATCGATGATATTGAGACAGGCGTAGTTCTGCTCGATATTGAAGAGCGCCGACAGCGGCGCCCCGATGGCGTTGAGGAGGATCACCCGGTTCACCCCGCCATGCCCCACCACAAGCACCTCTTCACCCCGGTGCCGCTCGACGATGCCGTCGATGACCGGCATGACCCGGCTCTCCAGGTCGAGCAGGTTCTCCCCCTCCGTCACGCGGTAGTGGACGATGTCGTCCAGGCGCGCCTGCCACTCAACCGGATAGGTGGCCATCAGCTCCTGCCAGGTCATCCCTTCCCAGATGCCGATGTTCAGTTCCCGAAGGTTCGTCTCCCGCACCGGCTCAACGCCGAAATGACCACCGAGGATGCCGGCACCGGTCGTACAGCGCGTCAGGTCGCTCGTGTAGCAGGCGGCGATCCGCGCCCCGTCGAAGCGCCCCTTCAGTTCGTGGTACTGGGCCACGCCCCGCTCGGTGAGCCCCACGTCGGCATGGCCGTTGTAGCGGGGGATTCCCGCTCCCACCACCTCGCCGTGGCGGATGAGATAGATTCTGGTTTTCGGTGTCATAAACTGTTCCTTGCTATTTTACCAGCGCCAGGATTGCCAGGAGCGCGGCAATCTCGTTCAGCTCGCTGGCGCAACCGATGATGTCCCCCGTGATCCCGCCGAGTCGTCGGTGGAACCAGGCCTTGAGCCCCCAGGTGAGGGAGTAGAGGATGATGCAGCAGTATATTCCCGGCACCCCCAGGAGGAGAAACGCCGCGGAAAGGGTGACGATGTAGGCGACGGCGAACTGGACCGCCCCGGCTCCGCCGACGAATGTCGCGCCGAGACCGTCAGCTCTGGCCCTCAATGCGCCGACCGTCATCTGCACCTGGGCCATGCGGGCTACCATGGGAAAGAAGAGGAGCGCCGCCCGCTTCTGGTCCGGCGGAACATGGAGGAGCGCCTGGTACTTGAGAAGGAGTCCCAGCACCAGAGCCACCACCCCCACCGCACCGGTGCGTGAGTCCTTCATCACTGCCAGGAACCGCTCCTTCCCCCCCCGGGCTGCAAGACCGTCAAAGACATCCGCCAGGCCGTCCAGATGGAGCGCTCCCGTGACAGCCGCCAGGGCGGTGATGAGCAGCAGGTCGGTCACCGGCCGGGGGAAGACGAACCCGAGCAGGTAGTCGAGTCCGGCCAGAAAGAGACCTATGGTCAGCCCCACCACTGGGAAGAGGGCCATGGAACGCCCCATATCCTCCTCTTCGCAGCGAACTGTGAAAGGGAGGGGGATGATGGTAAGAAACTGGAGTGCGATGACATAAAGGCGCATAAATCGGGACTCGGGACTCGGGACTCGTTATTCGGCAATCGGTTTTCCGGGTCCCGGATCCCGGATCCCGGTTTTACGGCTTTTGAGTTTATCTCAAAACTTCATCACTTACCCCCGCCTGCTCGAACGTGGCCATCTCCTTCAACACCTTCACCCCCGCCTCGATGAGCCCCATGGCGAGCGCAGCGCCGGTCCCTTCGCCAAGGCGGAACTGGAGGTCGAGGATCGGAGCGGCACCGATCCGCTCCAGCATGAAGCGATGACCGATCTCCACTGACTCGTGGGCAGCGAAGATGTACTCCCGCACATGGGGGTTCATTTCGCAGGCGATGAGCGCCCCGGCCGTTGAGATGAAACCGTCCACCACCACCGGCACCCGGTTGGCGGCAGCGCCAAGGACGAGCCCTGCGATGCCGGCGATCTCCAACCCTCCCACCTTGGCAAGCACGTCGAGGGGATCGGCCGGATCGGGTTGATTCAGCGCCACCCCCGCCTTGATGACACGGACCTTGTTTTCCAGAGCCCGGTCGCCGATCCCGGTACCGCGGTGGGTCACCTCTTCCACCGATTTCCCCGAAAGGATGGCAATAATGGCCGAAGAAGGGGTGGTATTGCCGATCCCCATCTCGCCCGTGCCAAGCATGGCAACACCGTCCCGCTTCGCCTGACCGGCCAGTTCGATCCCCACCTCCAGGGCGGCCACCGCCTCATCACGGGTCATGGCCGGTCCCTTGGCAAAGTTCCGGGTCCCGCGGGCCACCTTGCGGACCAGCAACCCCGGCGCCGGCCCGAAGTCATAATCGACCCCGATATCCACCACCCGGACCTCGACTCCTGCATGGCGGGCCAGGACATTGACCCCCGCACCCCCGTTGAGGAAGTTGAGGACCATCTGGGGAGTCACCTCCTTCGGAAAGGCCGACACTCCCTCCTCCACCACCCCATGGTCACCGGCAAAGGTGTAGATAACCTTCTTCGCCGTATCAGGCTCCAGATTACCGCTGATGGCGGCAAAACGGCGGGCAAACTCCTCCAGCCGCCCCAGGGAGCCGAGGGGTTTGGTCTTGTTGTCCAGCCGACGCTGCGCCTCCTGGAGAAGGGCGGCATCGACAGGCCTGATGGCGGCAAGGGTTTCAGTCAACAAGCTCATAACAAACTCCTTATCAATCACAGAATAAAGCAACACTCACGATTTCAGCCTTTCAGTTTCAACGGCAACCCGGAGAACGTGACATACACCTCATCCGCCGCCGCCGCCAGTAGTTCGTTCGCTTCTCCCGCCAGGTCGCGGAAGGTGCGGGCCAGGCGGTTTTCCGGGACGATCCCCATCCCCACCTCACTGGAAACGAGGATAACCGGGGTCTGGAGAGTCGGGAGGAGGGCGGCGAGGCTTCTGACCTCATCCATCACCCGGGCCGGGTCGTCGTGGGTAAGGAGGAGGTTGGTCAGCCAGAGGGTGACACAGTCCACGAGTACCGCCCGGAAGTAGCCGTCGTGCCCCGTCAGCACCCCCGTCAGGTCCAGCGGTTCCTCCATGGTCTGCCACTGTGCACCGCGCCTTGCCTGGTGCCGGGCGATCCGCTCCGCCATCTCTCCGTCGCCGGCATGGCCGGTAGCGAGGTAGCCGAGTGGCTCTCCATAGGCCACGGAGAGGCTTTCCGCCAGGCGGCTCTTGCCGCTCCGGGCTCCGCCGGTGATGAAGGTCAATTTTGCCATAAAAAAACACCCCGCTTCCGTAAGGGAAAGGGGGTGTCAACAGGTACTGGTCTGCCCGGCCCCTCTCCTTCGGAGGTTGCGTACTGGGTTCAACCTGGCAGGTTTCCTGACTTACGGGTCACTTTACTAGCCGCGCCTTCCCGATAAAACTCAGTGGCGTCGTGCGGCGTTCATCACCGTTCACAGTTGCGGGACAGTGGGGGATTCGCACCCCCTTCCCTATTATCTCTTTTCAGAGCACCAGATCGAATCACGAGCAACGCCATCTGACGTTACCCATGGGTAATGCTATTCAATTGTAGGAAAATTTCTAGCAGAGTGCCGGGGTAAAGTCAAACAGAATATGGTTGATCATTCCTCATCATCACGGCTCACTGCCAGGAGTCGTTCGATCGCCACCCAGATGGCGTCCTTACCCTCTTTTGAGAGAGCGGAGAAAAAGTGCAGCTCCTCCTTCTCCACCTCCAGAGTGCGGGCGATGAGGGCCGCCTGGCGAGCCCGCTCGTTCTTGGAGACCTTGTCGCACTTGGTCACGACCAACAAGGGGGGAACGCTGTAGGCACGAAGCCATTCCAGCATCTGCCGGTCCTCGGCAGTCGGTACCCGGCGGATATCGAGAATCAGCACCACCACCCGAAGGTTGTCCCGGCTGGAGAGGTAGGTCTCCATCATCGGGCCCCACTGCTTCTTCACCGCCAGGGGAACCTTGGCAAAGCCGTACCCTGGCAGGTCGACGAGCATGAACGCGCCATTGACCCCGAAAAAGTTGATAAGCTGGGTACGCCCCGGCGTGGAACTGGTCCGGACCAGGTTCTTCCGATTCAGAAGCACGTTGATGAGGGATGATTTCCCCACGTTGGAGCGACCGGCAAACGCGATCTCCGGCAGTTCCCCCGACGGGTAGTGGGCAGGTTTGGTGGCGCTGGTTATGAATTCGGTGGTTTTGACGAGCACGGTGTTCCCCGTTCAGCGAAATGAGCGGGTAGTATAGACCGCGGGGAGGCGCCTGGCAATGTGAAAAAAACCTCTTTTCCGTCCAACGGTGCTGAGGCCGACCGGATCGGTTTTGGGGGCCGGTCGTGCCGATGGGTTGGACCGAGTATTGTTCACACTAATTAGTTTGACAGGCTGTAGCCAGTTGGCTACAATATGGTCATGACTGAAATCCGCAAAACCGAACTGTTTGCCACATGGCTTGATAGCTTGCGTGACATCCAGGCCAAGGCTCGTGTTCTTATCAGGATCGAGCGTCTTGCCTTGGGAAATGCAGGAGACGTCAAGCCTGTTGGTGAAGGTGTCTCGGAAATGCGGATCGACTACGGTCCCGGCTATCGAGTGTATTTCATCCAACGCGGCAGCGAATTGATCATCCTGCTGGCTGGCGGTGACAAGAGCAGCCAGTCTCGGGATATCAAGGCAGCAATCCGCCTTGCACAGAACTTATAGGAGTTGAAAAATGTCTAAAACAACTACTAGTCGCTATGATGTCGCCGAGCATCTCAGCACTCCGGAAGAAATGGCGGCCTACCTTGAAGCCTCCATTGAAGAAGCTAATGGCGATGCAGCCTTTATCGCCAAGGCGCTTGGTGACATAGCTCGTGCCAAAGGAATGTCGCAGGTTGCGCGAGATGCCGGCCTTTCTCGCGAAAGCCTCTATAAGGCACTTTCAGGAGAGCGAATTCCGGGGTTTGATACGATTTTAAAAATCGTATCGGCTCTGGGACTCAAACTCCACGCAGAAGCTCGATAAATCTTTTTACCCCAATTTTCAATCCATTCCCGTACGGATTTTGCCTGTTATGAGATATACAGTGACTGGTGCACCCATTTTCTCGGATCCGTACCGGCTGTTCTGACCTCCGTAGAACCTGTTTATGCGGCCAACCTGCCCTATCTCCGTGATAAACAGCGTATCAGCGCCGATGAAAACCCGCCAATTTCGTTGACACCCCCCAGAGCCCGTGATAAATTCGCCACTTATACGAACATCCTCGAACCGGGAGTCGTTCCATGACCCTGCGCAAATACCTGTCATCCCTCCGAAGCACCTATTATTTCATGCTCAGCTTCGGCCTCCTCATGGGGCTCATCTTTCCCTTCTATTCCGCGATCTTCTTCGGTACTCGCGCCTTCACCCCTCTCTACATCATCGGCTGCCTCACCGCCGGCGTCCTGGTCGGCACCTTCTGCTACTACATCATCAAGCAGGTGATGAAAATCTACCTGGAGCGCCAGTGGCAGGCCCTGAGCCGGCTATCCACCGGGGACTGCGATGCCACCCTGGCCGGAAACGGCGATGAACTGAATGCGCTCATGGGATGTTACGACACGATGCTGGACAAGGTTCTCTCCATGGTGGAGAACATCTCGCTCCTCATGAACCGGGTAGCGCCCCTCCACAGACATCTGCAGGAAAAGTCCCTCACCATGGTGACGGGGAATGAGCAGCAGGCGGAAAAGGAATCGGAAACCCTGCGGGCCGTGGAAGATATGAATACCTTCCTGAACGTCCTCATCCGGGAGATCGAGGAACTGGCCGTGCGGACCGACGAACGGGCGTCGATCTCGACGGAGATGAGTGCCACGACCGATACCATCGCCGAGAACATCAAGGATTACTCCGCCGCGGTTCTGGAGACCTCAGCCTCCATCGAAGAAATGGCTCTCAGCATCCGCCAGTCCGCAGACAACATCGAGGCACTCGCGGTATCCACCGAGCAGACATCCAGTTCCATCACCCAGATCGGCGCCGCCATCAGCAATGTCCGGGACAACGCCCAGAGGTCCGCCGAGTGTTCCGAAGGGGTCCGCAAGCAGGCACAGGATGGCCTGCAGTCCATGACCTCCACCATCAAGGCCATGAACGCCATCGAAAAAAGCACCGAGGAATCCTACGAAGCGATCCATCGCCTTTCCGTGCATTCGGCTCGCATCGGCAATTTTATCGAGGTAATCCAGGACGTGGTAGAGCAGACGAACCTCCTCTCCCTCAACGCCTCCATCATAGCCGCCCAGGCGGGGGAACGGGGAAAGGCGTTTGCCGTAGTGGCCGAAGAGGTCCGCTCTCTGGCCCACCGGACCGCCCAGTCGGCCAAAGAGATCGACGACCTGGTGAAGGACATCCAGAAAGAGACCGCCGCGGTTCAGCGTTCGGTGGCCCAGGGGAAAGACCGGATCAAGGAGGGAGTGAAAATTTCGGCCCTGACCAACGAGGCCCTGGTGAGAATCGAAACGGGGGCAGCGGAAGCATCCGACATGGTGCAGAGGATCGCCAGTGCTACGGTCGAGCAGGCGTCCGGCAGCCGGCTCATCACCGAAGAGGCGGCAAAGAACCTGGAACGGGTCAAACAGGTGACGCGGGCAACACAGGAGCAGGAGCGGGGGATCAGCATGATCGTCAAGGCGCTGGAGCAGATGCGGCTCCTCTCCCAGAAGATCACCAATTCGACCCAGGAGCAGTCGCGCGGAAACCGTCTCTATCTCAAGAGCGTGCTCGAAGACAACGATAAGGTCAAGAAGCTTCGGGACACGAGCATCCAGCAGATCATGATGGGGGATGTGCTTCTGAACTACGTCCGGGAAGCGGGCCGGCTCATAGAGTCAAATGCCGCCCTGGCAAAGCAGAACATGGAAGAGATCGAGGCGATCACCGACCTGAGTGCCAAACTCCAGAAGGAACTGAATCCCTTCAAATCGCAAGCCGAAGAATCCTGACGAGCTCCGCGAGCATCTCACCCCGCAGGGCGTAACGGACCCGTGTGCCGTCCCGCCGCGCCTCCAGGATGCCGTGCTCCTTCATCACCTTGAGATGCTGCGACACCACCGCCTGAGGTATCTCCAGGCACTCCCAGATATCCTTCACGCAGGCATCTTCCCGGGCCAGACCGGCCACGATCCTGAGCCGCACCGGATGCCCGAGAACCCTGAGCAGCGACGCCTTTTCCTGTAAATCACCGTCCATGAACATCATACCGTCCACCAATTCGATTGTTGATATTACACCAATTCAGATCAAGGATGAAATCAAGGCGGCGAGGATTGAGGCGACGCAGGCGTACAGACAGTACGTTGAGGAGCCTAAGACGAGCCAACGCAGATAGCGCCTTGATGTGGAATTTGGTATTACACTTCCAGCGTGTAGCCGACCTGAGCCGGGTGAAACTCTGCCGGGAACTCCCGGGACAGCCGCGCTGCTGCGTTGAAGCCGGTACAGTGGCTGACGCAGAGCTTTCGCATGCCATACCCGCGCAGGGCGCTTATGGTTGCCTCCAATTGTTCCGGCGAGGAAAAACCGAGGTGGGTCCCTCCTACCACGGCATAAACATCTGCCACACCGGTTCGCTCCTGAGCAAGCTGGATGGTGTTTGCAAGCCCGGCATGGCAGCAGCCGAGCAGCAGGACGAGCCCTTTGCCGGTGGTGATTACCAGGGACTGATCGTCCGGCAGGGTATCGGCACTGCACCCCTTTTCGTCGCAGTAGAGACCGCTGTCTCCCTTCTCGAAGGTCGTCCGGCGCGGCACCTCGCCGGTGAGAAAGAGCCCCGGCCCGATCTCCCGGAAGGTGGACGAAAGATCGAAGGTCGCGCCAAGCTTGAGCAGTTCCGCCTCACCGAAGGGGATGCCGATGGCGACGCTCTCTCCCGTATCCTTCACCCGGTAGCGGCACGCGAAGACACCGGGGTGGGCCAGCACTTCCTTCGGCCCGCAGGTTTGCAGCAGGGGCTTCAGGCCACCGGTATGGTCGTAGTGTCCATGGGAAAGCACGACCCGGTCCGTCCGACAGAGATTCTTGCCCATCCGCCGGGCATTGTGGATCAAGGTCTCCCCCTGGCCGGTATCGAACAGGAGTGCCCCGCCACCGTACTCCACGAAAGCGGCAAAACCGTGCTCTCCGAGGGTGCCGGTCATGGAGCCGACACTGTTGTCGCACAGAATGGTAATCCGGTAGCTCATGGTTCCCCCCTCCTACTGGTATATCAATAAAGAAACGTGGATTTTCCGCAAGGTCAAGGCTGTCGAGGGATAGTGAGGAGGCGTAGTTATGCTACGCCGCACAAACTGTCCCGAAGACTTACGCAGAGATTGCGGGAAAGCCACGTTTCACTTTCCGCAGCACTCCTTCGGGAACTTCGGCACCCCCGCCTTCTCCAGGATGGTAATCATGGGACACCAGTTGGTAAACCCCGACTGGAACAGGTTGAGCCCCACGAAACCGGTGAACCAGAGCCAGTTGATGTTGTGGAAATGGGCCAGCAGCAGCGACAGGACGATAAAGCTGCCGGCGATGATTCTGAGCAAACGGTCGATATACATTCTTTTCTCCTCTTGTTTATTGGGGCAGGCTCCCTGCCTGCCACATTGGGCAATTCGTTTTCTACAAAGCTGCCAGCATCCGCTCCATCTTCTGCTTCACCGTTACGGCCAGCTCGGTCAGGGCAGGGTTGCCAATCACGCCGAGGGCCGCAACCGGGTCCATGACCATCACCACCGTTTCCCCGTCGTCGCCGGTATAGACCACCACGTTGCAGGGGAGCAGCGTTCCGATGTTGAGTTCATGACCAAAAGCCTCCCAGGCGAGGGGGGGATTGCAGGCACCGAGGATGATGTAGTCGCGGAATTCCCGACCGAGCTTCTCCCTGAACTTCCCCTTGATATCGATCTCGGTGAGGACACCGAACCCTTCCTTCTGCAGTTCTTCCCGCACCTTTCGTTCCGCGTCGGCATAGGGAAGTGAAACGGTCCTGCCGAATGCATACGCCGTCGTAAGTTCCATTGTCTGCCTCCTTCCCTTTGCAGGTTCTCCACGATCCGTCACTGCTCACTCAACAGTTCCGCAACCTTGCCCGCCACGCTCCCCGTCAACTCGGGACAGATCCCCTTGTGATTGGCAAGGACAACCTTGCAGCAGGTGGCGCCATACTGGTTTTTGAACCAGTGGTGGAGTTCCTGAGTGAGCTTTTTGACCCGCCGTGCGTCATGGGGAAGGACCAGCCCGATGGCCATGGTTCCCCCTGCCACGGCCCCGCAGAGGCAGCCGGTTCCGGATCCGCCGCCGAACCCGCTCGCCATCTCCACCACCATGTCGGGGATCTCCGGGCGGAAGTTGTTCTTCACCGCCAGGAGCACCGCCTCGGCACAGTGCATCTTTTTGGAGCGGTAGAATCCCTCCGCCTCCGTCGCCACTCTTTCCGCCAGTCCCATCCCTTCATTCCCAACCGGTTTCCGTTTCTGCCAGAACATCCAGCCTCCTCTACTCTGTCATCTTCCTCCCTCCGCAGAGGGTCTCTTATTGCTCTTCGCTCCTCCCCACCCGATGCCGCTCCTTCCATGACTGTACCATGAAATATAAAACCGGAATAGTGATCCGGGAAAGAGCCGTGGAGGCTATCTCTCCGCACATCATGGCAAGCGCCAGCCCCTGGAATATGGGGTCGAAGACGATGACGAAACTCCCCACGACAACGGCAGCCGCCGTCAGCAGCATGGGGCGGAAGCGGACCGCCCCCGCCTCGATGATCGCCTCGTCCAACGCCATCCCCTCACGCCGTTTCATCTCGGCAAAGTCGATGAGAATGATGGAGTTCCGGACGATGATCCCCGCAAGGGCGATGAAGCCGATCATGCTCGTTGCTGTGAAGAACGCCCCCATGATGGCATGACCCGGCAGAATGCCGATAAGGGTGAGGGGAATCGGCGCCATGATCACCAGCGGGGTGGTAAAATCCTTGAACCAGGCCACCACCAGGATGTAGATGAGAACCATGACCGCCCCGAAGGCAAGTCCCAGGTCACGGAACACCTCGTAGGTTATGTGCCATTCGCCGTCCCACTTGAGCCCCGGCTTCTCCTCGTTCCAGGGCTGGCGGGAAGCCAGCTGCTCGATCCGGTACCCTCCCGGCAGGGGAATGTTGGCTATTTCTTTCTGCATCTTCAGGATGGCATAGACCGGCGCCTCGATCACCCCGGCCACGTCGCCGGTGACGTAGACCACGCTTTTCAGGTTCTTCCGATAGAGTGACTTCTCTTCGTTACCACTCGTTACCCGCACCAGCTCGGAGAGGGGAACATTACCCCTTGCTCCCGGTACGTAGATGGAGGAAAGGCTCGCCACGGAGCTTCGGTCCGCCACGGGAAGACGCAGGTTGATGGCGACCGGCTCCTTTTCGTGGGGGACGTGGAGAAGCCCCGCGTTCTCCCCTTCCAGGGCGATGTGCAGCGTCTTCACCACGTCGGTGGTGTCGATGCCGGCGAGGGCCGCCTTCTCCTTGTTCACGGTAAAGGTATATTTGGTCTGATCATCCTCCCGGTACCAGTCCACGTCCACCACACCGGCGGTCTTGCTGAAGATTCCCTTGACCTGGCGGGCGATATCTGCCCGGGTTGCGTCATCCGGGCCGTAGACCTCGGCAACCAGCGTGGAAAGAACCGGCGGACCGGGAGGAATCTCTGCCACCTTGAGCCGCGCCCCGTACTTGTCGGCAATGGCTTTCAGTTGCGGCCGTATCCGGCGGGCGATGTCATGGGACTGGGCCTTCCGCTCTTCCTTGCGGAGCAGATTGACCTGGATGTCCGCCACGTTGGGCCCCGTGCGCAGGTAGTAGTGGCGCACCAGACCGTTAAAGTTGAAAGGGGCGCTTGTCCCCGCGTACGTCTGGAAATCGGTCACTTCCGGAACCTTGCGCAGGGAATCCCCCAGCTCCGCCATCAGTCGCGCCGTCTCCTCCAGGGTGCTGCCGTCGGGGGTATCGACGATCACCTGCAGCTCATTCTTGTTGTCGAAGGGAAGCATCTTGACCGTCACGAGCTTGAAATAGATGAGGGAGCAGGAAAGGAGGAGAAGCACCACAACTCCGGCCAGGAAGCCGTTCCGGACCGGCTTCCTGTGGAGAAGCGCTCCCATGACCCGGCGGTAGAAAATCGTCAGCCTGGACTCCTCCGGCTCGGCGGTGGAACCGAAATGGGACTCTCCCTTCATGAAGCGATAGGCATAATAGGGGGTCACGATGAAGGCGATGAGGAGCGAAAAGAGCATGGCCATGCTCGCCCCCACCGGAATCGGCCGCATGTAGGGACCCATCAGCCCGCCGACGAATCCCATGGGGAGGATCGAGGCGATAACCGCAAAGGTGGCGAGCACCGTCGGATTGCCGATCTCGTCCACGGCCCGGATGGCCGCATCCAGTGGTTTCAGGCGGGTTGTGGTGAAGTAGCGATGGATGTTCTCCACCACCACGATGGCATCGTCCACCAGTATGCCGATGGAAAAAATCAGGGCGAACAGGGTGATACGGTTGAGCGTATAGCCGATGAGATAGAAGACCAGCATGGTCAGGGCCAGGGTGACCGGAATGGCGATAGCCGCCACGGCGCCTGCGCGCCATCCCATGAAGATTGCGATCAGGATGGTGACCGAGATGGCCGCCAGGAACATGTGGAAGAGGAGCTCGTTGTTCTTGTCCCGGGCCGTCTCACCATAATTGCGGGTCACCGTCACCTGCACATCGGAAGGGATCACCTTCCCCTTCAGGTTCTCCACCCGCTTGAGCAGGTCCTCCGCAACCCAGGTGGCATTGGCCCCTTTCCGCTTGGCAACGGAGACGGTAACGGCGGGATAATCGGTGGTTCTATTATAGGACTCATAGGACCCATGGGACCTATATGTCTTATCAACTGCACCTAAACCAAAGAAGACGTAGTCCTTCGGTTCCGCCGCCCCGTCAGTCACCGAAGCCACATCGGCAAGATAGACCGGCTTGCCGGCTGCAACACCCACAACCAGCCGCCTTACCGCATCAACGTCGCCGAGCAGGTCACCGGTCTCCACCAGGTACTGCCGGTTGCCGGTTGCCATGCTGCCAGTCTGGAGCGCCGCATTACCCTTCTGCAACGCTCCCATTACCTGCAGGGGGGAGAGCTGCCGGGCCGCCAGCCGCCCCGCATCGAGCTGGACCCGTACCTGCCGCGGGAGTCCTCCCTTGATCTCCGTTTCTGCCACCTCGGGACTCTTCTTCAGATCGTCGCACACTTCGCGGGCGATACGGCGGAGCATATGGTGGTCATACCGCTCGGACCAGAGCGTGAGCGCAAGGATCGGCACGTCGTCGATGGTCTTGGGGACCACCAGTGGCTCGCCCGCCCCGGGAGGAAGGAGCTTGCGATTGCTCATGATCTGGTTGTAAACCTTGACGAGCGACTCCTCAGTGTTCTGGCCCACAAGATAGCGAACCGTCACGACACCGAGGCCGGGGCGACTCATGGAATAGACGTACTCGACCCCCTTGATTTCCCACATCTTGCATTCGAACGGCTTGACGACCCGTTCCTCCACTTCTTTCGGCGATGCACCGGGGAAGGGGAGGTAGATGTCGATCATCGGCACCTTGATCTGAGGCTCCTCCTCACGTGGGGTCACCTTGACCGCAAAGACGCCGAGGAGCAGCGATGCCGCAACGATGAGGGGGGTCAACTTGGAATTTATGAAGGCGCGGGCAATCCTGCCGGCAATACCGAGGTTATCCATTTACATCGTCTCCAAAGATCAGTCAAAATCTGCCACAGAGAAAAACCTAACAGACAAATTAACAGGGATATTCAGGATATACAGGATTAAAGGCTATTCGATTAACTTTAAAACAACAATAGATTTCAGCTATTATCCTGATCATCCTGAATATCCCTGTAAAACGTTTTTGCTCTTGATGTCCTCGCATCTCAGTATCTCTGTGGAAGGTTTTCTTATTCGAGCCGTGCCCCGTCCATCACCTTCTCCACGCCGCCGGTGACGACCTGTTCTCCGGCAGTGAGCCCGGAGAGGACTTCCATCCGGTCGCCATACGACTTGCCGGTCTTGACCAGCCGCATCCGGACGGTTTTATCTTTCCCCACCACCCAGATCGACGTGAGGGCACCATGATCGACAATGGCAGCTTTCGGCACCAGTATCCCCGGGTGAGAGCCCGTCGGGAATTCTACCCTGCCATAGGCGCCGGAACGGAGCCCCTTTGCCGAAATATCCACCTTGACGGTAAAGGTCCTGCTGGCGGGATCCGAGATCGGCACCACTTCGGCAACCCTTCCGGAGAGAGTTCCGGTAACACCATCGATTGCAACGCTGACCTGCTGGCCGGTCCGCACCGAGTCGAGAAGCGATTCTGGCGCAGCAGCCTCCAGCCGGAATCCTCCCTCTCCCTCCACCATGAGAAGAGGGGTGCCGGGAAAGACCGTCATCCCCACATCCGCCGACTTAGCGGTGACAATGCCGGCAAGAGGGGCGGTAATACGGGTGTAGCCGGCAACGGCACCGGCAGCCCGGGCCGCCTCGCGAGCCTGGATCAGCCGGGCTTCGGCCCGGGCCAGCCCCTGGGCAGCCACCTCCTGTTCTGTCTGGCGACTATCGAACTCCTGGCGGGTAACCGCCTGTTCGACGAATAGTTTGTGGTACCGCTCGAAGGTCGCTTCGGCTAGTTGCCTGCGTGCACGGGCCTCCTCCACACCGTGCCGGGCCTCTTCCAGGCCGGCCTGGGCACTGGCCGCCCCGGAGGTACTCTCCGCCGCGTCAAGGGTCAGAAGGAGCTTTCCCTTTGCAACCCGGTCACCCTCCCTCACCAGCACGGAGCTGACCGTGCCGGGAATACGGGCGGCAAGGGCAAAGGCGTTCTTTGCCCGGACCGTTCCGACAGCCTCCTGCAGGTCGGCGATCTTTTCCTCCGCCACAGCCTGGACTGTCACTCCCTGTATCACCTGCGGGGCAGCCTTCACCGCCTCTTCCTTCCCCTTGCCGCCGCAGCCGGCAAAACCGAGCACGGCAACCGTCGTCAGCGAAACGGCCATCAGCGCCGCAGTTCCTTTCATTGCGCAACCTCCTTGAGGAATATTCCCGCTGCGTGGTAAAGCCGGGCCGTAGCCAGGGCATAACCGCTTTCCGTGTCCACCAGCTGCACCCTCGTCCGGTTCAGGGCTGTCTGGGCATCGAGAAGCTCTACCGACGTGGCAAGGGCATTTTCGTATCGGCGGCTGACCAGACGTACGGTCTCCTCCGCATCGAGCACGGTATGGCGGGCGACTTCAAGCCGTTTACCCGTCTCCTCCCTGCGCAGATAGGCCTCCTGCACCTGGAGGGCAACTTCCTTACGGTAGTTTTCAAGATATTCGGCCGTTGCGCTCAGCTGCATCTGGGCCCGGCCGACCTCGTTGTACCTCCGCATGCCGTCGAACAGGTCCCAGCGAAGATTCGCAGCAACCACCCAGGAATCATTGTCCCGGCCGAACGGGACATCATGGTCGTTCAGCTGGTAGGTGGCACTTCCGTAAACCGTGGGGAGATAGGCGCTCCGCGCCATCCCCACCGCCGCTGACGCCTTCTCAGTCCCGCTTTCCAGTTCCTTCAGATCCGGACGGGTCGCGAGCGCCTCCTGGACCAGTTCCTGACTGGTGTATTTCAGCACGGGTGCGCCGAGCTCTTCGGTCGTATCGATGGTTTCTCCCGTTTCCATCCCTGTTGCCTGGGCCAGCCGCAGTTTTCCGAGAAGGACGTTATTGCCGGCCGTTATCTGCTGCTGCTCCATCTCCGACAGGAACGTACGGGTCCGCAGTTCGTCGGACTTCAGGCCGACACCGGCAGCGGTACGAACCTGGGCCAGCCGCTGGTGCTCCCGGGCATCCCTGACCGCCTGGTCTGCAACCGCAAGACTCGCCTTCGCCTTCTGCACCTCCAGGTAGGCGCCATACACCAGAAAAGCAACGTCCTGCCGGCGGCGTTCCAGGGTAAACGAGCGGGAAGCGTCTTCGGCACGGGCCATATCGAGGGCGCGACCGATGCGAAAATCCAGAAGCGGTTGTTCCAGAGTAAAAGCAGTGCGGAAATCACGGTAACTCCCCGGATTGTTCAGGTTGTTGATGAGGAAGTCACGATCGGTGAAACGGCCCTCGTCCAGTTTCATCATGAAGGTGCGGGTCGGTGAGTTGGTTACCGCAGCTGTCTCCTCCAGGTAAACACGGGGGAGATAGGCGCCGCGACTGATCGACACGCTTCGGTCGGCCGCCTTTCGCTCATAGAGAGCAGCCTTGAGGAGATGGTTCTTTTCCAGGGCCAACCGAATCGATTCATCTAGCCCCAGCCGACCACTTTCCGCAAATGCTCCACACGGAAGTATCAATACCAGCCATATACCTGCGCATATATTCTTCACGATCAAATCCCCCACAGCAAAGCGCCTAATACATATTGTTTTTTATATATATAACAAACACCATATTGTCAAGTCAAATTATACCGTTATTTATCCTCCACTGCAGCCATATAATGAATATTCGTTCATATCATTCTCGCTGCCCAAGGGGAAATGGATTGACAAACCGGGGGGTGCCCCCTTAGACTTGTGACTCTTTCGTGACGAGGTGGCGATGCTGGACAAGGAAAAATGGAAAAAGCGCTTCAAGGATATCCTCTCCCTCGATAGTCATCCCGCCCATATAGCCGCCGGCTTTGCGGTGGGAGTTTTCATCAGTTTCACCCCGTTTTTCGCCTTCCACACCGCCATGGCCATTGCGCTCGCCTTCGTCTTCCGCCTCAACAAGCTCACCTGCATCACCGGCGCCTGGGTAAACACCCCCTTTACCGTTTTTCCGGTGCTGGCAATCAGCTACAAACTAGGGCGCGTTCTGCGCGGCCTCCCTCCCAAGGAGTTGCACCTGAAGAGCCTGGAGTGGCAGCACATGAAGGGATACGCAGCATCCCTGCTCCTCGGCACCTCCATACTCGGCTTCATCGCCGCCATCATTGCCTACTTTCTCTGTTATTACCTGGTGATCCGGTTCCGGCAGAAGGACGAAGCCCTGGCGGAATTGACGGACGAAATGGAAGAGACGGGGGAAGAGCTGGAGTAAAGGGATAGACTGTAGGGAGATACAAAGAAGGGGCGGTCATCAATGACCGCCCCTTTTGCGTTGATAAACCGTCGAGGTACTATTTGCCGAGGGTGGGACTCATGATCATGTAGGCCATGTAAGCCACCGCAGCCGAGGCGGGGATGGTGAGTATCCATGCCCAGAGGATGCGGTAGGCAACGTTCCAGTTGACGGCGGTGATCCGCTTGGAGAGGCCGACGCCGAGGATGCTGGAGGTGATGACGTGGGTGGTGCTCGTCGGCATCCCGAGGGCGGACGCCCCGAGAATGACGCCGGCTGATGCGGTCTCGACACAGAAGCCGTGCACCGGCTGGAGTTTGACGAAATCCCGTCCGACGGTCTTGATGATCCGCCAGCCGCCGGCAGCGGTGCCTAACGCCATGGAAATCGCGCAGGCCATCTTTACCCAGGTCGGCACATCGAAACTGGGCAGCATGCCGTAGCTGACCAGGGCCATGGTGATCACCCCCATGGATTTTTGCGCATCGGCGGTGCCATGGGAAAAAGCCATGAACCCCGCAGATATGATCTGCAGTTTCCGGAACCCCTTGTTGAGGCCATAGGGAGGGCTGTTGCGAAACAGTTGCATCATGATCAGCATGAAGATATATCCGATGATCGTGCCAAGGATGGGGGATATGACCAGTGCAAGGAGGATTTTATTCAGGCCGCCCCAATGGAGCGCCGCCATCCCGGCATGGGCGGTAACCGCCCCCATGAGTCCGCCGATGATGGCGTGGGAAGAGGAGGAGGGAAGGCCGTAGTACCAGGTGATGATATCCCAGATGATCGCACCCACGACCCCCGCCAACACCACCATCTGGGTGACGTTGCTCGCATCGACGATCCCCTTGCCGATGGTGGATGCCACTTTGGTGGAGATCATGGCCCCGGCGAAGTTCAAGACGGCGGCCATTAAGATCGCCCATTTAACCGACAGCGCCCGGGTCGAAACGCAGGTAGCAATGGCATTGGCGGTATCATGGAAACCATTGATGTAATCGAAGATGAGCGCCACGGCGATCACGAGGATCAGCATGACGAGGGTGACATCAAGCATTTTTTACCACCACGCTTTCGAGGATGTTGGCGGCGTCTTCACACTTGTCGGTGGCCCGCTCGAGGGTCTCGTAGATTTCCTTCCATTTGATGAGCTGGATGGGGTCCTTCTCCTCGTCGAACAGCCTGCTGACAGCCTCGCGACAGACGCGGTCCGCCTCGTTTTCCAGGGCGTTAACCTCGACACAGCATTCGCTGATGTGCTCCAGTTTTCCTCCCAGGAGGGAAACCCCCTTCTCCAGAGTCTGGCAGGACTTGAGGATGATGAACGCCAACTCCTTGGCTTCCGGGGTCGGCTTTTCCACGTTGTACATCACGACTCGCTGGGCCGAGGCGTCGATCAGGTCGAGGATATCGTCGAGGGCGCCTGAAAGTGCGTAAATATCTTCCCGGTCGAGGGGGGTAACGAAACTCTTGTTCAGCTTCTGGATGATCTCGTGGGTTATGGAGTCACCCTTGTGCTCCACATCCTTGATCTTGCGCTGGCTCCCTTGGGGATCGGCAAAATTGTCGAGCATGTCCTTCAGTAACTGGGCTCCTTCATTTATATTCCGCGTCATATCCTTGAAGAGGACAAAGAATTTTTCTTCCTTTGGTATCAATCCGAACATTGCTGCCTCCAGACGACACAGTGTACGAAGCACCGTGCCGGTTGATTTTAAAAACCTGCCATTCATACCATAAATTTGCCGGTGGTGCCACATTTATGTTACGGAACGATGGAGGAAACGTGGCGGGATTTAACTTGATTTTGCCACCCGCATCAACTACTCTTCCAGCCCGATACACACAGGAGGAGATATTCCCATGCACCCGCTCCATGCCGCCGTTCTCGGCGCAATCCAGGGCCTTACCGAAGTCCTCCCCATCAGCAGTTCCGGCCACCTGATCCTGATCCCCTGGCTCCTCCACTGGCCGGAATCGGGGCTTACCTTCGACGTGGCCCTCCATCTCGGAACATTCCTCGCTCTGGCCCTCTATTTCTGGCGGGATATCATCGAACTGGTCTTCAATTTCTTTCGGGGGATCTCTGGGGGGGGTCTGCACACCGCCTCCAACCGCCTCCCCTTCTATATCATTGCCGGCACCATTCCCGCTGCCATCGCCGGCAAAACCCTGGAAGGCCCCATCGAGGAGATGTTCCGCAGCAACCCGGCTCTCATCGCCACCTTCCTCATCGTCTTCGGCCTTGTTCTCGCCTTCAGCGACACCATCGGTGCCAAGCGCTGGAAAATGGACGGCATCACCCTGCGGGCCGCTCTCATCATCGGCCTTGCCCAGTGCCTCGCCCTCATCCCGGGTGTTTCCCGTTCCGGCATCACCATCACCGCCGCCCTGCTCCTCGGATACAACCGTGAGGCCGCGGCCCGCTTTTCATTTCTCCTTTCCCTTCCCATCGTCGCCGGCGCCGGCATCCTCAAAGTAGGTCACCTGGTCAAAACCGGCGTTCCCGCCGGTGAAATACAGCCTCTCATCATCGGCATCGTCACCTCGACACTCGTCGGCTACGCAAGTGTCGCCTTCCTCCTCCGTTTCGTTCAGAACCGCACCCTTTACCCCTTCGTCTGGTACCGGCTGGTCGCCGGGAGCAGTGTACTCGCCTACCTGGCGTTCTTCCATTGATCGTTTTTCGGCGGCAGCGCATAAAAATATTTTAATACTGTTTTTTTCGTGCTAACCTGCCGACGACTGTTGCAGAACACTGCGGAGCGGGAGGAGATGCATGGCAGGGGGAATCAAGGTGTGGCCCGAGGCCGAACGGCCGCGGGAAAAGCTTTTGAACCGGGGAGTGGATACCCTGACCGACGCGGAACTCCTGGCCCTCATCCTCCGGACGGGAGATGCCTCTACCGGGCAGAGCGCCATCGACCTGGGGCGGCAGTTGCTTCTGGAATTCGGCGACCTGCGCACTCTCGCGTCCGCCGGCGTGGTGGAAATATGCCGGGTCAAGGGGGCGGGAACGGCCAAGGCGGCATCCATCATTGCGGCCCTTGAACTGGCCAACCGCTGCCAAGGGCGGCGGCTCGCCAACGGGGACCGGTTCACCTCCCCCCAGCAGGTCTACGAGCACTACAACTTCACCTACCGTGACCGCCGCAAGGAATACTTCCTGGCGTTGCTGCTCGACGGCAAGAACCGGGTGATCCGCGAAGTCCGCATATCCGAAGGGTCGCTCAACCAGAGCATCGTCCATCCCCGTGAAGTGTTCAATCCTGCGGTGCGGGAATCGGCCGCCGCAATCATCCTCGTCCACAACCATCCCACCGGCGATCCGGCCCCGAGCCGCGAGGACCGGGAGATCACCCGCCGCCTCAAGGAGGCAGGTGATCTCATGGGGGTCAAGGTCCTCGACCACATCATCATCGGCGACGGCGCCTTTATCAGCTTCACCAGCGAAGGAATGCTCTGAATTTAGGACTACAGGGCATCCCAGCTGAACAGCTTTGCGGCCATCCGGTTGCGGCACTCTTCCACGTGCTCGTAGGGTACCACCCGCAGCAGTTCCTCAAGGGTGGTTTCCCCCGCTTTCACCCGGCGCAGCCCGTCTTCAATCATGGTCATCCGCTGCCCCTGATGGAACACCACTTCCCGTAATGCCTGGTTATCGGGGCGTTTGCTGAACAGCAGCGCTTCACTGCCGGTCGGCACCCAGAGCTCGGCAATCGGGCGACGACCGGCAAAGCCGGTGAAATTGCACCGCACGCAGCCACTGCCACGGGCAAACGGATGGGTCGTGGTCTGGGGAAAGCGAAACTCGCCAAGAATCTCCTTCGCCGGCATATACCTCACCTTGCAGTGGTCACAGATGCGCCGTACCAGACGTTGGGCCAGCACACAGCGGAGTGTCGAGGAAATCAGGCTCGGCTCCACCCCCATGTCCATAAGCCGGGTAAACGCGCTCGTGGCATCGTTGGTATGGAGGGTGCTCAGCACCGTGTGGCCGGTGAGCGCCGCGCGGATCGAGATGGACGCCGTTTCCAGGTCGCGAATCTCCCCCACCATGATATTGTCCGGATCCTGGCGGAGAAACGACCGGAGGAAATGGGCAAAGGAGTTGCCGATCGCCTCGTTAACCTCCGACTGGCTGACACCGTCAATGGTGTATTCGATCGGATCCTCCACCGTCAGGGTCTTCACCTCACTGGTGTTGATCCGGTTGAGGATGGCATACAGGGTGGACGACTTTCCCGAACCGGTCGGACCGGTCACGAGGAAGATGCCGGTCGGCTTCTCCAGGGTCCGGCAGAGCGTATCCACATGCGCCGGCAGGAGCCCCAGTGTTTCGAGGGAAATCGCCCCTCCCCGCTTGTCGAGTATCCTGACCACCACGTTCTCGCCAAACTGGGTCGGCACTGATGAGACCCGGAAGTCGACGCTTCGCACCGTCCCGTCCTTGGTCACCTTAAGTTTGAAGCTGCTGTCCTGGGGTCGTCGTTTCTCTGCTATATCCATGTCGCAGAGGATCTTGATCTTGGAAACGATCTGCTTCGCGTGGCTGTTGATGGCATCGGCATCGTGCCCCAGGTCCAATGACTGGAGCACCCCGTCGATCCGGAAGCGGATCTCCATTCCGTGCTCCCTGCTTTCCAGGTGGATATCGCTGGCCGCCATCTTGATGGCGATGGAAATGACCTTCTTGACGAGATAATCCACATCGGCGCTGATGAAATCATCCACGTACCGGGACTTGCCGCTCTCCCGGGTGATGTCTTCCGAAACTTCGAACGTGAGACTTTCCTTCTCCTCCCGCGCCGTACGGGGAGTTGTACGGAAAATACGGTGCTGGGCGGCGGTGATGTCGCTCTCCCGGGCAATGACCGGCTTGATCTCCATGTCAATGACCGCCGCCAGCTCGTGCAGCTCCACACCCCTGAGCGGGTAAGCCATGGCCAGGGTTACGATCTTCCCTGTCTTGCCGATCGGGACTATCCGGTGGCGCTGTGCATAGTTGACGTTGATGAGCCGGGCCAGTTGCGAATCAAAGGAAAACGTGCCGAAGGATACAAAGGGGAGATCGTACTGGGCGGCAATGGCGCGGGCCACTTTCTCTTCGTCGAGGTAGTGGAGCCGGACCAGGGCCTGTCCAAGGGGGATATGCTCCTTTTCCGCTATTTGCAGGGCATTGTGCAGCTTTGCTTCGTCGAGGTGTTTCTGCTTGACGAGGATCTCCCCGAGCTTGAGGCGTTTCCGGTTGTAGTCGAGCACCATATTGAGGTCCATCGTGGAAATGAACCCCAGCTGGCAGAGGATCTGACCGATGGGGACGCAGGGGAATTCCTGCTGCTTCTCCAGTGCCGCCGTGAACTGGGCTTCCGTAACGAGCCCGTTCCGTATCAGCAGTTCTCCGAGTTTCTCCGGCATAAACACGCCCTCCGAAAAATGTCATGGTCACGGTAGAATGGTCAAAGGTGCCCTCCGGAAACGAAGCAATTTTATGGGCGCAGATACTTGCTGATGCCGGGGAGAAAGTGCTCCGGCTCGAACCGGAACGTTTCACGCCAGCGACCGTCGCAGATGTTCTCCTCCGTCAGCATGGCAATCTGGTCCATGGTGATGGGGAAGAACGAGAACCCCTGGAGCAGGGGGACCACCAGCTTCATGATCCCGAGGGGATTGGGAAGCTTGGGGACATGGGACTTGCCGAGTACCCGGCCGATGGTGTCGAGCATCTCGTTATAGGTGAGACGATCCGGACCGCACAGTTCATAGGTCTTTCCGATGGTCTCCGGCATCTCCAGGGCCAGGGCATAGCAGCGGGCCACGTCATCGGCGGCAACCGGCTGCAGTCGGTACATGCCGTCGCCGATTACCGGTACAATCGGATAGTTCCGGATATAGCCGGCCAGCAGGTTTATGAAGGCGTCCCGGGGACCGAAGACGATGGATGGGCGGAAGATGGTATGGTCGAGGCCGGAGGCGCGGACCAGTTCCTCAGCCTGGAACTTGCTCCGGTGGTAGTTTGAGGTGGCATCGGGGCGGGTGCCGAGGGCCGACATCTGCAGGTAGCGCCGCACCCCCGCCTGCCGGGTGGCATTCAGCATGGTGCGGGTCGCCTCCACGTGGAGGCCGGCAAAGGTCATGCCACGCCCGGGGAATTCCCGGATGATCCCGATGAGGTTGATGACCGCATCGCAGCCGGCCACCTGACCGGCAAAACTCTCCGGCCGGGTCACGTCCCCCTCGACGAACTCGACCCCCTGTTCAGTCTTTGCCTCGTGCCTGTGTACGAGAAGACGGAGCTGGTGCCCCCTGGAGAGGAGTTCCCGGCGCAGATGCCCGCCGATAAAGCCACTGCCTCCGGTGAGAAATATTTTCATGGCGCACTTCCCCTCTCATGAAATATGGGAAGAGTGTATCGCACAATTCACTATTTGCCACCCCGCTGCGGCTCGGCTATAATCACGCGGCAGTATATTTCCGGGAGGTGTTTGCCATGCGCGTATTCCTGATTTCCTGCCTGCTGTCGATTGTCGTTTCCTCTGCCGCATCGGGAGGTGAAGGGGTCGCCGTGCCCGGAGCTACCGAGGAGGCGATCGCCCACGACTGCCGGGTGACCGCGGAACTTGCCGTCGAGCTGCTGAAGATGAAGGCGAAGACCCCTCCTGAAAAAATGGTGGAATCCGCTGGGAAGCTCCTCTCTTCGCGGGGATACAAAAGCTCATTCGGCGACGCGGAGTTCATCGCCAGGTTCTACACCGGCATGGCGCTCCAGTCCGGACCGGAAGTCGACAAGATCATGGCCGAGATGCCTCCCGATGACCTCGCTTTGATGGTGGACGATCATGAGATACTCTGCCTGAAAGGGGTGTATGGTGGCGGTAGTGGTAGCGGGCAGGGACACGGCGGGATGGGTGGCATGTCCCACTGATTGCGGGAAACCTCAATCGGTGACAACGATGAACACACCCCTTGAAGATAGGCGTTAGCGGCCAGGACCGACGATGACCGAAAAACTCCACATATTACCCTCTACCGCGGCGGTGGAGGCGTTCAACCGTGCCGCCCTGGCGACGACGGGCATCCTGTTCGGTACCCGGGCGCTTACCCTGAAGCGACTCAGTGAGGAGCTGTATGCAGCAGCAGCCGAACGTCGCCCCATCTCGCCGGTGGGGCAGAAGCTTCTCCTGGAAGACCTGGTGAAAAGGCACTACGCCGACGGTGCCGGCGTGCTGGCCGGGCTCACCAGCTTTCCCGGCTTTGTCACCAGCCTGGACGGCCTGTTCGGCGAACTGAAGCAGGCGCTCGTCACCGCCGACGCCTTTACGTCCACCGTCCGGGCCATGCCCCCCAACGGCCGGCTCACCGAGCTTGCCGCGCTCTATGCCCTTTACTCCAAGGCAACGGCGGGACAAGGACTGTTGGACAGTCACGACCAGGAGCTCCTGGCGCTTGAGGAACTGCGAAGCGGCAAGGCCCTCCCCCCCCTGTTCGACGGCATGACCGGCGTGGCCATCCATGCCATTTACGATTTCACGCCCCTCCAGCTTGCCATCATTGCCGAACTGGCGCGACGCCTCCCCGTAACGCTCCATCTCCCCTATGACCCCGACCGGGAGACACTCTACGCCTACGTGGCCCGGGCCGCCGATCGGATCGAGGCACTCGACGACAGCGACCTGCTCCTGGAACCGGTATTCGAAGAGCCACAGGGCAGGTTTATCACTCCGCTCCGGTCTGCGGTCTTCAACGCCGGAGGTGAGACGCCGATCGTCCCGCCGGCCAATCTCTCCCTCCTGGCCGCTCCCGGTGCCTACCGTGAATGCGAGGAGATCGGCCGGCGTATCCGCGACCTCATGGAGAAGGGTACCGATCCCACATCCATCGTGGTCGCCTGCCGCGACCTGCGGAGCTACGGTCCGATGCTGGAGGATGTCTGCCGCCGCTTCGCCATCCCGGTCTCCTACCGCCGCGGAGCCCCGCTGGTCACGGCATCGTTGACAAACGTCTGCCTCGCCCCCATAACCCTCGTGCAGGCCCGGCTGGGCCGGGAAGAACTGCTGGCGCTCCTCAAATCGAGCTATTTTGACCTGGCCTCCCATGGCCTCGACCCGGACCAGGTGGAGGCGGTCCTTCTGGACGTCCGCTACATGGACGAGACCTTCGGCCGCCTGGAAGCACTCCTGGAAAAGCGAATCGCCTGGCTGGCCCAACGGCACGCCGCAAACCGGAATGACCGGGAAACGGAGCGCCGCCTCGCCTCCACCCGGGCAGTCGCGCGGGAGTTGGGGCCGCTTCTCATAGAGCTGCGCCGTTTCGGAGGAGCCAAGACGCTCGAAGAATTCAGCGCCCTGCTGACGGAATTCATCGAACACCACCGGCTCTACCGGCGCGGCATCGCCGCCGCCGACCCCCGGGCGCTGAAGCGGGACGCCTCGGCCATCACACTTTTTCAGCAGGTGCTGGCCGACCTGGAACGGGACATCCGCACTCTCGGCATGGAGAAACGGACCTTCACTCCCGCAGAGTTCCTGGAGCTCCTCCAGCAGGGGATGACCGGGGTTTTTCTGGCAGGGGAGCGGCAAAGCGGCGTAAGCATCATGAATTTCCACGACGCCCGGGGTCTCGCGTTCTCCCACGTCTTCATCGCCGGCCTCAACGAGGGGATTTGCCCCCCGCGCCACGACGGCCACCCCCTCTTCAAGGACAGCGACAAGCTCCAGTTCCAGAAAACAGCCGGAACGCGCCTGTTCCGCACCGCTGTGGAAAAGGGGGAGGAGGAGCCGCTCCTCTTCTACCTCGCCATAGGTTGCGCCGGCGAAACCCTGACCCTTTCCTACAGCTATGTGGACGGCCGGGGAAATGAGATGCTCCGCTCCCCGCTCCTCGATGGGCTGCTGGACGCCGTCCCCCTTGCCGAGGTGAGGATCCCGATGAACCGCCTCATCCCCGAACCGGTCGACTGCCGTGAGCGGGAGGAACTCCTCAACTCCCTCGCCCGCGACCGCCGGTTCGAGGCGGCCCTTTCAGTGCCCGAACTCGCCCCGGCCATCGACCGTATCGCCGCCACGGCTGCCATCGAAGCGGAACGGGAAGCCTTTTTCAACACCGAGGAGTTGACCGCTCGGGCGGCACTTTCCACCCCCTACACCGGCACGCTGCGTGATCCGGCCATTCAGACCGATCTTCACGCCTTCTATACCTCGTCCCCCGGCAACCGGTTCGCCCCCACCACCCTGGAGGAGTATGGCTGCTGCCCGTTCCGCTATTTCCTGAAACGGCTCGTACGCCTCGCGCCGGTGGAAAAACCGGAGATGGAACTGGCGGTAAAGGACGAAGGAAGCCTGGTTCACGAAATCCTGCAGAGGTTCTTCGAGGAACGGCAGAAGGCGGGACGGCTCCCCCTGCGGGGCGACAAGGCCGACAAGGACGCCATGACCACCGCTGCCACAGAGGTGTTCGACCATTGGGAGGCGGAACGGGCGGTGGGGGAACCGCTGCTGTGGGAGCTGGGGAAGGAGAAGCTCCTCCCGCTCCTGGAACGCCTGGTGGAACTGGAAGCGACGGACGACACGGGCCTCGTCCCGACGGCCTGCGAACTTCCTTTTGCCGACCTGGAGGTGACCGACCTGGACGGGAGCCGGCTCTTCCTCAACGGCAAGATCGATCGGGTAGACATCTCCCCCGCCGGGGATGTGCGGGTGGTGGACTACAAGCTGGCCGGCAACAGCCAGCGCTACCGTCAGCTCATGAAAGAGGAGAACCTGGGTGAAATATCCTTCCAGGTCCCGGTTTACCTCCTTGCCGCAGCGACAGAACTGGAACGACAGGGGCACGGTCCGATCCGGAGAATGAGCGCCCGCTACTGGCTGCTCCGCAAGGTGGAGCCACTGGAAAGGCCTTTCGGAGGGGAAGAATCCGCCGCTTTCTTTGCCACCGACCCGGCGACAAGAAGCACGCTGGGTGACGGAAATTTTCTCAACCGGCTCTGCGCCAAGGTCCGGGCCATGAAACAGGGAGAGTTCTCCGTAACCCCCCGGGAATGCGAGCAGTGCGATTTCCCCAGTGTCTGCCGCTACGTGGCGGTCGGACTGCGGGATGGGGAGGGAGCAGAATGAGTATACTGTATACAAAGTGCTTGTGCTCATCTTCCCGGTATGTTAAAAGAATCATATCCTTCAACGAGGGGAGGCTGACACGATGAGCGACGTATGTTATACCTTTGAGGCCGCCGTGGAGATGGCGGTAAAGATGGAAGACGAGGGGTTCAGGCATTATCTGGACGCCATGCGGGTGGTGAAGAACAAGGGAGCCCGGGAAATCCTGCGGGATGCGGCCCTGGACGAGCTGAACCACAAGCACGAGCTGGAAAAAGCGCTCGTCGACGGGCACATGGAAGGGGGAGACGGGCTCAGCAAGCCGGTACCCACCATGAACTTGGGGTACGTACTGGCAAAGGAGGAGTTGCGCCACGACTCCGACGCCCGGCAGGCGCTGGCCTACGCCATCCACCTGGAAAAGGGAGCCATCGACTTTTACCGGCGGATGGCAACGGGATGCGCCGGAGCACCCATGGCGAAACTGTTCGAACAGCTTCTGGCCGACGAAAGCCGCCACCTCCAGTCCCTGGAGGACATGTACGAAGAGCACTACATGACGGAGAACTAGGAAACCGGCCGACGCGGCCGGCCGTCGCACAAACAAAGAAGGGGCCACGTTCACCACGTGGCCCCTTTTCGTTCGTATCATCCTTAAAGAGATCTGTCAGCAGATCTCCATCAGTTTCAGGTCGAAGGTCAGATCCCGCCCCGCCAGGGGGTGGTTGGCATCCAGGGTCACCATGGTATCGGTCACGTTGGTGATCACCACCGAGAAGACCTGGCCACCCTCCTGCTCCACCTCCAGCTGCTGGCCGAGCTCCGGCGTAATGGTGGGGGGGAGGGCCGACCGCTCCACCTCGGCCACCATCTCCTCGATCCGCTCGCCGTAGGCCTGGTCGACCGGGATGACGACCGTCTTACTGTCTCCCGGATTCATGCCGACAATCGCATCCTCAAAACCGGGGATAACCTCACCCGCCCCGATGGTAAATTCCAGGGGGTCCGAGGAACAGTCACAATCCCCCTCCCTGCACTCCGATGAATCGAATATTTCGCCGTCCGAAAGTTTTCCCGTGTAGTGGACCTTGACCCGGTCCCCCTTCTTTGCCTGTGCCATGGCTTCCGCCTTTCCCGATCGATTTTACACCCGGCGCGACTATAGCAGAGTGAGGGGGATTATGCCATGACAAATGGGTGCCGCGGCCGGGCGCGGCCGCCATCCGCTTCATCAAAGCCGGCCCTGCTACTTCAGCTCGAACGACACCTTGAGCACCACCTGGTACTCGGCAATCGCACCGTCCTCACCCACATGCCCCCGCACGTCCTGGACCTCGAACCAGGAAATCTTGTCCAGGGTTTTATGGGCCTTGGCAACCGCCGACTGAATCGCCGCCTCGATGCTCTCCTTGGCGACGCCGATCACTTCCACCTTCTTGTAAACCCTGTTCGCTCCGTACATAGGTAACCTCCTTTTATACAGTGCTGTGTGTTGTGTAAGTGTACCATTCGAACCGGCCAACTCAACACTTCCCTTCCGCGCTCCGGAGGTCATCAAAGATTTCAAGGGGACATCTTCATTGAAACGCGGGGGGCATGCTCGTGAGTCTCCACCCCGACTTCTCCACGTAGTGCCACTGCTGCCGGTCCTCCACCGTCCTGAGGGTCAGGCCTGACGGGCCGTAGTAATCGAATTCCACCAGCACTTCGGCAGTTTTCTTATCCTCATAATAGTCCACGCTTTTCACCCGGTAGTCGGCGATTTTCACACCCTTGGCGGCGACGAGATGTTTTTCGTACTCCGGGCGGGTGGTCTTGTCCGCATAACTCACTGCGGCCTGGTTCAACTCCGACCAGCGAACCATCCTGTTGTAGTCGCGGGAGCTCTTGTCGAACTGTTCCCGGTACGGATAAAGTGTCTCGCAACCGGCGAGAATCGCCGTGAGACAGAGGAGTGCGATGATGGTTCTCCACATGGTTTCCGACCTTTCAGGGTGTCACCCCTTGATGAATTTGACCAGCTCGACGGCGATCTCGTACTTGCCGAAGGGGGGCATGAGATAGAATCCCCCCACCCGTCCCCGCACCGTTTCGATGAATTCCCGGGCGATGGCGAGCCCTTCCCGTACCCCGGCCTCTTTCTCTTTCCCCCGCATCCGTTGGCGGATTGCCTCGGGGATCACGATCCCCGGCACCTCATTGTGGAGATAGTCACAGTTCCGCTCGCTCACCAACGGCAAGATGCCGGGGAGGATCGGAATGCCGAGCCGGGCCGTCCGTTCCAGCATCTCATCCAGCCGGTCGACGTCGTAGAGCGGCTGGGTCTGGGCGAATACAGCGCCATTCTTCACTTTTTTCACCAGGCGTGCCGCCTGCACCTCCATCTTCGGTGAATTGGGATTGAAGGCGCAGCCGATGGTGAAGCCGGTGCCGTCGCCAATGGGATTACCCAGGCCGTTTACCCCGGCGTTCAGGTCTGCCAGGAGCTTGATGAGGGTGAAGGAATTGAGGTCGAAGACCGACGTGGCGCCGGCATGTTCCCCGAGCCGGGCCGGGTCGCCGGTCACCGCCAGGATTGAGCGGATGCCAAGAAGCGATGCCCCCATCAGGTCCGACTGGAGCCCGAGGAGGTTCCGGTCGCGGCAGGTGATGTGGACGATGACCTCGATCCCCACTTCTCGCTGGATAAGGCTCGCCAAGGCAATGTTTCCCATGCGCACCCGGGCCAGGGGGTTCTCCGCCAAGTTGATGGCGTCCGCCCCGGCTGCTTTCAGGGCGCGGCTGCCGGCCAGCACCTTGCCGCAGTCGAGCCCTCGGGGGGGATCGAGCTCAACGGTGACGACCGGCTCCTTCCCCCAACGAGCAAGGAAACCGTCTGTCCGGGAGGGAGGACCGGGCTTGCTCTCGGTAACACCCGCAACGACGGCAACCTGTCGGGCAACTGGCCGCATTCCTTTAAGCCGCTCGGCAAGGAGCCGGATATGGTCCGGAGTGGTGCCGCAGCAGCCGCCGATGAGGCATGCCCCGGCCGCTACCATCTCCCGTGCCCGGTCGGCAAAATAGTCGGGAGTAGTGCGGTAGATGTAGCGGCCGTCCACGTATTCGGGGAAGCCGCTGTTGGCGAAGGCTGCCAGGGGGAGATCGGTAGCTGCCGCCATGCGGCGCAGCGTAGCAAGTATTTCCAAAGGCCCTGCGCCGCAGTTGGCGCCGATCAGGTCAGCGCCAACTGCGGTTAGCTGCCGTGCAGCCGTTTCCGCGTCGGTACCGCCACCGGTCCGTCCCCCTTCCAGGAAGGCCATGCTCGCCACCACGGGAAGTCCGGTGGCTTTTGCGGCCGCCAGGGCGCAGAGGAGCTGGGGGAGGTCCGAAAATGTTTCCAGCTGGAACAGGTCGATTCCCCCCTCGGCAAGTGCCTCCGCCTGCTCCCGGAAGATAACGGTCATCTCTGCCGGCGAAAGTTCCTTTTCCTCCCCCTTCAGCCGGGCCAGCGGGCCAATGGAGCCGGCGACGAAGACCTCCCGTCCGGCCGCAGCTTCCCGGGCCAGTTCCGCCCCCCGCCGGTTGATCTCCCGGACCTTCCGCTCCAGGCCGATGGCTGTCAGCTTCGTGTGGTTTGCGCCAAAGGTGTTGGTCTCGATGACCCGGGCGCCGGCCGCCAGGTACTCGGCATGGAGTTCGGCCACGAGGGACGGACGGACCAGGTTGAGGTGCTCGAAGTTGACGTCCAGTCCGACCCCCTTGCTGTAGAGCATGGTGCCGATGGCGCCGTCGCCGACGAGTATTTCACTGTGCAGCCGTTCCAGAAAATTCACGAAAACTCTCCACTACAATTTCACCGCAGAGGTCACGGAGGGGCGCGGAGTAAGAATACTACACGGAAGATATCCCATGCACCGGTGCAAATCAACACACAAATCAGCAAGGGGTGGGTGTCCCGTGGAGCGAATGTGCCCGAGTGCCAACCGGTGTAGGCGAAATTGAGCTAAGCCGGCCGAACGGCCGGCGCGAAATGAGCCATACAGCGGTGCACGAGGGGACTCTGAGCACAACGGGGCACTCACCCCTTACGGATTATCTCCAGGGCGAACAGGCTGGTGCTATTCCTCCCGTTTGTCGCTATCTGTCCCCCGTCAGTTCTTGCAGCAGGTAGAGTTTCGGGTTCAGCCCCTGCACGCAGGCGATGATTTCCTTAAGTCGCTCCTCTTCGATCCCTTCCTCCATGTCGATCCCCTGGAAATAGGGATACCCCTTGGGAAGGGGGGAATAGCTGCCGTCCCTCAAGAGCGACACATCCACCATGTCGTTGACCCGCCCCGCCCCCTCCCACGGGTCGCGGTAGTTGAACTGGCGAGCGACGATATGGAGCCCCATGCCGTTGGGGAAGACACCCTTCACCTCGAAGGAAAAATCCCGCGGCGAGCCGTAGTGCTCGGACCGCCCATCCCGTGCCATCACCTGCGCCCCCGCTGTTTCCAGCAACTGCCGCACGGATTCGGCGGTCATCGGTGCGAATTCACCCATCGTAAGTTCCTTTTCAAAAAAAGTTTTTGGCAATCCTAAATACGGCAGGGACGTGGATTTTGTTCAAGTCAAGGCGATCGAGGGACGACGCGGAGACGTAGTACCCAGCAATCGGGCATAAACAGCGCTACGTCGCACAATTTCGCTTGCGAAATTGGACCGCGAAGGCGCCCCGCAGGGGGCGGCCGACAGGCCGAGTCACAAGGAATCCCGAAGATCAACGCAGAGATTGGGCAAAAGCCGCGTTCCTACACATCCAGCCGCAATTCCACCCCCCACGGCACCGGCTTCTCCCCCTCCCGGGTCAGCACCCAGAGGGTCGGAAACTCCATGGTTTCCGGCACCTCGCCGAAACCATCGGTAAGGTAGATGACCGCCGCCGGCCGGGGGTGGAGGGTGCGGGCGTGGTCGAAGACGGGCCGGAGGTCGGTGAAGCCGCCGCCGTGGTAACTCTCCACCGCCATCCCGCTCCCCCGGAGGCTGGCGATACGCTGGATGCGGCTGTTGGCGTAAAGGACGGTGATCTGTGCTTCCCGCCCCCGGGCGATTCGGACAAGCTCCCGGGCGAACTCCTCCCGCAGCTCCGGCGCGTTGGTGGAATCGCTCACGTCTACCCCCACGAGGAGATTGAGGCGGTGGCGCTTCCGGATGCCGGGAGTGAGGTGTTCGAAGCGGCGGTGCTCACGGCTCCAGGAGGTCTGTCGCCCGACCCGGCCGGCAGTGGCCACAAACTGGCGCAACACCTGCCGCCAGGGAATGGGAGACGGCGCAAGAAGCCCGCCGACGAGTTCACGTACGTCCGCCGGCACCTCTCCGTCGCAGGCACGCCACGCCTCCCGGACCATCCCCCGCACCACCTCCTCCGCAAGGCGGAGCGGCGTGCTATCCGCCTCATCCCAGAGGGTATGGTCGTCCACCGTGGTTCCGGCCAGTCGAGGGAGGTCCTCTTCCCCTGGCCCGGCATGGCCGCCGACATCCCGGCTGGCGTTGCCGATCCCGCTCCCTTCCAGGTTGCCGGTGTCGAAGGGGGGAGTGAGCCGGGCGTAGTACTCCTCGGCGGCCAGACCCTCCGGTTGGCGGTAGGCGGAGGGGATTGGCGCATCGTCGGGGAGACGGGCGATGGAGGTATTGATGGCGAGGTCGCAGGCGATGTCCCAGTCATGCCGGTTCCGACCCTTGCCGCGCGCCATGTGCAGGTGGAGGACGTGCTTGATGGCATGCTCCAGAAGCCCTTCCTGCACAGCCGGTTCCAGCCGGGCAAACGTCTCCCCGTTCACCGCCAGGACCGGCAAACCGGCGCGGATGGTCACGCCGAGGGGGTGCTTACCCCTCACCTCCTCCCGGCGGAAACCGAGGAGAAACTGGCCATAGAAGGGGCGCTCCCTAAGGAGCCGGACGACAGCGTTTTCCAGGATTCTGTTCATAGGGGGCAATTCTGTCACCGGTACATGGTAGACGTAGTCAACGATCTTGCCGGGTACCGTGAGGAAAAAGTTGTATCAGAACGGAGAACTTCGATGAGTGTAATGAACAAGTGACGGATTCGTCAAATAGTAATCTCGAGGGTATGAAACAGAATGATGCAGACGGCTCTTTTTTGTCTAGCTGGCAGATTTGCGTGGTGAGCCCGGTACACCGAGCCAGCCCGTGCCGAGGACCATCAGGGATGCCGTCGCCACCATCAGCCCGCCAAACGAGCCGCTGAACAATGACACCAGGAGGGTGGAGAGGGGGAAGAACACAATGTAGATGACCATCTCGCCCACTCCCATGGGGGTTTTCATGGTATTCGCGTAAAACAGCAGGTAGTAGAGCGGCCCGCCAAACCAGATACCAACCAGCATGGCCATGGCGGCCGTCATAAGGAGCGCCTGGGACGAGGTCTTTTTCACGAAGAACCAGAACGTGAACCCACAGGCAAGCGGCAACAGGAGGATTTTGACGATGATCCAGACCGCGGTGGAGATATCCCGCGCGAAAGGATTTATGAGTGCGTCAGCCCCCCAGAATACAAGCCCGCCGAGCAGGGGGCATATGAGCCAGATGTGGGATTTCTTCATGGAAAGCCCCGGGCACGGAGATACAATTCATTTGCCGGCTATTGATTTATAAACTATACCCCCCTCGGAAAAACAAGTCGAGCCATCAGAGATATCCATTCCTTTCCGGCTTTTTCCCTTGCGGCAACGGCGCTCCTGTAGTACCTTTCGGCGATATATTACCCAGCTATTAATTGGCCGAGGACAAAGACATGGCGAAGGATCTGAATCGCGGTTCGCGGATGATACGGTTCCTGCTGATAACCGCCCTGGTATGCGCTGTAGTCGGGATCTACGATGCATTCATGATGGTGGCCACGGCGGGGGTGCGCTCCTACGCCTATGCAAGCGGCGCGGCCTTTGCTCTGAACGGCGTAGCAGTGCTGGCAGTCATGCTGATGCTGGCTCGGCGCAAGCTGGTGCACAAGGTCAGGGTGCTGGCGGCGGCCATGGACCGGGGATCAGAAGGAGACCTTACCGCCAAGGTCGATGCCACGTCCGACGATGAATTCGGCATGTTGAACGCCAATTTCAACGCCATGCTCGACAAACTGGGAGGGATGACCAGCCGGGTCAACCTTACCCTTGCCGAGTTGCGCCAGATAGCGGCCGACATCAACGAGGTGGCGGGACGAGGTGTCGCCGCGGCCAGGGTCCAGTCGGAGGCGGTGGCCGGTACCACCGGTGCGGTTCAGGAGATCGACCAGTCGCTGCGCGAGGTGGCCCGGTCGGTGGAAAGCCTCGCCGGCTCGGCGACGGAGAATGCCGCTTCCATCCAGGAGATGTCGGCCAGTATCGACCAGGTGATCCAGAACGTGGAGGCGCTGGCCTTGGCGGTCACGGAAGTGAGCTCGTCCATTTTCGAGATGGCGGCGGCGGAGAAGGAGATTGGCAGCAGCGTCACCAGCCTCCTGGACGAATCCAGGACTGCGGCGTCGCTGGTGACTGAGCTCGACCTTTCCATCAAGCAGGTGGAGGAGCATGCCGTCGATACGGCAGCCATTTCGGAAACGGTCCGGCAGGACGCCGAGAGCGGCCGAACGTCGGTGGAAGCGACCATCAGCGGCATCGGCGAGATCCGGCGGGCATCGGGGACCGCTTTTGCTGCAATCGAGCACCTGTCGGCCCGGGCCGTGGACATCGGCAAGATCCTGTTGGTGATCGATGAAGTGGCGGAGCAGACCAAGCTCCTTTCCCTCAATGCCTCAATCATCGCCGCCCAAGCGGGGGAGCAGGGGAAGGGTTTCGCGGTGGTGGCGGACGAGATCAAGGAGCTGGCCCGACGAACCAGTGATTCGACGCGGGAGATCGGGGAGATCGTCAAGGGGGTCCAGGAAGAGACGGGGCATGCCGTGGCGGCCATCAAGGTTGTGGAGCGGCGTGTCGTGGAAGGGGGAGAGTTGTCCCAGCGTTCCGGTGCGGCCCTGGATAAGATCGTTGGCGGCGTACAGATGGCAACCGAACGGGTCGAGGTGATCGCCCGGACTACCGAGGAGCAGTCGATGGCAAGCCAGGAGATGAGCCGGGTTATGGAGCGGGTGGCGGAAATGGTAAGCCAGATCGACAAGTCGACCCGGGAGCAGGGGCATGGCAACGAATTGATCATGGCGGCCGCCGAACGGATGAAGGCGCTGACCGGCCAGGTACGCACCTCGACCCGAGAGCAGAGCGGCACCGGCAAACACATCGTCCGCGCCACCGAAGATATTTCCTCCATGATCGAGCAGATCCGGAACGCCACCGCTGTCCAGACGGAAGGGAGCCAGCGGATCGTCGGGGCCATGGCGGACATGGAGCGGTCCACCCGGACCAATGCGGATGCCACCAAGGTCATGGACGGCGCCGTAGCCCGGCTCACCGGCCAGATAGAACTCCTGAAAAAAGAGATGGGGGGATTCAAGGTGCAGGAGTAAGGGGTTAGGGGCTAGGGGGGAGATAGCCTGCCGCCAGCTGCCGGTATGCAGCGACCTGTGCCTCTTCCCAGGCAGTATCCCGTCCCAGTTCGTATGCCACGAGGCGGGCCACCGTTGGCGCCATCTCCATGCTGGCCCGGGCATCGAGAAAGAGCGCCCGGGTCCGGCGCGCCAGGATATCTTCCACGGTCCGGGCGTATTCCCGCCGCACTCCCCAGATCACATCGACGCCCCGCCAGGGATACCGTGGATGGAGCCGTGCCCCCCAGGCGGGGTTCTCCGCCGCAAGCCCCTCCACTTCCGCGGCGTCGCTGCCGTATTCCCCCATAGTTACCTCTTCCCGAGCCGTTTCCTGCCACCCATGGATCCGCAATTCCTGCGTCACCGACGGCCGTTCCACGAGGCCGGCAACCGCTGCGGCAGCAGTGACCGTTTCTTCCCCCATGTGGCGATAAGTGGTCCACTTCCCCCCCGTAATGGTGACAAGGCCGGAGCTGCTGACGAGAAGGGTATGGTCGCGGGCAAGGGAGGCGGTGCTACCTCCCTTGCCGCTCTGGACAAGGGGACGCAGGCCGGCAAAGACGCTCAGCACGTCACGGGGCGTGGGGTGGCGGGTGAGATAGCGGGCGGCGTGGGCAAGGAGAAAACCGATCTCCTCCGGCAGGGGGCGCGGTTCGAGTGGGGTAGCATCGACCGGGGTGTCGGTGGTGCCGACGATAACCCGATCATGCCAGGGAACGGCGAACAGGACCCGGCCGTCGTCGGTGTGGGGGACCATGATGGCACTGTCGCCGGGGAGGAAGGACCGGTCGAGCACCAGGTGCACCCCCTGGCTCGGGACGATGAGCGGGGCGCAGTTCGGATCGTCCAGCCGCCGCATGCCGTCGGTGAAGACGCCGGTGGCGTTGACCACCACCCGGGCCGAAAGTTCGAACTGCTCACCATGTTCCTCATCCCTGGCGATCACCCCTGTCACCAGCCCTTGCTCCTTGACAAGCCCCGTGACCCGCACGTAGTTGAGCGGCGTCCCCCCCAAGTCCTCCAGGGTCCGGGCCAGGGCGACGGCAAGGCGGGCATCGTCGAACTGGCCGTCGTGGTAGATCACCCCACCCCTGAGTCCCTGCGGCTCAATGGTCGGGATGCGGGCCAGGGTCTCTTCCCGCGAGAGAAGCTGGGACGGCCCCAGGCCGAGCTTTCCCGCCAGCATGTCATACAATTTAAGGCCGATCCCGTAGAATGGCCCTTCCCACCAGTCGTAGAGGGGGACCACGAAAGAGAGGTTGTGCACCAGATGGGGGGCGGTCCGGATGAGAAGTCCCCGTTCCCGCAGTGCCTCCAGCACGAGGGACACATTTCCCTGCTGGAGGTAGCGGACGCCGCCGTGGATCAGCTTGGTGCTCCGGCTCGACGTCCCCTTGGCGAAGTCGTGCTGCTCCAGGAGGAGGGTGCGGTACCCCCGCCCGGCAGCATCCACCGCGGTGCCGAGGCCGGTGGCACCGCCGCCGATGACGATGATGTCCCACGGAGTGCGGCCCGCAAGGCGCTTGAGGAACCGGTCGCGGTCGGTACTCATGGCGATGGTTCTCCCGGCACGACCCACCCCTTGGCCCGTTCCAGCGCCCGGCTCCAACCGGCGCGCAGTTCAGCCACACGCTCCACCGGAAGATCCGGGACGAAGGTCCGATCCAGCTGCCAGTGGGCGGCGATTTCGGCCTGGTCCCGCCAGTAGCCGACCGCCAGCCCTGCCAGGCAGGCGGCACCGAGGGCAGTGGTTTCATGAACGATCGGTCGTGTCACCGGCACCCGGAGGAGATCGGCCTGGAACTGCATGAGCAGATCGTTGCCTGCCGCGCCGCCGTCCACCCGCAGTTCCTTTAGGGGAAGACCGGCATCGTCCTCCATGGCCTGGAGGAGATCGGCCACCTGGAAGGCGATTCCTTCCAGGGTTGCCCGGGCGATATGGGCGGCGGTGGTACCGCGGGTTATGCCAACCATGGTCCCCCGGGCGTATTGGTCCCAGTGGGGAGCGCCGAGCCCCGCGAAGGCGGGAACCAGGTAGACCCCACCGCTGTCGGGGACCGATGCGGCCAACGGTTCCACCTCGGCGGCGGAGCGGATGATGCCGAGTCCATCTCGTAGCCACTGCACGGCGGCGCCGGCGATGAAGACGCTTCCTTCCAAGGCGTAATCGGTCCGGTCGCCGATGCGCCACGCCACAGTGGTGAGGAGGTTGTTCCGAGAAGGGACTGCCGTGGCGCCGGTCTGCATGAGCATGAAACAGCCGGTACCGTAGGTGTTCTTTACCATGCCGGGCCGAGTGCAGGCTTGGCCGAACAGGGCTGCCTGCTGGTCGCCGGCGATACCGGCGATCGGCACGGGTACGGCGAAGAGGCCGGGGGCGGTCTCGCCGTAGACCTCACTGGAGCCAACCACTTCGGGGAGGAGGTTAGCCGGTATCCGCAGTAACTCCAGCAGTTCCGCGTCCCAGCATCCCCGGTGGATGTCGAACATCAGGGTCCGGGAGGCGTTGCTGATGTCGGTCAGGTGGCACTTTCCCCCGGTCAGGTTCCAGGCCAGCCAGGAGTCGACGGTGCCGAAGGCGAGTTCGCCCGCTTCTGCTCGCCGCCGGGCATCGGGAATGTTGTCCAGGAGCCAGGCAAGCTTGGTTCCCGAGAAATAGGCGTCCAGCACCAGGCCGGTCCTTTCCCGAAAGAGCGGCTCCACCCCTGCTTCCTTCAACCGGTCACAGGCGGCCGCGGTGCGCCGGTCCTGCCAGACGATGGCATTATGGAGTGGTTTGCCGGTCTGGCGATCCCAGAGGAGGGTGGTTTCCCGCTGGTTGGTGATGCCGATGGCGGCAATATCGGCCATGGTCAACCCCGCCCGGGTTACCGCCTCCATGGCGACCCCCACCTGCGATGCCCATATCTCGTTGCCGTCCTGTTCCACCCAGCCGGGCTGGGAGAAGAACTGGCGGAACTCCCTCTGTGCCATTCCTCGTATCGTGCCGACCCGGTCGAATACCATGGCACGTGAGCTGGTGGTCCCCTGGTCGAGGGCGAGGATGAATTTCATGGTTCCTCCGCGAAAAATGGTCTGCCATCCAGTATACTTGAAGCAGTGCAAAGGGCAAAGCGTTGTCTTTGCCCGGTCCGCCAAGGAGAACGACATCCCATGCGCCCCAACTTCCACCCATCCCTCATCAACGGCCCCTTCGATGACCCGGGGGTCTATGTCGATTTCCTCTTTGAGCGGCGGGCGCTCCTCTTCGACCTGGGTGATCCGGGCACCCTCACCCCCCGCAAGCTGTTGCGGGTCAGCCATGTCTTCGTCTCCCATACCCACGTGGACCACTTCATCGGGTTCGACCACCTGGTGCGACTCTGCCTGGGGCGGGACAAGCGGCTCCACCTGTACGGCCCCGCCGGTTTCACCGACCGGGTCGGCCACCGGCTCGCCGGCTATACCTGGAACCTGGTGCAGGACTACCCGACCGACTTCACGGTGGTGGCCACCGAACTCCATCAGGACGGCACCGCCCTGACAGCAGAATTCCACTGTCTGCGCCAATTTGCCCGGGAGGCCGAACGCCGCGAAACCTTCCGCGACGGCATAATACTGGACGAGGCAGCCTTTCGGGTCCGCGTCGCCTTTCTCCAGCACCGGATTCCGTCTCTCGCCTTCGCGCTGGAGGAAAAGCAGCACGTCAGCGTCAGGAAGAACCGGCTGGCGGAACGGGGATGGCGGGTCGGCCCGTGGCTTGCCGAACTGAAGCGGGCTATCCTGGCGGAGGAGGCGGACGACATTTCGTTCCGGGTCTGGTGGCGTGAGGGGGGAAGGGAGCATGAGGAGTTTCACCCCCTCGGCAGGCTGAAGGAAGAGATCGTGACCATTGTCCCCGGCCAGAAGATCGCCTACGTGACCGACGCAGTCTGCACGGAGGAGAACGCCGGCCGGATCGTGGAACTGTCCCGCGGTTCCGACTACCTTTTCATCGAGGCGGTGTTCCTCCATGCCGAGGCGGACCGGGCTTTTGACCGCTGTCACCTGACGGCGCGCCAGGCGGGGGAACTGGCCCGGGCTGCCGGGGTGATCAGGGTGCAGCCGTTTCATTTCTCTCCCCGCTACCAGTATGCCGAGGAAGAGGTACGGCGGGAAGTGGCAGAGGCTTTCACCGGCAGCGAAGCTAAGGAGTGAGGAAGCATGTCGTACTAAGTTGCATTCTTACGTTTATTTTTGCGGATTTTCCTCTATAATTACTCTGGCGATTTTCGCTGACTGCACGAAGTCTCGCTTGGTACCGGGAGAGGGAGATAACATCATGACGTTTGCCGAACTGGAAGAGCTCTCGGCTAGTGCGATGGAGGCCATGGATGAGGGTGATACGGCGAATGCCCTCGCCTGTTTCGAGAAGTTATTGGCCGTGGAGCGCCGCCCTCTGTACATTTCCTGTCTGGCATTCTGCGTGGCCCGGGAGCAGGGGGAGTTCAAGCGGGCCGTGTCTCTCTGCAAGAACGCCATCAAGGAGGAGCCGAAAAACGCCCAGCACTTCCTGTGGCTCGGGCGGATCCACCTGCTGGCCGGGCAGAAAAAGGATGCCATCAGGATATTCAGGATGGGTCTGCGGCATCAACGAAGTGCCGATATCCAGAAAGAACTCGATCGGCTGGGGGTAAGGAGAGATCCGCCGGTTCCCTTCCTGCGGCGGGAAAATCCGGTTAACAGGGTGCTCGGCAAAGCGCTTAAAATAATCGGCACGAGGTAACCAGGAGTACGTCTGGAGTGGGGGGATGTTACCGACAGGTTCCGTTCAGGGGGGAGAATGATTCGCCATATTACCTTGAAGAGCCATGCCAGGACCGAGTTCATCGACATCACCGGTGACGTGAGGGAACTGGTGAAGCAGGCCGGCATCAAGAACGGGGTCATCCACCTGTTCATCCTCCACACCACCGCGGCAATCACCGTGAACGAGGGGGCCGACCCTGCGGTGCAGCGGGACATCAACGGTTTCCTCAGCAAGCTGGTCCCCAACGATCCCTATTTCACCCACAGCGAAGGGAATTCCGACGCCCACATCAAGTCGTCACTGGTCGGCACCTCCCAGACCCTGCTGGTGGATGGGGGGAAACTGGTGCTCGGCACCTGGCAGGCGGTCTATTTCTGCGAGTTCGATGGGCCGCGGGAGCGGAAGGTCGCCGTGCGGATCGCTGCCGACGACTGAAACGACATCCTTTCAAACAAAAACGGCACCGATTCCGGTGCCGTTTCCTTTCGTAGTGTCTTCAAATGGCGAGTCGTAAAGCGTTTTGACAGAACCCGCGACGTCAGCGGGCCATGAGCTCGTTGCACATCTGCTGGTAGGATTCTTCACCGTTGACGAACCGGGTGATCCTCACTCCCATGCCGCATTTCTTGACGATGTGAATCATCTGGGGAGGGACCTTCTTGGCCCACATGACCCGCCCCTCAAGGTGGAGGACCTGGTCGTTGGAGACCGTCAGGATGATATTGATCTTGGTTCCCGGCGGACAGATATTGGTGGTCTTGATGAACAGCCCTTCGGGAGAAATGTCCTCCGTGAAGGCCATACGGACCGGTTCAGCCACCCCGAAGCGGAGCGCAAGCCGTTTGCGCAGTCGTATGATGTCCCGTTTCTCCGCCATTTCTCCTCGCCCCCCGTTAATTAAAAGGTTAACTCAATCTATCATTATTCATGCCAATGTAAACAATTTTTTAATATAATTATTTCCATGGGAACCGAGCAGGTAACGCTCCGGAAGAAGAACCTGAATCCGGGCTATCAGGAGTTGAGGTAGTCGCCGATTTTTTCCGCCAGTGTCCGGTAGATCCGCTCGCATTCCGCCGTGTCCTTCTCCAGGAGGGTGACCCGGAATCCCTGGAGGGGGGAGTTGAAAGACGAGAGGGGGACGATGCAGATACCGGTGTGGGCGAGAATATAGTAGACGAAGCGCTTGTCGGGCGATACGCCGGGGGCGTTGACGAGACCTTCCACCAGTTCCTTCACCTCCGGGTTGGAGATCGGGAGACTCTGGCGGTGATTGAGAAGCCCGTCCTCGAAGGCGACCGCCATGTAGAAAGCGCCGTTGGTCCGATTGACCATGAGTCCCGGCACCTTATTCAGGAAGTTGTAGGTGATGTTGCTCGCCTTCTCGTAGCACGCCACCCGCTCCGCCAGGTAGGAGGCGTACTGGGGGTGCTGCATGATCGCCGGGATGGCCCGCTGGGGGAGGGTGGTGGAGCAGACCTCGTTCATCTTGGAGGTGAGGATGGCATTGATGTACTTCTTGAAGCGCTCGTCCCTGCCGTAGTTGTAGACCTCGGTCCAGCCACAGCGGGAGCCGGGCCAGGGAAACTCCTTGGAAATCCCCTTCATGGCGATGGCCGGCACGTCGCCGATCACGTCGGAGATGGGGACGGTATGCTCACCGTTATAGACGATGTTGTTATAGACCTCGTCGGCGATGATGAAAAGGTCGAACTCACGGGCGATGGCGACGATTCCCCGCAGGGTATCCACGGGATAGACCATGCCGGTTGGGTTGTCCGGGTTGATGATCATGATGCCGGCGATCTGGGGATTATACTTGACGTGGTTGCGCAGGTCCTCCAGGTCCGGGTGCCAGTTGTTGGCGGGGTCGAGCCGGTAGCAGACCGGCGCGGCGTGGGCATGGGCCGCTTCGCCGAGGGAATGGGTGGTGTAGGTGGGAGAGGGGAGCAGAACGCGGGTTTCGGGTCGCAGACAGCCATATACCTTGGCGATGGCGTCCCCCAGCCCGTTGAAGAAGATGATATCATCAGGGGTAATCTGTGCCCCGCCGCGACGGTTGGTGAGATCGCAAATGAATTCCCGCGTCTCCAGCACGCCACGGGTGTGGCAGTACCCCCAACTCTCGTTGTGCATCGCCTCACGGGCTACGATTTCCTTCATCCAGTCCGGGATAACCTCCCCCTTGACGATGGGGTCGCCGATATTCTCCCAGTTGATCTTCACGCCGTGCTTCTGGAGCTTCTCCGCAACGTTGACGATGTTCCGGATCTCGTAGGTCAGTTCGCCCGCGCCGTGGCTTACAATGTCGCTTCGCATGATGCCTCCCTGATGCTGTGTAATGGTGTACGGTGTCTGTGTTTCAAAAACAAAAAGGCCGTGGGGGGTGCCCACGGCCATTAGGTTGAAGATAAGCGGGGAGTGCTTACATGGCGGCGGGCAGACCTGCGGCGGAAAACGCCGCGGCGCTGATAGCTCGTGCAGATGCTGCTGCCATGTTGAGTGCGATCCCTTTCATGCTGTTTCGAATAACACAGACGTCGAGCTAAGTCAACGTTTTTGTGGATCAAACGTGTCGTCGATGACGATGAGGAAACGGCCGTCGACGTCCCGCCAGCGAACCCATCCGGCGGTGGCCAGGTCGATCATTGCCAGCGCCCACTCCTCCTGCAACTGGATGACGCGCATGTTGCGGGAGGAGGAAAGACTCTGCACCTCGGGTGAGGTAGACGCCGGTTCCCTCCGGAGGCTGTACACACCCTTTTTCATGCCGGCAAACAGCCGCACCACCCGTCCTTTCAGGAAGGTCTCCCAGTCGGCATACTGCCAGTGCCGCTGGAGCTGGATCCACCCCTCCCGCCCCGCCTCATCATAGGCGATGCGTAACCATGTCCCCCTTTTTCCCTGGACTGCCACGGCCGTTTCTCCCGGAGCAGTTTTCAGCACCTGCCCCAGACTGGGGAGCTTTGCCGGCGGCAGCTCCGCCAGCCGGCCGATCCCCGGTTCCCGGTAGATAACAACGATGACGGGCTCCGATGTCTCTGTCGGCGAAGACGAGCGGATCAGCAGGATGCCGCTTCCCGTGAACGGGCGCGGCTTGGCGGCATAGCCGGCGGAGGGGATGAGCAGGGAGAGGGAGAGGAGAACGGTAATGATCAGACGTATCGGCATCGGCTTACAGGATGAAGAGAGTTTTCAGACGTGCAAGGTACTCCACGCTCTCCGGCGAACCCTCTTCCGGGGCCCACGGTGCCAGTTCCTCGGCGATGAGGGGGCGGTAGGGGCCAGCCTTGGCTTCGAAGAAAACGGAGCCCGGCTCCAGGCTGAGGGCGGTGTGGTAACGGCCGTGGGGAATGTCGACGGCGAAGGTCTCGCCGCCGGCCGCGACGACCCTGGTTTCCTTCACCCGGCCGTCATCGTCGAAAGCCACAACTCCCATTCTGCCCCGCACCATCACCATGGATTCATCCTTATTGGGGTCGGCGTGGCGATGGGGGCGGATGTAGGTGTCCGGCTCCACGGCGTTCAGAAGCCGATGGCAGCAGGAGTCATCGGTCGGGTGGAGGTTATGGTTCTTCCGCTGCCGCGGCGAATCCTTAGCCACGGCGGAAAGGCGGTCCAGGAGTGTCTGGTCGAGATAGTTCATGGGTGCTCCGGTCATCTGTAAGGGGTTCTACAAAAGCGAACTTGCCGTAATGCTCAAAAATGCCCGGATGCAAGGCGCCGGCGAGCGAGCAGCGGAGCATACACGGAGTATGTGAGCAGCGCAGCGAGTCGGCAACGCCGCAGACGGGCGTTTTTCAGCGTTACCCTTCAACAAGGGCGAACTGGTTGCCGTCCGGGTCCTGCACCACCGCCATCTTCCCCCACGGCGACTTTTCCAGCGGCTCGGGAAACTTCACCCCCGCGGCGATCAGCTCCTGATACAGTTCGTCCAGGTTGCTTACCACCAGGGTGATACCGGTGTGCCGGCCAACCAGCGGCATCGCCGCCTCGTGCATGGCGAGCGCCACTCCAAGAGTGGAGGTGCTGCCGGGAAAGAACTCCATTGTAGCGACCGATTCCTGCGCCAGCGGCAGCTTCAGCTGTTCCTTGTAGAAATGGCGGGCCTTGTCCAGATCGCGGACGAAGACCACCACGTTTCTCATCTTGGTGACCATGGTGAATGTCCTTTTCTTGAGGGTTTCAGGGGAAGAAAATAGCAGAGCGGCGGACGGCTGGCAAGGGCATTTTCTGCTGCGGATTACTCGGGCAATGAAAAAGCCTGCGCTGGGCAGGCCGTTGAGAGCTTGTCACCTTCCCTGGTAGTGCCTCGGGATTCAGCCGTCCACTTCAACGCGATTGCGCCCTTTTTCCTTTGCTCGATAGAGGGCCATGTCAGCGGCCTTTACCAGCGAGTTCGCGTCGAGTCTGCTGTCCGGCCTGCTCATCGAAAGGCCGAGGCTGACGGTGACCGGAATCATTCCCTCCGGGGTATCCATGGGTTCACTGCATATACAATAGCGAAGCCGCTCTGCCAGCCCTTCGGCATCCTTCCGCTCACACCCCTGCATCACGATCAGAAACTCCTCTCCACCGTAACGCCCCACGTAATCATAGGAGCGCATGAGGGAAAGCATCCGTTCCGACGCCAGGCGGAGCACCGCGTCCCCCACCAGATGGCCGTAGGTGTCGTTGATCATCTTGAAATTGTCCAGATCGGCCATTATCAGGCTAACACACGTATTTTCCCGGGTTGCCCGTGCCAGTTCGTCCACGAGGATGCGATAGATTTCCGCATGGTTCCACAGCCCGGTAAGAGAGTCCCGTGAAGCCTTCGCCCGGAGTATTTCCCGTGCCGTCAGCAATTCATCCTGCAGTTCCAGGATGCGTCTGCCGGCACGCAACCGTACCCTCAGCTCGTTGTTTTTGAACGGTTTGGTTATGTAATCGTCGGCACCCGATTCCATGCCGTCGATAATATCCTGCTCCTTGTGCTGGCCGGTCAGAAGGATGATGTAGGTATAGGGTTCTTTCAGTTCCGCCCTGACCTTCCGGCAGATATCCACACCGTTCATCCCCGGCATCAGCCAGTCCAGGAGGGCAAGCCGCGGTGCATCCTCGGAAGCGAGCACCTGCCACGCCTCGTTGCCGTCCCGGGTTTCGACCACCTCGTAACCCCAACGGCACAGGTAGAGTTTCAGAAGGGTTCGAAGACTGCTATCATCTTCTGCAATCAATATCTTCATGTTTTTCCTTGCATGATGTTCAGGTTCGGGAACAGTCGGACCTGCTTTCCCCACGTTCCCTCCGAGCCATCCGTGCTACGAATCGAGATTCCCGACAGGTCATATTTTTGTAGTTTCGCTTAATGAGATTAACACACTCAAAGCGTTGTACAATCACGGACATAAAAAAAACGCCTGAATGATGGCAGGCGTTATTCCGCTACTGGCCCCGATTGTCAGCCCCCTGCCTTTTTCACCCGGTAGCCGCGCTTCTCCAACTCGCCCACCAGCAGGTCGCGATGCTCACCCTGGATCTCGATGACGCCGTCCTTGACGGTCCCGCCGGTACCGCAGCGCCGCTTCAGCTCACCCGCCAGGGTTTTCAGCTTCTCTCCGTCCAGGGGGAGTCCGCTGATGGTGATCACCGATTTTCCCCCGCGCCCTTTGGTCTCTCGCCCCACCCGCACGATGCCGTCACCCGGCGGTGACGCCTTCGATGCGCGACAGCTGCACTTTCCCGCCGGCTGGCCGCAACCGGGGCAGATACGCCCCTGTTCAGAGGAGTAGACAAGGCGGTAGTCATCGGACCGGCGTGTGGTCACAGCCATACTCCAGTTCTCATTTGCACTCCACCTCTCGAATCATGTCGAGCCGCGAGTCGGGGGGGATATCCTCCCAATCGGTCTTCCCCGCCAGGTCAAACTCGGCGATGGCCTTCCCCTCCCCGTCCTGGTGCACGACCCGGGTGAGGCGGCTCTTCACCCCCTTGCAGTCGATGTCGTAGCTGAAGAAGGAAGAGGCAAGCCCTTCGTACTTTTTCACATTCCCCAGAAGTTCCAGGGTCTCCGCCTTTCCCGCCGGCAGGTAGACCAGACGGGTCACCACCCCGACCATCCCCGGCGCCGGCCTGACCACGGCCGATTTGTCGTAGGTAAAGGTGGAATGGTCCGGGATGGAATCCACTTCCACCCACGCCGGCTCTCCGCCCCGGGCGCTTCCCGCGAAGCCGGGCATCATGCCTCCCGCGAGCACCGAAAACGCCATAATCACCATGAGTTGTCGAATAGTCATGTTTGTCCCCCTTTGCAATTTTCTCGTTCCAGTCTACCCCGGAATTGCCGCCGCTTCAAATCGTTCGCCGATTCTTTTATGTATCAGGCGAACAGCATAGCCAGTTCGCTGCGCCACACCCAGACAAAGACCAGCAGCGTACCGTAGAGCGCTACCCCGGCAAGGCTGGAAAAGGCGACCCGTAAATCCTGGGTCGAGGGGACCGCGCCGGCCGTGCAAAGGTAGACCGCCAGGTAGAGGAACAGGGTGTGGGGCAGGTCGGCGGGAAACCAGGCGAACCAATGACGGTAGAGAAACCAGGCAAGGGGGATGAGAAGGAGCGGCGCCAGGCCGGTGGGGAAGGAGGCAAGAAGGCCGGCATTGCGGATGGTCACCGAGCCAAGGACCCAGCCGCGGCGCACCGTACCGTCAGCCAGCGTGGCGAGCCGCGGAGTCGGTATGATGCTGAAACCGGCGGGACGGCCGCCGGTAATAAAGGCGATGACCAGGTGGGAAAGCTCGTGGAGCAGGGTGGCGGGAAGGGCATAGAGTATCTGCCAGAAAGGGCCGGCGGTACCGATGCGGCCATGGACGGCGGCCAGGACAATGGCCAGAATGAGCCCGATAAAATGGCCGGTCGTCGCGTCAATACTTCCCGGGGTCATGACAGTTCGGCAAGAAGCCGCTCCAGTTCCGCGCGTCCAAAGTGATACCGTTCCCGGCAGAATTCGCAGGTCACCTCCGCTTCCCCTTGCGTTTCAAGGAGAGAGGCCAGTTCCTCCCGGCCGAGGGAGATGAGCACCCGCTCGATCTTCTCCCGGCTGCAGGAGCACGTAAAGGCCACCGCCCGTTTTTCCAGGGTGTCGTAGGGTATCCCCTCGAACAGCCTCTCCAGGAGCTGTTCCGGGGTTTCACCCTGGCGCAGGAGCTCTGACAGCGTGGAGAGTTCGGCAATCCGCCCCATGAGCCGATCGATGGCCGCTTCGTCCTGGGGAGGGAGGGTCTGAATCAGGAAGCCGCCGGCTGCCGCCACGCTTCCATCCGGCTCAAGGTAGACCCCCAGCCCGACCGCTGACGGCACCTGCTCCGATTCGGTCAGGTAATAGGCCAGGTCCTCGGCAATCTCGCTCGAATAGAGCTGCACCGTACCACGGTACGGTTCCTTCATCCGCAGGTCCTTGGTGACGGTGAGAAAGCCGGCCCGCCCCAGTGCCCCCGCCACGTCCAGCTTGCCATTCCTGAGGGGAAGGTCTACGGCGGGCACCCCCACGCAGCCACGCACCGAACCGTTGCTCTCCGCCTCCACGAGAATCTTCCGGATCGGCCCGCTCCCCTCGAACTTGAGCCCCACCCTCTGACCGGTCTTGAGGAGCGCCCCCATGAGCACGCCGCCGGTCAGTGCCCGTCCCAGGGCGGCCGACGCCGTGGGGAGAGTTTCATGGCGGCTGCATCCCTCCCGGACCAGTTCCGTGCTGACGCAGGCCAGAGCACGGAAGCTGCCGGACCGGCTGATGATCCGCACCAGGTAATCGCTCACAGGCAGACCCCCAGCCGTCCCACCAGTTCACCTTCACGGAGAGAGAGTTCCTTCACGGTGAGCATGTCGGCAAGCAGCATCCCTTTCAGGCGGTAGCTGAAAAATTCGGCAAGGCGCGGCACCCTGGCCAGGTCGCAGGTAATGACGCCCTCGCGACAGGAGAGAAAGGGGATCTTTCCCACCAGGCGGGTGGTCACCCACTCAAGATCCAGTGGCTTGATCTGTTCCACCTGCAGGTAAACCTGCTTCTCCCATGTGGTAAAGGCAACTTTTTGCACCGTGAACCGGGCAGTGAACGGTATGGCAAAGGGGAGAAGCCGCTTCTTCACCTCACCGGCGATCTCGCCGTAGCCGTCGAAAAACCGGAGGGAAAGCCCCCGCAACTCCTCGTCCACGGCCAGGCTCAGGAACTCTCGCTGGAAATACTCCTCCGTCACCCGGAACTCCCGGCGCGTCATCACTTCCTTCAGGCGCTGGTCCTTGAGCAGTTCCTTGAACGCAGGATTCTTCAACGTGTTGTTCAAGCGGTCGAAAATAGACATGATCTTTCCTTTATTTTCATTGAAACGAGCAATTTTGTGCAAGGTCAAGGCGGTCAAGGGATGACGCGGAGGCACTGCGCCGCACAATTTCGCTTGCGAAATTGGACCGCGAAGGCGCTCCGCAGGAGTCGGCTGATAAGCCGAGTCACAAGGAAGCCCGAAGGCCAACGCAGAGATTGCGCAAAAGTGTTCGTTTCCCTATACAAGTCCCATGGTGAAGTTGAACTCCGACGTTCCCGCAATCTCCTGCCCCCGGCCGAATGCCTCCAGGATGCGGGGCCACTGATCCTGGGGAACGCCGGACAGGTCGATGATGAAGCTGGCGCACCCCATCTCCTGCAACCGCGCACGGAACCCGGTGAGGGAGAAGCGGCGGGTCGGGGTTATCACCGTCAGACCGTCCTTTACCGCCACCTCGTAGCCATCCCCCCGATCAGAGAGAACGGGGGCATCGCTCTTGACGCTCCGGATAGCAATCTTGGAGGTGATGGCGGGGACGCCGCCGTATACCAGAACCCGCCGACCGATGGGGAGGTCAGCAGCCAGGAGTGCAGCCATGTTCTCCGCATCGTCTTCGATATAAAGGGTGGCAGCAACCGCCCCCAACTCCTGCCAACTGAGGAGCGCCTGGCTGTTGAGGGAAAAGAGCCGATAGTCGGTTGAGACCTCCACATCCAGCCCCTTGAGCAGGAGGAAATGGGAAAGGTTGGCCGCCTCGAAGCGGCGAAAGCCGGCCGCGACGATCTGTTCCACCCCCTGCCGGTAAAAAGGAAGGTCCGCTTCGAAGATGATGAAGGGAAGTCGCCAGAGCACCTGCTCTTCACGCCCCCGCAGCTTCCGGGTAAAGAGGGGCAGCTGGTGGAGGTTGGCGCGGGAGACGGGGATACTGATGACATCCACCCCCTCCCGGTGGAGGAGATGGTAATCCCGCAGATGTTCCAGGCGAAGGATGAGCTCGTTGCGCCGGGGATTCCGGACCGGCCGCGCCTTCACCAGCTCCGCCAGGGCTCCCCTCTTCGCCGCGGCGCGCCGTTTCTGCAGGTCGGGAAGCACCTGGTCCGCCAGAGACTGGTAGAATTGGCGGCGGATATCCTTGAGCCGGGCCGGCGGGATGAGCACCGTCGGGAAGCTGGTGGCCGTGAGGTTTCGCAGTTCGAAGGGGGTGTCGCCGCTCCGGGAGAACTGGGCCTGGAGCACACTGGCCATGTCACTGGTGCGGGCCGGCTCCAGGTCGCCAAGGGGATACGCTTCGACGATCTCGCACCCCGCAACCTTTCCCGTCACCCGCATGACGTCACCATCGAGAGAGAGGTGGAGATCGCAGGGAATCTTCCCCCTCTTCACCCCTTCCAGGCGCTTTTTGCAGGCGCTCTCGCTCATGGTAAAGGCGGTTTCCGAGGATACCTTGAACACCGTGTCTCCCACCTTGAAGGGGAAAGGGGAGACGGTGCTGACGACGGTTTTTTCCCGGACATTCTTCACCTGCTGCCTGCCGGCGAACAGCTCCTTGATGGTAAAGGCGCGCCCCGCCATGTCACTTTTGGGCTGGACCCGAATCCGGTCACCCACATGGAGGCGGTCCCGGGTTTCGAAGCTGATCCGGTCCCCCTGGATGGCGCGGATTTCGCCGAGGAAACGGCCGGTTGCCCCTTTGAGGGAAGGCGTGGCGATGTCGGTCGGCTGGTGGGAGGCGAGAAACCCCTTGGTGGGAACCCGGCCAAAGGAGAGCTTCAAGAGCTCCTTGGCCCCGGCTATCGCCTCGTCCCGCCGGTGAGAAGGTGCATCGAGAACGAGCCGGTAGGCGCCGATGACGCTCGCCACGTACTCGGCCGATTTCATGCGACCCTCTATCTTCAGGGAAGCGACCCCCGCCTCAACGAGCTGGGGGAGCATGTCGATGGAGGAAAAATCGTTGGTGGAGAAATAGTACCCCTCCTTTCCCCGGTAGGTGTACTGGCGGCGGCAGGGCTGGGCACAGCGCCCCCGGTTGCCGCTGTGGCCGCCGAGGAAGGAGGAAAAGTAGCATTGCCCCGAGATGGAGAAACAGAGGGCGCCGTGGATGAAGCACTCGATCTCGGCCGTGCTTTGCTTCGCGATGGCCGCAATCTCGTCGATATGGAGTTCCCGTGCCAGCACCACCCGTTCGAAGCCGAGTTCCTCCAGTTGGTGGACCCCGAGGGAATTGTGGATGGTCATCTGGGTGGAAGCGTGGAGGGGGATTCCCGGGAAATGCCTGCGGATGAGGCGGGCCACCGCCAGGTCCTGGAGGATCACTCCGTCCGTTCCCATGGTTTCAAGGGCCGTCAGGGTCTCCACCAGCTGGGGAAGCTCCTGCTCCTTGACGAGCGTATTAAGGGTAACATAGACCCGGCGGGAGAGTGAATGGGCGTAGGCGGTGAGCCGCTCCATCTCGTACAGGGTGAAGTTTTTCGCCTTGGCCCGGGCTGAAAATTCTTTGAGGCCGGCGTAAACGGCATCCGCCCCTTTTTCCATGGCGGCGAAAAATGCTTCGAGTGAGCCGGCCGGAGAGAGGAGCTCCGGTTTTTTTCGTTCGGTTACGATACGTGACATCCTTTCACACTACCCGATGCAAAAATTTGCGTCAAGTTTCATTGCCACCGCCACGACAGGGCATTCGCTCCCGAAGCGCCCCCGGTATGATTTTATCAGACTGTGGCTGACAACAAGACCCTTGTTTGATAGAATGTTTCGGGCACTTCTGCCGTCAGACGTCAGTTTTCGTAGAATAAAGAGAGAGTGGCATGAAAAAACGCTCCCCCGCCTTTGACAAACACTATGGCTCCCTGATCCCCCTCAAGATAGCCGTAATCTATGCCGTCGTAGCTGGCCTCTGGATCCTGCTTTCGGACGAGGCCCTCCAGTTGCTGTTCAAGGATCCGAACACCATCACCCGGATTTCGATCGTCAAGGGGTGGCTGTTCACTGTCGTAACCGCCAACCTGCTCTATTTCCTCGTGTACCGCTATGTGCGTGCGCTGCAACGCAAGGACGACAATCTGTTTGAGATCGTCCAGGGGGTATCGGCGGTTACCGGCAAGGCGTTCTTCCAGTCCCTGGTCCGGAAACTGGCGGAGCTCCTGCATGTCGATTATGTCCTGGTCGGCGAGCTGACCGGCGAAGGGCTGACGGGGGTGCGGACCATTGCCGTATTCGGCAAGGGGAACCCCATGGAGAATTTCGAGTACGACCTGGCCGGTACCCCTTGCGCAGACGTGACCACGGGAGACGGAAGGGTATGTTACCACGCGAAGGGTGCTGCACAGCAGTTTCCACAGGACCACCTGCTGGCCACCATGGGGATCGAAAGCTACCTCGGCACCCCTCTGCTGGATGGAGAGGGGAATGTCCTCGGGGTCATGGCGATTTTGAACTGCCGGCCCCTTGATGGAAAGGACGAGGCGGAGGCGATGTTCCGGATTTTTGCGGTGCGGGCCGCTGCGGAACTGGAACGGAAGAAGCGGGTGGACGAGTTGCGGGCCGCCGAAGCGCGCTACCGTATCCTGTTCGAGAGCAACCCCCACCCCATGTGGGTCTACGACCTGAAAACCCTTGCGTACCTGGCGGTGAACGAAGCAGCAGTCACCCACTACGGCTATTCCCGGGAAGAATTCCTCGCCATGACCATCAAGGATATTCGCCCTGCCGAAGACATCCCCCGACTCCTCGACAGCATTGAACAGGTTCCCCCTGGACTTGGCCAGTCCGGGTACTGGCGACACCGGAAAAAAGATGGCATGGTGATCGACGTGGAAATCACCACTCATACGTTAACCTTCGACGGCAAGGCAGCCAAACTGGTGCTGGCCAATGACGTGACCGAGCGACGGCGGTCAGAAACCGCCCTCCTGACCCAGTTCAACCAGATCAGCACGGTTTTTGACGCTCTCAACGCCATCGTCTATGTCGCCGATATGGAGGATTACCGGCTTCTCTACATGAACAACTACGCCATCTCCCTCTTCAGCAGCGACTGGCTGGATAAGCCCTGTTATGAGATTCTCCAGGGAGGGCAGACCAAACCCTGCGACTTCTGCACCAATGACCGACTGAAAAAGGACGGCGAACCGCTCCCCCCCTGTGTCTGGGAATTTCAGAATACCAGGACCGGCAGATGGTACCAATGCACCGACAAGGCGATCCGTTGGATAGACGGACGGCTCGTGAGGATGGAGATCGCCGTCGACATCACCGAGCACAAGGACCTGGAACGGCTCAAGGACGAAATGGTCTCCGCCGTAAGCCACGAAATGCGCACCCCACTGACGGCCATACTCGGTTTTACGGAATTCATGCTCGAGAATGAGGTCCCGCGGGAAGAGCAGCAGACCTATCTCGGCACCATGCAGCGTGAAATGCTGCGGCTCAACGAACTGATCGGTAATTTCCTCGATCTGCAACGCCTCAATGCCCGGCGGCACTCCTTCGTCTTCACCCCCCTCATCATTGAGGATGTGGTAAGAGAAGCGGTCACCCTGTTTCAAACGGCGTCGGAAAAGCACCACCTCCTTATCGACTGCCCCCCCGACCTACCGAAGGTACGAGGTGACCGAGCACAGTTATATCACGTGCTCACCAACCTCATTTCCAATGCCATCAAATATTCTCCCTATGGTGGGACTGTCACCATCGGCGCACGTCTCGAAGAGGGTATGGTTGTTGTCCGGGTGCGGGACGAAGGGATAGGCATTCCGACGGAGGAACTGGAGCGGGTTTTCGAGAGGTTCTATCGTGTGGACAATACGGACCGCCGGTCCATCGGCGGGACAGGACTGGGGTTGTCCCTGGTAAGGGAAATCGTCCACGCCCACCAGGGAAGGGTCTGGGTCGAAAGCAAGCCGGGGGAGGGAAGTTCCTTTTACATCGCGCTGCCGGTGGAAGAGACGGATGCGACGGAAACAGCGCTTTCACCAACTGCCTGAAATCGGTACTGCCGATCATTCCTGTCGAAGGGGTATCTTGCGCGGAATGCGTTGCAGGTTAGGAGCGGCGAGGGAGAGGATGTCCGTAACCGGGACTTTCCAGACGCCATCCTCCTTCACGAGGGGAAAGGCATGTTTCACGAAGCGGACCCCGAATCCTTCCGCTTCCAACCCGACCCGCGCATTAAGGTAAACCCTTCCGTCCCCCAGCCAGACTACCTCGACATCCTGCAACTTCTCCCAGCAACAGGCCGGCACGCGACTGGCATAGACGATCCGTTCGAGGAAGGAACCACGACTGACTCCGGCAGGATAGATCATCCGCAGGGAAAGAACCTCGAACTCCTCGCCGCGCCAGAGGTCAAGGATCTCCTCAAGCCCCTGACGCGCGGCGATCTCATCGTCCATCTGGCCGGCTAGAAGCTTCGGAGCCGCCAAGAAGAAACAACAGCCTGTCAGGACCAGCAGCCATAACCACCGTACCTGGCTGAACCGCTTATCTGGTGTTCTCCCCATGGTCGCTCCGATTCTTGTGCCAGTACCTCTTTCTCTTGCTGCTCGCGGCCAGGGAGGTGATGTCCGCTTGGCTGAGACGCCAAACATCCCCCTGCTTCACCACCTTGAAGGTACGGGTGAGGTACTCGGTTCCGACCCCCTCTTCGAAACCGAGCTTTGCCCGGACCGTCGCGGTGGTCTGGTTTTTCACCGTCACCCGCACTTCCTGTACCTTGTCCCAACAACAGGTAGGCCGCCGGGTCGCTATTTGCATCTTTCTGACGAACGTCTCTTTACTCTGCTTGCCTCCAGGAATCACCTGTTCGTAAAGATCGGCATACCGGCCGTCCCGCCACAGGTCGAGGATAGACTCCAGGTCCCGCTTCACCTCGGCCTCCACCCCACTGTCGGCGGATGCTGCCGGCAGTTCCCGCACCATCCCCGTAACACCGACAATACATGCCAGCACCACCATCACGAGTTTTACCATCCCCACCCTCCACGATGAATTTTTTCTCATGGTAATAAAAAGACGCCAGCAGGGCAAGCAAAATGCAGTCAGAACTGCGTCACAACGCACGCCCCACCGCAGGGGCAATGCGCCGCAACTGCTCCATCAGGGCGGTGAATTTCTTCGGTTTCAATGACTGGGGTCCGTCACTGGAAGCCCTTTCCGGATCGGGATGGACCTCGATGATCAGTCCGTCGGCACCGGCAGCCACGGCGGCGCAGGACATGGGAGCTACATAGTGGTAATTGCCGGTGCCATGGGAGGGATCGGCGATGACCGGCAGGTGGGTCCGCTCCTTGAGAACTGGTATGGCGGAGAGGTCGAGGGTGTTGCGAGTAGCCGTCTCGAAGGTGCGGATACCCCTCTCGCAGAGGATCACCGCCTGGTTCCCCTCGCTCATGATGTACTCGGCACTCATGAGGAATTCCTGGATGGTCATTGACATCCCCCGCTTGAGGAGGATCGGTTTCCTCAGCTGGCCGACCTTCTTGAGAAGGGCAAAGTTCTGGGCATTGCGGGCACCGATCTGGAGGATGTCGGCATACTCCGCCACCAACTCCGCCGTCTCCGGATTCACCACCTCAGTGACTATGGGGAGTCCGGTTTCCCTCCGTGCCTTGGCAAGGAGCTTCAGGCCATCTTCCTCCAGTCCCTGGAATGAATAGGGTGAAGTCCGCGGCTTGAACGCCCCGCCGCGCAGGATATGGGCTCCGGCAGCCTTCACCGCGATGGCCGACTCGATGATCTGCGCCTCGCTCTCCACCGAGCAGGGGCCAGCCATGACAATGATCTCCGGGCCACCGATGGCAACTGTGTCACTGATGGCAATCACGCTCGACTCCTTTTTCACCTCTTTCGAGGCGAGCTTGTAGGGCTGCAGGATCGGGACGACGCTCTCCACCCCATGCATCGACTCGATGGTTTGGAGCACCAGCTTCCCCCGTTCGTCCCCTACCGCCCCGATCACGTCCCGGGTTGTGCCATGGATAACGTGGGGCTTGTACCCCAACTCCTTGATCCGCTTCAGCACCTCGTCCCGGTCCTTTTTCACTGCACCCGCCTTCATGACAATGATCATCTGCTGTCTCCTTTCAGAATCCCGAAACGCACAAGGCCGGAGATTTCTCCCCGGCCCTGTCGATACTGTTCCAGTATCTAGAATAAGAAAAAGCCGGGGATGGATTCGTCCACCCTCGGCTTTCGGTTTGATTGATGTGGTACTGCTTCCCTACATCAAACCCCTACCCTGGGCAGACGGCCGAAAATAAAAGCCGTACCAAAAGTAAAAGCTGAAATAGCGGAAGCTCGTAGTTACCATATTGGCATACTTGCCTATTCGTCCCGTATCTGTCAAGAAAAAACTGCCTTCGCCCTTACAGTAAGGGTTTAGTGAGCAGTCCCGGAACTTTAATTGCGGTCCTGCTGTCGTATAATGGCGTGCTAGATGTCGGAACGCCGAGTTGTTCGTACTTGTTGTCGCCCCATGTCCAGACGCCACCGGAACCGTCAATGGCGATGGTGTGGTGCCCAATGGCGATGATTCTCCGGATGCCGGTCAGGGGTTGTGGCGCATTGTTTGCGTCAAGATAGACGACCTGAACCGGCGTGCTCCTGAACCCCGTGGTAGATATGGCGTCGTTGTTCCCCAGCTGGCCAACGCCGTTGAACCCCCAACCCCAGACGGTGCCATCCGATTTCAGGGCAACGGTATGGTCGAGGCCTGCAGCGACTGCCGTCACGTTAGAAAATGGGGTCACCCCGTCCGCCATGACGACCGGGACCGGCAACAGGCTGGAGGTAATAGTATTGTTACCCAGCTGGCCGAGGGAGTTATATCCCCAGGTCACGACGGTTCCATCCGACTTCAGGGCAACAGTGTGGCTCCCGCCGGCGGCTATCGCCGTCACTCCGGTAAGCGGCGTGCTAGCGGCATCCGTCACCACCTGCACCGGTACAACACTATTGACCGTACTGTTGTTCCCCAACTGGCCAAGCCCGTTGTATCCCCAGGACCAGACCGTGCCATCCGGCTTCAGGGCGAGGCTGTGGCTCCCGCCGGCGGCTATGGCCGTCACGCCAGTCAGCGAGTTGACCTGCACAGGCGCAGACTGGTTTGTAGCCGTAGCGTTTCCCAACTGGCCCGACGCGTTGTATCCCCAGGACCAGACCGTGCCATCCGACTTCAAAGCAAGACTGTGCTGACCGCCACCTGCAACAGCCGTGATTCCCGTGATATTCACGACACGGACGGGGGTCGTACGGGCTGCTGTCGTCGTGTCACCCAGCTGGCCAAATCCATTGTTCCCCCAGGCCCAGGCAGTACCGTCATTGGTTACCGCAAGGGTATGGGTTCCCCCGGCCACCGCCCCCTTCACCCCGGTAGCAAGAGAGATGGTGACGGGAGTGAACCCGCCGGTGGTAGTATCGTTCCCCAGTTCCCCGTAAGAGTTGTTACCCCAGGTGAGTGCGGTGGAGTGGTTGGAGAATACCACGCTGTGGCCATAGAATATCGTTGGATTCGTAGTGGAGACGGCAACGGCAGACGAGCTTTTTCCGCAACCCGACAGCAGTGCCGTCATGAGAGAGCCCGCTAGTATCCACGAGCGGAGCCTGAAGATGGTTCTCATATATCGTCCTCTTTTCCTTGTCCGGCAAAGTAACTTCGCCTGCGGATTTAACACCAGCCGCTGCAAAAAGTCAAGCCGGCTAGGAGAAAACGGAACACCAACCACTGTCCAAACCCTTTGACAACATTCCCCCTTTCCGCTACCTTGACACCATGCACGACCTGCTTACCAGTTACGGCTATCCGGGGCTTTTTCTGCTCAGCTTCCTTGCCGCAACCCTCATCCCCCTGGGTTCGGAGTGGCTGGTGGTGGCAATGCTTCTCGACCGGCATAATCCGTTCCTGACCGTTGCGGTCGCCACTATCGGCAACTCCCTGGGAGCCTGCACCACCTACCTTATCGGCAGGTACGGCGGACCTTGGCTGACTGAAAAAGTGCTGCACATCGACACCGCCGCTAAGATAAAGGCTGAACGCTTTTACAGCCGCTACGGCTCCTGGTCTCTCCTCATGTCCTGGCTGCCGATCGTCGGCGACCCCCTCTGCCTGGTGGGGGGAATATTGCAGATCGGGTTCCGGCGCTTTTCCGTTCTGGTTCTGACCGGCAAGCTGGCCCGCTACGCGACGGTCGCCTGGCTGACACTCGCAGGGGCAAGCATGCTGGCCCAAAGTTGAACAAAGGATGTCGAGTAGAGGCCGTGCGGCCACACAGGAACCCTTACGTATAGATGCACTTTTTAGTCCTTCGAAAGGATATCCATGATAACCAGCCGTTCCACAACCCTCCCCAACGGTCTGCGGGTGGTGGCGGTAGAAATGCCCCATCTCCACAGTGCCGAGATCGCCGTCTACCTCAAGGTCGGCGGCCGCAACGACAGCCGTACCACGGCCGGCCTCGCCCACTTCCTCGAACATATGCTGTTCCGCGGCACCTCCGAGCACCCCACCTCCCTTGAACTGGAAACCGCCTTCGAGGCCCTCGGGGGAAACGTCAATGCAGCCACCGACGAGGAATCCACCTGTTACTATACCCGCATTCATCCCCGGCATGTGGCCGAGGGATTCCGGCTCTTTTCCACCATGTTGCTCCGGCCGACCCTGGCCGGCCTTGAAGTTGAAAAGCGGATCATCACCGAGGAAGCGCTGGAAGACATCAATGAGCGGGGAGAAGAGATCAATCCCCACAATCTGGCCAGCCGCATGCTCTGGCCCGACCAGCCACTGGGGATGCCGACCATCGGCTATCTGGATACCATCGCAGGCTTCACGATCGATGAACTGCGGAGCCATTTGGCCCGCTACTATGTGCCGTCCAACGCCGTAGTGGTTGCTGCAGGCGCCATTGAGGCCGAGCAGGTATTTGACGCCTGTGCTTCAGCTTTCTGCGACTGGCAGGGTGCGACAGCGCCCGGAGCCGAGCCCGCAACGGGGAATCAGAAGAGTGCGGCATCTTTCTTCGTCAAGGATTCGGACAGCCAGGTCCACTTGCAACTCGCCTTCCGCGGTTTTGCCCGCCAGGACCGGCGCATCATGCCGACCCGTCTGTTGAGGCGCATCCTGTGCGGAGGTGGCAGCTCCCGTCTCCATCTCGCACTGCGGGAGGAGTTGGGGATCGTCTACGCGGTGGATGCGTCCATCTCCGCCTACGAGGAAACGGGCGGCTTCGCCATAGAACTTTCCACCGCGCCCGAAAACCTCCCCCAAGCGGTCGCTCGGGTGCTGGAAGAAACGGAACGCCTCGCACGGGAGGATGTCCCCCCCCCGGAACTGGAACGGGTTCGTCAGGGATATTTTTTCGACCTTGAGTACAGCAGGGATTCCACCTACGAGATGCAGGTGCGCTACGGATGGGGAGAACTGATGGGAATGGTGCGGAATACTGAAGAGGACCGGGCCGAAGCAGCCGCCGTCGATGCAGCGACAATCCGGTCCATTGCAGGAGCCCTGTTCGCGCCGGAAAACCTCAATTTGGTTGCGGTCGGACCATGGCGTGCCGACGTAAAACGACAGGTGGAAAAACTGGTAAAGGCCTACGCTCGGGAGTTCCCACGCACGACATAACGCATCTGTCAGGTCGAAGTCTCGCGCCCAATCAGTAGCGCTGCTCCACGATCCGCGCCGAAATTTTCCCCACTATCCCCGCAATTGCGGCCATCTCTTCCGGCGAATCCCCCTCCACCAACTTGATGTGGGTGGCATCGGCCGGGACCTGTGCAAAAGTAGGGTCCACCGCCAGCCAATCACCAGCAAAGCTCTCCGCCCAGCTGTGGTAAAGGAATCCTTTTCCGGAAACATAGACCAGCCCCGAGACGAAACGGGTCGGGATACCGGCAGCCCGTGCAAGGGAGGCGTAAAGCCGGGCATGGGATTGGCAATTCCCCTTGCGGATCGCCAGTGTCTCCAGGGGAGAGTAGCTGTCGGTCACCGCTTCCCCCACATTTGCGGCGACCCACCGCACCAGCCGGTCCACCTTGCCGCGCGGTGACTGCTCAGCGCCGATGATTTCGGGAAGCAGCCCCCGGATCTCCCGGCTGTTGGAGAGTATTCGCTCGGTTTCCTGCAGATAGACGGAATGATCCTGAACACCTGTCGTTTCCCCGGCTGTTCCAGCTCCACGCTCAACTGTCACAACTGCCCGACCGTCATCCCCTCGCACAACCGTCTGCCCGCCCCCCACCGGCAGCGTAAAACCGGCCGGCAAGGCCGCCAGCTCGACCACCAGCCGCCGCACGTCAGCCGGCCGATCGACCGGAGTGGCAACCCTGATGAGGCTAAAATCGAGGATCAGGTCGCGTTTCGCCACGGCGGACTCGGCAAGAAAACGGGCGGCACTGGCTGCATCTTCGGGCTCGGTCACGATCAGATCGTTGCGCACCGATTCCCGCACCGTATTTCCCGCGTCGTCAACCCAGACATCATTGTCCACGAAAGGGTAGAGGTCATTGCGCAGATGGATGGCCGTTCCCCCCGTGGGAAGGGGTTCCCGGCCAATGACCATTATATCCACTGACTTGATTTTCACCGACTCAACATCCAGCACCGTCACGTGAATGGTTTTTCCCGGCGGTGTCCCCTGCAGAAGGGGGAGGAGATTCAGGGCGGCCATGGGATAGACCGGCACTTTCGTCTTGATGAACTTCTCCTTCCGGCTCCCCGCCGTTTCGACGACCACTTTGACCCCCCTTGCGGTCCTCTCGCCGAAAACCTGCAGGGGACTTCCGTCGATCGTCTGGGAGACGGCGAATGACTTAAGCGTCAGATCCCGCGCCACCCGGTAGCTTTCCCGAGATGATGCCTCCCGGGAAAACCCGAGCACCAGCATCTTGACACTCCCTTCGCAGGAAATGCTGTATCCTTCTGACATGGCATTGATCGCAAGACGGGAAAATCCTGTCCGCTCTCCGTTCATGCTGACACTGAACCAGCGCTCTCCGAGGGGAACCTGGGGCAGAGGTGACGTTGATGCTGCAAAAGCAACGAAGGAGGCCTGCTGAAAAATGAACAAGGCGAGGAACAGCCGGGGGATGGAACGCCAAAAAGCCTTCATAGAGGGAATTCCTTACGGGTGAGGTCGGCGTCGGATGCAGGTAGCCAAAACTATTGCGAACAATTCGTGATCATTCGGTAAAAATGGGTTCTTTGCTGGTTTCCGGCCGTTTTTCCCGGGAAGGGAGGTTGCACTGGTTACTCGCGGGCGCCGACTCTTCAACGCCCAGGACATGACTTTTGTTCACGAGCAGGCTGGCAAGCCTCAGGAGCTCCTGCCTGCCAGTGTCATCAAGCCGCCTGAAGTCAGCGAGGAGTTTCTGTTCTTCCAGATTCAGGTCCATAGGCTTAGCATCCTCCTCCAGCAGTATTAAGGCTTTTATACCATAATCCTGCCACCGATACAATCCGACAATAGCCGTCTGTTGTGTCATTGATTCCTCATCCCAACCACACGACCACGATTGGCGGGCAATCGTTAAATATCCATAATTTTAGTTAGTTAGCCAATTTTTTCACTTGTCAAACCCCAGAAGGGGAGTATAATAAAATTACACAGAGTTGCGAGAGTCGCGAGACTCTCATTATGCCCTAGCTGACTTGCCCTCCTAGTCGCTAGGGTGTTTTTTTACCCGCGAGCGTGCCACATCTGGCACAGATACAGATCAGTGTGCCATTACTTGCACATTGCCTATTTTTAGGGTATGGTGGGAAAAAAATTTGCTCGTTTTATTTCCGGGGGAACATGGAACCGATCGTAACCGTCAAGGACAAGTGCCGCAAATGTTACTCCTGCGTCCGCAGCTGCCCGGTCAAGGCCATCAAGGTGGACCAGAGCTATACGGACATCATTTTCGATCGCTGCATCGGCTGCGGCAACTGCCTGAGCAACTGCCCCCAGAAAGCCAAGATCGTCTGCGACAAAGTAGAGGTCACCAATCAGCTTCTCGCCTCGGGACAACGGGTCATCGCCGTGCTCGGCAGCTCGTTTCCCGCTTTTTTCCACTATGTTTCACCGGGGCAACTGGCAGCCGGCCTGAAGCGGCTCGGTTTCGCCGAAGTCCATGAAGGAGCGTACGGTGTTGAACTGATCGCGGAAAACTATGCAAGGGCCATTGAACAGGCGCCCCATCCCCTCATTTCGTCCCATTGTCCGGCCGTCGTCGATCTGATCGAGCGGCACTACCCGAAACTTATCAAGAACCTGGTCGGCACCGTTTCCCCCATGGTGGCGATGGGGAGATTCCTCAAGGAAACCTGCGGTCCGGAAACCAAGGTCGTGTACATCAGCTCCTGCATCGCCGGCAAATTCGAAGCCCAGGCCGACGAAACCGGCGGCGCCATCGATATCGTCCTCACTTACCGGGAGCTGGAAGGAATGTTCCGCAACCGGGAAATCGGGGTTCCTTCGCTCAAGGAAGAGCCCTTTGACGGCATGGAGCCCCGCCTTGGTCGCATCTTCCCCATCTCCGAAGGGACCTTCAAGGCCTTTTCCATCGCCACCGATCCCCTGGACTGTGAGATCATCACCGCCGAGGGGGAAGCAAACGTCATGGAAATCATCCGCGACCTGGCAAGCGGCCGGATCAATCCCCGCATTGCCGATGTCAGGTTCTGCTACGATGGCTGCATCGGCAGCCCGGGTCGCAACAAGGAACTGACCGGCCTCTACAAGCGCAACCTGGTCATCTCCCACTTCAAACGTGCCGTCCCCTACGCTACGGCTCTTCACTATCTGCACCAGCAGAAACGACCGAACCTCGCCAGAGCCTTCGTCAACAAATCGTCCAAGTTGGACGTGCCACGGGGAGATGACGTCAGGAAAATCCTCCAGAGCACCAACAAATTCACTCCGAAGGACGAGCTCGACTGCCGTGCCTGCGGTTACCGCACCTGTCGTGATTATGCGGTTGCCGTGCATCAGGGGCTGGCCAATCTGGAAATGTGCCTCCCTTACACCCTGCAACAACTGGAAGAAGACCGCGGCCGCCTGATCCAGAAATACGAGCTGGCACGACGGGAACTGGACCAGGAGTACGGCGACGAATTCATCGTCGGCACCGACCGCAAAACCCTGGAAGTCCTCGACCTTATCAAGCAGGTCGGCCCCACCCCCACCACCGTCCTCATCCGCGGGGAATCGGGTACCGGCAAGGAGCTCACGGCACGGGCCATCCACCGCTACAGCAAGCGGAATGACAAACCGCTCGTCACGGTCAACTGCACAACCATCACCGACTCCCTCCTGGAAAGCGAGCTGTTCGGACACAAAAAAGGGTCTTTCACCGGCGCCATTGGGGACAAGAAAGGGCTCTTCGAGGCAGCCGACGGAGGCACCATTTTCCTCGACGAAATCGGCGACATCACACCCAAGTTGCAGGCAGAGCTTCTGCGCGTCCTCGATATGGGAGAAGTGCGGCCAGTAGGGGGAACAGCGTCCAAAAAAGTCGACATACGCCTCATCGCCGCCACCAACAAAAAGCTGGAGGAAGGGGTCCGGGAAGGGTGGTTCAGGGAGGACCTCTACTATCGCCTCAATGTCTTCGCCGTCACCATGCCCCCCCTCCGCAGCCGGGTCGAGTCGATTCCGCTCCTCGCCCACCATTTCCTGGAAAAGGCAAGCACCAAACTGAACAAGAAGATTGTCGCCATCGAGGAGCGGGCCATCAAGGCCATGCTCCAGTATCCCTGGCCGGGAAACATTCGGGAGATGCAGAACATCATCGAACGGGCAGCGGTCCTGACCCACGACGACATCATCCGACTGGAGAACCTCCCCACCATCTTTACCGAAAACTACGCCGACGGCCCTGCGCTCATCATCAACACCAAGGCATCCTTCAAGGCGGAACGGGAGCGACAGGTCACCCGAACCGAAAAACACCTCATCCAGCGCTATTTGGCCGAATCCGGCGGCAATGTGTCAAAGGCGGCAAAACTGGCAAACATCCCCCGCAGGACGTTCTATCGTCTCCTGGACAAGTACGGACTCAAGGGACAGGGAGGCAAAGCACTGCTTTCCGAGATATCAACCACCCTTTAGTGTGCAATCTTGGGCACACCTGTGCCACCCACGGCACACACTTAACCTCCCCTCCCCACAATTAACCACATTTAATCCTTAAATACTCCCTATTTACGGTATGTTACGAGCCAAACAGCCAATAAATAAAATTGGCACGCATATGGCATTATATGGTGTATTCGACAAAAACAAACACTACCAATAGGGACATACGAAGGAGGAAACAATGGGCAGAATGAGAGAGAACCCCCGGTACAACGTAATTTCCATGCGAATCAGCGACGAAGAGAGAGAAACCCTCCAGATGATCATGCAATCCACCCACAAGAGCGTCTCCGACATCATGCGGGAGGCGATGGACCTTTTCAAGACCCGTATCGACGGAGATGCCATCAGCCAGCGCGCCGCTTGAAATGAGAACAAAGAAAGGGCCGCACGGCATGAGTGCGGCCCTTTCTTGTTTTCAGGCGAGATACAACGAGAATCGCTCTACTTCACCTTCCAGGTCGTCCCCTGGGGACCGTCCAGGAGGAGGATGCTCCGGGAGAGGAGATAATCCCGGATTTCGTCGCTTCGCGCAAAGTTCTTCGCCGCGCGAGCGGCTGCCCGCTCCTCGATGAGCTGCTCTATCTCGGCGGCTGACATCTCCATCCCCGCCACCTTTCGCCCCTTGATCCGCTCCAGATATGCGCCTGGCTCCGAGGTAAACACCCCCAGCACTTCGCCAACCCCTGCGACCGCCTTCCGCACCGCCGCAAACATGGCACGGGCGGCAACAGATTCCCCGCCGTCTTCCGTCAGCACCCGATTCACCGCCCGGATCAGTTCGAACACGATACCGAGGGACTGGGCAGTATTGAAATCATCGTCCATCGCCTGCTCGAACCGGCCCATGAACCCGCCCAGCTTCTCGTGCAGTTCCCGCTCCGCCTCTGTCCCGGCGGGGACATCATCCCCTGCCATCTCTCCGTCAAACCGCGCTATCGCCGCCAGTGCCGAATAAATCCGTTCCAGCCCCGCCCCTGCTTCGGCCAGATTCTGGTCGGAAAAATCGAGTGGGGAACGGTAATGGGCCGAAAGGAGGAAGAAGCGGAGCACCTCCGGGTCGTATTTTTCCAGGACCTCCTTGATGGTGAAGAAGTTCCCCAGAGATTTGCTCATCTTCTCCGCATTGATGTTGACGAACCCGTTGTGCAGCCAGTATTTGACGAAAGGCTTGCCGTTGGCGGCCTCCGACTGGGCAATCTCGTTTTCGTGGTGGGGGAAGATCAGATCCTTGCCGCCGCCATGGATGTCGAAGCTCTCCCCCAGGTATTTCATGCTCATGGCCGAGCACTCGATGTGCCACCCCGGGCGCCCCTTCCCCCAAGGGGAGTCCCAGAACGGCTCCCCCGGCTTGGCTTCCTTCCAGAGTGCAAAATCCATGGGGTGTCGCTTCCGTTCGTCCACCTCGATCCGGGCACCCGCCTGCATCTCGTCCAGGTTACGCTTGGAGAGCTTCAGATAGGAATCGAACTTTTCCACGCAGAAATAGACGTCTCCCCCCGCGGGGTAGGCAAAACCCTTGTCGATGAGCCGTTGGACGATGGCGATGATCTCGCCGATATGCTCCGTAGCCTTTGGCTCGATCGTCGGCTTGACCAGCCCCAGCCGTTCCATGTCCTCGTCGAACGCCCTGATGTAGCGTTCGGAAATGACGTCGTAGGTCACCCCTTCCTTGTTGGCCCGGTTGATGATCTTGTCGTCGATGTCGGTGTAGTTCCGTACGTAGGTAACCGCATAGCGGGTGCGCAGATAACGGTAGATCACGTCGAACACCACGTTGGCCCGGGCATGGCCGATGTGGCTGTGGTCGTAGACCGTGACCCCGCAGACGTACATCTTCACCTCACCCGGCGTGAGCGGGACGAACTCCTCCTTCCGGGCGGAGAGGGTGTTATAAACTCGCAATGCCATGAAAATCCTCACAGGGGAATTGACTGCCAACTCCGTTTTTTACCACAACGCTCCCCCCATGTGAAGCGATTTCCAGCCCCGACCAGACCGGCAGCGACATAGAGAGGGCTTGCGGCGAAAAGGGTTCGCAAATCACCCGAGAATATCCCTGACCCTGGCAACAATCCCGTCACTGGTGAACGGTTTCCGGATGAAACCGTCGGCCCCGGACTCGGTAACCATGTGGCGCAGCTCTTCCTCACTTTTCGACGAGAGGAGAAGAATCGGGATTTCCCGGCTGAACTCCTTTTCCCGAAGCAGCTTGGCCTTCTTGTTCCCATCGAGCATGGGGAGCATGACATCGAGGATGATCAGGTCCGGTTTGCGGGGAGAGAAGATGTAACTGTTGGCCTCGATGCCGCTGGAGGCGGTGAATACTTCGTAACCGGCCGCTTCCAGGGGGTCCTTTGCCATGACCAGCACCAGTTCGCTGTCATCTACAATGAGAATCCTTTTCTGTGCCATATCTATTCCTCCGTCGAATTCGCAAACAGTTTAATTATGGCGGCGGGGATTGTATCCAGCGGCAATACCCGATCTGCAGCCGCCAGTGAAATCGCCGCCTTGGGCATACCGAAGACCGCGCAGCTCTGTTCGTCCTGCACGATCGTCGCCCCACCTTGCTCCTTGATACTGCGCAGCCCTTGGGCACCATCCTTCCCCATGCCGGTGAGGAGAACGCCGACCACCTGCCCTCCCCGGGGGACCAGCGACGAAAACATCACATCGATGGACGGGCGACAGCAGTTGACCGGCGGTCCGTAAGTCAGCCGGACCCGCCCATCGGCCACCATCAGGTGACAGTCGGTGGGGGCAACGAGGACCAATCCTTCCTTCAGCACGTCCCCCTCGGCGGCAAGCCTCACCTTGAGCGGACATTCCCCGTCGAGCCACTGGGCAAACCCCCGGTCAAAACCGCTGGCAATGTGCTGCACGATCAGGACGGCCCCCCGGAAGTCGGCGGGGAGATTTCTGACGATGCTCATAACCGCCTTTGGCCCGCCGGTGGAGGCCCCGATAGCGAGAATCTTCCTCCCCCCTGCCAGGGGGACGGGAACCGGTTGCTCCCGGGTCCGTGACGGGCGACGTATGACCCTGATACGTGCCAGAAGCCGGACTTTCTCTATAATGCCGGCACTAAACTCCGATGGATTGGCAAGGCCACCTCCGTCCGGCTTGCTCATGACGTCCAGGGCGCCTTTCTTGATGGCGGCAAAGGCCCGGTTCACCTCACGGTCGTCCAGGGTCCCCGACAGAACCAGGATAGGCGCCGGTGAGCCGGACATGATCTCCTCAATGGCAGCCAGGCCGTCGAGAACCGGCATCATGAGATCCATCACGATCAGGTCCGGATGCAGTTGCGCGGCAAGTTCCACCGCCTCCCGTCCGTCGGCGGCCTCCCCGACCACCCGGATGTCGCCGGTTGCGGCGAAAATATCCTTCAGGACCGCCCGCACCAAAGGCGAATCGTCTGCCAGAAGTACCTTGATCATAAGTCCGTCACGTCCCCATTTCTCCTACCGCTCCATGGCCGACACGCGAAGCCAGGCTGTCCAACCACGACGAAAACAACATTGAAAACAGACTATCGCACTTCATCCTATGAGCGACTCAACCGTGTCAAGGAGTGTCCCCTGGTCGAAACTCCCCTTGACGATGTAGGCCTGCGCCCCCGCCTCCAGCGCCTGGCGTTTGTGCTCGTCACGGGAGAGTGAAGAGACGATGATTATCGGCACCTCCCGGTAGGTGTCCAGTACCCGTAGTTGCCGAGTCAGTTCGAACCCGTTTATGCCTGGCATCTCTACATCGGAGACCACCAGGTCGAACTGGACCCCGGCCACCTTCTCCAGCGCATCCTCTCCCGAAACCGCTACCTCCACCTGATAGCCATGGCTCACCAGGATGCTTCGTTCCATGGTTCGGGTGGTGATGGAATCGTCCACCACCAGGATGCGGCCCCGCACCCGTGCCGCCTCCTGTTCCGCGAAGGCCCCACGGAAGCCGGTAGTCGTCGCCCCCTCGGCATGAGCGAAAAGATCGGGAACGCTGAGGATCAGGGCAGGATCACCGTCCCCCAGGATCGTGGCGCCGAACACGAAGGTGACCCGCTTCATCTGGGCTCCCAATTGCTTCACCACAATCTCGCCACTCCCCAGATGGCGATCGACAGTGCAGGCAAGCAGTTGTTCCCGCAGCTTGAGAACGACCGCCGTTACCTTGCCCGTCTCCAGAAGTTCCTTCCGCGCCGGCAGCCCCAACAAGGACGACAGAGAAACCAGTGGCACCGTGGTACCGCGCAGGGCAACGACCTCCTTGCCACCCACGGTGACTATGTCCTCGCTGCGGACCTTGATGGTTTCCAGCACGTAGCTCACCGGAACGGCATAGCATTCCCCGCCGCAGGCCACGAGGAGGGCTTCGACAACTGAAAGGCTCAGGGGGAGTTGGAGGGTAATCTCGGTACAGGCGCCGACAACGCTCCGGAGGGATAGGGTCCCCTTGACCCGTTCCAGGTTTTTCTGAACCACGTCCAGGCCTACCCCCCGCCCGGAAACGTCGGTTACTATCTCGCTCGTGGAAAAACCGGGGCGCAGGGTCAGGTACAGGGACTCCTCGTCCCCCAGGAGTTCCGCCTCTTCTTTGTCAATCACCCCACGGCGCAGCGCCGCCTGCTTGATCCGGGCCGGGTCCATGCCCCGCCCGTCATCCCGGACAAGGATCTGTACGCTGTCCCCCTCGTGGCGGGCGCTGATCCTGATGGTCGCCTTCCCCGGCTTGCCGTGCCCCTTCCGCTCGTCGGGGAGCTCGATGCCGTGATCGACGGCATTGGTGAGCATGTGGAGAAACATGGGCTTCAGGCTCTCCAGAAGGACCCGGTCAAGTTCGATACCGTCACCGTCGATGGCCAGGTCTACCTCTTTCCCCTGATCCCGTGCCAGGTCCCGCACCAGCCGCTGGAATCCGTCGGTTATGGTGCGCAGGGGGAGCATGCGCAGCTCCATTGCCTCACCATGCAGTTCCTGGATGAGATAGTCGAGGTAGAGGACGTCATCCTCCAACTCCCGCTGGAACTGCCCCAGTTCCCGGAGCGACGGCGGACCGCCGTCGCCGCGGACGAGGAACTTCAGTGAGCTTACCCTCGATTCAAGCCGCTTCTTGTTGATGATCAGTTCGCCAAGGAGGTTCACCAGGCTGTCCAGCGTCTTGACCCGGGCCCGCACCGTATCGCCGAATCCGTCTTCTTCCTTGCAGGACGGTCCCTGCATGGCGATCTCCGGCACATCCCCCCGGTCAAGGGCGGCCAGGAAATCCTCCACGACGAAGGAAGGGGGCTCCCCCTTGGCCAGGGCATCGACCAGCCGGGCCATGGCGTCACTCCCCCGCAGCAGGATGTCGATTGCCCTCTCGTCCACCTCCCGCTCCCCCTCCTCCATCTCCTTGAGCAGGTCCTCCAGGCGGTGGGCGACGTTGCTGACCCCCTCGAACCCGAGCATACGGGCCGATCCCTTGAGGGTATGGGCGTTCCGCAGCAGCTCATGAATGAGAACCTTGTTGGCCGGTTCCTTCTCCAGCCGCAAGACCCCACCCTGGAGGGACGTCAGGTGCTCGTCGGCCTCGCGGAGAAAGATGTCGAGGTACTTGCTGGACACGTTATCCCTCTTCCTCCGCCAGGTCCTTCAGTCTCTCCGTAAGCCCCATGATCTCCCTGATGGACTGTTCGGTCTCCCGGGCGCTCCCCGCTACCTGCTGGGCTACATCCCGCACCTCCGCCATGGTTTCCGCCATCTGCTCGCAGGCCGAGGTCTGCTGCTGGGTAGAGAGGGTAATCTCCTTGGCGGAACGGGCCGTTTCTTCTACCATGCCGATAATGTTGCCAAACGACAGCTGGACCTTGTCCACCAGGGTCGCTGCCGAATCCACTCCTTTGGTCCCCTCTTCCGTCACCATGATGGTGCTGTTGGTCGCTTTTTGAATCTCCTCGATGAGGCCCTTGATCTGCCGCGTCGCCTCAACAGTACGTTCCGCCAGGCGTCGCACCTCCTGGGCCACGATGGCAAAGCGCTTACCCGCCTCCCCGGCACCGGCAGCCTCGATGGCAGCGTTCAGCGCCAGCAGGTTCGTCTGGTCGCTGATCTCGTCGATGATCTCGACGATACCACCGATCTTCTGACTGTTGTCCCCTAGCTGCAGCATGCTGTGGGCGATGCTCTGAACCTGGCTCTTGAGATTCGCCATCCCCTCAATGGCGTTACTCACATCCCCCGTACCCGCCATGCAGCTCCGGGTGGTCTCCTCCGCCATCGACTCCACCGACTTGGCATTGTCGGTGATCTGCTTGGCAGTGATGGCGATCTCCTCGGACGTGGTAGACACCTCCTGCACCGCCGTCGCCTGCTGGGTCGCCCCCGCCGACTGCTGGGCGCTGATGGCCATCATCTCATTGGCCGAGCTGGAAAGCTGGATGATAGCCTCCTTGATGGACGCAACGAGACGGTTCGTCTTTTCGATCTCCCCCTTCAGGTTCTTGACGATGACGTTGGTCATCTTGTTGAACGCCTCGGCCAGGGTCCCGATCTCGTCGTTGCTTTCGATCGGTATCGTTTCGTCCAGGTTGCCGTCGGCAATTCGCCGGGCCACCTGGGTCAGACGGAGGAGCGGACGGACGGTGAAGCTCACCACGAGGTAGATCGTCAGGCTCGCAACCAGAAGCATGATGAGCATGGCAACGATGATCTGGGTGCGGAGCGCGGCAATTTTCTTGTCGGTCTTTTCCATGGAAAATCCGATGCGGAATCCCCCCCAGTGCTTGCCGTTGACGAATACCGGCGCAGAGATGTCCCACATCCGTTCTCCCGTATCCCGGGAGTAGACCTGCTTGAAGAGCTCCTGTTCATTCTTGGCGGCCTTCAGCCCCACCTCGTCGTTGAACAGACGCTTGGTCCGGTTGCCTACCTTGTCCTTCTCCTTGTCCCCCGTGAGAGGTTTGGAATACTTGGTGTTATGGGTCGGGAGATAACCGTTCCGGTCCACCAGGACGGCAAAAACCACCTGGTCGTCCTTCAGGTACTCGTCCTCCAGTTCCTGGATGGTCTTGTCCAGGTAGGTATCGTATTTGGTATGGAATTTCTGCGGGTCGGTGCCGGGAATCGGCACGTAGTTCGTATCGAAGATATCCTCCGCCGTGAAGCGGCCGCTTGCGATGGCATCATCCAGAATTCGCTCCATCAGCTTGGCACCGGTCAGGGCCTCCATACGCCCCTTGGAGAGGAGTTCCTCCTCCATGGACACGCTGCGCGACCGGACGAAGTAGACGGTAAAGATCGCCATGATGACGATCATGACCATGATGAGAATTCCGGCAATCTTGACTGACAGTTTATTGAACATAATCACTCCTTACCAAAGGGATTGCGAATGGTGAGTCTGCGAATAATGGGACATAAGAGGATCCCGTCAGCCATGGTCGATCACGATTTCAGGTGCCGCAAGCAGGCGCCCGATGTCGAGCAGTATCACCAGACCGTCGGAAAGCTGAAGCTGACCGCGCAGATAATCGCGCTGGGCACCGCTCAGGGATTTGACCGCCACCTCGAAGGTGTCGAGGGGAAGTGCCGCAACCCCCTTGATCGACTCGACCAGGAGGCCGGTGTGGAACTTCTCCCCCTTCACCACGATAATCCGTCCCGACGGGCCGAAGGGGAGCTGGGGGAGCCCCAGGAGAGGCCGGATATCCATGGCGGCGACAATCTCCCCCCGGAGGTTGAATACCCCGACGATCAATTCCTGCACCTTGGGGATCTTCACCAGCCGCGGAATACGCAGCACCTCCGCCGCATGGATGGTTTCAAAGGCGTAGGTTTCCCCCCCGAGGGCGAACGTGACGCACTCCAGCTGCTCCTCTAACGCCTCCTCCACCGCTTCCAGTCCTTGCCAGTACTCATCACGCATCTCCTTGAGGATGCCATCGATGTTGTAACCGGCCCTGTTTTCCTCACCCATGGTCGAACTCTCCCGAAAAACGCTTTTCGTTTAAGCGATACGCGCCAGTTCCATCCTCACCCGCTCCATGAACACCTCCCGCGACAGCCCGCCTCCGTAAGGAACCACGTTCCCGTCGGGCGAATGTTCCAGGAGCCTGAGGCAGTTGCGGAATTCCCGCATCCCATCACGCTCCCGCCCCAGACGGAAGTAGAGCCGTCCCATGCAGTAGTGGGGCATGATGAAGTCCATGCTGAGGAGAAGTGCCTTGCGGTATTCGACCAGCGCATCCGGCAACTGCTCCTCTATTTCCAGAACCAGCCCTCGAAGGAAATAGGCCTCGGGATGGAGGTCGTTCCTCGCCAACACCTCGTCGCACAGGGCCAGCGCCTCCTGGAATTGGGCTCTGTTGGCAAAGACGAATCCCTTCATGACCAGGGCATCCAGATGGTCGGGCTCTTGCCGCAGGACATCCGCAAGCAGCGTCTCCGCTCCGCTGAAATTCTCCGCATCGAAGAGTTCCCGGGCCTGCCGGTAAAGCTCTTCCGGCGTCGGCACCACCGCTGGCTGAGGAACCGGCACCGGCACCTTCAAGGAGCGCGGTGCTGCTGGCCGGGGGGGCAAAACCGTTTTTTTCACCGGCCGGGGCTTCTGAGGCTTCGCCGTCGGCAATGCAACCACAGCCGACGGAGACTTTTTACGGTAATAAAATCCGCTCTCCCGGCTCACCCGCTCGAACTTGGTAGAAATCTGGGAAAGGGCCTCTGCATGGCCGAGGAACAGGTGCCCTCCCGGGGCAAGGGTGGCTGCAAACTTGTCGATAATCTGCCGGGTCGTGGCAAGGGTGAAGTAGATGGTCACGTTGCGGCAGAAAATCACATCCAGTTCCCGAAACGGGCCGTTCGGCTGGGGGAACGCAGTCGTCTGGAGATTGAGATGGGAAAACTCCACCAGCTGCTTCACCTCGTCGCGGATGAGGTAGCTGTCGCCGACCCGGTTGAAATATCGTTCCAGATACCGTGGTTCCATGGCCCGCAGGGACCAGGGGCGGTATACCCCTTCCCGGGCTCGCTGCAGCGAACGGTTGTTGATGTCCGTGGCCAGGATTCTGATGTCACGCTTGCGCCAGTCGGGAAGGGCCTCCATGATGGTCATGGCCAGGGAGTAGGGCTCCTCGCCGGTGGAACAACCGGCCGACCAGATACGGAGCGGCTTCCCGGCCAGTTCGCCGCCGACCAGTTGACGGAGGGCTTCGAAATGGGCCCGATAGCGGAAAAAGTAGGTTTCGCCGACAGTCAGATGCTGGAGGAGTTTCTGCAGCTCCTGACGGCTCTCCCCGTATTCGGTCAGGTAATCGAAGTAGTCCCGGTACGAGGCGCAGTGGATGGCGGTCATCCGGCTGGTTATCCCCCGCTCCAGGAGTTTCAGGTTGCGGCGTTCGAAATGAAGACCACTGTGGGTCAGGAGGTAGTCGCAGTAAAGACTGCTCTCCTCCTCCGTCAGATGCCCCAGCCGCGCCGGCGGTACCCGTTTGCGCCCCCCCCGTGAGAGGAGAGCCAGATTCTGGCGAAGCCGGTTCACGTCAATCGGCTTGAGAAGGAAATCGAATACATTGGGGTATTCGTATTCCATCGCCGGGTCTGCGGAAATGACGATGATGGGAAGGCGCTCCCCCTCCTTCCCACGCTGCAGCCGCTGCACCAGATCGACGGTGGAAATCTCCGGACAACCGTCTTCGATGACCACCACGTTCGGTGCCGTCGTCTGTACCGCCCGCAGCGCTTCTTTCATGGATCCTGCAGGTATGATCTCGTGACCGTCCCGCTTGAGCAGAACGGTCAGGAAGCGCCCGAGGGCCTCATTGGTATGGACCAGAAGGATGGTACGGGGCATGGCCTCTTCCTCTCGCCGTAACGCCATGCATGAACGCTGTCCCTACAGGCGCGTCAGGCGGACTGCTGCTCCCTGCTCCAGGAATCGCGCAGGGTGGCCGTCCGGTTGAATACCGGTACGCCGGGGACGGAATCCCGGGAATCGACCGTAAAATACCCCTGCCGCTCGAACTGGTAGTGGCTCTCCCCTGCCGCATCCGCCAGGCTCGGCTCCAGACGGACGGCGGGCAACACTTCCAGGGCGAGGGGGTTAATGAACGCCTTGTATTCCTGCCCCCCCTTGTCCGGGTTGGGAACGGAGAAGAGACGGTCGTAGAGGCGCACCTCCGCCGTCACGGCATGGTGCACCGATACCCAGTGGATAGTCCCCTTCACCTTCCGGCCGGCCGCCGGTCCGCCGGTACGGGTGTCGGGGTCATAGGTACAGCGCACTTCCACCACATCCCCGTCCCCGTCCTTCACCACTTCCGTGCATTTCACGATGTAGGCATACCGCAGCCGCACCTCCTGACCGGGGGCCATGCGGTGAAATCCCTTGACCGGTGTTTCCATGAAATCGTCCCGCTCGATATATACCTCCCGGCAAAAGGGAATCTGACGGCTCCCCAGCTCCGGACGCTGGGGGTGGTTGGCCGCCGTGAATTCCTCCACTTCCCCCTCGGGAAAGTTCACGATGACGAGCTTCAGGGGGCGAAGCACCGCCATGGCGCGCGGTGCGTTGGCATTCAGGTCGTCGCGGACGCACTCCTCGAGCACCCCCATATCGATCCAGCTGTCGCTTTTACCCACGCCAATGCGCTCGCAGAAGGTACGGATGGAGTCGGGGGTGTAGCCGCGCCGGCGGAGACCGGCAAGGGTCGGCATGCGCGGATCGTCCCAGCCGTCCACATCACCGTCCTGAACCAGCTGGAGGAGCTTCCGCTTGCTCATCACCGTGTAGGTCAGATTGAGGCGGGCGAATTCGTACTGACGGGGGTGATAGATGCCGAGCCGGTCCAGAAACCACTCGTAGAGAGGTCGATGGGACTCGAACTCCAGGGTGCAAACGGAGTGGGTGATTCCCTCGATGGAATCGCTCTGGCCGTGGGCGTAATCGTACATCGGGTAGATGCACCAGGCATCGCCGGCATGGGGGTGGGGAGCATGGAGGATCCGGTACATGACCGGGTCGCGCAGGTTCAGGTTCGGTGAAGCCATGTCGATCTTCGCCCGCAGCACCCGGGCGCCGTCGGCAAACTCGCCGGCCCGCATCCGCCGGAACAGGTCGAGGTTCTCTTCCACGGTGCGGTTCCGGTAGGGGCTCTCCGTTCCCGGCTCGGTCAGGGTCCCTCGATGGGCACGGATCTCTTCGGCGGTCAGATCGTCCACATAGGCGTCACCCTGCCGGATGAGCTGTTCTGCCCACTGGTAGAGTTGCTCGAAGTAGTCGGATGCGTAGTAAAGGTGCTCCCCCCAGTCGAAGCCGAGCCAGCGGACGTTCTCCTTGATGGATTCAGCATATTCGATCTCTTCCCTGGCAGGGTTGGTGTCGTCGAAACGAAGGTGGCAGCGGCCACCGAAATCCCGCGCCAGTCCGAAGTTGAGACAGATGGACTTGGCATGGCCGATATGGAGGTAACCGTTGGGTTCCGGCGGAAAGCGGGTTGCTATCGTCTTATGCCTGCCATTTTGCAGGTCATCCTCGATGATGGTGCGGATGAAGTTGGTCGTGGTTGTCTGTTTCGAAGCGTCGGTTTCGGGTGTACTCATCGATTCTTCTACCTTCCAGCGAATTTATTTTTCTTCCATAAGCGCCACCGCATGGGCGGCAATCCCTTCGCCCCGGCCGCAGAAGCCGAGTTCCTCGGTGGTGGTCGCCTTGACGTTGATCCGGTCCGCATCCGCGGCCAGCACCCGAGCGATGTTCTCCCGCATGGCCGGGATGTAAGGGGCGAGCTTTGGTCGCTGGGCAACGACGGTGGCATCAACATTCCCCAGCCGGTACCCCTTCCGGTCGGCGAGCCCCATCACGTGGGCCAACAGCTTGAGGCTGTCGGCCCCCTTGAACTGGGGGTCGGTATCGGGGAAGTGCCGGCCGATGTCACCCTCGCCGATGGCGCCGAGGATGGCGTCGGAGATCGCGTGCAGCAGCACATCCGCATCCGAATGCCCCAGAAGCCCCTTCTCCCAGGGGATGTCCACCCCCCCAAGAATCAGCTTCCGCCCCTCCACCAGCCGGTGCACATCATAGCCATGACCAATGCGCATATGCGTCTCCAATGCATTTATATCCAGTATTCATGTGTGGTAAACGCGATTTTTTCGCAAGGTCAAGGCGATCGAAGGATTGCGCGGAGGCGTAGCAGCGCTACGCCGCACAAGCGGTCCTGAAGATCAACGCAGAGATTGCGGAAAAGGCACGTTTACCGAAGAAATGCTTCCGCCAGAACAAGGTCCTCCGGCGTCGTAATCTTGATATTGCGGTAATCCCCCATGACCACATGGACATCCTTCCCGAGGCGCTCCACCAGCGAGGCGTCGTCGGTCCCCAGGTATCCTTCGGCGGCGGCGATTTCGTGAGCGGCACGGATCACACCGTAGCGGAATGCCTGGGGGGTCTGGGCGAGCCAGAGCTGCTCCCGCGGCGGAGTTTCCCGGATGACCCCGTCAACGACCACCTTGACCGTGTCCTTGGCCGGCACCGCCACAAGGGCACCGTCATGTTCCTGTGCCACCCGGATCGCCTTTTTCAGCACCGACACAGGAACGAACGGCCGCACGCCATCATGGATGAGGATGACCCCGTCGTCCGGCGTCCCGTCAATGGCCCGCAACCCGTTGAGCACAGAATGCTGCCGCTCCGCTCCGCCGGCTACGATGCCCCGCACCTTGCGGAACCCGTACCGTTCCACCACCTGCTCCCGGCAAAAGGGGATCTCCGCCTCCGGCGAAATGACGTAAATATCATCGACTTCGGGAAGAGCTTCGAATACTCCGATCGTATGGGCAACAATCGGTTTTTCGTCCAGGAGGAGGTACTGCTTGTTGATGGCGGCACCCATCCGTTTTCCCATCCCCGCGGCGGGGATGAGCGCTATCACTTTCATGAATCGGATCCCTGTCGTTGCGCCGACCAGAAATGACGCAATACATAAAAATCAAACAAAACTCACCCAACTATAACGACCGGTTACTTTCCCGGTCAATTAAAAAATCCCGCTTCATATAAAAAGCTGTTTTATTATACAAAATAAAACAAAAAAAACCAGCTTTTATTATCATCCCCCCCATGAATTTCACTCCGTTGCGTGGACGTATGGCAAACAAACAGGCAGTGATTTAACTGAATTGATCAGTCTTTGGCAAAGTTCGGACGGTGTTGAAGGGAGTACGAGAAAACGCGAAGACGAAAGGGAGACGGGCAGGAGGACACCGACCCGGGATATTTCGCCATCAAGCTGCCGATGTCAAACAAGCGCTTTGAGTGCGGCAAGAAGGAGTGGAACATCAGCATCGAGGATGGTGCGGAGGTCGAGAAGGAACTCCCCTTTGGCAATTCTGCCGACAACCGGCACGGCACCGGTGCGCAGACGGGCCTCCAGCTCCTGGGGGGAAAGACCGGCCATTCGGATGGCCAGGAGGAACGTCGGCAGCTCCTGACCGGGAAGGGCTCCCCCTCCCACCTGTGAAACACCTTTCACCAGGGTGACCTCGACCGCGGCCGGAAGGTTTCGGCGCAGAAGCCGGATGACTCGCCTCCCCTTGCCTGCCAGTTCGGCAGAAGTGACCGTGAGCATGCGCAGGGTCGGAATGGAGGCAAGGGCCTGCCGTTCGTCCCGGTACAGGGCCAGGGTCCCTTCCAGGGCCGCAAGGGTCAGTTTGTCGATTCGGAACGCCCTGAGCAGTGGATGTTTCTTCATCGGGTCGAGACACGCCTTTCGTCCGACGATGAGCCCCGCCTGAGGACCGCCGAGGAGTTTGTCCCCACTGAAGGTGACCACGTCGATGCCTGCCCGGACGAATTCCTGGATCGTCGGCTCGCTACCCATGCCAAACCGGGCCAAATCGATGAGGTTGCCGCTCCCCACATCCGCCATGACCGGCAGGCCATAGTCCCTGCCGAGCTCCACCAGTCGGGGTGCGGTAACCTCGGCGGTAAAGCCGATCGTGGCGAAGTTGCTGGCATGCACCTTGAGAAACAGCGCGGTTTCGGTGGTTACAGCTGCACGATAGTCGTCCGGGTGGGTCCGGTTGGTCGTACCCACTTCCCGCAGCAAGGCTCCGCTCTGCCCCATGATGTCGGGAATCCGGAATGACCCGCCGATCTCCACCAGTTCGCCGCGGGAGACCACCACTTCCTTGCCGACGGCCATGGCTGCCAGCGCCAACATGACCGCGGCCGCATTATTGTTCACCACCAGTGCCGCTTCGGCACCGGTCAACTCACAGAGCAGCTCTTCCACATGGGAATAGCGGCTCCCACGCTCTCCTGCTTCCAGGTCGAACTCCAGGTTTGAATAGCCGTAAGCGATACGGTCAAGCTGCTCCCGAACCTTTTCCGGCAGGGGGGATCGGCCGAGGTTAGTGTGGATAACCACCCCGGTGCCGTTCACAACCCGCTTCAGGCTCAGAGACGTGTCACGCTCAACCGCCGCAGCTATTCTGGATGCAATAGTTTCCACCGGCGGCAAAACGAATGACGTTCCTTCCATGGCTTCCCGGCGTAAAGAATCCAGGACAGTTCGCACCCCTTTGAGTACCACCGGGCGGGGGTAAGCAATCAGAATCGCCTGGACTCCGGGCCATACCAACACCTTGTCGACTTTGGGAATGTTCTTGAGAACCGACACGAAAAGCTCCTCACGGCGGGTGGTTGATCAAGGGATAGTGCTTCAGTGAATAAAACCTATAGTAAATGGCAGGAGTTCGGCTTGTCGCACCCGGTCCGGGGCGGGATTGAATGGTTAGCCGCCGGATGGCAACGGGGGATAGTGTGGTAACGTTCCACGGGAAAGGGCGACAACCCGCCAGGCATTGCCGTTGAGGACATCCTCCGATCAGATATCCATATGGAGGGCGGCCTTTCGTTCCGCTGCCTTGAGGGGCGAACTCCCCTGCATGAGCACCTTGCCGCCGTACTCCGCATTCTTGCGCACGAGCTTCTCTGCCAGATCGGCATTCCGCTTGCGGAACGCCTCGATGATCTTCTCGTGCTCCTGCACCGAGATATGCATCCGGCCGGGGAGGCTCAGGGAAGCGACGCGGAGACGCTGAAACTTGTTGAGCAGATTGGAGATCATTTCCTGGAGTTTTTCATTGTCGGACGCACGGATGAACAGATCGTGAAAATCGTTGTGTATCTTGAAGAAGTGCCGTATGTCGCCTTCGTCCGCCATCTGCCGCAGCTTGCTGTTAATCGCGTCAAGCTTTTCAAGATCCTTGTCCAAAAGCTTTTCGCACGCACAACGTGCCGCATACCCTTCCAGTATGCTCTTTATGGCGTAAAACTCCTCCACATCACGCGGGGAAAAGGACGTCACGACCGCGCCCTTGCGGGGGATCACCGTCAAATACCCTTCCGACTCCAGTTGCCGGAAGGCCTCGCGTATCGGTGTCCGGCTGATGCCGAACTTCTCCGCTAGTTCGGGTTCTGCTACTTTCTCCCCCGGCTTCAGCCCTCCGCTCATGATGGCGTCGCGGATTGTTTCCAGTATTTTCTCCCTGAGGGTCAGGTGCTTTTCAATGCTTTTCTTCATAAATTCCCCCTTATGAGGATAGATGAATTGTATACAGTATACATTATTTGTCAAGATATTCTAGCAAACCCGGCTTCCAGTCGAGTTTAAGCGCTACCGAAACCATGCAATTATCTTGAATTTTGCATCGTCCGATAGTAATCTGTTCCACCATAAAGGAGCTCCATGGATCCCGTCCGGCATCTGAAAATTTCGTTCTTCGTACTCGTCCTGCTCATAACCATCGGCGTGACCGGATACATGGGGATCGAGAAGTGGAATTTTCTCGACGCCCTCTACATGACCGTCATTACCCTGGGTACGGTGGGGTTCAGGGAAGTCCACGACCTGAGCGATGCCGGCAAGCTGTTCACCATGGGACTGATTGTGGTCGGCGTCAGCGTCCTCGGCTACATCGTCGGGAGCCTTGCCCAGATCATGTTCGAAGGACAGTTCCAGCGGATTATCGGGAGGAAAAAGGTGGAAAAGAAGATCGATGCCCTTCAGGATCACTATATCATCTGCGGTTTCGGCCGCATCGGCGCCCTGATTTGCAAGGAATTCGCCGCCAAGCCCCTCCCGTTCCTGGTAATCGAAAAACACCCCGAGGTCCACGAGAAGCTGCACCAGGAAGAGTACCTTCACATCAGGGGGGACGCCACCGAGGACGAAACCCTGCTCAGGGCAGGAATCAAGCGGGCCAAGGGACTCATCTCGGTAGTCACGTCCGACACGGAAAACGTGTATATCACCCTGACCGCACGGGGGCTCAATCCCGACCTGTTCATTCTGGCCCGTTCAGGAGAGGAAGGGTCGGAAATCAAGCTGAAGCGGGCTGGCGCAAACAAGGTGGTCTCCCCCTACGTGATCGGCGGGGGCCGCATGGCCCAGGCAATCCTTCGCCCCAATGTGGTGGACTTCATCGAGATCGCCACCGGCCGAGAACACTTGGAACTGCAGATGGAAGAAATCCTGATCCCGCCGGAGTCGAGCTTTGCCGGGGAAAACCTGGTCAGCTCCGGCTTCCGCAAGGAAACCGGCGTCATCATCATCGGCATCAAGAAAGCCGTCGGCAAGATGGTGTTCAACCCCAATCCCCACGCCAAGATGGAGGCTAACGATACCCTGATTGTTCTCGGCGAGCCGGCGGCCATCCAGAAACTGGAGCAGTTGATCAGTTGCAGCAACTGCGCAACCGACGTCATAAAAAAACACAGGAAAGAGCCGACCCCCCATGAATGATCGACTGTTCGTCCACGTTCCCTATTCATTCCTGCAACAGAACCTGGAGCTGGTACTCGCCAAAGGGGTCAATCCGGAAGTATTCTTCTCCGGCGACATGCTCGACACCCTCATCCCCGAGGAACTGGCAGCCATCGCTGCAACCCTGGCCGGCAACGGCCTTGCAACCACCATCCACGCACCTTTCATAGACCTGAACCCGGGCTCCGTGGAGCGGCTCATCCGCGACGTCACCCGCCACCGCTTTGCCCAGCTGCTTGGTGCAGCCGCCCATCTCAAGCCGAGGGTTGTCGTCTTTCACCCCGGGTACGACCGCTGGCGGTACGGGGAAAGTCAGGACAAATGGCTTCAGCACAGCATCGCCACCTGGCAGGAGGTCCTCCCCCGTGCCGCGGAAATCGGCTTTACCGTGGCCGTGGAAAACATCTTCGAGGAGGAGCCGTCCACCCTTCAGGCGCTGTTCGAGGCACTTCCCCAGCTTCGGCACTGCTTTGACGTGGGACACTGGAACCTGTTCACCAAGGTGGGAATGGAGGAATGGTTTGCCACGCTGGGAAGCTTCATCGCTGAAGCCCACATCCACGACAACCATGGCCGGCGTGACGACCATGCCCCGGTCGGCGAGGGAAACATCGACTTCGCCCTTTTCTTCCGGCTCATGGCACAGTACGCCCCCCAAGCCGCCTGGACCATCGAGGCCCACAGCAAGGAGGACCTGGACCGGTCACTTACGAACATTCGAACGTTTCTGTAAACGGCATAAATTCAAATCACAAAAATAAACCGGCGGGTCCTCCCCGCCGGCTGTCTTTCCTTCCAACAATCCTATCTTCTTTTTTTTTCAATCCACACATTTCATAAATACGGAGAGAACAGCTTGGCTGCGGCATCCCGCACCTTGACGGGAAGGCTGCGGGCATCCATCTCCGCCAGAGTGACCTGGTGGGAACAGGCCACGGCGGCCATGAAATACGCCTCCAACTGGCGGGTAAAGTCGGCATCGTAGACCTCCAGGTCAAGCTCGAAATTGAGCCGGAGGCTGCGGGGGTCCATGTTCGCCGAACCGATGAGGCTCCAGACGCCATCCACCAGGAAGAGCTTGGTATGAACGAACGGTGGCGGCTGATAATAAATCTTTATCCCCAATTGCAGCAATTCCCAGAGATAGGCCCGACTGGCCCAATGAACAAAGGGAAGGTTGTTGCGGGCGGGAAGCACGAGTACCACATCGACGCCGCGCAAGGCCGTGGTGATGAGGGCGGAAACCAGGGGCCGGTCGGGAATGAAATAGGGGGTCATGATCAGAACCCGGTTGCGGGCGCAGGCAAGCGCCCCCATGATGATCCAGTGGAGTTTGCGGAACTCCTTGTCCGGGCCATCGCCGACGACCCGGGCCATGGCGTTCCCCGCTTCCATCAATGGCGGAAAATGGCTTCGATCCGCCAGCAGGTCACCGGTGGCAAAGTACCAGTCCTCCAGAAACACCCGCTGCAGATCGGCCACCACTTGTCCGTCCACCCTGAAATGCATATCCGCAACCGCCGGCGGTTTGCCGCTCCTCTCCACCAGGTGGCGGTCACCGATGTTCATCCCGCCGGTGAAGCCGATCTGGCCATCCACCACAAGGATTTTCCGGTGGTTGCGCAGGTTCACGTACCCCCCCTGGCGCAGGGGAAGAAACCTGCCGATTTTGACGCGCGACCCGCGCAGGAGACTGCGCATGGTAGGTCGGGAGTATTTTTCGCCGAGGCTGTCGATGATCACCCGCACCTCGACTCCCCGATCGGCTGCCGACTTCAGGGCGTCCGCGAACCGGCGGCCGGTGGCGTCGGAGTCGAAAATATAGGTGCTCAGGTGGATGGAACGGGTGGCCGTGTCGATGGCTGCCAGCATGGCAGGGTAGGCGGCTTCACCGTTTTTCAGGGGAAGGATGCAGTTGCCGGACAAAAGTGCGGAACTTACCAGCCGGTCGGAAAGCGCCCGCAGTTCCTGCAGGTTGGATGCTTCGAGGGGGATGTCTCCGGCCACCTGCAACTCCAGGCGGGCGGGAAAGTCGTCCCAGCCGGCAAAGAGGCGCCCGCTCTCTTGCCATTGCCGGGCCGTCCGATATATCCAGTTGACCCCCATGGTCCAGTAGAAGAACGGGCCGATTACCGGCAGGGTGATGCTGGTGACGATCCACCCCAGGGCAGAGCGGGGGTCGCGTTTCATGATCAGGGCGTGGAGCGCCGACGTGAGCGACAGCGCCACGACAAACGAGATCAGTATCCCCAGCAGAAAATGGTCCAAACACCCCTCCGGTGCCAACAAGCTCGTTAATTAAATAAATAGCATAACTCGTGGCAAAATACAGACATAAAAACGGGGGCCACACTGCGCCCCCGTCTGCAAGACTCTGGGTAGACTCCATTTATAGCAGGCTGTATGGCTCGGCCCGCTTCGCCCACTCGCTGGCCGGATAGTCAGCTGCCAGCTTTTCGTAGGCCTGCTTGAGCGCCGCAGCATCGTGACTCGCCTTGAACCGGCTCACCCCGCGGAGGTAGACCGCCTCGGGGGCAAAACCGCTCTGGGGGAAGTCGGACAGCACCCGGTCAAAATGGATGATGGCATCATTGAAATCCCCCGTATCGAAATCGGTTTTCCCCATTCCGAGGAGCAGCGAGGCGATCAGGTCGTCGGGGGGAAGGAAGCCGACGGTCCGGTGGTGCTCCTTCCCGTAAAAATCGAGAGTGATGAGGGTGGGGGTCCAGGTGAGTTTGAACTCGTCGGCCAGCGGCTTGCTGTCCGCCGGCACCCGGATCGGCACGAGGCTTGACGTGATGAAATCGAAGACCTTCACATTGGGATACGTGACCGCATCCATCTGTTTACAACCAATTCAGCCAGGGTTGAAGAAGTCGAGCAGTATCGTCTTATGTTCGGTCCGCCCTCGGACGAGGGCACTGTTAAAATCGGTCTCCCAGTCGATGATGCTTGCCATGACACTACCTCCTCTGGTTGTTTGATTGTCGGAACCGGGATCTGCCGTACGCCGGATTGTGGGTAAATCGTAGCTCACTCCCGGGCGGAGTCAAGGAGACGCGTACGGTGGGTGCTCCCCCTTGCAGTTTCGTCCGGCAATGATTATACTGGGCTGGTAACCGACTGTTGTCACGGGAAATTACCTGCTCAAAGGATGGACACCATTATGAATACACTGAAGACGACCTTTCTCATGGCCCTGCTCACCGTGCTGCTAGTACTGGCCGGTGGCGCCATCGGCGGCAGGGGGGGAATGACGTTCGCCCTCATCATGGCGGGAGTGATGAACTTCGTCTCCTACTGGTTCTCCGACAAGATCGTCCTCGCCATGTACGGCGCCCAAGAGGTCACCGAAGCCGAGCAACCCGAGTTCTACGGGCTGGTGCGCCAACTTGCAACACAGGCCGCCATCCCCATGCCCCGGGTCTACGTTATCCCTTCGGAGACCCCCAATGCCTTCGCCACGGGACGAAACCCGGAACATGCCGCCGTGGCGGCGACCGCCGGCATCATGCGGATACTGACCCGCGAAGAACTGATGGGAGTCATGGCCCACGAACTGACCCATGTCAGGAACCGCGACATCCTCATCTCCTCTGTCGCCGCCACCATCGCCGGCGCCATAACCTATCTGGCCCATATGGCACAATGGGCCGCGATCTTCGGCGGCGGACGCGACCGGGACGAGGAAGGGGGAGGATTCGGCCTGATCATCATGGCCATCGTCGCCCCCATAGCCGCCATGCTCATCCAGATGGCCATCTCCCGTTCCCGGGAGTTTGGCGCCGATCGGGGTGGTGCCGAAATCAGCGGCAACCCCCTCTTCCTGGCCAACGCCCTCCGCAAACTGGAGATGGCCAACCGGCAGATCCCGATGGGAGAAGCGAGCCCGGCTACGGCCCACATGTTCATCGTCAACCCCCTCACGGGGGGTGGAATCATGTCCCTCTTCTCCACCCACCCCCCCATGGAAGAGCGGGTACGGCGGCTGGAAGAGATGGCGTACGGGCCGAGAGGCTAACGCCTCAGCCCAGAAGTTCGAAGCGCGGAAGTCAGCCTGTTACCTCCCCCCTCCGCGCTATTCTCTTCCCACTTCTGTACTGCCAATATTCCGCACTGAGGAGTTAACTTGACCACAACCCCGCGCCGTGCCGCCTTCGACATCCTCCTTCGCATCGAAAAGGAGCGTTCCTACGCCGACATCCTCCTCGACCACGAACTGACCCATGGAACGTTGCAGGGGCCGGACCGGGGACTCCTGACCGAACTGGTCTACGGCGTGCTCCGGCGTCAGGGAACCCTCGACCACGTCATCGACCAATTCGCCAGCCAGAAGACCGGCCGACTGGAGCGCTCCGTCCACCTCCTGCTCCGCCTCGGCATTTACCAACTCCTCTACCTCGACCGGATTCCGACCGCAGCGGCGGTCCACGCCACCGTGGAACTGGCCAAGACCCTCGCACCCCGCGCCAGCGGCTTCATCAACGCCGTGCTGCGCCAGACCGACCGGGAACGACAGAACATCCGCTTTCCCGACCCCGTGAACAAACCGGCCGCCTACCTGGCAGCCGCCTGGTCCGAACCGCCGTGGCTCACCGCCCGCTGGCTGGAACAGCTGGGGCGGGAGGAGGCGGAAGCACTGGCCAGGGCCATGGTCGAACCGGCACCCCTCACCATTCGGGTAAATACGCTTCGGACAAGCCGTGAAGAGCTGCAGGCCCGGCTCGCCAGCGAAGGAGTCACCAGTACCCCTTGCAGATACTCGCCGGACGGGCTCAGGATCGATAGCCCTGTCGCCATCGGCAAGGTGGCAAGCTTCCAGGAGGGGCTTTGCACCGTCCAGGACGAATCGTCCCAGCTGGCAGCCATTTTCCTGGCTCCGGAACCGGAAGAGCGGATCCTCGACCTCTGCGCGGCACCCGGCGGAAAGAGCACCCACCTGGGCCAGCGCATGGGAAACAGCGGCACCATCCTCGCCTGCGACATCGGTGTCCGCAAGCTCCGCCTGATCGAGGAGGCCGCAACACGCCTCGGCATCAGCACCATAACCACTACCCCCGTCGACGCCACAAAACCCCTCACCGCACTCTCGGGAGAGCAATTCAACCGCATCCTGGTAGATGCCCCCTGCTCCGGACTCGGCGTCATCCGCCGCAACCCGGAGGGGAAATGGTGGAAGAACCCGGCTGACATCACCGCCCTGGCCCGGACCCAACGGGCTATCCTCCACAATGCCGCAGAGATCCTCCCGTCGGGAGGAACCCTTCTCTACGGGGTCTGCTCCACCGACCGGGAGGAAACCGACGCCGTTCTGGAGGATTTCCTTTCCGAACAGGAGGAGTTCGTGGTAGAAGATTTACGTGAGCTTTTCCCCGCTCACCGGGAACTGTTCACCGACCGGGGCTTCTTCCGGAGCTGGCCCCACCGCCACGGCATGGACGGCTTCTTCGCGGCCCGGCTAAAAAGATTATCATAGGTCTCATAGGACCTATGTTTGGAGGTTCACATGAAAAAGATCGCCCCATCCATCCTCTCCGCCGATTTCGCCCGCCTCGGCGACGAGGTGCGGGCCGTGGCGGCAGCCGGCGCCGACTATATCCATGTTGATGTCATGGACGGTCATTTCGTCCCCAACATCACCATCGGCCCACTGGTGGTGGAAGCGGTGCGACGGGTGACCGACCTCCCCCTGGACGTGCACCTGATGATCGCCAACCCCGACCTTTACATCCCCGACTTCGCCAAGGCGGGAGCCGACATCATCGTGGTGCACGCCGAGGCGACCAACCACCTGCACCGGACCGTGCAGCTCATCAAGTCGTTCGGCAAGAAGGCCGGCGTCTCCCTGAACCCTGCCACCCCCCTCAACATCCTTGAGTACCTACTGGAAGAGCTCGACCTGGTTTTGCTCATGACCGTCAACCCGGGGTTCGGCGGCCAGTCGTTCATCGAGGCATGCCTCCCCAAGATCCATGCCCTGCGGGGAATGCTCGACAAGCGCGGGCTGGAGACAGAACTGGAGGTGGATGGAGGGGTCAAGACCGACAACATCGACCGCATCTCCCACGCCGGCGCCGACGTGTTCGTGGCGGGAAGCGCCGTATTCGGCAGCCCGGACTACACCTCCACGATCGCGGAACTGAAGCGGCGGGCGAAGGAACCGGTGCTTTAGAGGCAATTTTGAATTTTGAGTTATGAATTTTGAATTACAATCCAAAATTCAAAATTGACATTCCCATGGACCTGAAAGATCACATAAAGACCGCCCTGGCCGCCCACGTCCGGGTACCCATGGCCCCCGGACCGGTGCCGGCGGCGGTGCTCCTCCCCCTCTTCCTCAAACAGGGGGAATACCACATTCTCCTCACCAAACGGACCGAGCACCTCAACCATCATCGGGGAGAGATATCGTTCCCCGGCGGAAGCGCCGACCCGGATGACACGGACCTGCTCCAGACTGCCCTGCGTGAGACCTGGGAAGAGGTGGGGATCACCCCGGAGGATGTGGAGATTCTGGGGGTGCTGGACGATTTCTACTCCATCCACAACTACCTGGTCACCCCCTACGTCGGTCTCTTCCCCGCCGACTACCCACTCAGGATCAACGGCTGGGAGATCGAAAGGATACTGGAAGTCCCCCTCTCCCACCTGCTCCGGCCGGAGGTTTTCCGGACCGAGGACTGGAACTGGAAGGGGCGCCAGCATCCGGTCCATTTCTACACCTTCGGCAACGACGAAATCTGGGGACTCACCGCCGCCATCCTGAAGCAGTTCCTCGACCTGGTCTTTTCCGATAGCACAAGGGATGTGGTGAAATAGCCCTCGAAGGGGAAGGATACCGTGCCAACCAGCGTACTCGTCATTGATGATTCGGAAACCGTCCGCGACCAGATAATTCAGACACTGCGAAAATGTGCTCTCTTCGACCTGTACCGGCAGGCCGGAGATGGTATCGATGGGTTCAAGGCACTCCTCGACAAGCCCGCGGACCTGGTGCTCTGCGACCTGGAGATGCCACGCATGGACGGCTTCAAGTTCATGACCCTGATGCAGACGCAGGGGGCGCTTAAGGACATCCCGGTCATCATGCTGACCGGCCGGGAAGATCTGGATCTCAAAATCCGGGGACTGGAGCAGGGGGCGTGCGATTACGTCACCAAGCCCTTCGACGCCGGCGAACTGGTGGCGCGGGTCAAGGTGCAGCTCAAGATCAAGGCACTACAGGACGCACTGAAAAAGTCCAACGAACTCCTTACGGAACTCTCCAATACCGATCCGCTGACCGGCCTCAACAACCGGCGCTACTTTACGGAGGCCCTCGAACGGGAATTCCCGCGTTCCGTCAGGAAAAACGAGTCATTCTCCCTGGTAATGGCCGATATCGACCATTTTAAAAAAGTCAACGACACCTACGGTCACCAGGAGGGAGATATGGTCCTGACGATGGTGGCCGCCTTCATCAGGAACCTGATCCGTCGCTACGACACCGCTGCCCGTTACGGAGGCGAGGAGTTCGTTGTGATCCTGCCGGATACCGACGCCGCCCAGGCCCTGCAGTTCGCAGAGCGGCTGAGAAAGGGGATTGAAGAGATTATCTTTTCAGGAAGGCTCCAGCCGCTTAACGTCACCATCAGCCTCGGCGTTGCGACTTTTCCTTCCCCGCGAGTCAACTCCGTCGATACCCTGCTGCGGAATGCCGACGAGGCACTCTACCGGGCAAAGAAGAACGGCCGCAACCGGGTGGAGTCACTGGAGATGAATGGTTGAAGGACAGACATGGAGGGGACAGCCGGCACAGCGGGGGCGTTTGCGGCAGTGTTCCTTGCCGTGCTGGACGATAAGGGCATGGTATTCGTTGTAGAGACGGGGGTCGGCGGGAAGGTTGGCCATGAAGAGGGAGCGCACCGTTTCGTAGTCGGACTGCGGTTCGATGAGCTCCAGGGCCGCCAGGAGACGGATGGTGTAGCCATCCACTACAAACGTCGGCTTTTCCCCGGCATAGAGCAGGATCGAATCGCAGGTCTCCCGGCCGATTCCCGACACATCCAGCAGGTCCTCCCGCAGCTTCCGCCACTCCCCGGTGAACATCCGCTCCAGGCTCCCCCCATGATGATCGAACAGGTACGCCACGAACGCCTTCAACTGCACGCTCTTCACATTGAAAAAGCCGGAAGGACGGATCGCGTCCGCGAGCACCTCGATGGGTACGGCATGGAGCGCCTCGGGGGAGAGGAGGCCATCCCGCTTCAGGTTGGCGATGGCCTTCTCCACGTTCCGCCAGTTGGTATTCTGGGTAAGGATCGCCCCGACGCAGACCTCGAAGGGGTTCTCCGCCGGCCACCAGTGGCGGTGGCCATAGCGGGCCAGGAGGAGATCGTAGATTTCAACGAGACGTGCCGACACCTCGTTGCGCCTCACCCCTCACTTCCACCGAGAATCCTGTCGTACACACGCCGCACCTGTTCCGTCACCTCTTCGTAGTCCTGCATGAGGGCATCCCCCGGGTGCTTCAGCTTCGGATCGTAACCGAGGCGGCGTGCCAGCTTGTCCAGGTACTCCCGCGGCCCCCCCAGGTCGTTCATGGAGTGGTCATGAAGGATCCGCAGCCGGTTCTCCAGCCGGCGTAGGAACTTGTAGCCATGGGAGAGGACGGCAAAATCATCCTCGCTGAGCAGACCGTCCCTCTTCATCCCTTTCAGGGCCGTAAGAGTGCTCGAACTGCGGATATCGGGATGTTCACAGCCATGCCGCAGCTGCAGGAACTGGACGATGAACTCCACGTCCACCATCCCTCCCCGGCCGGTCTTGATGTTGTAGCTCCCTTCGCTCTCCCGGGCGATCTCGTTCTCCATCCGCATCCGGAGACGATGGATCTCCCGGCGGGCATCGTCGGTCACGCAGCTTCCGTACACCGTCTGCCGGATGATCTCTCCGATGCTCTCCTCCAGCAGTCCCCCCCCCAACACCACTCGTGCCTTGGTGAGGGCCTGGCGCTCCCAGAGCTGGGACTCCTCCCGGTGATAGTCATGGAACGATTCCAGTGACGTGACCAGCGGACCGGCGTTTCCCGACGGACGGAGCCGGGTATCGATCTTGTAGGCGTACCCCTCCCGGGTCTGGGTGGTGAGGATGGAGATGATCTTCTGGGCGAGCTTGGCGAAGTATTCGTGGTTGGTCAGCTGCTTCTCGCCGTCGGTCACCCCTTGGTGGTCGTAGATGTAGATGATGTCCAGGTCCGAATGGTAGTTGAGCTCGTATCCCCCCATCTTCCCCATGCCAACCACGGCGAAGTCCGCTTCCCGCACCACCCCGTCGGCACCGGTCCAGGTCGGCCGGCCGAACCGGGTCAGCTCCCCTTGCGCCATCCGGTGGGCGGCGGCCAGGCAGACATCGGCCAGGTTGGTGAGCTGGGTGGCGATCTCGGTCTGGCCGAGCTTGCCGTAGGTGTCGTTCATGCCGATCCGGAGGAACTCCTCGTGGCGGTAACGGCGCAGCACGTCGAGCCGTTCCTCGAAATCCTCCGCCAGTTCCAGAAGCGCCGCGAGTTCGGTCTCCATCTCCTCTCGCTCCTTTACGAAGGTGGCATAGGAGCGGGACACCATGCTGTCCAGCAGTTCCGGATGGCTGAAAAATATCTTGGAGAGAAACTCGGACATCCCGAACAGAGAGACGAGCAGCTTGAGGATCTCCCGGTTCTCCGCCAGGAGGGCATAGAAGGAAGAGCGGGAGCCGACGGCGCAGAGAAACCGCTCCAGGTTGGTCAGTGACATGTCCGGGTCGGGGGAGGCAAATATCTCCTGGAGCAGCAACGGGGCAATCTTTTCCAGGAGCCGCCGCGCCCGCTCGGTGAGATGGGCCCGGGGAGGGCCGTCCCGCAGGAGGAGCAGGTGATCGTAGGCGGCATCGACCCTTTCGAAGCGTCGCTCCGCCAGCATGTCCTTGATGAGATCCGGATCGGCCGTCCGGTCGAAAAAAAAGTGTATCTCCGGATTCACCTCTTCTTGCAGCTTTTCGTCGCGGGAAAGGAAGAGCCCGCCGTAGATGACGGAGACGGCGGTGCGGTGCTCTTCCAGGACCTGCCGGAATTTTTCCTGGCCATTGGCGCGCAGGTATCCACAACGACGGGCAAGCGCCCTCATCTCCTCATCCTTCCGGGGAAGGGAGTGGGTCTGGCGCTCCTGCACCACCTGGATCCGGTGCTCCACCGTACGGAGGAAGCGGTATGCTTCGCGGAGAGCGTTGTAGTCATCCTCTTTAATGATACGCGCTTCCAGCAGTGCCTCCAGTGCCTTCAGCGAATTCTTCTGGCGCAGCGCAGGGTTCTTGCCGGCATAGACCAGTTGGAGGGCCTGGATGAAGAACTCGATCTCCCGGATGCCTCCTCGGCCAAGCTTTATGTTGTACTCCCCCTCCTGGGATCGGGCGAGGGACGCATCGATCTTCTTCTTCATCCCCATCATGTCTTCCACCAGGTTGTAGTCCAGGTACTTGCGGTAGACAAAGGGTTCGATAGCAGCCAGCAGCTGTTCGCCGAGGGGAATGGCGCCGGCCACCGGCCGCGCCTTGAGCATGGCGGCCCGCTCCCACGACTGCCCCCACGATTCGTAGTAAACCTCTGCGGAGCGAAGCGAACAGGCCATGTCGCCGCTCTTCCCCTCCGGCCGCAGCCCCATGTCCACGCGGAACACGAAACCGTCCTCAGTCACCTGGGAAACCGCCTTGGAAACCATCTCCCCCAGCTTGACGAAGAAGGCGTGGAGGGAGATTTTTCCCTTCACCCCCCCCTGTCCGTCGGGGACGCCGGCCGTTTCACCCTTGTCGGAGGAGTAGAAGTAGATGATATCGATGTCCGAAGAAAAATTGAGTTCCCGGCCGCCGAACTTCCCCATGCCGATAACGGTCAGATCCGCCTCCCGGTCACCCTGGGGGGTCTGCATGAGCGGTACGCCGTGTTCGGCGACGAGCCGGCGCCGGGCAACCTCATAGGCCACCTGGAGGGAGGCGGCGGCCAGAGAGGAGAGTTCGTCGGTCACCTCTTCCAATGGCGCTAGTCCGTTCAGGTCCCGGGCGGCAATGCGGAGTATCTCGGCAAATTTGAAGCGGCGCAGGACCTTGAAAATGGCGTGGTAATCGTCCGTATCCCCCGCCAGGGCACGCAGGACCGAAAGGGTTTCGTCTTCGCTGCGACGGACGTCGATCTGCCGCTCATTGAAAAGCTGGTGAAAATAGACGGGATCACGAACGATGATGTTGGTAAGGAAGGGGGAAGCTCCGCAGAGGGTTATCAATTGGGCCAGCCGCTGCTTCTTGCCGCAGACGGCCAGGAGCTCATCGCGATGGACAACGGTACTGATCCGCTCCAGGCCGTTCAGCGCCATGTCGGGGAGTGCTGTGGCAAGTGCGGCGATAGCGACCGATTTCAGGGTATCAAGGGGGAGAACATCGGCCAGCAGGCGCAGGTTGGTGGTCGAACGAGCACCATAGGCGAATCCGTGGTTCTCCAGGAAGACGCTGAATTGCTGGTCCTTCTCCGCTGCCGGCTCGCCAGTGAAGGCCTGTTCCAGAGCGGCGGCGAATTCGGCGCTCCGGGTCATTGCCCCACCAGCCGCTTCAGTTCCCGTTCGTAATCCCCCCGCACCACCCCCTTTTCGGTGATAATGCCGGTGATGTATTTGGCAGGAGTCACGTCAAAGGCGGGGTTGCGGACCTGAATCCCCTCCGGCGCTATGGGAAGGCCCTGGAGATGGGTGACCTCCCGGGAATGGCGTTCCTCGATGGGGATGGCGTCACCACTGGCAAGGGACAGGTCAAGGGTGGAGATAGGGGCGGCCACGTAGAAGGGGATGCCGTTCTCCCTGGCCAGAACGGCTACGCTGTAGGTGCCGATTTTGTTGGCGGTGTCGCCATTGGCGGCAATCCGGTCGGCCCCCACCACACAGCAGCTGATCTCCCCCTTCTTCATGAAGTAGCCAGCCATGTTATCGGCAATGAGGGTCACCGGGATGCGGTCCTTCATCAGCTCCCATGCGGTAAGGCGCGCCCCCTGGAGCCAGGGGCGGGTCTCGTCGGCAAACACCTTGATGTTCTTCCCCGCCTCGTGGGCGGCGCGGATTACCCCGAGGGCGGTGCCGTAGCCGGCCGTGGCCAGACCGCCGGCGTTGCAGTGGGTGAGGATGGTCGCTCCCTCTTTTATGAGCGCAGCACCGTTCTTGCCGATGGCCCGGCAGATCTGCAGGTCCTCCTGCTCGATGCTGATCGCCTCGGCCTTGAGGATGGCGCGGATACTGTTCAGGTCCTTGTCCCGGTTCGCTTCGGCGACCCGCTTCATCCGCTCGATGGCCCAGAACAGGTTGACTGCCGTCGGGCGGGTGCGGGCCAGGATATCGCAGACATTGGAAAGCTGCTGATAGAACGACTCGTGGGTATCGGCGATGATCTCCCTGCTCCCCAGGGCGACCCCCATGGCTGCCGCCACGCCGATGGCGGGAGCGCCGCGGATGATCATCCCCCGGATTGCCTCCGCCACCCCCTTGAAATCGCCGTACTCGTTGTACACCTCTTCGCCGGGGAGTCGGGTCTGATCAATCATCACCACCTTGTCGTCGCGCCATTCGATCGTTCTAAAGGACATCGCGTTTCTCCGTTGAAGTTCAAGGTTCAAGGTTCAAGGTTCAAGGTATACAACTTATGAACTTCGAACGTGGAACGCTGAACGGGTTTTCACCCTTTGAGTTTCGTCAGCAGCAGGTCGTTCACCACCGCCGGGTTCGCCTTCCCCTTGGAGGCCCGCATCACCTGGCCGACGAAGAAGCCAAAGACCTTCTCCTTGCCGCCGCGGAACTCCTCCACCTGTCCCTGGTTGGCGGCGAGGATTTCGTCGATGAGCCGTTCGATTTCCCCCGTGTCCGAGACCTGGACGAGCCCTTTCTCCTCCACGATGGCCGCCGGCGCCTTTCCCGTCTGCCACATCTCCTCGAAGACGGTCTTGGCGATCTTGTTGGAAATCGTTCCCGTGTCGATGAGCTTCAGAAGCTCAGCCAGCAGGTCAGGTGTCACGGGACAGGCGGTGATGGCGAGTCCGCTGTCGTTCAAGCCGCGGGTCACCTCCCCCATCACCCAGTTGGCCACCGGCTTCGCCTGGGGATAGCGGCTGAGGCACGCCTCGAAGTAATCGGCCAGTTCCCGGGTGGCGGTCAGCACCTCCGCGTCGTAGAAGGGAAGCCCCAGTTCCGCTTGGTAGCGCTGCAGCCGGGCAGCGGGAAGCTCGGGGAGGGAGAGGCGGACGTCCTCCACCCAGTCGTCGGAGATGACCAGCGGCACCAGGTCCGGGTCGGGGAAGTAGCGGTAGTCGTGGGCCTCCTCCTTGCCGCGCATGGAGCGGGTGGTGCCGCTGTTCGGGTCGAACAGCCGCGTCTCCTGCACCACCTTACCCCCCTCCTCGATCAGCTCGATCTGCCGCTCGATCTCGTATTCAATCGCCTGCTTGACGAATTTGAAGGAGTTGACATTCTTGATTTCCGCCCGGGTCCCGAATGTAGCGGACCCCACCGGCATCACGGAGACGTTGGCGTCACAGCGGAAGCTCCCCTCCTCCATGTTGCCGTCGCAGATCCCGAGATAGACCACGATCTGGTGGAGCTTTTTCAGGTAGGCCACCGCCTCGTCGGCGCTCCGCAGGTCCGGCTCGGAGACCACCTCCAGGAGCGGCGTGCATGCGCGGTTCAGGTCCACGCAGGAGTCGTCCCCCACGCCGGGGATGTCCGCATGGACCAGCTTCCCCGCGTCCTCCTCCATGTGGATGCGGGTGATACCTATTCTCTTCGCCTCACCCTCCACCTCGATGTCCAGGTGGCCGTTGATGCAGATGGGAAGTTCGTACTGGCTGATCTGGTACCCCTTGGGGAGGTCGGGATAGAAATAGTTCTTCCGGGCAAAGACGCTCCGGGGCGCGATGGAGTGGTTCGTGGCAAGCCCCGCCCGGATGGCGTACTCCACCACCTTCTTGTTCAGCACCGGCAGAGCCCCGGGAAGCCCCAGGCAGACCGGGCAGGTCTGGGAGTTGGGAGCAGCGCCGAATTTTGTCGAGCAGCCGCAGAAGATCTTGCTGTTGGTGAGAAGCTGGACGTGGACTTCGAGACCGATGACGGCTTGGAATTTCATTCTGATTCTCCGGTAAATTGAATGTAGGGGCGATCCTTGTGATCGCCCGACCTCAGGGCGAATACAAGATTCGCCCCTACCGGTAATTAAATTTTTGCCTTCTGTTTATGCCAGTCAGTCGCCTGCTCGAAGGCGTAGGCTGCCTTGATAATGCTCTCCTCGCCAAAGGGACGGCCGATAAGCTGGAGGCCGATGGGGAGACCCGACTGGCTCAGCCCTGCCGGGACAGAGACGGCGCAGGTCCCCGCCAGGTTGACCGGGATGGTGAAGATGTCCGAGAGGTACATCTGGAGCGGGTCGTTCACCTTTTCGCCGATGCGGAAGGCGGGGGTCGGTGCCACGGGGGTGAGGATGACGTCCACCGTCTCGAAGGCCTTGAGGAAGTCATGCATGATGAGGGTGCGGACCTTCTGGGCCTTCAGGTAATAGGCGTCATAGTAGCCCGACGACAGGGCGTAGGTGCCAAGCATGATCCGCCGCTTCACTTCGGCGCCAAACCCCTCGGCGCGGCTCTTGCTGTACATGTCGAGGAGGCCCCCCTCTTCCGGACTCCGGTGGCCGAAGCGGACCCCGTCGTAGCGGGCCAGGTTGGAGCTTGCCTCGGCAGTGGCGATGAGGTAGTAGGTCGCCACGGCGTAATCGGTGTGGGAGAGGGAGATGTCCACGAACTCGGCGCCAAGCTGCCGATAGGTCGCGATGGCGGCGTCCATGGCCTTCTTAACGTCGGCGTCCAGCCCCGGTATGTGGTACTCCCGGGGGAGTCCCACCTTCAGCCCTTTCACCTCGGGGACGAGGGCTTTCGTGTAGTCGGGAACCGGCCGGTCGACGCTGGTGGAGTCCTTCGGGTCGTGGCCGGCCACCGCACCGAGCATGATGGCGGCATCCCGCACGTCCCGGGTCACCGGGCCCACCTGGTCCAGAGATGAGGCGTAGGCGATGACGCCGTAGCGGGAGACCCGGCCGTAGGTCGGCTTGAGCCCTACGCAGCCGCAGTGGGAGGCAGGCTGACGGATGGAGCCACCGGTGTCCGTGCCCAGCGTCGCCGTCGCCTGCCGGGCGGCGATGGCTGCGGCGGAACCGCCGGAGGAGCCGCCGGGGATGCAGGCCAGGTCCCACGGGTTTTTCGTGGAGCCGAAGGCGCTCGACTCGCAGGAGGAACCCATGGCGAATTCGTCCTGGTTCAGCTTTCCGACGAGCACCGCTCCCCGCTCCCGGAGCCTTTCCCAGCTTGTGGCGTCGTAGGGAGGAACGAAGTTGGCGAGGATCTTCGAGCCGCAGGTGGTCTTCACCCCTTTGGTAAGGAAGATGTCCTTGAGCGCCACGGGAATACCGGTCAGGACATCCATGGTCCCGGCGGCGATCCGTTTGTCCGCCTCGCGGGCGGCAGCCAGAGCCTCGTCGGCCGTCACGGTGATGAAGGCGCCGACCTTCTGGTCAGTCGCCTCGATCCGGGCGAGGAGCGCGTTCGTCGCCTCGACGGAGGAGACCTCCTTCCTCTTCAGCTTCTCGTGCAGCTCGTGCAATGTCAATTCGTGCAATTCCATATCAAAATCTCCAGAAGCAGATGGGACGCGGATCAAAGCGAAAAAAACCGGATTGGTTCCGAAAAAATCCGCCGTTTTCAGATGGTTTCGTCTTTTCCGCGTTCCATTGTTTGTATTATTCAATCACCTTCGGCACCCGGAAGAACCCTTCAACCCGTGACGGCGCGTTGGCCAGGGCGTTGTCGATGCCGATGGACGGGGTCGCCACATCCTCCCGGAAGGAGTTCTCCATGGGGACGGCATGGGCTGTCGGGACAATGCCAGCGGTGTCCAGCTCGTTCAGTTTGTCCACATAGGCAAGGATGGCGTCCATCTGGCCGGTGAAGGTAGCCGCTTCCTCGTCGGTCAGTTCCAGACGGGCCAGTTTCGCCACGTGTTCCACGTCGGCGCGGGTTATTTTCATGGGGGTCTCCAATGGGGGGGAAAATCGTAACAGAGGGGTGTATTTTTAGCATGAAAGGGGGGAAAAGGCAACGCGTTCAAAGTTCAAAGTTCCGGGTTCAAGGTTTGCTTTTAACTTCGAACATTGAACGTTGAACCTTGAACGGTCGTCATACCCTTTCCAGTCCGGCGAAGCGGACGAGGAGCTTTTTGGGGCCGACGGAGTTGAACCAGACGATCACCTTCTGCTCGTCGCCGCGCCCTTCGACCTTCCGGATGACGCCGACCCCGAACTTGCCGTGGCGCACCTTCATTCCGAGCCAGACCCCTTCCTCAGGCTCGTCGTCGGGTACCATCCGCACCTCGTTGTCCAGTTCCGGTGCCAGCTCCGCCTCGAACACCGCCGCCAGATTGTGCCCGACCGGCTCCCTACTTGCGGCACTCGGTTTTGCATGGATCCCGAGTCCCGAGTCCCGAGTCCCGAGTCCCGAAAAAGCAGGTTGAAACTCCTCCTCCAAATCCAGCAGCTCCCGCGGAATATCGTCCAGAAACCGGGAGGGAGGATTGTACTGCTCCTGGCCGAATATCCGCCGCCGCCGGGCGTTGGAAAGGAAGAGCCGTTCCCGCGCCCTCGTCATCCCCACGTAGCAGAGGCGGCGCTCCTCCTCCATCTGCTCGGGGTCGTCCAGCGCCCGGACGTGGGGGAAGAGCCGCTCCTCCATGCCGATGATGAAGACCAGCGGAAACTCCAGCCCCTTGGCCGAGTGGAGGGTCATGAGGGTCGCCGACTCCTGTCCCTTCTCCCCACGTTCCAGGTCAGAAATGAGGGCAACTTGCTCCAGGAAGGCGGCAAGAGACTTCTCCTCGCTCGTCCGCTCGAATTCAGTCAGGGCCGATACAAGCTCCTGAAGGTTGGCGAGCCGGTCCTCCGCTTCGTCGCTTCGCTCCTCCTGGAGTTTGGTGGCGTACCCCGTATCCTGGATGATTCTCGTTGCCAGATCGGCCAGGGAGAGGGTGGCGACCAGGCCCTGGAACCGCTCCAGTAAATCGACGAAGCTGGCGATCTTCCCCCGGGGGCCGCTGGCCAGAAGCCCGCCCGCGGCCGCCTCCTGGAGGGCATCGTAAAAGATGAGCCCCCTGCGGGCCGCCATCTCCGCGATCTTGTCCACGGTGGCGGCGCCGATCCCCCGCGCCGGGGTGTTGATGATCCGCTTCAGGGCGATCTCATCGGCAGGATTGACGAGCACCTTCAGGTAGGCGAGGATGTCCTTGATCTCCAGCCGCTCGTAGAACCTCATCCCCCCCACCATGTGATAGGGAATGCCGTCGGCCACCATGGCATCCTCCACCACGCGGGACTGGGCATTGGTCCGGTAGAAAACCGCCACTCCCCGCAGGTCGCCCCCCTGGCGCACGTACTGTTCAATCTCCCGGCAGACGAAACGCGCCTCCCCCCGCTCGTCCTCCAGCCGACGGCAGACGATCCGTTCACCCTCCGGATTATCGGTCCAGAGGGTCTTGGGCTTGCGCCCCCGGTTCCGGGCAACCACCTTGCCGGCGGCGGCGAGGATGGTCCGGGTGGAGCGGTAGTTCTGCTCCAGCTTCACCACCTTCACACCGGGAAAGTCCTTTTCGAAGTCGAGGATGTTCCGGATGTCGGCCCCCCGCCAGCGGTAGATGGACTGGTCGTCGTCACCCACCACGCAGAGGTTGCGCCGTTCCCCCGCCAGCAGACGCACGAGCCGGTACTGGACCGGGTTGGTATCCTGGTATTCGTCCACCAGGATCCAGCGGTACCGGTCCCGGTACCGCGCCAGCACGTCCGGATGCTCGTCGAAGAGGCGTACCGTCAGGAGCACCAAGTCGCCGAAGTCGAGGGCGTTGCACTTCCGAAGCCGTTCCTGGTAGGCACCATAGACCTTGGCCAGCTTCTCCGCGTAGAGATCGCCGGAAGGAACATCCTCGGGGAGTTGGCCGGCATTCTTGCAGTCGTCGATGGCGGCGGAGAGGGTTTTGACCGGGAACCGCTTGTCATCGAGCCCCATCTGGGCAACGATCTCTTTGAGAAGCTTCTCGCTGTCCTTGTCGTCGTAAATGGCAAAGCTGCTGTCGTAGCCGAGATGGTGGATTTCCCGGCGCAGGATGCGGGCACAGGCGGAGTGGAAGGTGGAGATGAGGGGAAGTTCGCCGCCCCCCAGAAGCCGCTCCACCCGCTCCCTCATCTCCCCCGCCGCCTTGTTGGTGAAGGTGACCGCCAGGATCTGCCAGGGAGGGATGCCGCGTTCGGTGACCAGGTGAACGATCCGGTGGACAATCACCCGGGTCTTGCCGGAGCCGGCCCCCGCCAGGATCAGGAGCGGCCCCTCACCGTGGAGGACCGCCTCCTTCTGGGGGGGATTGAGATTATGGAGGAGTTTCATCAGACGTCCTTCAGGGGTATCGGTACGTAGGCGGAAATGGGAAACTAACTGTAAGATTTTTGCGGTGGCAAGGCAAGGCCTTTTCTGTGTTCCGGCAAAGACGGTCTGATCCCGGTATCGCGGCTCAAGACAGAAAGGAAACAGGGGAAAATGGCGATACCGGCAACAGCCAGACGCAGGGCACCATCCCGTAGTTCCAGGACAGGCAGAGTCGGCGGTAGCCGGAGAAGAGCAGTGCTTCATCGCCGCACTGCAGGATGATCGGCGCCGGGAGTGTCAGTGTGCCGAGGCGTTGCAGCGACTCCTCCATCAGAGAATAGTTTCTGCGGTAGCCCCGTTTGGCCTTGGCCAGATAGCGGGCATAGTCGTCGTAGCTACTATAGGAAAGCTCTACCGGCACCCCATTGATCAGGCCCGCGCGGGGATAGGCCACCAGTCGCCCGGCATCAAAACCGGACAGAATTTGGTCCCAGCCAATGTTGTGGCGCAGGTAGAAGCCCTGTTTTTCGGGGTGATTTGAAAACTCCCACCGTTCGGAGGCAATGTCCGGTTTAACCCACTCAATAGTAAGATTTGAGGTAGAAAGCATCTCAGTTTGCCTTTGTACAACGTTGTTTTCCAGCTATATATGGGTGTTCCTTTAAAATAAACAACTGGTGGTTGCTCTTTGCTCGACTGATCAATCCGAACAAAAGCCTCTGTATCTTTTCCTCAAGCTTGCAATCTTGGGCAACCCCCTCCCGCAATCTTTTTCGCTCCTGACTCACGGCGCTGTAGTCGGCCAGAACAATAAGCATAGTCGATCATGCTTTCCCGCTTGTGCTTATCAAAGATAGCCGAGGAGGCTGCTCCAGGGATAATGAAGAAGCTTCTACCCCTCTTTCCCTTCCCGGAGTTATACTATAACTAAAGAAACAAATATACGATTTAGGTCTGCGGTTTGCACAACCGGGATACGCGGGAAAGAGGGGTAGATTCACGTATCCGCCCGAAAGGGGGAGCAGATATGAAAGCACGGTCGTTAAGAAGTCTATGTATCTTCATTTTCAGCCTGATGCTTGCCTCCATACCGATAATGGCATGGGCAGACGCTGGACAGACAAAAGCCACCCCGCCCCCAGTCACCCAACCCTTAACAAGTGAAGGCATTTTGGCAGTGAATCTGGTGGCAGCGCTGGGGGTAAGCTCCACTAACGACGTTATCGAAGCGGAGACCGCGCTGGGAGACATCGGTATTACACCACGTAATGGCTGGATTGCTGACTACCCCGTGACGCCCGATATCGTAACAGAAGTGCGGCAATCGATTGCGACTGCGGCTGAGAGCAAGACGCTGTCATACTCGCGGGAAGACGCCCTGAAACGGTTCGACGAAACCATCACCGGCATTGGGTTGATGGTGAGACCATACAGTGGCGAATCCGCCATGGATAATCCGGTCAACTGCGAAACCTATCCGAATCCGGCAACGATCATCACTACCTATAACGCCGAAGGGCCGCCGATCGTCACGTATTATTGCCCGCCAGCGGATTATTACGCTCTGTATGCCTGGGTGCCCTACCCGTTCTGGTGGAGTGATTTCTGGTTCCCTGGCTTCTTCATTCTGCGGGATTTCCATAGACACGTATTCATCCATAACCACTTCGTGCTTTTTTCCAACCACTTCAACGACATCAGGCGGCACCACGTGTTTCGGATTGACGCTGTGGATAGATTCCGTGGCAGAACTTTCGCAGGGATTGGGGTAAAAAATTCTCGTAACTTCATTTCAACAGGGGTACCGCGTAGCGAACGGACTATTTTCAATCCTCCGCGCGGAATGATAATCCGTTCGGGTCCTGCCACAAGAGGGCCTATGCCAATGAGCGCGCCTACTATGCGAGGCGGTGGTGGCAGCAGAAGGTAGCAGTCACGGAGACATTACCGGCTACCTGCCTCTCCGCAAAGAGGAAAAATCGAGGTGAAGGTGAATCTCGCAAATATGAAAAGGCTGCCAGCGATCTGGCAGCCTTTTCAGTATTTAACTTTATATCCAGTATCCGACTTCATTTTTCAGTCTACGACTTTATTATTATTTTTCCTGAGTAGGTGCGACTACTCCACCGTCACACTCTTAGCCAGGTTGCGCGGCTGATCCACGTCGGTCCCCTTGAGGACGGCCACGTGATAGGCGAGGAGCTGGAGCGGAATCGACAGGAGGATAGGGGTCAGGTCCTCACCGGCGGAGGGAACTTCGAGGACTTCTTCGGCCTTTGCCCTGATCTCCACATCACCCTTCGAGCAGATGGCAATCACGCGCCCCCCCCGGGCAATGACCTCTTCCATGTTGGAGACCACCTTTTCGTAGGTACTGTTCTTCGGGACCAGCATCACTACCGGCATCTCCTCGTCGATGAGTGCGATGGGTCCGTGCTTCATCTCGCCGGCGGGATACCCCTCGGCGTGGATGTAGGAAATCTCCTTGAGCTTGAGCGCACCCTCGAGGGCAATGGGATAGTTGTTGCCGCGGCCGAGATAGAGGAAATCGCGGGCGTTCATGTAGCGCTTGGCAACCTTCTCCACCTCCGGATTCAGTTCCAGCGACTTTTCCAGCAGCCCGGGAACCTTGACCAGCGACGCGATCATCGACTGCCCCTTTCCCTTGTCGATCCGGCCGATTGAGCGCCCGAATTTTATGGTGAACAGGTAGAGGGCGACGAGTTGGGTCACGAACGCCTTGGTCGATGCCACACCGATCTCCGGCCCTGCGTGGGTATAGAGGACGCCGTGGGCCTCGCGGGCAATGGAGGAATCGACCACGTTGCAGATGGCGGCGGTCTTCGCCCCCAGGTTCTTGGCCTCGCGGAGTGCTGCCAGAGTGTCGGCGGTCTCCCCCGACTGGGAGATGACAAGGAGCAAGGTCTTCCCGTCGATGACCGGCTTGCGGTAGCGGAATTCCGAGGCGATATCAACTTCCACGGGGATGCGGCAGTGCTCCTCGATCAGGAACTTGCCGACCAGGGCCGAATGCCACGAGGTACCGCAGGCGACGATGCAGACTCTGGCAACATCCTTCAGCTCGGCGGCGGAGAGCTTCATCTCTTCCAGCAGCACGTCCCCCTCTTCCTCGAGGAGTCGGCCGGTTATGGTGTCCTGCACCGCCCGGGGCTGCTCGAAGATCTCCTTGAGCATGAAGTGCTTGTAGCCACCCTTTTCCGCCATGAGGGGGGACCAGTCGATGTGGCGCGGCTTCTTGGCGAGCGGTTCCCCGGCCACGGTGGAAAAGGCGGGTGTGCCGTCGCGGAAGATGGCCATTTCACCGTCTTCCATGAAGACCATCTCCCGGGTATGGGCAAGGATGGCTGGGATGTCCGAGGCGACGAAGTACTCCCCCTCTCCGAGCCCGACCACCATGGGGGAACCCTGTTTGGCGGCGATGAGGGTCCCCGGCTCCTTTTCGCAGAGGATGCAGACCGCGTAGGCACCCCTGAGCTCCTGGAGAGCCCGGCGGGCGGCCGTTTCGAAGTTGCCGCTCTCCTTCAGCCGCTCGTCGATGAGGTGGGAGATCACCTCCGTATCGGTCTCGCTCCGGAACTCGTGTCCGAGCCCCTTGAGCATCTCTTTCAGCTGCAGGTAGTTCTCGATGATGCCGTTGTGGACGACGATGATGGCGCCGGCCTGGTGGGGGTGGGCGTTGATCTCGGAGGGACGGCCGTGGGTGGCCCAGCGGGTGTGGCCGATGCCGATGGAACCGGCCAGGGGTTTCGCCATGATCAGCCGCTCCAGGTTGACGAGCTTTCCCTCGCTGCGCCGGATATCGGCCTGACCGGCCGTGAGAAGGCATATTCCCGCCGAGTCATACCCCCGGTACTCCAGTTTTTTAAGACCTTCCAGTATGATCGGGGTCGCTTCCTGCTCCCCTATGTAGCCGACGATTCCGCACATAATAAACTCCGTTCGAAGTTCAAGGTTCAAGGTTCGAGGTTCAAGGTTATGCCGTTGAACGTTGAACATTGAACAGATTCATTTTTTCTTCAACTTCCATCCTTCTTTGTTGACCTGGGGGGTCCGGGCGATGGCCAGGGAGTCAGGAGGAACGTCCCGGGTCACGGTAGTGCCGGCGGCGATGAGGGAATTGCGGCCGATGGTGACCGGCGCCACGAACTGGACGTCGCTCCCGACGAAGACGTCGTCCCCGATCACCGTCCGGTGCTTGTTCACCCCGTCGTAGTTGCAGGTGATGGTCCCGCAGCCGACGTTGACGTTACTCCCGATGGTGGCGTCCCCCAGGTACGTGAGGTGGGAGGCCTTGGACCCCTCCCCCATGACGATTTTCTTGGTCTCCACGAAATTACCGATCTTGACGTGCGCCATGAGTTCGGTACCGGGGCGGAGATGAGCCATGGGGCCGACCGCCACCTCGTCGTGGAGGACAGAGTCTGTCATGACGGAACCCGCCTTGACGTGGACACCGTTGCCGAGCCGGCACCCCCTGATCACCGCGTTCGACTCGATGGTGCAGCCGCTACCGACCTCCGTCGCACCGCCGATCTGCACGCCGGGATGGATGACCGTATCCCGGCCGACCCGCACCCCCGGCTCGATGTAGGTAGCAGCGGGATCGACGATGGTCACCCCTTCCAGCATCAGTGCCTCGTTAATCCGCATCTGGAGAGTCTTCCCGGCCGCAGCCAGTTGCACCCGGTCGTTCACTCCCATCACCTCCGCCGGATCGTCCACTTGCAGGGAATAGCAATGGAGGCCGCGGTCGGCGGCCATCCTGATGATATCGGTCAGGTAGTATTCCCCCTGGGCATTGTCGTTGGAAAGGGCGGCAACCGCATCGAAGAGAAAGTCGCCGTTCACGCAGTAGATGCCCGAATTTATCTCCCGGATGCTCCGCTCCTCCAAAGAGGCGTCTTTCTCCTCCACGATACGGAGGATTCGCCCCCCCTCCCGCTTGACCACCCGGCCGTAGCCGGTCGGTTCGTCGAGGTGGGCGGTCAGGACCGTCACCACTGCCTGCCGCTCTTCGTGCCGGTCAAGAAGCTCGACCAGGGTTTTCTCCCGGATGAGCGGCACATCGCCGCAAAGGATGAGAACCCTGCCGCTGAACCCCGCCAGAGCCCCTGCTGCACAAGCGACGGCATGACCGGTGCCGAGCTGCTCCTCCTGCACCACGAAGGCCACATCCGCTGCGCCGGCAAAATGGTCCAGGACCTTGTCCGACTGGTGACCAACCACCAGCACGAGCCGGTCCGCACCGGCGGCACATGCCGCCGCCACCGGGTAATCGACCATGGGGCAGCCGGCCAGGGGGTGCATGACCTTGACCAGGTCAGATTTCATCCGTGTTCCCTTGCCTGCCGCCAGGACCAGTGCCGCGATATCCGCCATGGATAACACTCCTTTTCTTTGCGGAAAATTGGTCTACTTTAAACGAAGGAGCTCTGCCAAGTCAAGGGAATCCGGGCTTCTTGCACGCTAACTGGCCAAGACAGCGAACCTTTTTACCCTTTACCACGCAGGAACGTTCTGCTATAGTTCCGCCAGGAGAAACTGCATGGGCATTCCGGAAGATATCGCCCGGTTCGAACAGGACCTTGGGGAGCTGATCATAAAATACGAGCAGTATTTTCTCGGCCTGGAAAAGCGTGAACCGCTCAAACTCTTGCAGGCGGTGGAAAAGGCCTCCCGGAAGCATACCCCCGCCAATATCGTCAATACGATGCACAAGTTCAAGTACAACACCCTGATTGCCCGGTTCAACAGCTACCGTCAGCACTGGAACCGGATCGTCCGCCTCATGGAAGAGGGGAAATACTCCCGGGACCAGTTCAAGATGAAACTGCACCAGCAGGGAGGAGACAACGGCCGGCACCACCCTCACGAAGCCGAGGGTAGCCCGGAAGCTGAGCGTCTCTACCAGCAGTACATCGAGGCCCGCAAGGCCTGCCACCTCCCGACCGGCACCATTACACTCGACCTCATCTCTTCCACCATCGCGAAACAAAAGCCGCTGCTTACCGAGAAATACCACTGCGAGCAGGTTGAATTCAGGGTCGTCATCGAAGACGGCAAGCCGAAGATCAAAGCCCGGCCGAAAAAATAACCGACCGACCCACTAATTCTTCCATCCGGCAAGAACGCCACGTCAGACTGAAGCCATTGGCACAAGGCACACCGTGAATGTAATTCTCACCGCCATCCATCCCTACTCTTCGCCCCAGGCGATCCCCCTCGCCAACGGCTATCTCAAGGCAAGCCTGGCGGCTGACGAAGAATTGGCAAACCGTGTCAGAATCACGCTGCACGACTTTTTCGTCGGTGATCAGGCATCCACCTGTGCGGCCAGGATTCTGGCTGCCAAACCGGACGCCGTAGGATTCTCGATCTACCTCTGGAACCGCCGGGCGTGCCTGGAGGTGGCCCGCCTGTTGAGGGAAGCACGACCCGAATTGACACTATTTGCCGGTGGCCCCGAACCGACTGCTGCACCGGAAGGGATGCTGGCAGATTTCCCTTTTGACTTCCTGATCCTGGGTGAAGGAGAGCACACCTTTGTCGAAGCGATGGGAAAACTTTCCGCCGGCGGCCTGGTCCGGGATATCAAGGGCATTGCCGTTCTCGATGATGGGCGGGTACTGCGGCAACCACGGCCCCCCATTCCCTTTCTCGACACCCTCCCCTCCCCCTATCTTAATGGTCAGTTCGATATAAAGCCGGGAGGGGGTGCCCTCTGGCAGCTGTCACGGGGATGCAGCTTCGGCTGCGACTTCTGCTTTGACTACCAGGGAGCGGAGGGGGTGCGGCGCTTCGGCATGGAACGGGTCAGCCAGGAGCTCGACTGGTTCGTACAACACAGGGTTGCCCAGGTCTTTGTCCTCGATTCCACCTTCAACCGCGACCTCCCCCTCGCCAAGGCGATCCTTCGCCTCATACGAAAGGTAGCGCCCCACATCCATTTCCATTTCGAGGTCCGAAGCGAATTTATCGACGCCGAACTGGCGCGACTCTTCAGCACCATTACCTGCTCGCTACAGATAGGACTGCAGAGCGCACACCCTTCAGTACTCAAGGGGCTCAGGCGGTCACTGGATCCGGCCGATTTCAGCGCCCGGGCAGACCTCCTGAACCAATCGGGAGCCATATTCGGATTCGATCTCATGTACGGCCTTCCGGGCGACACCCTTGCGGGCTTCGAACAGAGTCTCGATTTTGCCCTCGGACTTTATCCGAACCATCTGGATATTTTCCCCCTGGCGGTCCTCCCCGGCACCCCCTTGGCCGGCCGTGCCTCGTCACTGGGCCTCGACTACCTGCCAACACCACCCTACACGGTGCTCGCTTCGCCGAGTTTTCCGGCGAAGGCCATGGGAGAGGCAGCGACCCTGGCAACAGCCTGCGACATTTTCTACAGCCGGGGTAAAGCGGTGGCCTGGTTCACCGCCATCTGCAAAGGAGCCAAGCTGACTCCCGCCAAGCTGTTCAGGTCATTCGCCTGCTGGATGAAGACCAATATCGGGGGGGGGGAGAGCGAGGAGCATTTTGCTGATGACACCATCTGGCAGATGCAACGTGCCTTCCTTCACCATCTGTATAATGAAAAAAGGCAGGGGCGACTTCTTCCGGCCGCCCTCGACCTGGTCGACTACCACTATCACTTCGCAGCCGCCCTCATGGCATCACCCCCCGATATCCCCACGGACAGGAGCCTGGAACGACGGGAACTCCTGGACGAGCCCTTTTGTCTCGCTCCTTCCGCCCGTCTTGCCACCTTCAGCTATGAAATCTACGACTTTCTGGAAGCTGGTGAAATCGACCTCCGCGAGTTCACCGCCTGCTTCGCGCCGTCAGGGTCATGGGCAGTCATCTACCCCCGGGGGAACGAGGTCTTCACCGAATCCCTCATTGAGCCATATTTCCGTATACTGGCGAGCCTCGACGGGCGAACGCCGGTTGGACAGATAGCCGTAAGGCTCGGCATACCAGCCGCCGAGGCAAGAGAATTCATCGAATTCGCCGCCGCTGAAGGGATAGCAACGAGCAACTGTTCTTGGTAACCCACCCCCCTCCAACTGCCTAAACCGTATAAAAAAACTATACATTTTTGTTGCTTTTTCGCCCCGCCATGTATTACTATTTCACGGATTGACTTTCGTTCATGTGTTATTGTTTACTTTTATACCCATGTTTGAAAATTATCCTGCAATCGCAATGGCATAACCAGCTGCAATTAATAGTTAATTATCCATCAATACAATTGCAACAATGGCAATAATTTTTTAACGCAATATTATCAATATATCGTTTTATAATTTCCACAACAGACTAATACACAATAGTTAGGAGGAGTTTGCATGCTGCAGAACATTTTTCGTTTTCTTCCTGCCCTGCTGATCGTCATCGGCCTGGTCGGACCCGCAGCGGCAGAACAGGGAATGGCCATCGATCCGGCCACCTGTCTTGGCTGCCACAGCAACAAAATATCCGCCGCCGCATTCGCCGCGTCGGTGCACGGCAAAAACGCCTGTACCAGTTGCCATGTGGAGATTACCGATCTCACCAGACATATGAAGGGCGAGGTCAAGGTCGCCAAGGTCGCCTGCGAACGCTGTCACAAGAAAGAGACCGCCGAGCACTACAACAGCGTCCATGCCCAGAACGATATCCGCTGTGCCCAGTGCCATACCGATATCCATACCCATACCTACTGGAAAAAGGACAAGCGCAAGGTCGTCGCAAAATGTATCCAGTGCCATGACAAGGAATCTGTCTACCAGCAGTCCATTCACGGCAAGGCGGTAGCAGCAGGCAACCAGGATTCCGCCGCTTGCAACGACTGCCACAACCTCCACGAAATCAAATCGCTGAAAGACAGGAACTCCCATGAAACCCGGGAGTTCCACACCAAAGTCTGCATGAAGTGCCATGCCGACCATAAGATGATGCAGCGAAACAACGTCACCACGGTGGCGGTCGAGTCCTACATGGCAAGCTACCACGGCAAGAACTATCGCCTCGGCTTCCCGGAAAAGGTCGCCGGCTGCGCAGACTGCCATACCGCTCACAGCGTGCTCCCCGCCAAGGACCCCAACTCCAGCGTCAACTCGAAAAACCTGGTTAAAACCTGTGCCCAGTGCCATACGAGGGCGACCGGACTGTTTACCAAGTTCTATGCCCACGGTGAGCACAATGACCGTGAGAAATATCCGATCCTCTTCTACACCTTTATTGCCATGACCGGCCTGCTGGTCTCCACCTTTGCCGTTTTCTGGGTCCACACCCTTCTCTGGATGTTCCGCGGCTTCGTGGAAAATCGCGAAAAGGCCCGCGCTCTCATGGAAGGACATGTGCCCCACCATGTTCCCGAGGCCCATGCCCAGTATCGCCGCTTCAACCGCATCCACATCTTCCTGCACCTGCTGGTGATCACCAGTTTCCTCGGTCTCTCCCTGACCGGTCTGCCGCTGAAGTTCAGCGACCAGCAGTGGGCAAAGATCCTTATGAACATCTACGGCGGTTCGGCCAACGCAGGCCTTATCCACCGCATCTGCGCCGGCATCACCTTTGTCTACTTCGGCTCGGCCCTCTACATGAGCGTTCACTTCCTCTTCATCCGCAAGGATATCAAGGGGAACTTCCTCCAGCGGCTGTTCGGGCCAGATTCCCTCTGCCCCAACTTCCGTGACATCCGGGACGTCACCGGCATGGTCCGCTGGTTCCTCTTCCGAGGGCCGAAGCCGACCTTCGAGCGCTGGACCTACTGGGAGAAATTCGACTTCATCGCCGTCTTCTGGGGTATGTTCGCCATCGGTGGCTCCGGCCTCATGCTCTGGTTCCCCGAAATATTCGGCGCATTCCTGCCGGGATGGATGTTCAACGTGGCAACCATCATCCACTCCGACGAAGCGCTCCTTGCTACTGGCTTCATCTTCTCGGTCCACTTCTTCAATACCCATGGCCGCCCCGAGAAGTTCCCCATGGACTTCGTCATCTTCAATGGCCAGATATCCAAGGAAGAGATGATCGAAGAGCGCGGCGATCAGTGGAAGCGTTATGAAGAGGCCGGCATCACCGAGAAGTTCCGTGCCAAGCACACCAGCGGGATCATGTACGACTTCTTCGTCAAGGGGTTCGGCTTCCTGGCACTCTTCACCGGCCTCACCCTGCTGTTCCTCATGATCTACGCCTTCATCGCGGGTGGTTCCCACTAACATCCGTTCCTGTTTGAAGAACAAAAAGGGGGTGCCGTCATGGCACCCCCTTTTTTCTTGTTCTTAATTTCCCTTCCCCGCACACTGAAATACAAAAGGGGCAACTCATAATTGAGTTGCCCCTTCTATAAAATTGGTGGAGCTGAACGGGGTCGAACCGTCGACCTATGCGTTGCGAACGCATCGCTCTCCCAGCTGAGCTACAGCCCCTTGAACATCATATGCCACCCGCAGGACCATTCCCCGCAAGGATTCGTCTTTTATACCTCAAACCGTTCCGCAAGCAAAGCAAAATTTATCAGACATTCAGCGGCAGGAGCACCGAGAAGATGGCACCCTCTCCCGGCCGGTTCTCAATCTGGATTTTACCCCCATGATTTATGATAAGCCGGTTGGAAATGGGAAGTCCCAAGCCGGTTCCGGTCTCCTTGGTCGTATAAAAAGGGTTGAAGATGTTGTTGAGCACTTCAAGGGGAATTCCCCCGCCAGTATCGGCAACCTTCACCGCAACGGCACGTTTCCCCGCCAACCTGGCAGGAGAAACCGTGATAGTCAGTTCGCCCCCTTCTTTCATGGCTTCGTGGGCATTGAAGAAGAGATTCAAAAAGACCTGCTCAATCTGCTTGCAATCGGCCATCAGCGAAATCTGCTTGCGGGGGTAATGTTTGACGACACGTATATGATTCTCTTCGAACGCCAAAACCACTACCGCCAGAGCATCCTCGATGATGTCGGTAATACCGCAACAGCTGTAGCAGATAGTGGTTTTCTTGGTGAACGAAAGGATTTCCGTCAACATCTTTTCCAGTCGCAAGACTTCCCGGACGATGGTGTCAGCATGCTCCCACTCGGCGCTCTTTTCTGGCAGCTTCCTCTCCAGACGCCGGGCAAACCCGCCGATCGACACCAATGGCCCTTTCAACTCATGGGCAATACCCGCCGCCATTTCGCCAATGGTCGCCAGGCGCTCTCCCTGGATCAGCCTCTCCTGTGCTTCTCGCAGGCTGCGATTGGCATCCTCGATCCGGTTGTAGAGGATCGAATTTTCAATCGCCATTCCCGCCTGATTGGTGAAAAGCTGTAGAAAGCCCAGGTCTTCCTGGCTGATGGGACGATTGCTTATCCCGTTGTCGATCACCATCACACCGACAACTTCTTCCCTGGCAATAAGGGGGGCAGACGCAAAGGATGTTATACCGAAGCGCCGGACGAAATCGCGGTCCACGCGCTTCTCCATGTCCACATCCGGCACGAAGACAAGACGTTTATCGAGTACCGCCCGTGTTGATATATTTTTTGTCTTGTTCAATTCAAGGCGGATCGACCGAACCTGACGACTGAAGTCGGCATCCAGTTGACGGGCGATATCTTCTTCCGTTATATCCCAACGACTGGTCAACAGATCGCCCAGATCCGTCGCCGATTTGTGGAGGCCGGTCGAAGTCTCGCGGGTAACACCGAGCATCCCTTGCATGACTCCGGAGCGCTTGTTGATGAGAAACAGCATGGCCCGATCGAAAAATGGGTTATCGCCGACAGTGAGGGCCGTAAGGATAAGATGAATCAGTTTGTTGAGCCGGATCGTGGACAGCATGGTGTTGCTGATCCGGTAGAGTGATGAAAGCTCCTTCAGCTTCTTGTCGTTTTCAACGCTCAGGGTGAGCATCTGCTGGTAATTGGCCGCGCCGGTAAGCGCATTGGAAATGAGCATGGCCATGCTCTCGAACAGTTCACGATCCTCCTCGTCCAGATTCTGGCGGGGGCCGCTCGGCTCCTGTTTGCCGAAAAATGTTAGGCTCCCCATGATTCTGGATTCAAAGGCCAGTGGCACACAGATATATGAGAGGGGGATGTCCTCCTCGCTGACCAGATCCCGTGTCAGAATGGGTACCCCGCTGGCCTGAGCCCTTGCCGAGCAGTCCAGTTCGATATCGAGGAGGGTCCGCAGTACGGGGCGGAAGCGGGAACGGTACTTTCGGTAGACTCCCCCGGGTATCCCCCCTTTCCCGTTCAGGCGGAGCAGAGTGCAGCAGGCACCTGCATAGGCATGGCTTGCACTGAGGATCAGAGGAATAAGGGAACGGGGGGGGGCTGACTTATTGAGCATCTGCCCCAATTCGCTCAGGATGGACAGATTCCTGACACGTCGGGCAGAGCCGGCTGCCATCCTGAACCCCTGCATGACACCGGCCACCACCACCGGAACATCCTCCATCATTGTCATGATTTCAGAGGGGGAGATGGCGCAGTCACGCATTCCGAGAGTCATCACACCGTACAGCCGGCCCGAGGAGAGTATCGGCAGAGCTATATGATGATCGTTGTTCTGCAAGGTTCCGGCGGGATGGAATGAAGTGTCGAGGTCGTGCACGACGGATTTCAGGGAAGCACAACGCCCGACAACCCCTTCGCCAAGAGGAACGGATTCAGTGGTAGGCCGGCCGGCACCGCCGCTTGCGGCCAACAGGAACAGGGCATGCTGATCGTCGTCAAGACTGTAAATGGCACACGAGGAAATGGGGAGAGTTTGTTCTACCGTTTGGGCAAGGGATTTCAGTCTTGCCGGATAGGAAAGACTGGCGGAGTTGGCTATCCGTACCGCACGGCTCAGCAGGTTATATCGGTCCAGATTGACCATGAGTGCTCCGGGAGCGCCCCGCTGTGAGGGTAAGGCGAACAGGGAGGAGACGTTTCAGGGCACTTTTTCGCGCTTTTCTTCTTCGATCTTGCAATCGATGCAGAGCGTCGTCACCGGTCGGGCCTTGAGCCTTCCCTCGCTGATATCCTCGCCACACATATCGCAGGTGCCAAAAGTACCTTCATCGATACGCTCCAGGGCCTCCCTGATCTTGTTGATCAGTTTGCGTTCCCGGTCCCTGATACGCAGCTCGAAATTGCGGTCCGATTCCTGGGTGGCCCGGTCATTCGGATCGGGGAAGTTGGTGTTATCCGCCGTCATTTCCGATACTGTCTTACCGGCTTCACCAAGAAGGGTGCGCATCTCTTCCAACAATATGCCCCGGAAATATTCCAGTTTTTCTGCGTCCATAGATCTCTCCGTCGGTATATAAATCCTTTTAATACTAAGAAAATTTCCTTGCTAAGTAAAGGAAAATTTTCCTGCCGGGAGGAGAGACATCAAATCAGAAGAGCTTTTCCAACGTCTCCTCGACCGATTTCACCCCAACCAGTTCCAAACCCTTTACCCCCTTCACCTGCTTTACGTTTCCCGCAGGCATGAGGCAGCGACTGAACCCGAGCTTGGCGGCTTCCCTGGCCCGCACCTCCGGTTGGATAATCCCCCGGACCTCCCCCGCAAGCCCCACCTCGCCAAGCAGGATAGTATGGGGGTCCACAGTCTTGTCCAGATGACTTGAGGCAACCGCCGCCACCATTCCCAGGTCGGCAGCCGGTTCGTTCAACCGTGCTCCGCCGGCAACGTTGAGAAAGATATCCTGTCCGGCCAAGCTCAGCCCCACCTTCTTCTCCAGCACCGCAACGAGAAGTGCCAGCCGGTTGTGGTCAACGCCGATGGTGGTTCGACGGGGGACACCGAAGGATGATGTGGTTACCAAGGCCTGCAGTTCGACGAGCAGGGGACGGCTTCCCTCCAGCGTCGCGACCACGACCGATCCGGAAACCGCCAGGGGGCGCTCGGCGAGAAACAGTTCGGACGGGTTCTTCACCTCGCACAGCCCCCCCTCCTTCATCTCGAACACTCCGATCTCGTTGGTTGACCCAAAGCGGTTCTTTACCGCCCGCAGAATCCGGAAGGGATGGCCAGCATCTCCCTCGAAATAGAGAACGGTGTCCACCATATGCTCCAGCACCCGGGGACCCGCAATGGAACCATCCTTGGTTACATGGCCGACGATGAAAACCGGAATACCGCTCCCCTTGGCCAGCATCATCAAGCGGCCGGCCACTTCGCGAACCTGGCTCACGCTCCCCGGCGCCGATTCCAGGGCAGACGTGAATACCGTCTGGATCGAATCGACCACCAGTACCGCCGGTTTCACACGGTGCACCTGGGTCAGGATTTTTTCCAGCATGGTTTCCGCAAGAATAAGCAGTTCAGGCGCCTGCACCTTCATGCGGGCACCGCGCATGCGTATCTGCTGGGGGGATTCCTCGCCGGAGACATAGAGGACACTGCCGAGTGACCTTGCAAGGTGGTCGGTTGCCTGGAGAAGAAGGGTTGACTTCCCGATTCCCGGATCCCCCCCCACAAGGACCAGTGAACCTTCCACCAGCCCGCCGCCAAGGACTCGGTCGAATTCAGCAATACCACAGGTATGGCGGCGCTCGGGTTCGCCACCCACCCGGCTGATGGAAACGGGGGTGGCCGAACCGCCCGCGGCCGTTTCAGTTCCGCCCCGGCCGACGATCTCTTCCGCCAGGCTGTTCCATGAACCGCAGTCCGGGCACTTGCCAAGCCATTTGGCCGACTGATAGCCGCATTTTTGGCAGGTATACAGGGTTTTCGTCTTCAATGGCGCCTCGTTACCGTGATTTACCGGATAGTATCCCCTTTGCCACCCCCTGTCAACAACCGGCAGACGACAATAAAATCCCGGAAATGAAGCATAAAGTTTGACAAAGTTTTCGCCACTACGATAAAATTCGTTCTATTACCCTGAAACACCTGCCGGCCGAAAAAGCCAAGGAATCAGCTATGCCCACGAACAAAGATGCATCTCTCAGACTGGTAAAGCCGAAGGACGATGCCACACACCTGCTGGGATCAGCGCTCACTGACCTTCACAAGGCCCTCAAGGCCCTTAGCTTCTATCCGACAGGGCACCCTCTCCGCGGGGAAAACCTGGGCAATGCCTATGGTTCGCTGGTGCGCCTGCTGGCGGGCCAGGAATTGACGCTGCATGTCTCCCGGAAAGGTTTCGTGAACAATGCCGGCGACGTCCTCCCCGACATCAGTCCCATGGCCCAATCACTGGCACGGGAATTCTTCATCCGGCGCATCCAGCATATCACGTTCATGGCCGACCTGACCGATACCGACCTGCAAGCCTTTCTCCTCCTGCTTTCCCTTGACCATCAGCAGGTCCATGCCGCCGGCGGTATGGAAAAGCTCATGTCACAGCGTGGCATCACAACCATTTGGCCCAACGAGATCGACCTCTCCTTGATCTGGCAGAAGCGGCAGGAACTGGAAGCAGCGCAGGAAGAGGCGGAAGAAGAAGGCGACGCCAGCTCTCTGGGAGAAGACCTCACTCCTCCCGAGGCCCAGGAAGAAGCCAGGGAATACTCCCTCAACGAATTGTTGTCTATGATGAAAACTGAATCGGATGACAACCGTTATCTTCAACTGGCCCGGGCTCTTGTCGGCAAGGCAGAAAACTATAAGGGGAATGGAGATTTCGCTCCTCTTCTGCCAGCAATGCAGGGGCTCCTGGAACAGATCGACGATCAGTCCCGAAACACCATCCAGCGCGAATATGCCAGTTTCTCCCTGGAGCAGGTTGCGGCAGGAACGGCTACCGACTTTCTTTTGCAACAACTGGAACAGCGTGATCCATCCGGTAGCGAGATGATTTACCGGGTCTTGCGACAATTGGGGACAAAGGTTGTGTACGTCCTCGTCCAGCGCCTCTGTATCGCCGACAGCCTCCTTGCCAGAAAGGCTCTGGCAACCGCCATCGTCAAGATCGGACCTGCAGCGATCCCACCGCTGGTGGCAGCACTGCAGGATGAGCGCTGGTATGTGGTGAGAAACATGGTAGCCATCTTGGGTGAAATATGCAGTCAAGAATGCGTCGGAGAACTGCAGCATGCCGTCAATCACGCCGATCCCCGGGTACGGAAGGAAACTATCCGTTCACTCCTGAACATCGGCGGTAAAGAGGCGGAATCTACCATCATCGGTATGCTGGATGACCGTGATACCACCATTGTCAAACAGGCAATCCTGTCCCTCGGCATCATGAAAAGCCAGCTTGCGATCCAGCCCCTCATCGGAATTGTCACCCAACGTGACCTGTTCATGAAGTCGTTGCCCCTGAAAAAGGAGGCCCTCCAGGCCCTCGGCCGAATCGGTGACCGACGGGCCACCCCCCACCTCACAGGACTTCTGCAGAGTTGGCACTGGTTCGCCTGGAGCAGATGGCAAGAGCTCAAAACTGCTGCAGCCGCAGCACTGGGCCAACTTGGCGACGAAGCCGCTATCCCCACTCTGAAAGCACGGATGTCCGCCGGCGGGGGCCTGGGCAGGGCCTGCGGCGAAGCCGTCGACAACATTGAACGGCTGGCAGGTTAGAGCAAATGGGAACCATTACCCTCCAGAACGCGCAGCGGCTAACCACGCTCATTTCCGGTGCAACCAAGGGGATGCATCTCTATCCGGCGGGGCATCCTGCAATTATGCAGCCATTGCAGGAGATTTACGCCGGCTGTCAGGGGATTCTTTCGACCAGCCCCGAAATTCACATGGGGATCATCGATGGCATCCTGTTCGTGGAGGAGCACCTTTTCGTCACCCCCTCACCGGCAATGACGGAACTGGCGGACCGCTTCCTGGAAAAGGAGATCAGCGGCCTCACCATCTGCAGAGGGGTTTCGCGGGAAGACCTGAGTATCTTCATATCACTTCTGGCCCAGAAAGGCACGTGTGGCGCCGAAATTGCGAGAAAGCTCGAAGAGCGACAGATTGCGAGCATCCGGCTGAAAGTCGCTGAAGAAGAGGCCAACGGGGCTCTCGAAACCTACGGGCAGGCCCTCGACGTAATCCGCGACGTCATAAAGGACATAGAAATGGGGAGGATCCCCAGCGGCGGCAAGGTAATCGGCGTGGTGAAGAAGCTCGTCACCCTTACCATGCAGGACCCGACCACACTTCTCGGCCTTTCCATGATCAAGGACTACGACAACTATACCTTCAACCACAGTGTCAACGTGGGGGTTCTCGCCATGTCCCTTACCGCCTCACTCGGGTTCGACCAGGCGGGCATCGAGGAAGCAGGTGTCGCCGGCTTTCTCCATGACGTCGGCAAGACACAGGTGGACAAGCAGATACTCAACAAACCGGGAAAGCTCTCCGCCGCCGAATTCGATGAAATGAAAAAACACCCTGAAACCGGGGCGAAAATCATCAGCGAAATGGAAGGGGTAAGCCCCCAGATCGCCCAGGCCGTTCTGGGTCATCATATACGGTACAACAGGCTCGGCTATCCGGAATGGGCTCGAAAGCTTCCCTTCGACACGTTGAGCGAGATCATTGCGGTGGCCGACTGCTATGACGCCATCACCACCCTCAGGGTCTACCAGAACCCTCTCAACCCGAAGGCCGCCCTGGACCAGATGCGAACCCTCGCCGGCAGCTATCTTGACAGCAACATGGTGCAACGGTTCGTGGAAATGATGGGGAAATATCCGGTGGGCACCCTGGTCCGGCTCGACAACAACGAAATTGCCCTTGTCGTGAGGCCGAATCCGGCCAATCATGAAGCCCCTATCATAAAGGTTGTGATCAATGCAGGGGGGGAAATGGTGGCCGAACCACCCATGCTGCGACTGGTCAACGACGCGGGCAACCGGTACGCCAGCATCGTGACGGTGGTTGACCCGCTCCTGAAGAACATCGACGTGGGACGGTATCTTTAGCTGACCGGGAGTTCTCCCAGAGCGAGGGCAGCCGCCTGCCGGGTGGCAGCATGGGGAGACTGGAGCAGTGAGATGATTTTTTCTTCGCAGCCAGCGGCGCCGATTTTGCCGAGAGCGCGCGCCGCCTCGGCATCCAGCAGACCGTCGCCGGCATCGAGAAAGGGAACCAGCAGCGGGATGAGCGAAGAATCCCGGAAGTTGCCGAGAGCGGCAATGGCTTGGGACTGAAGGGCGGGGCTCGGGTCCTTTAGTTTTTCCGACAATGGCCCTTTGGCCCCGGGATGGCCGAGTCGGCCGAGCACTTCTATGGCAGCCGCCCGGATATCCTCTTCGGGCCGGGCAATACAGTAGAGGAGTGCTGGCAGCGCCCCCTCCCCGCCGATCTGCCCCAGTGCATAGATGGCCTTTATCCTGGTGGCATGATCTCCTTTTTTCAGAAGATCGAGCACTTCCTCCAGGCTGCCGATTCCTTCCAACCGCTCCAGAGCATGTGCAGCCGCCAGACGAACCTCTTCCTCGGGGTCCTTCAACAGAGTTGTCAGGGCTGTTCGCCGTTTTGCCGTAGTCGCCGTTTCCATAGCAAGGGCATTATTACAAAAAAATAGCGCCAACGACAACATTTATATTTCCAAATGGCACACAGCCCCTCGTCACACCGTTTAACTCCGTACTTGGGCATTGCATACATAAGGGCTGCTGTGGAAAGAAAAGAGCGTGTATTCATGCAGTTCAACATCAAGGCAGCACTCCTGTCCGCCCTTGTTCTACCGGGACTGGGCCAGGTATATAAAGGCGACCGCCGGAAAGGGATTATTCTTGTCATCCTGGTGAATTTTTTCCTGCTCGCCGCACTCTGGCTTGTTCTGCAAGGTGTTGGTCAACTGGTACTTGCAACAGGCAGCCGAAGTGGAATAGATGCGGGCCGCGTGATGGAGCAACTGCGACAACATTCGCCAATGGCGCGACTGCTGTTGGCAAGCTTTTTCGGCCTCTGGCTCTACTCCGTCGTCGATGCAGCACTGGCACGGTGCAACGGCAACGGCGAGACGCGATGAATTCTACACTGCGGAATATTATTTTGACAAATCAGCTACAGGTGTGCGATAAAAGTCCATTCCGATGTCACTGAAACGACGTATCGCAGCGGGCCGCAAAGCCTTCTGAGAGAGGCTTCCACCAGCAAGCTGCACTGGTTTGACCAAAGCAAACAATATTCTGCAAAACAATATTTGTTAAAACTACCTGAAATCAGATCCACGAAAAGATTGCACATTGGAGCATTCGCGGGGAATCGAGGCATTACATGGTATATTCTCACATTCTATCGACCGGCGGGGCCGTCCCCGAAAGGGTTGTGCCAAACAGTCACTTCAATTACCTGGTGGAGGATGCCGACAACTGGATACTCTCCCGTACGGGAATTCGGGAACGCCGCTTTGCCGCCGAACATGAGGCAACGTCGGATCTCGCCACCGCCGCGGCACGACAGGCCCTGCAGCGTGCCTCTATCTCTGCGGAAGATCTCGACTGCATCATCGTTGGTACCTCAACCGCCGATATGATTCTCCCCGCTACCGCCTGCATGGTGCAGAAAAACATCGGTGCAAAGAACGCCTTCGCCTTCGACATGAACGCCGTCTGCAGCAGCTTCGTTTTCGCCGTAGAGACTGCAGACAATTTCGTACGTTCGGGTAAATATAAGAAAATCCTCGTCATCGGTGCCGATACCTACTCCAAGATTCTCGATTTCCAGGACAAGACCACCTGCCCCCTCTTTGGTGACGGAGCCGGCGCCATGATCCTGGGTGCCTCGCCGGAGAAGAAAGGGATTCTGCAGAGCCTCATCAAAAGCGACGGCAACGGCTGGGAATTGATCCAGGTCCCCTCCTCAGGCTCCCGCAAACCGATCACCGCCGAGACCATCTCCGCGGGGGAAAATACGTTCAAGATGGCTGGGAAAAGCGTGTTCGTGTTCGCAACCGACATAATCCCCCAGATTATCGCGGAACTCACCCGCCGGGCCGACATTACTCCCGACCAGCTCGACCACATCATCCCCCACCAGGCCAACCTCCGTATCATCGACTTTATCTCCAAAAAGATGGGAATCCCCAAGGAGCGCTTTCTCCTCAACCTGGACCGCTACGGAAACACCGCCGCCGCATCCGTTGGACTCGCCCTCGATGAAAACCTGCAGAACGGCACTATTAAACCGGGCCAGCGAGTTCTTATGATGGGGTTCGGGGGTGGGCTTTCCTGGGGTGGGATGCTGCTCCAGTTCTGACTTCCGACACCAGACGCATTTCCACAATAAAAAGCGCAACCGGCAACGCCCGGCTGCGCTTTTTCGTTTCACGCCAAGGATCTGATCCCGGCAACTCCGTCCTCTACGGCAAGGGGTTGCAGACCGCCGCCCACCAGAAGATCCCGAAGATTGTCACGGGGAACCCGCTTCTTCCATCCGCCATGGAACCGGTCGGCAGCCAGCAGTACGCCGCCCGGTTCGAGCAGTGTCACGAGGTTGGCCACCGCCGCCACAAGTTGGCGTTCCTCGTGGAGGAGCGGTCCCCCCAGCAGGCCATTGCAGACGATGATCCTGTAACCGGGTCCGGCTGCGGAAGCGGGGCCAGTCAGGTCTCCCTGCCGGAAAGAAACGCGCTTCGCAGGGACCGCAGCCAGAAGAGGTGCCACCCGGGAACGGAATGCCATCTGCCGGCCGAGGTCATGGGGAAAGTAGCCATGGGTGGCGGAAAAGAGCTCCAACGGCTCCAGTGTCACGCCATCGACCAGCCAGGCCCCCCAGCCGGTCACCGCCTCATGGATAATCCGCGCAAGTTCATACGTCCCTTCACCGGTGCCGCAGGCCGCATCCAGACACCGCACTACGCTGCCGGCCGAGAGCCGATTCCTGGACAGCCAGTTCCGAAGAAATGCCCCCTGCTCCGGATAACGGTCGAAGTCGCACCCGTAGCGGGGAGGAAGGAATATCCGCCAGAGGAAACGGCGGCGCGACCCGTCATCTGCCATGAGTTCCCGCAGGAGCCGGCCCGGGTCGGGGTGACGGACAAGCGGCTGAAGCTGGTCGAGAAGATCGAGCCAGGTGGCCGCATTGCGGATGGCGGACCCCGCCAGCTCCGGTGCGACCCGCAAAGACCGTACGATCATCCGTTCAAGGGAGCACAATATCTCCGCCAGGGGGAGATACTGCTCGGCGAGGCTCCGCATTTCGTGGGTCAAAATAAGCCCCGGCGCCCATAATCCGTAGGGAGAAAAGGTGGCATACAGACTGAACATTTCGCTCAAACGGGCACTGCGTCGTTCCAGGACATCGTCATGGAGCGGGCCGGTAACCAGCAACTGCTGCAATTCGGACTGGACCGCATCGTCATCGAACGACGGAGTGTACTGGAGCGGAGAGTGACTCATGGCGGGGATTGTAGCCACAATCGGCGCCCGAGGAAAGGGGAAAAAGTGCTCATCAGCTGACGGCTTGAGCCTTTTGGCCCAACATGTTAGAGTACGGACCATGTCATTTTTTGCCAGGCTCCATTTTTCGTTGCTCATTGTCCGCCATGCCCTGGTTCCCGGGCGACGTCTCCCCGACACGCATACACCCGTCCCACCGGGCAATCGGCCTCCGTCCACCCGGCCGGTGTCGGCAGAGGAACTGTCCTGGCTACTTGCCAACCTCCACGGCGCCCTGGATGACGCCGGCAACCTTTCCCTCCTTTTTCCCGGTGCGCTTCCCCTGGCAGCCCCCTTTCTCCTCTTCCGTCTGAAGCGGCAGGGTTTCTCCGCCTGCCGTGTCACCGCCAACAGGAACGGACTCATCCTGACTGCCACGCGTTAGGGAATGTACTAACGAAAAGGGGCGGCCGGGAAATTCCCGACCGCCCCTCAAATTTTCTGCCGATAGCCACGACGACTACTTGACGACGGGTTTGTCCCCGCCGGCAGGGGGCCTGAACACCTGCTGCCCCTTGAAATGGCCCATCACCTGTCGCTCCTGCTCGGTAAGAACAACCCCCTTCTGCTCCATCCGGCGCAGAATCCTGTCCATGTCCCGCTTTTCGGCGGCAGCCGCATCTATCCGCTGCCTGTTATGACAGACGAGACATTTCTCCTCGATCACCTTCAACTCCTGCTGGCGTAGCTTCACTCCCCGCACGTCCTCTTCGGCAGCTACCGTTCCGGCGAGTACCGCAAGCACCATCACTGCAGGACCCAGTATATGACTGACGTGACCCATTATTCCCTCACATAGATGTCTTGATCGGACTTGTCCACCATCTTCATTACATGCATGTACTCGTCTTCGATCATGTCGTAGTGATTCTGGGTCTCCTTGATCACCTGCTCAAACACCTTGCGGACCAGTGGGTCGACGAGATCCTTGACCAGGATTGTGTACTGGTCGATGCACGCCTTCTCTTCCTTGAGGGCAATCTCCAGCGCCTTCTGCTCGTGAACATTCTCGTCGATCGCCTTCTCCAGTGCCAAGTAAGTGGCCGACTTCTTGTCGGGGGGGGACTCCATGTAGCTCTTCAGGTCACCGAACTCGCTCCCCTTGTAATGATCGAAGAACGCCTTCAGATGGCCGACCTCTTCGTTGGCCAGAAGGTCGAAGACCTTCTTCGCCCGCTCATTCCTGGTGGCCGCCCCCGCCCGGCGGTAAAAGTCCATGCTGTCCTTCTCCCCCTGGATAGCGAGCTTCAGCGCTTCCTGCATCGTGTATTCTTTTCCCATGACCCGTTCCTCCCCGCTTAATTAATAACAATCCGATTTTGTAAAAAGTGTATCGGAAAATAAAACGGGGTCAACGGCGATTATATATTTTTGTCCTCCCTCAAAAGGTCGTTTACCGCCACTCCAGCCATGGTAAGCCCGAAGATGGAAGGGATAAAGGAGATGCTTCCGAGAATGACCCGCCGATGCTCACAGGAAAAGCGCTGGTCGTCCTTGTTGGGACAGATGCAATTCCCCTTGCAGCCGGCATCCTGCATTATTGGCTCCCGAAATTCCTCCAAAGAGTAGACCACCTTCACTCCCCGTTCGACCCCCTCTTTGCGCAGCAGCTTCCGCACCGACCGGGCCATCCGACACTTGCTTGTGTCAGCGATATCCCCCACCCGCACCAGAGTGGGATCCAACTTCATGGCTGCCCCCATACTGGAGATGATGGGTATCCCCCGTTGCCGGCAGCTCGTGATGAGATGGATCTTGCTGGTGAAGTGGTCGATGGCGTCGAGCACGTAATCGTAATGGTCTGCCAAGAGGAAATCGCTGCTCTCCGCGCTGTAGAACTCCCGGTGGGGGATTATGTCGGCAGCCGGATTGATGCGTTGTAACCGCTCCGCCATAACTTGCACCTTGGGGTGTCCGACGGTACCGTCCATGGCGTGCAGTTGGCGGTTTACGTTGGTGAGACAGATGTCGTCGAAATCGACCAGAACGAGCCGGCCGATCCCCGCCCGGCAGAGGGCCTCGGCGGCATAACTCCCCACCCCTCCCAGTCCGAACAGGGCAACTGTTGATTGTTTGAGTTTTTCCAGACCGGCCGGGCCGACCAGGAGTTCGGTACGGGAAAAACGGTGCAGATTGGACATGATTTGAGCCTTGCTTTAGGGACGCTGCTTGCCGCCCGTTTGGACGATGCGAACACCTCCCCTACCTTGTGATGTGTGCGTATCGTGGAAATACTACAGTTTAAACACCCTCTCTGCATTCGCCGTCGTCACCGCCGCCACTGCCTCAAGAGAGACCCCTTTGATTGCCGCCACTTTCTTGGCGGTCTCGACGAGAAAGGCCGGTTCGTTGGGTCGCCCCCGGTACGGTTCCGGCGTCATGTCCGGGGCATCGGTCTCCAAAACGAGATGATCTAGGGGTATCCGGCGCACCAGCTCCAGCGGACGAACGGCATTGTCGTAAGTGACCGTGCCGGCAATGGAGATGAAGAATCCGAGTTTGATACACTCTTCGGCAATTTCCACGCTGCCGGAGAAGGCGTGCATCACCCCGCCGACCCGCTCGGCACCCTCTTCCCTGAGAATAAGAAGCAGGTCCTGAAAGGCCCTGCGGCAATGGATCAGCACCGGCAGACCTTTGGTTACCGCCAACCGGAGTTGGGCACGAAGTGTCTTCTGTTGGACTTCCCGGGGCACATCCTCGCAGGTGTAATCAAGACCGATCTCGCCGATGGCGACGGCTTCTCTGCACAGCGTTTCCAGCCGGCATAACGCCTCGTCATTGCAGCGATCCGCCCACAGAGGGTGGACACCGGGGGCCGCGAGGATGCGGGGATCTCCGGCGGCAAGCGCCATGACATCGTCCCACCCCTTGGGCTCCACTCCAGGAACGATAAAACGTCCCACTCCCGCCACTGTGGCTGCAGCAAGGACATCCGGGAGCCGGTCGCGGAGGGAGGAGTCGTCGAGATGGCAGTGGGTGTCGATGAACATGACAGAAAATGTATCATTTCACGGTTAAAAAATGAAAGGGGTTTCTCCGTTGACGATGCTGGACAGTTTTCTATTGCGCTTTCGACCCCTCCGTGTCATTATTTCCCTCACGGCGAAGACATTCTCTTCGCCGTTCTTGTGTTTTGCGCAGCATATTCACCGTGGGGGGTGGGCGTCCCATGGAGCGAATGTGCCCGAGTGCCAGTCGATGTAGGCGAAATTGAGCAGAGTCGGCCGAACGGCCGGCGCGAAATGAGCCGTACAGCGGCGGGCGAGGGGACGTTGAGCGGAACGGGACGCTCACCTCTCACGGAAGCACGTAAACGAAAACAATGGAGCACAGCAGTGATTAAACACAACCAGCAGGAAATCGACCGGCGCCGCACCTTTGCCATCATCAGCCACCCGGACGCGGGAAAAACCACCATCACCGAAAAGCTCCTCCTGTTCGGCGGCGCCATCCAGCAGGCCGGTGAGGTCCGGGCGCGCAAAGCCGCTCGCCACGCCACCTCCGACTGGATGGAAATGGAAAAGCAGCGCGGCATCTCCGTTACCTCGTCGGTCATGAAGTTCACCTACCGGGATTACGAGATCAACCTCCTGGACACCCCCGGCCACAACGACTTCTCCGAGGACACCTACCGGACCCTCACCGCCGTCGACTCGGTCCTCATGGTCATCGACTCGGTTAAAGGGGTGGAGAGCCAGACAAAGAAGCTCCTGGAGGTCTGCCGTCTCCGCCACACCCCGATCATGACCTTCATCAACAAGCTCGACCGGGAAGGGCGCGAGCCCCTTGACCTTCTGGACGACATCGAGAGCACCCTCAACATCCAGTGCGCCCCCATGACCTGGCCGGTGGGAATGGGAAAGCGATTCCGCGGCACCTACCATCTCTACAGCAAGGAACTGACCTTCTTCGATCCGGCGGCTGACCGGGGAACCGGCCAGATCGAGACGGTGAAGGGGCTGGACGACCCGCGCCTCGACGAACTCCTCGGTTCCCAGGTGGAGGAGCTCCGGAACGACGTAGAACTCCTGGAAGGAGCGGCCCATCCCTTCGAGCAGGAGGCGTACCTGGCAGGTCTGCAGACACCGGTCTTCTTCGGCAGCGCCATCAACACTTTCGGCATCCAGCAGCTCCTCGACACCTTTGTGGAGCACGCCCCGGCGCCGCTTCCCCGGGAGACCGAGAACCGGGTCGTCTCTCCCTACGAGGAGCCGTTCTCCGGATTCACCTTCAAGATCCAGGCGAACATGGACCCGGCCCACCGGGACCGGATCGCCTTCTTCCGCATCTGCTCGGGGAAATTCACCCGCGGCATGAAGGTCCGCCACAGCCGCCTCGGCCGCGAGGTACAGATCGCCAACGCCACCATCTTCATGGCTCAGGATCGGACCAACGTGGACGAGGCCTACCCCGGCGACATCATCGGCATCCACAACCACGGCACCATCAAGATCGGCGATACCTTCACCCAGGGTGAGGAACTGAAGTACACCGGCATCCCCAACTTCGCCCCGGAGCACTTCCGCAAGGTTCGGCTCCTCGACCCGATGAAGTCCAAGGCGCTGGAGAAGGGGCTCGTCCAACTGGCCGAGGAGGGGACCACCCAGGTCTTCCGCCCTCTCATGGGGAGCGACTGGATCGTGGGAGCCGTGGGGCTCCTCCAGTTCGACGTGGTCATGCACCGCCTGGAACACGAGTACAACGTGAAGGCGGCCTACGAGCCGGTCGGTTACGCTACCGCCCGCTGGGTCACCGGTGAGAAGAAGAAGCTGGAGGAGTTCGAAAAGAAAGAAGCGATGCACCTCTACCGGGACGGAGAGGGGAACCTCGCCTATCTGGCAGGAAGCCAGTGGCGCCTGGACAACACCATGGACAACTGGAAAGAGCTGCAGTTCCACGCAACCCGGGAACACAGCTGACTAACGCTCCTTTCATAAGCCACAAAAAAAGCCCTCCATCCCGGAGGGCTTTTTTTGTGTTCCCGTCACACTCCCCGCAACAGCCACCACCAAGCCGGCAGGGTGAGGAAGGAGAGGGGTATGCCGATCCCGAGCATGAGGGTAACGAGGGGGGGATTGAGATCGTGGTCCACGGCGATGATCCCTGCGGTGATCATGGGGGCCATGGCCGCCTCGAAGAGAGTGACCTGCATCACCTTGCCGCTTCCTCCCAAAAGGCCAACGAACAGGAGGGTAAGGAGCGCCGGTCCGATGATGAGCTTGTAGAGGAGACCAATGGAGAGGGGTTTGATCTCTCCCCGCATATGACTCAGACGAAGCTGGAATCCGACGGAGGCGAGAGCCAGGGGAGTGAGGGTATCCCCCAGTTTCTGCAGGATGATGGGCAACCAATCGGGAAAGGATACGGGAATGAGGAGAAAAGCGAGCACCAGAGCCTGGAACGGAGGAAAGAGAAGGACCTTCCGTGCCATCTGGCGGGACGACACATCGCCGGAGGAGTAGACCGTCGCCACCACGATCCCCAAGGTAGAAAGGACAAGGAACGAGCCGAGCTGGTCGGCTATGAGCCCAATCCCCAGAAACTCCTTGCCGTAATAGGCCTCGATCATGGGAAGCCCGACAAAGGAAGTGTTCCCCAATCCCCCCACGAGAATGAGAGCACCGGTAGTGCCAGTGGAAAGTCCCGCCAACCGGCCGGCTCCCCAGAAAAAGAGGAATCCGGCACCGAACAGGCACCAGGCCATGATAGCGGTATAGAGGAGGGAGGTGTCCAGATGGAGCCGGTGGATATGGAGAAGCGCCAGGGCGGGGAGGGAGATATGAATAATGAAGCCGTTCAGGACCGCGGGGGTGGAGGCCGGGAAGCGGCCGGTCTTCTGGAGGAAGATGCCGGCAACAAAACAGACGACGAGCAGTATGACATTGGTCATTAAAGCGACGTCCCCTTGTTCTCCCGCTCGATCTTGTCCACCACGCAGTAAATCCCCCCCTTCATGCCCGGTTTGAAGCAGCCGTTGCAGGAGATGCAGCGAGCATGGGTCTCATTGCCCCCCAGCCAGCGCCGGGCAAGGTTCGGTTCGCGAATGAAGGGACGTGCCATGGAAATATAGTCCGCCTCTTCACGGCGGACGACCCCCTCGACGACTTCGAAAGAGCGAAGCCCCCCCACCACCATCACCGGACAAGAAACCGCCTGCTTGATGCGGTAGGCACAGGGAAGATTGTAGGCCTCCTGTTCGCGGGTCTCGATCCCCTGCCGGACTGGGGTTTTATCGCCGGAGGCGGGGGTGCCGCCGCTCACCTCGATGGCATCGACTCCTTCTTCGTCCAGGAGACGGGCCGCCACCAGTGCGTCGTCCAGCGTAAGCCCCCCCGGGAGGTTGTCGTCGCCATTGAGCTTCACGAGCACCGGGAACTCCTTCCCTACAGCCCGCCGGACGCGCTGGTAGACCTCCATGAGGAAGCGGCAACGGTTCTCCACGCTCCCGCCGTAGCCATCGGTTCGCCGGTTGGTGAGCGGGGAAAGGAACTGGTTGATGAGATAGCCGTGGGAGGCGTGAAGCTGGACCGCGTCGAAACCGTACTCTTTGGCGCGGCAAGCCCCTTCGCCAAAAAGAGACACCAGTTCCGCGATGTCGTCAGGAGAGAGCTCGGACGGCTCCTCCGGATACTGGTCCACCTTGAGTGCCGATGGCGCCACCGGCCGGGTTCCGATGGCTTTGGAGCTCGTCTGTCCCCCCGTGTGGACCAGCTGGAGACAAAGCTTCCCCCCTTCCCGGTGGACCGCGTCGGTCAGGGCGAGCATGTCGGTGGCAAACGCGTCGGAATGGATGCCGAGCTGGCCGGGAAGCTGTTTGCCGTCGGGGCGGATGAAGGCATAGCCGGTGATGATGAGGCCGATCCCCCCCCGTGCCAGCAAGCCGTAGTAGGCGCCAAGCTTCGCCGTCGGCCTGCCATCATCGTCGCACATCCCCTCCCAGGTTGCGGAGCGGACCAGCCGGTTCTGCAGCAGCATGCCGTTGATCCTTGTTTCGTCGAATACGCTTCTCATACGTTCATCTCCCGAACGCCCATCAGCAGCCTGAAGCTACCTTCAAATAAAAGAACCCGCTCCCAGCTTGTGCACCTTGATCAGGTTGGTCGATCCCCGCAGTTCGATCGGCACCCCCATGGTGATGACCACCACGTCCCCCTTCTTGAAGCCGGAAGACAGAAGGGTTTCTTCGACCGCCGCGATCTGCTGGTCCGTTCCCGACATGCTCCCGACGTGGAAGGTCTGGACCCCCCAGTGGAGCGCCAGGCGCCGCTCGATCTCCAGAAAGGGGGTGAAGGCGAAGATCGGAAGCTGGGGCCGGAACTTGGCGATAAGGGCGGCGGTGCTGCCGGACTGGGTAAAAACCACGAGAGCCCGCGCTCTGAGCGACGCAGCGGCATGGCAAGCCGCTTCCGCCACCGCCTCGGCGATGTTGTTCCGGTGCACCCCCGGACGGGTCGATGTGGGCACCAGACCGGTACTCTCCACGTCCCGTGCCACCTTGACCATGGTCCGGACCGCTTCCACCGGGAACTGACCCGATGCGGTCTCGCCGGAGAGCATGACCGCATCGGTGCCATCCAGAATGGCGTTGGCCACGTCCGAGGTCTCGGCCCGGGTCGGCCGGGGATGGTTGATCATCGATTCCAGCATCTGGGTGGCGGTGATGACCGGCTTGCCGGCCGCGTTACAGGCCTGGATGATCTTCTTCTGGATGAGGGGAACCCGTTCCGCCTCGATCTCCACCCCAAGATCCCCCCGGGCCACCATTACCCCGTCGGTCACCTTCAGGATGGCCTTGAAGTTACGAAGCGCCTCGGGTTTCTCGATTTTCGCCACCACCGGAATGGCCAGGCCACGGTCGGCAATGATCTGCTTCAGCTCCTCCACGTCGGAACTCTTCCGCACAAAGGAGAGGGCGAGGTAGTCAACGCCATGCGCCAGGCAGAATTCCAGGTCGATCCGGTCCTTGGGAGTGAGGGAAGGACTGGAAACGTTGACACCGGGGAGGTTAATCCCCTTCAGGTCCTTGAGTATCCCCCCCTCCACCACGATGCAGTGGACCGTGTTGCCGGTCACCGACTGCACCTTCAGCTCGATGAGCCCGTCGTCCATGAGGATGCGCGACCCCTGCTTCACGTCATGGGGAAGGGGCTTGTAGATGGTAGAGATGAGCCCGGGGCGTCCGATTACTTCATCGGTGGTTATGTCGAGCCGTTCCCCTTTGAGCAACTGGATAGCCCCGTTCTCCATCCGGCCGGTCCTGATCTTCGGTCCCTGGAGGTCGGCCAGAATCGCCACCGCCTTGCCGATGCGCTGGGAAATACTCCTTACCGAGGCGATGATCTCAGCCTTGTCCTTGTTGGCACCGTGGGAAAAATTGAGGCGGAAGACGTCGACGCCCGATACGATCAACTTCTCGATCATGGCCGGGGCGGCGCTGGAGGGACCGAGCGTCGCAATGATCTTGGTTCTGCGGGTATTTTTTTGCATGGAATGAAACCGTCCTGGGATGGGAATGATCTGCGGGGGGGCCGATGGCCCCCGCCGAGTTAATGGTGGAACTTTCCCTTTCGCTCCCGGTGGGCAGGAGTGGGGGACTTGTGGCATTCGAAGCAAGCCAACTCTTCAACCTTGCGCAGTTCGAGGGCGGAAGCGGGCCGCGGTGGCTGGGGCAAGGTCTGCTGGGCAGTCTGAAAATACTCCCCGCCCCGTTCGTCGGAAAGCATCGGCGCCTTGTAGGCTACCTGCCAGTTCGCACTGATGGGAACCGTATGGCATTGGTCACACCCCCCCGGCGGAGGGATGGTTTTCCATGCTGTGAACATGGCACAGCCGGAGACAAGGGCAGCGACCCCGAGCAGTAGAAGGGAACATGTTTTCATGACGGGTACTCCTTGGCGGAAAGTGGTGCAGAAAGGCTTCAGGGGAACATCGGTGGAGAAATCATATCACAACGGCTGGGCAAAACAACCTGATAATCACCGCAGACTGTTGAACGACACCTGCTTTCCGTTAGCCACCCCCATCAACTCGGCCATCCGGGCCGTGGGGGACTCGTTGACCCGCTTTCCGTCATGGTAGAAAGTGACCAGTTGGAGCGATCCTTCCCGGGCCGCCTTCATCGCCACGTCATCGGGGGTAAAGGTGGTGCGGCCGAGGGATTTCTTGGTGGGCCAGTCGATGCCGCTGTAGCAGAGGTAGACCAGCTTGGAGCAGTAGACCCGCTCCTTCGATTCAACATCGAAGTTGAAGTCGTACGGTTTTCCCACCTGCCGCAGGGCCTGGATGATGGTCCGCGCCCGCTCCTCCCTGCCGCTGGCCGGCTTACGCAAAATACCGATGCTGTCGATATTGAGGAAGTGTTCCAGGCTGTTCATCTCCACACCGGAGCGGAGCGCCTCCACCACCAGCCTTCCTGCGCGGATCTCTTCGTGGTGACTTGCCACTAGCGGATTACCCCATATCCCCAGCTCCTTCAACTCTGCCTCCGTCCCGATCCAGACCGCCGCATGCCCCCAGTAGCCGGGGATGAGCTTGTCCGTCAACCGGAACGGCGTCTTTTCCAGCAGGATGTCACCCGCCCGGAGTGAACCCTTCACCTCCCCCAGGACGTCCTTCCGGCCGTAGAGCTTCCCCTTACGGGTCTCCACCAGGCCGACCGCGTTGCCGAAGACCATGCTGAAGAGACTCACCCCGTCCCGCTCGAAACCGGTCACGGTATCGCTGGTCACGGCGCCGAGGAAGCCGAGCTTGCGGCCCACGACGTAGAAAGGAGACCACTCCTTGACCATGGTGTAGGAAGGGCTCTGGGTTATGAGAACGTTCACGTAGGCCATCTCGGGGCTCTCGGTGACGATTCCCTGCTGTTTGCCCGCTTCCCGCTCGTAGAACTTGATCGCCTTGCGCACCCTGTTCCGGTTGAGGATGGAGTTGTAGTTGAGGGTCACCTTGGCAAGGGCCGCACTGTTCACCGCATACCCGGGGTCCCGTTCGTTGAGCAGCCGTCGCAGTTTGCCGTCCCCTTCGAAGAGGGAAACCGCCAGCAGGTAGTTGTCGTAGAGGACGAGGGCGGCGGAGAGGGAAAGCATCACCCCTTTGAAACGCGTCTCCGGGGTTATGCCGAGAGCGTCAAGATCCTTGTTCGAGGCGTCGAGCCAGCATTCATGAGATTCTGCCACGGCAATGAGCTCCTCGCGGAGCGCCAGGTGCTGGACGATACCCTGGTTGAGGAGATCCAGGTCGTCTCCCGACAGCGGCTTCCCCTGCTCCATCTTTTCCTTCACCCGCTTCCCCACCTTGATGGTCTCTGCCCGCAGGGCCAGGGCCTGTTCCGCCAGGTTCCGGAAGTCGATAATCTCCTTGCGCAGCGAGGCTTCGATGGCCGCCCGTTCAGTACCATGGGCGGTGACGAGGTGGCCGGGGCAACCTTCCGGCACCCCTTTCTTCGTCCCGGCCCGGACCAGTTCCCTGAGGGAACCGGATACGGCAACACTGGGCAGCGAGAGGGTGATGACGAGCAGGCAGGAGATGGAAGGGGCAAGAAATTTCATAATTGTCTCCGCAAGGAAATATCTACGAGGGACGGCCCCTGTGGCCGCCCTGGGTGGCCCCTCCCTACCTCTTCGTGATGCCTTGGGCGTAATCCCTGATGAACTTCTTGAAATTCACCCAGATGTCATTGAATCCGAAGGACTGCATCTCCGTTTCCGCGTCCTGCAACGACCACCCCTCAACCTTCATCCGGTAAGCGGCGGCGACGATACCGGTCCGGTCCTGGCCGTGGCGACAGTGGATAAAGACCGGCTGGTTGGCCGGGTCGGCCATGAGCGCCACGACCCGATCCACCTTCTCCCTGAGACCATTACGGGACATTTCGATCGGCACGGAGATGGCCTTCATCCCCGCATCCTCCACCTGCCGTCGGTCGTTCTCGGTGGTGCGGAAGTCGATGACGGTCCTTATCCCCATCTTTTTCAGGGTCGCGTACCCCTCCGCCGCTGGCTGCGCTCCTCGGTAGATACCCGGCGCAACCCGCCCCACGTTAGAAAGCCCCGGCAAATTATAGATCCGTTCCGAGGTGTGAGCGTCCGTGGGGAGATGAACAACGGGTAATGACGTTGCAATGCCGTTTGTTGCAGGTCCAGCGTGGCTGATGGCTGCCGAAATTACGGCCAGGGTGATGCAGAGCATCCCGATAATGACCTTTGTCATGTCAATCCTCTACCCTACAGATTTCGATGAAATTCTGAATGGCCCGTGCTGTTTCGACCGGTGCATATTGCAGGATCAGATGCGGTCCCTCTATGGTGGCGACGGTAACATCGGGGCGAACTCGCTGTATCAGCGCAAGGCTTCGTCGTGTAACCAGCGCATCATCAGTTGCTGTGATGTAGAGCAGCGGAACCGGACATTTTCGCAGCTCATCGGTGCAGTCGAGCTCCAGGATGTACTTTGCACGGGCAGCCATGACTTCCGGGGAGACGGAACCGCGGATGGAGGCGAACAGCTCCTTGATATCGTCGGCACCATAAGCGCCAAACAGCACCTTCAGCTTAAGAGTCCACGGGACAAGCCGCACGGTAAGCGGACCTACCAGAAAACTCAACCACGATGCCATCCGCACCAGCGGGCTTTTCACGAAGGATGCACAGAGGATAACCCCTCTGATATCTCCGGGACAATCTGCGGCAGCCATCAATGCCAGGGGACCGGAAAACGATTCGCCCAGGATTACATAAGGCTCGCCCCGTGGAAGAGAGGCTCGTACCGCCGCAAGGAGTTCATCATATGCCATTACACGGTCTGGCGGGTAGCTGACAACGATGGGATGTACCCAATCCGGTAAACGCCTCAGCAATGGGCCAAAAAGTTTGCCGGTTCCATCCATGCCCGGAAGGAGGACCAGATAGGTTGCTTGAATAGAATTCCGCATCGTAGTTGCCGAATCCTGCCCTCTTTTAACGGTCGAGCGAGGGCTGATCAAATGCTGAGCTCCTTCGTCCGCGAATCTGTGCAAAGATACTGTGCTTTCCGCGCAAAAACAATTGCTTTTCCAACAATTGTTCATAAAACCCTCTTAATCCCCGTATCTCCCGCATTATCACGGGCGTGCGTTGCCGCTCATCTCCCGTTGCAGCCGCCACGCCATCCCGGCCAGCAGCGCCACACCGAGGGCAAGAATGCCCCAAAGAAGGAGCTTCTTCCAGGTGGTCGAGGGGATACGGATGCGGAAGGCCCCTTTCCCGCCAAGTTCCTGCCGGGGAGCGGCACGTGCCGGAGCCGGCCGCAGCTGGTCACGCTGGTCGGCCCGAAATCCCGCCAGGAGAGTATCGTCCCGCAGGGGAGAAAGGTCGTCCCGGCTGCTGCCGTAGGCGAGGAGATAGGGGGCGGAACCGCGGGCAACAAAAACGAGCCGGTGGGGAAGCCAACCGATCTCCACCTGGGGAAGTCCCGTACCGATACCGCCGCCGTCCTGCTCGATCCGCATGACCCAGTAGCGGTCGGTGGTGACGGGAAGGGTCGCGGCGGGACTGACCAGCTCTGTGCCCCCCTGGTGCAGCTGATAAAGGGGTGTACTGTGACGCAGGACCCAGGAAGATTTGTCGTTCGGGCGTGAATAGAAGCGAGCCCGCACCATGGTGTTCGCCTCCGGGAAATGGACCCGGATCCGGTCCACCGGCAGCTGTCCGCCGGTGTCGAAGTGGTAGTCGCCGGCCCGGTCCTTGCCCGGAACGGTGGCCAGGGAGCGCCACTGCCGGTTCGGCTCGACGTTGGAGGTGGCCAGTCGGGCAGTCACTCCGGTGATGCGGGGAGTATCTTGTTCCGGCGCCAGGGTGAGCCGGAAATACTTTGACCGGATAGAGGGAAACTCCACCGTACGCTGCTCCAGGATTTCACTCCCCTGCCGAAGACTCGCCACGGTACCGGCGGCAAGGGGTTTCCAGTTCTGGAGGTCGTCACTGGTGCAAATCGTCACCGTACCGAGGTAATTGCGGGGCGGGGTTTCCCAGCTCAGCTCCATCCCCACCACCTGCTGTTCAAGCGAAGTGGCATCGACGATGTAGACGGCCGGCAGTTTGCCCCCCGTTGTTGACTGGTTGGTGTTCAGATTGATGATAGTACCGTTCCGGTCGGTCCTTGCCTGGAGCGCCATACCGCCTGCGGTGACGGCCTGCACCGCCGTCACCGGGAATAGCCGCAACTGGTAGGCAACAACCGGCAGTGGTGGCGGGACAGTAGCCGGGAGCAGGATGGCGGGAACCAGCTCCCCGTCGTTGTTGAAGACGCGAAGATCGGCCAGATTCGGTTGCCGCGACCAGAGATAGGCATCGGCCGGTACCGGCAACTCATGGAGGGGCTCTTTGTCGGCGACGGCCAGGGTCTGCCCATAGGCAAAATCCCGTGGGGCAGGTGAATCGGCCAGAACGGCCGTTGCCGTGGCGAGAAAGAGGATTGATCCGAGGACCAGGCATTTCATGCCGCACCCCCTTCATCGGTGCGCGGAGGGACCGGAGAGAACCAGCCGATGACCAGAAGAAGGATACCGACCACCACGAAGGAGACAATCCTCTCCACGGTGCCGCTGTTGGCCAGATCGACGAGGAAGAGTTTCCCCACCACCACGGCGAGAAGACCTGCTCCCGTGAGCCAGAGGCCGCGGAGGCTGCGACGGGTGGCCATTGTCATGACCACCAGCGCCAGGAGACACCAGAAGATGGAAAGGGCCGCTTGGACGAGCATTGAGTCGAAGAGTGCATGAGAAGTAAACGGTATCCCTCCCCAGTGATGGATGGTGCGGAGCAGGATGGCATTGAGCCAGATAAAGCCCGTGACGGCAAAGACTGCCCGCAATGGGCCATGAGGGAGTTCGGCAACGTCCAGTGTGCCGGCCTTCCGGTACCAGGCCGCCAATGTGATCATCACCAGGGCGGTGGCACAGTCAAGGGGGTTGAGGAGTGGCAGATAGGGGAGCGGCCAGGGATTCCCCGGATTGGTGAGGTTCACGCCGAGGCACCAGAGCCAGGCAAAGAGCACGAGAGGACCGGTGCCGAGGCCGAAATAGACACCATAATGCCGGGCCACCGGCCAGGCGATGGCTTCTCCCCGGCGAACGACCGTGAGCGCCAGCAGGGAAGGTATTACCCCCCAGACGATCAACGCCCAGGTCGTCATTCCCGGCAGCCGGAGGTCGATCTGCCAATGGAGTTCCCACGCGCCAAGACCAGCCAGAAGCCAGAGGGCGGCAGCATGGAAGCTGCCGAGGAGAGGATAACGCTCCTCCTGATCCCACAGGATGGAGTAGAGGACGACGAAGGCGAGGGGCCAGGCATAATATCCCCCCTCTCCTGCCGGATGCCCCATGCCGGTCAGCAGTTGCATCGCGGCAAAGATGACCATGGCCGGAAGGAGTCCCAGAGACGGGATGTCCAGAAGCTGCCAGGCAAGGCGGGGGCGGAGAAGCTGGCAGACACCGCAGGAAAGCGCAACAAAGGTGAGGAAACAGCCAAAGCGGACGCCGGCAAGCAGATGCCGGTCGATCTCGTGGAGACCGCTGCCGAACCACCAGACCATCCCCCAGGCAAACAGGAGCGTGCCGATACCGGCTTCCCACGGTTCGAGCCGGTAGCTCTGGCGGTACAGCAGGTATGCGGAAAAAAGGGAAGCACCGCTCACCATCAGGCAGCCTACGTAGAAACCGTTGAGCACCGGCCAGCTGCCGGTCGGGTTCCCTGCCTCGGCAACGAACGCAACGCCGGAGCCGATCAGAAGCAGATAACCGAAGCCACGTGCCAGCTGCCGATCCTGGCGTAACCCAGCCCAGACCAGTGCCGCCCCTTCCACCCCCCAGGCCGCGGCCGTCCATCTCCCGTCGAAAGCCAGGGGGATTGCCAGGGTGGCGAAGACGATGCCGAAGGCGAGGAAGGCGTCGCAGAAGGGGCGCATGGCATCGGGGTCCACGCGGAATAGGACGAGGGCAAGGCCCAAATAGAAGAGGCCGAGGGCGAAGGAGCTCCAGGCCAGGCCGAATTCATGGTTGTGCACCAGTCCGGCCTGGAGGGCGAAGGCGGCGATTGGGGTGCCGAACACCAGCGTGCCGTCCAGGTAGCCTTTGAATTCCGGTTGTTGATGCCGGGCGAAAAGGATCGCCACACCGGTGTAGATGAGGAAGAAGAGGATAAGGAACGGCTCTACCGTGGCAAAGTATTCCGGCCGGTAAAACCGTCCGCCCCACGCTGCGCTGACGATGAAAGTAAAGACGAAACCTAGCAGGTTGAGGCTGCGCCAGGCACGGTACCGGGCGATACCGATGATGCCGGCATTGAGTACCAGGTAGTAGCTGAAGAGCATGGCGGGGCTGCCGCTGCCGATGGAGGCCAGTTCGGGGGCGAGAAAACCGCCGGCGGTGCCGAGGATCGCCAGGGAGTGGGAATCCTGAAGAACCGCAAGCAGTGCTGCGAGGGAGCAGACCGTCACCAGGAAGGCGAAACCCGCCATGGTGGTGATGAGGTGGTAGAGGCGCATGGCGGCAAAGATAGTCAGGTAGAGGATGCCTATCCCGCCCCCCTGGATGACCTGGGCATAGCCGGCACGCCGGTCGCGCAGGCGCCAGCCGGTTCCGATGAGAGCACAGCCACCCAAGGCGGCACTTGCCAGCCGCAGCTCCAAAGGGAACATCCCGTGCTGCGCAGCGTATTTGACGAGGAACGAGACGCCAAAGAAGAGTATGACCACACCGGCCTTGACGAGCAGGTTCTCGCCGCTGAAAAAGCGGCCCAGGAGGTCGCCGGCAGGCGCCGACCTTGTTTCAGACCGAGGCGGAGGGGGCTCATCCACCGTCAGAAAAACGAAATCAGCCGGGGCCCCTTTCAGTTCGGTAGCCGAACCCTTCGAGGAAATGGTTTCACGGAAAGAAGGCTGCTGCACGCTTGTCGACGCATCCTGGTTCACGTCGGGGGCTGTTTCTCCAAGGGCCGTGCAGGATTGCACGTGTTCTGCCCCTTGCGGTGACGCTGCAGGGGAGAAGTCACTGGCTCCGGACTTTACGAGCTTTCGCAGCCGGGCTATATCCTTCTCAAGTTCTGCCAGTCGCTCCCCCATCTCACCCAACGCACCCAGCAGATAGCCAATCAAGGCGCCGCCGACCATACCTCCCCATTTTCCCAGAAACCCGCCGATAAGGGCACCGATGATTATATAAACCGGGTTCATACGTCCTCCATCTGTTGAGAGATTGTCTATTAGAACCAGCGCAGCGTGGCAGCCACGGCAAAGGAACGCAGGATCGGGTGACACCGGCTTTTCCTCAAGCAGAGGAGGGCAAAACTTTTCCGGGTTCGGCTGTCCAGAATGATGACCAGCGTGACGAGGAGCACCAACGGGACAACGGCAACGGCCAGTCTGAGAAAAAAGGTTTCCATGACTTCCTCCCTGCTGCGGTGTTGTACTTTTGGTAAACCACTAGGCAGGGAGTGTGCCAAGGCAAATATATCCGGATACTACGCCGATATTATGGGGTATTTTCTTGGTGAGAGTATCGTATCGCAGAATGCATCGCAGGGTTCATATGCATTTAATGTACAGTAAATGGACGTGGGGTGTCTATACTGCGGCAGGATAAGCATGTTGCAGGGGAGCGATCTTTTCCCTCGTCGGCCTTCCGTTCTACCAGAGTTTCGGCAGCAGAGAACCGGCTTCCTGGAAGGGACCAAGGGGATTTTTCGTATCCCTCTCCGCCTCGATCATCGGTTCGCCGCTCCAGAGTTTTTCGACGACGATGTCGTCAACGACGACAAACAGCACTCTGAATCTCCATCCTGTCTCCTTCGACTTTCTTCTGAAATTCAGGATATCGAGGAACAGATTCCCGTACCGCTTGCTCCTGATGTCCTTCGGCTCCAGCACATACCCCCGGCATCCGTTTTTTGCCTGCAGGCACTTTCGGAACCCTTCGGCCAGCTCTTCCTTCCCGATGGTCTGGGTAGCCTGTGCGATATCCACGTAGTTGAGGATCCGCACGTTTGGGGTCGAATAGATGTTGAACCCGATGTCCCGGAGCTGGATCACATTCGTACTGTTGGGAACGACCCGGTCGTAAGCGGCCTTGGCATCGTCGAAACTTTTCCAGGGGGACCGGGTCTCTTCCTTTCCGGAGGGGAGTAGCGATGCGCACCCGGAAACGATGCCGATGGCAACCAGGAAGGCACCGACTATCAGGACGTTCGATTTCATCCACTGCATCCTTTGTATGGGGGTTCAGGGGGGGCTCCTCCCTGCCTGCTACTGCATAACCAAGTCTAAATCCTTTAGCCATCAAGTCAAACAATCCCCGGACGAGTTCTCTATCCAGGTAGCACGCCGACCTGCCCCTTCCCCTGGCCAGATAGGGGCAGGTCAGCTGTTATATGCCTAGCGTTTCCTACGGATTTCCAGGGTGGTCATGAGCCCCTCGGGAGTAAAGGCAAGGCGGGCATCCACCTTCTCCAAGCTGTTGACCAACTGCAGGGTAGGCGAACGATCATCGCCGACGGCTGGCTGCCTGGGCCTGCCTAGGCTGCCATGGACGCTACAACTGGTGATGCCGGTGGAGGGGTCGACCAGGTAGCGGCCACCGGCAGGGCAATAGGGAGTGTAGCCACGTAGAGCACTAATTGAAGATTCCAACTGTTCCGGCGCCACTCCCAGATTCTTGAGCATGATTGCCTCCAGGGGAAGGTTCTTCCGGCAGGCATGGCGCAGTTCCTCCTGGTAACCGAGGGAAACCGGTTCCCCCAGTTCTTTGAATGCGGAGCGGTAGACGGAAAGCTGCATGCTCCCCTGCTGGGCAGAAGATTTACCCTTTATTGCCAACCCATCCATCAGGTCGGTTATGATGTCACGCCGGGAGGCAATCACCAGACGGTCATCCACCACAGCGGCATACAGGCGAAGCTTCACCACGAACAGGCTAAAGTTGGTCACGTAGAACGGTTTTCCTCGGTGGTTTTCCAGGGTGTAGGTCTCCACACCGAATTCGTCGTCATGGGACGACGGACCCAGGGCGCGGAAGAGCGAGGGAATCGACGCCTCCGCTTTGACCGGGTCCGTCACCTTTACGGTCAGGTAGGTGGGGAGATTGAGGGCCGACGCAAGGTAGCCAATGACCAGGGGTTCCAAAGAAGAGGTGCGACCCGCATCATGGCCGAGCATGCCGAACCCCTGTCCCCCCAGGGTGAAGAGCACCTGGCCGTCGCAGAGGTTGAGGGCCACGTCATCCCCCAGCCACCCGAGATCGAGGCCGTTGCGATCCCTCAGTGCGCGCACCAGTTCGGTTTTTCGGAGCCAATCGGGGGAGATGTGCCCCCGCAACGACATGACAGTGCGGGGCAGGAGGGCTGCTTCCGTGAGAGTCCCCTGGGTGCAGCCCGACAGGGCAACCAGCCCGTCGTACCAGGAATTTTCAATAAGCGGCAGAATGCAGGTCTGGATGCGGATGGTCTCCCCCAGTTTCACCCGGATGCCGATGGGATCGAAAAATTGGGTCCAGTAGCGGTTGTAGTTTTCAACGAACGCCTTGTATTCAGCGGCTTCCCGGGGGGTAATCCGCTCCAGGGGAATTTCCCCGACCGGCGTGAGATGGCCGGAACGGTTGTGGACCGAACAGCAAGGCTCCCCCTTCTTGTCGATAGCGTATTCACCGTGATCGGGGCAGTGTGGTGGATTCGGCCCCAGATAGCCGCCGGCGACAAGCTCCGCCATGGTCGGCTCGCGGCGCTGCTCGGCGCGAAACCAGAGGCGAGCGTTGGCCAGAAGGGTCATGTTACCGGCGCAGCGCATCCTGCGCGCCTCGCCTATCTTCCATCGGGGGGAGACCAGGGCGCGGATGTGGGGATCGGAGAGGTAGATGAAAATATCCTCTTCTCCTGCGTTCTGGGGGAAGATGGTCCGCATGTAACGGAAATCTTCGGCTTGGGCCAAGGGAGGAAGCCGCTTGTCTGCCACGGCGACGATCCGCGCCAGGGCTTCCTTGCTGGTGGCAACCGCCGCAACATTTCCCAGGAGCAGGGTGTAGGAGGATATGCGCCGGTCGGCGGAGACAACGGCAATTCCCCGGTGCCCATCGATGGTGAATTCGCTGCGCACAGCCCCCTGCCGGGCAGCCTCGCGGTAATTTTTCTCTATCTGTTTGCGGAAGCGATCCCTGTCTTTAAGGGAGAAGATCACGGTGAAGGCGGTCCCTTCCTTGAGAAACGGGTCGTTACCGGTAAAAGCCATGTCGCCGATCACCCGATCGCCGAACATGCGGGTCAACAGGCTGTTTTCCAGGCAGAGCTGGCGGGAGAGCTTCTCCCTGACCTTGAAGTCCCGGGCGCTCGTTTCCACCTGGCGCAACAGGTTCCCCCCCCACTCGTCCATCAGGTCAGCCAGCTCCAGCTGCTTGGTGATATCGGTGAAAAAGACCGCGTACTGATCGGCCGGAACATAGGCGGACAGGAGGGGCACGGTGGGGTTCTTCCCTTTCAGCATCTCCGGAAAAGGATGGGACTTCACTGACGGGCCGGCAAGGGTTGCAAGAGGGATATCCGCCGGCACTCCGGCGGTTGCCTTCTTAATGGCGTCCCGCTGGCTGGGGCTCTGGGGAGAATCGCCGAGAAGTTCCAACTGGAGGGATTCCTGGATGGCCGCCGCGCCGGTGAAGACGCTGTACAGGTCGGGGGGATCGCGACGGAAGCGTGTCGTGTCGCCGCCAGCAGCCGGGGAAAGGCCGTAACGGGGGGCAATCACGCGGTTCCAGTAGTGACTGAACGGATCGGTGTCCCCGGGGTCTGCCATCTGGAATCCGGCCTGCTGCTGTCGTGCCCAGGATTGCCGTACGTCGGGGCGGGATACGTCGCCCGTCGGAAGCTTGAACCTGAGAGAGGCAAGCGGTTTGAGCACCCCGCCGGCCGGCCGGGCAAGGATGGTCAGCCGGGCCGGGCCGGGCTTGCCAAAGCGGCCGGTGATGGTCATGGTCCGTCCGTGAGGAACGGCTGCCACCTCGCCTTCATCTTGATCTTCCCGGGCTTGGCCTGACGCTATTGCGTGTACCAGATACACATCCCCTTCTTCCACCCGCGGCACCAAGGAAAGAGGCCCGCTAGGTGCATTGTCTGGCAAGGGGAGCACCAGACGGAAATATCCCTCATTACCGGCCCGATGAATCTCCGGAGTTATTGCAGCAGTTGAGACACCGCCGGTGCCGACGGCGGCTACTGCTGCAAAGCAACCGATTAAAAGGGTGGCAACGGCAAAGGCTATGATCGTTCGGCGTGACATGGGAACTCCTTTCGTTCCGGCATAGTGTTACCCCTCGCCGGCCAAGGCGGTACGGCATGGGGAACGTCCTGTTTCGGACATGCGTGTCGTTGGGATTTAGCTCCCTCCCAGCGCCACCAGGGCGATCTCCCTGATCCCCATCAGGTCGAGCTTGCCGGTCCCGAGGATCGGCAGCTCTTCCACCTCCAGATAGCACTCCTTCCCCGGCTTCCAGAGATTGGGAAGCGGACTTTCCCCCATCAACTTGTGCAGGCGCTCGCTGTCCGTAACCCCTTTCGTGTAGAGCACCACCAGTCGTTCCCCCCTCTTCTCGTCCGGGATGGAGGTAACCGCAACCACTTGCTGCTGCCCCAGGCGGGCGTGCAGTTCGTCCTCCACCGCCCCGTGGGGGACCATCTCCCCGCCGATCTTGCTGAAGCGGGACAGCCGGTCGGTGATCCGGAGAAAGCCGTCCTGGTCCATGATGCCTATGTCGCCGGTGACGTACCAACCGTCCCGGACCACTTCGGCGGTCTTGTCTGGACGGTTCAGGTAGCCGAGCATGACGTTCGGCCCCTTGACGAGCACCAGCCCGGCCTCTCCCGAGGGGAGTGGCGCGCCGCTTTCCGGATCGACCATCTTGAGCGCCACCCCCGGGATCGGGTGCCCCACGCTCCCCTCCTTCACCCCCTTCTGCCGCACCCCGTCGATCTCCACGTCCGGCAGACTCAGGGTGATGACCGGCGACAACTCAGTGGCACCGTACCCTTCCATGGGGCGGATGCCGAACTTTTCCTGGAATGAGTCGGCCACCCTTGCCTTTAGCTTCTCGGCGCCGGTTATAACCAGGCGCAGGGTAGCGAAGTCCTCTTTCTTCGCCCGGCGGAGATAGGCGAGGAGGAAGGTGGGGGTGGCGATGAGGAGGGTAGAGCCATGTTCACGCACCACCCGCGCGATGGTCTCGCCGTCAAGGGGATTGGGGTGGTAAGCGGCGGAAAACCCGGAGACCAGCGGCAACCAGAGGGTGCCGGTAAACCCGAGGGAGTGGAAGAAGGGGAGCGCCGAGCAGATGTTGTCGCGAGGGGAGACCCGGAACACCATCCGGAGCGCTTCCAGGTTGGACTGGATGTTGTGGTGGGAGAGCATCACTCCCTTGGGATCACCGGTGCTGCCTGAGGAAAAGATGATGGTGGCGACGCTGTCGGCGGTAAAGGCTTCCGTGCTGACCAGGGCTTTGCACGGCAGGAAGCGGGCCTTGAGCCAGGCTACCCGCTTCTGACCAGGAGTAATATCTCTAATGATATCTTCCAGGAATACCATCCCCTCCAGCACAGGGAGGGAACCGAGCTTTTCCAGGAAGGCCCGGGAGGTGACGATAGTCCGGATGCCGCACTGTTCCACTGCCGAACGGATACCCTCGGGAGATGCGGTGTAGTTGAGATTGACCGGCACCCTCCCCCCCATGGTGATGGCAATGTTCGCCAGCGCTCCCCCCGCCGAGGGGGGAAGGAGGAGGCCGACCTTCTCCTGGCCGGCGATGAGATCGTCCAGCTTCCCGGCCATGAGGACCGCACCGGTCAGCGCCTCGCCATAGCTGAGAACCTTCCCCCCCGTATCGGAGACGGCGTGCCGGCTCCAGTTCCCCCGTGCCGATTCCACGAACAGTTCTGCGAGGGAGCGGCGCCGCGACTTGCGCGACTCGAACCAGGCACAGGAAAGCTCCATGACCGCTTGCCGGACGTCCGTCGCCATGCTCTCCGTCGGCAGCGGCTTGCCGAAGATGATGGTCATCCGGTAGGGAAAGAGGGTTGGCCAGCGAGAAAGGAGCCGGCCATGGGCGTAGGAGAGGATGCTCCCCCAAGCACCGCCGATATAGACCGGGATGATCGGATAGTCGCTCCCCTTGACGATTCGCTCGAAGCCCCCCTTGAACTCGCCGAGCATGCCGCTCCGGGTGATCGCCCCCTCGGCGAAGATGCAGACCAGATACCCTTCGTCCAGTGCCGCGCGGGCGGTGGCGATGAATTCCACCAGCCCTTTGCGGCCGTCTTTCGACGAAACCGGGATGACCCGCATCAGCCGGAAGAGCTGTTTCAACACCGGCGTCTCGTAGATGTGCCGGTCCATGACGAACCTGATACGCCGCTGCTGGGTGGCGATGAGAAGGAGAGCATCCAGCCAGGAGACGTGGTTGGCAACCAGCAGTGCTGCCCCTTCACTTGGCACGAAGCGGTCGTCCATGACCTTGATCCGGTAACAGACCCGCATCACCATGAGGGCGACGAAGCGAAGGAGGAAATCGGGGAGCACCCGGAGGGTGATAAGGGAGAGGACCAGGGTGATGCAGGCAAGCACCGTGAAGCAGCCTCCGGCGGAGACGCCGAGAGGACCGGAGAGACACCAGAGGAGCCCCGAAGCGAGGAGCACCCCGACCCAGCTGAGGAAGCTGGAGGCGGCCAGGATTTCGCCTCGCCGGTCCGCGGGGCTGCGGAGCTGAATGAAGGCCTGGAGCGGAACGATGAAAAGCCCGGCGGACACACCGAACAGGAAGACCAGAACGAGCACGGCCGGAAGGTTGGCAGGGGCAGCGTGGAGGGCGAACGCGCTGAGGGTGAGGCCAACCGCGCCGATGGGGACCACGCCGAATTCGACGGTCCGTCCCGACAGGCGGCCGGCGAGGAGCGATCCGAGGCCGATGCCGAATGCGGCGGCGAGAAACAGGTAGCCGCTCTCCTCCTGACTGAGGCCGAGGCGGGCGATGCCGTAGGGGAGAAGATTCAACTGGCAGAAGGCGCCGACAAAGAGGAAGTAGGCCGCCCCCAGCACCGTGAGGAGAAGATAACCGTCACCGCGCAGGTCCCGGAGTGTACGAAAATAGCTGGTCGGCATGACCGTCAGCCGCCGACCGGGAGCGGCTGTGGCGGTGGTAGGCAGGGAAAGGGCGAGCAGCAAACCGGCTACCCCAACCACAATCCCGGCCAGGGAGGCCAGGCCGTGCCGGCCGCCGCACGCCTGAACGAGGAAGGGAGCCAGAGCGGTACCGCCGATGATTGCCATGAAGGAGAACATCTCCAGACGACTGTTGGCCCGGGAGAGCTCCTCCCGCTCCACGAGCTCGGGAACGATGCCGTACTTGGCCGGCGCCAGCAGGGCGCTGTGGGTGCCGAGGAGAAAGACCGCAAGGTAGAGCAGAGCGGGAACAGCGAGAAACAGTCCGACTCCAGCCAGCAGGGCGATGCCGACCTCAAGCAGCTTGACGCCGACGATGACCCGCTGTTTCGGGTAGCGGTCGGCCAAGGAGCCGGCCAGGGCGGAGAAGACGAGAAAGGGAGCGACGAAGGCGGCACTGCCGATGGCAGCGATGGTACCGGCTGCCGCCGGCCCCTGCCGACCGACCAGGAAAAAGACGATGATCAGCTTGATCAGGTTGTCATTCATAGCCCCCAGGGCCTGGGTAAGGTTCAGGCGGTTGAAGATGCCGGGAGAAATGGTGGTGGTCGGGACGGATGTGTTCATGGATTCACTCCTGTCGAAAGGCTATCGGACACAGAAACGGCGGATAACACCAATCAGAGCAAAGGACTCCTGGTTTCAAAATCCGCAGTGCTCCGCAATTTAAGATCCGATCCGTGCTTCATTCTGTTTTGTTTGTGCCTCTCCCTGGAGGAGTGGCCTCAATAGTCTCGCCGTATTGCCGAATATATCCGCCGGCACCCCTAACGCCTCTTTGAGAAGCACGTCCCGGTCCCAAGGGTTTTTCTCCGCAAGAATTCTGGCCAGGGTGCGGGGCGGCAGGCAACAGGCATGGAACCAGGGGGAGGTTATACCGGTGGTGAGGAGTGGCATATCGGTACCGTAGAGGAGCCGCCCGTGCAGTTCCCGGTGCTTCAGCAGCCGGGAGAGATGCCCGAGCCGGTTCACCTGGGTCAGGGCGGAGATGTCGGCGTAAAGGGTGGGAAACTGTGCGCAGAGGCGAAGAAAGCGCTCGTGGTTCGGCTCCCCCCCGTTCCTGCCGTTGCTCGCAGCATGGGCGGCTATGACCGTCACCCCTTCCTGGAGTGGACAACGGAGGCGTTCCGGGTCTCCCAGCTCGTCCCGTGAACGGGTAAAGGAGCTCTCTTCTCCGGTGTGGGTCAGGAGCGGCAGCCCCAGCTCCCGAAGCCGGCGATAGAACGGGATGATCCGCCGGTCGGCCGGGTCGATGTGCTGGATGGAGGGAAGCCACTTGACGAGCACCGCACCGTCGGCATGGGCCCGTTCCAAGCGCTCCAGGGCATCACCCCGGTGGGGGTTGATGCTCGCCCCGAAGAGGAGGTTGGGATAGCGGCGCACCTCGGCGGCGATGAACTCATTGGGGATGTAGATCTCGGTCTGCGCCCGGTCCAGCTCTCCCCGTTCATCCGTCACGCCGTCCATGGCCAGGACCACGGCGGCTCTGACGCGACGCGACGCGGCCAGGGTCCGGGATAGGCGGTGCAGTATCAGGCCATCCCCCTCGCGGAGCAGTTCCGCCTCGGTTACGCCGAAGGCCCTGAGGTAGATGCGGTATTTCCAACTCCGCTGCAGGGGGGGAGAGACGAAACAGCCGCTGTCGCCGGCGCCGATGCCGGCGGTGTGGCAATGCAAGTCGATGATGGGGACGTCGGTCATGGGTTCCAGCTCCTCGAATGCTCCCCCGTCGGGGAGGGAGTTTCCATGGCGATCGTAATACAGGGATCGTGCCAGGAGCGCTGAGTCTGCCTATCATACCGATAGCGCTGGATAAATACAGCAGTAAATGGATATCCATGAAAAATTTCTTCGGGGATGTCTTGACACTGGATGAAAGGGTCATGTACATTTTGTGCATGAAAACGACATTGAAACTTTCTGCTGCGGATCGTGAGTTTTTCGCCACGGTGGCCCGGGCCGCCTTCACCAACCCCTTCAGCCAGGAACGGGTGGAGTTCGACCGGCAGATCGCCGGGGCGGCCCAGGCCGTTTCCCGGGACGAGCTGGTTATCAGAACCATCTCCCGGGTCGAGGAACGGGTGCGCAGCCTCATGACGGCAGGGAAAACCGACCTGCGCCGCTACAGGGGGGAGGACCGGGAGATCGTCCGGACGGTGGTTCTGTTCGACGTCTACCACCGCTTCCGCTTCGAATTCGACGCCTTCATCCTGCGCCAGATCGAGGCGGGGGACACTCCCTGCCAGGTCCCCTTTGCCCGGGACATCTTCGCCAGCCTTGTCGCCCAAGGGATCGACAACGACGAAGCCCGGCGCTACTTCGCCATCTTCTACCAGATCCGCCGCGCCTTCTATTTCATCGAAAACAGTCTCACTGGCCTCGCCCCCTCCATGGACACTCTCCGGCTGCACCTCTGGAACAATGTCTTCACCTCCGACATCAACTGGTACGAGAACCATCTCTGGAACCGGATGGAGGATTTCTCCACCCTGCTGCTCGGCGAGACCGGGACCGGCAAGGGAGCGGCAGCGGCAGCCATCGGCCGTTCGGGCTTCATCCCCTTCGACGAGCGGAAGGGGTGCTTCAGTGAGAGTTTCACCCGCAACTTCATCTCCCTTAACCTCTCCCAGTATCCGGAATCGCTCCTGGAATCGGAACTCTTCGGCCACAGGAAAGGGGCCTTTACCGGCGCCATTGAAAACCACGAAGGGATATTCGCCCGCTGTACCCCCCATGGCTCCATATTTCTCGATGAGATCGGCGACGTCTCCATCCAGGTACAGATCAAGCTTCTCCAAATTCTCCAGGAACGGACCTTCTCGCCGGTCGGCGGTCACGACCGGCTCCGCTTCCATGGCCGGGTCATTGCCGCCACCAACAGGCCCCTGGACGAAATGCGGCAACAGGGGCAGTTCCGCGATGATTTCTACTACCGGCTCTGCTCCGATATCATCACCGTGCCAGCGCTGCGCCAGCGGCTCCAGGAGGAGCCACGGGAGTTGGAGGTCCTGGTGACCGGCATTTTAACGCGTATGATTGGTCCGGAAGGGAAGTCCATGGTGGGATTGGTCTGCGAGAGCATACAGAGGGATCTGGGGCCTCGTTACCCCTGGGGGGGGAATGTCCGGGAACTGGAGCAGGCGATCCGACGCATCATCCTCACCCGCCACTACGCCGGGGACAGCCGAGCCATATCTGGTGGACTGCACGAACAGCTGGTTGCCGGCATCGAAGCGGGAACCACGGATGCCCAGACATTATTGGCAGGATACTGCTCTCTCCTTTACCGCCGACACGGCACCTACGAAGAGGTCGCACGCCGGACCGGCCTCGACAGGCGAACGGTGAAGAAGTATATCCAGTGGAATGAAGCGACCTGCGACGGCCCGTAACAAGGAGCGTTTTCTATCCGGCATGCTCCGTTCGCACCTGCTCACCCTCACGTGCGGCCGGCAACGAGACGAAAAAGGTACTCCCCTCCCCAAGGGTGCTTTCCACCCAGACCCTTCCGCCGCACCCGCTCACGATCTCCTTCACCAGCGCAAGACCCAGGCCGGTCCCGCTGAAAACCCGCCGGTCGCTGCTGTCCACCTGGTAAAAGCGGTCGAATATCTTATCCAGGACTTCCGGTGGCATTCCGACACCCTCATCCCGTACCCAAATGGTAACGCTTTCAGCTCCGTTCCGCTGCGCACCAAGAATGACGTCCCCACCCTTGGGAGAATATTTGACGGCATTGGAGAGGAGATTGACCAGCACCCGGTGCATGTACCCCGCACTTATGGGGACTGGGGACAGATCGGGAGAAATCTGTTTAAGTATCCGATGCCGGCTGTCCCGTTTCGCGAAGAGGGCAGCCGCCTCCTCCAGTAGCGGTCCCAGTGCCAAGGGCGTCATCCCGTCAAGGGGCACGATGGCCTTCAGATTCTTGAGGTCGAGCAGGTTGGTGAGCAGTTCATCCAGGCGCATGTTCTCGCTCTGGATGATTCCGAGATACTGGCGCAGTTCGGCTTCGTCCACGCTGTTTTCCAGGAGAAACTCCGTGTATCCGCGCATGGCGGTGAGTGGCGACCGTATCTCGTGGCTGACGATGGAGAGCAGCTCGTCCTTCATGCGCACCATCTCTTTCAGGTCGGTTATATCGGACGTGACCGCGATATGGACCCGCCTGCCATCGACCCAGGCAATCTCTTTCCGCACACACTGATACCATCTGCCGGTGAGGGTGTTCTTATAGGCAAACGTCTGCTGGGTACCCGGTTCTTCCCCCGCCGGGAACACGCAGGGGGAGGGTGCACCGCAATGAATCACGTCATGACACGGTTTTCCCTGCCAGCCGGCCCCGAAGATGGCGGTCCCATATTTGTTGAGGGCGATGAGTTTACCTGTCGCCGCGTCGACGACATAGACAATGACGCTCAGTTCGTCAAATATGGTGGAAATCTGGACGAACTGGGCATGGAAGGCATCCTCCGCCCGTTTGCGTTCGGTGATGTCCTCCACGAACCCCTCAAGGAAGGCGACGTCGCCTTTGTAGCCGCGCACGACGCGGATGTGCAGGTTGGCAATGAAGAGTGAACCGTCACTGCGGCGATAGTCGACCTCGCCCCGGACGAAGCCGTCCGACGCCAGCGCCCTGCCGATGAGGTCGCTGCGTTGCTCGGGTCTGACAAATATCTGTCCTGGGATATCCTTAACGGCCGCAATTATTTCTTCCGGTGAGTCATAGGCGTATAACTGTGCAAGGGTAGAATTCACGTACAGGAACCGCCCCTCCACCGTGGACTGGAAAATACCGATGGGAGCATACTCGAAGATGTTCCGGTATTTTTCCTCCGACGCGCGCAACGCCTCCTCTGCCCGCCGACGGCCGGAAATGTCGCGGGCCGTCACCAGGATCCGATCCTGCCCGCCTATACGTGCTCTCCGCATGTTCACTTCAATCCAGAAAAGGCGTCCATTACGGTCCTTGCTATGCCACTCAAACTGTTGCGGATCACCCTGGGCGGCTTTTCTCATCCACTCTATCGCTTCTTTCCGGGTATAGGGAGGCACACCGGAACTCAAGGCTTCGACACCAATGCTGCAGGCCTCCTGCCTCGAATAGCCGGACATTTCACACATGCGCCGGTTCACGTCGAGAATGTCGCCGGTCTCCAGGTCGTGGATGAAAATGGCATCGTTGACCGAATCGAAGATCGCCTGGAAACGCTCTTCGCTAAGCTGCAACTCTTCAGCCCGCCGGTTGCTCAGGGCGATTTCCCTGACCAGCTCGGCAGTCTTGCCGGCAACGACCCTGCGCAAGGTAAAGGTCCAGATCGCCAACAGCACGACGAGTCCCACCGCGGCGGCTGCCGCTGCAACCAGGTACTTCGGGTATGTCGTCCCGAACGGCGGGGTCCCGTACCACTTTTGTTCAATGGACTTCAGCTCTGTCGGCGAAATGCGGGCAAATCCCTGTTCAACCATCTTCAGCAGGGCTGTGTTCCCCTTTTTCACGGCCCGGTGGAACTTGCCGGAATAAAGGGGAGGAGATTGTCTGAACTGGTCGTAGATGCCTTTTTTGTAGAGATAATAGAGCGCTGGCGGCCTGTCGACGGCAAACACCACCACCTTCTGATCTCGGGCCGCGTCAATAATGGCTTCGTAACTATTGAACTCGACAAGCTGGCTGACGCCCTGCTGCTTCAGGACGTCGATGACGGCATCGCCCGTCTTGACGGCGACCGCAAATCCCCTGAGCGATGTGGCGTTGTTGATGCCGGAGATATTTCTGTGAAAAAAGACCGGGACGTCGATGGTGTAGTATGGCGGGGAAAAATCGTAGATTCTGGACCGGCGTTCCGTGAAGAAGATGGTATCGATGACGTCGAACTCACCCGCCTCCATCCGGCGCCGGGCCTCATCCCAGTCATAGCCGTGGATCTCGGCCCTGATGCCGGTTTTCTGTTCCCAGAGTCTCCATTGATCGATCAGGATCCCCTGGAGATGTCCCTCGCTGTCCTTGAACGCGAACGGAGGGTAATTGTTGTCCATCACCACCTTGATGACGGGGGGAGGAGTCAGCGGCGGCGGAGGTCCGGCAAGACAGACCGAGCCCACAGCCAGCATCAGCCAGACAAGAACGGACAAACCTGGCAGTCTTGCATTTCCTGCACGCATCACCGGGCTCCGGGACGAAAAAAAGCCGCACAATCATCATCTGCTGACAGGTGCGGCCTTATTCTCCTTTGATGGTTCTGATTCGCAATGTAGCCGCGCTACATTGTCGTAGCAATAGTACTGTCAAATCAGGCTTCGTCAAGTACGCCCGCCGGTCACATTGCCCTTGTCCCGGTGTTGTAAACGGCACCAGCTCCCTGAGCAAAACGCGGCGGTTATCCCCGCTTCAGTTCGTAAGGCCACATCATGATGCCGCCATCCAGGAAGCGTGTCTTGTCGAAGCCTGCTCCATCCAGTATTTTCTGTGCTTCATAGCCGCGAAGACTGATTTTGCAGAAGGTAACGATCTCCTTGTCCCGGGGGAGGGAGTCCAGTTTTTCACGCAGCATCCCCAGCGGAATGAGTTTCGCTCCCTCGATCCCCACCTCGGCATGTTCAGCGGGAGAACGGACATCAAGGAGGATAAAGTCGTCCCCCTCATCGAGTTTGCGCTTGACCTCCCGGGCAGAGATGCCCCGGGCATGGCCGGCAAGCTTGTTCTTGAGAATATCGGCGGCGACGAGAAGATTGTCCATGGCCGCCGAATAGGGGGGGGCATAAGCGAGATCGAGCTGGGAGAGCTGGTCGGCCGTCGCCTTGAAGGTTATGGCAGCTGCCGCCGCATCGAGGCGCTTGTCCACTGCCCCCTCGCCGACCGCCTGGAGGCCGAGGATCCTGCCGGTCTTCCGGTCCGCAACAATCTTCAGCGCAATCGGTTTGGCCCCGGGGAAAAAGTGGGCTTTGTCGGGGGCCGGAGAAAGGACGGTCTCCACCTCATATCCGCAGGCCCTGGCCTCGGTTTCGGTCATGCCGGTCTTCCCGGCGTTGACGGCAAAGACCTTGAGGATAGAGGTCCCCAGAATTCCCGGAAAGGACGCTTCGCCACCTGCCGCATTGATGCCGGCCACCCTCCCCTGCTTGTTTGCCGTGCTTCCGAGGGGGACGAAAACCTTGGCGCCGGTGACCAGGTTAAGCGACTCGCAGCAATCGCCGCAGGCGAAGATGTAAGGATCGCTGGTCCGCATGCGGGAATCGACGGCAATTGCCCCGGTGGCACCTATCTCAAGCCCCGTCTCCCGCGCCAGGGTGGTATTCGGCCGCACACCGGGGGCAACCACGACGAGCTGCGCGGCGACCTCACCCTTATCGGCAACAACCCCCGCTACCCGCCCGGAGCCGACAAACCGGGTAACCCGGCAGGAGGTCATGACCTTGACCCCGTTCATCCGGAGATGCTTCTCCACCAGTGCGGCCATCTCGGCGTCCAGCACCCCCGGCAGCACCTGGTCACGCATCTCCATCACCGTCACCTCAAGCCCCTGCTGTCTGAGCGCCTCCGCCGTCTCCAGACCGATGAGCCCGGCCCCCACGATGCAGGCCTGCTTACCCGCAACGGCACTGGCCTTGAGCAATTCCGCATCCTCAATGGATTTCACCGTCAGGATCCCTTCAAGGTCGCTGTTGTCAAGGGGAGGAAAGAACGGAGTACTGCCGGTCGCAAGCACCAGCCGGTCGTAGCCGAGGGTGTATCTTCTCGCCGAGGCCGTCTCCAGAAGCTCCACCGTCCCGGCTTCGCGGTTGATGGCAACAGCCTCCGTGCCCGTAATGACCTTCACCCCCTTTACCTTGCCGAAAAAGGCCGCATCACGCACAACACCGACCGGCGTGGTCATCAACTCCTTCACGTCGGCCACGGTGTCGGACACGTAGTACGGGATGCCGCATGCCCCGTAGGAGATGAAGTTTCCCCGGTCTACGAGCGTAACTTCAGCGTGGGGATTGATCCGCTTCGCCTTGGAAGCGGCCTTCGCCCCCGCGGCGTTGGCACCGATAACAACAATGTGCATCTTCATGAATGGCCTCCTTGACTCTGAAATCCCTTGGGCAATGGTGATTCTATTACGTTTCCTGGGGTCGCCCGGCCCGACGCCAGCCTGCCATATGTCCGTCAAGAAGCACGACATTCCGGTAACCGCGGGAGTTGAGAAGCGCTTGGGCAATCTGAGCACGGGGACCATGTTCACAGGTCACCACCAGTTCCGCCTCCTTATCGGAGGGAAGCGGCGCCATCCGAAACAGTATCTTCCAGGCAGGCGCATGGACTGCACCGGGTATGTGCCCCCGCCGGAACTCGATGCCGCTCCTGACATCGACTACGGTTGGAGCCTTTTTTGCTGCAATTTTTTTTGCCAGGTCCTGGGGCTGCATTTCTTCTCCTTCTTCCGGAAGTGCTGCAATCACTTAGCACGAAGCCTGATGTCCCGGGATATGCGGTACGCCAGCAACACAAACGGCCAGGCGTGCCAGACGAGATCAAATATATCGATCGGCCTTTTCAGCGTACCCGCCTGCAGCATCCTGAGTTTTTCCACGATGTGGGGCTGGGGATAGAATGGCGCAAAGCCGAGGAGCAGCACCAGCGGGATGAGAAACCGGTAGTCGAGCAGGCTTTTCATGGTTGTTCTCGTTGTGCAGACAGCCGCAGCACGTTCAGCCGCCGGTCGGCATCGAGGATAATTCCATCGCCGGTCCGGTGCCGGTCGAGAAACGCCCTGACATCACGCAAAAAAGACTCCGGCTGCTGCCGGTAGCCGGGGAGCATGCTGACGAAGAAATCTTCGTCATCGTCAAACCGGAACAGGGTCCGGAATGGTACCGTCTCCCCCACTGTCCAGCCATCCAGTAAATGCATGGCGCAAACTGCCGCCTCCCTTGCAGGACGCTCGTCGCCGCTCCCCGCACCGAAACGCTCCTTTGCCTCAGTAAGGGAGCCGCCATCCCCCGGCTCGACAACCGCAATGGACCCGTCTTTGCGCAGAAGGCCGGCTGCCATCCGCAGGCTGTCGGGCATTTCCTCGACAGAGACATGGTGAAGAGAAAGGGTGTAGATGACCAGGTCAAAGGTGCCGGCGGGGAAATCGGGCATCCCGGTCGGCGCATGCACGAACTGCACGTTATCCGCACAAACAACGGCCCGTGCAGTTTCGAGGGCCTCAGCATCGGGGTCGCTGGCCACCACACGCCGCGCATGCTTCGCCAGGTCACGGGTGATCCTCCCCTTGCCGCACCCTATTTCGAGGAGGTCCTTGCCGAGAATGTCACACCGCGCCAGAATCGTTGTTATGTACTGATCCGTAGGGTCCTGAATCATGTGGAATTCCGTACTGTCTGCTCTTCTGCGACAAGCTGCCGTAGAATCAATCTCCGGACCGCCGTTTTTTCTTCATGCACCGTATGACCTTTTTCACCGCTTCCTCATCGTTGGGATCGATGTCCAGGGGGGCGTTTCCGCCATCATACCCCTTGAATATCCTGAACCTGCTGCAGGATTCATAATCACCGAGACACAGTTTCTCCCGTATGTACTCCGCCGTCCGGGGAAAATTCTCCAGGTTTTTAAAGAGCTGGCAGCAGTCCAGTAATTGACAGGCCATTCCTACCTCTCATTTTGCAGTGCACTAACAAATTTACCATATTCTCCGACGGACGATACGCCCTCGCGTTACGGCTCAAGCGGCTTGACACCCAGGATTTGCACCACCGATGCCAGGCCGGTATGCCTGCTTCCCTCACGCACATCACGTTCCACCTGGACAGCATGGATGAACTCCAGACCGGCAAGCTCCCGTTTCAGCTCATCCAACGACATGAGCATGTCAAGGGATTGGGGGCCACCGGTGCCATAGGCGAGTTGCTCCTTGCTGAATGCCTCCAGCACGAAGACTCCCCCCGGCTTCAGCCCCCTGACGGCGGCCTGGTGAAGCGGAATGCGAATCGCCGATGGCAGATGGCAATAGCAGGCAGTGATGCCGTCCCACTGTGCCGGTTCTATTTCGAACGCGCCCAGATCGGCATGTACCGTGGTGATGACGACACCCCGTTCCGCTGCCAGTTCCACGGCTTTACGCAGCCCGACTTCCGACCCGTCAACACCCGTCACCTCATACCCGAGCGATGCCAGGTAGACGGCATTTCTCCCCTCCCCCTCGGCCAGAGAAAGGATCTTTCCTTTCGGAATCCGGTCCACCACGGATACGAGAAACTCGTTTGGTGCCGTGCCGTAGGCAAAGCCCGGTTCGCTGTAGCGTTCATCCCAGTCCATGCAACGATCCTTTCGATATGTGTCCTTATCTGTCGTTCAACAGCTTGGCCGGCTAGGGGGCAGTGCCGCAACTCCCGGAGCAGGAACAGGAGCAGGCAAGCCCCCGGGCCTTCTGCAACGCCTCCCTCCCTTCGCGGAAGGAGAGACCGGCGATGAGCAGTGAACCGATGGCATCGAGGGAACCGATGCCGGTCAACGTATAGCCAACGCTGGCCAGAAGCAGAACCACCGAAAGATGCAGGCAGGTGCGGGTACAGGCGGCATCCGCCAGGATGGCGGGGGAATTGAGGGCGGTTCCGACCTTCACCTTGTAGTGGATCAAGGCCTGCATGGCTACGATGGAGATAAGGGAGACGACGATCCCCCACTTGGTAGTCACCGGCCGGTGGTGCTCAAAAAAGGAGACGAGAGCGGTCGCCACCAGTCCGCCGGCAAGGAGATAGAAGCCCCCTCCCGTTATCTGCAGGGCACGCCGCTCGAAGGGGTCCCGGTCTGCCGTCTCTCCATGACCGAGTCGTCTGACCATGTGCCAGATGCCGATGCCGGAAATCACCTCAACAAACGAGTCGAGCCCGAAACCGAAAAGTGACAATGTCTCGTCGGCAGCGCCGAACCAGACCGAGATCACCCCCTCGGCTATGTTGTAATAAATGGTGATGAGCGCCAGAAGCGCCGCGGTGCGGTAGAGCTCCCGCAGCTTGAGCATGGTGGGGCAAAACATTATTGTTGTACTCCGTCATAGCCGTAAAACGGCATTGTTCACAATTTGGCCTCAGTGGGTCCAGTCAATGATTTTCGTCCCGGGGCCGAGCATTTTCTCCACCGCTCCCTTGATGGCTGCGAAATGGGGACAGGGATAGCCGATGGGGTTGCCGTTCTTCATGCAGGAAGCAAAGACAATTGCTTCCGCCCCACGGTCAACCATCATTTTGGCCCTGGTGACGGCCTTCTTGCCGGAGCAGCCGCCGCAGGACAAAAACCCGATGATCTCCACCGGACCGGTCTCCTCGAAGGCCAGAGTCCCTTCCCGGGCCACCTTGAAATCGGTGCTGCCGGGACACATGTCCTCGGTCAACTGACAACGGATAATGCCTACCTTCATAGTGGTGTCCTTTCCAATCGTTTCGGTACTGGTCCACATTCCACGTCAGCGATGGATAATGCCGGATTTTCGCGCGTCATCGGGACTGGTCCTGAACGGCTCGTACTGATTCCGGTCTTTGATAACCGGCAGGGAAAAGTTCCCCCTGATCTGCCATGCGTCCTTCAGGTAGACCCACGGCGCGAAGGCCGAGAGAGAATATCCCGGTTCCGGCTCGATTTTCTCCGACTGCATCCCCTTGATGAACAGGCCGTTACGATCGGCCAGCACCTCGTGGCTGCCGCTGAACGGCAGTGCGCCGGGGTCGCTGTACTCCCAGGTGACCTTCTGCCGTTGGGCGCCGTCCGTGGAGCCATGGCACGAATCGCAGGAGCGGCTTTTCCCCAGCTTGTGCGACATCTTGTCCATCTGGATCCAGAGGAGGGCATTGTTGTTGTCCGGCAGACCGCTGACCAGCCCCACATAGCCCCAGGCGTCGTCCGTCCGTTTCAGGTCCGGGAGGTCGAGCGGGTAGCGCCAATGCAGGCCGGGCTTGAAGGGGGACGCTTTCTGATTCATGACCGCCATGGGGAAGGGTTTGACCGGTATCCAGCGCCCCTTCTGGTCTTTTATCAGGATAGGCTCCGGCATATAGCCGTAATAGGCCTTGTACTTGAAATAGGGGGTAGCCGCTCCAGCAATCTTCCCCGGTCCCCAGTAGGTTCCCTGGTAGCCGGCCACCTTTTGAATGTGGCACGCTTCGCAGGAGAGATTCCTGTGCCGTGAGGCAGCATGGGTTGCAACCGCATCGGGATGGCAGCGCTTGCACGAGTCCTGGGCCTGCCGTCTGACCATGCCGTGACCGATGGCGGGGTTGCTTCTCGTACTCTCATGGCAGTCGAGACAGCCGACCCGGGCTTTCAGGTGGACATCGGGTTCGTTACCTTCGGGGAATGAGAACGAACCGCCAAAATACCCCGCTCCCCGGCGTCGGTCCTCGGGACCCGCATGACAGATGGAGGCCCTACCGTTGCCGTAGCAGCTCTCGGACGGCGGAGTCTTCGCGAAGGTATGGGGCCCGCGGGAGGGATCGACGGGATGCTTCTCCTGGGGGTTGAAATGGCAGTCCAGACAGCCAACATGACAGGTATTGCAGGCCTTCTGGTTGATGCGCTGGCTCTCTGGCGACAGGGGGACGAGGGTGTTTGCCTGCATCGCCGCAAGGTTACCTTCGAACCAGGGACCGCAGTTGTGGGGGCCACGCTCTGGCGTAATCCACCCCTTGTACTGGCTCTGCTTGCCGTTGGTCCCCATGGTGCTGCGGGAGAACTCGTCGAACTCCTTCCGGTGGCATGCCCCGCAGGTCTTCTTCATGACGTCGAAGTCCTGGCTCAGGGTGTCGGTCTTCTTGTCGTGCCACGAAAGGGTAACTACCGACACATCCTTCACCGGCTTGCCATTCTTCTCGACAACGGTATAGAGGCGGTTCATGGGATTGGTATCGTAGGCAAGGGGATAGGAGCGGACCGACGTCATGACCGCAAACCCCTTCTTCCCCACGACGAGGAGGCGGGCCATTCCCCTATGTGACTCCTCCTTCTCCTTTGCATCCGGGTTGCCGAGGTGGCATTCGCTGCAGGTGGCCGGCATACGCGTCTGCGCCCCGACCTCCTGGCTGGTTACGGTGAAATGGCCATAACCCAAAGACTCCATCCGCTGACGATTGCCATGGCACTCGCTGCAGTGGTCCGAAGCTTCGATGGTGATCGCGGTGCCCGCAATCAGTACCCCGACGAGAATTGCCCGTATCATGGCGACACCCCCTCTTCCCGCTGCGGTGGATAAGCCACGGCATGCTATAGCGGCACGCGAACCGCCATGGTCATCCGTTCACTTGATGGTGAGCTTTTTCGGTCTTACTGACGGTACCCCGGCCCCCGAGGTCGCGAAGATCGGACCTTCAGGTGGGGACTCTGAACCGTGGCACCATGGCTATGAGTGCAAACCAGCAAGCTAAAAATGCTATTACCAGCAAAAAAGTTCTCAAGACGACCTCCACCGGTTCCATTTCTGCTTTATCACTATAACGCCAGACCGGCGTTATCAGATCCGTCAGCCACCGCTGGAACACCCGCCTCCCGCCGGGGAACTTCCCGTCGCCGCAAAGGTCGACATTTCCTTCCTGACCTCGGCGGAACCGCACGCGGGACATTCGGTCCGGTACTCCGCGCCGGCCTTGTGCAGTTTTTCAAAGCGGCATCCGCATGCCATGCACGTATATTCGAACAGCGGCATAGCCTACACCTCCCCTGCTATATTCATATTTCTGCATATAATAGTCGGACGTATCGATTCTGTCAACGCTTAACCCCACCCTGGGTTGTTCTCCTCAATGGGTAAACGTGACTCATAGTCTATCAGCTATCCCGCAACCTGCAGAAAAATCATGCCGGGGCACGGTTGCTTTTTTACCAAAAACAGGCTATTTTTTGAAACCCTGCATCATTTTGTATCACCAAAAACATAACAGATGACTAATAATTATTTTCTGCATAACAAGAGCATTCCCCTGCTCACAGCGTTCGTTATCGCAGCGGCTCTCCTCTTGGCGGGAATGCGCGTGCCTGACCTTGCGCGACCCCACCGCCCCAAGCCGAGCCAGCGGGCCGTCGTCGAAAACCAGGTAAAGAACTCCTCGCATGCCATCAAGAAATCCCTTGAAATCGTTGCTGTCGTGGCAAAACCTGTCGAACTCCGCGCTTTTGAACTTTATCGTACCGAATTCCCCATAGCGTTGCTACCCACGGGGCGACCCTCGCTGTTTCCCAATTCATCCCGTGCACCTCCTCCCTTTTCAGCCTGACCTCCAATCCCATTTCAAAATCGGCCTGACCCTCCGGCGCTGGCAGTATGGTGGCTCGCGCCGCGTGGGGTGCATTGTATTGATCAATCAACCAAGAGGAGTGAATGCCATGAAGAGGACCATGAACCGGTTTCTGCCGGTAGTGTTTGCAGGGATGTTCTTGTATGCCGGTTGCGCCAAACAGGAGATAGTGAAAAAAGACGAGCCCATCTCCCCTGCAGCAGCGAAACCTGCGGCAACCGCACCGCAGAAGCCGACCACATCAAATACAATGACACAGCCTCTCAGTCAGCAGAAGCCACAACAGGCCACTGTACCGGCGACGACTGCCGATATGCGGAAAGCCCTTGAGAAGATATATTTTGATTTCGATTCTTCGACGCTGAATACTACCGCGCGTCAGACACTGACCAAAAACTTCGAAGCCCTGAAGCAGAACCCGCAGGCCAAGATCCGTGTCGAAGGCAACTGTGACGAGCGAGGCTCGGACGAATACAACCTTGCCCTTGGCGAGCAGCGTGCCAAGGAGGCGGTCAGGTATCTGACAACACTGGGGGTTCCCGCGGAACGGCTGACTTTTATCAGCTACGGCAAGGAAAAACCGGTTGACTCCGGACACAACGAAGCCGCATGGGCGAAAAACCGGCGGGACGAGTTCGTCGTATCCCAATAACCACCCTTGATTGCGTCAAAGTGGAACGCCATGAAAAAACCGAGGGGTCGGGCATATGCCTGACCCCTCGGTTTTTGTGGATCCATCCGGGCGTGCGAAATTCGCAACCTATGTGGTCTGAAAGACAGGGATTTCTCATGGCGGATGAGGTGTAGAAAATCTGCTGGTGAACGGCCATCGGCCGCCGGTCATGAAACGCCTAGGCCTATATCTTTTTCAATTTCCACAACCGTCGCCATGATAGCTTCGGCGTTGCATTGCTTACCCAGGATCTTTCGCAAACGCGAATCGCGCAGGCAATAAGCCAGCTTTGAAAGCAGGTGCAGATGCATTCTGATCGTGGGTGATATGATCGTAAAGAGTATCTGCACCGGCTTGCCGTCCAGCGCGCCAAAGTCGACCGGCTCCGCAAGATAACTGAGTGATACCTTTGGCACAGGCAGTTGCACCAGGATGGGGTTGCGTACATGGGGAATAGCGATGCCGTCACCGACCGCGGTTGTACCCATGGCTTCACGAGCCAAAAGCACCTGAAGGATGAAGTCCGGATCAAGCTCGGGGGGCAACTCCAACTGTGCCACAACGGTACGCAGCACCGTCTCCTTGTCGCTTCCGGCGACGGCACAGTGAATGCCCCCCGCTTCCAGGGCCTGACTCAGGGCCGGCAAGGGACCGCTATCCGCATCGTGCATCTTGTACAGCGACGGATGCACCTTGATGCCCCGCTCCGTAGCCCACTCCAAAAGGTCAACCGGGTTTATCCGGTAATCTCCCCCTCGGATCTGTTCGGCCGGCAGCTTGTCCTTTTTTATCCAGCGTACGACGGTCTTTTCATCAACATTCAATGCCTGTGCAGCTTCAGACGGCTCTAACAGCATGGATTCATCCTTTTATGAGTCCCGGCGTCTCCTCGATGCCGAGTTGTAAACAGAGTGCTTTTTCAACCTGGCTCATCAGCGTTTTGGTGAGAAAGCCGAGGCGATCTCCCACCACGTTGGCCTTGTCAATGGTAATGAGGATGTGGGAACTGATCTTTGCATCGCGACCCAAGCCGGTACCGGCTGCCGGCAGAAATGTCTCGAAATCGTAGATCTTCTCCAGTTTGGTGAAGCTCAGGGGAATAATGGTCACGACCGGTGAATACTCGTTGCTGATATTGTTGCTCACCACCAAGCAGGGGCAAACTTCCGGCTCCTGTACACCGACATGGGGTAGATTGACCGCATAGACGCCACCACGTTTAAACATCGCGCTTCTCCGTCACCGCAGCTTCGAATTTTTTCAGCACTTCTTTCGTATCCTCGGCAGTGGACTGGTACCCTTCAATCAGCCCTTTGTACGCCTTCTTTTTTACTTCCTCAAGCTTTTCCCGGGCCGCTTCCTCCAGAAACTGGCTCAAACCCCGCTGCCCGTAAAGGGCCTTGATATCATCCACGATCGGGGTTGGCAGCGTGATATTCAGTCGCGTGTTCGGCATGACGGCACTCCCTTACATATGTGTCGTATTTAATTTATAGTGGTGCACAATTTTATTGACGTGTGGCTATTTATACCATATATTTTTGTCATGTGTTATATTTTTTTACAACACATAGTATTTTCATGCCACCCAATATCATGTTCGACCTTGACATGAACGAGAGGGTAGTTGTGAGGCATCCTTGTTTTTCTTCCTTGAACCGACTGCGTACCTTCTGACCGCTGCAACAATTCTAGCAGCATCCGGAGTACCGGGACTACTCCTGCGCGCCCCCCTTTTTGGCCAACGGATAGCCGCATTCGCCGTCGTCATCGCCTCTCTTCTGGGCGAAATCGCCGTCATCCAGCTCCTGGGCGGTTCCCCGGCGGCATTCTACCAGGTTGACTGGCCATTGCCCTTCGGACCTGCGCTCTTCTCCACCGACCATCTTTCTACAATCTTTCTGTTCCCACTCTTCCTGGTTACCGGTTGCGTTTCAGTGTACTCCCTTGCCTACTGGCCGGCCAGTGAGCAGTCAAGTGCGGGAAAGCTGACCTTCTTTCTTGGTCTCTTTGCCGCAGCGATGGTCCTGGTAGTCGTGGCACGTAATGGCGTGCTGTTTCTCATGGCATGGGAGGTCATGGCCCTGTCCGCCTATTTTCTGCTGACGACCGAACAGCAGAGTTCTGCTGTGCAGCGTGTCGGCACCGTCTATCTCCTTGCCACCCATACCGGCACCATGGCGTTGTTTGTCATGTTCTCCCTGTTACGGAGCACGACCGGTACCTTCGCCTTTCCGGCATCCCATGCTCTCGCCCAGACGTTGCCGTATGCGACGCTCATCATCGTAACCGCCCTGGTCGGTTTCGGCGGCAAGGCCGGTCTCATGCCCTTGCACTTCTGGCTTCCCGGAGCCCACGCAAATGCCCCCAGCCATGTTTCAGCCATGATGTCCGGCTTGATGCTCAAGATGGGAGTCTACGGCATCCTCAGGACTCTTTCGTTCTTTGTTGCGCTCCCCGTCTGGGTTGGCTGGGTTATCCTCCTGCTGGGGGCGTGGTCGGCAGTCAACGGCATCGCCCTGGCGACCGGCCAGCGTGACCTGAAACGTCTTCTCGCCTGCAGCAGCATCGAGAATATCGGGATTATTTTTATCGGCATAGGACTGGCGCTGGTCGGCATCCAGGCCCACGCCCCCTATCTCGTGGTATGCGGCCTTTCCGGCGCCTTCATCCATATTGTCAACCACGGGCTTTTCAAGTCCCTCCTCTTCCTGGGGAGCGGGGCGCTGATCCATGGCGCCGGCACCCGCGAAATTGACCGGATGGGTGGGCTTGCCCGGCGAATGCCGATTACGTCCACCCTCTTCCTGGTCGGCTCCCTTGCCATTTGCGGTCTGCCGCCTCTCAACGGTTTTGTCGGCGAACTGTTTCTCTATGTGGGGTCCATTACGGATGGCATCACCGCCCCGTTGCCCCTGGCGGCTCTCGTTGCGCCGGTGCTGGCGCTGGTCGGCGGATTGGCGGTCATAACCTTCGTCAAACTCTACGGCATCATCTTTCTCGGCACTCCCCGTTCAGCTGCTGCAGCCCACAGCCATGAAGCCAGCGGCTTCATGAACGGTCCGATGATCCTGTTGGCCATCTGTTGCCTGGCTGCCGGCATGTCTCCCCAGCTCCTGGTCCGACTGGTAACGCCCGTGGTCGGCTTTTATGGCGACGTGGCGGGCGATCTGTTCACACAGGCGAGCAGCCAGGTGCCTCTCCTGCCACTCACCTTTGTCAATATCCTGCTCGTTATCCTCACGCTGATAATCGGAGCCGTCTACCTGGTGCGGTTACGCGGGTCATCCCAACCCCGGAGCACCACCTGGGGATGCGGCTATCTCGAGCCAACCCCCAGAATGCAGTATACCGGCACGTCTTTCAGTGAGCTGGTGGTGAATCTGCTCGGCACCATCGTTGCCCCGCGACGCGAACGACCCGTCATGACCGGCGTGATTCTTCCCCGCAAGGCCGCGTTTCACTATGCAGTCACCGAAACGGTGCTCGACCGGGTGCTGTCGCCGATTTTTCACTGGATCGGCCTCGGCTTTTCCTATCTGAGGAAGCTCCAGCATGGCCAGCTGCATATCTACATGCTGTACATTTTTGCTACCCTGTTCGTCCTGATGATCTGGACACACTGATGGGCTGTCGACGTTTCATGTTCACCGAGGTTGGCACCAAATGACCGACATCATCATCCATTGTGCGGTGGCGCTGCTGTTTCCGCCCCTTCTGCTCGGAATCATCGGCAAGACCAAGGCGGCCTTTGCCGGACGGGTCGGCGCGCCCTATTTGCAGCCATATTACGACCTGATAAAGCTCTTCCGCAAGGGATCCGTCTTCAGCGAGACCACCACGTGGGTTTTTCGCGCCGGGCCGGTGGTGACACTGTCGGCAACGCTCATCGCCGTCCTGCTGATTCCGCTGGGGCGCCATGCCGCCCCGCTTTCATTCAGCGGAGACATGATTCTTTTCGCCTATCTCTTCGGGCTGTCACGCTTCTTCACCACCATCGCAGCCCTTGATACCGGCTCGAGCTTCGAAGGAATGGGAGCGGCCCGCGAGGTAACCTTCTCCTGTCTCGTGGAGCCGACACTCTTTTTTACCCTGATCACCCTGGCGAGGATGAGCAAGTCCCTCACCCTCTCGACCATCCTGATCTACCCCACCCCCGCGATATGGCTCGCCGCGGGGGCCAGCATGCTGCTGCTGGTGGGGGCGCTCTTCATCACGTTGTTGGCGGAGAACTGCCGGATCCCGTTTGATGACCCCAACACTCACCTGGAGCTGACCATGATCCATGAAGTCATGGTGCTGGACCACAGCGGCCCCGCCTTTGGCATCATTCTCTACGGTGCGGCATTGAAACTGTTCATTCTCGGGGCGGTCTTCGTCAACGTCGCCCTCCCCCTTGCCACGGGAAATCCGCTGGTGGACTGGGCAATCTTCGTCGTCGCCATGATGGCACTGGCGGTTGCCATCGGCGTGGTCGAATCGGTCATGGCCCGGTTGAGGCTGGTGCGTATCCCCCAACTCCTGGTCGGCGCCACCATCTTGTCCGCCTTTGCCCTGCTGCTGGTATTGAGGTAACCCATGAGTGCATTCGCCGATCAACTGTTGGTGCTGGTGATGCTGATCAATCTGGTCATGCTCGGGACGAGCCGACTGGTTTTTTCCATCCGTGCCGTAGCTGTCCAAGGGGTCATCCTCGGCATTTTGCCGGGGTTGATCAACCCTTTTTCCGGCCACCTGGCCGGCATCACCGCTGGCATCATCCTGGCCAAGGGGATTGTCATCCCGTATCTGATCGGCAATGCCGTGCACAAGGCCCAGATCAGACGCGAAGTGGAGCCATTCATCGGCTATGTGTCGACCCTGCTCCTCGGCGCCGTCTTTACGGCTCTTTCCTTCGCTTTTGCAGAAAAACTGCCGCTCGCCCCGGAACACAAAGATCTGCTCTTCGTCCCGGCATCCATTGCCACGTTACTTACCGGTTTCTTGATCCTGACGACCCGTCGCAAGGCTATTTCCCAAGTCATCGGTTATCTGGTCATGGAGAACGGGATATTCGTATTCGGCCTGCTCCTGACCGAGGCGATGCCGGTCATGGTGGAGGCCGGTGCGCTGCTCGACCTTCTGGTGGGTATCTTCGTCATGGGAATTGTCATCAACCACATCAGCCGGGAATTTTCGTCCATCGATACCTCCCGCCTGCGGGCCCTTAAGGAGGAGTAGTCGCATGTTGTTCGCCCTTGTTCTGCTCCCCCTGATCGGAGCGTTATTCGCCTGGGTCGTACCGGACAACCGGTTGCGTCCCCTGACCCTGCCGGTTGTCGCCACGATCCACCTCGTGCTGACCGCGCTCCTTGTGGGGAATGCCCCGCCGCCATCCCCTGGAGGATGGATCTGGCTCGACCCGCTGGGAAAGGTGGTGCTCCTGTGCATCAGCCTGCTGTTTGCCGTCTGCGCCTTTTATGCGGTCGGCTACCTGGCATACCGCCAGAAGCGCTCCAACCGGATCCTCTGCATGGGGCTTCTGGTCTGCCTGTCCGCCATGGGACTGGTAACCATCACCCAGCACCTGGGGCTCCTCTGGGTGGCTTTGGAAACCACGACCGTCTCCATGGCGCCACTCATCTATTTCAACCAAAATGCCCGTTCTATCGAAGCAACCTGGAAATATCTCCTGATCTGCTCCGTCGGGATTGCCCTGGCTCTGTTGGGGCTGCTTTTCCTCGCCTATTCGACCTATGTGGCACATCGCGACGCAACCCTGCTGCTGGGGCCACTCATGGCATCGGCCCGCGAACTTAATGCCGGCTGGTTTCACGCAGCGGCCATTTTTCTACTCGTCGGCTACGGTTCAAAAATGGGGTTGGCACCCTTGCATACCTGGAAACCGGATGCCTACGGCGAAGCACCGGGGTTGGTGGGAGCGCTGTTGGCCGGGGGGTTGGTAAACTGCGCCTTTCTGTCGATCCTGCGGGTCTACCAGATATGCCTGGCGTCCGGGACTGAAATCCACTTTTTCCAGCAGACCCTGGTCGGCATGGGGCTGGTATCCATGGCCTTTGCCGCCGTGTTCATGGCGCATCAGTCAGATTTCAAGCGGATGCTGGCCTATTCAAGCGTCGAGCATGTCGGGATACTCGCCATTGGACTCGGCCTCGGCAAGGGGGGACTCTACGGCGCGCTTTTTCACCTGCTGAACAACGGCCTGACCAAGGGGGTGCTGTTCCTCTCGTCAGGCAACATTCACCGCTCCTACTCGAATAAGACGACCGACGTGGTCAAGGGTGCGCTGACGCGTCTCCCCTGGTCGGGAGGGCTCTTCCTGGCTGGATTCATAGCCATCACCGGTTCGCCGCCGTTTTCTCCGTTTATCAGCGAATACACCATTGTCAGCAGCGCCTTTATCGAGGGGCGCCATCTGGTGGGGTGGTTGTTTCTGCTCTTTCTGGTCATCGTTTTCATCGGCATGGCCCTTACGGTGCTGCCGATGGTGATGGGGGCACCCCCGACGGATACTGAACCGACCGATTACGAAGACCGATTGCTGACGGTGGGGCCGCCATTTTTCATGATGGCGGTCATTCTGGTGCTGGGGATCTGGCCTCCCGGCTTTCTGGTCACCTTGCTCAAAGATGGCGCCGTCATGCTGGGGGCGCAGCCATGAACAATTCACTACGCATTCTCTATAACGGCTCAGCCGTTCCGTGGGCGGAAATACCCCTCGTGGACTCCGGCCAGTTTCTCCAGAGCATCCTCGACGCGACGGGTCATGGTTGGCGCGTTGTCTCGTACTTCGGCATTCCCGCCCGTGCAGAAATCCCCCTTGTCTGCGTGCTTGCGGACAAGGTTGAAAGCCGCCTCGCGGTGGTACGCACGGTTGCAGACGACAACCGCTTCCCCTCCATTGCCTCCCTCTGCCCCCAGGTGCAGCTTTTTGAACGGGAGATCGCGGAACAGTGCGGGCTGCTATTCGACGATCATCCCTGGTTCAAGCCGGTACGCTTCCATCATCCGTTCCTAGCCGGCCGCGATGCCTGGAACCGCCCTGCGGGCGAACCGCTCCGCGTGGGTGTCATGGACTATTTCCAGGTGGCCGGGGACGAAGTGCATGAAGTCGCGGTTGGCCCGGTCCATGCCGGGATCATCGAACCGGGGCACTTTCGCTTCCAATGCCACGGGGAAGAGGTCTTCCACCTGGAGATTTCCCTCGGCTACCAGCACCGGGGCATAGAGGCCGATCTCCTGGGCGGACCGCACCCGCGTACCCTTCAGCACATGGAGACAGCCGCCGGAGATACCACCATCGGTCATGGACAGGCACACTGCATGATCATGGAATCGCTGGCAGGGGTCAAGGTTCCGCCGCGGGCCGAAGTGCTGCGAGGCATTGCCCTCGAGTTGGAACGGCTGGCCAATCATACCGGCGACCTGGGGGCAATCGCCGGAGACGTGGGCTATCTCCCGACAGCCTCGTTCTGCGGCCGTATCAGGGGGGACTTCCTCAACATGACGGCCGTCCTCTGCGGCAGCCGGTTTGGCCGGGGTCTACTCACCCCCGGCGGCACGATCTTCGATCTCACGTCGGCCCAGCGTGACGACCTGCTCAAACGCCTGGCGGACGCACGACGCGATCTGACCGATGCCGTGGATCTCATCTGGAGCACACCATCCGTCATGGGCCGTCTGGAGGGGACCGGGGAACTGTCGCAGGAACTCGCGCTGGAACTGGGGCTGGTGGGGCCTGCGGCCCGGGCCTGCGGCATCAAGCGCGATGTGCGCCATGACCATCCCTTCGGCATCTTTCGTATGACCCATCTGCCGGTCGCCACTGCCTTCCACGGTGACGTCTGTTCGCGAACCATGATCCGCTGGCAGGAAGCCCAGAAATCCATGGATTTCATCGAGGAACAATTGCGGCAACTCCCCGGTGGAGGACATCGGACGAAGGCATCCCCGTGTAGAGGTCAGCACCTGGCCGTGGCCCTGACCGAGGGGTGGCGGGGGGAGATCTGCCACGTCGCCATCACCGATGACAGCGGACGCTTTGCCCGGTACAAGGTTGTCGACCCCTCGTTTCACAACTGGCAGGGGCTCGCCATGGCACTCCGGGAACAACAGATCTCGGACTTTCCGCTCTGCAACAAGAGTTTCAACCTCTCGTATTGCGGATTCGATTTGTAGGAGAGAGAAAAACGGCAGGCGCTGAATTCAATCAGGCTTGGTCACACCCCGGTTTGCCGGGAGGAAGGATAGTTCACCGTGTTCCGTGCAATCATGTCCCGCATTAAACAAGGGCATCGCACCATGCCCTATCCCGCAGCTCCGTTACAGATGCCGGAACGGTTTCGCGGCTATCCTGTCGTTTCTACGCCGACGGGAACTGCCGAATGCCATGATGCATCGGCTGAGTGCCCCTATGGCGCGTTCACCGCTACCGGCGGGGGGTGCCTGGACATGGGGAAATGCCTCTTCTGCGCCGAGTGTCCCGCGGGCAATATCCAATTCACCACGGATTACCAACTCGCTGTTACCGGCCGGGAGCAACTGTTGGTGCGTCCCGGGTCGGAACACCACCATGCCCGGCCACTTTCCCCCGATCTGCTGCGGATGTTCGGTCGCTCGCTCAAGTTCCGGGAGGTCAGCGCGGGGGGATGTAACGCCTGCGAAGCCGATACCAACGTGCTTTCAACCATCGGTTGGGACCTGGGACGCTTCGGCATCCAGTTCGTCGCCTCGCCTCGCCACGCCGACGGGCTCTGGATAACCGGGCCGGCAAGCAAAAACATGGCACAGGCCCTGCTCACCACCTACGAGGCTATTCCGGCCCCCAAGATCGTCGTTGCCTGCGGTGCCTGTGCCATCAACGGCGGGCCCTACATCGATTCGCCCCAGGTTTGCAACGGTGCGGACAACCTTATCCCAGTCGACCTGTACATCCCCGGTTGCCCGCCCCACCCGGCAACCATTCTCGACGGGCTTTTGCGCATCCTGGACAGGCTCCGGTAGGGAGCCTCACCGACATTATTCATAAACCGCGAAGCAGTGACCGTTTGAAATTCATAGAGCCGAAAGGAAACGTCCCATGAACCCGAAAAAAAGGGAAACCCATCTCAAAGAATGGCAGCAGCAGGAGGAACTGGCCGAGCGCATGCTCCCCATGATCGGCCATCTCTACCGTGACAACAACATCGTTACCACCGTCTACGGGCGGTCACTGGTACACAATACGGTGATCGACATCCTCAAGGCGCACCGTTTTGCCCGTCTGGTTCTCGACGGCGAGCTCACCGTCCGGGAAACCTTTCCCCTGCTGGAGGCGATCAGTACGCTCAATCTGGCGCCGGCACGGATCGATCTGGGCAAACTGACCACCCTGTATCAAACGAGCGGCAAGGGGCGCTCACTGGACGAGTTTGTGCGTCAGGAGCTGGCGCCGGTCATGACCGGGCGCGGTCCCGTGCTTTCCGAACCACAGGACATTGTGCTCTACGGTTTTGGCCGGATCGGCCGCCTGCTGGCCCGTATCCTGATTGAAAAAGCCGGAAGTGGTGAAAAATTACGGCTGAGGGCTGCCGTAGTGCGCAAGGGGGCTGGGGACGACCTGATCAAGCGGGCGAGCCTTTTGCGGCGCGATTCGATTCATGGCCATTTCAACGGCATTATTACCGTCGATGAAGAGGAAAACGCCATCATCGCCAACGGCAATATGATCCGCATCATCTACTCCGATGCGCCCGAGTCGGTCGATTACGAACAGTACGGTATCCACAACGCCATTCTCATCGACAACACCGGCAAGTGGCGTGACCGTGACGGACTCGGCCGACACCTGAAAACGCCGGGGATCGCCAAGGTAATACTGACTGCCCCGGGCAAGGGAGATATCCCCAACGTGGTGGCCGGCGTCAACAACGAGCTGATTACCCCGGCTGAGCGGATCTTTTCGGCGGCCAGCTGCACCACTAATGCCATTGTCCCGGTCATGAAGGCGATCAACGACCGCTTCGGCATTGTGCATGGCCACATGGAGACCTGCCACTCCTACACCAACGACCAGAACCTGATCGACAACTATCACAAGGCATCCCGCCGTGGGCGCAGCGCCCCGCTGAACATGGTCATTACCGAAACCGGTGCCGCCAAAGCGGTTGCCAAGGTTATCCCCGAACTAAGCGGCAAACTGACCGGCAACGCCATCCGCGTGCCGACCCCCAACGTATCGCTGGCAATCCTCAACCTGGAACTGGCACAAAAGGTGTCCGTCGAGGAGATTAACGGGTATCTGCGGGGCATCTCGCTGAATTCCCCCTTGCAGAACCAGATCGACTACACCAATTCCCCCGAGGTGGTTTCCAGTGACTTCGTGGGCTCGCGGCATGCCTGCATAATCGATTCCCTGGCCACAATTGCCGAGGGTAACCGCTGTGTCCTCTACGTCTGGTACGACAATGAATTCGGCTATAGCTGCCAGGTAGTGCGAATGGTGCAGAAGATGGCCGGCGTCGAACTTCCCGCCATACCGAACTGAGGGTACAAGAAACTGCTCAACAGGAAAAGGGGTTACGGCATGAACCGTAACCCCTTTATTTTTATGGCTACCCCAAACTGGGCATCTACTGGGAAGAACTACTTGGCCTCAATGGGCTCGATGGTGATTTTTACCCGCCGGTTCTGCTGTCGACCGGCTGCCGTGTCATTGCTGGCAATCGGTTGTGTCTTCCCGTATCCCCTAGCGACAATACGATCGGCGCTCACCCCGTTACTCACCAGCAGGTCCTTTACCGCATTGGCCCGACGCTCCGACAACTTCTGGTTCAATTCGTTGGAACCGGTGCTGTCCGTGTGACCTGCTACCAGGATTCTGGTTTGCGGATAATCGTTCATGACTTTTGCCACCTGCTGAAGATCTGCGGCACTTGCACCCTTTACTTCTGCCGAACCGGAATCGAAGACCAGATCCGACTTGAAGTTGAGGTTCAGGTTATTCCCCTGGCGCTGGACGGAAACCGCCTGCGAGTCGGCCAGTTTCTGGCGCATGGCCGCTTCCTGCTTGTCCATGTAATTACCGATCAGGCCGCCGGTCAGGCCGCCGGCCACAGCTCCAGCCCCTGCCCCGATGAGGGTAGACGTGGTATTCCCACCGATGAGCTGGCCAAGCCCCGCGCCAACCAACGCACCAGCGCCGGTGCCGATGCCGGCACCCTTGGTGGTTTGCGACATATCAGCACACCCTCCGACCATAAACGAAACAAGCAATATCCCGGTAAGCATCTTTTTCATGTTCATTCCTCCATTTTGGTTGTTATTACAAAGTGCAAGGACGGTTTATGGAATTCCTTGTTTGTCCCTATCCCGATCTTATCTTCTCATGCGTCAGCCATTATCAGAGCATTGCACCATTATAACGCGGAGTTTGCAACTGGCAAATTCACAATGGGCAAACGACAAAGAAGTACCTCAATCGACAACGCGAAGGTCCGTTTTTTTAACATTGTCTAACATTATACTTGCACCAGGGGAGAGGATGGTGATAGATTAGCAAATCGTAATTCTGGGAGGAATCAATGCTAGCATTTCAAGTTCAACCTACGGTCGAGCCAAATACGGACCAGTGCCGCGCCCTTCCTATCGGCCCTGAATTTTCTCGATGTCTGGTTGAAGATTCTCAGTGCAAGCATACCATCTTCGTGCGTGATAAATTCTACTGCCACCACCCTGAACATCGCAGCTTCGAGATAGAGACCGTTTCTCCCCTAAAACCCGCCTGATTCACTCCTTTCTGCACGTCAATCTTCCTTACCCCTCCGATCGCCAGGCCGGCGAGAGCAATGGTTCAGGCCTGATAACCCGCCATGGGGAGAATGACGGTCGCTGTAGTTCCCCTGCCTGGGCTGGAATCGAACTCGAGAAAGCCCTTGTGCTCCTTGAGTATGGAATCGGAGATGTAGAGTCCTAGCCCCGTTCCTCCTTCGGCTAGCTTGGTCGAGAAGAACGGCTCTTTCAGCCGCGCCAGAATCGTGGCATCCATCCCTCTCCCCTCATCCCGCACCGTTATTGATATGGTCCCGCTGTTGACGTCGCTGGATGTGGTGACGAAAACGCCGGCCCGCTTGTCAGTGAGGGACTGCAGGGCATTCACTATCAAATTGATGATAACCTGCTCTATCTGCTGGCCGTTACCCCAGGCCAGGGGAAGATTTTCGGCCAGCGTCATCTGGAAATTGTCAGTGCGGACATGAATGTGGTGCCAGAGGATTGAGGCGGCATTCCGGATGAGGTGATTGACGTCGATCTCGCTGTGCAGGCCGCTCTTTTCCTCCCGCACATAATCTCTCATGTTCTGTATGATGGCGGTAATACGTCGGGAACCTTCCGTAATACCGTTCAAAAGTCTCGGGGCGAAGTCGCGCATCTTCGAAAATGGTATCCCCCGCAACGTGAAGTCGCCATCTTCCCCAAGTGCCTTGACCAGCACCGGCTCCGCATCATGCCAGACGTCGGCCATCATGGCAGCGTTGACGGATATGCAATTATTGGGATTGTTGATCTCGTGAGCGACGCTGGAGGCAAGCATGCCGATGGATGCCATCTTGTTGGTATGTATCAGTTTCGCCTGGGTCGCGCGGACTTCATCCTCCAACCTCATTTTCTCGGTGATGTCCCTGATGGAACAGTGGATGATGTATTCGTCTCGAAGCCTCAGGATTTTTGCCCGGATGGCGATGGAGAGGATACTGCCATCCTTTCTGGCCATGGTCGCACTGTGCAGTTGGAAGGCGTGGCTGTGATCGTCGGTCGGGATCTGTTCGATCAACATGCGGAAGTCGTCGGGATCGATGAAAGAGGAAGGGGTAAGATACCGGAGCTCGTTCACCCGGTAACCGGTGAGGTCCTCGGTCGCCGGGTTGGCATCGATTATGGCCAAATTGTCGAGTCTTACCAAGAGAATGGCATCGTCATTCTGGGAAAAGATGCGATGGAAACGGTCTTCACTTTCCCGGAGTGCATCCTCCGCCCGTTTATGTTCGGTAACGTCGAGGATTACCCCCACGAGCCCCTCCACGTGGCCATCTTCGGAGAAAAAGGCAGCTTTGTTGAAGGTGACGTCGTGTAGAGTGCCGTCGGCATAAACGACGGAAGCGTCATACACCTGGATGCCGGGGCTGGCAATAAGAGCGTCATCCATTTCCCGATAACGATCGGCCAGGTCGGGCGGTGCCAGATCGTATACCGTCTTCCCCACCACCTCTTCCCGCGTTCGCCCCAGGTAGGCTTCAAAAGCGGTATTGCAGCCGGTATAGCGACCATCCCTGTTCTTGTAGAAGACTGGACTCGGAATGGTGTCGATCAGGGTCTGCAGGAAGTTCAGCTGGCTCCGGAGGTTTGCTTCAAACTCCTTGTGCCTGGTGATGTCGAGGAACGAGACGATACTCCGGCTCGTGCCGGGGATGAGGTTTACATGGGCAAGGATGTTACGCCGTGAACCATTGCGATGAATGGCTTCGCACTCATAGGTAGTGGGTGCCGATAAGGGATCGATGCGGCGGTTCCGGTGGTAGACGAGCATCCGCTCCCGGTTCTCCGGCGTGACGAATACCGTCCAGCTGCACACTCCCTCCACTTCCTCGCGTGAATAGCCGGAAAGCCTGATGAACTCCTCGTTGACCAACGATACGGTGGTATCCTCCTCGCTTACGAAGGTGGCGGTACCGGTGGTATTGAAGAGGATTCGGTACTGCTCCTCGGAAGCACGCAGAGCCTCCTGGGTCAGGGTAAGATCGGTGACGTCGTAGTGCTGGATAAAGTAGCCGATGACCTCCTCCCCTTCGCCCAGGTGGGGGATATAGGCGGTCTGCAATATCTGCCTGCTGCCGTCCTTGTGGAGGTGCTGATGGGTGAAGAGAACCGCCTCTCCCTCAAGAGCCCGCCGGATATGTTCTTCCCGTGAGGAGAAAAAACCATCGCCGACCACCTCTTTCACCATCTTGCCGGCAACTCCTTCCTTGCTCTCCCCGAATAATTCTTCATAGCGGCTGTTGGCAAAGAGGTAGCGCATTTCCGTATCCACGTAGGCGATACTGGCGGGAACCGAGTCAATGATAAGTCTGAGCCGGTTGGCCGTCTCTTTCTCCCTGGCCTCCGCACGGACCCTTTGCCGGAGCATCCCCCAGGCAAATGCGATCAGCAGGATTTCCAGCAGGATTGCGCCGACTATGACTTCGATCATAAGATGGGAATAGTTGGCAAAAAAGTCACTTTTCTTTACCCCGACGTAGAGGGCGCCTATTGTCTTGCCGCTGCGATCCCGGATCGGATCGTAGGCGGTGAAATAGGGAATACCGAGGATCGGAGCCTCACCACGGTAGGGCCGGTTTTGCCTGAAGATGGCATCGTAGGCGGGGCCGACAAGCCTGGTACCGACGGCCCGACGGCCGTCTTCCGTCAACACGTTGGTCGATACCCGCGTATCTCCCATGAAGATGGTTGCCGTCCCACCGAAGATATCCTTTACCTTGTCGGGAAGTTCGTAATTGTCGTTGATCACGTAGTTGCCGGCCAGAAGCCTGCCGTCGACGATCCGGAAGTCGCTCCCCTCGGCCAGGAGGAGTTGCCAGAAGGTGCGGATGGCCTGTTCTTGTTCGACTTGTGCTGTCTGCAGGGCCTCTGAGCGCATCTGAACCAGGAACAGGAGGGTGTTGAAGAGAACGGCAAGGGTGACGATGAAACTGCTGAGGAAGAACAGGTTGAATCTGATTTTCACGGGGAGTCCTCCCGACTGAGGTTTGCACGGTGCTTGAGGGGGAAGGAAGAGGAGCGGTTCGTTTAATGAGAACTATACTGTTTTCTGTGACCCGAAGAAAAGCAAAATGTACCTGATGAGCAGGAAATAATCGTCTGCTTCATGCATTCATCCGTTTTGCCAACCGGTCTGTTTGAAAGCATCCTCTATGGGAGTTTGGTCTTGTGCTGGCGGTGACATTTGGCTACAATCTAACTCCCAAGGAGGCTGATTGTGGGAACAGACCTTTCAAATTCGCCGGCCATAATCCTCGTCGATGACGAACAGGACATCCTGTTCAGCTATGAGGTGATGCTCCAGGGGGCCGGGTTCGACAATATCCTTACCTGTGCCGACAGCAGGAAGCTTCTTCCTCTGCTGGCGGAGCGCGAAGCGGGGGTTGTGGTGCTGGACCTGCAGATGCCCCACCTCACCGGAGCGGAACTTCTCCAGGAGATAACTGCCAACTACCCCCACGTGCCGGTGATCATCGTCACCGCCGCCAACCAGCTCGAAACCGCCGTGGCGTGTATGAAGGCCGGCGCCTTCGATTACCAGGTGAAGCCGGTGGAAATCAGCAGGCTGGTGGGTGGGGTGAGGAAGGCTCTGGAGATGAATGCCCTGCGGCGCGAGATCACCTCCCTCCGGGAATCCCTTCTTTCCGGACAGGTGCGCAACCGGCAGGCATTTGCCGCCATCCTCACCCGCAGCCCCAAGATGCAGGCGGTATTCGGCTATCTCGAAGCCATAGCCGCCACGGACCAGCCGGTCCTGATCACCGGGGAAACCGGTGTCGGCAAGGAACTTTTAGCCCGTGCCGTCCACACACTCAGCGGCCTTGCCGGCGATTTCGTGGCGATCAACGCCGCCGGGCTCGACGACCTGATGTTTGCCGACACGCTCTTCGGTCACCGGAAAGGGGCCTTTACCGGAGCAGGGGAGGCCCGCGAGGGGATGATCGCCCGGGCCGCCGACGGCACCCTGTTTCTGGACGAGATCGGCGACATGAGCCCCACTTCCCAGGTGAAGCTGCTCCGACTCCTCCAGGAGGGTGAGTATCATCCCCTCGGGGCCGATCGACCGGTGCCGAGCCGGGCGCGCATCGTCGTTGCCACCAACCAGCATCTTGAGCGGCTGATTGCCGACGGGGCGTTTCGCAAAGACCTCTATTATCGTCTCTGCGCCCATCAGGTGGAGATTCCGCCGCTCAGGGAAAGGCGGGAAGACATCCCCCTCCTGCTGGAGGCGTTCCTCCAGGAAGCTGCCCGCACGCTCCGGAAAGAGAAGCCGGTTTACCGCCCCGAACTTCTCACCCACCTGTCCGTCTATCACTTTCCCGGCAACGTGCGTGAACTGAGGGCCATGGTTTTTGACGCCGTAACCCGCCACAATGAAGGAAACCTGACACCGGCCGCGTTTCGCAAAAATCTTGGCACAACGCAGGCGCCGGCCATCGACCCGGTCCCATCCGGGGCACCGGAACGGGATTTTGCCGTAACCGGCCGGTTTCCGAAGATCAAGGAGATGGAACAGTACCTCATCGAGGAAGCCCTCCGGCTTGCCGGAGGGAATCAGGGGGCGGCGGCGGCCCTCCTCGGCATGACCCGCCAGGCGCTAAACAAGAGACTGTGCCGTATGTAACCGCTCCTTTTCCCCTGCAATTCCCTCCCTGCCCTCTACAAATTGCGACATTTGTCGCACCCATCCTTTTTGTCGCAGCCTCACCACTCTCCCATTATTTCATCATGTTATGTCATTTCCGTGAACCGGGCGGACACTGACGCGTCACACTTTTGTCGCTGGCCTGACGGCAGCACCATTGCGTAACACGTCAATATTACGCACTAAATATGCATGACCTCGCTGGCATGCTCCGTGCTCTATGGCATAGGTCGGAAGAGAGTTTCGTTATCGGAAAGGCCTTTGCCCGGCCGGCGGTTGAGAGGAGATGGCAGATGGTACAGCGTGGTGCCGGCAGTGTCATGGTGGTCGACGACGATCCATTGTTACTGGAGACGGCTTCACTGCTTCTCAGCAGTCACGGCTTTGCCGTTTCCTCGTATTTGGACGGTCGCAAGGCGCTGGAGGCGTTCCGTAAAACGCCGACCGACGTGGTCCTGACCGATGTGAACATGCCGATCGTCAACGGCTTCCGGCTCCTGGAAACAATCCGCACCTTCGATACGGAAACACCCGTGATCTTCATAACTGGAAATGCCGAGTTCGACGTGGCGGTGCAGGCCATCAAGCTGCAGGCATTTGAGTTCATCGTCAAGCCGTTTTCAGGGCCAGGCCTGATCAGCGTCGTCGAACGGGGAATCAGCTGCAAGCGTCTCGCCCAAGGCAAGAACAGGGAACGGGACGAACTGAAAATGACGGTGGAGCACCGGACCGAGGAGTTGGCCACGGCGTTGCGAAGCCAGCAACGAATGAGCCGTGAAATCATCGAACGCCTGACCACGGCGGCCGAACTGCGCGACGAGGATACCGGCCGACATATCGGCCGGATCGGCAGCTACGCCGGCGTACTCGCGCAGGCCATGGGGATGTCCGACGGTTTCGTCGACACCATCACCTGTGCCAGCGCCATGCACGACATCGGGAAGATCGGCATCCCCGACGCCATCCTGTTCAAGCCGGGGAGTCTCACCCCGAAGGAGTTCGAAGTCATCAAGATGCACACCGTAATCGGCGGACATATCCTGCGTGATGCATCCCATCCCCTCATGCAAATGGCGGCCGTCATCGCCCTGACCCATCATGAACGATGGGACGGGACCGGTTATCCGAAGGGGCTTGCCGGCGAGCAGATCCCCCTGGCGGGGAGGATTGTCATTCTGGCGGACCAGTACGATGCGCTCAGAAGCCGGCGGGTGTACAAGCCGGCCCTCGATCATGAAGCCGCATGCCGCATCATCTGCGATGGGGACGGCCAGACCCGCCCAGATCACTTCGATCCGGGGGTACTGCAGGCCTTTCACTCAACGGCCGGCTGTTTTGCCGAAATCTTCGACGCCGACCATTCCTCCTGCGGAACCAACCAAAGCATGCAACCAGCGGAGGTCATCTTGCCGTGATGAACTCCGCCGCCACCCGAGCAGACAGCTATCCCGATCATTCCCGGGAAGGTTGCGGAAATGGGGATTCGTGCCATAGTCACACCACGATCCGACCCTCATCCGGACGGCTGCCGTTCCAGTGGCCGATTACCCTTGACCGGACTATTGGAGAACTGAAGCGGTTACCGGTACTGTCAGAAGAGAAGTTTCTCCAGGCGGGAGCCAATCTCCGGGTCCTTGTCGGACAGCTGAGGGACATTGAGCAAAGCGCGGCAGCAGCCGGACAGCTTATGGCAGACGAGGGGACACAAACCGCAATCCGTGAGCTGGAGGATGTTCTCGACCGGATGGAGAGCCATTTCCACGGAACAGACAAGGTCGCCGAACGGGCCGGCTGTTCGCTCGCCGGAATACTCGGGGAACTGGATACCATTCATCGGTTGATGAATACCTTCAAGGAACAGGTGGGAAACCTCCGCATGCTGAAGATCCTCACCAACATCCAGAGTGCATGCCATGGCGGGCACGGAGCCGGGTTCCGCAATGTCGCCACCGACATCAACACCCTTTCCGGGAACATCCAGGCAAAATCTTCCGCCATCATCTCCCGGATCAAGTGGCTCCACGGGGATCTTGATAAGGCGGTTTCCATGGCCGGAGAACTGGGTAAAAGCCAGAAACACCTGGGCCACAAGGTAGTTACCGCCATTCGACACAATATCGCCTCCCTTGCCGGCATGCACACCAACTGCTCCGGTGGAGCGCAGGATGTTTCCGGCCGTTCCGCAAAGATTGCCCGTGATGTGAGCGAGGTTGTGGTCTCGCTGCAGTTCCAGGACATAACCCGCCAGCAGATGGAACATGTCAGTGAAACGCTCGTTACCCTGCAGAAGCGCATCGCTGCCAACGGAGAGCCCGTTACGGCCGGCGAGGCCGCCGAACTTTGTGCCCTGCAGATGGCCCAGCTCAGCAACAGCCGCGATGAGCTGATGGCCGCCATAAATCGTATAACGGCGAGCCTGTCGGGGATTTCCCAGGAAGCAACTACGACCGCAACCAATGCCCATGGCCTGTTTCGCCAGGCCGACCAGGTCGGACATGCGTCCCTCAGGGATATCGAACATGGGCTGGCATCGGTCGTCAGCGCTTTTGCAGATAACGTGGCAACAAACGGCAGGCTGAACGACATCATGCTTGCCGTGACAAAGGCCATGACGGAAATCAATACCTTTGCGGAAGATATCGAGTACCTGGGATCCGAAATCAGGCTGATCGCCCTGAACGCCATCATCAAGGCGGCCCAGGCGGGGAAGGACGGCGCCGCCTTCGGTGTGATCGCCGAGACGGTCAAACACTTGTCGGAGGATATCTGCCGACAGGCTGCCGCCATCACCGCTTCAATCCATGCCATCACCCGGCACGTGACAGACCTGCAGCACGATCTTGCCGAGGGAGCGGAGGAGGAAGACACAGCATCGGACGTGGAGTTGCGCAAGGATGAACTGGCGGCGGCCATCGCCCGCATCAGGGAGGTCACGACTGCCGTGACCGGCCTCTTGGCACGGACCGACGAGGCATCGGCCGGTCTCGCGGCCACCATTGAAGATATCCGGACATCCCTGGACAGCAGGGAAATGGTGGCAACCCTCCAGAGAGAGGTCCTCTCTCCTCTCCATCATCTTGTGGCGACAGGGCGCTCCTGCAGTGAAAACGGGGCTACCGGCATGATTGACGGACTGGCACAGGTAGAGGATCGGTACACGATGCAGAGCGAACGCAAGGTCCACCAGCTGTTTGCGGTCAGGGGGGAACGAAACACTGACACCCCCGCGACTGGGGAACATCTGGGGGACAACGTTGAATTCTTCTAACAGGAGCGGCGCATGAAACTGAAGGTGACACTGCATGAATCTACCCATGAACCGGTCACGGCCATGATCGGACTGGCGGGGAGCGTGACGGTCAGGGAAAGCGTGGAACTCAGGGAGGCCCTTGTCAGTGCTTTGGCTGCCGCCGACAAGGTACTCCTCGACGTGGGGGGGATCACGGAGACGGACCCTTCGTTTTTTCAGCTGCTCTGCTCCGCACGGCAGACGGCGGAGGCAGAGGGGAGAGAGCTGGCGCTGGCACCCGGACATTCCGATGCCTGTGGGGAGGCGGCCCTGGCAGCGGCGTTTCCTTTCGACGGAAGTTTCACACCAGGGGAAAAACCCTTGAGGGAGGAGTGAAGACAATGAGCAGAACAATTCTGGCAATTGACGATTCGGCAAGCATCCGCATGATGGTTTCCTTTACCCTGAAGGAGAGCGGCTACCGGGTGATCGAGGCGAAGGACGGCCTTGACGGTCTCGACAAGCTCCGGGGTGAGACGGTGGACATGGTCATCACCGACCTGAACATGCCGAAAATGGACGGGATCGACCTGGTCCGGGGAATCCGCCAGAATCCGGGTTCCCGCTTCACACCGGTCATCATGCTGACGACCGAGTCGCAGGACGTCCGGAAGCACGAGGCGAGGGCCGCGGGCGCGACCGGCTGGATCACCAAGCCGTTCCGGCCGGAACAACTGCTGGCCGTCGTCAGGAAAGTCCTGGGATGATAGAGCAACTCCGACAGGCATTCCGGGAAGAGGCGGATGAACTCCTGACGGACCTGGAGTTGTCCCTTCTCGAACTGGAGCGCAATCCGACCGATGAGGAACTGGTCGACCGAATTTTCCGTGCCATGCACACCATCAAGGGTTCGAGCGCCATGTTCGGGTTTGACAGGATTACCTCGTTCAGCCATGAGGTGGAGTCGGTCCTGGAGATGCTCCGCGACGGCAGGACCGCCGTGACGAAAGAGCTGATCGTGCTCACCCTTGCGGCCCGGGACCAGATCAAGGAGATGCTGAAGTCCGCGACCGGCGGAGGAGAGGCCGAGGCACTCCGGGCACGGGAGATTGTGGCTGCCTTCCGCATCCTTGCGGACGGGGCCGCGCCTCTAGCTGCAGCAGCGGATTCCGGAACCGACTCCCCTGAGAACGCAGAGAGCGGTGAAGAGATCACCTTCATTATCCGCTTTCGTCCGGCCAGGGACACCTTCATGCGCGGACTCAACCCTGTCCAGTGCCTGAATGAGCTGCGTGAGCTGGGAGCGTGTCACGTGACGCTCCATACGGACCAGGTCCCTCCCCTTGCCGAACTGGATCCGGAAATCTGCTACCTTAGCTGGGACGTGGTTCTTACGACCACGCGGGGATTGGATGCAATTTACGACATATTCATGTTTGCCGGCGAAGAGTGCGTCGAGATAGAGGTGTCCCATCCCGGGAGCACGACCGTGGCGGAAACTTCCCAAAAAGCGGGAGTCCTCCCTTCGGAAGGGAGGCGGGAGGGGATTTCCCCCGAACCGGCAGACAGTCGGGATATCCCGGCAGCGAGGGGAATCTCCAGTATCAGGGTGACCGCCGACAAGCTCGACCGGCTCATCAATCTCGTCGGAGAGCTGGTGACGGTCCAGGCACGCCTCAGCCGGACGGCTCTGGCCCGCGACGACGACGAGCTTATCACCCTCGCGGAAGAGGTGGAACGGCTTACCGCGGGATTGCGCGACAGCGCCCTCACGATCCGGATGATCCCCATCGGCGGCACGTTCAGCAAGTTCAAGCGCATGGTCCATGATCTCTCCACAGAACTGGGGAAGGACGTGGAACTGGTCACCACGGGGGCCGACACGGAGCTGGACAAGACCGTGATCGAAAAGCTCAACGATCCCCTCGTCCACCTGATCAGGAACAGCATCGACCACGGCATTGAATCCCCCGACGTCCGCCTGGCCGCAGGCAAACCGGCGCGGGGGACCATTCACCTTTCGGCGGTCCACTCCGGGGACAGCGTGCTGGTGACCATCAGGGACGACGGGGCGGGAATCGACCGGGATGCGGTACGGGCCAGGGGGATTGCCAAAGGGTTGATCCCGGCAGGGGCCGAGCTGTCCGACAAAGAGGCCTTCAGCCTCCTCTTCGCGCCCGGTTTTTCAACGGCGGAAACGGTTACCAGCATCTCGGGGCGCGGTGTGGGGATGGATGTGGTGAAAAGGGGGGTCGATCTGCTGCGTGGCACCATAAGTGTCGCCAGCGCTCCCGGGGAAGGGACGGCGGTAACCATCAGGATCCCCCTCACCCTGGCGATCATCGAGAGTCTGCTGGTGAAGATCGGTGCTGACTGCTTCGTCATACCCCTCTCCCAGGTGGAAGAGTGCATCGAGCTGACCCGGACGGATGTGACGCGGGCCCATGGCCACCACCTCGCCGATGTCCGTGGCCGGATCATCCCCTATGTTCCCTTGCGGGAGCATTTCGGCATTGCCGGCGAGCGACCGGAAATCGAGCAGATCGTCATTGCCGACATCGAAGGGAAGCGGGTCGGTCTCGTGGTCGATTACGTGATCGGCGAGCACCAGACCGTCATCAAGTCCATCGGGAAGATGTTTCGCGAAGTGCGCGGGGTTTCGGGCGCCACCATTCTCGGGGACGGTTCGGTCGCGCTCATACTCGACGTGCAGCAACTGGTCGCCGACGAGGAACGGCTGGAGCATTGAAGCCGGTATATGAATCACGAAAAGGAGAAACCTGTATGCAAGAGGGAACTGTGATGGAACCTGCCCAGTATCTGACCTTTACCCTGAACGAGGAGGTATTTGCCCTCGACATCGGCAAGGTGCGGGAGGTTCTCGATTACACCACCGTGACGCGGGTCCCCCGGACTCCCGAATTCATGCGCGGCGTCATCAACCTGCGCGGCAACGTGGTGCCGGTGGTGGACATGCGTCTGAAGTTCGGCATGCCGGCGATCGAAAAGGGGGTCAACACCTGCATCATCATCGTGGAAGTGACGGTGGACGGCGAAACGACGGTGCTCGGCGCCATGGCCGATTCGGTCCAGGAGGTCCTCGACCTGGGACCGGAGCAGATCGAACCGGTCCCCCGCATCGGCACCAAGCTGAACATCGACTTTCTCCAGGGGATGGGGAAGGAAGGCGAAAGATTCATCATGATCCTCAATATCGACCGGGTCTTTTCCGTGGATGAACTGCTCGCCTGCGGAGCGGATGAGGAAGACCAACCCCGCCTGCTGCAGGCAAACCAATAACAAATACCCCTGCAAAGCCTCTGAAAAGGAGAATATCGGCATGAAACTCAATAACATGAAAATCGGTGTACGGCTCGGCCTGGGATTCGGAGTGGTGTTCCTGCTCCTCGTGGCGATTACCGTGATGGCGGCCAATAGCCTGGGCAAGGTCAACAGCAACATGGAAACCATCGTGCAAATGAATTACGCCAAGATCAAACTGGCCGCAGATGCCCAGAAGACCCTCAGGAAGGTCGTGGATGACATCAAGACCATGCTCATCGTAGACAGGAGCAGGCTCAAGGATGTGAAAGACGAAATCGAAAAGAACCGGGTGATCTACCGGGAACTCGTCACCAAGCTGGACAAGATGGAGACGACGGAAAAGGGCAAAGATCTCATGGCCCAGATCAGCACCAACATTGCCAACGCCAAGGCCGCGGACCAGCGGGTGGAAGATCTCTGTCTTGCCGGCAAGCCCGCCGAGGCGGTAAGCGTCTACAATAACGAAGCAGCCGCCCTCATCGAGAAGATATTCGTTCCGTTCGCCGACCTGGTCAAGTACCAGGAAGACCAGATGGCCGCAAGTTATGCCGAAGCAACAAAACTCTATCGCTCCACCCGGATCATGACGTTCCTTGCCGCCTTCTTCGCCCTGCTGGCCGGAGCCGTGATAAGCTTCTTCATCACCCGGAGCATTACCGGCCCCCTGCGGGAAGCGGTCACGGTCTCCAACCGGCTGGCGGAAGGGGACCTGTCGGTAACCGTCGTTTCTACCGGCGGAGATGAGGCGGGACAACTCCTCTCCGCCATGCAGAACATGCTGGGGAAACTGCGGGAGATTGTCGGCGAGGTAAAAAGCGCCGCAGCCAATGTGTCGTCCGGGAGCCAGGAACTCTCCTCCAGTGCCGAAGAGATGTCCCAGGGGGCCAGCGAGCAGGCGGCCGCAGCGGAAGAGGCCTCGGCATCCATGGAACAGATGACCTCCAACATCCGGCAGAATGCCGACAACGCCCTCCAGACCGAAAAGATTGCCGTCAAGTCCGCCACCGCCGCCCTCGAAGGGGGAAAAGCGGTGAATGAAACCGTCACCGCCATGAAGGACATCGCCAAGAAGATCTCCATCATCGAGGAGATCGCGCGCCAGACCAATCTCCTGGCGCTCAACGCGGCCATCGAGGCGGCCCGGGCCGGCGAGCACGGCAAGGGGTTCGCCGTCGTGGCGAGCGAAGTCCGCAAGCTGGCCGAGCGGAGCCAGAAGGCGGCGGCAGAGATCAGCAGCCTTTCGGCATCCAGCGTCGATGTGGCGGAAAAGGCCGGACAACTTCTCGGGATGATGGTGCCCGACATCCAGAAAACCGCCGAGCTCGTGCAGGAAATCAACGCGGCAAGCCGGGAACAGGACTTGGGGGCCGAGCAGATCAACAAGGCGATCCAGCAGCTGGACCAGGTCATTCAGCAGAACGCCTCGGCATCCGAGGAGATGGCATCCACCTCCGAGGAGCTCTCCTCCCAGGCCGAGCAGCTGTACAATGCGGTCGCCTTCTTCCGGCTGGACGACAAGGATCGCGGCCAGCACGGAGGTGCGCACCGGCATCAGCTGGCATCGCGCGCCACCCCGCGCCGGTCGCACAGTCACCTGCATCCAGTAGCCCACGTGAACAAGCCGCAGCCTGGCGCGATTTCCCTTCCGACCGGCGTAGCTTATGACCTGGGGGAGGGAAGTGACCGGCTGGATACCTCCTTCGAAAAATTCTGAGCCACCGGGTCTCGTCGCATAATCACTACCACCGGGAGGACGCATGTCCCATCTGCACGACGAAGAGTTGATAGCCGCTCTCCGGGAGAGATTTGCCGAAAAACGGAAGGCCATCGACGAACTTCGCTATCTTACCGAGAAACTCGAGTCCACCAATCGGTGTCTGCAGGAGTCGGAGGCCCTCAAAGGGCACTTCCTCTCCAATATCCGTAACGAGATCAACAACCCCCTCGCGGCGATTATGGGTCTTGCCGCCCAGTTGCGGGACGGGAGCTGCAACGGGGAACGGGTGGCTCTCAACGGCCGCTTGATCTACGACGAGGCATGCGAGCTCGACTTCCAGCTGGAGAATGTGTTTACCGCCGCCGGGCTGGAGGCCGGCCGGGAGGCGCCTGAACCGGCCCAGATCGATGTCGGGGGCATCATTGCCGACGTGATTGAAACAGTGGAGCATCGCTGTTGCGAAAAGGAGATCCGGGTTAGGAACGCCCTTGCCTCGCCCCTGCCGTTTGCCGCCGACCCGCGGTTTCTCCGGATCATTCTCAGGAATCTCGTCGCCAATGCCGTGGAGTTTTCCCCGTCCAAAGGGGTCGTTACCATTGACGCCGTCGCGGATGAGTCGTTCCTGCAGGTTACCGTGGAGGATCAAGGACCCGGTATCGACATTGCAGACCAGGAGACGGTTTTCGCCCGTTTCCGGCAACTGGACGAGGGGCGGTGCAGAAACCATCGCGGATTGGGGCTCGGTCTGAGCATATGCCGTGCCCTCGCGGAGCTTTCAGGAGGGAATATCGGCATTGAAAGCACCCCCGGCGCCGGGAGCACCTTCAAACTCAACCTTCCCCGACCGACGGCCGACGTGGAGTCTCTCATGCCGGATGAGAATCTGTTCTTCGCAGCAGAGGAGAGGTTCTGATCGACCGCTGCATCGATCGGGAGTGTCGGGGAGACGATGGCGACCAAGAATGACTATTACCTCTATCCGGCGATGCTGTTTGCCGAACCGCACCCCCATCGGGTAACGACGGTCCTCGGCTCGTGCATTGCCGTCTGCCTGTTCGACCCGCTACGCCGCATGGGGGGGATCAACCACTACATGCTCCCTCTCTGGAACGGTGAAGGGCTCCCCACCCCCCGCTACGGCAACGTCGCCATCGATCTCCTCGTGGAGAGGCTGGAGGGGGTCGGCTGCCTCCCCTCCCGTCTGCAGGCCAAACTCTTCGGGGGGGCCGCCATGTGGGAGAGCGGCAGCAGCTTCGTTTCCGTGGGGGAACGGAATATCGAGCTTGCCTTGCACATGCTGGACCGTTACGGAATTCCGGTCGTCGGCAGGGATACGGGGGGAAGCATCAGTCGCAAGATCATCTACGACACCGGCACGGGGGAGGTTCTCCTCCGGCGTTCCGTTTCCCGCACACCGGAGCATGGTGCATGAAGGGAGCCCCCCTGCATATCCAAAAGAGGGCCACAGACTCCATGGCAAAAACCATCCTGGCCATCGATGATTCAGCCAGCATCCGGCATCTGTTGAGCTCAACCCTCGAGGGATTCGGCTTCAGGGTCATCGCAGCGGCAGACGGCCGGGACGGGCTGGAGAAACTGGCCGAAAATGGTGCCGACCTGATCATCACCGACCTCCACATGCCCAACGTGGACGGCATCGGCTTCATTCACCACGTCCGGCAACTTCCCGCGTACCGTTTCGTGCCGATCATCATGCTGACCACCGAACGGCAGGGATTGCTGAAGCGGGAGGGGGCAGCGGCGGGGGCGACCGCATGGATCGCCAAGCCGTTCCTGCCGGAGGAACTCATCACCGTCATCCGGAAGGTCATGCGATGAACTGCTCAAAGGCGGACGCAGCGTTACCGGGAAACAGGTGCATGCGCCTGACCGGCGGGGACTTTCTCCGGCTGGCTCAGTTCATCTACGATGCCTGCGGCATCAGGATGCCCCCCAGTAAGAAGTCGATGCTCGAATCGCGGCTTCAGAAAAGGCTTCGCGCCCTCGGCATGGATTCCTTCTCCCAGTATTGCGCCTATCTCTTCAGCCCTGAGGGGCAGAAGCACGAAGTCATCGGGATGATCGACCTGGTAACCACCAACAAGACCGATTTCTTCCGGGAACCGGACCACTTCGCTTACCTGACCGAGCATCTCCTGCCGGAATGGGTGCGCAGGCATCCCGACGGCACCCGCCCCTTCCGGGTCTGGAGCGCAGGGTGCTCCACCGGAGAAGAGCCCTATACCCTGGCCATGGTTCTCCAGGATTTTGCCGACCGGTGCCCCGGCTTCGATTTCCGGATCATGGCGACCGACATCTCCACGCGGGTTCTGGAAGCGGGCCGCCAGGCGGTCTATCGGGAAGAGCGGACCGCTACCGTTCCTCTGCCGTTCAAAAAGAAGTTTCTGCTCCGGAGCAAAGACCGGAACGAGGGGCTGGTGCGGATCATTCCCGGCCTCAGGAACAAGGTGCAGTTCCGGTGGCTCAATTTCACGGGGACGGATTTCGGCATTCACGAGACATTTGACGTCATCTTCTGCCGGAACGTGATCATCTACTTCGATCGAGCAACCCAGGAAACGCTTTTGGAGCGCTTCCGATCCTATCTTGCCGTTAACGGGCATCTCTTCCTCGGCCACTCGGAAACCCTGAGCGGCTACAACCTCCCGTTGAAGGCCGTCTACCCCACGGTTTACAGGAATATCCGATGAACTCTCTCCCGCCGGGAAGGCAACCGGTTTCTCCATGAAAAAGAAAATCCGAGTCCTCATAATCGACGATTCGGCCGTGGTACGGCAGGTGTTGACCGACATAATCGCCGCCGACCCGGAGATGGAAGTGATGGGCGCTGCCGCCGATCCGTTCATCGCCGCGGAACGGATGAAAGCGGAAATACCCGACGTCATCACCCTCGATCTGGAAATGCCCCGGATGGACGGGCTTTCATTCCTTAAGAAGATCATGAGCCAGCACCCCATCCCGGTGGTGATGTGTTCGAGCTTGACGGAGAAAGGGTCCGAGAGCGCCATCCAGGCACTGGAATACGGTGCGGTGGAGATCATCGAGAAGCCGCGCCTCGGCTCACGCCAGTTCCTGGAAGAATCGGCCGTCCGCATCTGCGATGCCATCCGGGCGGCCAGCCGGGTACGTCCCCGGCGGATTGTGGCATCCCGGCGGGAGATCGCCCCAAAACTCACCGCCGACGCCGTAATAGCCAAATCAACATCCCTGGCGATGGTGAAGACGACGGAAAAGGTGGTCGCCGTCGGGACCTCAACGGGGGGGACCGAGGCCCTGCGCGTCTTTCTGGAGGCTCTCCCCGCGGACAGCCCCGGCATCGTCATCGTGCAGCACATGCCGGAACACTTCACCAATGCCTTTGCCCGCCGGCTCGACGGGCTGTGCCGCATTTCCGTCAAGGAGGCCCAGCACAACGACACGGTGATTCCCGGCCGAGCGCTCATCGCGCCGGGGAATCGCCATCTCCTGCTGAAGAGAAGCGGCGCCCGCTACTACGTGGAATTGAAGGACGGACCGCTCGTCTGCCGTCACCGTCCGTCGGTCGATGTGCTGTTCCGTTCGGCAGCGCGGTATGCGGGGGCCAATGCAGTGGGGGTGATCATGACCGGCATGGGGGACGACGGCGCCCGGGGGATGTGGGAGATGAAGGAGGCCGGAGCGGTGACCATCGCCCAGGACGAGGCGACCTCGGTGGTCTTCGGAATGCCGAAAGAAGCCATCGCCCGCGGCGGCGTGGACATGGTGCTCCCTCTGGGCGGCATAGCCGCCGCAGTGTTGAAGAACTGCCGATGAGTATCCACCCTCACTTCCCTGCTTGTTGTATCCATGTCAGCTGAAATGCCGTAATATCTCCCGCGAAATGATCACCCGTTGAATCTCGTTGGTTCCCTCGTAGATGGTGGTAACGCGGGCATCCCGGGCGTAACGCTCCACCGGGAAATCCCGGGTGTAGCCGTACCCGCCCAGCATCTGCAGGGCATTGTAACAGGCACGGTTACCCGCTTCCGTGGCAAACATCTTGGCCATGGAAGCCTCCTTGGCGAAGGACTTTCCCTGCTCCTTGCGGAACGCCGCATTCATGAGCAGGAGCCGTGCCGCCTCAAGCTCGGTATAGCTGTCGGCGATCATCCACTGGATCGCCTGGAAGCAGCTTATCTTCTGGCCAAACTGGGAGCGCTCCGTGGCGTAGCGGGTCGCATAATCCATGGCGGCCAGACCGACCCCGAGGCCGAGCGAACCGATGCCGATACGGCCACCGGCGAGCTCCGTCACCGCCGTGCGGAATCCGTCGTTCAGCTTGCCCATCAGCGCACTTTTCGGAATGCGGCAGTTGTCGAAGATGACTTCGTTGGTCGAGGCTGCGTGCTGCCCCATCTTCTTCTCCTCCTTGCCGACGATGAGCCCCCTGGTCCCCCCTTCGACAAGGAAGCAACTGATCCCCTTCCCCTTCGGCGCATCCTTGTCGGTGACCGCCCACACCACGAAGACGCCGGCATAGGGAGCGCTCGTGATGAAAATCTTGGAGCCATCGAGCACGAAACTGTCGCCGTCCGCAACTGCCCGGGTGGTCATCCCCGACGGGTCGGAACCGGCACCGGTTTCGGTCAAGGCAAAACTGCCGGCCGTGAATTCTCCCGAGCAGATTTTCGGGATATAGGCCCGCTTCTGCTCTTCCGAGCCAACCGCCTGAATTACTTCACAGACCATGTTGTTGACCGACACGGTAACCGCCGTGGAGGCACAGGCCCGGGCGATCTCGGTCACGGCCACGCTGAAGGCGATACACCCCGCCCCGGTACCGCCATACTCCTCCCGGACGTTCAACCCCATGAAACCGAGTTTGGCCAGTTTTTTCAAGTTGACCAGCATGGCCTCCCGGTCGTCGCCCTGGTCGAGACCTGCCGCTACCGGCTCCAGTTCAGCTCTGGCAAAATTCCGGGCAGTGTCTTGGATCAGCTTCTGCTCTTCGGTCAGATCGAGAAACATGAGATCCTCCGCTGCGGGCGAAACAAGGCTCGGGAGATGCTAAAAGATTTTCGTTGCCACGATGGGGATATCCTGCTCTTGTCCCCACTGCTGCCACTCGGCCGAGCTTTTCCCCAGGAACATCGCCTGGTATTCCCCCTTGTTTCTCACCGCCAGTGCATCTTCCAGCCTCTTTTTGAAATGGGGCTCCAATGCCGCCACGGCAACCCAGCCATCACTGCTCCGGTAAACATTGTACTCGGGAATGCCGCCACCGAGGACACCCCCCGGGCTGGTTGCCTGGTAGCGCAGCGGTTCGGCCATAGCCGCAGCCGCCTCGGAGAGGGCGACTTCCGCATAACCACCCCCCTCTCCCCGTTCCCGCGCCAGCAGCAGGGCCAGTGCGGCAGACACCGCCTGTTCCGCGCCGGCCATGTCGGCCATGAGGGTGCGCGGCATGTGGGGCGGGGTCAACAGCCCCAGGGCCGCCTGGTAGGTAAGGTCGTGACCGGCTTCGTTCTCACGGGGGACGGGATAACCGACGATGGCGACCTGGCAGAGTCGGGGATAGCGTTGCGTTAAGGTGGTCCAGTCCAGTGCCAGCCGTTCCAGGGCCGCCGGCCGGCTGGCGGTGATGAGAAGGTCCGTTCCGGTGAGCAGTTCATCCATACAGGCCCGCCCTTCCTCCGCCTTCAGATCGATTCGTACAACGGCATGGCCGGCGGCCATATCACGGTACCATGCGGCGTGATACCGTTCCATCGGGTCTCCGGCAGGAGGTTCCACTTTGATTACTTCGGCTCCCAGTTGATACAGACGCTTCGCCGCGGCCGGCCCGGGAAGATTTACTGCCAGGTTGAGAATCCGCATGCCATGAAGGGGTTTCATAGTCACTCCGTGACGTGTAGCTACCGCGACATTGTCACAACTTCGTCGTCAGCGCGGGGACGAACTGGAGGACGTCGGCCACCACCAGGACGTCGGCCACCTCGCCGATGGGGGCGTCCTTGTCCTTGTTGATGGCGACGATGAAGTCCGACTTCTTCATCCCGGCCAGGTGCTGGATGGCACCGCTCACCCCACAGGCGATGTACAGCTTAGGGCTTACCGTCTGGCCGGTGGTCCCCACCTGGTGGCTGTGCTCTACCCACCCCGCATCGACCACCGGACGGCTCGCGCCCAGTTCTCCGCCCAGCGCCTTGGCCAGGGCGGCGATGACCGGCACGTTTTCCTTTTTCCCCACTCCCCGCCCGGCGGTGACGATCACCTCGGCACGGGTCAGGTCCACGTCTTTTGCTTCGGCAGGCTCGTAGCCGCTGAAGCTGACGTTGCTCTCTACGCTTGCCGTCACTTTCTGCACCTGCGGGGTACCACCCGGCTGCAGTCCCGGGAAGGCCCCGGCCTGGATGGTGATGACTGCTTTCGCCGTGGTCGGCTTGACGGTCCGCCGCATCTTGGCGTTGCAGCACCCCACTTCGAAGCCGCCCTCGGTAAGACCGATGGCTTCCGATACCTGGGCGACTCTGAGTTTTGCCGCCACCCGCGGCGCCAGGTCCCACCCGTAGGAGGAGTGGAGAAAGACGACGTAGTCGGGGTTTTCCTTCTGAACGGCATCCAGGACCAGCTGCTTGTGCAGGTCCGGGTTGTATTCCCCGCACTGGTTTGCGTCGGCCAGGTAGAGGGTGCCGCCAAAGGCGGGGAGCTGGCTGTCGCTTCCGACCAGCAGCAGGGCGGTTTCCGCCCCGAGCTGGTCGGCAAAGCCCAATAGCTCGTAGGTGCTCTCCAGGAGTTTCCCTTCGCGGTATTCGCCGATGAGTAGTGCTTTCATTGTCGTCTCCTATCTCAAGACCGTCGTCTTCTCTTTGAGTATCCCCATGAGCTGGTCCACCAGTGCCCCGACTTCCCCTTCCAGGACGATACCGCCACCCTTCTTGGCGGGGGGGTGGAAGCTTACGGTGGCGGCCAGGGGCTCTTCCTTGAGGAGCTCCGCCACGGCAATGGCCTGGATCTCTTTTTTCTTGGCCTTCATGATGTTGGGAAGCGTGGGATAGCGGGGGACGTTGAGGCCGAGCTGGCAGGTTACCAGAGCCGGGGTGGTCAGCTTGACGACCCCCTTGATCCCCCCTTCCAGTTCCCGTTTGGCGGTGACGGTGCCATTGTCATAGGCGAAGCCGACCAGGGTGGTGGCGCAGGCGTAGCCCAAGTCTTCGGCGACGGTGACCCCTACCTGGGCCGAGCCCCGGTCCTGGGACTGCATGCCGGTGAAGATGAGGTCGTACCCCTGGTCCTTGGCGTAGGCGGCGATGATGGCGGCGATCTGCCAGGGGTCTTTGGTGGCGGCTGCGTCGTCCTGGACATGGACACCACGGTCGCACCCCATGGCCAGCGCCTTCTTGATCGCCTCCCCCACCCGGTCCGGGCCGATGGAGAGAACGGTGAGCTCACACCCTTCACCCAGCTGTTCCCGCAGCTGGACAGCCTGTTCCACGGCGTATTCGTCGTATTCGTTCATCCGCCATGCCAGGTCGCTCTCGTCGTACCAGACCCCGCTGGCCGCCGGCTTGAACCGGGATTCCATGTCCGGTACCTGTTTGATGCAGACCAGTATCTTCATATATACCTCCTGAGTAAGACTTTTCCTGGTGCCCACTGGTTTTATAAGACCTATAGGTCCCATGGGACTTATGGCAAATCAGGACAGCAGCAACTTGGAAATGACCACCCGTTGTACCTCGTTGGTCCCTTCATAGATCTCGGTGATCTTGGCATCCCGGTACATCCGCTCCACCTCGTAGTCGCAGATGAAGCCGTAGCCGCCATGGATCTGGATTGCCTCCCGGGCGACGTAGGTGGCCGCCTCGGAGGCCAGCATCTTGCACATGGCCGATTCCATGGTGTAGTTCCTCTTGGCGTCCTTCAGGCAGGCGGCCTTGTAGGTCATGAGCTTGCTGGTTTCAATCCTGGCCCACATGTCCGCCAGCTTGAACTGGATCGCCTGCAGGTCGCAGATCGGGGCGCCGAACTGCTTCCGTTCCTTGGAGTAGGCCAGGGCGCGTTCGAAGGCCCCCTCGGCAATGCCCAACGCCTGGGAGGCGATGCCGATCCGGCCGCCATTCAGGGTGTCCATGGCGATCTTGAACCCCTGCCCTTCCTGCCCCAGCAGGTTCTCGGCCGGGATGCGCACATTGTCCAGGGCAAAGGCGGTGGTGTAGCTGCCGCGGATGCCGAGCTTCTTCTCGTTCTTGAGGATTTCGACACCATGGGAGCGGAGGTCGATGATGAAGGCCGAAACCCCTTTGTGCTTGAGGCTCTTGTCGTGGGTGGCGAAGAGGACGCCGGTCCCCCGGTACCCGCCATTGGTGATGAAGATTTTCGCGCCGTTGACGACGAACTCGTCCCCTTCGCGCCGGTAGGTGGTGGCAATGGCACCTGCATCGCTCCCCGCATCGGGCTCGGTAAGGAGAAAGCAGCCGATGATGTCGCCGCTATTCAGCGCGGGGAGCCATTTCTTTTTCTGTTCTTCGGTGCCGAAGGTGTGGATGGGGCCGCAGGCGAGCGAGGTGTGCGCCGAGATGAGGACGCCGCTGGAGCCGCACGCCTTGGAGACTTCCTCGACGACAATGGCGTAGGAGAGCATGTCCAGGCCGGCCCCGCCGTACTCCTCGGGGAGGTAGCTCCCCAGGAATCCCATGTCCCCCATCTTTCTGACGAGGGTGTCGGGGATCATGTGCTCCTCGTCGATCTGCATGGCTATCGGCTTGATCTCCTTGTTGACAAAGTCCCGCACGCTCTCCTGCAACACCTTATGGTCCTGGCTCAACTCGAAATTCATAATCTTCTCCTTTATAATTCCGGTTAAAACCCCTTGAACCGCTCGCTTCCCTGCGGTCGCTCAAGACGCAAAGGACGCCAAGTAACTACCGATTTGCTATTCTTTGCGTTCTTTGCGTTCTTCGCGTTCTTCGCGTTCTTTGCGTTCTTTGCGGTTCCAGAGGTTTTACGTTTTCATTTCCCCTTGAACGCCGCCTTGCGCTTCTCGACGAACGCCCCCATCCCCTCTTTCTGGTCGTCGGTGGCAAACAGCACCCCGAAGAGAGAGGCCTCGTAGCGGAAGCCGTCTTCCTTGCCCATGTTCAGGCCGTTGGCAATGGCATCCTTGGCGTAGGCGACACCGAGCGAACCGACGCCGGCAATGGCGGCAGCGGTCTCTTTTGCCTTGTCCATAAGCTCTTCCGGGGCGAAGACCTCGTTGACGATCCCCCAGGCCAGTGCCTTGTCCGCCGTGATTATCCGGCCGGTGAAGATCAGCTCGTTGGCCTTGTTGGGGCCGATGAGCCGGGCCAGGTTCTGGGTGCCGCCGAAGCCGGGCATGATCCCCAGGGTTACCTCCGGGAAACCGAGCTTGGCTTTTGCCGAGGCGTAGATAAAATCGCACCCCAGGGCGAGCTCCAGGCCGCCGCCGAGGGCAAAGCCGTTCACCGCGGCAATGACCGGTTTCTTCATCTTCTCCATGGCCATCATGACATGCTGGCCCTTGACGGCGAACCGGTGCCCCTCGTAGGAGGACATGGCGGACATCTCCTTGATGTCGGCCCCGGCCACGAAGGCCTTCTCCCCGGCACCGGTGACGATCACCACCTTGACCGCCGGATCGTACTCCAGCTCGTAAAGCGCACACCCCAGCTCGGTGAGCACCTCACTGGTCAGGGAGTTCAACGCCTGGGGGCGGTTGACGGTGAGGGTGGCGACGCCGGCGGCAGTTTCGATGAGCAGGTTCTTGAATTCCATTGATTTTTCTCCTTAAACCGGTTCGATTTCGCGTTCAGGCCCAGGTGGGAACGAGGCGTAGAGCGCTACGTTGAGAAGCCAACGCCGGCATGGACGTGAAGGCGAAGCGGCTCAGTAGGTATAGAAACCCCGTCCCGACTTTCTCCCCAGGTACCCCGCATTGACCATCTTCACCAGCAGCGGGCAGGGGCGGTATTTCGGATCCTTGAAGCCGTCGTAGAGGACGTTGGCGATGGCGAGCACCGTGTCGAGGCCGATGAAGTCCGCCAGGGTCAGGGGTCCCATCGGCTGGTTGGTGCCAAGCTTCATCCCCTTGTCGATGTCTTCCGCCGTGGCGATCCCCTCGTAGAGGGCAAAGACCGCCTCGTTGATCATGGGGATGAGGACCCGGTTGACGATGAAGCCGGGATAGTCCTGGGAGACCGCCATCTCCTTCTCCAGTCCGGCCACCAGTTCGGACGTGGTGCGGAAGGTGGCGTCGCTCGTGGCGTGGCCGCGGATCACTTCCACGAGCTTCATCACCGGTACCGGGTTCATGAAGTGCATGCCGATGACCTTGTCGGGCCGCCTGGTGACGGCGGCAATCTTGGTGATCGGAATGGAAGAGGTGTTGGAGGCAAGGATGGCACTGGGCTGGACGATGTCGTCCAGCTTGCGGAAGATGTCCAGCTTGAGCGGCTCGTGCTCGGTGACCGCCTCCACGCAGAAATCACAGCTGGCCAGGCCGGTCATGTCCTTCGTGGTCATGATCCGTCCCACGGTCTCCCCCACCAGCGTTTCGGCAATGACCCCCTTCTTCGCCTGCCGCTCCAGGTTCTGGTGGATGGTGGCAATGGCTTTTTCAAGCTGGACTTCGGCGATATCGTAGAGAACAACCTGATACCCGAACTGGGCAAAGACATGGGCAATGCCGTTCCCCATCTGCCCTGCCCCGAGTATACCGACTGTTTTGATCATATATCCTCCTGTGATGAAAAGCTTTGCATAGGACCTAGAGGACTCATAAGACCCATAGGACCCATAAGGCTTCTTAAACCCGTTCGAAAATCACCGCCACTGCTTCGCCGCCGCCGATACAGAGCGTGGCCAGCCCGTAGCGCTGCTGTCGTTTGTGTAGTTCCCGAATGACGGTCGCCGCCAGCCGTCCGCCGCTGGCGCCGATGGGATGGCCGATGGCGCAGGCGCCGCCGTTGACATTCACCTTGTCCAGCGGAAGGCCCAGCCCCTTGATGGCCAGGAGCGCCACCGAGGCGAAGGCCTCGTTGATCTCGAACAGGTCGATGTCGGAAATCTTCAGCCCGGCCCGGGTGCAGACCTTCTGAATGGCACCGATGGGGGCCTCGGGGAAATTGTCGGGATGGCGGCTCTCGGTCGCCATGGCCACGATGCGCGCCTTGGGGGTGAGGTTGTGCTTCTTGAGTCCTGCGGCATCGGTCAGGAGGGCCAGAGCGGCGCCGTCGTTGATGGAGGAGGCGTTGCCGGCGGTGATGGTGCCATCCTTCTTGAAGACCGCCTTCAGCTGCGGCAGCTTGGCCGGATCCCCCTTGAACGGCTCTTCGTCGGTGTCCAGGATCTCGTCCCCCTTTTTCCCCTTCTTCACTACCGGCACGATCTCGCCGGCGAACACCCCGCCGCTTGCCGCCGCCTGGGCCAACTGGTAGGAACGGATGGCGAATTCATCCTGTTCCTCCCTCGTCAGGCCGCCGCGCTCCGCGCTCACCTCGCCGATGTCCCCCATGTGCCGGCCAGTGTATGGATCCTGCAGGCCGTCGTAAACCATCAGATCGAGCAGTTCGCCATGCCCCATCCGGTAGCCGGCCCGGGCCTTTTTCAGGATATAGGGGGCAAGCGACATGTTTTCCATGCCGCCGGCGATCACCACCTGGGACTCGCCAAGACGGATGCTGCCGGCACCGAGCATGATCGCCTTAAGACCGCTGCCGCAGACCTTATTGATGGTCAGGGCATGGACCGTGTCGGGAATGCCGGCCCCCCGCATGGCCTGCCGCGCGGGGGCCTGGCCGCAGCCACCCGTCAGCACCTGGCCGACGATCACCTCGTCCACCTGGTCGGCAGCGAGTCCGGCCCGTGTCAACAGCCCGGCCATGACCGTCGCCGCCAGCTTCGGCGCCTCCACCTCTGCCAGCATGCCACCGAAAGAACCAAACGGGGTCCGTAACGCCTCCACTACAAAGACATCGCTCATCGTGTTCCTCCCCGGGGAAATTTTGAACCAGTATAGCTCCAGTTTACGTACATGTCAACCAAATATAAAACGTGTTTATATAATACTGCATAAACAACCTGCGGCGTATTGTTGATCACTACAAATCCTGCCAATACAGGGGTGACCTTGTGTCATTTTACCGGGAAAGACGCCGAGATTGTCCCAGGATCCCCCTGAGAGCCTGAAATGGTAGTGCGGACAAGCTCTCGGCTGCGAAGTTTGCGGAATAGGGACCACCTGCGTGGGAAAGGCAAAACGAAGGTGCACGGGATGAACAGAGCGGAATGTATCATGCAGGCTCCGATCACCTGAAAGAATACGGGGCAGCCCTTTGACTGCCCCATGGCGGCATTGCCTTACAGGCTGACGATGTCGTCGGCCAGATCGGTCAACTTTACCCCGCCGCTGTCACTGACCACAAAGGTGTTTTCGATGCCGATCACCCCCTGGCCCGGGATAACGAACTTGGGCTCAATGGCAACGGTCTGGCCTGCCCGGAGCGGTACCTTGAATCCCTGGGCCAGGACCGGCAGTTCGTCCAGTTCGAGTCCTGTACCATGGCCGACGAATCGGGCGTTTTCTCCCGGCGCCCCCATGTAGTACTTGGCAAGCCCGGCCTCTTCGGCCATGGCAAGCGACGTGAGGAACAGCTCCTCGCAGACGGTGCCCGGCTTGAGGCGTTCCACCAACTGCCGCTGAATTGCCAGCGCTGTGGCAAAAGCATGCCGGAGTTCGGGCGACAGGGAGCCGATGACAAATATCCGGGTCATATCGACGATGTACCCATTGAATACCCCGGCGTAGTCGATGAGGATCGGGGTGTTGGGGCTGATTTCGTCGACCGAGGCGCCGTGGGGAGATGCGTTGGAGAGCCCTCCGCCGGTGACGGCACCGTCGAAGAACCCCGGCTGCCCGGCGGAGGAAGAGACGGCCAGTCCCATGAACAGCTCCTGGTTGAAGGCCCGCATCCGCACGTAACCTTCACCCCCCGCCTTCCGGAGGCGACACTCGAACTCGGCGGACAGGTCCAGTTCCCGCATGCCGGGTCGCAGGAATTCGGGTACCTGTTCGAAAATGCCGCAGAGCCGGCTGCCGCTGCGACGCATCTGCTCCAGCTCCCAGGCGGACTTGACCGAGCGGATATCGCGGTTGATGCCGGAGATATCGACGAATTCACGCCCGGGGAGCAGCTTGGCGTAGTAGTTGTATTGCTGGACCGGGATGATGTCGAAAGTCAGGCCGACCCTCCTGACAGCATCGCCGAACAGGGCCGGAAACTCCTTGCTGGAGGGAAACGGTCGGGTGTCCTCGATGAGGCTTTCCGTGACGGCGCGGCTGTAGCTCTTGCGCACCAGGAGCAACGGGTTGCCGTCGGCTGGAATCCAGAGAGTGGCGTTTTGTCGGGTGCCGCTGAAGTAGTAGATATCGATGGGATAGATGATCAGTGCCCCGTCGATACCCGCGGCACGCAGTTCCTGTTGGAGGCGGATGATCCGCTGCTCCGATTCCATTTTGGTCAGCATCGGGGTGTCCTTTCCGGAGAAGAGCATGATGGCCTTTGAATATGTTTGTCCGATGAGTATAGCCGTATACCGGACAAAAGAAAGGGATGGGAGACAGGGCGCTCACCCGCCACGGCGTCAACGACAGGATCTGCCCCTGCCCTCACATATTTCTCCGGTATTTCCCTCCCACTTCATACAGCGCGTGGGAAATCTGCCCCAGCGAGGCATACTTCACCGTCTCCATCAGCTCGGCGAAGATGTTCCCGCCACTTACTGCCACCTCCTGGAGCCGCTGGAGGGCTGCCGGGGCCTGCTGCCGGTTTCGCTCCTGGAAAGCGCGCAGGTTGGCGATCTGCTGCTCCTTCTCTTCCTTCGTGGCCCGGGCCAGTTCCCCCGGCACCTGGTATCCCTCTTCATTGGCCCGCGGATTGATGAAGCAGTTGACACCGATGATGGGGAGTTCGCCGCTGTGTTTCTTGTGCTCGTAGAGCATGGATTCGTCCTGTATCTTGCTGCGCTGGTACTGGGTTTCCATGGCGCCGAGCACCCCGCCCCGCTGGTCGATCCGCTCGAATTCCGCCAGCACCGCCTCTTCCACCAGGTCGGTCAACTCCTCGATGATGAACGACCCCTGGCAGGAGTTCTCGTTCCTGGCCAGGCCGAACTCCCGGGTGATGATCATCTGGATCGCCATGGCCCGGCGCACCGACTCCTCGGTGGGGGTGGTCACCGCCTCGTCGTAGGCATTGGTGTGCAGGGAATTGCAGTTGTCGTAGATCGCCATGAGCGCCTGCAGGGTGGTGCGGATGTCGTTGAAGTCCATCTCCTGTGCGTGCAGCGAGCGACCGCTCGTCTGGATATGGTACTTGAGTTTCTGGCTCCGGTCGTTGGCGCCGTATTTCTCCCGCATCACCACCGCCCAGATGCGCCGCGCCACCCGGCCGATCACCGTGTATTCCGGGTCCAGGCCGTTACTGAAGAAGTAGGAGAGGTTCGGGGCAAAGTCGTCGATATGCATGCCGCGGGAGAGATAGTACTCCACGTAGGTGAAGCCGTTGGAAAGGGTGAAGGCGAGCTGGGAAATGGGGTTGGCCCCCGCCTCGGCGATATGGTAGCCGCTGATGGAGACCGAATAGTAGTTGCGCACCTTCTGCTCGATGAAGTACTGCTGGATATCCCCCATCATCCGGAGTGCGAACTCGGTGGAGAAGATGCAGGTGTTCTGCCCCTGGTCCTCCTTCAGGATGTCGGCCTGGACCGTTCCCCGGACGGTCTGCAGGGTACAGCTCCTGATCTCCGCGTATTCGGCGTTGCCGGGGGCGCGGCCGTTTTTCTCCCGGAACGCATCCACCTGCTGGTCGATGGCCGCATTGAAGAAGAAGGCGAGCATCATGGGGGCCGGGCCGTTGATGGTGATGGAGACGCTGGTGTTGGGGGCGCAGAGGTCGAAGCCGGCGTAGAGCTTCTTCATGTCCTCCGCCGTGCAGATGGAGACTCCGCTCTCCCCCACCTTGCCGTAGATATCGGGGGGATAATCCGGATCCTCGCCGTAGAGGGTGACACTGTCGAACGCGGTGGAGAGCCGCTTGGCGTCGTCATCCTTGCAGAGGTAGTGAAAACGGCGATTGGTCCGCTCCGGCGTCCCTTCCCCGGCAAACTGGCGCTTGGGGTCCTCCTCGGCCCGCTTGAAGGGGAACACCCCGGCCGTGTAGGGGAAGAGCCCCGGTGCATTTTCCAGCATGGTCCAGCGCAGAATCTCCCCCCAGTCGGCGAAACCGGGGAGGCAGACCCTGGGAATGCGGGTGCCGGAGAGGGTAGTGGTATGGAGGTCGCTCCGGATCTCCTTGTCCCGCACCCTGGTGACCAGCTGGTCCTGGCGGTAGCTCTCCTTGAGACAGGGCCAGTCGGCGAGTATTTTTTTCGGCTCTTCGTGCAGCTTCGACTCGTAGCCGGCAATCTGACGATCCAGTTCTTCAAGCGTAGGTGTCCCCTCCAGGACCTCTCTGGCACCCTTGAGCTGGAACAGGCGCCGCGCCACCCCCACCTGCTCCAGCACACGCCTGCGATAGCTCCGCACCGCCTGGACGATCTCCCCCAGGTAGTGAATCCGGTCCGGAGGGATGATGTACTTCTTGAGACTCTCCTTCTCATCGACCGCCAGCTGCGACTGCAGTCCCGCCCCCGTCTTCGCGTTCAGGACATCGATCAGCGCCCGGTAGAGCACGTTGGTACCCGGGTCGTTGAACTGGGCGGCGATGGTGCCATAGACCGGCAACTCCTCGTCCGCCACCTCGAACAGGTTCCGGTTGCGCCGGTACTGCTTCCGCACGTTGCGCAGGGCGTCTTCGGACCCCTTGCGCTCGAACTTGTTCAGCGCCACCAGGTCGGCGAAGTCGAGCATGTCGATCTTCTCCAGCTGGGTCGGGGCCCCGAACTCGCAGGTCATCACGTAGAGGGAAACGTCGGCGATGTCCACCACCCGGGCATCCCCCTGGCCGATGCCGCTGGTCTCCACAATCACCAGGTCGAACCCTGCCGCTTTTACCACGTCAATGGCATCGTGAATGGCGGCGGAGAGCTCGGAGTGGGAATCGCGGGTGGCGAGCGAACGCATGTAGACCTTACTGGTATTGATGGCATTCATCCGGATCCGGTCCCCCAGGAGTGCACCCCCCGTCCGCTGCCGTGACGGGTCCACCGCCAGGATGGCGACACTCCTCTCAGGAAAATCACGCAGGAAACGGCGGACCAGTTCGTCGCTGAGGGAGCTCTTTCCCGCCCCGCCGGTACCGGTAATGCCGACCACGGGAACCGGTCGCCCCATGACACGGATCTGTTCCCGCAGCGGGCCATAGCCGGCTGTGTGATCATGTACATCCTGCTCCGCCAGGGTGATCAGGGTATTGACCGCCCGGATATCCTGGTGCTGGAGTTTGGCGATTTCCGCGTCAATGCTGCGCTGCGGCGCAAAATCGCACTCCTTCAGCATCAGGTTGATCATCCCTTGCAGCCCCATGCGGCGGCCATCCTCCGGCGAGAAGATCTTGCTGATGCCGTACGCCTCCAGTTCCCGGATCTCATCCGGGATAATCACCCCGCCACCGCCGCCGAAGATCCGCACCTGCTCCGCGCCCCGCTCCCGCAACTGGTCCTTGATGTACCTGAAGAACTCCAGATGCCCACCCTGATAGCAGGAGACGGCGATCCCCTGGGCATCCTCCTGTATGGCCGCGGTGACGATCTCATCCACCGAGCGGTTATGCCCCAGATGGATCACTTCGGCCCCGGAGGCCTGGAGGATGCGGCGGATGATGTTCGTGGAGGCGTCGTGACCGTCGAACAGGCTGGTGGCGGTGACGAAGCGGACCTTGTGACTGGTTTTGTAGACTTCAGGGGATGCGGTATGCATGGCGGTTCCTCCTCATCATTGTTTTCAGACAACGGCCGCAGATAGTTCCTGAAACGGGGATCTATTAGTTCTGGAAAGGCTGTCTCGCGTTTGCGATATCCCGCACAAATTGTCAATAACGCGAAGACCCGGCCAGTAACGCCTTATTCAAGGGTTTTATGCACCGGCAACTATTTGGCAAACTATATGTGACCGAACATATAACGCAGCTTACGTACATGTCAAGCATAAATAAAACATGTTTTTACTAAATTTCTTTAAGCTGTCATACAACCGCTCCCCTACCACCCACTCGGCTAACGCACAGCTGTGTGAAACAGATTGACATTGCGAAAAGCCTGCCCTATAATTCTTCAAAATTTAACGTAAAGGTAAACTGCGTGAACGACGAAACGAGCAACGAAGCAATAACCCCGATTGGAGAGCTGGCTACATCGGTGGGGCTCACCACCAGAACACTTCGCTACTGGGAGGAGGTGGGGATAATCGAGTCCGTCCAGCGGGCCGATGGTGCGGCCAGAGGCTACACCCCGTACTTCGTACGACGGATCAAGTTCATCATAAAGCTGAAGGAGCTTGGTCTGACCATCAAGGAGATGCAGGATCTCTACATCGCCTACGGCGAAGCCAAAGAAACCGAACGGATGATCCCGCGCCTGCTTGAAATCCTTGATGAGCATGTCAACACGATTGACGAAAAGATGGCCAGCCTCGCTTCGTTGCGAAAGGATATCGTCGACTACCGGAAACGGATGGCGGCAAAATTTGCCGAAAGTGTTGCGGTATGAAAATCTGCCGGTGCCGGCAGCGGCTACCAGCGCCCACGCCACAACCCCTGGCGCAACCGAACGAACCAATCTGACAATCGAAAAGGTTTGCCGCTGGACAAAAACCCCTGCGAATACAAAAGGTCACTTTTCTCCTGAAAAGTGACCTTTATAATTTATGACTCCCCCTGGCGCAACAAAATGAATGGCCTAGCCCCCCTCACCGGCCGCCAGTTGCCGCAAGTTCGTGATGTCCCGTAACGGTGGAGCGCCGAACATGCGGTTGTACTCGCGGCTGAACTGGGAAGGACTCTCGTAGCCGACCTGGAATGCTGCGTTTGCCGCGTCCATCCGTTCAGCAAGCATGAGGCGCCTCGCTTCCTGCAGGCGCAGCTGCTTCTGGTATTGCAACGGGCTCAAAGCGGTCATCGACCGGAAGTGGTGATGAAACGTCGATGTGCTCATGCGGGCCTGCGCAGCGAGGTCATCGATACTCAACGACTGTGAGAAGTTGACCTTCAGCCAATCGATTGCCCGCGCTATCTGGTTACTCTGGCTCCCCGCCGACGCTATCTGGCGCAGCCGCTCACCTTGTTCGCCCACCAGCAACCGGTAAATGATTTCCCGTTGAATAATCGGTGCAAGAATCGGGATATCCTTCTGCTCATCCAGCAAGTCGATCAATCGCTGAAAGGCATTGAGCAGCGGCAGAGTCACTTCGCCGAGTACCATGCCACGGCTTGATTGCTGCGCACGTGGTTGCGGGAGATTGCTGTCCACCATCAGTTGTGAAATTTCGCGCTGATCGAGCTTCAACACCACTCCCATGCAAGGCTTTGACCGGCTCGCTTCGACAATCTGCACCATAGTCGGTAGATGCACGGACGCGATCAGATAGTGGTGCGCGTCGTACACATAGGTGTCATCTCCGAGCAGCACGCGCTTGGCACCCTGCGCGACCAGGCAAATGCACGGTTCGTACATGGCGTTCCGCGGCTGGGTCGGTTCATCGTGTTGGTAGAGTAGCAAGCCCGAGACCGCGGTCTCGAGCAGGTCGCTTTTGTCGGTCCATCGTGCAATACTATTCCTCAAAGCCCCAAGCGCAACTTCCAAGCTACTATCTCCAATTTCCTCTCTAATGGCCTGATTTGTCATAAATACCTCCCTCTTGAATACTACCTGACCCCACTTTGCATTACAACTATTATCCAATACATCGTACGATTAGGCAATAAATTAACAGGATTGGTCTACCGGTCTGTGCTGGTTCTCGGGTACGGTATAATCATCAACAAGGTCAGTCTGTAAAACAGTGAAAAGGAGAACACAATGCAAAAACGTATATTGGGAAAAAGCGGTCTGGAAGTCTCGGCGCTCGGGCTCGGCTGCATGGGAATGAGCTTTTCGTACGGTCCGCCCAAAGACAAACGGTCGATGATCTCTCTCCTCCGGACAGCCGTGGAACGCGGCATCACCTTCTTCGATACGGCAGAAGTGTACGGCCCGTTCACGAACGAGGAACTGGTGGGGGAGGCGCTCGCGCCGCTGCGCGACCGGGTGGTGATCGCCACCAAGTTCGGTTTCGACACCAGTGTCGATCCCCGGGCGATGAAAGGCGGCGGACCGGTCCTGAACAGCCGGCCGGAGCATATCAAAGAGGTGGCCGAGGCCTCGCTCAAGCGCCTTAAAACCGATGTCATCGATCTGTTCTACCAGCACCGGGTCGACCCGGACGTGCCGATCGAAGACGTGGCAGGCGCGGTGAAGGAGCTGATCCAGGAAGGTAAGGTGAAGCACTTCGGGCTGTCGGAAGCTGGAATCCAGACCATTCGCCGCGCCCATGCCGTTCAGCCGGTCGCCGCGGTTCAAAATGAATACTCGCTCTGGTTCCGGCGGCCTGAGGAGGGATTGCTGCAGACGCTGGATGAGCTGGGTATCGGCCTCGTCCCCTACAGCCCGCTGGGCAAGGGATTCCTCACCGGCAAGATGAATGAAACTACTACCTTTGACAGTACCGACTTCCGCAGCTCCCTGCCGCGCTTTACCCCCGAGGCATTGAAGGCGAATCAAGCTCTGGTTGATCTGCTTGGCAGGATCGCGGCAGAGAAGAAGGCAACTCCGGCCCAGATCGCCCTGGCCTGGCTGCTGGCCCAGAAGCCGTGGATCGTGCCGATCCCGGGCACCACGAAGCTAAATCGCCTGGACGAGAATATAGGGGCAGTGGCTCTCGAACTCACTAACGACGATCTCCGCGAGATCGACAGCGCCGCCGCCCAGATTAAGGTGGAAGGGGCACGCTACCCGGAAAAGCTGGAGCAGTTGACCGGCCGCTGAAATTCAAAAGCAATGGAACGCGGATCAAATCTGATCAAAGGGATTTACACGGATTTTCACAACCAGTTTTGTATTTAAAATCCGCCTGAATCCGTTCAATCCGCCTTTTCCGCGCTCCATTGCCTGCAGCGTGCTCACCAAACAAAAAAACTATGGGAGGATATACCATGTACAAAGCCAAAGCATATTCCGCCGCCAGTGCCACAGCACCATTTGCCGCCGATACCATCCCGCGGCGTGAAACAACCGAGCGCGACGTGCAGATCGAAATCCTTTTCTGCGGCATCTGCCACTCGGACCTCCATACGGTCCGTGACGAGTGGAGCAGTGTCATGCCGACAACCTACCCGTGTGTGCCGGGCCACGAGATCGTCGGCAAGGTCACCAAGGTCGGCTCGGCAGCCACGAACTTCAAACCGGGCGACCTGGTAGGGGTCGGCTGCATGGTCGATTCTGACCATAGCTGCCCCCATTGCCATGATGGCCTTGAGCAGTTCTGCAATAATGCAACCTTTACCTACAACTCAGCGGACAAACACGGGACCGCTCCGGTCACCTACGGCGGCTATTCCGAGAGTATCGTCGTCGATGAAAGCTTCGTGCTGCGTGTTCCGGCCAACCTTCATCTGGCCGGGGTGGCACCGCTGCTCTGCGCCGGGATCACGACCTACTCCCCCATCCGCCGCTGGGGTGACCTCGCGGGGAAGAAGGTCGGCGTGGTCGGCCTCGGCGGCCTGGGCCACATGGGAGTCAAGTTCGCCCGGGCCTTCGGCGCCCAGGTCGTGGTCTTCACCACCTCGCCAAGCAAGAGAGAGGATGCACTTCGTCTCGGTGCCCACGAGGTCATTGTTTCCACCAACGACGAAGAGATGAAACAGCATGCCGGGACATTCAACTTCATTCTCGACACCATTGCCGCTGATCACGACATCAATGCCTACATCAATATGCTTGGCCGTGACGGCAACATCACCCTGGTCGGCGCACCGGAGTCGCCACTGCAACTCTCAGCCTTTGCGCTCCTGTTCGGCCGCAAAAGCATCTCCGGCTCGCTCATCGGCGGCATTGCCGAAACCCAGGAGATGCTCGACTTCTGCGGTGAGCACAATATCACCTCAGACGTGGAAATCATCCCGATCCAGAAGATCAACGAGGCGTACGAGAGGTTGGTCAAATCGGATGTGAAGTACCGCTTCTCCATCGACATGTCGTCGCTCAAATCTGAATAATGAATGGTTGGAAGGGATAGAAAATGGCACATCAAAAAAGCCTGAGCGCGTATTTTTCACGCAAAGGGAACAATTATCTTGGAGGCAGTATTGTAAATCTGCCCATCGGCAACACAGAAGTAATCGCCAAGAAAATACAGGGACTGACAGGAAGCGATCTGTTCCAGATTCAAACCGTAAAACCGTATCCGGAAGATTATACGGAAACGACCCGAGTAGCGCAGGATGAACTGAGCGGCAATGCCCGGCCTGAGCTTACGGAATTGGTAGCTGACATGGATTCCTATGAGGTGATTTACATCGGATATCCGAATTGGTGGGGAACAATGCCGATGGCAGTATTTACGTTTCTGGATGCGTACGATTTCTCGGGAAAGACCATAGTCCCCTATTGCACCCATGAGGGGAGTGGCTTGGGAAGCAGCGAGCGCGATATCAAGAAACTTTGTCCGAAGGCAAAGGTGTTATCCGGCTTGGCGATTAAAGGCGGCACTGTTGGCAGAGCAGACAATGACTTGGCAAACTGGCTGAAAAAACTTGATTTGCTGCCGTAAACAAACAAGACGATGGTTTCAGTAATAAAAGGGGGCGGGCTGCTTTTTACTAAGTAGTCTGCCTTCTTTTCGTTCTGAACACTCTTGAAATCGTCGACCAGATGTACAAGTTCCTGGAGAATAAAGTTCTGAGCAACAAATCTGAATAATGGATGATAGAAAGGAATGGGAAATGGCGCATCAAAAGCCTGATTGCTTAGTATTCGAAGGGCGCTAATTGCGGCGCCCTTTCCTGTTTTCGGCGATTGACGGCAAGTTACATCTGATGTAAGATTTGTGTGGAGGTAAACCGATTATGGAAGCGATCAAACATAGAACCCAGATTTCTCTCGACGACTGGCAGTATCAAACGCTGCTGGATCTGTCGCGCAAAACCAAGAAAAGTCTTTCCGCGCTGATTCGTGAGATGATTAACGAAAAATTTGCCCCAAAGCCGGGTGTAGCGGAAAATGATCCGGTCTACTCCATTGTCGGAATCGGCGGTAGCGGACAAAAACATACGGCCCGCGATCACGATGCCGTACTATACGGGAAGAAACCGTGAACGGCATTTTTGTCGATACCGGCGCCTGGTATGCCCTGGTAGACAGCGATGATGCCGATCATAAGGCGGCGGCGGCTTTCCTGGCCGCTAACACGATGCCGCTCATTACCACTAACTTCATTTTCTCGGAAACAGTCACCCTTATTCGCTATCGAATCGGCCATGAAGCCGCATGCAGTTTCGGGCAAAAGCTGCAGGAGAGCAGTTTCGTCAGGGTGGTTGGGGTTACGCACGCCGATGAAGAGCGGGCCTGGGATATCTTCAGCAAATACCGGGACCAGGATTTCAGCTTCGTGGATTGCACCAGCTTTGCCGTGATGGAGCGCATGAAGCTTTCCACTGCCTTTGGTTTTGACCGGCATTTCTTGGTTGTGAAGTATGCTGTAGTGCCGGGAAAAATTAAGTAAACTGTCCCTTGAATTCCTGCAGCTCAAAACCTGCCTGGTTGCCGCGCACCACTTCCTACTTTCCCGGAGGCAGCTGTCGATGCGATTGACCGGATCGAGACAGCCATTCGCGACAATTGGGAGCGGGTCTGTGAAGAAGCGGGGCTAAGCCCGGTTGATAAAAACTATCTGTGGGGACGTCAATTTCTCAACCCATTTTCCATCGAGCGATGACCCGGAAGAATTAGAAACAGGGGAAGTGTCTCTATTTTTGCCAACTTCAAACTGTTCATTGGGAAGTAAGCGTAAATGCGCATCTTCAAGATTTGTCAATTTGAATGAAACAGCTCGAGCAGGGGGCTAAATGAGCATCGCAGGAATACGCTCCACCCGTGGTGATATCTATCAGACTTTGGTTGCTTTCGATTGGGCAATAACTGTCCTGTCCGATCCCGAATTTCAATGGCTTGAAATAGATTCGACGACCTATCTGGTGGATGATGTCGTTATTGGAAAACCCGACGGCTCCCTGATTTGTTGCCAATGTAAAAAGAACCAGGCCGATTTCAGCGCATGGTCGATAGCCGATCTTGCGGGGGAGTTGGCCAAGGCTTCTCTGTCACTGGCTAGAAATCAACACGCCCAAGTCCGTTTCTATTCACGTAGCGAGTTTGGCACACTCGCTAAACTACGTGAATACAGCATCCTCTATGGCAATGAGGCCGACTATCATGCGAATTTAACCAAAGAGCATATAAAAACAAATAGCGATTTGACCGCTTGCATTGCAGATAAGGCTCCCGATCTCTCGACCTATGAATTCCTGCGCCGCACCTCCTTCGAGATCAGCCCAGATTTTGATCGCATGGAGACTTTACTGCATGAACGTTTGCGACAAATGGCGAGCAACTCAGATGCTGCCTTCAACGCCCTCTGGATACGCCTGGACAAACTTGGTGGACGTATGTTGGGCGACAACCTATCCGCTTCCAGTCAGCATCGCCTGACCAAGGACGATCTCAAAGACATTCTCCATCAAGCAGGAGCAATGCTGGTTCCGATCATGTCCACCGCACAGGTACGGACATCGTTTTCCGGCACTTCAGCCATCGGCAGGTCGTGGCTTCGGGACATTGCTGGGCAGCGCATTTCGAGCCCAATCGTGAACGAACTCCTAGCTGCTATCGATGCAGGGAAACGCAGTATCCTGCTTACGGGGCTTCCGGGTTCCGGCAAAACCTGTGTGATGCTGAATTTGCAAGAAGCACTGGAGAAGCGAACGCAAACCCGACCGGATATAGTGCCGCTCTTCATACAGTCGCGCGAATTCGCCGACCTGGCGACAGCGCAGGAGCGCCAGGCACAAGGACTACCAGAGAAGTGGGTGGAGCAGGCTGCCCGGTTAGCAGAAGACGCGCATGTGGTCGTGGTCATCGATTCACTTGATGTCTTGTCCATCGCCCGCGAGCACAGCGTATTAACGTACTTCCTGGCACAAATTGACCAGCTGCTACTGATCCCCAATATCACCGCTATCATAGCTTGTCGCGACTTCGACCGCAAATATGACCGCCGCATTGCCGCACGGCAGTGGGACTGTGAGTTTCAGTGCCTGCCGCTGGACTGGGAGATCGAGATTGCCCCGTTACTCGAAAAGCTCGAAATCGATTCGACTACTATTGACCACGTCACACGTGAACTGATCCGAAATCCGCGCGAACTGGCCCTGTTTGTCGAACTGGCCCAGCGTGATGGCAGCTTCAACGTGGTTACCAGCCAAGCGCTGGCGCAACGCTACCTCGATACCATCGTGCAGGCCGATCCCGCGCTGGGCGACACCGCAATGCAAGCGATTGAATCCATCGCTAATGCAATGCTGCAGTCACGCACTCTGTCAATTCCTCGTCAGCGTTTCAGTGCTTCACAGGACATCCTGCGTCGGCTACACAGTCTCAATGTTCTACAAGATACCCATGATGGAAAGTTGACGTTTGGCCATCAAACCCTGCTGGATGTGCTGGTGATGTGCGGCGCTGTACGCCGAGGGGTTTCGCTCAATGAGTTCATCCAAGGCTTGCCGCCCGTGCCTTTCGTGCGACCGAGCATACGAAGCTTTGTTTCACAGTTAGCGGCGGGAGATCGTCGTGAGTTCAGGAAGCAAATACGAGCGGTATTGACGGGCAACGCGGCCTTTCACATCCGCCGCCTAATTGCAGAGTCGTTTGCCCAGCAGATACCGCAGGATGATGACTGGCCGCTGATACGAGACTTGCGAGAGAAGCATCGCGAGGTGTTTCAGGTGATTTACGCCCAAGCATCGTTGGTTGAGTGGCATCACTTCTGGTTTTCTCATCTGGTGCCTGCGTTGAAGGAAATGAACGATGCCGAGGGAATGACGGCCCATGTTCATCGGGTAGCGCAGTGGAAAAATGAAGATGCTTCCGGGGTACTGGCATTCTGGATTGAGACATTGGGACTGGATTGGCTGGATGGCAACAGAATCACAGAGCAATTGGTTTTTTCTCTATCCGATTTCAAAACAGAAAATCTGCCACTGGTTGCTCCATTGCTAGAGCGGCTACTCAGTATGCCAAAGCCTGAGCATAGCTTGGTAGGTCATATCGTTGCACGCTGCATCGTCGCTGGCGCTATTGATGACAGAATGCTTTGGCGCTACATCACTGGCGACATCAGTGAAGACGAGGTGATGAAATTTCATTTTGACAAGAAACTGCATTGCCAACCCCATGAATTCGGAGACAAGAACGAGAACTTCCTGAAACAGCGGATGGTGCAATCCACTACCTTACTCGATTTAGCACTGGCAACGATTGAGCAATGGAGCCAAATCCAGTCATCTCACTACGGAGAGACCAGAATAGGCTATCGCAATGGATATCTAAGCAATACCTCATACAATGATGTCCACTCTCAACACGATCATCGATACGTTGATGAAGAGCGGATGCTCTTCGATGCGATAGAGGCAGCAATTCTAGACCACGCCCAAAAACACTCCGGCTGGTGGCAGCAGAACCGAGAACGCCTATGTTTTAACCACGAAGGTGCACTGTGTTACTTCGCCGTCCTCGCTTTCACAAATTCTTCTCAGCCCAATATTGACTTGATCGGTCGTCTGCTATGCGACAAGAGTTTTCTGGAATTCGATCTCTCTTACGAACTAGGTACATTGATCCGGACTGCGTTCATTTACCTGGATAGCCACACACAAGACGCAGTGATGGCAACAATGCTAATCGTGTGGGAGGAACCGGAACCGGATGATGGGACACGTTTCTGGATATTGAAACATCGAGCCGAATATATATCCGCCATCCCATGTCATCTGCGCTCAGCGGAAGCCCAAGCGATACTAGATGCTTACGAAAAAATATATGGGACATTTATTCGACAGCCGTACATAGGCAGCCGAGGGGGCACGGTCGCCGCCCCATTTTCATATGAGGTATTTCTGAATGCCAGCGATGGCGGCGTAATTCGTTTGCTGGCGCACTACGTTGGATATAATAGGAATTTATTCGATGACTTTTTGGTAGGAGGGGAGCGAGAAGTAGGTTGTCAACTGCGCGAGGTTTCCTCTCGTCACCCATCGCGATTCTTGAGATTGCTGGTCGCATATTGGGGCGACATTTCGGCAAGTTTTCGCGACGACATCATGGACGGCATCGCCACCTACCTGGCACATCGCTATGGTAACCTGCAAACCAACGGAACCTGGGTACCGATCGAAGAGCCCGATGCTCCCGCCTTGGCGAATCAAATTCTTGACGAACTGGAGAGAAATCCCGCCCACTGGCAGCTCAATCGCTCCGCAGCCAAGGCTCTGGAAGCCTGCGCACATGTCATCCAAGATACACAAAATGCTGCACGGCTTGTGTTCTTGGCAATAGGCTTTGGAGGTCATAGGGAGGAAAGCAATATTCGAGGCGATTCAGTCGATCTGATTACCACCGGTATCAATATGATGAGTGGAAATGTTGCCGAAGCTTTGATGATTTTGGCCAATAACCTTCAAGAGCGCGGCACCGCATTACCTGAATTGTTGCCACCAACGCTACGTCGATTTGCCAGCAATGAACACCATGCGATCCGCGCCCTGATTCTGAGACGTTTGCCATACCTCCAAAGCAAGAATTCCGAGTTGGGTTGGGAATTATTTTACCTTGCCATGCAGGATTCTGTGGGGCTTTGGCAGTCCGCCGAACGTTGCCTGTATTACGCCTATCACGATCATTTCGAAAAGGTTGCGCCCTTGCTTGAGCGCATCCGTCGAGACGGTGGCAATAAAGACATGGAATCTTGGGGGCGAATTTCAGCCTTGTCTGCCCTGACCGGGCATATCAACTTTGTTAATTTGCTTGCTGAATTGAACACACTGGATATTCCCGAAGCGTGGAAGGGGGCAGCGAGTGTTTGGACTCACACTGGAAATATCAGACAGCATCACGAGCAATGCCTTGCAGGTATCGAGGCGGGAATGAAAGCTGGCAACCAGCATTCTGCGGCAGTCGCACGACGTATCGGTAAGATCTTTCGGGACAACATGCCACCAATTCCCATCCCAATAGAATTGATTCGCCTCTTCTTTAGCGTGCTCGAAAACGATAGCGAAAACAAACATGATCGCCTGTTCGGATTTAATGAATGGCTCAACGCCACTTCACAGCGCGAACCAGAGCTCGCCTTAGCTGCAACCGAAATTTACCTAGCCTATGTCGGTCATGCCAAGCCATACTTCTACGACCATGAGAATAGACTTGTCCAGTTAATGACCAGGTTATTTGCCGAAGCCGAGGAACGGGAAGAATCCGATCACGGCGCAATGCTTAAACGTGTGGTAATAGTGCAAGATTTACTGCTGTCCTTGGGGGTAAATTCAATAAATGATTGGCTGAAGGCAGCAGAGAGGCAATAACTAAGAAAGGTTAATGGAGTTGCCTGCTTTGCTGTTTTCATATTCCCCAGTGCACAATCGTTCTTAATCCTACAGATACTGCCGCGCCGAGGTCAATGCCGCATTTTCGGTTCATCAGACAATACCTCTTTCCTAAGACTTAAAGCCCTGTGATACCTAGCTCTTCCCCATAACCGGCTCATTTCTCATCGGTTTATTTGCCAACCTTCTGACCAATCCCACTGCGCGTTATAAACCTATTATCCAAAGCATCATACTATTAGGCAATAATTGGACAGGATCGGTCTATCTGTCTTTGCTCATTCTGAGGTACGGTGAAATCATCAACAAGGTAGTCCGTAACAGTTGAAAGGATATGATATTGAAAGCTGTAGCTATAAACGGAAGCCCCAGGCCGGGTGGCAATACGGAGATCATGCTCAAAAAGGTGCTCGAACCTCTGGAAGCCGCCGGATGGGACACGGAGTACCTGCGGATCGGCGGAAACCGTGTGTGGGGATGCCATGCCTGTATGATGTGCGTCGAAAGGCGGAATGGAAAGTGTGTCATCGAAGAGGACGTTGTTAACGAATACCTGGAAAAAATGTATGCAGCAGATGCAATCATTCTCGGCTCACCAACCTATTTCGCCGATGTCACCTCCGAACTGAAGGCGCTGATCGACCGGGCCGGCTTTGTAGCGCTGGCCAACGGCGGGGCGTTCAGCGGCAAGATCGGTGCAGCCGTCGTGGCGGTCCGGCGCGCGGGCGCGACCCATGTGTTCAACACCATAAACAACATGTTCCTCATATCCTCCATGATCGTTCCCGGCTCGCTGTACTGGAACCTGGGACTGGGAACGGATAAAGGCGAGGTCAGTGGCGACGAGGAGGCCATGCGGAATATGCTCCATCTCGGGCAGACCATTGCCTGGCTTGGAGCAGCTATCGCCTCTGTACCCGAAACCTCCCCATTCCCGAAGCTTGCCGTGGAACTCCATTAGCGGGGACATTAAATTAAAAACAACCGGGAGAAACGTGAAAACAATGTCAAACATCAGAAACGCAACATTATGGATGGCAATTCTTATGTCAATGGCATTAACAGCAACTATTACTATTTCACAAGGAGCAGCCATGGCAGCAGACTATAAACTAAATCCGTATACTCTGACCTATGACGGTGCGATCACCGAAAACGCAAAGGGCAAAGTCAATATTCATCCCGTCACGTACAAACTGAATGGTATCGATATTTCTGCTAACGTTTATACCCCTGCGAACTATAACCCAAGTAATAAGTATCCGGCGGTGGTGGTGGCTCACCCCAATGGTGGCGTGAAAGAGCAAGTCGCCGGCTTGTATGCTCAGCGATTGGCTGAACAGGGGTACATCACCATTACTGCTGATGCGGCATATCAAGGTGCCAGTGGTGGTCTGCCCCGCAATGTGGATAAGCCGGCAAACCGGATTGAAGACATTCGAGGCATGGCTGACTTCATCACTCAGTATGCTGGTGTAAATGCTGACCGTTTAGGCTTACTGGGTATCTGTGGCGGCGGCGGTTACGCATTAAAAGCAGCCCAAACGGACAAGCGTTTTAAGGCCGTTGCCACTCTGAGCATGTTTAATTCCGGCCTGGTGCGACGAAACGGCTATATGGACTCGCAAGTAGCCACCATACAGGAACGCTTAAAACAAGCCTCTGACGCTCGTGCACAGGAAGCCGCGGGCGGGAAGATTATCTATGCAGGTGATGTTCAGCTGACGGATGAACAAATTGCCAGGCTCCCGTTTGATCTTTATCGTCAGGGCTTCGAATACTACGGCAAGACGCACGCCCACCCCAACTCAACGTTCAAATACACGATGAGCAGTCTGCTCGATTTGATGAATTTCGATGCCGCCAGCAATATGGACTTGATCAACCAACCCTTACTGATGATGGCAGGGAGTAAAGCCGATTCTCTGTATATGACCCAAAGTGCTTTTCAAGGCGCGACCAGCGCGCAAACTAAAGAATTATTCCTGATTGACGGTGCAACTCACATCGAAACCTATTGGAAACCGGACTATGTGAAGCAGGCCATGGATAAATTGGCCCAGTTCTTCGGCAAGGAGCTGCGTTAACCTGAAAAGGAGGTGATGCATGGCAAACAGCATTTCACGGCGAAAATTTCTGCAGACTGGGGCAATTGCCCTGGGAACCGTAGCCGTAAGCAGATATTCCGGCATAGGCGACGCTTTTGCCGCGCAACAGGGGAAATCCCCGGTCTTTTTCACCAATGACATCAGCGCCGCCGGACTACTGAAAGTCTATGCTAAAATCAATCAGGAGATAACCGGAAAAGTCGCGATCAAGGTACACACCGGCGAGCCGCACGGCCCCAATATACTACCGCATGACATGGTGAAGGCCCTGCAACAGCAGATTGCCAACAGCAACCTGGTGGAAACCAACACCCTGTACAAGGGGAAGAGATTTACTACGGCAGACCATCGCGAGACCATCATGATCAATGGCTGGGATTTTTGCCCCGTGGATATCATGGACGAGGACGGGGCGGTGATGATCCCGGTTAAGGGGGGGAAGCGCTTCAAGGAGATGTCGGTAGGCAAGCATATGCTCAATTATGACTCGATGGTTGTGCTGACCCATTTCAAAGGGCACGCCATGGGCGGCTTCGGTGGTTCACTGAAGAATATCGCCATAGGCTGCGCGGACGGGCCCATTGGCAAGAAAATGGTCCACGCCGCCCCGGACAATGAGCATTACGAGAGCTGGCTTAAAGGCGAGCCTTTCCAGGAAAACATGGTGGAGTCGGCAAAAGCCACCACGGATCACTTCGGCAAAAGGATCGTCTATATAAATGTGCTGCGCAACATGTCCGTGGACTGCGACTGCGCCGGCACCAAAGCAGCTCCGGTCAAAGCGCACGATCTGGGCATCCTGGCTTCCACCGATCTATTGGCCGTGGAGCAGGCTTCCATCGACATGGTGTATAAGCTGCCCGAAGCGGAACTGCACGACCTGAAGGAACGCATTGAATCCCGGAATGGGCTGCGCCAGCTGTCGTACATGAAAGAGATGAACATGGGCAACGGTCAGTATGAGTTGATCACGCTCTGATCCGAATAATGAATCGAGACTGCGTCGAGGAGGAACCATGAAATTCATAACATTGGTCGTATCGCTATCTCTTCTTGCATCAATGGGTGCTTTTGCCAGCAAGGCAGAAGCCGCGGAAGAAAACAAACAATCCCAAACAATAACCAGGGCCGGCTCTCAGGCTTCCATCAAAGGGCCTGCCGAATACTTTACCGGAAATGTCCGTGTCGATCCTCTGTTTCCTGCCAATGATGCGGCACCATTCTCCGGTGCGTATGTGACCTTTGAGCCGGGGGCCAGATCTGCATGGCATGTTCACCCGACCGGGCAGAGACTGCTCGTTATCTCTGGCGTTGGCCGGACCCAGGAGTGGGGCGGCCCGGTAGAGGAAATCAAAGCCGGTGACGTGATCTGGTGCCCGCCGAAGATAAAGCATTGGCACGGAGCCTCACCCACTACCGCAATGACGCATATCGCCCTCACCGGGACAGCCAACGGCAAGAACGTCGAATGGATGGAAAAGGTCACCGACGAGCAGTACAACGGTAAACCGGGTGGCAAGCATGAATAGACTGATTACCGAGTTCCTGGCGATCATGCTTGCCTTGTTATGTAGCATTGTAGCCATTGCGGAGGCACAAGACATGGACAAAAATCAGGCACTGAGTGCAAGACAGCAAGGTATCATCAGCATTGCAGCCTTTACCGCCAAGGGTGATCCGGAAAAACTGAAAGTCGCCCTGAATGAAGGTCTGGATGCCGGCCTGACCGTGAACGAAATCAAGGAAATCCTGGTGCAACTGTACGCGTATACCGGCTTCCCGCGCAGCCTGAACGGTATCGGCACCTTCATGGGTGTTATGGAAGAGCGGCAGAAGAAGGGGATCAAGGACGAGACTGGCAGGGAGGCAAGCCCCTTGCCAGTCAACAAGAGCAGCATCGAGCTTGGCACGGACATTCAGACGCGCCTGGTCGGAAAGCCGGTCACCGGGGCACTCTATACCTTCGCTCCCGCAATCGACCAGTTTTTAAAAGGCCACCTGTTCGGCGATATCTTCGGGCGTGACAACCTGGACTTTCAGAGCAGGGAGATTGCCACCGTTTCGGCTTTGGCCAGCATGGACGGCGTCAATCCCCAACTGCAGGCACATCTGAACGTCAGTATGAACGTCGGCCTGACCGAGGCTCAGTTGAGGCAGTTCGTGTCCGTGCTCGGCAACAAGGTCGGAAAAGATGAAGCGTCAAGGGCTGCCAGGCTTTTGGATGAGGTGTTGAAAAACAGGAAAGCGAAGAACTGATTGTGCCTTTGCAGGGAGCCTTACATTTTCTGCGCGCGACGGCAGAGTCATGATACACATGAAAAACAGCCGTTTTTTAGGGCCTTATCTCGACAAGCGTACCATTTGACGCTAACTTGCCAATTTCCTCTATTTCTTCGTCTGTTACGGCAATACACCCCTTCGTCCAGTCAACCTCTGTGTGAGCATCACCAACCCACGAGAAACCATTCTTGATGCCGTGGATCATGATGTTGCCGCCCGGAGAAACGCCCAGTTCTTTTGCCCGTTTTTTGTCTCTCTCGTTTGGGTAGGAAACATGAAGAGCCAGGTGATAGAGGCTCCCCTTGTTTCTTGAATCGATGACGTAGGTTCCCTCCGGGGTCTTGTTATCCCCCTGCCTTTCCTTTGGGCCAGTCGGGTTTCCCCCCAAGGCTATCTTGTAGGTTTTGAGCACCTCACCCTTTGAGATCAACGTCAATCGGCGGGCTTGTTTTTCTATCAGGATCTTATCTGCTGTTCCCTTCTGGCTTACAAATAATTTAACCTTCTCATCCTCTTTGTTCCTAACCTCTTGTTCAAGCACATCAATCTTTTTTTGCAGTGTAATAACTTCATTTCCCTTGCTTTCAAGCTCTTTATGGAGAGTGTCAATCTGCGCTTGCTGCATAGCAATCGTTTTGTCCTTGATAACGCCATTATTGATAGAGAATATCATTGTCTCACTGTTCTGCCGGTAACTACTCTCGGGGTAATCCTTTATCACTTTCTGAAAGCATTCCTGTGATTTCTGATAATCTTTTTGCCCATTCTTCGGATACGCATAAATAATACCCATCTCGAAGAGCACCCTGTCTCCCCTCGCAGGATATTTCGCAACAATCTGCTCATATTTGTCCAGAGAGGCGTTGTAGCTTCCCTGATTGAACAGGTCATTCGCTTCCTTGAAGGTTGACCTGGCCTGATAGCCTTCATCAAAGTGACTGCATCCGGATATGAGAATTGGCACGAATATGCTGTAGATAAAGAAAAGACAAAGGCGCTCACCCATCCTGCTCTGATTTTTTGCCATACGTGACATACACTAACCTAACAAGTAATTTGTTTGAATGCACTGAGAGACCTGAAATGCCGGATGATGAAGTGGCAGGGTTATCGAGACCCTGCCACTTCATCATCCGAAGCACCACGGGCAACGTTAATAGTCAACCTATTTCCTCATCGATTTCTGGAAAGCGGCGTCGGCTCTTTGCGCCTTTTCGTCTGCGATTTTTTCTCGTTCCGCTGCCGCCTTCTCAGCACTATCGGCGCGGGCGGTGGCATCATCTGCCTTTAACTTGGCTGCATCGGCGGCAGCCTTGGCAGCTTGCGCATCCTGCAATGCCTGCTCGGCTTTCGCATTAATAAGATTTTGCTGCGCCTGCACTTTCTCAAGGTCACCGGATGTTGCACAACCCGACACCGCAGCACCAACAACGAGCATCATTGAGATCACCAAAAGACGTGTCTTCATCTTTAATTCCTCCTTTTTGTCTAGTTTATTGTTGAGATTACCAAAAGAGCGTTGCTTCGACTCCAATCACCTCCTTTCGGTTCTATATCTGCTTAGCCGGTTCTATCACTATGCCATCTATGTCCAAATCGATTTTCAAACGTTTGGTTGCTTCTCTGGCCGCACCGATATCATCGAAAGGGCCGGCGACAACACGGTAACCGCTGCTCTTTGACAGTACCCTTGCCGGTATTGGCGGCCCCTGGTGGTTGATAATGGCGGCAAGCCTCCGGGCATCGATCTCTTCACGCACATCTGCAGCCAGGACATACCATGCCTCCAGTTTCAGTTCCGGCATGGCCGGTCTGCCGTATAACGTGTCCGGATGCTCGACTTTTATCGGTTTCACCTCCTCTTTGTAACCTCCTTGCCCCATCTCCAGGATGGGGACAGGAATTCCTCGGGCCTCGGCCTGCACCTCCTTGACTTTTTTCCAGTCAAGCGTGCGCGCCGACTGCTTTTCAATACTTCTCAATTTCGCATTTATCTTCTCCAGCTCGCCAGTGCCCGAGCCTTCAAAAGGGGTATGGGCTTCCAGGTAAAGCACGCCATCTCGTTGGCCTATGAGATAGGGCTGGTTAACAATGAGTACCGGCGTATTGACCGGGGTGTCCTTGTAAAGCATCGCAATGTTTTCCGGATAGAGTCTCATGCAGCCATTGGTTGCTCTCAGACCGATGCTGGCCGGTTTATTGGTACCATGGATCAAATAACCCGTTTTACTCAAATAGAGCGCGTATTCTCCCAAAGGATTCTCAGGTCCCGGCGGAATTTCTGCGGGCAGAATATCTCCTTTTTTCCGATGGTCCTCGGCAATTGACGCGGGCACATGCCAGGTCGGTCGGGGTGCCTTGCGCGCCACACGCGTTTGGCCCATGGGGGTAGGCCGCTCTTCGGTTCCGACACCGACCGGATAGGTCGAGACCACCAATGACGGACTATCCCCCTTGAATTGAAAGAGCCTCATGGTGGCCTGATTGATCACAATCCCTTTTCGGGGTGCGTCCGGCAGGATAAAACTCAGCGGCAACGTGATGCGCTCTCCGGCCTTGGGCACCCATACATCTACCCCTGGATTGACGGCGCTGATCGCATTGATCCCCAGGCCGAAATGTCGCGCAATATCCGGCAGCGTATCACCCTCTTCAAGCTTGATGATTGCCAGCTGGCCAACGACGTCTTCTCCTCGTGCAACCGGAAAATCGTTTCGTTTGATCTCGCTTTCAGGATGGCTTGGCTCCTGGACATTTTTCATAGCGGCACAGCCATTGAGAGATACAATGACCGTACAGAGAGCAATAAAACAAAGCCAATTGGTCAAGAGTGACAGTTCTGCAATTCGGCGCATGGGATAAATAAGGTACCTTTCTCGATGATGATTGATAAAAAAAAGCCGGGACCGAAGATAAGGTGACATTTCGGCAACCCGGCTGTCTCAGTGAGACCCTGTAGGCTTTCCGCCCCATCCTCGCGGATGGTTGAGTATTATCGTGTACCACCAACCGATTTGATGCCGCTTTCCGCCACCGACACGAACCGGCATACTACGCGCCCTTCAATGGCGAACCTCTTGCTAACGCAACCTCCACGTATGTTTTTGGCAACAAAAAAGCCGGGACCGAATATCGTGTGATATTTCGGCAACCCGGCTGTCTCAGTAAGACCCGTAGGCTTTCCGCCCCATTCTTGCGAATGGTTAAGTATTATCGTCTATCTACTCTCAAACAATTTTTCTGAATTTTACATTTCCATGGAGGGTTGTCAACTTTTTTCTCAAGTCAGATCGAGTATCTGGATGTTCAGTCCGGACAGTTGCAGGCGGCAGAGCAAAATAGTAACGACTCTTCTTTGACTTTTTGTTGGTGTTCCGACAGATACAATGGTGCTTCCCATCAACGGTTTGGACGCTGTGCGGCCCGTTAGGCATATTTACCACAGTTATGGAAACAAAATGCCTTGATTGAAGCTGGAGCTGCGGGTACAATCACACTTTGCCACAAAACTCAACAGGTATCGACTGCCAGCATTAAAAACAATTAGTTCGATCGACTTTACTCAGCAATTCATGCCTAGAGTGGTAATTATGTCCCCCTGATACATTGGTATAAATAAATATATTAGACTTTCGCCGTCCGAAAAGAGGCACAATGCAGAATCGTGGTTTACTAAAGAGCCGGTTGCAGTAGCGGTAAGGCAGGCAAATTAATTTTTGATCCAGTGCCTGGAATGTTCTCTTCCAGAAATAACTAGAATTGGGGTGGGAATGCAATTTATTTATAATTTTATTGCCCGGTATCCTCGCTTGGAAACCATATTGACATCCATTTACCATGCCTACCAGGGAATACCGCGAGTCTCTCATTCAGAAATTACAAAAGAATTGTTACGGGAATGCATCGGAAAACAAGATCCCACGATTCTTGACATTGGTTGCAACGATGGAACTCACACCTTGTGGTTTTTAGAGATATTTGAAAATCCTAAAATATTTTGTTTTGAGCCTGATCCAAGGGCGGCAGCTCGATTCAAACGGCAAGTTGGTCAACGATCTAACGTTACACTATTTGAAAATGCGCTGAGTGGGCATAACGGTGATATTACTTTTTACCAAAGTGGCGGTCAATTTGATGAAGAATCAGCAAAGATAATGGCTAAAGGATGGGATCGTTCAGGCTCGATTAAACCTCCACTGGAACATCTCAAATATGTACCGTCAGTTACGTTTGACCACAAAATAACCGTAAAAACGTCAACTTTAGATACTTGGTGCAGTGAACAAGGCATAGAGTCCATTGATTTAATGTGGATGGATGTTCAAGGTGCTGAGATTGACGTGTTTCAGGGAGGGCGGAATACTTTAACAAAAACTCGATTTATATATACTGAATACAGCAACATAGAACTATATAAGGGGCAATATACGTTGAAGCAATTACTTAAGTGTTTAAGTAGCTTCAAACCTCTGATCAGATACCCGTACGACATATTACTCAGTAACAATATGCTAAGAAAAAACACAAGTAACGGATGATTCTTGATAATGAGGAACCTAACCGTGGGCTCTCGGTTCCTCTAGGGGAAGCCGGCAAACGGTCCGTGCAACGGAACCAGAATACAACAACAAGGGCTTACAGACAATCTCTGTAAGCCCTTGTTGCTAGGCTCCCCAGCGCGGACTAATCTGGTCACTGGCAAGAACATATAATTTTTATGACGGTTCTAAGCGTAGCAGCTCGTTTACGTTTGCTGCCAGTTGTTAGCAAACATCTCATGGAATTGCATTTCCTCGGCCGGAATCACTGAGTTTGAAGGTAATGAAAACCTCAATATACTCAGCTCTAATGCCTTTGCTTATGTCATCAATGTAAATAAGTTGAGTGAAAAGGCCACTAGATTTAAATATGTGATGGCAAATATCAAATCCCCAATCTACAGTAACTAAGGACCCTTCATCGCTTATTGGGTTACCATGGAATACAGGTGACACAAGATGGGTTATTTCACCGTTGTCACATCGTGCCCGAAGCTTGGAAGGCCTATATTTGTTCACAATGGGCACAGTAAATATATGTGCCCCACCTGGTTTCAATGTGCGAGCAATTTCACTAAATACCTTTGATGGATGGAAAACATGCTCCAAGACATCCTGCGTGATGTGCAAGTCTACGCTTTCATCGTTAAATGAAAGTGCCTCAAGATTTTCACAGCGTGTACCCCCTACGATACTTCCAGGATCATTGTTGGGGAAAAACTGTGAGGGGATATAATGATTACATTGTTGCGCAAGACGCTTACTAGCGCCCCGATTTCCGGGTGAGGACTCATGAATAATTAAATTTCGCCAGTCTGGAAAGTAAGTGTCAATAGTCAGCATTAGTGCTCGTTCGCGCGGTATACTTCCGCATTTTGAGCAGAAATAGTGATCTCTAAGCCATGCTTCCCGGGCCACAAATGTGACTTCGCTTTCACACGTTGGGCAATTACCGACGTTTTCCAGCACTGGAGTGCTCGGCTTTGTAAATATTTGGTGCCCTGCTAGCATTAACTTGTTTAACAATCTCATAGTTTGTTGTCCCTTGGTGGCTAATCCCATTATTGGTAGACGTTCCATATAGAATTCTTAAAGCGGCCAGTTTCTCCAAAGACCACCCCGTAACATGGGGCCTTCAAAAATACATCCCTCCTTTCTATAGCACCTTCATAATCATTTTTCAAAGCTAGAAAATCTTCTTATCAACATGACTGACACTGTTGCAATCCATCCACAGAAAGGATGTGAAACATCGGCTCGAGCGCACCTCATTCCCTGACCAACTGACCAACTCCGCCAGACGCAAGAAATGGTGCAAGGCCAACGTTACAGCGTTGACCGTTGGATAAGCTGGATGGTCTAATTCTCGATGCTATCGCTGATCGGGAGTTTTTACTCTTGAACTTTTCGCCTGGAGCTGATATTAGGATATTCGAATATCAGCAAGGAGAACATCGTGGATTTTAATACATCACTTGAATGGGCCGAACTCTTAAAGGCTATAGCGCACCCTACACGCCTTCAGATTGTCGCGGAACTCCTCAAAGGCACCAAATGCGTGACCGACATTCAAGAGATATTGCCTGCGTCTCAGTCCAACATCTCGCAGCACCTTACCGTACTTCGTAATGCGGGAATCGTGAGTTTCTCCCAGGACGGCTCCCAACGGTGTTACTTCGTAAGCCGTCCCAACCTCGTGTCTGCGATTCTTTCACAACTTGCCGCAGGGGAGCCGGTTACACGTAAGACAAAGGAAGAGATTGACCAGGAAAAACGTTCTGGAGGTGCCTGCTGTGTCTGATGAAGTCAAGGTGCCTCTCTTTGAGCACGACCATGCAGAGAGACCCGTGTTCCTTGCTGGCAACATGCTGGAAGCCGCCAGAGTTCAGAAGAATTTACCATCGCTGACAGTGCCACATGGTTGCCTATTGGATTTTGACGGCGAACTGGTGGACTTTTTGCTGATGACTGGGGCAGCAACTCACGAACCAGCCTGGCCCTGTTTCCATACTCGCCTTTACCGCTGGTCGGTTAACGGAACCGAATACGGGATTATCGGCGGCACTGTCGGGGCATCATTCGCGGTACTTGTAGCAGAAGAACTCTTCGCCTTGGGGTGCAGGGCACTGGTAACCATCTCTTCAGCCGGACTCATTGCCGAACAGCTCCAGACACCCTTGTTTTTGTTAATCGAGCAGGCGTTGCGTGATGAAGGAACAAGTTATCACTATCTGCCGCCCGAGCGTTATGCACAGGCATCATCACCGTTGCTGGAGGCAGTAGCCCGGCAATTGAATGATGCTGGTCTCCAGTGTATCCGTGGCAAATCCTGGACAACCGATGCGCCATTCCGCGAGACACAGAAACTGATTTCAGCACGAAGAGACGAAGGCATCATTTCCGTGGAAATGGAAGCTGCCGCCTTGCTGGCGATGGGCACGGCCCTCAACAAGCCAGTAATCTGCTTCGCCCACATAACAAATTCCATGGCCACCCGTGATGATGATTTTGAAAAGGGTGGCGACGATGGCCATGAAACTGCGTTGAAAGTCTGTGCACTGGCACTGTCCGCACTCCTGGAGCATAACTGAATCTATCCCTTGGAGGTTTCCATGTTGAAGCTCGTCGTATTTCACACCGGAAGTAAGGGTTGAACAAGTTGCGCCATGGCTACAGGTGTAGCCAATAAAATGAAGGACCACTTTGGTGGGGCGATTGACGTAGCGATACATCTGATTGATTCACCGGAAGCCGCCAACTATGTGCTGAGAGCGGCAACAACCGTCTTTCTTAACGATGCATGGGTTCCCCTCGACATCGCAACATCGGCGGGCCGAATGCAGGAGTATCTTGAACAGGCACTGGACGGTGAGGAGACGCATGAAGGTTCGTGACAGCGGAATGCCGGATGAGGAAATGTGGGACGGTTTTTTTGAGCCAGCCAAGGTACTGGCCACGTTTGGTCTCGACCGTGGCCTTCAAGACCTGGTTGAATTTGGTTGCGGCTATGGCACCTTTACCCTGGCCGCCGCCGCGATTGCTTCAGGAACCGTGCATGCCCTGGATATAGAACCGGAGATGACGGCCGTAGTTCAGAAGAAGTGCCTAGATGCCGGGGTACAAAATGTGAAAGTTACGCTCCGCGACTTTGTCGCCACCGGCACCGGCCTAGCCGACAACTCAATGGATGCTGCCTTGCTCTTCAATATCCTGCATCATGAAGAGCCGGTGGCCTTAATGAAAGAGGCTCTTCGCGTACTCAAGCCGAACGGCATGCTGGCGGTGATTCACTGGAACTACGACCCCACAACGCCCCGCGGGCCGGCCATGGAGATCCGTCCCCGACCGGAACAATGCATCGAATGGGGGAAGGAAGCTGGATTCAACTTCAATGAGCGAAATCGCTACAACCTGCCGCCTCACCACTACGGGTTACTCTTCAGGAAGCCTTTTACCTGATGATCTTCTTACTGCCCGTGAGGCCGCCGAAAACCACAATGACCAAGACAACAGCTTTTGATGAACAGCCAAACGATTACGATTCCTGGTTTGAAAGGCATCATGACCTCTACCAGGCAGAGCTTGCTGCAATATATGCTGCTGTTCCCAAAAGTGGTCAAGGAGTGGAAATTGGTGTCGGGACAGGCCGTTTTGCAGCTCCTCTCAGTATCTCCACAGGGGTAGACCCGTCGCTTGGCATGGCTGAACTGGCTCGACAACGAGGAGTTGAAGTGCTGGAAGGTGTGGCGGAAGCCCTTCCGCTTACCGACAACAGTTTTGATTATGCGCTCATGGTCACGGTTGTCTGCTTCCTTGACGATCTACCCAAAGCGTTCCGGGAAGCTTGGCGCATACTCAAGCCTGGAGGATCTCTTGTCGTCGGATTCATAGACCGGGAGAGTGCTCTTGGCCGCAGCTATGAGCAGAAGCAAGAACAGAGCGTTTTCTATCGTGACGCCACCTTTTATTCTGTAGGTGACTTGGTGGTGTTACTGCATAGAGCCGGTTTTGAAGACTTCTCATACTGGCAGACATTGCTTCCAGGAGAACCACCTGACGTAACTGTTCGCGAAGGTTTCGGCGCTGGAGGTTTCGTCGTTATTAGAGCTCAAAAACGTGACAAGGAGGATATATGAAGATAGGCATCATACGTTGTCAGTTGACCGAGGACATGTGCCCCGGCAGCACCGATTTCAAGGCTGCCAAGGAGGGGACATTGGCCTTCGAGGAAACCGGTCCGGTAGAGATTATCGGGTTTCTCTCCTGTGGTGGATGTTCAGGCAAGAAGGCAGTCACACGGGCCAAGATGATGGTTGACCGTGGAGCTGAGGCAATCGTATTCGCTTCCTGTATGAAAAACGGCAACCCAATCGGATATTCCTGCCCGCACTTTGCCGCAATCAAAGGAGCGGTAGAGAATAAACTCGGCCCCGAAACGAAGATTATCGACTGGACGCACTAAGCACACTATGACCTATGCCGATTTACAAGAGGCACTGCGGATTTTAGGATTGGGTGAACGGGCGACGCAGAGAGAAATCAAAGCCAGGCATCGACAGTTGGTTAAGCGCCATCATCCTGATGCCTGTGTCACGTCCGAACCGGAAGCAATCCGTCAAATAAATGCGGCCTATCGCATAATCCAAGACTACATTTCCGAATATCGTTTTTCATTTGCAGAGAACGAATTCTATGAGCAGAACCCGGAGGAGCGTGTCAGGCATCAGTTCATGGATTTTTATAACAAGTAAAGGGTAAATCCCTGCTGCGGCTGCAGAATGCGGGTAGTGAGGGGAGGAAGAGTCGGGGAGTTTTCTCCGGCTTTTTTTGTTGTGGAAGAGGGGTAGCAGATAACTTTATTACATCTCAAAAGAAAAGGCACCTACAAGAAAACTTGTAAGTGCCTGTTTTTATTGGCTCCCCCTGGCGGACGAAATTAGGAACTTTTTCAGCTCGTCTCCGACAACCTTTTTGAGATTTTTGCCGTCCGATCAGAACAAGCGATGAGACCTTTTAAAGTTCGCATGCGAAATCGCGATGCTACCATTTTCCGGTCACAGGCTTATCACCTGAAGCACCAAAGCTATACAAGTACAAGATATCTGTTCCCGGGTCCCAAGATCCATCGCCATCCGAGTCAAGATACCATGTCCCGTCCGTAAACACCCCAATTTTGCTCGTGCCGCTACCGTTCCAATCTCCTGTTATGGGAGTAGCACCTGTAAGGCCGAAGTAGTACAATTTATCGGTTGGCGTGGCATCCAAGATGCCGTTACCGTTGTAGTCCAGGTACCATGTATTCATAGTAGGGTCATAGACTCCGATCTTAGTAATGCCGGTCCCACTCCAGTCTCCTGTTACGGGGATGACCCCTGTAAAGCCGAAGTAGTACAATTTGTCGGTTGGCGGACCGTCCCAGACGCCGTTGCCGTTGTAATCCAGGTACCATGCACTCGTAGCAGGGTCGTAGACTCCGATCTTAGTAGTGCCGGTCCCGTTCCAGTCTCCTGTTACGGGAATGGCGCCTGTAAAGCCAAAGTAGTACAATTTATCGGTTGGCGGGCCGTCCAAGATGCCGTTGCCATTGAAGTCCAGATGCCATGCGCTCGTAGTCGGATTATAAGCACCGCTCTTAGTGGTGCCGGTCCCATTCCAGTCTCCGGTTATCGGAATATCGCCAGTATTCCCGAACGTAGATACTCTATCTCCTCCATTCCATACTCCGTTACCGCTCAGGTCGACATACCATGCCCCGTTTGCGAACACCCCGATTTTTGTGGTACCGCTACCTGACCAGTCAGCAGTCACGGGTACAGCCCCTGCTTGACCGATACCGAAAGCATGCATGGTATCGGTTGGCGTACCATCCCATACTCCGTTGCCGTTCAGGTCAAGATACCATAACCCGTTATCGTAAACTCCTAACTTACTGGTTCCATTGCCCGTCCAGTCCCCGGTGACCGGCACGGCTCCCGCGAGACCGATGCCGTAAGTGTATAGGCCATCGGTTGGTGTGCCGTCCCATGTGCCGTTGCCGTTCAGGTCGAGGGACCATGTCCCGTTACGGTACACTCCGATTTTCGTGGTTCCGGTTCCCGTCCAGTTTCCGGTGACCGGTACGTCTTCCGTGAGACCGCCGAAAGAATACAGGCCGTCGGTTGGTGTGCCGTCCCATGCACCGTTGCCGTTCAGGTCGAGATACCATTCTCCGTTTTTGTAGACGCCGACTTTTGTTCTGCCGTCTCCGTTCCAGTCTCCGGTTACAGGAACATCTCCAGGATTTCCAAAATTATAGATTGCATCTACTCCCGGATCAAAGACACCGTTACCATTCATATCCAGATACCATTGACCGTTTCTGTAGACGCCAATTTTTTTCCTGCCATCTCCGTTCCAATCCCCGGTTACCGGGATATCACCTGGCATGCCGAACGTAAACGCACTGTTTCCAACATCCCATGCGCCGTTGCCGTTCGAGTCAAGGTCCCACTCGCCGTTGCCGTGGGAAACGCCAATACGGTCCACCGCTAGGGGCGACGGATAAGGAAGGGTTGTGTCAACCGTAAAGACATTTTCGGCGAAGCCGATATTCCCTGCCAAATCGCGCGATTCCACCCGAAGCGAGTGGATGCCGCCGGTAGTTAGAGTATCGAGACGATCTCCAGCAACCTTGGATACCGTATTGTTGTCGACAATTACCGTTATATCTCCATCGCTCACGGTATATCTGAGAACCGGCGTTGCCTCGCGGATGAATCCGGTCGGTGCGATGATGTGGACGGTCGGCGGAGTACTATCTCTGGTCACGGTCTTCTGGGTGGTGGTGCTGATCCCGGACTGGTTGGTAGCCGTGATGGCAAGAACGTTTTCTCCCTCCATAAGCCCGTTCACCGTGAGGCTCCAGGTGGTTGCTGTCGGATAGGATACCGTCCCCACCACGGCGGTCGTGTTGACGGTGGCTGACACCGTCGCCCCTTCCGTCATGGAACCGTTGAAGGTTGCACTGGAACCATTGGTGAGGGGCGCGTGCGGATCGACATTCACTATGGGAGGCACACCAATCACAAACGACCGGCCAGCCAGAGAAGAGACATTGCCGTAATTCGCGGTGATGTTGAGAGGAGTGCTCCCGTCTCCCTTGGAAATCCCTGACTCGAAGTCCTTGCCATAGGCGGTGGTGAAGGACTTGTAGTCGAAGCGGACGGTGCCGTTCTGGAAGATCACCACTTCGAAGGTGTTGGGACGATAATATCCCTGCTCGGTGTAGGTCTCGGTCTGCCACTCGACCACCACCCGTTCCGGGTTGGTCTTGTGCTGCACAAAGACACCGCCGTAGAAGTAGGAGGAGAGGTCGTTGTTCCAGGCGGCGATGACCGGGCCGCGGCCGGTGGTGGTGAGGTTGAAAGAGTGGGCAGAGCCGGCTGCGGTGAACCAAACGTTGCCGTTGGTATCGGCGGTGATGGCGCCGTAGCTCTGGCCGTAGAAGGTGAAGACCCACGGGAGGGAGTAGGTGACGCTCGACTCATCGCCGTAGGTGTAGTTATAGTCGGGGGTCGGCGCCTTCGTGCGGCTTTCGTCCGTGCCATCCCAGGCAGCAGTCGTTTCCGAAAGCTGGTAAAAGCCGTCAGTTGCCGCCCATGCACCTGACCAGGGGAGCAGGAGCGCCCCCACCAGCACGAGAATGGTCACCACGATCCCGGTTTTTTTCATCTTGCCACTCCTTGTATGCAGTGCAAATGGCTAATAGTATTGAACCTATCTTTGCTTTTACGTGTTCTCAGGTGGTATAAGTGCTGTTTGTATTGTGTCAGGGATGTCCCCTATGAGCTTCTCTTTTGCATCCTGTTTTTTATGGCACAGCCAAGATATGAAAATAAATAAATAGTTATTATTTGAATCAGTAAGCCAAAAATAACAGTAGCAACTTTGTTATTAATTATCAAATAATCTGAACTAAATGATTGTAAAGTCAACATTAACATAAAACAAGGAATAACTCCTGATAGCAAATAACTCCGCAAGGCAAAACCATAGACAAGTCCAATAACTGAAAATGTTACTATGTTAATAAGTGAAATTATTATTAATCTATCAGTATTTGTCATGCGTTCTGAATAAGCCATATATACAATACGTTTTCTATCAATGTTATTACTTAAACTATTTGGATAATCCTTATATATTTTATTAATTTTAGCCTGCAAGGTAATATCGCTATTCACCTTAGCAACAAAATATGCACCACTTATTCCACCACTAACAACTGGAAAAAATATATATCCTAAAATAATCAACAAAATATAAACAATAATACGCTTCATTATTTAACCCCTATTATTTATTACTTGTTATTCCATTATTATAAATATCAAGCACATCATTATCTATCCCATCATTAAAAAGTCTATTGTCACACAGTTCAGAACAAATATCTGGTTTAACTTCATTGACGCATTCCTTTGCAAGTCCTTTTACACGCAATTTACTCGCAATTTTATCAAAATAGTATTCGCAGGCTTTCCTGCAAAGCGGTCGCATTAAGCTATTTGTTTTAACTCTTATCGTCCTAACCACGTAATCAAAAAACATATCAGCATCTATATACGGATTACTAGTTACAGTAGCTAACCCTGTCGGATCGATATAGTTGATTGGATTATTTTGAACGTACCCATAGAGATTAACGTCCCCCCCAGCGAAGGAGATTGGGTCTTTTGAGATTAATCTTCCCTCCATCGGGTCATAGTAGCGAGCACGGTAGTAGTAAAGTCCCGTCTCTTTATCCCACTCCCTGCCTGTGTAGGTGTAGCTATTGCGGAAGCCGGTTGCGGGCTTGACCATCCCGAAGGAGTCGTACGCGTAGCTCTGTACGACGTTGTGGTTGGCGTCTGTGATGGTAGTGACACTCCCCAACCCGTCAGCGTGATAGTAGTAGAACTGGCCATTCCGCTCCAGCGCAAGGTGCTCATCCACGTTTGCACCATGGGTGTAGAAGGTCTTCTCGACCGCGCCGCTCGGGTCGGTGTAGATTTCGAGCAGGATGTTGTCGTTGTCGTAGACGTACCGCCAGCTGCTGGTCGCGGCAACGCCGTCGACGGTGGTGGTCAGTTGCTTCCATGTCCGCCGCCCCTGCGAGTCGTAGAGGAAGGTGACGATCCGCGTCTCCGCACCCTTGGACATGGTCACGGTGGCAAGCCGGTTCTCGTAGTCCCAGCTCTGGGTCCAGCTCCGGTCGGTCGCACCGGCGACGGTCCGGGTGGTCTGGTTCCCCGCGTTGTCGTAGCCGTAGGCGAGCCGCCGCCCCTGGGTCATCTGGTTGCCGGCATTGTACAGGTAGCCGGTGTCCTTGGCGCCGGGGCCGGTCTGACGGTTCCCCACTGCGTCGTAGCTGAAGACCTCGGGCTTGGTGGCGGTGACGGTAAGGAGCCGGTAGACGAGGTCGTAGGCGTAGGTTTCCAACTCCGCCGCCGCCTTGCTCGTCCGGTTCCCCACCTTGTCGAGGGTGTAGGTGAAGGAGGCGATGGTGTTGCCGCCGGCGGCATGGGTGAGGCTGGTGAGCCGGCCGCCGTCGTCGTAACCATAGCTGGCGGTGACCTGGTTCGGGTAGGCGAGCGACGTCCTCCGGCCGAGGGTGTCGTAGCCGTAGGTGAAGGTCCCCGCCGGGGAGGTGATGCCGGTCAGGCGGCCGGCGTCGTCATAGGCGTAGGTGGTTACCCGCTGGTCGGCGGTGCCGGGCTGGAAGGTCATCTTGGTCCGGTTCCCCACCTGGTCGTACTCGTAGGTGGTGGTGTAGCCGCGGGAGTCGGTGACACTCGTCGTCCGGCCAGCGGCATCATAGGCGTAGGTGTAGGAGACGTTGCCGTTGGCGGCGGTCTGGATGCGGCCGGTGGTGTCGTAGGTGTAGGTCAGGCTGCTCCCGTCGGGATAGCCCTTGCCGGTGAGCCTTTTCAGCGGGTCGTAGCCGTAGGAGATGGCGACGCCATTGGCGTCGGTCCTGAGGATCATGTTCCCGGCAGGGTCGTACTGATAGGCGGTGTTCTTCTGCAGGGGGTCGGTCTCCCGGGTGAGCCGGCCGAGAAGGTCGTACTGCCAGTTGGTGGTCTGCCCCTTGGCGTCAGTGAGCGCCGTCAGTTTGCCCACCCCGCCGCCACAGCTGGTGCAGCCGCTGGTGCCATAGGTATAGGTGGTAACATTCCCCTGGGCATCGGTGCTCGTGAGTACCTGCCCCTCGTCGTTGTAGGTGGAGGTGGTGGTGTTGCCGTTGGCATCGGTGACGGTGGTCCGGTTCCCCCGCTTGTCGTAGCCGTAGGTGGTGACGTTGCCGAGAGGGTCGGTGACCTTGGTGAGCCGGTTCATGCCGTCGTACTCGAAGGTGGTCACCTTGCCGGCCGGGTCGGTCTGGGTCGCCAGGTTGCCGTTGGCGTCGTAGGTGCTGGTGGTGACAGCGCCGGTCGGGTCGGTGGTGGAGGCGAGGAACCCGGCGCTGTCGTAGGTCATGGTGGTCACCTGCCCCTTGGCGGTGGTGATCTTGGTCATGTTCCCTTTGGCGTCGTATTCGTAGGTGGTGGTCGCATTGGCCGCGTCGGTGGCGGTGAGGAGGTTGCCGCTTCCGTCGTAGGTGTTGGTCGTGGTCCCCTGCGGGCCGCTGCTGGTCAACACCTGGCCGAGGCCGTTGTAGGTGTAGGTGGTGGTCTGGTTGAGCGGGTTCTTCTCCGACGTCATGTTGCCGTTGGCGTCATAGGTGTAGGTCGTCGTCCCGACCACCGGCTCGGTCTTGGTCAGCATGTTCCGGTTGGCGTCGTAGGTGTAGCTCGTGACGTTGAGGTAGGGGTCGGTCTTGCTGGTAAGAGTCCCCTTCGATCTGTCGTTGTTGTAGGTCCAGATGCCGCCATCGGCCTCGGTGAAGGTGGTGATGGCGCTGGCGCTTGCCGACAAGGAGGGATAGACGACGCTTCTCGCTATCCCTGCCGGATCGGTGCCGGAGATCACCTTGTGGTTGGCATCGTAGGTGTAGGTCGTGGCCCGGCCGGCGGGGTCGGTCTTAGTGAGGATGAAGCCGCCGACGTCATAGGTATAGCTCCACTGCCCCCCATCGGGATTGGTAACGGAGGAGAGCAGACCAGTCGTGTACGCGAAGGAATAGACATTCCCCTTGGGATCGGTGATGGAGGTGAGAACGTTGTTGGCATCGTAGGCGAGAGTGGTGGTTCTCCCGGCGCCGTCGGTTATGCCGGTCAGGTTCCCCCCCGTGTAGGCAAAGGTCATGGTGTTGCCGTTCTTGTCGGTACGTGAAACGATTTTCCCAGCCGGATCGAACCGGTGGGTGAGGCCGCTCTGTTCCGTAATGACGCAGGTCCCGTCGGCGTTTTTCACCAGGGTGGAGTAATCGCCGGATTGGGACAGGTAGATTGAGCCGGAGGGCTTATACAGCCGGGATGTGGGCCCTTCCGCGAAAACCAGCCAGCCGCTGCTGCCAGACGTCAGACCGATATCATAGCTGTGGGTCCATCCTTGCCCCATCACGCCGGTTTTGGAACGAAGGCTCTTGTAGTAGAGGGTGATGGTTGTCGACATGGCCGTGCCCCTGAGGGACAGGAGTCCCTGGTCATGGGACAACTCACCATTTGCCAGGTTTGCCGAGCTTCCCCATGCCGCACTGGAACTGAGCATGAACGACAGCGCCATGAGCGTGCAGAGGACGAGAGAAACCGATTTTTTTACACAAGGTTCTGAATTCCCTATGTTCAAGTGCTTCTCCTTCAGTTGGGAAAAATCATGTCTTCACTATTATCTTTACGTCGAATTATGGCTATGGCCCTATTTTGCCGGTGATCGGGCATTGGCCAGATCCAGATTCAATGACATCAACGTTGATATTCATGGTCTGCGAACACCCCCCATTGACGGAAGCGGTAAGGGTGGCGGGGTAGGTCCCGGGCTGGACGACCCTGCCATCCGCTCCCGTGCCGTCCCAAACAGGAGGCGACGGGTCGGAGTTACTGAAAGACTTGCCTCCAACCGTAATGGTCCATGTCACCGGGTTGTTGTAGGTCTCGGTAAAGGCCATGGAAAAGTTCAAGGTCTGGCCGGCTCCGGGGTTGAATGAGGTCTTGTCGCCGGTAAAACTGTTGACGGTGAGGTTGCACTGGCA
>NZ_BLIZ01000001.1:689377-694504 GCF_019972315.1 Geobacter sp. AOG1
TGGTCCATGTCACCGGGTTGTTGTAGGTCTCGGTAAAGGCCATGGAAAAGTTCAAGGTCTGGCCGGCTCCGGGGTTGAATGAGGTCTTGTCGCCGGTAAAACTGTTGACGGTGAGGTTGCACTGGCAACGGTATTCATAGGTGGTATTTGACGCAGCTATCAGGAATTTACCGTAATCAGGATAGGGTGTATAACCTTCAGGGCATGAACACTCTGACGCTATTTGGCCCGGAGCGTTTCTGTGGTCGTGGTATGCGCCAAAGTACGTCCCGGCAACCACGGTATATCCATACGTAGTGATAATTTTTGTCGAGCCATTTATGCTTTCGCACGTTAAATAGATTCCGTCGCTAACGCCGGTGCAAGCATAATATACTTTATCCGCCGTATCGTAAGCCCAATGGCCCGCGCATCCCTGGTTGTTGTCACAATTTGCATACGTGGTACCGCTGTAATACCACGACCCGTTGCCTGTCGATGGGTCGCACACGGACTGTCCCGAACTTCCCAATGCCACTTTGCTTCCGAGCATGAATGCCAGCGTCAAGAGCGTGCAGAGGGCGAGAAAAACCGATTTTTTTACACAAGGTCCTGGCATTTTTATCTTCACCAAAATTCTCCTTCTGATGGGCAATATCTGCATGTCCTCTCCTGCCTAGTGTCCTATATTGCGTGTTGATAGGGCACTGGCCGGATTCAATCACATCGACGCTGAAATTCCTGCTTACCGAACACCCTCCATTGACGGATGCGGTAAGGGTGGCGGGATAGGCCCCGGGCGCGACTAACCTGCCGTATGCAGTGCAACGAGAGTGTTCTTGGTGGTATAGGCGCTGTTTATATGCTGCATAATCTGCGACAGATTTCCTGCCGGTGTCTCCAGCATCAGATGGTAATGATGCCACAAATCCAGATGGGTCTTTGGAAATGAACCGACCTTCCAGAGGATCGTAATATCTGTCTCCGTTATGGTACAGACCAGCCTCCCTATCCCACTCTCTGCCGGTATAGGTGTATCTGTTCCGGAAGCTGATGCTCGATATGGGTAAATAACGGCTCTATCTTAATTTTTTTCAAGCAAAGCAATTGTACCTTTCATCGAATTCTCTGTAAGTAATTCGTAATCTTCAAGGTGAATGTGCCCTTTTCGCGGATTGGATATCAATTCATTGCAAAAGCTTGCCAACTTTTCCAATCCTGCAGAAGTTGCATAGATGCAGACTTCATCGTTCTCAACTCGTAATTCAATCTCGCCTTTTGCAAAATTTGGCTTGATAAATTTCATCGCAGCCTCCTTACCACTTCCAGAAATGAAAATGCCCCCATCCTTTTCCGTGATGAGCCGGGTCCATTCTTGAACCAATTTTTAAACGTTTACTTATTATCTTACACACATTTCCTTTCGATAACACATTTACTTCTATTTCTAACGCGCTTCCGGAAAGTAATGCTGCTTCCAATGCCACTGCTTCGTACTTCATAACAACATCAACTCTGGAATTAGGCATGTCATTGTTTATAAATCTGTATAAATCAGTGTAGAAATAATCCAAGATTCTTTTGAAACTGCCTGGTGGCTTAGTTATGGATGGCGCTCCTCTTTCCAACCCATCGGGGTCAATCCAGTTAATAGGATTGTTATCGGTATAGGCGTAGACATTTATGCCTCCATCAAAGCCGCTTGGATCTTTAGAAACAAATCTCCCCTCCATCGGGTCATAGTAACGTGCGCGATAGTAATGGAGTCCCGTCTCCTTATCCCACTCCCTGCCGGTATAGGTATAACTGTTCCTGAAAGCAGTTGATGGCTTCACCATCCCGAAGGAGTCGTATGCATAGCTCTGTACGACGTTGTGGTTGGCGTCTGTGATGGTAGTGACACTCCCCAACCCGTCAGCGTGATAGTAGTAGAACTGGCCATTCCGCTCCAGCGCAAGGTGCTCATCCACGTTTGCACCATGGGTGTAGAAGGTCTTCTCGACCGCGCCGCTCGGGTCGGTGTAGATTTCGAGCAGGATGTTGTCGTTGTCGTAGACGTACCGCCAGCTGCTGGTCGCGGCAATGCCATCGACGGTGGTGGTGAGCTGCTTCCAGATGCGCCGCCCCTGCGGGTCGTAGAGGAAGGTGACGATCCGCGTCTCCGCACCCTTGGACATGGTCACGGTGGCAAGCCTATTCTCGTAGTCCCAGCTCTGGGTCCAGCTCCGGTCGGTCGCACCGGCGACGGTCCGGGTGGTCTGGTTCCCCGCGTTGTCGTAGCCATAGGCGAGCCGCCGCCCCTGGGTCATCTGGTTGCCGGCATTGTAGAGATAGCCGGTATCCTTGGCGCCGGGGCCGGTCTGGCGGTTGCCGACGGCATCGAAGGTGAAGGCTTCCGGCTTCGACGAGGTGACGGTAAGGAGCCGGTAGACGAGGTCGTAGGCGTAGGTTTCCAACTCCGCCGCCGCCTTGCTCGTCCGGTTCCCCACCTTGTCGAGGGTGTAGGTGAAGGAGGCAATGGTGTTGCCGCCGGCGGCATGGGTGAGGCTGGTGAGCCGGCCGCCGTCGTCGTAACCATAGCTGGCGGTGACCTGGTTCGGGTAGGCGAGCGACGTCCTCCGGCCGAGGGTGTCGTAGCCGTAGGTGAAGGTCCCCGCCGGGGAGGTGATGCCGGTCAGGCGGCCGGCGTCGTCATAGGCGTAGGTGGTTACCCGCTGGTCGGCGGTCCCCGGCTGGAAGGTCATCTTGGTCCGGTTCCCCACCTGGTCGTATTCATAGGTGGTGGTATAGCCACGGGAATCAATGACGCTCGTGGTCCGGCCAGCGGCATCATAGGCGTAGGTATAGGAGACGTTGCCGTTGGCGGCGGTCTGGACACGTCCGGCGGCATCGTAGGTGTAGCTCAGACTGCTTCCGTCGGGGTAGCTCTTGCCGGTGAGCCTTTTCAGCGGGTCGTAGCCGTAGGAGATGGCGACGCCATTGGCATCGGTCCTGAGGATCAAGTTCCCCGCCGGGTCGTACTGGTAGGCGGTGTTTTTCTGCAGGGGGTCGGTCTCCCGGGTGAGTCGGCCGAGGAGGTCGTACTGCCAGCTGGTGGTCTGCCCCTTGGCGTCGGTGAGTGCCGTCAGTTTGTCCACCCCGCCGCCGCAGCTCGTGCAGCCGGTAGTGCCGTAAGTGTAGGTGGTGACCTTCCCGAGGGCGTCGGTGCTCGTGAGTACCTGCCCCTCGTCGTTGTAGGTGTAGGTGGTGGTGGTGCCGTTGGCGTCGGTGACGATGGTCCGGTTCCCCCGCTTGTCGTAGCCGTAGGTGGTGACGTTGTTAAGGGGGTCGGTGACCCTGGTGAGACGGTCCATGCCATCGTACTCGAAGGTGGTCACCTTGCCAGCCGGGTCGGTCTGGGTCGCAAGGTTGCCATTGGCGTCGTAGGTGCTGGTGGTGACGGCGCCGGTCGGGTCGGTGGTGGAGGCGAGGAGCCCGGCGCTGTCGTAGGTCATGGTGGTCACCTGCCCCTTGGCGGTGGTGATCTTGGTCATGTTCCCTTTGGCGTCGTATTCGTAGGTGGTGGTCGCCCCGGCCGTATCCGTGGCGGTAAGGAGGTTGCCGTTACCGTCGTAGGTGTTGGTGGTGGTCCCCTGGGGGCCGGTAGTGGTCAGCACCTGGCCGAGGCTGTTGTAGGTGTAGGTGGTGGTCTGGTTGAGGGGGTTCTTCTCCGACGTCATGTTGCCATTGGCGTCGTAGGTGTAGGTGGTGATACCGACCACCGGCTCGGTCTTGGTCAGCATGTGCCGGTTGGCGTCGTAGGTGTAGCTCGTGGTGTTGCCGTAGGGGTCGGTCTTGCTGGTAAGGGTCCCCTTCGGTCTGTCGTTGTTGTAGGTCCAGATGCCGCCATCGGCCTCGGTGAAGGTGGTGATGGCGCTGGCGCTTGCCGACAAGGCGGGATAGACGACGCTTCTCGCTATTCCTGCCGGATCAGTGCCCGAGATCACCTTGTGGTTGGCGTCGTAGGTGTAGGTCGTGGCCCGGCCGGCGGGGTCGGTCTTAGTGAGGATGAAGCCGCCGACGTCATAGGTATAGCTCCACTGCCCCCCATCGGGATTGGTAACGGAGGAGAGCAGACCAGTCGTGTACGCGAAGGAATAGACATTCCCCTTGGGATCGGTGATGGAGGTGAGAACGTTGTTGGCATCGTAGGCGAGAGTGGTGGTTCTCCCGGCGCCGTCGGTTATGCCGGTCAGGTTCCCCCCCGTGTAGGCAAAGGTCATGGTGTTGCCGTTCTTGTCGGTACGTGAAACGATTTTCCCAGCCGGATCGAACCGGTGGGTGAGGCCGCTCTGTTCCGTAATGACGCAGGTCCCGTCGGCGTTTTTCACCAGGGTGGAGTAATCGCCGGATTGGGACAGGTAGATTGAGCCGGAGGGCTTATACAGCCGGGATGTGGGCCCTTCCGCGAAAACCAGCCAGCCGCTGCTGCCAGACGTCAGACCGATATCATAGCTGTGGGTCCATCCTTGCCCCATCACGCCGGTTTTGGAACGAAGGCTCTTGTAGTAGAGGGTGATGGTTGTCGACATGGCCGTGCCCCTGAGGGACAGGAGTCCCTGGTCATGGGACAACTCACCATTTGCCAGGTTTGCCGAGCTTCCCCATGCCGCACTGGAACTGAGCATGAACGACAGCGCCATGAGCGTGCAGAGGACGAGAGAAACCGATTTTTTTACACAAGGTTCTGAATTCCCTATGTTCAAGTGCTTCTCCTTCAGTTGGGAAAAATCATGTCTTCACTATTATCTTTACGTCGAATTATGGCTATGGCCCTATTTTGCCGGTGATCGGGCATTGGCCAGATCCAGATTCAATGACATCAACGTTGATATTCATGGTCTGCGAACACCCCCCATTGACGGAAGCGGTAAGGGTGGCGGGGTAGGTCCCGGGCTGGACGACCCTGCCATCCGCTCCCGTGCCGTCCCAAACAGGAGGCGACGGGTCGGAGTTACTGAAAGACTTGCCTCCAACCGTAATGGTCCATGTCACCGGGTTGTTGTAGGTCTCGGTAAAGGCCATGGAAAAGTTCAAGGTCTGGCCGGCTCCGGGGTTGAATGAGGTCTTGTCGCCGGTAAAACTGTTGACGGTGAGGTTGCACTGGCA
>NZ_BLIZ01000001.1:694512-1909512 GCF_019972315.1 Geobacter sp. AOG1
AATGGTCCATGTCACCGGGTTGTTGTAGGTCTCGGTAAAGGCCATGGAAAAGTTCAAGGTCTGGCCGGCTCCGGGGTTGAATGAGGTCTTGTCGCCGGTAAAACTGTTGACGGTGAGGTTGCACTGGCAGCGGTATTCCCATGTTTTCTTTTCATCCATAAACAATATAGGTTCTGTATAGGTATAATGACGAACATCATCAATCAAATAACGATCGGTAACCCAGATACAATAATTCCCACCTGAAGTTCTGCTCGGGAGAGGTGCTTCAGCTGGTGTGCCACTGGCAACTGTTTCACAACCCCATGGTGATTTCCCAACAATATTAGGTCCGGCATATGTGTCACAGTAGCCAATGGCAGACAAATACGTGCGCGTACTGCCATTTATAGTATCGCTGGTCAAGTGAATGAGATTACCAAGGGCATTATTAGCTTGGCATCCCTGAGCATTGTACATTGTATAGCTCGTTTCCACCCATGTCCCACCGGGCATCGATGGTTCGCACACATACTGTCCTGAACTCCCCCATGCCACCTTACTTACCATCATGAGTGACAGCGTCATGAACGCGCAGAGAACGGCTCCAAAGTGCATAATTCGTTTTGAAGTTCGTATTGTCACCCAATTCCTCCCCAGGTGAAAAAGTATGTAACCAACTCTGTCACTACACAAAAAATGAGGAAAACGTTCCGTTACTCCGTCCCCTTGTTTGCCCACTGCTGTCCTACTGATGTGTTAATATTTCTAGGTGATAAGCTCTTAGCATGTCTTAGTTAATAATGTCAAACCCTTTTGTGCTACTCTGCAAGCCAACAATCGACTTTCTTGAATAATCGAGAACGGACGTTAAAAACGTCCGTTTTTTATTATCCATAAACGTAGGCATAATACTTGTGTTTTTATTTACGATAATTGTAAATAATGATATAATAAAGCAATATTTCACCTACAGAGCGTCTATGAGGATCAAAAATGGCAGTATACGGATACATCCGTGTCTCAACCAGTCGACAGGATGGGGAAAATCAGAAGTACGCCATCCTCGAATATACTAACCGCCAGAAGCTCGGCAACGTGGACTTTGTAGAAGAAACAGTGTCAGGAACAGTTTCATGGCAAAAGCGGGAACTGGCCAGCCTAATCGATCGACTGAAGAAGGGCGACATCCTGATTGTCGCGGAGTTGTCGAGGCTGGGACGCTCCATGCTCGAGGTCATGGAGATCCTATCAATCCTCACAAGAAAGGGAGTTACAACTTTTTCCATCAAGGGAGACTACAAGCTTGACGGCAGCATGACATCTCGCGTCTTGGCGTTTGCCTTTTCACTGGCTGCGGAGGTTGAGCGGGAGCTGATATCTTCGAGGACCAAAGAGGCCCTCGGTCGGCGCCGAGCAGAAGGTAAACCTCTGGGCCGCCCACGCGGAAGCACCAGCAAGTCCAAGTTGGATGGAAGGGAGGAGCAGATAAGGGAGCTATTGCGGCATCGCGTGGCAAAAGCGGCAATCGCAAGGATTCTGAACGTTTCACGACCTGCGCTGCTCGATTTTATCAAGTCTCGCAAGTTGATGTAGGCTTGTCGTGAAAAACAGAGGAGCGTTGTGTGACAGATAATGCAAATCCCCGCTGGCGGCTGGCGGAGAAGACTGGCAAGATGCTCGTCCTGGTCAAAGACTTTGTGCACACGGACGAAGTTCGTCCCCCCACAAAGGGGAAAATGGTTGCCGTTGAAATACGAGCAAACGGCATCGCATTCTACGCCAGGCCAAGCACGGAACAATGGCCGCCATGCGACACTGACCTCCTGATTGTCTTCCCGACCGGAGCTGTGACAATTGACAACCTGGAGGACCTTTTCCCTGCCCGGGCAGCAGCAGAAATCTACCATTCGTTTCGCCTGAACCGCCGGCACCTGATACAGCTGGTCGTGGACAATACCAGTCCCACCAGCGAATGCGACAGACCCGGCAAACCCAAACGAAAGGAGGTTTAACCAGCAACCGGAAGCATCTATCGAGGAGGATATATGGGCGCTCAAGCCCAAAATGGCGAAAAACTGCACCACTACCACCAAATGGCATCTTGCTCCATGGAGTACCTTGCCATAAGCATTCATCTCCTGTCGTCTCTGCATCTCATAAACATAACTCCCATAGGAGCATCGTTGTATGCAGCGTACTCGCTCGCAACGGCAGTCTATCTCCGCCTCAGCCTGGTTCAACTAAAAAAAGGCAATTGACGATTGAGCATGGGCGCCGGCCGACGGCTGCGCCCATGACAACTACCGAGTCTGACCACCCATATCAACATGGAGGCAATGAATGGCTTGGAGAATTCCGACCGCAAAACACGATGCCCTCAGAGCACGTTTCCACACCTGCACATGTGCGCCCGACGCTGACGTAACCTACGATTGGCGAGACATGAGGGTCATCGACATTGACTTCGAACAGCCCGGTACCGCTACGAGTGATCGCTGCATCTGGTACGCCATCGGCTGTTACGATTGCGGTAATTATGTGCTGGACAACATGCCTTTTGGCATCCAGGAAACCGGCTATGAGCTTTTTTCTGCCGCTAAGGCTGAGGCTACGGAGTACATCATAGATCTTAATGGTGTCCCTCTCGCTCCAGACGACGAACTGGCGATTCGCGTCACAACGGCAGAGGCGGTCAGGGACATTTGGAGCAGGTACTGCGAGGATGGTATCACGGGCACACCGAACCTGCTGATGCACGACGGCGAGCTAAAGCTGCTCTATGACAGCATCAAGCTCGTTATAGCAGATTCTGCAAAGCTGCCACACGCTGGTATAAGCCGTGACTCCGATCTATCTGGAGCAATCAACTCTACAGGGATTGCGTACCTGCAGAAACTAGCCGACGAGATGATTTTTCGGTTCCACACGGCAACACCCCGGATATTTTATGGCAAGAACTATCATTACCTGAAGCTACATCAACACATGGCACAACCGATAACTAGCTGCATTGCCTACGCTGCCGGTCACCCAACCCAAATGGCTCAGTACCTTTTTGCAACCTACGGGGATGCAATAGCGCGAGGACTGTGCGAGTCCGACTACATTCGTAGCTTTGAGGCATCGCGCAAATCTATCACCCCGTATTACCGGCTATTGATGGCAGATTTGGCCCACTATTATCACCACGCTTGAGACTCACCCGTCAATGCCAAAAAACGCCGCGAACCCCAAAAGGGTTTGCGGCGTTTTTTCGTCCATCATTGTAAAAATCTTGCCTGTCGTCTGATTCCGTCCATAAGCAGTATCACTCTCTCAAAGGAGATATTTATGGACGAATTCGAAGAAAAACCGAAGGGCGGCGGCACCAAACCCTTGCAGCGCCGCAAACTTATCATGGGGAACTTTAGCCACCTGCTGGCAGCTTCTCTGGTTCTGCTTGCCCACCAACTCGACCTACCGATCAAGCTTCTCCGCCGCTGGCAGATCAGGACCACGAATGGTGTGCAGACAGGGTGGCTGTCCTATCCCGTCACCCGCCTGGAGTACTGGGTATTGCTGATAATTCGCAATTATCTGTGGTGCAATGAGGAGGCTCTGCGGATGCAGCTTGCGCAGATGTCGGCAGCTCGCCGCGAATGGGTGGTCAATGGCTCGGGACGGTCGTGGATTGAGCGGGTGGTGCTCAAGGATGTGATCAAACACAAGCTGCTGAAGAAAAAGCGCTATCTGACGTTGCCTATATACCGCAACATTCTCTATGTGCGCTACCCTAACGGTCAGAAGCAGCTGACCAAGGATGTGTTCGACCGGATGAAGAAGGCAGCGGACTACCTGATTGCCAAAGCCCGTGCGCGCAACAACCTGGATTTGCTGGCGAAGTCTGTCGGGTTGGTGATTGAAAATGGCCACTACGTGGACCCCAACGCCTACGTGCCGGAGCCTAGAACCAGCTGCAGGGGGGATTCAAACCTGCCGGACGACGTTCTGATTCCCATTACCCGGCCCGCCGCAATTGAGACGAGCCTGCCGGCGCATGAGGCAAGCACTCCGGCGACCGAGACACCTGTGGCGGCAGCCGAAGAAACGGAACTGCGGGACTTTGTTTACGGCGCAGGGTTCGCCGGCAATATCGAGCACCACAAGGCCGAACTCGAAAAAAGGCTGAGGGCATTGGCAGAGGAGTCTTCGCCTCATAAATAACTACGTTATTTATACTGTTGGTGTTTAGGCAGATTCAATAAGTCTTGGAGAGGGTGCTCGGTCTTTAACCGATCCGGACGCCCTCTCCTGCCCAGCAGCTGTCAGCAATCCGTCGTTGCTGTCAATGGATTGACAAGGGTGCGATCCTGGATTTTGTGTCGCGCAAATAAAAACAGCTTGTTACCTGTGCATAGCTGCTGGCACGAAGGGTGCTGAATAGAATAACATTAACCTGCAAAGGAGAGCACAGCATGGCACCCATTCTCATTTGTGACTGTACGGATTGCATGTTTAACGAAAAAGATTATGAAACCGGTGACTTCATTTGCACATGCGAGGAGGTCATGATGCATCGCTCCAGTCGCGAATCGTGTTTCTTAAGGTGTTACAGCTATGAACATGACGAGGAAAAAGATGACGACCTGAGCTGAGGCACTGGGGGCAGCCCGATAGCGTTGCAATAATGGCCAGAGCCCTGGCCATTATTGCTGTCAGTGCCAACAATCCAGAAAGGATGGGAGGAGCGTTCGTGGGGATGGGCCGTCGGGGATCACAGTAATGTGCCGCCTGACGGCCTTTCTTTGTTTATGGCCTGCTTGAGGACGGTGCTGGGCTTGAACGTCAATACCCGCCGAGATGTGATAGTGATTGCCTCGCCCGTCTGGGGATTGCGCCCGCGGCGGTCGGCCTTTTGTCTGATCTCAAAATTGCCGAAGCCGGCAATCTTTATCTTCTCGCCCTTTTCCAGTGTATCCTTCATGAGGCTGAGGACCGTTTCCAATATGTCGACGGATTCCTTGATCGAGTATCCCACCACCGCGTGAATCTTGTCTACAAGGTCTGCTTTGGTCATATCATCTCCATCGCAATGAGGCATAGTCAATGGCGACGACTACCCCATCGTCGCCACATAAATAACTACGTTATTTATACTGTTGGCATTTAGGCTGATTTCAGATTCGGTCACGCCGCAAAGGGCCAGTCGGCGAACAGCGCTTCCGCCGACTGGAGGAAGCGGGTATTGCTACTGCTCACCGGGGAGATGACGCGTTGCCAGGTTTATTGCCGATATTAATGCCGGTCAAATGTCACATTTAAGCTTTTAACTTAAAACAAGAAAAGCGGAAAATTGATTGTTAGTCTGCCGGCCTTTTTGCCGATCATCTTCCAGATTTCTATCCCCGCAGTGCCGCCAGCGCCTCGGCGATCTCTCGCCCCTTGGCTTCGATGAAGTCCAGCAGTTCCAGCGGTGTCCGCTTGTCCTCTTCGGCCTTGGCGTTGGGGTTGACCGCCTTCAGGTCGTAGACAGCGTTCCCGATCTCTTCCGCCTTGGCCGCCTGCTCCCTGGCTTCCTTGCTCAGTTCCGCCGCCTTCTGCAGCGCCCCGGCCACGGCCTTGTCGTCAACCGGCTTGGCCTTCTTCAGCTCCTTGGCCCGGTCCGACCACTGGGCAGCCTCCCGCTCCTTCTTACTGGCCTGCTGCTTGTACGGCTCGGCCTCTTCGCGGGCCTTCTGCTTGCGGGCCGTCATGTCCACGGTCCAGCTCTGCTCGCTGTCGCCCCGAGTCGGCAGCAGCCGGAAGAATTCTTCAAATTTGTCCAGGGTCAGCGGGCTCTTCTTGCCGACCTTGATGCCTGACAGGTCGTAGTACCAGATATTCTCCGTATGCTCGCCCTTCTTGAAAAACAGGAGGTTGGTCTTGACGCCCGCGCCTGCCGCCGTGAACACCCCACCGGGAAGGCTGACGATGCAGTACAGGTTGTTCTCCTCCAGCAGCTTGCGCTTGGTCTGCACGAAAGCGGTTTCGTTGGTGCGGAACAGCACCCCCTCGTCTAGCACGATGCCGCAGCGTCCTCCATCCTTCAGGTTGTCGATGACATGCTGGAGGAACAGCACCTGGGTAGCGCCGGTCTTGTAAGCGAAGTTTGTCTGGGCCGCCTTCCCCTCCTTCCCACCAAAAGGTGGGTTCGTCAGAATCACGTCAAACTGTGCCGGCGCGGTGACAAACAGGCCGTCATACGTTTTCTCGTTCGTCAGGGTGTTGCCATGCCACAGGTTGGGCTGGTCGATGCCGTGCAATACCAGGTTGGCCAAGGCAATGGGGTAGATCAGGTTTTCCTTCTCCCTGCCGAAGAAGGTCTTGTGCTTGAGTGTGTCGATCTGCTCGGCCTGGGCATCCGCCCCCAGCTCAGCCCGCATGTATTCGTGGCTCTGAGCCAGGAATCCCCCCGTCCCACACCCTGGATCGTAGACCGTCTCCCCCACCTTCGGGTCGACGGCCCGCACCATGGCACGGATTACCTCACGGGGCGTGAAAAACTGGCCGCCGTCGCCACCTTTCTCCCCCATCTTGAGGAGCAGCCCTTCGTACACCTGGGAAATGGTGAATACGTGGGTGTCATCCACGCTGTCCACGCTGATGTCGTGGACCTTATCGAGCACCTCACAGAAGTTCCGCTCGGTGTCGATCCGGACTCGCTCCACATCGGACATGATCTCGCTTATGACCTTTTGGCGGGGTGTGGCCCCTGACTTGTCCTTCAGTCCCCTCAGGTGCGGCAGGAGCTCACTGTTGATGAAGCGGAAGAAGTCACCGGAACTGCCGTCAGCGTGCGTCTCCTTCCGCTTCCAGCCTTGCTTGTGGCCAGCTTCACGATGGACCGTTACGACAGCGTCGAAGGGAGCCGCCCAGTCGTGCCAGCGGTACGGCGCCGCCAGCGAAGGATTGAACTCCAGCCCCAATGCTTCCATCTCTTCTGCTTCTCTGGTCTCATGGTCATCCAGGATGCGCAGGAACAGTATCCAGGTCAGCTCCGGGACGTACTGCATGGCGCCGGCGCAGTTGGAGCGGCGCATAATGTCGCAGATGCTCTTGACCGCCGAGTTGACTGACTGCTGGGTGGCTAAGGACTTGCCGTTACCGTTGCCGTTCTCACTCTTCTTTCTGCCTCGCGCCATTTTCTCCTCTTATTAATTCTCATTTCTTTGTAGTAGTGGAGCAATTTCATCTCGCGGTCTATAATCACCAGGGAACGCGGTGTAAACAGGCAGTATTGGTAATCGTAGAGGAATATCTTTCCAATCATTGAATCTGCAATTAGCAAAAAAAGAAATGTCAACAAGCCTCGGGTCAGGCGGCGGGGAATTGATAGTCATTACATACCCTAATGGGAACGACGCTATTTCGCTAAATAATTTATGGCCTCCGTCGAACGTCATCAGCCCAGATATTCCTGTTTGACGAAACCTTGAGGATGTATTCAGAAAAGTATAGATTCTGATGCGTGGATGGAGCCCATTGTCCAAGCGGTTCAATACTAACCGCACCAAATCTTGATGGACTTCATGAAACCGATCACCGTTTGCACTGAAAAACATGCAAAGGACCTGTTTTATTACTCGCAGAGGGAAGATTCGAAATATGTGGTATAGCGATGGTGCTTGCAGTACATGATCGCTTAGAGTCAGCCCTTGGTATGTCCAGTCAACAAAAGCATTACCGTACCACGCGCCTGTATTATTGTTGCATGTTGAACATAGTGTGTATGCCCCAGCACCCTTTTGATTCACCCTCCCTCTCGGGGTATCCAGTACTTCGATATCATCCGCCGAAAAAATTTTCTCTATGTTAGCTAGGACAATCGGCTTGTCATTGAACGCAGCTCTGGGGGGCACATGCTCGTAGGTTAGCTGAGTTTCTTCCCCGCATATATGACATATTCCCCATTTCCCCATGCTTGTTGATTACACTTGGATTTTGGAGACCTTGGGCCTCAGCGCTTTTCCCAAACTTACTTCCAGCATCCCAATACTTGTCATGCTATAGCTCTCCTTGGAATGCCTGCCGTAGCAAAATGGCGGGCATGCGACTTATTGCCGTCAATTCATCTTCTAGCATTTTGGTGATACTCACGGTGGTTACCTTCTTGAGCCTCAGTTCTTGTGCAATCTCTTGCTGTCGAGCCGTTGGCGGCACAGGAATGTCTATAGCTTCGATTTGCTTCGGAGAAACGTGAGGGACTCCAAGGCTTTGGTCATGGCCAGTTATCTCATCTATGAATCCTGGTGAGTTCACGAAAATGAAAAGATAATCGGGATCAAGGCCATCGTTGATGCTGAAACGACCTACTCGTTGGAGGAGCAGACACGGCAAGTCCTTATCTGTAAGCCTTGCCACCTTGAGTCCATTGGAAACCCACGGACGGTCAAGGGACAGGACTATGTCTCCTTCAAACATCTCGTACGAAGGGAATTCATGCAGACGATCTTCTGGAAGATGCACGACATCCTTCCAATCAAGGTATCCTTGGAATACGTTTGCGTTGCGAAGCAAACGTATTCCTGACTTCGCAAACCATTCACTCTTGAATGCGTATCCAGACTGTACCTTTGCGAAGGCTCCTATCTTCTTAACAGGCCACCCCTTCGCCTCTTCGCTCTCGAACACCTCCCGCAAATACGCAGCTGGCAGCTCCTTGGCCGCCTTCAGCCGTGCCTCTGCCGCCGCCTGTGCCTTCTCGACAGACACCATCTTCTCGGTCAGGATCGCGGCGATGCGCTTCTGTTCGGGGAGAGGAGGGAGAGGTAAACTGAGAGAACCTAGAATAGTGGCATTGACATTCGGCTGAGCGCCCCCACGAGCGTTTGCCCATACTTGAGCCCAGTATAGATCGCTTTGAAAAAACATGTACAGGAAGTCGGATGTGACCAAAACATTTGGCCGTAGGCGTATAAGGTATGAAGCAAAGACCGCGCGGGGTGGCTTTCTTATGAGATAACTTTTTCCGGTAGTGCCACCTGTCCTGGCGAAGACAATATCACCATCATGGAGTCGGTTGGCCTCTTCATCAGGTTCAGTAATCTTACATCCTGGGACTGAATCCCATCGAACCGATCCGTCCTGGATGTCGGTGATACGCAAGAACTTCGGTTCAGAAACCGCAAAGTCTGCACTTGCAGTATACCCGTAGTCGAGAGACGTGCAGACCGCTCCCACTGTTGCCCACCGCCATTCGGCAGGCAGCTTCTGTGCCTCATCTATACTCATGCCGCGAACATCCTCGCCTTAGTCTCTATCAGCAGCTCCGCCGGGTTCCCGGCAGCCTTCAGCCCTGCCAGCCCGCCCGCCTTGGCCACTTCCGGTGTCCGGAAGATCTCCTTATTCTCCAGCCCCTCGGTGCCCCCCATCTCGAACTGTCGGGCCACGGCCTTGATAACGGCAGTCGCCGACACCGGTAGGCTGGTCAGCCACAACTCATTCTTGTACGTAAAGGCCTCGGTACGGTCGATGCGGGTGCGTGGCGCTGCCCCATAGGCGGCGTCCGCCAGCACATCGAACAGGTCGTATGCCTCCATCTCCTCGACCATGCGCAGCACGCGGGGGTTATACCCCGAAGTTATCAGCCGGTCGATCAGAGGCTGGCGGTTGGCCGGCTCGATCCAGCGGGTGCGGAACGTCTCGATGGTGGGAGCTTCTTCCACGACTTTCTCGGCCAGCCGGGCCTTGTAATCTTCCACTGTCACCGGCATCGCCTTGCCGTCAACCTGGGTCACGATGTAGCGCCCAGCCGGCGTCACCGCAACCTCGAAACCTTCCACCTGTATGATGGTAGGCCCATCGCCTCCGCCTCCCCCTGGACCGGGGGGGCGTGGTGGAGGAGTCACGAAATCCTCGCCAAACAGACGGGTGGCATTGGTGTAGTCGTAGACCCGGAACATCAGCTTGTCACAGGTGATGTCGATGCGAGTGCCCCTGCCAATCATCTGGTAGAAGGAGATGGGGGACTTGACGTACTTGAAAAAGACTATGTTCCGCACACAGGGGACGTCGATTCCTGTGGTCAGCAGGTCCACGGTGGTGGCGACAAAGTGGTGCCGCGACGCACCCTTCAGGTCAGGCAGGTAGTCATTGCCGTCGTTGGCCGCCGTGCACTTGAAGGCATAGGGCTCCTTGCGGGTCTTACCCTCTTTGGCGCACCATGCCACATACAGGTTGTTCATCTCTCGCGCCACATCGTCGGCGTGGCGGTCGCGGGCGCAGAAGATGATGGTCTTCTGTTCCGGCCCGCCGGTATCGCACAGGTAATCGAACAGGTCCTTGCACATGGCGCTGACCCGGTCCGGCAGGAGAATCAACCCCTCGTAGTTGAATTTTTCGTACTCCTCCTTGACCGACTCCGCGCCGACTTCCTTGCCAGTCTTGGCATCCTTGACCTTCCGCTTGAGGATCTCTTCCCTGGTCAAGGCATCTTCGTCCAGACTGACCCGCCCTTTGATAATCTCACAGGCGGCCAGGTAGCCATCTTCGATGGCCTGGGCCATGTCGTACTCGTAGACCGGCTCGCCGAAGTGCCTGTAGTTGTCCGCGCAAATCTGGGCGTCGGCGTCGGCCTCCTTACTTCCCTTGGGGAACTTTATCTTGCGCGGGGTGGCTGTCAGGCCAACCTGGATTGCCTCGGGATTGCGTGTCAGCACCTGTGACCATTTGCCCCAGGCCGAGCGGTGACATTCGTCGATGACGATGTGGGAAAAGTAGTTCTCCGGGTAGTTCTTGGTCAGGAAGTTGGCGTCGGCCTCATCCGAGTCCACGTCCAAGGTCTGGTAGGTCGCAACGACCACGCGGGCGTTCTTTTCCGGGTTGCTGCCGGTGGCAGCCATGGCATCTGAGCCGAATACCTTCTGCAGGGCGGCCAGCCCCTGGGTACGGAGCTCGTCCCGGTCGCAGACGAACAGAGCCCGGCGCAGCTGGCCGGCGTCGGCAATCTTCTTGAGGAGGTTGACGGCGATAAAGGTCTTGCCAGCTCCGGTGGCCAGTGACAGGAGTGCTCTCTTCGGCTCTCCCTGGGCGTCACAACGGGCAATCTTCTCCAGAACGGCACGGATGGCAGCATCCTGGTAGTAGCGCCGCCCAGCCTCACCGCCATGGTACGGTGCCAGCAGCGGCTTCGCCGCCGGAGAATCCAACGAGAAGCCCATCCCTTTCTCGTAGCGGTGACGCAGGTCTTCAGGGGAAGGAAAGTCGGTCATGGGGCGGGGAGCAGAAGTCTTGCCCGAAAAGTGATCGTACTCGACGAACTGGTGGCCGTTGGAGGAAAAGGCAAAAGGTACGTTCAGCCTCTTGCAGGCGGCGTAGGCCTTCGCTTGCTCCAGACCATGGCCAGGGTGCTTGTTCTCCGCCTTGGCCTCGATGATCGCCACAGCCACCGGCTGTGTTGCGCTGGCCACCTTGAGCCGCAGGGTATAGTCCACCTTCCCCTTGGCATTGCGCTTAGCCTTGCCCGCCACGATCTCGATGGTCCCGGCGCTCTCCTCGCGCTTGATATGGTCCTCCGACCAACCCCGGCCATGTATGGCGGGGTCAATCAGCTTGGACCTTGTATCAGATTCGTTGTAGCTCATGTCGGCTCGTCCATGTCTTCAGGATTCCCCCTGGCGGGAGCGGCCTTTGTTTTCATCGGTTCCGGGATACACATGGCAACAGAGCCGGCAACCGCTACGATAACCCCCTCCCCTTTTATCAAAAATCCTTGGCCAATACCATAAAAACCCGAGAATCGATAGCATAGCTGGTTCAACAGACATTATTTATGTTTAACGATCCGCCCTTTTCAACATGTCCACCGGTGCTGCCAACTCAACACTTTTCAGGAGGTTACACTTCTAACGCGTTGTTTTTATTGATTATTTGTGACATGTCAACACAATAAATCTTCACCCAGGGCCTTGATACTTCGGAACCCTATCATGTACTCTTAAGTTACGATGAATGACGCGAGGTGATTAACCCCGCAAGATACAAAGGCTACCAAGGAGCCAATCTGAGATGCCTGCACTGGATCACCTACACAACCGTACCGACAACCATCATGCGACGGGGGCCACTCCGGCATACACGGCAGACCATGCCGAACATTCACTCTTGTCTGATGACTACGAGGTGGCGCAGAACGTCGCCGGCTTCTTCCTCGTCCTCAACGACTGGCTCAACTCTTCCACGACCCACTGAGGAACAGTAAATGGCTCATCAGCGCAGAACACAACCAGCAATAGGGGCTGTCAGGAAGGAGAAACTGGCCGTCAGCTATATTCGTGTTTCTACACAGAGCCAGGAAGACAAATACTCCCTTGACGCTCAGAGGTATACTCTGGACAGTTATGCGGCCAGCAAGGGCATCAAGGTTGTACGGGAGTTTGTCGAAATTGCCTCGGCGCGAACGACTGGACGCGACCATTTTAACGACATGGTCACACTGTTGCGCAATGAGAAGAAGAAACCCGCCGATAAACGCATTGACATTATCCTTGTCGAGAAGGTAGACCGACTCACCCGTAACCACTACGACAAGGAAAAAATCGTGGGGCTCGGGATCGAATTGCATCTGGCAAAGCACAATAAGGTCTTCAACAAGACTCTCAGCTCCGAGCAGCGCCGCGACCTCGACGATCAGGTTACGATAGCTTCGCACCAGACCTGGAACCTCGGAGAAGAATCGTCTAAGGGGATGCGAGCCAAGGCCGCCAAGGGGATTTACCCGTCAAACGCGCCATTCGGTTACAGAAACGTAACCCGTGCCGACGACGTTAAGGTCATTACGCCCGATCCGGTTACGGCGCCCATCGTTGCAAGAGCATTCATCGAATACGCCGGCGGCATCCATTCAATGTCCACTCTCGTTGAGAAGATAAACGTTGAGCTGCGCGAAGCTGGTGTTTCCAGAAAGCTGTCGAAAAGTAGTGTCGCCGACATGCTGAAAAATCCCATCTATTGCGGGGAGTTTGACTGGTCAGGTCAGCGCTACAAAGGGATTCACGCCTCCATTGTCACCAGAGAGCTTTATGAAAAGGCGAATGGGATCGCCGCCGACAATAACCGTCACAGACCACGGATTGACAAAACCCCATGGCTGTATCAGGGAATCATCAAATGTGGTCATTGCGGCTGCGCCGTGGTCGCTGAACGAAAGAAGGGTATCTATACCTACTACCATTGCACGGGCAATAAGGGCAATGATTGCCCGGGGAAAAAATCTGTTCGGGAAGAAGTGATCGAAAGCGCGGTTCTCGCTCAACTGGATGCCCTTCGGATAGACGAGGAATCGTTAAAAAATTTCATCTCTGTCGTTATCCGGTATCAGCACGAGGCCAAGGTGAAGCATCAGATGCAACTTGAGCGCTTGCACGAAGAGTTGACGACGAACAAGGACCGCCAGAACGCGCACTACATGCGCCTTCTCGACGGAAAAATCGACCAAACCAGGTTTGATGCCATCCAGAAGGACCTGGAATCGAGTCAACACCACCTGGAGGAGAAAATTTACCTGCATTCACGGCTTTCGCATTTGTTCCTCGAAAATCCTGAGCAACTGCGGCAACTGCTGAAACAAGCCGTTTCCAGCTATAAGACCCAACCAGTCAACGAGAAGCGGAGGCTGTTACAGTACCTTCTTGCGGGTGGCACTTTAGTGAACGGCACAATGGAACTCGAATTAAGGCGTCCTTTTGATGCCCTCGTACCGAAAAAAGCTGCCTGACATAAGGGCCACCACATCGTAATGATAACGATAATGGTAACGTAACCACTACCATTACCAATCTGACAACAAGAGGAGGTAAAAATGCTTGATGAGAAAGCCACTGTCATCACCAAGGAGCACGTCTACACAGCGGCTGATAACCTGCTGAGCAAGGGGCAAAGGCCGTCTGTGACGAAGGTCCGGGATGAGCTCAAGAAGATGCTCGGGGTCAAGGGGTCGCCGAACAAGATCAATGCCCTCCTCCAGGAGTGGTGGGCAGAGCGGGCCCGCCAGCAGACGCCGGCTGAGCAGGCACCGACTGAGCCGCTGCCCGAAGATCTCGAACAAGTTCTCAAAAATGCAGGAAGCAGCTTCAACGGCTTTCTTCGGGAACTGACCGACTCACTTGGTCGCACCGTCAGCGGGATAAGGCACAACGTGGCTCGCGACCACGCCACCAGGCTTGAAGCCTCCATCGCTGCAGAACGGGAAAAGGCGGAGATGGCGGCCGACGGGGAAGCCGAAGCACTCCAGGAGATCGAGCAGCTGGAGGCGGAAAACGAGGAGAAAGCGGCGCGGATCAGCGAGTTGGAGGCAGCGCTTGCTACCTTGAACACCGAACTGGTCGTCGCTCGGGCGATGTGCGGCAAGCTCGCACGTGAGAACCGCGAGCAGTTCGACAAGCTCCTCGCGGCCATCAACTCGACGACAAAGATGCCGCCCGCCCGCAAAAAGCGCCAGCCAAGCTGCGCGGCATAAATTACCACCTCTGCTGACGACGCGACGAGGGGGCCCGTCTCACACGCGGCCCCCTTGTTTCGTTTAAATTTTCTCTTCTTCTGGTACCTCCCCCCGAGTGAGATATAATTGTGATCCCACATAAGGAGGGCGCACATGAAAAAGACGGCAGAACTGGCGCAAATCAGTAGTAGTGGCAGAAAAGCGGTCATCTACACCCGTGTTTCATCCAAGGAGCAGGAGAAAGAGGGTTACTCGATACCTGCACAGCAGAAGCTCATTCGGGAGTATGCCGCCCAGAATGGTCTCTCGATCGTCCGGGAATACGTTGATGTCGAGACGGCCAAGCGGACGGGCCGGCCCGGTTTCGCTGAAATGGTTTCGCATTTCAAGATGGACAGCCAGAAAGCGTCATCGGCTGGGGAGTGCAGGGTCCTGCTCGTTGAAAAAACGGACCGCCTATACCGTAACCTCAAGGACTGGGTCGTTATCGACGACCTCGACATCGAGATCCACCTGGTAAAGGAAGGCGTCATTCTTTCCTCCGACTCCCGTTCGTCAGAAAAATTCATGCACGGGATCAAGGTCCTCATGGCAAAGAACTACATAGACAACCTGTCGGAGGAAACCTCAAAAGGAATGCTGGAAAAGGCGCAGCAAGGCATCTGGCCGTCGTTTGCGCCGTTCGGCTACCTCAACATCTCCACGCCCACCGGCCGGAGGATTATCGTCCCCCATCCCAACCACGGGCCGCTGGTAAGGCTGATTTTCGAGTGGTACGCAACCGGCGACTACTCGATCCAGGACATTAACGAAAAGCTGAATCGCCAGCATGACGTAGCCCTTGACGGCAAGAAGCTGTCAAGAAGCACGATTCACAAGCTGCTGTCCAATCCAATCTACTACGGAGAGTTCGTATGGGACGGCGTGCTGTACCCTGGAACCCACGAACCTATTGTCGACAGAGACCTGTTCGACGAGGTGCAGGAAGTACTTGTCGATAACGGGCAGAACCGAAAAACCCAGCAGAAGCAGCATTTCCTCTTCCAGGGACTCGTCACGTGCGGTCACTGCGGATGCGCCATGGTTGCCGAGATTAAGAAGGGAAAGTACATCTACTACCACTGCACCCAGAATAAGGGAATGTGCCGGAAAACCTATGTGCGCGAGGAAGAGCTCGAACGACAGTTCCAAGCGTCACTGCGGGCAATCCAACTGGACCATGACTCGCGGGAGTGCCTACTAACGGCGCTCAAGGAGAGTCATGAGGACAAGATGCGCTACCACAACCAGATACTCGCCTCACTGCAGGACGAAATCAAGCGATTACAGCACCGGCTCGATGCGATGTATATCGACCATCTCGACGGCAAGGTTGACCCGGTTTTTTACGAGAAAAAGAAGCGGGAATGGCGGCGTGAACAGGACGCGTTGCAGCGAAAAATGGCACGACACCATACCGCAGACACCTGTTATCTCGACGAAGGGGTTCGCTTACTAGAACTCACTCAATATGCTGTAATCACTTACGAAAAACAAAACATGACCGAAAAGCGTTCGATACTGAAAATCGTGCACTCGAACTCGTTTTGGAAGGACGGCGCTCTGTCGACAGAATACCAAAAACCCTTTGATTTACTGGCAGTTACCAACCATACCTACCAACAAAAAAAGGCCACTTTTCAGACGAAAAGTGACCTTTGTACGATTTGGCTCCCCCTGGCGGACGAATGTGGGCACTGGAAAGAAGATGTTTCTCTATAACGGGGCCGGCCTTGACCCGTCCGCCCGGCTTTTTCGGGCGGTCGGTGTCCAACTGCATGGTTGGCATCACCATTTCTGGTCACTCTTCATCTCGTTCGATGGCTGAGCTGGTGGCACGCTCTCCATGTAAATCGACAGGATCAGGAGGTAGCACAGAATCAGTGCTAGTACCGTTTCGTAGTACTTTGACACCATGTGCAGCCACCGCCACACCCCCAAACTTATTGGGACTGAAAGGTATGCTATCGATCTTTTTACAGTTCCAGTCACTTTCTCGAATCGATCATAACTCCTGTAAATGAGTAAGATAATTGGCAGTCCGAGTGCTAAAGATGTCACCAATGCCTTAGTTGAGCCAACAGCACCAATCTCATTTGAAGATTTCAGTAGGACGAATAAGAGAACGAGGATCAGAGCGATTTTCAGCTTTTTTATGTCTTCTCGTTTCATTCTGAATCTTTCTTTGCCAACATCTAAAGCCTGACCAGCGGAGCGAAGCGGAGACTGGTCCTGGCGAGAGTTATACATTCTTCTCCGTTGGAGGAGGCGTGATGCAAATTCAGTGTTCAGTATGCAACCAAGTAATCGGAAATGATGATTTTGTCAGAGTTGGAAATCAGTTTACACACACTCAATGTGGTTTGTCAGTGGTTCCAAAGCCGATTGAGCAAACACTAGCACCTTCTACAGCAAACTTCACATATTGTACTGGAATGAACAATTTCATAGGGCTTCTAATTTTATCGCCTGTAGTTTCAGGCGCGACGATGACCACAAAGAACGCCCCGACCTGCTCAAATGACTCCCCATATATGTGTTTGCCAGATCGTTCGTCTTTGACGTAGGGGTCGATATATGGAGACAGGAACTCGTAACTTTCTTTGGTCAGTACAACAGCTACAGACTTTTTGTTTTTCATCAGTTGTCCTTTGGGGGTACCTTATTACGTGCGCCAAACAATAAACCAACAGCAACAAACACAATTATGCCAAGCCCTGTGACTCCACCAGGACCAAACTTTGCAAAAAATAGCCAAAAGAGGAACGCGGCGAATGGAAGTAATAAGATGCCTAAAAGTTCTTTCATAGATCCTCCAAGTATAGAAAGGAAAAAATCATGGCTTTTGTAAAATCAGTCTTTATCAGTCGCTTCTTTGAACGCCTCAGTATATTCAGGCTCAGACTTCGCCTTGTTTATCTCTTTTTGTAGAGTCGCTACCTCCGCTATCAGAGCCGCATTCTCCGCTTTAAGGTGCGCGTTCTCCGTCTCCAATTCCATAATACGGTCAAGATGCCGCTGTACATCCGACGCCGTGAACATCTTCGTAGATGGTTTCTCTCCGCACATAGATGGGTCCTTTCGGTTCGATTATTATTTTCTGGTGTATAACGGGCCAGCGCTTGACCTGCCGGGTGGTTTTATCGCCCGGTCATGGTCTGAGCGCCTGGTTGGCTGTTGTAACTACCTTTTGTCATGGACGAAGCATTTCCCCTCGCTCCCAAAATCCATACAGCTTGTCCCACCACTTCAATGATTCCGTTCCGAGATAACATCTGAGCTGCTCGGGGTTGGTTTTTTCATGTAGGTTCGTATTCTGCAGATCTTCAAGAAGGCCTACCGTAGCAGCTTCTCTGACATATCCATCGCCTTCGGTATGCCATCGTTCGACAATCTCAAATATTTGAGGGAACGCTTCAGTTTCTCCGGCTTGTAGCATCGAAATGAGGTGTCTCGCCAAATCAGATAGAGCTAAGTAAATTGGAAGACCGTCCTTCTCGTCCTTCCATTCATCAACAAAAGCATCCCACTCTGCTCGAAAGGACGGGCAGACTTCAAGTATGGGGTTCATCATTTCGTCTTTATTGATCATGTTCTTTTCTCAGCCAACTCGTTATTAGTAGGTTTCCCTATATGAGCCATATATTACTTATATGAGGAAGTTATGCCCAATATAGGTAAGTTGCGATGTTCCTTATACCAGGAACATTCTATATTTCTACTTCATTCCCTCACAACCCTCTCCATCAACTCCTTGTCCCCCCGTATCAATCCCCACCGCACACGCCAGAGCTTCTGCACTGGGTCCCACTTCGCACCAACATCTTTCAGTCGATCTCGCAGTGCTTTCATTGAAAATGGGACCTGTACCAGGACCGAGTCTGTCTCCCTGATCCGCGGCACTCCTTTCCCTGGTTTCTCGTCTACGATAATCTCAGCAGTCTTGATTCGCACGTCCCTGATAGCATCGTACCGATAGCGAACACACAGAAGGGTGTCTCCGAACCTCTCGAACAGCCGCAGCGTTCCATTTTCACCGGGCTTCAGGTGCTTGTGCACCTTCATGTGCTTTAGCATTCGTAGCCTCCGGAAATAGAATTGATAGGGGTCAGCAACATTTTCAGCTCGTCGCAACAGTTATTCATTCACTTATAATCGTCCCCACATGAACTTGTGAACCCTTTAAGGCCCCGCTTCGGTAACACGGGGCCTTCAAAATACATCCCTTTCATATCACACCATTAGTTCCAGTTAAAGTTAATTTGACCGCACGTCCAATGGAAATTTACTATTGACATTATACAATGGTATATTATATACAGAAGTATAACGCTTGAAAGGGACACCATGATACCATCCATTGATGAAAAGCAGATTGCAATAAAACTCAACGAGTCTTTAATTGGCTCTCTTGATGTGTTGGCAAAAAATGGAGGCATGAACAGAAATCATCTCATGCTTAGCTTCGTCAATATTTGGCTAAGCGTACTCGAAGCATCAAAAATGCCCGGTCTTTTCTATATTGCAAACCTTCTTAGAGTCCGTGAAAACCAGATGCAGTTTACTCCGGCATATGAACATGAATTCACCGAATCACGTATTCCAGAGAAACCATTACCCATAAAATTCAATGAGGCGGACATTTTCAACATTAACCGGTTTGCGAACTTTAACCATATATCACGGCATTTGTTATTGAAAACCATGGTTATTGTCGGCATTGAAGAGTTTGGAAACTTAACCGACTACAGGTCTTATCAATTTGGGGCAATTGAAAAAGAATTACATAATTTGTTCAGCAACATAATGAGAAAAGGATTTAAAGCATACATGGCATATATCAAATGAAAATGCTTCTTCACGGCATAGACACCTTACAGTGTGCGTATTTCCTCCATGCCCCAGATCGGCAAGGGATTGACTTCGGCCAACTGGCTGAACTGAAAGAATCAATCCGACAATCCAAGAGCAAAAACCCCGTGCCTATCACCCTGGGCAGTTCTGACTTCCTGCTTCATCCTTACGGCTCCGCTTCCGGCTATCCCCTCATTATCAGCAACGAAGATTTCAAGATCGAACTGGGCGAATTCAACAAGCCCAATTTCTTCGTTACGTTCCGTAGTCAAGCACTTTGGCGTGAGTCCGCTTTCCTCCTTCATGCAAAATTCCTGAAATGGGCTGTTTCTGTCGGCTTCCATCCCTATAAGGATGAGAGCCTGTCCCGCGTCGATTTCAGCTTCGACTATGACTTGCCAGCCATAGACTTCGATGAAGACAGCTTTGTCAGCCGTTCCAGCAAAGACAGCCAGTATCGGGAAGACGGTAAGGTGCAGACCTTCAGCTTCGGCAAGGGGGATGTTGTCCTGCGCGTGTATGACAAGGTGGCGGAGATCAGACAGCAAAGTGACAAGGTATGGTTTTACCTTCTGTGGGAACAGGATGAAAACGTCTGGCGCATTGAATGGCAAATCAGGAAACCGGTGTTGAAGCGCTTTGGCATCATCACCTTTGATGATCTGAAAAGCCAGCAGGGCGACCTGTTACACTACCTTGCCGCAGAGCACGACACCCTGAGACAGCCAAACGACGACAGCAATGCTTCCCGTTGGCCGCTGCATCCTCTCTGGCAAGACCTGCAAAGCCAGATTGAAAACCTGAATCACCTTGGAATAGATCGCGTCTACGGCCAGAATGCCGTTCTCGAAGAGCGAATGATGCGTATGGCTATTGCTATGTTTGGCTATCTCAAGCGCGTTGCCGCTGTCCATTGCGTGCAAACCGGCAAGGGATTGATTTCTCCTGATGAGGCATTGTCTATTATTGGTAGGCGTACGAGCAAGATTTATGAACCGTTAGCTTGGCAGATGGACGTTGACAAACGGATAAAGGAAATTCAGTTAGGCGAATGGTAACTCAAGAGCAAATAGAGTGTCTGGTTAATGCTCGAATGAAGAAGATTCTTCATTTTGCAGAGTTGGCATTGCCTGAAGAGAAATACCAGACCTTCAGGAAATTGACGTTGGACGAGTTCGGAAAGAGCGGGTTCGGGAAGGAACTGGAAAGGGTTTTTCGTAGCCAGGAAAGGTAAGGCACGGGCAGGAATATATTGGGCAAAAGAAAGGGTGCATCATGAGTGAATGATGCCATACAGATAAGGTTCAAATCCGATATACGGGAGAAGTCTGTTTCGTCTGAAGAGATCAGGCTTGTTCAGGCTCACCTAGGTGATTTGCTGATAACGGTATTGATGCAGACTGAGGGGGAATAAACATGATAGTGGCTCTCTATGCGCGGGTATCTACGACGAAGCAGGCGGAAAAAGACCTTTCAATCCCTGACCAGCTCCGGCAGATGCACGAATGGTGCAAGGCCAAAAAGTACAGCGTGGCCGTTGAATATATCGAGCCGGGCGCATCCGCCACCGATGACCGGCGGCCGGTCTTTCAACAGATGATCGCTGAGGCCTGCGTTACTCCTCCCCCCTTCGATGCCATCATCATTCACAGCCTGTCCCGCTTCTTTCGGGATGCCTTCCAGTTTTCATTCTACGAACGGCAACTGAAAAAAGCAGGGGTGCAGGTTATCTCCATCACCCAACAGACTAGCGACGATTCTGCCGGCGAAATGGCCCGCAGCATCTTCAGCCTGTTTGATGAATACCAGAGCAAGGAAAACTCGAAACATACTCTACGGGCCATGAAGGAGAACGCCCGACAAGGGTTCTTTAATGGTTCGATCCCTCCCTATGGTTTCCGCAAGGTGGATGTGGAAATTCAGGGGAACAAGGGGAAGAAAAAGCGCCTTGAAATCGACCCGGCAGAGGCGGCAATCGTGAACCGGATTTATCAACTCTACCTCACGGGCCATAAAGGGATGGCTTTAGGCGTCAAGGGGATCGCTGCCCACCTCAACGATCACGGCTTTACCATGAGGGGCAACCGCTGGCGAAAAACCCTTATCCATGAAATGCTGGCGAATCGCCTCTACCTCGGCGAATACACCTTCAACAAGCTCGAAGCAAAAACTCGGCGGCTTAAACCGGAATCGGAATGGATCACCTTTCAAATCGAACCGGTTGTCACTCCCGACACTTTCAACCAGGTTCAACAAAGACTCTCCGACCGCTCACCGGACAAAGTGCCGCCCCGGATCACCACCTCCCCCACCCTCCTAACCGGTTTCATCAAGTGCGGTTCCTGCGGGGCAAACATGACCATAGCCACCGGCAAGGGCGGCCGCTATCGCTATTACAAATGCTCAAGCAGAATCAACGACCTTGCCACCGGGAGCAACTGCCAGAGCAACAATATTCCCATGGATAAGCTTGATGGTCTAATTCTCGATGCTATCGCTAACCGGGTCTTTACCCCTGAGCGGGTGGAGATCATGATGAAGGAGTTACAGAACAACCTGAAAAACTCCCGTACTGATCACGACGAACAGTTAAGAAAACTGACGAAAGAACTGGATGCAATCAAGCGACAAACTGAGCGACTTTATGAGGCGGTGGAAAAGGGACTGCTGCCGCTGGATGGCACCCTTCAGGAAAGAGTCCATAAGCATCAGGCCCGACGGCAGGAAGTTTTGACGGAAATGGCAGGGCTGAGACGACAAAAGGAACTTCCTCTTGCACAACTTGGCAGGAAGCATGTTAATGCCTTCTGCTCTGCGCTCAAGGATAAATTGCGGGATAAGGGTTCCAACTTCGGGAAAGAATATCTGAAACTGCTGGTTGATGAGATCAGAGTTGACAAAAAAGAAGTGCGCCTGACGGGGAGCTATTGCTCCTTGGCAGGCGCACTTCGTATGTCAACAAAATCGGGGCAACTTCTAGGAGTGCCCAGTTTTGTCCCTGTATGGCTCCCCAGCGCGGACTCGAACCACGGACAAGGTGGTTAACAGCCACCTGCTCTACCGACTGAGCTACTGGGGAATAAAAGAGAAATCTGTTTAACATGCATCGGAATTTATGTCAAGACGAAAAATACTCAAGCGGGCCAATCATGGTACATAACCGGCAACTGCTTACGTCCTGACAACCGAGATACTCCAAAAAAATAATTGAAGAAACCGCTTGACTTCTCCCAACAAATTGTTTATCTATAGCTTTAATAGATATGATATCCAAGAAAACAAAATACGCCTTTCTGGCGCTCATCAATCTGGCCAGCCAGCCGAACGGCCAGCCAATATTGATTGCCGATCTCGCTCAGGATGAGAATATTCCGAAGAAGTTCCTGGAATTCATCCTGCTCTCCCTACGCAAGGGGGGGATACTCCAGAGCAGGATCGGAAAGGGGGGTGGATACTACCTAGCCCTGCCGCCGAACAAGATATCCATCGGTGCCGTTATCCGTATTCTCGAAGGCGACTTGGCCCCGGTCCCCTGTCTGAGCAAGACGAACTATGCCCGTTGCGAGGAATGCCGGGACGAGGCTACCTGCGGCATCAGGCTGGTGATGGCAGATGTGAACAAAACCCTCTCTTCTGTCCTCGACAGCCTGACCTTGGCGGACATGATCGAACGGAGCAAGAACGAGATCAGCAAGCGGAAAAACGTGATGGACTTCAGTATCTGATTTTTTTTGCTATAATAAACTAGTATGTCTATAGATTTTAACACAGCAGCCAACGAGAGGAGATCATCAATGAGCAAGATCTATGCAGACAACTCCCAATCCATCGGCAATACCCCCCTGGTGAAACTCAACAGCATCGGCGACGGCACCAAGGCAACCATCCTGGCGAAGATCGAGGCGCGAAACCCGGCCTATTCGGTCAAGTGCCGCATCGGCGCCAACATGATCTGGGACGCCGAGAAACGGGGTGTACTGAAGCCTGGCGTGGAGATCATCGAACCGACCAGCGGCAACACCGGAATAGCCCTGGCCTACGTGGCAGCGGCCCGCGGCTACAAGCTGACCCTGACCATGCCGGAGACCATGAGCATCGAACGCAGGCGGGTACTGGCGGCACTGGGAGCCAACCTGATTCTGACTCCCGGCGCCGAGGGGATGAAGGGAGCCATCAACCGGGCCGAGGAGATCGCCGCCTCCGATCCGCAGAAGTACTTCATTCCCCAGCAATTCAAGAACCCGGCCAACCCCGAGATCCACGAAAAGACCACCGGACCCGAGATCTGGAACGATACGGACGGCGCCATCGACGTCCTGGTATCCGGGGTGGGTACCGGCGGCACCATCACCGGTATCAGCCGCTACATCAAGAAGACCAAGGGGAAACAGATTCTTTCCGTTGCCGTTGAACCGAAGGAAAGCCCCGTCATCAGCCAGAAGCTGGCCGGGCAGGAACTGAAGCCCGGCCCCCACAAGATCCAGGGGATCGGCGCCGGCTTCATTCCCGACACCCTCGACCTCTCCGTCGTTGACCGGGTAGAACAGGTCTCCGGTGACGAGGCGATCGAATTCGCCAAGCGCTTGGCAAAAGAAGAAGGGCTCCTGGTGGGCATTTCCTGCGGTGCAGCAGCAGCAGCAGCCGTCAGGCTTGCCAAACTAGACGAGTTTGCCGGCAAGACCATCGTGGTCATCCTGCCGGATGGCGCCGAACGCTATCTCTCCACCGCACTGTTCGAGGGAATCTAGGATGGCTTCCCCGACCCAGTACCAATGGAACCGCGAGCTGGAGCGACTGGTGCGCGAAACGCTGGCATCGATCCGCTTCGGCACCGTCACCTTGGTGGTCCAGGACGGTCGGGTGATCCAGGTGGACAAGAGCGAGAAGATACGCCTCAATAAGGCGCTGCACATCGATGGGAGTGGTATTTAGCCATCCCGCAGCAACATTTAATACTAATCCGAGCTGACCGGAAAAACCGGAGGCCGGGGAACATGTCCATGGTGACATACCCCGGCCTTTTTTTGTCCGAAGCGGGGCCTGCCAGCCCCCCGTTCACTTGGTCATAACGGCTGGCCATACCAAACAAGGAGGATGAGATGAAAAAATTTGTGGTACTCGCAGCGTTGTTCAGTGGGGTTTTGTCAAGCCAGGGTGCGTTGGCCAAGACCCTCGAGGATGTCCTGAAGGAAAAGGGGGTAATTACGGAGGAAGACTACAAAGAAGTGAACAAGATCAAACCGGTCGATTACCGATTAGGAGAGGGGTTCACCTTCACCTCCGCCGACGGTAAATTCAGAACTTCACTGGGGAGCAGCCTGCAACTGCGCTACACCCTGCTGGATCTGGACGACGGTAACAACACCGCCAGCAAGCAGGCACAGGATGAGAGCAAATTCGAACTGCGGCGGATCAAGCTCTATCTTAACGGTTATGCCTATTCGAAGGACCTGACCTACAAACTGCAACTCAATCTGGCCAATATCAACGGTGGAGCTACGAAGAACGGCGGGCTTCTGGAGGAAACATGGCTCAACTACCGACTGCTCGATGAACTCCAGTTCCGCTTCGGCCAGGACAAGGTCCAGTTCGGCAGACAGTTTATCACGTCATCCACAGCCCAGCAGTTTGTGGACCAATCGGTCGTGACGAATGCCTTCGCTCCGGGATACGACACCGGCCTGCAGCTCCACGGCAAGATCGCGGGAGGGTTCCTCACCTATAACACCGCGGTGTTCGGTGGAGCAGGACAGAATACCTTCCGTGCCACCAGCGACAATGCCTTCAACGCCCGGCTTGCGTTCAACCCCCTCGGCGAGGTGAAGTACACCGAATCCGATGTGGAGCAGAGTGAAAAGCCGCTCCTTTCAGCCGGTGCCAGTTTCTACCGCAATACCCTCAACGGCCCGGAACAGAACACCTCTACCGCCACCCCCAACCAGCTTGGTTTTAACGCCAGCAAGAAGGGGTGGTATGCGATTGGCAACCCTCTTTTTGCAACCACTCGGCAAATCAGTACCTCTGAATCAGTCGATTACAACACGGCCGGTTTCGACGGGGTGTTCAAGTGGCAGGGACTTTCCGTGCAGGGTGAGTATTTCATCGGTCAGGCCGATGGCAAAACGAGCAAGAACGCCCTCCGTGCCCAGGGTTTCTATGCCCAGGCGGGTTACTTCGTAATTCCGAAAAAACTGGAGTTGGCCGCCCGCTATGCCTACCTTGATCCGAACCGTGATATCGCAAACGACCTCCAGGCAGAAGCGACCGGCGGCGTCTCCTGGTACCTCAGCGGCAACAACCTGAAACTCCAGGCCGATTACACCAACGTCCACAAACAGAAGGCGATTTCCTACAACAGCGGCCCGAACGCAACCGACGACCGGCAGGTCCGCTTCCAAGCCCAGCTTCTGTTCTGAGGCTTGGCGCGAAAACCTCCGGTGCGTAAGCGTCCCGGCGCTACGGCTTGAGAGGAGGCAAAGCATGACAGATCATATCGTACTGTACGGAAAAGGGGGGGTCGGCAAATCCACGCTGATCTCCAACATCTGCGCCGCCCTGGCAGAGGCAGGCTTCGGCATCATGCAGGTCGGATGCGATCCCCGGGCCGACTCCTGCAACACACTCAGCGACGGTCGTCCCATCCCGACGGTATTCGACCGGTTGCGAAAACAGCAGGACATCTCCACGGAAACGGTTGTCCACCGGGGATTCAAGGGGGTCAGCTGCATGGAACTGGGGGATCCTTCCGGGGTCGGTCTCTGTGCATCGGAAGAGATCGCCCGGGCATTCCGGGTGATAGAAAGTGCCGGCATTTTCGAGGCGATATCTCCCGACTTCGTGTTCTATGACATCTCCGGCGAAAGTTCATGCGCCGGCTTCCATACCGCAATCCGCCTGCTCGACGTCAGGCGGGTATTCGTGGTGACCTCGGCCGATTTCATGTCGCTACGCGCCGCCAACGGGATATTTAGCCTGCTGACGGGCAGTGTCGGAATCCCGGCACTGCCCGTCGGTGGACTTATTCCCAACGGGATAGGGAGTTCCTTCGAGGAGTCATTTATCCAGGACTTCGCCCACCACACCGGCACCCACACGTTGACACACATACCGTGCTCGCTCATGGTCAGACAGTGCGAACTGTACGGCAAGACCGTCATCGAAGCGGCGCCTCTTTCCAACCAGTCCTATTTCTATCGGAGGCTGGCAAACCAGATCGTGGATGAATCCCGGACGTCAACGGTCAATGGACAACCCCACCCTCTTACCCCTGACCAGCTTGGCACATGGGCAAGAGGGTGGGGAGACCAACTCCATGCCTTGGAACACGGCTTGGTGACCGATGGTGCCGCAATCTGAACTATATTTGTATATAAAATCTATAGATATTTAAAAATATTTCTTGACAAGGCTTATAGGCTTACGGTATGGTCGAAACATACTTGGCTAGGGTAAAACCCAATGGCCACATCGGCCGGGGTCGACCCGGACGATACAGATGAAGGAGGCCGATTCCCGGGCTCTTTCGGGTAATACGAAGACCACGTCCTGTTTCGACGAGAACCATCGAAGAATGAAAACAGGGCATATTTTTTAATCGCAATATCTACTAAAACTATAGATTCAAAGGAGACCTCATTATGCCAATCAGAAAAATCATCACCTTTCTCGCCGCACTTTCTCTTGCCGTCACAACGGCGCTCCCCGCATTCGCCGCCGGCGACGTCACCCTGCTGAACGTCTCCTACGACCCGACCCGCGAACTGTACCAGGACGTCAACACGGCCTTCGCCCAGCATTGGCAGAAAAAGACAGGGCAGAAAGTAACCGTCAAACAGTCCCACGGCGGTTCCGGCAAGCAGGCCCGTGCCGTCATCGACGGCCTGGACGCCGACGTGGTCACCCTGGCCCTGGCCTACGACATTGACGCCATCGCCGACAAGGGGCTGATCAAACCGGGGTGGCAGAAGGAGCTCCCCCACAACAGCTCTCCCTACACCTCCACCATCGTCTTCCTGGTCCGCAAAGGGAACCCCAAAAAGATCAAGAACTGGGACGACCTGGTGAAACCGGGCGTCTCGGTCATTACCCCCAATCCCAAGACCTCCGGCGGAGCCCGTTGGAATTACCTGGCCGCCTGGGCATTTGCCAAACATCAACCTGGGGGAAACGACACCAAAGCCAGGGAGTTTGTGCAAAGACTGTATAAAAACGTGCCAGTGCTCGATTCCGGGGCTCGGGGTTCCACCAATACCTTCGTGCAACGGGGGCTGGGGGATGTATTACTGGCCTGGGAAAACGAGGCGTTCCTGGCCATCAACGAACTGGGTCCGGATAAGTTCGAAATCGTGACCCCTTCCGAAAGCATCCTGGCCGAGCCGCCGATTACGATAGTGGACAAGGTAGTGGACAAGAAGGGAACCCGCAAAGTAGCCGAAGAATACCTGAAATTCCTTTACAGCGACGAGGGGCAGAAAATTGCCGCCAAGCACTACTACCGCCCCACCAGCAAAAAGGTTGCAACCAAACTGGCCAAGGTTAAACTCTACACCATCGACCAGGTCTTTGGCGGCTGGCGGTCGGCCCAGAAGACCCACTTTGCCGATGGAGGGGTATTCGACCAGATCACCGGAGCCACAAAATAGGTATGACCATGTGGGGGCGGCCCCCTGTGGCCGCCCTGTTTCCCCCAAAACGATACGTTTCAGCATGATCCCGAGCGAGAGGAAGCGCGTGAAACCTGCATCTCCCACCCCTTATACGGGTAGTCACGTTTCCTTCCCCATCGGCTCGGTGTCCACCAGAGGCCGCACTCATGAAATTCATCAAGCACAACAACGTCCTTCCCGGTTTCGGACCGACCATGGGCTACACCCTCCTCTACCTGAGCCTGATCGTCCTGATTCCCCTGTCGGCACTGGTTTTCAAGACTGCGGGCCTCTCCTGGCATGACTTCATTTCCACCGTTACGGAGCCGCGGGTGCTTGCCTCCTACAGAATCACCTTCGGCGCTGCCCTGGCGGCCGCCGGTATCAACGCCGTATTCGGCGTGCTGGTGGCCTGGGTGCTGGTGCGTTACCCCTTCCCCGGCAGGCGACTGGTGGACGCCCTGGTGGACCTCCCCTTCGCCCTCCCCACAGCCGTGGCCGGCATCACCCTGGCCACGGTCTACTCGGCCAATGGCTGGATAGGGAAGCATTTGGAACCCCACGGCATCAAGGTGGCATTCACGCCGCTGGGGATCATCATCGCCATGACCTTCATCGGTCTCCCCTTCGTGGTGCGCACCGTCCAGCCGGTCATCGAAGAGTTGGACGCGGAGATCGAGGAGGCCGCCGCCTGCCTGGGTGCCAACCGCTGGCAGACCTTCCGCAGGGTGCTGTTCCCGCTCCTGACCCCGTCGGTGCTGACCGGCTTCGCACTGGCCTTTGCCCGGGGCGTGGGAGAATACGGGTCGATCATCTTCATAGCAGGCAACATGCCGATGGTCTCGGAGATAACACCGCTGATCATCATCACCAAGCTGGAGCAGTACGACTACCAGGGGGCCACCGCCGTCGCCACGGTCATGCTGGTTGCATCATTCCTCATGCTGCTTGTCATCAACCTGCTGCAGAGATGGAGCCGGCGTTACGCCGGCTGACCGGAGACCTTCATGCCCGCACCGACCACAACATACACCAGAAAAACTCCTGGCGGACGCCGCATCACCGAACCGGCTCTTGTCCGCTGGGGGTTGACCGCCATCGCCCTGGCGTTCCTTGCCCTCTTCCTGGCACTCCCCCTCGCAGCGGTCTTCAGCCAAGCCTTCGAGAAGGGGTTTGCGGTCTACCTGGCGGCCATCCGGGAGCCTGACACCCTCTCCTCCGTCAAACTGACCCTGATCACCGCCGCCGTGGCGGTACCGCTCAACCTGGTATTCGGTGTCATGGCCTCCTGGGCCATCGCCAAGTTCAGCTTTCCCGGCAAAAACCTGCTGATCACCCTGATCGACCTCCCCTTTTCAGTCTCGCCTGTCATCTCCGGCCTGATCTACGTGCTCATCTTCGGCCGGCAGGGGTGGCTGGGCCCATTTCTGGAGGCGCATGACATCAGGATCGTCTTTGCGGTCCCCGGCATCATCCTGGCCACCATCTTCGTCACTTTCCCCTTCATCGCCCGCGAACTGATCCCGCTGATGGAGTCCCAGGGGAAGGACGAGGAAGAGGCGGCCCTGGTCCTGGGTGCCAGCGGCCTGCAGACCTTCTTCCGGGTAACCTTCCCCAACATCAAGTGGGGTATCATCTACGGTGTGATCCTGTGCAACGCCCGGGCCATGGGGGAATTCGGCGCTGTGTCGGTCGTCTCCGGCCACATCCGCGGCAGCACCAACACCGTGCCGCTCCATGTGGAGATTCTCTACAACGAGTACAACTACACCGCCGCCTTCGCCGTCGCCTCGCTTCTCGCCTTCCTTGCCCTGGTGACGCTGATGATCAAGACCATCGCCGAGTGGAAGGTGCGGGAACAGCTGGAATAGGCTGAAAAAGCAATGGAACACAGATCACATCTGAAAATACCGATAACGTCGGATTTTTCAAAATGTCTCGTTTGATCCATTTGATCCGCCTTTTCCGCGTTCCATTATTACGAGGAATTTATGAGCATCGAAATTGAAAACATACATAAACAGTTCGGCGACTTCACCGCGCTGCAGGATGTCACCCTCTCCATCCCGTCGGGGGAACTGGTGGCGCTGCTCGGCCCCTCCGGTTCCGGCAAGACGACCCTGCTCCGGATCATCGCCGGCCTGGAGACCCCCGACAGGGGGAGGATCATCTTCAACGGCGAGGACACCACCGACCGCCACGTGCGGGAGCGCAAAGTCGGCTTCGTTTTCCAGCACTACGCCCTGTTCAAGCACATGACCGTCTTCGACAACGTGGCCTTCGGCCTGAACGTCAGGCCGTCCGGAACCCGCCCCTCCAAGTCCGCCATAACAGAGAAAGTCATGGAGCTTTTGCGACTGGTGCAGCTGGAAGGAATGGCCAAACGTTACCCATCCCAACTCTCCGGCGGTCAACGCCAGCGCATCGCCCTGGCCCGGGCTCTGGCGGTGGAGCCCCAGGTGCTCCTGCTGGACGAGCCGTTCGGTGCCCTGGACGCCCAGGTGCGGGCCGAACTGCGCCGCTGGCTGCGCAAGCTGCATGACGAAATCCATGTCACCAGCGTCTTCGTCACCCACGACCAGGAGGAAGCCCTGGAAGTGGCCGACCGGATCGTGGTGATGAACAGGGGAGGGATCGAGCAGGCCGGCACGCCGGACCAGGTGTACGAGCACCCGGCCAACCCCTTCGTGCTCAACTTCCTGGGGAATGTCAACCTCTTCCACGGCCGGATGTTCCAGGGGGAGGCCCAGATGGGAGGGATCAGAGTCGATGCGCCGGGGTATGCCGGTGCCGATAATGCCCCTGCCGTGGCCTATGTCCGTTCCCACGACATCGAGATCGACCGGAGCCAGGTCGACGCCACCGCCCTGAAGGCCGAAATCCGACATATCCAGAAGCTCGGTCCATCGGTCCGCGTCACCCTAAATCTGGAAGGGAATGGTGGGTTCATCGAAGCGGAACTGACCAGGGACATCTTCCAGACCCTCGGCCTGCAGCAGGGGGAACAGGTGTTTGTGAGGCCGCGACAAGTTCGCGTCTTCGTAGAAGATTACCAGATATGAAATGCGCCTTTTCCGCCCTGGCTACGTAACCATGACGAAAAAATCGCATTTCACAAGATGTTGAGTGGTTTGAAAGGAAACGACGATGAACAACATGATTCCTGAAATATCTCCTGATTCCACCCCCGCCGACATCCTCCGCGCCGGTATCGAAGCGGCTGATGGGCCGGTATCGCTGGCCTGCTCCTTCTCCCTCGAGGACGTGGCTATCATCCACATCGCCCATCAGGCCGGCCTGAAGCTGGGGGTATTCGCTATCGACACCGGGCGTCTGAACGAGGAGACCTATGAGGTGGCCGACGCACTGACGGAGCGCTTCCGCCTGAAGATCGACTGGTACTTCCCCCGCCATGGGGATGTGGAGGCGCTGGAGCGGGCGGAAGGTCTTTTCTCATTCCGCGAATCCCTGGACAAGCGCCACGAATGCTGCCGCATCCGGAAGGTGGAACCGCTCTCCCGGGCGCTCAAGGGTCTGGCAGGTTGGGTCACCGGCATGCGGCGAGAGCAGAGTGTCACCCGCGGCAAACTGGCCCCCATCGAGCGGGACGAACTGAACGGCGGCATCCTCAAGATAAACCCGCTCATAAACTGGAGCGAGGACGACCTGATCGCCTACACCGAAGCGCACCGCCTCCCCAAAAACCGGCTCTACAGCCAGGGGTACCGCTCCATCGGCTGCGCCCCCTGCACCCGGGCGGTCAAGCAGGGGGAGGATGTCCGCGCCGGGAGATGGTGGTGGGAGAATCCGGAAAACAAGGAATGCGGGCTGCACCGGAGATGAAACACGCTTCAAATTTTTAAACCAACCGGATGCGGATTTTGCGTCAGAGCAAGGCTGTCAAGGGGCGGTGAGGAGACGTAGCAGCGCTACGTCGCACGATCCAACCCGAAGACTTACGCAGCTCTGGCGGAAAAGCCACATCCGTACTGAGGAGCAAATCATATGAGCAGAAATCTTACTCATCTACAGCAACTAGAGGCCGAAAGCATCCACATCCTCCGCGAAGTGGTGGCCGAATTCGGCAACCCGGTGATGCTCTACTCCATTGGCAAGGATTCGGCGGTCATGCTGCACCTGGCCCGCAAGGCCTTTTACCCGGCACCGCCGCCGTTTCCCCTGCTGCACGTGGACACCACCTGGAAGTTTCGCGAGATGATCCAGTTCCGGGACCGGATGGCCACCGAGTGCGGAATGGACCTGATCGTCCACGTGAACGAGGAGGGGGTCAGGCAAGGGATTTCCCCCTTTACCCACGGCTCGGCCCTCTATACCGATATCATGAAGACCGAAGGGCTGAAGCAGGCGCTGGACAAGTACAAGTTCGATGCCGCCTTTGGCGGTGCCCGCCGGGACGAAGAAAAATCACGGGCCAAGGAACGGATATTCTCCTTCCGCAGCGTCAACCACCGCTGGGACCCGAAGAACCAGCGTCCGGAGCTCTGGAACCTGTACAACACCCGCATCAAGCCGGGGGAAAGCATCCGGGTCTTCCCCCTCTCCAACTGGACCGAGCTGGATGTGTGGCAGTACATCCACCTGGAAAACATCCCCATCGTGCCGCTCTACTATGCAGCGGTAAGGCCGGTGGTAGAGCGGGACGGCATGCTGATCATGGTTGATGACGACCGTCTGGAGCTGAAGCCGGGCGAGAAGATTCAACACAAATCGGTTCGCTTCCGCACCCTGGGGTGCTACCCCCTGACCGGCGCCGTTGAATCGGAGGCGGACACCCTCCCCGAAATTATCCAGGAGATGCTCCTGACCCGCACCTCGGAGCGCCAGGGACGGTTGATCGATCATGATCAGGCGGGGAGTATGGAAAAGAAGAAACAGGAAGGATACTTCTGATAGGTCGTATGGGTCCCATAGGTCCTATTTAAAGCACAAAGGAATTCACATGGCACATCAGTCTGAATTAATAGAAAAGGATATCCTCGCTTACCTGAAGAGCCAGGAAGAAAAATCACTGCTGCGCTTCATCACCTGCGGCAGCGTCGATGATGGCAAGAGCACCTTGATCGGACGCCTGCTGTGGGATTCCAAGATGGTCTTCGAGGATCAGCTGGCGGCGTTAGAGGCGGACAGCAAAAAGGTCGGCACCCAGGGAGGTGCAATCGACTACGCCCTGCTTTTGGACGGTCTGCAGGCGGAGCGGGAGCAGGGGATCACCATCGACGTGGCCTACCGCTTCTTTTCCACCGACAAGCGCAAGTTCATCGTCGCCGACACCCCCGGCCACGAGCAGTATACCCGCAACATGGTCACCGGCGCCTCCACCGCCCAGGTGGCGGTGATCCTGGTGGATGCCCGCAAGGGGCTCCTGACCCAGACCAGGCGCCACAGTTTTCTGGTCTCGCTGGTCGGCATCCGGAATGTGGTGCTGGCGATCAACAAGATGGATCTGGTCGATTTTGACCAACAGCGTTACGAATCCATTCTGCGTGATTACGAACAATTCGCCGCTCCGCTTGGCTTTGCCTCGATTACGGCAATTCCCATCTCGGCACTGGGCGGCGACAACATCATCGAACCGAGTGTCAATACCCCCTGGTACACCGGCCCTACCCTGATGAACTATCTGGAAACCGTCCAGCTGGAAGGTGACAACAGGCACCAGCCGTTCCGGATGCCGGTGCAGTGGGTGAACCGCCCCCATCTGGATTTCCGTGGTTTCTGCGGCACGATTGCAGCGGGAACCATCCGTCCGGGGGACGAGTTGCGGGTTGCCGCGTCCGGGCGCACCAGCCGGGTCACGCGCATTGTCACCATGGATGGCGACCTGCCCGAGGCTACAGCCGGCCAGGCGGTGACCCTGACGTTGGAGGACGAGATCGATATCAGCCGGGGGGACATGCTGACCGCACCCGATGCCCCGCCAATTCACGCCCGACACCCTGAGGCGCACCTGGTCTGGATGCACGACGAGCCGTTGCAGCCGGGACAGATCTACCTGGTCAAGACGGCTGCTTCCGTGACCCCCGGCCGGGTTACCACCGTGCAGTATGCGGTGGATGTGAATACCCTGGAGCAGAAGCAGGTGCCGGCACTGGGGTTGAACGAAATCGGCGTTGCCCGTCTTGAACTTGACCGCCCGATCTCATTCGACCCTTACCGGCAGAATCGGGATACCGGTAGCTTCATCCTGATCGACCGTATCACCAACGCCACCGTGGCCGCCGGCATGGTAATCGCGACAGCGCCCCTGGAACCGCAGACGGCACACGTTGCTGACCTGTCAGGCACGAGTGACGGCCAGCCCCGGCGTATCAGCCTGAGCGAAGCCTCCATCAGCGGCACCGGGGTGAGTTTGGTTGATCTGACCGGAGAATGGGGGCCAGTCGAATTCGCTGCCTCATCCAGCTTCCTCGACTACCTTGGAAAGGGCAACCGGGTACTTTTCCGTTTGCGGGGTTTGGAACAACTGGAAGCGGTGGTGCTGTTGGCTTACGAACAGACGCTGTCATTTGAATTCGATCGCACGGCGGAGGGGGTCAGCATCCTGATCTTCAAACGCGGTACCCGGCCCACGAGCGGTGTGTCCGCAGACGGCGGGACCGGCATATAAACCTGAAACGGCAGGCGGAGTTGTCCACATACGTTCCGGACAACTCCGCCTGCCGATCATCTCACCCTCCGACAAACGTTCCTCGCTAGCCGAAATTCCTCAGATATTCCAGATCGGAGTCCCAACTGATGCACGAAACCGGGCAGGCATCTATGGCACCGCTCTGGATCTCCTCTTCGGGTGCGCCGGCGGGGTCATAGCACTCCGCCTTGTTGTCGTCGTCGAAACGAAACACGTCGGGAAGGTTGGCAACGCAGAGCCCACAGCTTATACATTCTTCCTTGTCAACCCATGGTGCCTTTTTCATACGCCCCTCCTCTGATTGGCAAACAATCTGACTCTGGACAGATACGCCTTGAAGTAATCCTGAATCCGCGAGGGGTGAGTGTTCCGTGGGACGAGGGGACTCTGAGCATAACGAGGCGCTCAGCTCTCACGGATTCACCTTAAGGTTACTACGCTTCCAAGGGAATACAAATCAGGCGAGCGTGTTCCAGATTGTAGCCACGTCAGTGAATAAACCAAACCAAGGCACCACCTACCCCTTCCTGCAACTTTCCTACCCCATGACCATCCCTGCCAGCCAGTAGAGACCCATGCCGACGATCACCGTCCCCGCCAGGGAGCGGGTCTTCAGGGCGAAAAGGAGGGTTGGAACGGCCACCAGCAGCTCTTTCCTCCCCAGGTCAAGGGTTCTGGTCTTCTCCGCCGTGAAGAGAATGGGAGCGATGATGGCGCTGAGGATGGCGGCCGGCACCAGGTCGAGCCAGTCGGCGAGCCAGCGGGGGAGTTGTCGCCGGGAGAGGAGCGCCAGAGGAATGAAACGGGGAAGATAGGTAACGGCCCCCATCCCGACCATGAGCAGGAGGTAGTCAGGCAGGGACATGGTGCCTCCCTTTTTTCGCCAGTCGTTTGACCACGAGGCCAATGGTCGCCGCACCGCAGGATGCGCCGATGACGTAGAAATTCCCCGGAAGGAGAAGGAAGAGCAGAACGGAAAGACCCGCTGCCACTAGGGCGGTCAGGACGTGGATCCGCTCCCGGAGCTGGAAGGTGAAGAGGCAGATGAACATGGCGGTCAGTGCGTAGTCGATGCCGAAGGCACCGGCCGGAATGAGATTCCCCACGTAGACGCCGGCGACGGTGCTCGCTATCCAGGTAGCATTGGTTATCTGGTTGACCGTCAGGGCCCGCCACCGGTCCCACCCCTCACCCCGGAAACGGGCCATGTTGACGGCGAAGCTTTCGTCGGTAAGGCCATAGGCGAAGAGTGCCAGGAACCACCGGTTCACCCGGGGTAGCTGGACGGCCAGGGCCGAACCCATGAGGAAATGGCGGAGATTGACGACAAAGGTGGTCATGACGATGGCCGGGAGGGAGGCACCACTCCCGAGCATGGCCACGGCGATGAACTGGGAGCCGCCGGCAAAGACCAGGGACGACATCAGGAGGACATGGAGCGGTCCGAGCCCCGCTTTCTGGGCGAGAACGCCGAAAGAAAGACCAATGGGAATGAACCCCATGCAGATCGGCCAGGCTGCGCCGAAACCTTCCCGCAATGTCGCCATACCTCCCCTAGCCACGCTTCCCCTCCTCTCCGCCCTCCACGCCGCCGAAATTGACATTGAGGAAGACAGCGCCGACAATGATGGCCATGCCGGCGATCTGGGAAGGGAAGATCCGCTCCCCGAGCACGACGGCGATGCAGACCAGGGAAAGGACGGGGGTCAGGAGGGCGAAGTTGGAGCTATGGCTCGTCCGGCAGAGCTGGAGCGACTTGTTCCAGAGGATGAAAGCGACGGCGGTAGGAAACACCCCCAGGTAGACGAGCCCCAACAGCTGGGGCAACGACAGTTGCCAGGTAACGCCGTAGAACGGAAGCAGGCAGAGGAGAAACAGCAGCCCGAAGAGGTTGAAGAGGAACATGCCAACACCGATGTGAAAGCGGGCATGCTTGATGAGCACGCAGAAGAGGGCGAAACTGAAGGCACAGGTCAGGGAGAGGAGGGTGCCGATGTTCAGGTCGATCTGCAGAAAGGTCCCCCGGGAGATGAGGACATAGACGCCGAAGAAGCCGACAAGGACGAAGACGACAGACCGGGGGGTAGAGCGCTCCCGGTAGACGGCCCACGCCAGCACGATCATCATGAGGGGATAGGTATAGGTGAGGATCACCACCTGAGCGGCCGGCAGGTATTCGTAGGACTTGACGCAGAGGAGTTGCTGCACCCCCAGCCCTATGACGCCGGTCAGGATGAAGAACAGGGGCTTGCGGCGGAACTCGGGAATGATATCACCACTCCTGCCGGTCAGCACGAGGTTCGCCAGGAGAGCTGTAACCGCAAAGAGCCCCATGTAGACGACAACCACATAGCCGTCGAGGCGGGCGACACTCAGCTTGAAGCCGGCCCCAAGGGTGGCGAAAAGCAGCACCGCCAGGATGGCATAGATTGTACCCTTGGTTGATTCGTTCATGAAGAAGAAGTGCCCTATTCGTTACGGGGAGAGTTGCCTTCCGCCGTAGCGCGGCGGGAGGTGACAATGGCACTCCAGGAGTAGAGCGCCAATCCCCCCCAGATACAGCCGAATGCAATGAGGTGGGTCGGTGTGAACCGCTCGCCGAAAGCCCAGACCGCCAGGATGAACTGGATGCTCGGGGTAATATACTGGAGAAACCCCATGGTGGCAAGCCGCAGGCGACGAGCGGCAGCGGTGAACCAGAGAAGCGGTACTGCCGTCACCACGCCGGCCAAGGGGAGAATCAGGTTGTCATGGAGGGAGCCTGCGAGAAAGGCCCCCTTTCCCCCCCATCCGAGCCAGCAAAGGAAGACGAACGCCACTGGCGCCGCCACGAGTGTCTCGATGGCAAGCCCAACGAGGGAATCGACGGCGACGGTCTTGCGAAGAAGGCCGTAAAGGCCGAAGGAGGCCGCCAGGACCAAGGCGATCCAGGGAATCTGACCGACGCGAAACGAAAGAACCAAGACCCCCGAGGCTGCCAATACCAGGCTCACGATCTGCCAACGACGGAGCCGCTCGCCGAGAAGGGCAAAGCCGAGGAAGACGTTCACCAAGGGAGTCATAAAGTAGCCGAGACTCGACTGCAGGACCTCGCCCCGTTCAATGGCGAAGATAAAGATCAGCCAGTTGGCGGCGATGAGGAACGTCGTCCCGCACAGGGTCAGGATGATCCGGGGACGCCGAACTGCGGCCCCGATTTCGCGCCAGCGACGGGTCACGGTCACGAGCAGTGCAAGAAGCAGCATGGACCAGACGATCCGGTGGGAGACCACCTCCAGCGGCGGAACATGCTTCACCGCCTTGAAATAAAGGGGGAAAAACCCCCAGATCAGATAGGCAGCCAGGCCGCACAGTACCCCCTGCCGGGTTGCCGCGGCCTCGGATGCCGCAGGTGTCGGGGGCGAACTGTGGCTCACGCCATCTCCTTGACCATGGCGACCCGTCCGGCCGTCATGAGCCTAAGCTCCGCGGGGGTGAGACTGAAGAGGGCGGTCGGCATTCCGGCTGCGGCCCACAGTTCGGGATACTGCAGGAGATCCTCGTCGATATAGGTTTCCAGCGGGGCGGGATGGCCGAGGGGAGCGACTCCGCCGATGGCAAAGCCGGTCTTCTCCCGAACGAAGGAAGCATCGGCCTTGCCGATCGGTTCCCCGGCAAGCTCGGCAAGACGAGCCTCGGCGACCCGGTTGCGGCCGCTGGCAAGGACAAACAGCGGTTTGCCGCTGGTCTCCCCCCGGAAAACCAGGGACTTGACGATCTGCCCCACGTCGCACCCAACCGCCCGTGCCGCATCCCCGGCACTCCGGGTGCTTTCGGTCAGCTCGATCACCCGGCAAGGGAGCCCGAGGGCGGCCAGGGCATCCTGGACTTTCTGGGCGCTTTTGCTCAACGGCTTATGCATCGTTCAATCCTTTCGTACTACCTTCAGTTTGTCACGGCGTGCTGACCAGGTGCCAGGCAGGCGCTACCATCCTCTCCCGCTCCTTGCTCGCCGGGGTCACGAAGAGCAGCCGCGCCTCCCCCCACGCCTCCACGACAACGATGTCGTCCCGATCGAACTCCATCGTCTTCCCCGCCTTCAGGAAGTAATCCCGACCGTCCCCACGGGTCAGCCAGAGACAACCCTCCAGACAGCGCAGGGCGAATCCCTGTTCCTTTCCGTCAATCCCGAGTACCGCGCCGTTATCGAGCCCGATCTCCATAACTTCCCCCTTTCCGCCCATCGTGGATGAAACTGCCATCTGCCGAGATGATGGTCGTACTATAGGGGAGAGAGGGCGACAAGAACAGATGCATTAAATACTATTTGTAACCATAACAGTTTGACAATACCACAACTGTACCCTTAGAATAAGGAGAAAACTGTTACTGTTGTCCGGCCGTTTTCCGGAATAAGATGGGTGACACGCATATGGATACCACACTCAGCCAGTCAAAAACACCGCTCTACGAAAGCGTTGCCGGTCAGATTTCCCGCCTCATCGAGGAAGGGACCTTCGGCCCCGGCGCACGGATTCCCTCGGTCCGGGCCTTGAGCCGCCAGCTCTCGGTCAGTATCAATACGGTCATGGAAGCCTACGGACTCCTGGAAGACAGGGGGGTCATCGAGGCCCGTCCCCAGTCGGGGTACTACGTCCGCGCCCGCCTGGAAGACCTTCCCGCCGAGCCGGGGATGTCCCGCCCCGCACTGAGCCCGACGCGGGTCACCACAAAGGAACTGAGCCGGATGATCCTTCGGGATACGCGGGATACCGGTCTTGTTCCCTTGGGAGCGGCGATCCCCGACCCGGAACACCTCCCCATTGACCGACTGAACAGGATGCTCTCCACGGAAGCCCGCCGGCACCGGGTACAGAGCGTCTCCTACGAAATACCCCCTGGCTGCGAAAAGCTGCGGGTACAGGTGGCCCGGCGGATGGTCTCGGCAGGATGCACCCTGACTCCGGACCAGATCATCACCACCTGCGGTTGCATGGAGGCGGTCAACCTGGCCCTTCTGGCCCTCTGCAGACCCGGCGACACCGTTGCCATCGAGTCCCCTACCTACTACAACTTCCTGCAGGCGCTGGAGCTGCTCGGCCTGAAGGCACTGGAGATCCCGACCCATCCCCGGGACGGCATAAGTCTGGATGCCCTTCGCTACGCCTTGGAACACAACCGGATCAGCGCCTGCCTTGTCTGCACCAACTTCAGCAACCCCCTGGGGAGCCTCATGCCGGACAGCAGGAAGCAGGAGCTGGTGGAACTCCTGGCCAGCCACAACATCCCCCTCATCGAGGACGACCTCAACGGCGACCTGAGCTTTTCCCACGAGCGGCCCCGTGTCGCCAAGTCCTACGACAGAGAGGGGCTTGTGCTCCTCTGCTCCTCATTTTCCAAGACCCTCGCCCCTGGCTACCGTGTCGGCTGGATCGCACCGGGGCGCTACCAGACGGAGATCGAGCGCCTCAAGGGGATTCTCACCATCGCCGATGCGACTCCTCCCCAGCTGGCCATCGCCGAGTTTCTCGCTAACGGCGGCTATGACCATCACCTCCGGAGCCTGCGCCGCATCCACGCCCGGCAGACGGCTCTCATGGCCCAGGCCGTGGGTCGTCATTCCCCACCGGGAACCCGTGTCACCTGCCCCACCGGGGGGTTCGTCCTCTGGGTCGAGTTCCCCCCCTGGGTCGACTCCCTCGCCCTTTACGAGCAGGCCCTCGCGGCAGGCATCACCATTGCGCCGGGACCGATCTTCTCCGCTGCGCAGAAATACCGGAACTGCATCCGACTCAACGCGGGCTATTGGTCGGAACGAGTCGAGCGAGCCATCGAGACACTGGGACAGCTGGCTGGAGCGATGGAGCATGCCGTCAATCCACAACGTCAGATTTGAGATGATCACCAGGCGGCGAGGAGGAGGTCTTGGAAGCGTACAGGTAGTTACGCTGAGGAGACCGACGAGCCAACGAAGTGAGTGCTCAAATATGGCGTTGTGCGTCAGGATGAATGGCGGGCCGACACTCGGGTAAATATGGCAAGGCCGGCAAAGATCAGCGCTCCGCCGGCCAGCTGGCGGGGCGTCGGATTTTCGCCAAGAAAAACGGCGGCCCAGATGATCGCTCCGATCGGCTCCCCCAGGATGCTGACCGACACCACCGATGCAGGGATGTAGCGGAGCACCCAGTTGAAGACCGTGTGGCCAAGAACGGTACAGACTGCCCCCAGGGCAAGGAAGAGAAGCCAATCCCGGGTCGGATAGGGGTAAAACGGCACCTTGGCAATAAGGCTCGTCGCCACGAGTGCCACGGAACTCATGCCATAGGTAACGAAGGTGTAGCCGGACAGTTCCACGCTCCCCCGGAGCCGCCGACCGATGAGAAGATAGCCGGAAACCATGATCGCCGCCGCAAGGGCCAGCAGGTCCCCCGTAAATGCCCGCATCCCAATCTGGAAGTCTCCCGCCCCTATGACAAAACTCCCCGACAGCGCCAGCAGGCCGCCAAACATGGCAAGCCGGGATATCCGCTCCCGGAAGAAGAGCCAGGAACCGATGACGACGAAGACCGGCTGGGTGGTCACGATCACCACCGAACTGGCAACGCTCGTGTAGAGGAGCGAGGTGAACCAGGTGACGAAGTGAAGGGCGAGGAACAGCCCGCTCGCTGCCGCGAGACCTATCTGGCGGCGAGTCATCCCCTGCACCCCCCGGAAACCGCTCGCCATGGCAACCGGAAGCAAGATGATAAAGGTGAAAAGGAGCCGGTAGGTGGCGATGATGAGGGGAGGAGCGGTGGAGAGACGGACAAAGAGCGCCGAGAAGGAGACGGCAAAAACCCCCACCAGGACTGCCAGGTAGGGGTTTACGATCGGACGGGTATTTTCATTAGTGATGGACATACCTAACCCTGGAAACGGTATCCTTTCTATTCCCCCAGGTACGCTTTGCGCACTTCCGGATCCGCCGCCAGCTCCGCCGCATTCCCCTGGAGAACGACGGTCCCCGTCTCAAGGACATAGGCCCGGCTGGCGATGGAAAGGGCCATGTGGGCGTTCTGCTCCACGAGCATGATGGTGGTGCCGCTTGCGTTGATTTCCTGGATGATCTCGAAGATCTTCTCCACCAGCATGGGAGCAAGCCCCATAGACGGCTCGTCCAGAAGGAGCAGGCGGGGATTGGACATGAGCGCCCGACCCATGGCGAGCATCTGCTGCTCACCACCGGAAAGGGTCTTGGCCAGCTGCTTCCTCCGCTCCGCCAGGCGGGGGAAGAGCTGGAACACATGCTCCATCGCCTCCTGTATCCCCTTCTTGTCGTTCCTTACAAAGGCCCCCATCTCCAGGTTCTCCAGGACGCTCATCTTGGAAAAGACCCGCCGCCCCTCCGGGACCTGGCTGATCCCCATCCTGACGATCTCGTGGGGGGGGATATCCGTAATATCCTTCCCCTCGAAGGAGATCTTCCCGCTGGCAGCGGGGACGATACCGGAGATGGTATTGAGGATGGTGGTCTTGCCGGCGCCGTTGGCGCCGATCAGGGCGACGATCTCCCCCTGCTGCACCTGGCAGGAGACGCCGTTCAAGGCCTTGATCGCCTTGTAGTTAACGAAAAGATCTTCAACGACGAGCATCACTAGTCCTTTATCAGAGAAACGCGGATTTTGTTCAAGATCAAGGCTGTCGAGGGATTGCGCGGAGACGTAGCAGCGCTACGTCGCACAAGTAATCCCGAAGACTTACGCGGAGATTGGGCAAAAGCCGCATTTCTCATTACTGTTTAGCTCCCTTGCCCAGGTACGCTTCTATAACCTGCGGATTCACACGGACTTCCTCCGGTTTCCCCTCGGCGATCTTCACCCCGTAATCGAGTACCGCGATCTGGTCCGATATCCCCATGACGAACTTCATGTCGTGCTCCACGAGGAAGACGGTCATCCCCGTCTGGCGGATCTTCTGGACGATCTCCATGAGGACCTGCTTTTCAAAGGGGTTCATGCCGGCCGCCGGTTCGTCCAGGAGCAGTATCCGAGGCTTCAACGCCAGGGCCCGGGCGATTTCAAGCCGCCGCTGCTCGCCGTAGGAGAGGTTGCTGGCGACCTCCCACGCCTTGCCGGCAAGGTCCACGCGGTCGAGGCATTCCATGGCCCAGTCGAGCAGTTGCTCTTCTTCCCGTTTCACCCACGGGGTAGGACGCAGGATGGAACCGAGCAGATCCCACTTTCCGCGGGTATGGGCGCCGATGAGCACGTTTTCGATGACCGGCAGCTCGTTGAAAAGCCGGATGTTCTGAAAGGTCCGGCCGATGCCGAGGGCCGCAATCTGGTGGGTCTGCCGGCCGCTGATCACCGCACCGTCGAAGCGGATCTCCCCCTCGGTGGGGGTGTAGATTCCGGTGATGAGATTGAAGAGGGTGCTCTTGCCGGCGCCGTTGGGACCGATCAACGCCTGGATGTTACCCTCTTCGACCGCCAGATTTACCTTGTCGACAGCAACGAGCCCGCCAAAACGGATGGTAACGTTATCGAGTGTAAGAATCGCCATGTAAATCCCTGCACATGCTTAGTGACGGCACGCTGGCCGGTTAGAGTTTGCGCCGCCCCTTTTCGCGGGGGATCGACTCGTTGATGTTCCGCCCGATGGCCTTGAGCAGCAGCCCCGTGAAATTCACCCCCCCCAGCAGACCGTTGGGGCGGAAAACCATCAGGCAGACGAGAAGAGCGCCATAGACCAGCATCCGGTACTCGGACATGAAACGGAGAAATTCCGGCGCCGCCGTCAGAACCGCCGCACCGATGACCGTTCCGGGGATGCTCCCCAGTCCGCCGAGAACCACCATGCTGAGAATGTCCACCGACTTGAGAAAACCGAAGTCGGAGGGGTTTATGTACCCGAGAAAATGGGCGTAGAGCCCTCCTCCCACCCCTGCCAGGAAGGAACCGATGGCGAAGGACTGGACTTTGTAACGGGCCAGGTTGATCCCCATCGCTTCGGCGGCGATCTCGTCTTCGCGGATCGCCTTGAGAGCACGGCCGAAACGGGAGGACTGGAGAAACGCGACAAAAACTATGCTGAGAATCGCAATCCCCCAGACGTAAATCGGCATGGGCAGAAACGACTTCGGCGCGGGGACCGTGAGGCCGAGGGCCTTGTTGGTAATATCGAGGTTGAGGAAGATGACCTTGACGATCTCCGCAAAACCTAGGGTACAGATGGCCAGGTAATCACCGGACAACCGGAGGATCGGAAACCCGATCATGGCGCCGATGGCGGCTGTCACGAGGCCGCTGGTCACGAGTGTCAGGGCGAAAGGGAAGCCGAGGCGGATGGTGCAGATGGCACTGATGAAAGCGCCAATGCTCATGAAGGCGGCATGCCCGAGGGAGAGCTGGCCGGTCAGGCCGGTGATGATATTCAATCCGAGGGCAAGGGGGATGGCAATCCCGATGTTGACGATGACCTGCATGGTATAGGGGTCGACAGCCCCGACGATGTTCTGGAGAAATTCCGCCATATGCTTAGACCTTCTTCTGGATTTTTTGGCCGAGGAGCCCCGTCGGCTTGAACAGGAGCACCAGGACGAGAATGGCAAAGGCGATGGCATCCCGGTAGGAAGAATAGCCGATCGCCACGCCGAAAATCTCGGTAACGCCGAGGAGCACCCCCCCGAGCATTGCTCCGGGGATGGAGCCTATTCCTCCGAGAACAGCAGCGGCAAAGGCCTTGAGGCCAGCCATGAGCCCCATATTGAAGGAAACCGCGTTGTACAGCAGCCCGACGAGCACCCCCCCGGCAGCGGCGAGGGCGGAGCCGAGGGCAAAGGTGAAGGAGATGACGCGGTTGACGTTGATCCCCATGAGGGCGGCGGCGGCGTAGTCTTCCGATGTCGCCCGCATCGCCTTGCCGATCTTCGTCTTCTGGACGATGAATTCCAGCCCCAGCATGAGGAAGGCAGCAATACCGATGATAGTGAGCTGGAGGGTGGAGATATCGGCATTGCCGATATGGATCTGATGCAGGGGGAAAGCCCCCTCGGGGAACCCTTTGGCGTCCGCGCCGAACACCATCAGGGCCAGGGAGGAGAGGAAGATGGAAACACCGATGGCCGATATGAGAGCGGAGAGCCGCGACGAACGCCGCAGACGGCGATAGGCAATCAACTCGATGACGACGCCGAGGACCATGCAAACGCACATGGCCAGTGCCATGGCGATGAAGATGTTGAGCTTGAAGACGGATACCATCAGCAGGCCAATAAAGGCGCCGACCATGAATATCTCACCATGGGCGAAGTTGATGAGCGTAATGATGCCGTACACCATGGTATACCCGAGGGCGATCAGCGCGTAGGTGCTCCCGAGGGCTATGCCGTTGATGAGTTGCTGTAAGAACATAGGGGTGTCCTCTTATCGGGCAAACGAATGGAATTGCGGCTGGTGCATCATCCCGCCGGTCCCGCCGGATGACGTTACCGGAACAGATACCACGATTTGATGCGGAACCGGAGACAAAACAGAGAAAGCTCACGGTTTTTACCATGATTTGAGTTCGGGAGCAAGAAAATAAAAAATGGTTTGACCAAAATAAACAATGACTCATTTATCGTTGCTTATCGGCACGTTACGAGCCAGTCGCAACATCCATTTTCTCAGTATACGGCATCATGTGCACTATCTGAAGGTCCGGTCAGACACCATTTGGAGTTGCCCGGGCAGTCAAACAAGTTTATCCTGCACCAACAATATAACAACTACCGAGGGGCACGAAATGCGCGACAACAGACATCACCTGGCGGGATATCTCGCCCTGGGGGGAGCGGCATCGATCTGGGGGGGGATGTACGTGGTGAGCAAGTATGCACTTGATTTCATCCCACCCTTCACCCTGCTCTGGCTCCGTTATCTGGTGGGATTCGCCGTCCTCTGGGCACTGGTCGTGCGGGTCGGCCTTGTCCAGCCCTTCGCCCGCGACCGCCGCACCTTCATGGCCATCGGTTTCATCGGCTACTTCGTCTCCGTCGGGTTGCAGTTCATCGGCACCCGACTCTCCAGTGCCCACATGGGCGCCATCCTCACGTCGGCGAGCCCTGCATTCATCATCATCTTCGCCCGAGCCATGCTGGGGGAACGGCTCAATCTGCGCAAGGTCGGGTCGGTCTGCCTCGCCACCGCCGGCGTCCTGATCGTCGTTGGGTGGGAAGGGAGTGGCTCCGGCAACCGTGTGCTCCTCGGCAACATCGCACTCCTCGGTGCCGCCGTGACCTGGGCGCTCCTGTCGGTCCTTGCCCGACGGGCCTCCATCACCTACTCGCCGCTGGTGATAACCACCTACGCCATCTTCTGGGCATGCCTCTTCACCACCCCTGCCATGGTGCTGGAATGGCAATTCATGCCGGTGACCGGCCTGGACCGTCCGCTCCTCTGGCTGGCCGTCCTCTACCTGGGGGTGGTCGCTACGGCGGGTGCATTTTTTCTCTGGAACAAGGGATTGCAGTTGGTGGAGGCAAGCGTAGGGTCGGTCTTTTTCTTCCTTCAACCGGTGGTGGGGGCATTCCTCGGCTGGCTCATTCTCGGCGAGCATCTGGGGGCGTCGTTCTTCATCGGCGGCTCCGTCATCCTCGCCGCCGTCCTGCTGGTGTCACTCCCTTCCAGAGCATGAATCCGCAAAAAGTCCATCTGTTGCGTTCCCATCAAAGGAGAGAGGGAGGGGGGAGTGCCCCGCGGAGCGAATGTGCCCGAGTGTCAGCAGGTGTAGGCGACATGGAGCAAAGCCGGCCGAACGGCCGGCGCGAAATGAGCCGTACAGCAGCGACACGAGGGGACTCTGAGCGGAACGGGGCGCTCCCCCCTCTCGGACTCACGGTTAGATTATGCGACTCAGGAACGTCCGGATCCGCTCATTCCCCATCTGTTCGTCGAAGAACTCCCCGGGAGCTCCCTCCGCCACGAACACCCCGCCATCCATGAAAATCACCCGATCCGCCAGTTCCCGGGCGAACCCCATGTGGTGGGTGACGATGACCATGGTCATCCCTTCGTCCGCCAGGGCATGGATGGTGTCGAACACCTCCCCCACAAGTTCCGGGTCCAGGGCTGACGTCGGTTCGTCGAACAGCATGAGTTTTGGCTTCATGGCCAGTGCCCGGGCGATGGCCACCCGCTGCTTCTGCCCGCCGGAGAGGGTGGCGGGATAGACGTCCCGCTTGTCGGAAAGCCCCACCTTGGCCAGCATGTCGAGGGCGATGGCCCGGGCCTCGGCAGCGGGCTTCTTCTGCACGGTGAGGGGCCCCTCCATGACGTTGCCGAGCACGGTCATGTGGGGGAAGAGGTGGAAATGCTGGAAGACCATCCCGATCTCCGCCCGAAGGGGGCAGACAACCTGCTGCCGGTCCAGGTGGAGTTTGCCGTGGCGGTGGACGTACCCCGCTTCCCGCCCTTCGAAACGGATCACCCCGGCGTCGATCTCCTCCAGGAAGTTCATGGAACGAAGCAGGGTCGATTTCCCCGACCCGGACGGCCCGATGATGACCAGCTTCTCCCCCGGATAGACGGCCAGATTCACCCCGTTAACGGCCGTCAGGCTCTTGTAACGCTTGATGATCCCTTCAAGCTGGATGAGGGGCTGTCTATCGGTGTTCATAAATCCCTGCCCGGTACTCGATTTTTTCGAAGATAAAGGTAAAAACGGTCGTAAAGACCAGGTAGACGATGGCGGCCAGGATGAGGGCCGTCACGTTGAAGTAGGTGTTGAAGAGCTGGTCGGCCGCCCGCATCAGTTCCACCATGGCGATGGTGGAAACCAGCGCCGTATCCTTGATGAGGGCGATGAACTCATTGCCGATGGGGGGCATAAGCCGCTTGTAGGTCTGGGGAATGATGACCCGGCGCATGGCCTGTCCGTACGTCATGCCCAGGGCCTTGGCCGCCTCCATCTGCCCGTGCTCGATGCTCTGGATTCCCCCCCGGATAATCTCCCCCAGATAGGCGGAGTAGTTGACCCCGAGGCCGATGACCGCCGCCGTCAGGGGAGCCAGGGTGATGCCGAGAGAGGGGAGTCCGTAATAGATGAAGAAAAGCTGCAGGAGAAGCGGCGTCCCTCGGAAAAACCAGATGACGAACCAGCAGGCCACCGAGATGACGCGGATGGTGCTGATCCGGCCGAGAGCAATGAGGAGCCCGCCGATGGGGGAGATCACGATGGTGCAGAGGACCAGCAGCAAGGTCATGACAGCCCCTTTGGCGAGGGCGGGGAGGAAACGGAGACAGTCCTTGAGGAAGGTCACGTAGCGGGGTTGCCGCGCCTGCTCCACCGACGCAACGAAATTCTTCGCCTCGCTGTTGTCCGGGTAGAGCACCAGCACCTCCCGGGCAGCGGCCAGAGCCTTGTCCATCTCACCGAGGGAAAAATGGAGCCGGGCGATCTGAAGCCGGCTCCGGACGAACGCCTCCCCCTCACCGCCACTGGCCGGGGCGGGAATCTGTTTCAGCACCTCCACCGCTCCGGCGAGGTCCCCCTGTCCCATGAGATCGTTGGCCTGCCGGGTCAGCCGATCCGGGTCAACAGCGGCGCCAAAGGCCACGACGGCGGTTATCCACAAAAAAAGCAGGGCCGTGGCGACCCTGCCGGATATATTTAGAATTTTGATCATAATTTGACCCTGAGAAACGTGGATTTTTCGCAAGGTCAAGGCGATCAAGGGATGACGCGGAGGCGTAGTACCCAAACATCGGGCATAAACAGCGCTACGCCGCACAAGGAGTCCCGAAGATCAACGCCGAGATTGCGGAAAAGCCGCGTTTCGGCTACCACTTCTTTGGGTTGGTAATGTCTTCCGCGAACCACTTCCGGGAGATCTTCGCCATGGTACCGTCCTTGACCATCTTGTCCAGGGTCTGCTGCACCTTGCCGCGCAGCTCTGCGTCCTCCTTGCGGAAGGCGACGCCGAACGGTTCCTTGCTGATCATGCCAGGGAGGATCTTGAATTTGCCGGGGCGCTTGGCGATCATATCGCGGCCGGTGACGTTGTCCACCACCACGACATCGATGCGGCCCGCCTCCAGGTCGAGAAGCGCCTTGGGATAGTCCTCGTACTCCTTCAGCTCGGTCGGTGCGGTGGCAAGCTTCTTGACCGCCTCCACGCCGGAGGAGCCCTTCTGGGTACCGGCCTTAAAGTTCTTCAGATCCTTGAGCCCCTTGAAGCGCTTTTCCTTGAAGTTGACGATGGCAATCTGGCCATCCATGATGTACGGCTTGGTAAAGGCCACTTCCTTGGCCCGCTCGTCGGTAATGGTCATCCCATTCCAGATGCAGTCGAATTTCTTGGCATTCAACGAGTGGATAACCCCGTCCCAGGCGGTCGGCTGCCACTCGATCTTGATGCCGAGACGTTTCCCCACCTCTTCGGCGGCATCGACATCGAAGCCGATCAGTTTTCCCGATGCATCCCGGTAACCCATGGGAGGGAAGGAGTCATCCAGGCCGATGACCAGCTTTCCGGCCCCCTTGGCCCGGCTCCAGGAGCCGTCACCTGCGGCAAATGCAACGGCGGTCAGGGCGACAAGCAGAACAGACATGCATACCAGGACTATTTTTTTCACGTTCGGCACCTCTTTCAGAAAAATTTAACCTCATCAAACAGGAATTCTGCCTTACCGAACGCGGATTATTGCAGAAAAGCTGTCGAGCGTCAAGGCTTCCCTCATGCCACCCAGTCGTCATCCGCCTCCACCGGCGCAAACCCGCGCCGCATGGTATTTTCGGTGACGACCCGGGGGTCCATGAAGTGGAGAAGATAGTCGGGACCACCCGCCTTGGTTCCGACCCCGGACATCCGGGAGCCGCCGAACGGCTGGCGTTCCACCAGTGCACCGGTGTTGTTTCGGTTGATGTACAGGTTCCCCACCCGGAACTCCCTCCGCGCCGTGGCGAGATGCTCGGGGCTGCGGCTGAAGATGCCGCCGGTGAGGGCAAATTTGGTGGAATTGGCCCACGCGATGGCCTGGTCGAAATCCTTCGCCCGCATGACCGCCAGCACCGGTCCGAAGATCTCTTCCTGGGCGATGCGGTGCTCCGGCGTAATGCCGCCGATGATGGTCATGGGGACGTAGTACCCCTCCCCGGTCGGCACCGGGCTCTCGTAGAGGAGATGTCCCTCCTTCTTGCCGATCTCGGCATAATCTCTGATGCTCTTTTGCGCCTTGTCGTCGGCCACCGCCCCCATGTAGAAGGTCGGGTCTTCCGAAGGGCCGACCTTTGTGGCCTGGGCCATGCTGACCAACCGCGCCACGAACTTGTCGTACACCGCGTCAAGGACGATGACCCGGGAACAGGCGGAGCACTTCTGCCCCTGGAAGCCGAAGGCGGAATAGAGGACATGGGGGACCGCCTCGTCCAGGTCGGCATCGTCGTCGATGATGATGGCGTTCTTCCCCCCCATCTCGCAGATGATCTTCTTCACGTTGGCCTGCCCCGGATGAACTTTTGCCGCCCGCTCGATGATCCTTAAGCCCGTCTCCATGGAGCCGGTGAAGGCGATGAGGCTCACATCCGGGTGATCCACCAGGTAGTCCCCCATGACCGACCCGCGCCCCGGGGTATAGTTGAAGACCCCTGCAGGAAGCCCCGCCTCCCGGAAAAGTTCCACCAGGTGCCAGCCGATGATGGAGGTGATGCCGGACGGCTTGAATACCACGCAGTTTCCGGTGACGATGGCGGCAGAGGCCATCCCCATGCTGATGGCCAGGGGAAAGTTCCACGGAGCGATGACCGCGGCCACTCCCTTCGGTTCATAGAAGTAGTGGTTCAGCTCTCCCGGCGCATGCCCGATCCGTTGGGGCTCACCCAGACGGATTGTCTCCCGCGCATAGTATTCGAGGAAGTCGATCGCCTCCCCGACATCGGCATACGCCTGGTCCCACTGCTTGCCGATTTCCAGTACCTGCCACGCGGAGAGCTCAAAAATGCGTTTGCGGGCCGCCTGGGCTGCCTTGAGAAGATATTCGGCCCGGGTCCGGGGATCGGTGTCGCGCCAGGCAGGGAAGGCCGCCTTGGCAGCGGCCACGGCGTCTCCCACCTCCTTGGTGCCCGCCTGGCAGATCTGGCCGAGGACCTCGGATGGCTTGTTGGGGTTGACGGTCGGAATCAGATCGGTGGTGGTTAGTTCGTTTCCCTTGATGAAGAGGGGATAGGTTCTGCCGAGCTGTGCACGGACTGCTGCGATTGCGCCAGGAAAGGCTGACCGGTGGTCGGCGCGGGTAAAATCCACCATCGCTTCGTTGAAAAAGGCTTTGAGTCCACCGGGGCCGGACCGTTCCTTCTTTGGCATGAGCAGGCGGGCCGCCCGCTCCCGCTCGGCAGTCACCGACGGGTCTTCCAGGAGCTTCTCGATCTGTGCATCCTCGGCAAAGCTCTGGCGGAGGAACGACTCATTGGCCGTATTCTCCAGGAGCCGCCGCACCAGATATCCCATTCCCGGCACCATGTCGCCGTAGGGGCAGTAGAGGCGGATGCGACCGGCGACCTTCAGGATTCCCTTGCGGACCGGTTCGGCCATGCCGTAGAGCACCTGGAATTCGTAGCGATCCTCGGGCACGTTCAGTTCCCGCGCCATCTCCATGACCGCAGAGACCGTCCGGATGTTGTGGGAGGCGCAGGCGAAGTGGCATATTCCATGGTTCTCCATGATCTTGCGCGCCTGGCGCTCGTAGGCGGCGTCACTCTCCGCCTTGATGGTCCAGACCGGCACGTCCCAGTCGTTCTGCTTGGCCTTGACCGTCTCGTAATCCCAGTAGGCCCCTTTGACGAGACGAATGGAAATCCGCACCCCGTTCTGCCGCGTCCAGGCGAGCAGGTCCTCCAGATCCCGGTCCGTATCCTTCAGGTAGGCCTGGAGCACGATCCCCAGATGGGGGTACTCCCTGAACTCGAGCTTCAGGCGGCGGAACACCTCAAGAATGATCTCCTTGTGCCGGTAGGACTCCATGTCGATGCAGAGGAAGCCGTTCAATTCGACGACCTTCTCCATGATCCGGCGCATCCGGTTCAGGATCGCCACCACCGACCCCTCGAAATCCTGGGGATTGGCAAGACAGAAGAGGGCCGTCGGTTTCACCGCCACGTTGACCTTGGGTGCATGCCCCCAGTCCAGGTTCGGGTCCCCCCCCTTCCCCGGCAGCCCCTTCCAGCTTCCCTGCTCTTTCTTCAGGGCTTCGAGAAGTTCCAGGTACGTATTGGTGTAGGTTTCCGCCTCTTCCTCGGAAAGGGTCGCCTCCCCCAGCACGTCCATCACGGCGGCAAACCCCTCTTTTCTGAGTTTCTCCAGGTTCTTCACCGCTTCCTTCGTCGTCTCGCCGACGATAAACTGCCGCGCCATCTCTTCGATGTTGGACGTCAGCACCTTGTTGAGCATCGCTCCCCCGAGGGAGCCGAGCATCCCCGCCACCTTGGCGCCGGTGGACATGAACGCGGGCATCTCCTGCTCGTTGCCGAAATACTCGCGGATGTGCTCCGTCAGGAGCTTGCTGGTGGTGAGAGACGGAAAGACGTCCACGAACCGGAACATCTGGATCTTGAACTGTTCATTCTGCATGCTCCAGTCCATCACCTTCCCCATCCACGCCCCCTTATTGAAAAGGGAAGGCTTCTCACCCGAGATAGCGGAGAAGAACTCCTTCCCCCGCGCCATGACCCTGCTGTTCAGTTCCTGTTCCATAGAATGACTCCCCGCCTTCTATTGTAATGGTTAAACCATTACATATACCATTTGTTCACACCTGTCAACCGATTGATATATGACCGTTTGTTGCCATTGCCGCATGAACATGTTATAAAGGTTTAACCGTTAGACAGACCACGTGTGAACTGACTTTTCAAAGTTTACCAAGGATTGGACAAATGTTTCGCAAAGCAAAGCAGAACCGGATATTCCAGGACGTGGTGGAACAGATCCAGGAGGCCATCGTCTCCGGCAAGCTGAAGGCGGGGGACCAGCTTCCTCCCGAGCGGGAGCTCAAGGAACTCTTTACCATCAGCCGGGGGACGCTGCGGGAAGCCCTGCGGGTCCTGGAGCAGAAGGGACTCATCGAGATCAGGACCGGCGTTGCCGGTGGTTCCATCGTCAAGGGGGTGAGCACTCAGCAGGTGAGCGAGAGTCTCGACCTCCTCATCCGCTACAAGAAGGTCTCCCTGCAGAACCTGGCCGAGTTCCGCATCGGCCTTGAGGGGGATGTGGCCGCCCACGCAGCGGAACGTGCCACAGCAGACGATATCGCGCGGCTCAGGGGGCTGATCGCCAAGGCCGCCGCCTATCTCGACAAGGGGCGCGAGCACTGGGACTCCTTCATCCGGACGGACGAGGAGATCCACTTGGCCATCGCCGAAACGACCCACAACCCGCTCTTCATATCGGTGCTCGCCACCATCTCCCACAACATCCACACCTACTACGAGAGCTATCTCCCCATGGAAGAGCCGCTCCTGCGGGAAAACCACCAGGACATCGTGAACCTCGTCACCGCCATCGAGTCCAGGCGACCGGACGAGGCGCGGACCATAGCCCAAGACCACGTCCGCCGCTTCAGTGCCCACATGGAGCAGCAGGGGGTACGGTGAGGGATTCGCTCCCTGAACGAAAAAAGCCCGGCAGACTAATCTGCCGGGCTTTTCTGTGCGTCCCATCCGGAAAGGGATGGAGTTTCTTCTCTAGTCCATCTTGACCGGGACCTTGGCCTTCAGGACGAACTTGCCGCCTTTGACCTCCAGAAGCGCCAGAGGGGACTTGATCGGCTCGCGGTTAGCGCGGATGGTGATAGTGCCGGAAACCCCTTCAAACGCCTTGGTCTTGGCAAGAGCATCCTTGAACACCTTCGGATCGACACTGTTGGCCCGCTTCATGGCGTCGACCAGGAGCGTGATGGCGTCATACCCCTGGGCATCGAAGAGACCCGGTTCCGCACCGTTGAACTTCTTCTTGAATGCCTCGACAAACTTGGCCGTGACCGGCGAAGCCTGCTCGGGGGAGAAGCCGAGGGCGGACATGGAGCCTTCGGCCGCCGGGCCACCCAACTCTACGAACTTCGGCGAGAAAAGGCCGTCGCCGCCGAACATGTTGGCCTTGAGCCCCTGCTTGCGGGCTTCCTTCATGATGAGGGCACCTTCGGTGTAGTAGCCGGAGAAGAAGATGACATCAGGCTTCTTCGCCTTGATGTTGGTGATCTGGGCGCTGAAGTCCTTGTCGCCGTCTTTCACCTTCTCGTCGGCAACGATCTCGATCCCCTTCCCCTTCGCCGCGTCGCGGAAGGTCTGGGAGAGACCGACGCTGTAATCGTTGTTGTCGGAGGTGATGACCGCCACCTTCTTGTATCCCAGGTCCTTGGCGAAGAAGTCGATACAGGCAGGGATGGCGACGCTGTCGAGCAGGGTGTCGCGGAAGATGAAGTCGCCGTTCTCCACGACCCCCGGACCGGTGGCACCGGCGGAGAGGAGCACGACCTGGGCCTTCTGGGCAATGGGAGCAGCCACCTTGGTGATGCCGGTGGTCGGGTCGCCGACGATGGCCACCACGTTGTCGCGGGTGATGAGCTTCTGGGTTACGGAAGCCCCTTCCTGCTTGTCACCGCGGTTATCCGCCTCGACGATCTCGATCTTCTTGCCATTTACCCCGCCGGCGGCGTTGATCTCGTCCGCGGCCATCTTCATTCCTTCCAGGGTCGGCTTGCCGAACATGGCCACGTCACCGGTCAGTGCGCCGAGGAAGCCAATCTTCACGGTATCCCCCGCCGGCTTCGCCGCCTCGCCCCCTTCTTTTTTCTTGCAGCCGACGGTGGTTCCCAGCGTTGCCGCGAGGGCCGCCACGGTCAGAAACGATACTGCCTTACGCATATTCATACCTGCCTCCTTGTAATAAACTCCGGGCTCCGGCCCGTTCCATCAATCGCATGACAATGATGCACCGGCTGCCGATTACTTGCCGCCGCCACCCTGCTTCTCAAGGCTGTCGAGGATATCGTTCGCCTCTTTAAGCTTCTGCTGCAGCTTCTTGATTTCCTCGGCGGAGTAGACCTTCTTACCCTTCTTGATCTCGGCGTTCAGCTTCTTGATCCGTTTCTGGATGCTGTCTACCTCGGTCGCACAATTTTTGGAGGCGAGGAGGCACTGGTCCTTCTCTTCCTTGGTCATTTCGGCCATGGCCGGCACGGTGGCGGAAAGGGCTACGGCGGTCATCACGAGTACGGCGATCTTTTTCATGGTAATTCTCCTCGTATGGGATTGGATGACAAGAATGATATCAGGAAGAGGGCCGGAGGCAAGCCGCCGGCCCCCCTTTTCGCCTTAGAACGAGTAGTTCATCATGAAACTCGCCATGTAGGGGTTCTGCGGATCCTGGCCGTTGGCAGCAACACCTTCGTAGTAGTCGCCGAGGATGACATAAGCGCCGCGAAGCGTGGCCGTCAGGTTGTCGTACAGTTTGTAGTCGGCCTGGGCGTTGAGTTCGGTGCCGAGGTAGTTGCTCTTGCGGTGACCAGCGAAGCCGGTGTCCTTGGCCACCGCGGCAAAACCGGCGTTGGCGCTACCGCTCAGTTTGGAGGTGAACGGCATGTCGTAGCCCACGAAGCCGGCGATGACACCGCGGTCCAGGTTGTTGCTGGTGTAGACGACAGCGTTGTCGATGGTCATGGAATAGGCGTCGCGGAAGAGGAGCTGCATGTTGCCGTTGTAGAAGCCGTGCTCGTCGTCGATGCTCTGGAAGGCATTGCTGGTCCCTCGGCTCCCCGGATTCCCTTCGCCGGAGACATAGAGGAACTCGGTCCGGGCGGTACCGGTACCGACCTTGGCACGGGCACCCACGTTGCCGGCAAAGGCACTCAGGTGCTGCCGGTTTGCCGGATTTGACTCGAGATTGCCGAACTGGTAGATGAGGAAACCATCGACGGTCACCGGCCCAAACGCCGCTTCGCCATTCACACCGAGGGTGTGGAAGATGCTGTTTGTCGCCGAGCGGTCGTCATTAACCATGTAGTAGGCGCCGCCTACTTTCACCTCTTTGGAAACAGCGTATTTTTCGTCAACGACGAGCATGTCCCGGGTCTGCTTGCCGGGAAGCACCTTCGGCGTGAGATTCGGACCATTGTCGTTGAAACGGAAGAAGCCGATAGACGAATTGAACTTGCCGTAGCTGGCGGAAGCAAGGGCACCGGCCATGTCGGCCCCGACGAAAACACCCTTGAAGGAATCGTCAAAGGGCTGCATGCCGAGCTTCACGTTGAGGGGAGTCTTGGGGATGTTGAAATCGAGATAGACACTCTTGGTCTCCAGGTTGACCTGATCGGCGCCGATGGCACCGCCGTTATTCCGGGTGGTGCCGTTAGAGCCGTAAGAGTTATCCCCCCAACGGGAGTCGATCTCGAAGTGGGTGACCAACTTCAGATCGTCATTGGCCTTGGCGATGTACATGAGCCGGGCCCGCTGGGCAATGTAGGTGGCAGTGCCGGGCTTCTTATCCTGCCCTTCCGGCAGATAGAACCCGTCCGTAATCGGCGTGGCGTTGAAGTTGTTCACTGCGGAGAACAGGCGGAACATACCGTGAAATTCGTTCTCCAGCGCCAGGGCCGGGACCGCGGTGGCCGCCACACATGCGGCGGCGGCGAGTACTGCGAGACACTTTTTGTTGATACGCATTACTACCTCCTTTGTGGTTAGTTACTACACACCATGACAATAAAAATAATGCTGCGCTCCTACAAAATCTGGCTGAGGAACAGTTTAGTCCGCTCGTGGGTCGGGCTGGTGAAGAAGTGTTCCGGTGTCCCTTCTTCCACGATTGCACCGTGGTCCATGAAGATGACCCGATCGGCCACCTCCCGGGCAAACCCCATTTCGTGGGTGACAACCACCATGGTCATCCCCTCCCGGGCAAGCCCCTTCATGACATCGAGGACCTCACCGATCATCTCCGGGTCGAGTGCGGACGTCGGCTCGTCAAAGAGCATCAGCTTGGGGTCCATGGCCAGCGAGCGGGCGATGGCGACCCGCTGCTGTTGCCCCCCCGACAGCCGACCCGGGTACACATCCGCCTTTTCCTCAATACCGACCTTCCTGAGAAGTTCCAGGGCCTTCTCCCGGGCTTCCTGGCGGGAACGCTTGCGTACCACCACCTGGGCCAGGGTAAGGTTTTCCAGAACAGTTTTGTGGGGAAAGAGGTTGAAGGACTGGAAGACCATGCCGACCTCTTCCCGCACCCGGGTGATGTCCGTGGCGGGATCATTGATGTCGATGCCGTTGACCACAATCCGCCCCGCATCTATCGTTTCCAGCTGGTTGAGAGAACGGAGCAGCGTGCTCTTGCCGGAACCGCTCGGCCCGAGAATGACCACCTTTTCTCCGTCATGGACATTGAAGGAAACCCGGTCGAGCGCCTTGAACCGCCCGAAGTACTTGACCACATCCCGTGCCTCTATCATCCTGCGTTGATCACCTGTTGGCATTGATACGCTCCTCCATCAGGCCGATAAGTTTCGACAGGATCAGGGTGATGATCAGGTAGACCAGGGCGATGATCGTGTACGTCTCGAAATAGGCAAAGGACTCCGACGCATATTCCCGTCCCCGCCTGAGCAGGTCGGACACCGCCAGGATGGAGACGAGGGACGAATCCTTCAGAAGGGCAATGAACTCGTTGCCGATGGGGGGGAGGACGACCTTGATCGCTTGGGGAAGAATAACGTGTCCCATGGCCTGTGTTCGGGTCATTCCAAGGGAGAGGGCCGCCTCCATCTGTCCTTTGGGAATGGACTGAATCCCCGCCCGAATGACCTCACCCATGTAGGCGCCATAGCAGACAGCCATGGCGATGATCGCACTCAGCATATCGGGAACGTGAACTACCCGCCCCAAGGCATAATAGATGTAGAAAATCTGGACCAGCAGCGGGATACCGCGGATTACCTCGACATAGACGGAGGCAATACCGTTGAAGAACCGGTTGCCCGATATCCGTCCCAGTCCCGTCAACAGCCCGAGAAGCAGGGAAAGGAGAATCGCCCCGATGGTAACTTTGAAGGTCACGACAATACCGTCGGGAACGAACTTGAGGATGTTCAGATAGGGGTCGGGCTTTGCTATAACAAGATAGGCAAGGGCGCCAACCGCCCCCAGGAAGGAGATACGCCAGGCGGTAAAGAGGCCGGCATCCGCCTTGGTCGGGATGGCGGCGCCATCACCCACTTCAATAGTCTTGTTGTCGTTATCAGTTATCATCATCTGTTCTGCTTGTCATCTCCGTCGCGGAATAAGGTCGCGCCTCGTATACATGGCAAAGCCGGAGAGATGTATACACTTTCCGGCTTTGCCATGTTCCAGTTTCATCTTATCTGAGCCATTTCTTCTTCAGTTTCTCATCGATCTTCTTCGCCTTGACCGCCTTGATACCCTTGTTGAGAAGGGCAACCAGTTCCTTGTTCCCTTTCTGCACGGCAATGCCGTAGGACTCTGAGGTAAAGGACTTGCCGACAATCTTGAACTTGGCCTTGTACTCCTGGCGCTGCAGGGCGTAATGGGCGGCGGTCGGCTCATCGCAGACAACGCCGGAGATACGACCGGCCGCCATGTCTTCGAAGGCAAGGCCGACTTCGTCGTAGGTTTTCAGTTCAACCCCTGCAACCTTCTTGGTTTCGAAGGCACCGGTCGTGCCAATCTGGGCACCGACCTTCTTCCCCTTCAGGTCGGCAAGTACCTTGACGTTCCCTGCCGACTTGCTGACCACGAGAATCTGGCCAACGCTGATGTAGGGATCTGAAAAGTCGAACTGCTTCTTCCGCTCATCCGTAATGGTGACGGAAGAGAGGACTGCATCGTAACGGCCGGCGGCAAGACCGGCGAAAATCCCGTCCCAGGCAGTATTCTTGTAAACCGGCGTGAATCCGGCTGCTTTGGCGATCTCGTTCATGAGGTCTATTTCGAACCCGACGATGTTCTTGTTGGCATCGACCATCTCCATGGGAGGCCAGGTTGCGTCAGTGGCAAAGGTCACGGTCTTCAGATCCTTGCCGGCAAAAGCCGTCGAAGAAATGGCAACGACAAAAGCACTCGCGGCGGCAAGCAGAGTCAGCATTCTCAGTTTTTTCATACTACCTCCATAAAAAGGTGAAATTATTTTCGGAAAGATAAAACGTTTTTTTGATGAAGTCAACCGCTTTGGTAAGACCATCAAACTTTTCCAATTGACTTTTCAGCCCCGTCCAGCCCAGAATACTATCCTGTCACGCCGTAGTTCCGGGAACAAACCGGCAATCTGCCCCGACCAAAGGGAACCACCTGTCATGAACAAATTCCTGGCCGCAACGCTCTTGCTCATCACAACCTTCTTCTGGGGGATCACCTTCACCGTCGTCAAGGAGGCAATTGCCCGTGTCGATGTGTACGTCTTTCTTGCCCAGCGGTTCACCATCGCCTTTGTCATCCTCCTCGTTTTCGTTCTGATCCGGCGTCCCCTGCCGAACGGCAGAACCATAAGGGACGGTGTCGTGCTCGGGTTGTTCCTGTTCGCCGCCTTCGCCTTCCAGACCGTCGCGCTTCTCTCCACGTCAGCCTCCAACACCGGCTTCCTGACGGGGCTCAATGTTGTCTTCGTGCCGATCATCGCCTCCCTCGTCTTGCGCCAGCCGATCCCGTTCAACGTCAAGCTGGCGGTCACCTTCGCCGTGACGGGCTTGTACCTCCTCTGCACCAACGGCAGCTGGTCGTTCAACCACGGCGACATACTGGCCGCCGTCTGCGCTGTCTGCGTCGCGCTCCATCTCCTCCTAACGAGCAGTTTCGCACGAAAGGCCGGCAGCGACATCTACTGGCTCACCACGCTGCAGATCGGCACCGTGGCGTTCCTCAGCACCGTGACGGCCACGACCACCCACCACCCGGTGGCCGTCTATCACCCCGGGATTCTTCCCGCCCTCATCATCTGCTCGCTGTTTGCAACGGTCTTCGCCTTCCTTGTCCAGACCTCCATGCAGCGCTGGATAAGCCCCACCAATACCGCGCTGATCTTCTGTACCGAGCCGGTTTTCGCGGCGATTTACGCCTACCTTGCAGCCGGCGAGCGGCTCGGCTCGATAGGCTACCTCGGCTCGGTGCTGATCATTGCCGGCATGCTGATTTCGGAAATCATGCCCGGAAGGTCCGAACCGCATCAAGTGCAGACCGAGCCCCCGGCCATCGACGAGCTCACCGACCCTGAACCCTCCTGACGCCCAAGCCATCACCCTAACGAAAGAAACAGCAGCCCCGTAAATTCTTTTGACGGCCAGCGGATGAACGCGGTACTATGCCGAGCATGTCCTCGCCCAACCCCGATATAACCGGCGTGATCCTCGTCGGTGGCCAGAGCCGCAGGATGGGAACGGACAAGGCGTTTCTGGACCTCCGGGGCAGACCGCTCATCGAGCGGGTTCTGAGGGTTTGCGAGGAGGTCTGCGGCTCAGTGCTCCTAGTCGGCAACCGGCCGGAACGGTTCAGTGCCTATGGTCTGCCGGTAGTGCCCGACATCTATCCCGGCAGTTCTCTGGGAGGCCTCTACACCGGCTTGAGCCATGCATCTACCCCCACAATCTTCGCCACTCCCTGCGACATCCCCTTTCCGAACGCGGCGATCATGCGCCACCTCATCTCGTGCCGGGATGACTACGACGCCGTCGTCCCCCTCACCACCCACGGAGTGGAGCCCCTCTTCGCCATCTATACAAAGGCCTGTCTGGAGCCTATGCGCCGAATGCTGGAAGCAGGCAATGTCCGTATTCACGACCTCTATTCGCTCATAAGAATCCGGTACGTGGAGACGGCGGAACTGGCCTCTCTCGACCCCTTCGGAACCGCCTTTCTCAACCTCAACACGCCGGACGACTACGAAAAGGCGCGCGGTAAAGAATAGCACCGTGGAAGGTCGACATCGTCAACGAAACGCAAAAAGCCCGCGAGACTCTCTCACGGGCTTTTATTATCAGCAGAAACGGCAGAAACCGGTTATTTACCCTTTTTCAGATCGATGAGGATCAGTTTCGCCACCGCCTTGAGGGTCTCGAACACCCCTTCGCCGGTGGAGGCGCACGCCTCGAAATCGGGGACATCGGTCGGATTAAGTTCCCGGCGCAGCTCCTCGACGGTCACGATGTTCGGGAGATCGCGCTTGTTGTACTGGACCACGTAGGGAATCTTGTCCAGATCGTACCCCTGCTCCACCAAGTTGATCCGGAGATTCTCCAGCGATTCGATGTTGGCATCCATCCGCTCTTCCTGCGAGTCAGCCACGAAGACAACTCCGTCCACACCTTTGAGAATCAGCTTGCGGGAGGCATCGTAGAAGACCTGTCCCGGCACGGTATAGAGATGAAACCGAGTCTTGAACCCCCGAATCTCCCCCAAAGCCAGCGGCAGAAAGTCGAAGAAAAGGGTCCGCTCCGTTTCCGTCGCCAGGCTTATCATCTTCCCCTTGGCGTCGGGTGCGGTTTTCTGGTAGACAAACTGCAGGTTCGTGGTCTTGCCACACAGGCCCGGCCCGTAATAAACGATCTTGCAGTTTATCTCCCGGGAGGCGTAGTTGATAAAGGACATCTGCCGTTACCTCAAGTCTCAGCTGAAGAGATTGTCTATGTCGTCATCGGTGATTTCCGCGAAGGGGAAATCGGTTTCGCCGCTCTTTTCCTTCTCCTCGGCCTTCTCGAGAAGCCGGTTGAAGATGGTGGTCAATTCGTCTGACGCCTTTTTCACCCGGAGCCTGACCAGCCCGAGTGATGAACGACTGTCGAACAGCACGACGAGGATGACCCTTCCGCCGACGATGGAAATGTGGAGGTTGTCCTTTTCCCCTTCGTGAAAGAGGATGGAGAACTCTTTCTCGCCGATCAGCTTGGCAAGGCCGCCAGTGGCGGCGATATTGCCGGCCGTCAGGGACGCCAGCGACGTGGTGTCGAAGCGCTCCACCTCGCCAACCCCTGAGATCAGCTGGCCGTTCTTGTCCACAAGAAAAATCACCTTGGCATTGGCTTCACGCAGCAGCTTTTCGATAACGACGTTTATCTGTTTGAATTCCTCATCATACATCACCATCTGAGGATTCGCCATGGAGCACCCCTTGTGCGGTGAGAGAATTTGCCGGCAGCGGCTAGATATAGCAGAAACGGGCTGCCCTTTCAAGGTTTTTCGACCATTTACCGGCTAAATACGGAAAAGCCCCGGCAGTTTCCCGCCGGGGCTTTTGAACGACACAGAAGAACAATGACTAATTATTACGTTATTTACTTCTTGCTGGAATCCTCGAAGTCGAGGGCCGCCAGCTTCTGGTAGTATGCGAAGTGGGTCTTAGCCCATTCACCGGCTTTCTTCATCAGCGCCTCTGCCTGCTTGGGGTTCGCCTTTTTGAGCATCCGATAGCGGTTTTCGTTATTGGTGTACTCGTCAAAGCTGATGGTTGCCGGCTTGCTGTCCAGCTGCAGCGGGTTCTTGTTCTCGGCAGCCAGGGTCGGGTTGTAGCGGTACAGCGGCCAGTAGCCGGACTGTACTGCCTTTTTCTGAGCATCCACACCAGCGGTCATGTTGATGCCGTGTGCGATACAGTGCGAGTAGGCGATGATGATCGAGGGGCCGTCATAGGCCTCGGCTTCCAGCATCGCTTTGATGCACTGGGCCGGATTGGCCAGGGAGACCTGTGCCACGTAAACCGAACCGTAGGACATGGCGATCATTCCCAGGTCCTTCTTGCTCACCGGTTTGCCACCGGCAGCAAAGAGCCCGACAGCGCCCATCGGTGTCGATTTGGAGGCCTGTCCGCCGGTGTTGGAGTAGACTTCGGTATCCAGTACGAACAGGTTGATGTTCTTGCCGGAGGCGATGACATGGTCCAGGCCGCCGAAACCGATGTCATAGGCCCAGCCGTCGCCACCAATGCACCAGACCGACTTCTTGACCAGGTAGTCCATAATCGGCAGCAGTTGCTTGGCCGTTTTGTCCTTGCTCCCCTTCAGGGCAGCCTTGAGTTTCTCCACGCGGCCGCGTTGGGCCTCGATGCCTGCCTGGCTGGACTGATCTGCAGAGAGGATTTCCTTGCACAGTTTGGCATTAGCAGCAAATGTCTTGTTGTTAGCCAGTTCGGTCAGATAGTCACCGGCTGATTTGGTGAATTGATCAACGGTCAGGCGCATGCCGTAACCGAACTCGGCATTGTCCTCGAACAGCGAGTTGGACCAGGCTGGCCCACGACCGTCAGCACGCTGCGCGTACGGTGTGGTGGGGAGGTTGCCGCCGTAGATCGAGGAGCAGCCGGTAGCGTTGGCAACCATCATCCGGTCGCCGAACAGCTGGGTCAGCAGTTTCAGGTACGGGGTCTCGCCGCAGCCGGCACAGGCACCGGAGAACTCGAACAGCGGTCGGACCAGCTGGTTGCTCCGCAGGGTCTCCAGCTTGACCTGGGTCGCATCCACATCAGGCAGCTTGAGGAAGAAGTCGAAGTTCTCTGCCTCTTGTGCCCGCAAAGGAGGCTGGAATGCCATGTCCAGCGCCTTGTGATTCGGATTCTGCTTGTCCTTGGCAGGGCAGTTGTAAGCACAGGCGCCACAACCGGTACAGTCTTCCGGTGCCACCTGGACGGTCAGCTTTTTGCCCTTCATTTCGGGGATGGTACAGTCGACCGATTTGAATGCCTTTGGTGCCGATTTCAGTTCCTTGGCGTCGTAGGCCTTCATCCGCACTGAGGCATGGGGGCAGACAAAGGAGCAGATGCCGCACTGGATACAGATCTTCTCGTCCCAGACCGGGATTTCGGTGGCGATGTTGCGTTTCTCGTACTGGGAGGTGGCGGTCGGGAAGGTGCCGTCAGCCGGCATCATGGAAACCGGCAGCTGATCGCCCAGGCCGGCCACGATCACGCCGGTAACGTCCTTGACGAACTTGGGGGCTTTGGCGGAGACTGCAGCAGCCATCTTCAGCTTGCTGGAAGCCTTGGCAGGAACCTTCACTTCGTAGAAGTTGTTCAGACCAGCCTCAACAGCCTTGTAGTTCATCTCCAGTACTTTTTCGCCAGCCTTTCCGTAGGACTTCTTGATGGCATCCTTGATGGAGGCCACGGCGTCCTTCAGCGGGATGATGCTGGATATCTTGAAGAATGCAGTCTGCATGATCACGTTGATGCGGGGTCCCAGGCCGATCTCGTTCCCCAGCTTGACGCCGTCAATCACGAAGAACTTCATCTTCTTGTCGATGATCTGCTGCTGCACCTCTTTGGGCATGGTGTCCCAGACGTCCTTGGGGCCGAACGGTGCGTTCAGCAGGAACGTGGCACCAGGCTTAGCCTTGCTCAGCATGTCATACTTCTCCAGGAAGGAAAAGTTGTGGCAGGCCACGAAGTCGGCCTCCTGCACCAGATACGGTGCGCGGATGTACTTCTTGCCGAACCGGAGGTGCGAGGTGGTCATGGAGCCGGCCTTCTTGGAGTCGTACACGAAGTAGGCCTGGGCGTTGTTGCTGGTCTCCTCGCCGATGATCTTGATGGAGTTTTTGTTAGCCCCCACCGTACCGTCGGAACCGAGGCCGAAGAACATGGCCTGGTAGGCCCCTTCCATCGGGTTCTTGTAGGAGTAGTCCACCTTCAGGCTGCAGTTGGTGACATCCTCTTCGATACCGACGACAAACTTGTTCTTTGGCTTGGCAGCTTTGAGGTTGTCCAGCACCGCCTTGGCCATGGCCGGGTTGAACTCCTTGGACCCCAGGCCGTAGCGTCCGCCCACGATGACCGGATAACCGTCGCATTTGAACTTGCCGGAAGCCATGGCTTCCCCAATGGCGGTGCGCACATCCAGATAGATCGGCTCGCCCAGGGCGCCGGGCTCCTTGGTGCGGTCCAGCACGGCGATTTTCTTGACGGTCTTGGGGAGAGCCTTGATGAAGGCATCCAGCGGGAAGGGGCGATAGAGGCGAATCTTAACCACGCCAACTTTCTCCCCCTTCTTGACCAGGTTTTCCACGGTGTCCTGCACCACATCGGCACCGGAACCCATCACCACCACTACACGCTCGGCATCCTTAGCGCCGACATAATCAACCAGCTTGTACTTGCGGCCGGTCAGCTTGCCGAACTTGTCCATCTCTTCCTGCACGATCTTTTCGCAGGCCGGATAGTAGGGATTGACGGTCTCGCGTCCCTGGAAGTAGACATCCGGGTTCTGGGCGGTACCACGCATTACCGGGCGGTCAGGATTCAGGCCACGCCCCTTGTGTGCGGCGATCAGCTTGTCGTCCAGCATGGCTCGCATCTCGTCGAATGAAAGTTCCTCTACCTTCTGGATCTCGTGGGAGGTGCGGAAACCGTCGAAGTAGTGCAGGAACGGCACCCGGCTGCGCAGGGTTGAGGACTGGGCGATCAGCGCAAAGTCCATAACCTCCTGTACGTTGTTGGAACAGAAGAAGGCCCAGCCGGTGGAGCGGCAGGACATCACGTCCGAGTGGTCGCCGAAGATCGACAGGGCCTGGGCCGCGATAGCACGGGCAGACACATGGAATACGGTGGAGGTCAACTCGCCGGCAATCTTGAACATGTTGGGGATCATCAGCAGCAGACCCTGGCTGGCGGTGAAGGTGGTGGTCAGTGCACCGGCCTGCAGGGCACCGTGTACGGCACCGGCTGCGCCGCCTTCTGACTGCATCTCGACCACAGACGGGACGTTGCCCCAGATGTTTTTCTCGCCGACCGCGCTCTTGGCATCGGATATCTCCCCCATGACCGATGACGGCGTAATGGGATAGATGGCAATCACCTCGTTGGTGGCGTGGGCCACATGGGCCGCCGCGGTGTTGCCGTCAATGGTTACCATTTTGCGACTCATAAAACTCCTCCTGTCTGATTTTCGTGGATTATTCGAAACGCAATCCCGTCTGCTTCAAGTATCTATCGCTATCGACCACTAAACCTCGGACCGTCCCTCCATGGCCCGCTGTACTGTTGCCAGATCCACATACTCAAGGTCGGAACCGAGAGGGATACCATGGGCAAGACGGGTGATCCGTATTCCCAGCGGCTTGATAAGGCGGGCCAGATAGAGTGCCGTCGCCTCTCCTTCCACGGTGAAATTTGTGGCCAGTATCACCTCGTTGCATCCACCCCGCTCAAGCCGTTCCATAAGTTCCCGAATCTTCAGCTGTCCCGGCGTGATGCCGCTCAAGGGAGACAATGCCCCGTGGAGCACATGATAGCGCCCTTTGAAGGAGTGGCTCCGCTCGATGGCCAGCATGTCTTGGGGCTCTTCCACCACGCAGATAAGCGCCGAATCGCGGTCACCCGTGCAGATATGGCAGGGGTCCGCCTCGGTGATCCCGAAGCAGGTGGAACAGAAGCGCACCCTGCTGCCCACTTCCACCAGGCTTTCCGCCAGAGCATGAACATTCGCAGGGGATTTCAACAGGTGAAAGGCGAGCCGTAATGCGGTTTTTTCCCCAACTCCCGGCAGTTTCTTCAATTCACCAAGAAGCTTTGTCAATGACGCAGAAAAATGTAGCATATTTTCCCGATAAGATAAAACATTTTTTTATTATACTATAAATAAAAAAATTTATTATGCATAAAAATAATGCATAATAAATAATCGTTACGTAATGTTACAAGCGGGCAGATATTTCACTCTGCCCGCTCCTGTTCAGAAGCACTCCCCAGCGGTGGGGAGTGAAAAATAAACTGGCATTGCCGTGACACCGGGCTCAAAACAGCCCAGGAATACTGAGGCCGCCCGTTATCTTTCCCATCTGTTCGGACAGTTCACCCTGCACCTTGGTCAAGGCTTCATTTACCGCCGCGACGACAAGATCCTGAAGCATTTCGACATCTTCCGGATCTACCGCCTCTTTTTTGATCGTAAGTGAAAGAAGCTGGTTCTTGCCGTTGACCACCGCTGTCACCATGCCCCCACCCACCGTGGCCTCGGCGGTTTTTTGGGCTGCATCTTCCTGTAATTTCGCCATCTTCTGCTGCATCATCTGGGCCTGTTTCATGATCTGCGCCAAACCTTTCGACATCCGTAACCTCCTTGGGTTAGTAGTATATTTTTTTACTCACGCTGAACAAATTTTGTTATACTAAAACGCAGTTATACTTTTTCGGAACCATCGCCCTCTTTTACCGATTCGATCACACCGTCAAAAATTTCCAGAGCGGCCGCCACCAGCGGATGACCAACAGCAACCGCCCTCAGTTCCTGCTCGCGGGCAGACTGATCAAGACTTTTTTTTTCCAGGAGCGTCGGGGGAAGACCTTCCGTACTCCCGCTCAATGGCTTTAGCTGCACCGCGGTAGCTGTGCGGAAATAGGCTTGGGCAAGACCGGTCAAATCGGCAATCACGTCGGCGTCTTTCAGCTTGTTGTACTGGAATGAACCAGCGCTATAGCCCAGTTCCATCGCTTGGGCAGAAACCTTAAGCGGCCGGCCATGCTCAAGAAGGGCAGCCAACAACGGCTTTTTCCCCCGCACGAACGCTACGAATCCCTCCCAGTCACCGCCCCCCGCTTCAGAGGTCTTCGCCTGAGCCGCAGCAGGCGCCGGAGCGGGTTCCGCACACAAACCGGGAGAATCGGCCTCCTCCGCAAGCTGCGGGGGTTTGGTGGAACGGGGTAATTCAGGACGGGTCCGAGCGGCAGGCGCCTCCGCCTGGCGGGAACGGGGTGCCTCCCAACTCGGCACACCGGAAGCCACTATACCACTCGCCGGTTTTTCCAATACCTGAAGACGGGCCAGAAGCTCGTCAACCGGCACGACCGGCGCCAGATTCGCCATTTTCAGCAGTACCATTTCCAGAACCAACCGCGGAAAACTGCTCTGAGCTATCTCCGTATCCGCCCGCAACAGAAGGGTCAGGTGGCGTTGGAGCTCACCCAGAGCGACACCGCCTGACAGCTCCTGCAATTCCGCCAGTTCGCCGGCGGATAGCTCGGCAAACTCAGCGGCATCCCCCACTGCCTTGAGGATGACCAACGTACGGAACTGGTCGATCAATTCCTGGCCGAAATGACGCATGTTGTAGCCGTAACCATCCACCTGCCGCACAATGTCCAGCACTCCCCGGCAATCCCGGGCAAAGATCGACCGCGCAGTCTCCTGCAACAGGCGGCGGTCGACGACACCAAGAAGGGCGACCACATCCTCGTCCCCAACCCGCTCACCACAGAACGCCAGGACCTGGTCCAGGGTCGAAAGAGAATCTCGCATGCTCCCGTCCCCTTTGCGGGCGATCATGGCCAGCGCCCCGTCACTGATGCCGACCTGCTCCTGATCGACGATGAAGCGGAGACGGGCAACGATCTTCGGCAACGGTATCCGCTTGAAATCGAAGCGCTGGCAGCGTGAGAGGATGGTGATGGGGAGTTTGTGGGGTTCGGTGGTGGCAAAGATGAACTTGACGTGGGGAGGAGGCTCTTCCAGGGTCTTCAGAAGCGCGTTGAAGGCATTGGTGGACAGCATGTGCACTTCGTCGATGATGAATATCTTGTAGCGGCTTCGGGAAGGGAGATACTTAACATTTTCCCGCAACTCCCGGATGTCGTCCACGCTGGTGTTGGACGCCCCGTCGATTTCGAAGACATCCACCGACGTCCCCGCCGTTATCTCCGTACAGGCGGAACAGTTGTTACACGGCTCGGTCGACGTCCCCTGTTCGCAGTTGAGGGCCTTGGCAAGAATCCGGGCCGAACTGGTCTTCCCCACCCCCCGGGCGCCGGTAAAGAGAAAAGCATGGGCGATCCGGCCGGAATCGATGGCATTCTGGAGGGTCTGGCTGACATGCTCCTGCCCGATCAGATCACGGAAGGTCTGTGGCCGCCATTTTCTCGCTAACACAAGATATGACAAGGGATGATAACCTCATATGCAGTTACGGGATTGCGGGAGGGGGGTTGGGGTCGCGGGTTTACAGTCAGAACTGATAGCTGGGCACCCCCGCGGCACACGGAGCCGGTTACTGCCGCTGCTTCCTTCCGGACCTGACGGGATTCATAACCTTCCGTTGCGCGGGACCCAGCTATCAGCTCTGACCGCAAGTGCTGCCACGGCGGGGCGCTTGAAGCGAGCCGACGACAGTGCTGAAATAATGGCGGAGAGAGAGGGATTCGAACCCTCGGTACGCTATTAACGTACACACGCTTTCCAGGCGTGCTCCTTCAACCGCTCGGACATCTCTCCGTGAAGGGGAACTATAGTATAAACCGTGCTGGTTTGTAAAGGGTTTATGGCGGAGAGATAGGGATTCGAACCCTAGGTGGAGTCACCCCCACACCTGATTTCGAGTCAGGCGCCTTCGACCACTCGGCCATCTCTCCGTTCAGTCAGCCGCATCGTTATTCCGTCGCTTCCGCTCGCGCAAACTCGCGAAAAAATTGCTGATGGTCGCGGCGCACTCAGCGCCCCGCACGCCGGCGGTCAAACTAACCCGGTGATTGAGCCGGGGGTCGGCGGAGAGATCGTAGAGGGAACCCGCCGCACCCGCCTTCGGGTCATGGCAGCCGAATACAACCCGGTCGATCCGGGCCAGGAGTATCCCCCCCATGCACATGATACAGGGTTCCACGGTAACGTAGAGGGTCGCTCCGGACAACCGCCAGTTGCCCAGCCTGCGAGCCGCCTGACGGATGGCAATCATTTCGGCATGGGCCGTGGGGTCATGGCGGGACTCACGCAAATTATAGCCTCTGCCGAGCACACCGTCATCCCTTACCACCACAGCGCCGATGGGGACCTCACCCAGGTCAGCGGCCTTGTTGGCCTCGCGGAGCGCGATCCCCATCCAGTACACATCGTCTTTCATCTGATTAAATGGCGCGCTTGGAGAGATTCGAACTCCCGACCTACGGATTCGTAGAGGCTCCCGGTACGCTTATATGTAATAATTACAACTAGTTAAGGCGTCAGTTTTTCGTCAGGGGAGAATACTTTTACCACAATCTGCGTCAAAAGTGTAGCAAAATAATCACTCTATTTCCTCTAACTTCATTACTGCATGAGCAAGCTTATGTGGTGACAGGTGAGCATATCTTTCCGTTACCTGAATAGTGCTATGCCCCAACCATTCCTTCACCACATATAAATCAATACCCTTGTTCACCAGCCTACTTGCACATGTATGCCTCAATGCATGGATGATAAACTCTTTATCCTCCTTAAGCCCCATCTCTTCACGAGCCCATGCCCACGCTTTATCTGCTTGGTACACGGTCAATTCAAATGGTTGCAACGTATCATCATCATTTTTCCTCCTCTTCATTATTGCAGCTACCCGCTTGGTCATGGGTACGCTTCTTGGCTTGTCCCCTTTGTTGACCCATATATGTATAAGGTTGCTGGGGTAATTCACGTTTTCATATCTAATGGACAATGCCTCGCTCAATCGCATGCCAGTATCCACCAGTACTTCCACCAGATCAGCAACATCTGGATAGAACCACCTTCTCTCGCTATGCTTTGTATTCCGAAGCAAGTCCACCATCATGTTTTCTTCCTCCTTGGTTAATACCCTGAGCCGTCCTTTCTTCTCTTTCCTCAGCTTGATGTGGTCCCATGGTTGCCGTTTGAATCTAAGTATCGTCTTTAACGTGGAAAGATACCGGTTAACAGTAGCGGGTTTATTCCCGTTCGCTTCCAATTTTTGAATCAAAGTGGCAACAGCATCATCATCTATCTTGGCAAGAGGGACATTACCCAACAATCCTACTAGATACTTGCTTCTGGCCTTGGGTCCATGAGTATCCTTATTATTTTTCCACTTCCCCTCAAATACCTGCTTTATAGCATCTTCCAAAAACATTTTTGCGTTACGTTCCTGTGGCGTCATTAGCGGCTCATCAATAAGCTTTTGACGTTCCATTGCCTCAACTTGCTTTGCTTCCTTCTTGGTAAACTTGCCGGTACTCTTGAATACTCTCTGCCCGTTGACGGTGAAATTCATGTAGAAGACACCTTTAGCACCTCGTTTATATACAGCCATGACATACTCCTTTCCTGATTCCAGGCACAAAAAAAGAGCCTAATGGCCCCTGTTGTCCTGAAATGGTTATGTTGTTGGATTTGGTTGTTGCTACTTGGTGGTTATCTGGTCTGCGTGAAGGTTTTGTACAAGGCGGGATTAATGGAGGGCTTGCTTTTTAACTTGGCATAGATCAGCTTCAAGAGCATATCTCCGCAAAAACTACATGTAACCGTATAAGCTGAATCTCTTGCTGGAAGGAATACATCTGTTGATCCATCTGCTATCCCATACCTGATACCATGTACTACCTCTCCTGGTCGAATTGTCTTGTTGCAAAGTTCACATTTCATAAAAGCCCCTCGTTGGTAAAAGAGAGATACTTGTCACCAATAATGATGTGGTCGAGTATCTTGATCCCTAAGAGATCCCCTGCTTCCTTGAGTCGTTTGGTTATCTCAATATCTTCCCTGCTAGGGGTAGGATCTCCGGTGGGATGATTGTGGATCAGTATGATTGCTGCTGCTGAGGAGAGGAGTGCTGTTTTGAAGGTTTCTCTTGGATGTACAATGCTCTGATTTAACGATCCGACAGATACCTGATCTATGCAGACAATCCTGTTCTTGCCGTCCAAATGCAGGGCAAAGAAGTATTCCTTGGTCTCATGCTTCAGGAAGCTGAAGGTTGCATATACCTGATCTGGGGAGGTGAACCTGTTCAACGGTTGGAGGTAATTGGTTATCTCATCCTTAACGGTGAGGGTTTCATATACCGCTTTGATCTGTTTGAACTTGATGCTTCTGGTCTTGGTGGATACTTCTTCCTGGCCGAATAAGGTTTGAACTGTCATGGTGATTTCTCCTTTCGAAATGAAAAAGGGCAACCTGTAGTGGTCGCCCTTTTCTAATAATTTGAAGGTAACTATGCATTTTTCGATACATATATTCTTGAGTTATCCACTTTTAAATATCATTTTGCACCTCCATTTCTTAACGGTATATGTCCAGCAAAAATAGCAGCACCACAAATTAACTATTGACATGTAAAAACGGTTAGTTAAACAACATGCCTCTCTAATGAGCAAAGAGCTAAAGTGCCTGTAGAAACATTGCATTTTTGAAACATATCCACAGCTACAGAAGAGTTATCCACATTTGCTGTGGAATTGCTTGTACTCGGCAACTATCTTAATGATTCCGCGTTTACATTTGATGCAGGTGTCATCTGGAGGGTAGTAGTCCTCGTATATCTGGTTACAGGTATCGCACTTAAAATAGGCCATGATGTTTCTCCTTTCTTGATATAATTGTGACTAAAGGGAGGATGCTGATATGGTATTTCTCAGGACAATGGTCTGGTCGTGGAAGGATATTATGCTGCTGAAATGGTGTGTTTTTGCCTTCGGGATGATAGTCGGAGCTTACCTGTCAGAGTTCATCAAGCAGCATGTTTGGATATTTGTTCTGGCGGCAATACTTCTTACGGTTCGGCCTGCTATCAAGTATTTTGGGAATAATGAGTAGGTGGGATTTGCTGTTGGTAGGGTTATGTGGTGGGATTATGCTGCGATGGCTTCTACTAGTTCGATCTCTTCACCTTCCTTTTTATTTAAGATATAGTCCGCTCCCTTCTGAGCTTGGGCTGCTGCATGGATCAGTAGAGTCTTGTCATTCTTAAGTTCTCTTAACCATCCCTGGATATATGCTGCGCTATTCTCTATTGTCCTCTGTTCAATCCCCGTATATCCGCATAAGAATGCTGCTCCCATCTCAGCTACGAGTTCTTCCTTGGAATATTCATGTGATCCAAAGTAAGAGGGTTCCAGTATGCTCTTCCTGCCAAGTCTGGATATGTGCCCTGTGCTGTGTACCAGTTCATGGAACAATGTTGAGTAGTATTCTTCTGGGGAATCAAAGGTGCTCAGGTTGGGAAGTTGGATGTAATCAAGGGAGGGAGAATAGTATGCTTTGTTACCTCCGAATCGGAGTTCTGGTCTAAGAGGCATGTTCTTGATTATCTGCTCTGGTCCAGGTAATGGTTCATGGTCGTTTTGGGTCTCTTCTGTTGTTGGTGGTGAAATGCCTTCGGTCTGGTCAATGTTGAACACGTTGTAGTACCTGAGAATGGGTATCTTACTTGTAGAAAGGGTCTCATTTAAAATGATACCCTCTGTGCTCTTGTCCAACCACTTCCAGAAGATCACCATTGTTGACCTCTCTCCCTTCTTTACATGTCCACCCTTGTCCTGAACCTGTTTGAAAGTAAGCCAGTAGGGAGAGTGGTAGGGAGTGCAGGAGAGTAGGAAGTGATTAATTCCCCGGTAACTCTTTTTGCTGATCAGGTTCTTGGGATTATTGCTCTCTGCGTTCCATGGTTTCCTCCAGGGGATAGTACCTTGCTCCAATAGCTCCATAATCCGATTGTTGATGATTTCGTACACGTTCATGATCTTTCTCCTTTCTTTTATTTGCGGTTTAACGCCGCGCCGATTACTACCAATAAGAACAGGACAAACATTCCTACGTGGAACATTCCGCACATTGCCAACCATGCGAAGTTGACTAGACCGATGACTAAGAACAGAAGTACTTGCATATGGACCTCCTTTCTTGGATATAGGTATCCCTTGACGGGGATACCGCTTAGTGATGGTACGATTGCGTTTAGTTTGATTGGTGTTACAGGTGGGGATTACTGGTGGGAATTGCAGCTCTACTGGTTCACATCTTACGAAATAGAAAGAGGCATGATCAGTTATGACCATGCCTCTTTTAGGACCGGTGATGCAAATTAGTTCACTGCAAAAATCAATATGATCTCGGTTACTGTGCTGGCCACTCTGGATGATTTGGGTCTTTGTGTTTAGCGCCATTCCTGTAATCTTGATAACTTAAAGGTCTGCCATCCTCACCTAACAATGGCCTATGAGTATACATGTCATAAACTTGCCCATTTCCGATTGAGACATTGCTGTTGATTCTATTGTTGTAAGTAGAATTTGCATTTTCAGTTACATTATTTTGGCTGCACATATTATTCAGAAGATTTTCAGCTGCCTCCTGTGAACGGAATGACAATATTTGAAGATCAATATTATCGTTGGACTTTGAATGGCCAGTAATTGTTGTAACACCGGTAAGCTCATGACCATTTTCTACTGCAGTCGCTGTAAACAATGTACATTTGCCGCGAGTTTCGTCAATTTTTACATTTTTGACTTCTATCTTCGGATAGTAATTTTTCATATACGTAGCTATCTTTGACTGTGTACTACCTGTACAATTTGATATTTTATCCTCTATTGTGTTTGTTGCTCTGCTTATTTTACTGTTAGATTCAGAACAACTGCATATCCCAATAATGTAAACAAAAAAACAAAGTAAACATAAAATATTACGCATATCAAATCTCCTTTTCATAATAAAAGATAGAATTAGTTAGCTTTCATCGCTTTTTTCTCCTTTATCAATGCAAAACTTCCAGAAGTATTTATAACGTATCTTTATCTTAAATAGCCTAATTCTTCACATGCTTGAGCTATATTTCCATAAACCTTGTAATGTGGCGCATATACTGGAACATATTTATTATAACCAACTATAATAATTATTATTTTCAGATATTATAATCACGCATGCCTCAATATTTATTATCAAAACTACAATTAAACAACTACTTGTTACTAGCCATTTTAACAACATATGCTATTGCAAAAACAACTATAAACACTACTATTCCTATCCCAGTGAAACCAAATAATGCTACAACAAGGTTTCCTATTAATGCGGCCATATCTATTCCTCATATGGTACTAGTATTAAGTTACACTAAAAGCGTTTTATAGTATTACCTCACTAATTCTAATAATGAGCACCACCCTCGTCAACGAGACATTTATTAACAAATTACTGTGTTGCACTTCATCAATTTTGCTAGTTATCTTACGCGCCAAAAACGTAAACCATAAAACAATTAAACATAAAGAAGCAGATATCATTAAAGAGACAGTCTTAGCCCTTTATTGATTATCAATAGCAAATCAATAATCAGAACAATCCATAATTCCTCAATGCTCTTAGGATAGCATGACGGTCTGATAGATCGTATGTACTGTCACTCATTAGCCAATTATATCCATCCTTGATTATTTTTATGTATACATCATATGAAACACCAGTAACTTCTAGCAATTGTTCAAAAGATTTATTATTGCTGAGTAAGTGTGCATTTAATATATTACTTTGATTGACTATGATATCCTTCAGTTCATTGACCTCTTCTATAAGTCTTGCTTTAAATGATGCATCATCTTCAAAGTCCTCTTTATGAAATATAAATGATTTAACATTTTTTATTTTAATCGGATTATTAGTAGGACGCGCGTATTTGATTTTATCGGATCGTTCTTCATACACAGTGTTTGCTGGCACAACATCAATATATGACCCCATGGTAAACATCACACTAATATAGATTTCTGATTTGTCGGGCGGCAATATATAATCTTTTGTTGTTACAAAAGCAGTATATTTAAATGACGGACTCCAAAAGCCAAGTGGATGAAGTACTTTAATTGGTCTATTATTATTGTATTTACCAAATGTCCCGTTATTGACATATATTTTAAATATTTTCTCTTTTTCTGATATTTCATATGGTCTAACTTGTCTCGTACTACGTTTCCTGCTAAGGAAACGTCTTGTTGGGTTTATGGGTTCATTAGAAAAATCATCGCTTATTTTATCCAGTTGTTTTCCTCTTGCAGATTTGTATTTCGATATATAGGTATCCAGAAACTTAATTTTTTCAGCAGTCGATTCATATAATTTTTTGTCTTTAATCTTTTCAAGGCCATTTCCATTATTTCTTGCTGAGGCACCAATTTCATCTTCGCAATAAGAATACAATGCTGATCCTGCCAGTAGTGGGATAAGCAACAGAAAAATGGCTAGTTTCTTATAACTTCGCATTTGTCCTCCTAACGCTATTTTGATTAATTACGCCGATTAAATACAGGCAGATGGAATGACCATGCCTCTTTTTGGGGTATGCGGGTTCCTAATATTTATGTTTGCTCTTGTATCACTTCATCTGGGTATTAGGATGTTATAGAGTTTTGGAATGGGTATGGGTTCAAGGGGCTAAGGGTGATACTAGACATATTCATATCGTTTCTTCTCTCGAGAACCCAGTTGCCGTGAGCTTGAGAGATTTATAGAAATGAGCATCTAGGATTCATAAATAATCAGCGCGGCTTATTTCACCGTTATATATTCTGTATATTTGTCTTTTTCTACCACAATAGCTTGGTAGGATAGCTGATATGCTATATGTTTTACCATGATTCCCAACCACATCTTCTCTTGAGTTCAATTCAACTTCCATTTATCCCCCCAAATTAAGAAGTCACTTCCCCTGATACACCTCTGAATGCCCATTATGCTCTTCAAAGTTCTTTATATAAATATCCACCAAGTCCTTATTACCCATAATCACCAATAGGTTCTCAGCATTCTTCTCTTCAGCGGCTCTTGTGAAATTGAATGATCCAGTTATCAGGGTACTTCTATCCAAAATCATTATCTTGTTGTGGGCTATTGCGTGTTTGTCATCTATATAGGTAGGGATTCCTGCATGGGCTACGAAGTCTGCTGAGGTGTATTTCTGTTTCCTCTGGCTCTTGTCCAAGACTACTTCGATCTTGACTCCTCTCTTAAGTGCATTAATAAGGGCCTTGGCTATTGGCGTGGATGTGAAGGAATAAGCTTGTACAAGGATCTCGGACTTAGCGGAATTGATTTCTTTAATGATGGCCTCAGTAGCTCTACCGTTGGGGGAGAAGTAGACCGCTGTGGTTCCTGTAGAGGTGAATTGATCTGCTTGGACTATTGGAGGGCAAATATAGAGGGATAACGTAATCCAGAGGATTATGCAGGAGGTCTTGCAGGAGATGAAATTACACAGTAGGTGGAAGTTCAAATCATCTCGCTTCTTGTAGCAGGATGTCCCTACATACCAGAATATTTTAATAATGTCAATTTAAGGCAATAAATAACGCCGCCTAGGCTTGGGTTCTCTAAGTTCATTTATTCTAAAGATTCAATCTCTTTAGTAGCTTGCTTGTCGATGATCTGGATTATGCAATTTTTATTATGAGGTAAGCCGACGACGACCAGCGTGGGACGATATGTTGATAGTATGCGTACAGAAAAAGTCTGCATCGCGGCGGTAGTTGATACAACCGAAGAACCTTCCAGAGGGTCCGCTTCGCTCAACCATCTCACCTCCACACTTGGGGCATATTGGTATCTCGGTACTACACGCTCGCTTTGTGCATACGCGAGACCCCCCTCTCCGCCTCATTAGACCGCCGCATTGCGGGCATGGATGCTCTTTGTACTTACAATAGGGGAAGTTGTTGCAGGCAACAAAAGCACCATAGGCGCCCTCTTTAGGAATGAGTGATCCTGTGCCACAATTTGGACATGGCACGTTAGCTATCCCCTCACATGTGAGCTCAGAATCGAACTCGTCCGTACATATCGGATAGCCATTCTCTTCATTGAGTAGCTCAAGGACGAACGTGGATGTCTCCATTGGGTTGTATGCAAGGTAGACGCGATGACGAGCACGCGTTAGGGCAACATAGAAGAGCCTGCGTTCTTCAGCCAGTGAGAACGATTCTTGTTCGGGAAGCAGGAAATCGAGAACCGAGTCGGTTGGCTTTTCACTTGGGAATCCGTGCTTTCCTCTGCCCAGTCCTAAAACCACCACAAAATCGGCTTCTTTTCCTTTGGCCGCATGCACGGTCATAAACTTAATGTCCAGCGACGGATACAAAGTCCTGATACGTCGCTTCTCCGCCGGCGTACTCCACTCATCAACAACAAAGTTGTAGCGACCAAGCACCAAAACTGTGGGATTGTGTTCGAGGCCATGGCTCATGCGCTTGTCGATTGCGTCCAGAGCCATGTTGAGCCCAACTTCTGTACTCACCGAACGAATGAGAGAAATGGCCGGGTGAGGTGTCTTCGCAATAGATTGAATGGACTTCACAATTTGCGCAGGGTTTTTTAGTACGAATTTTGATGCAACGTCTCCAATCTGATCATTGAACCTGAATGTTGTGTCCAACGGAGTTATCGCGGTCGCTCCGAATTTCTTCTGAAAGTCTCTCGTATAGGAAATGTCACTCCCTGTGAAGCGATAGATCGACTGCCAGTCATCACCAACCACAAATAGTACCGATTCAGACTGTTGTTTAACCAGCGAGGAAATCAACCTAGCTCTAGAGCTGCTAATGTCTTGGAACTCATCCACTAGGATATGGCTGTAAGGCGATTCAAAGCTATTCGACTCAACATGGGCGATCGCCCGACGAATCATGTCCGCGAAGTCGATCTGCCTGCACTTCGCGAGTTCGTCTTCATATGCCTTCAGAATCGGTGAAAACAGATCTAGTAACAGGAGAAGCCTTGTGGCATCGATGTGCTTTAAAGCAGCCTTCCTGACCGAATCAAGATCGTGGCCAGACTGCTTGAAAATATCGACGAAACCGGACATTAACTCCGCGAAATCTGTGATTTCAGAAGACTGTCGCAGCTCCAGAAGCAGTTCTTCATCCGACTTGGGATGCAGCTCAATACCAGCGGTCAATAAGGATTCAGCAAGGACTGATTCCAGAAGCCCCTCTCTTTTGAGATACGAGTAGGTTTCCACTAGCTTGGTGCCATGCTTGAGATGTAGTGCGCGCTTCCACTTGATACCTTCAAGGTATTTACGTTGATCGAAATGAAATGGCGGCTGTCCTTCTCGATCGAGAGCGAAGTGTTCTATATATACACCGTTATCAGGAAGGAAGAAGTCCGGTTTGTACTGCCGGAAATCGGGTCCTGACGTATCAATTTCGTATGGGTGCTCATACTCGTAGTTGATGCTATTCGCGCTAAGGAAGTTGGCAATCACGCACTCTTCAAAGCTCTTGACCACCTCTCCCTTGAGAGTTCTGAGCTCGTTGGCGCGCACGTAATTGTAATAGTCCTGCATCGAGTCGAAATCAAAGGGGTTACGATACGGGAATCTCTCGCTGCCATAGTAACGAACGAGCATGGCTCGGTATTCTGGCTCATCGCAGTGCTTTGTGATCTCAGAATCGATGAATTTTCCAAACCGTTTCTTGTCTTCTGCCATTGGAGTGAGGTCGGGGCGACGGCCCTCAACAGCACCTATGATTTCAAGACCCAAGGCATGGAAAGTCTTGATAGTAGGAACACCGGAACTTAGCCAGGGCTGCAGTCTGCTATTCTGACGCTCCTGCATTTCTTCAGCAGCCTTCTTCGCATAGGCAAGCATAAGCAACTGGTCAGGACGAGCTCGTTTGGATGCGAGCAGGTAGCCTGCCCGACCGATCATTGTGCTAGTCTTCCCCGTGCCTGCTCCTGCGAGAACGAGATTGTTGTCCTCGCTGACTACGCACGAACGCCGCTGGGCTGGAGTCAGTGGTTTGCTTTCGACAGTGTCGAAGAACTCGCTGAAGGTCAAAAGTTCGGACTCGACGAACAACTTGTTCGCATTTGCAACAAGCGACTTCGAGTCGACGAAAAAGCGTTCCACTTTTGAAGTAAGTTGTTTCTCTGCAAGACTGGATAAAAACCGCCAACGGGCCGTACGAGTGGCTGAGAGAGCCTTACCTGCCATATCGACAAGTATCTGCCGATGTGAATCACGTGCATAGGAATTAGTGGCGAGGAAATTGTCTATCCGCTCAGAGGTCATTTTGAGAGCCTCCATCTCGGGTCCAAACCCGCGACGGGCTCGATTACGATACAGAGACCATGCTATTGCTATTACCGACATGGCAGCGGAGGATGTAAGCATAACGGCAATAGGCAGCAAAATCGACCTTCCCCCCATACGGTCAATCTCGACTAATATTGACGTAGGAGAAAAGATTTGCTTCAGGTTCTCAGGTATAGCTACATCAAGCTTTTTTATAAATGACCCTGCATTTCCTCCATTAGAGTAGAAGTAGGCTGGCATGGTTCCTGTAGGAGGGAATTGATCAGCTAGGAGCATTGGAGGGCAAATATAGAGCGATAACGTAATCCAGAGAACTAGACAGGGATGTCTTACGTGAGATGAAATTACACAGTGGTGAAAGATCATGTCATCTCTGTTCATGTGGCAGGATGGCTATGTATACCAAAAATAATTAATCTTTGCCATTGGTTTCATATGTAGTCCCAACTGAAGGCATTTGTACTGTGCTACGTGATAACGATAGGTCAAAGTCATCCACCAATCTTCATCTGTTGGTACGAGTAAATTGAAGGGGTGGGGTTCCGGTTAGCTACAACTTAACTTTCAAATCTCTAAACTCTACCTGACAGTAACTTGTAAAATTGAAATTGCCACTGGAATCATATTTTCTGCTATTCTGCTCGTAGGACTGTTATTAGACATGAATTACAGCATATATTCATGTGATTCTAGTATGTTATTATCTGAAATCAAACATCATAATCCACAGTATTCTAGCTATATTACTGTATCAAGATGGAGAGTGATTTAATACAATATGAAAACACAGAGGCCCTGAACATGACAGGGCCTTTATAATTATATGTCGTACTGAGTGCTAATATCAGATATAGATTATATATAGTAATAATTGTTGGTACAATTATATGATCAGCTAATATCATATATTAGTTAGTGTATCCAATGAAGCTAATGAAGCTATTTAATTAAAATAAATATTTATTATAAATGAGTTTTGTATTGAACTATTGGATTGAATTATTACTTATAAATTGAATACAACGAATTAACGGGGCATACCTTGAGTATGCCTGATAGTACTGAGTATTAAATGTGACATGTAATTGAGAAATAGAACTATTTGACCATACAAAATCGAATTGAATTAATTTAGACAAAACAGATTCATCAGGTTCATCAGCTACATCACCTTAGAATCCTCCCATATGCGATATAATCAATCCACATACTCCCGTTTACCCGCTAAATAGCCAAAACTCATATTCGGAAGTACCTCGCTATGGGGAATCAACAGGTACTTCCAAGACTTTCCCCCATTCTCTAGGTTGTGATTTGATGCGTGTTTGCAGTACTGGACCGCCGCCTTAGCCTTTTCCTGGACATCAGCATCTTTCATCTGATTATCTGCTTTGATCTCGGTTAGATAGACATGTTCGGCGGTCTCAACTACAAAATCAGGCTCATACGTGCGTGCATTGTGATCCCAGTAAATTTTGAACTGCTTGGGTGCCGGTCGGAGCCACTTGATAACACCCTTGTCATTTTCTAGGATAACAGCAAAATCCTTCTCCCCTTTTGCATCGAACTTGTACAGGGTATGACATGCCTTTTTGAACCCGGAAAAGATCTTCTGCGGAATTGCGCTGGTAGGGGTGATGGTATCGGTAAAGTGATGGATGTTGTCCTTCTGGATTTTGGTGAGATTGTGCCCCTCGATCTGGGTGAATGGCTTGACAATCGGTTCTTCATAGGACTTGGTTAAACAGTAAAAGTGCGGCCTCATCTGGGAGTAAATGAAGGTAGCAATTTCCCGCTTGTGGTACTTAACAACATTGATGAACGCTTCATCATCCAGATAGCTCTTCAGTTTGGCTATGGCCTGCCCCACAAGTTTCTGGAGCAGTTCCGACTGGCTATCATAGTCGATCTCTGAAAAATTGATTAGCTCGTTCAATATCAAATTTTCCGGTTTATCAGCATTGATACCATACTTGCCGATCAGGGTTGCCTGGGCATTTTCCTTTCGGTTCAGATACTGAATCAAAATTTCTTCAGCAACAGGCGGATAATTCAGGTTCTTCGTATCCAGGTCAAAATCATGAAAACCGGACTCCACTTCATCAGTCGGTTGAATGACGATACGGGGGATTTCAATCGTATTCTGGATAAACTCATCCACCGTTGACTGGTAGACTTCCTCAATCTCGGTGAGAATATCCCCGTCGTAAAGGCTCGGCTGCGGAGAAGAAAGAAGCTGCTCCTTCACCTTTGCAACCACAATATCCTTGATCTCCTTATTACTCAGCTCCGATACGTTCTTTACCTTATTGTTGACCTGGGGAATGGTTGCATAAATTGTCTTCCTGATTTCCAGGGTAACTGTAGCCTTCGCCTTTTCCTTCGATTCAGGCATGGCTTCAATCTTCTGTTTCTCGGCCTCTACCTTCTCTTCAAAGGCTGACTTGGCAACGACAACCTCTTTGATTCCCTCAAAGGTAGCAGGGTCAATCTCGATGATGTTTTTCTGTTTGATGATGGAACCGGGCTTGTTGGCTTCTTCGATGATCCTCTGAAAATTATCGTGGGCGATGATGGTCAGTTTATCAACCTTGTCATGACCGGTACGCTTGCCGTAGGGGAGTCGTAGCCCTCGGCCTATGGTCTGTTCGGTTAAGGTTTCGGATGCCGATGTCCTCAACGGAATAATGGTGTAAAGGTTGGTAACGTCCCACCCCTCTTTAAGCATATTGACGTGAATAACGATTTCAATCTTATTATCCGAGTCTTCCAAGGTCAGAAGTTGCTGAATGTTCTCTTCCTTCTCTTCTCCCCGCTGATTTGAATGTATCTCCATTACCTTGCCGCTGTAGCGTCCCTCAAAGAAGGCGGTTGACTGGATCAACGATTTAACCTTTGATGCGTGGTCAGTATCCCTCGTCACTACCAGGACAAACGGTTTTACCAGTCGGCATTTCTCATCACGGGCGTATATTTCAAGGGCCACCTTGGTATCCTCGTGGATACGGATACCATCCTCCAGCTTGATCCTGTCCAGCTCTTCCTGGGTGTAGCGTGACGGGTCAAAATCCTTCCGAGTGGCAACGGCAGGTTCTTTAACAAAACCATCTTCCATCGCCACTCCCAGACCATACTGATAGACCACGTTCTTGAATAGTTTCGTTCCGCCGGTTTCTGTCTTGGGCGTTGCGGTCAGTTCGATCCCCAGAACCGGATTAAGCTCATTGATAACCTGCATTCCCCGTTCGGCGCGGTAATGATGGGATTCATCCATCAGAATAACCAGGTCATCGAGACCGGCAAGATGATCGAAATAGGATTGGCCGATATATTCAGAAAGCCGCTTGATGCGGGGTAGTTTCCCCCCTTTGGTCTCGGCGTTGATCTTGGAGATATTGAAGACGTTGATATTGATAGACTCGTCAAAGAGCGGCAGCGTTCCCTTGCTGGTGTAGTTGTCGCCGGTAATAATCCCCGGTGGGCGGTGTACAAAGTCGCCAATGCCGGGAAAGACATACTTGGGGCTGCGTGGATTGGAAAAATCCTCGATCAGCTTGTTATAGATGGTCAGGTTCGGTGCCAGAACAAAGAAGTTCTTGATCCCTTTTGCCTGATTCAGCCAAGCAATGAAGGCTCCCATCAGGCGAGTTTTCCCTACGCCTGTTGCCAGAGCAAAGCAAACACAAGGAAAGTTTCTCTCAAAGTCGGTGAATACCCGTGCTGAATCGTTCTCAGCGGCAAGTCCACCGGTGAACTGCAAAACCTTTTCCTGCTCGGTGGCAAGGTCAGCATCTTTCTTGAGTGGCAGGATGTCAGCTATTCCTGCCAGTATCTCAAGACTCTCGGTCTGGGGATGGCGCAAGCTCAGGCGGTTTTTGATGTAGGCGGCGTGTTTGTCCATTTATTCCCCCATCCCGGCAAAGATATTCATCTGTCCTGCCTTTTCCGCCTTTGAAGCCATTTCTTCTTTCTTTTCCTCAACCGGTGGGCCGGATGGAACAAACTCAGGATCATCTGGGTTGCGGGGCATATCAACGATGTTCAGGCTATAATCGTCTCTGTCAAACTCGCACTTACCTAACAGCATAGAAGGGATTTTCTTAACGGTGATGTTGTTATATTTACCGTCAGCCCCTTCAAAGTGGGACTTGCAGCAGATCAGCAGACTCTCGTCCGGCTGCATCTCTTCGTGGATTCTGTCCAGGTGTTCCGGGGTCAAGTGAACGGTAGTAGTGAAGATGTAATCTTTTTCCGATGACTGCCCCTGCTTCCAGTAGTAGACCTCATCCGGGGAGTAGCAGAAATTCTCATGTTTCGCCATGGCAGCGGCCAACATGGTCTGGTTGTACTCCTCGTTGATTATCCACTGGTCATAACAGTCTTTCTTCAGTAGACTTGGGGCCATGTAGTAATACTTGAATCCTCCGCCACCCTGCCAATTTACCACCTTGGAGATGCCCCCTTGGTCGGTACCGTCACAGACCTTTTGCAGTCGTGGTTGAATGTGAGTATGGCAATGTTCGCCCAACTCTACCATTATCCATTTGCGCCCCATCTTATGAGCAACTGCACCCGTGGTGCCGGAACCGGAGAAGGAGTCGAGAATGAGGTCTCCGGGGTTCGTCGTAATTTCTACTATCCTCTTTATTAATCTTTCTGGCTTAGGCGTCGTAAATACGTCCTCTGAGTTGAATGCCAAAGTTTCTTTTTTTGCCTCTTGCGTATGTCCAACTTCGTCGTGTCCCCAAACAGTTTGAGGAACTACACCGTCTCTAACCTCACTGAGAAATCTTTTAAACCGTGGCTGGTTATTCCCTTTTGCACCCCACCATATGCGGTTTTCTGAGTCCAACTCTAAAAATTTCTCTTTTGAAATTGTCCAGTATCTACCTGGAGGGGGGCCAGGAATCTCTTTCCCAGATGGGGTTGTTACTGGATATTGCCCAAGGGAATAAAAGTTCCTAGCGGACAGGTCACTTGAAGTCCAGAGACCTCGTGAATCATTGTCGGGATTTTTGTAAGTTGAATCTGCTTTCTCTGTCCTAGGAAGGAGATTTCTTTTCCACAAGTTTTTCAACTTCGCATAGACGAGAATATGATCGTGCGAGTCTGATAGGTGAATAGCTGTGCTATTTGGTGAAAAGCGTTTTTGCCAAATTACGTTCGATACAAAATTACTCCGCCCGAATATCTCATCGCAAAGAACTTTTAAGTAGTGAGATTCATTGTCATCAATCGTAATCCATATCGAACCATCATCCGCCAACAGTCGCCTGAGAATTTCCAGACGATCCCGCATCATGGTCAACCAAAGTGAATGCTCAAGACCATCATCATAATGGGTAAAAGCACTGCCAGTATTGTACGGCGGGTCAATGAAAATACACTTTATCCTCCCGGTAAATTCCTGTTCCAGTGCTTTCAGCGCCAGCAGGTTATCCCCGAAAATCAGCATATTCTCCGTATTCCGGTCGCCGTAGGATTTATCAGGGTCTTCAATCAGAATCCTAGGCTCCAGTTTTGGCTGAATATCCTTTCCGATCCAGGTTAGTTCAAGTTTTTGGTTCAGGCTCATAACACCTCAATTTACGCTATAATCATTTCTGAATTTAAGATCAATTGCATAGGCTGGCATTGCTTTTGACTTTCCGTTTGTTATCTCTTCAATTTGACTTGATATTTCTTCATAATCAACTTCAATTGATACATCATCATCAACAGCTTTGTAACTGACTTTTCCCTTTTCATATTTATCGAAAACATAGCACTTTATGCTGCCTACTCTATCTGAACACTCTTCAAAAAAGTAAAACGGCAACATGGAAATACACTTTCCAGTTTTTATATCTACAAGTAAAGGTTCATTGATAGGGAAAGAGTGTTCCCCTGCATAATCTAACGATTCAACAAAAGGCTGGCTATCTGAGGCTTTTCTGAATAATCCGGTATATTTGTTCTTGCTGAACTTAATATTTTTAATATGTTCGAGGTATCCGAATACTTTCCCCTGCATAGCCAGATTGCAGATATTTGCAAATGCCTTCAGTGTTTCGTGGACATCGATTTTTTCAGCAGATAATTTATCATGCTTGTGTTGATTCAAATCAAAAATAGCTTTATTTAGGGCATCAAGGTAATCACCGGAAATTTTATTGTATTCACCTGCGAATCCAGAACTCCCTTTTACCACCCTCATGCCTTTGCAGATAATGTCCTTCAATGGTCCCATTGAACGCAAAAAATCTTTAAAAAGGCCGCCTAGTTCACCTTTGGATAACAATTCACTTGCGATTGTATATGCAGCAAATGCAAGCATCCCCTCAAGTGCTGCTCTGGCATCCTTAATTGACTGGTCTTGATTCTCAAATCTCAAATATTTTCTGAGCGGGTATGAAATAGGGTATGGTAGTTTTGAAACCAGTTCCTTAAGTTCTAGCCACTGACTGTCATTATTCCTAACCTCGAGAGCATGTATTTGTTCATTACTCAAATAGCATATCGAGGAGTTACTGGTGCCAAAATCAAATCCAATATATTTACTAACTGATTCTGACGACTTAACGCCATCAGTTGTCATGTCCAGCACAAAAGGCTTACCATCGACAGAAATTCCTTGAACTCCAGCGTCAATATTTTCAACCTTGTATATAAATCGTGGTATTGCGGTACCGTCTTCCTTTACCGTTAATTCAACCCTAAGTTTACTATCGAAACTTATATTGGTTGGAGAATGTACGGTGTTGTCAACATTGTACAGGCTATCTGTGTCAAAACCTTCATTTCTATTTACAGTGTCGCAAGGGCGGGTAAAAAAATATTTCAGATGATGTTTAGGTGGGTGATTTAATCTAAACTTCCACTGCAAAGGTTCGTTGATGAAATTAGATAAAGCTTGTGCTGAGGGTATTAGGTCGCCAAGTTTTGTGCCGTCCATATCTATTTTATTGCCGACGGATTGATAAGTTCTTTCTTCGATGCCTTTATCATCAGGATTCAAAAATAACCTTACTGGATTATACGTTACAGAAACAAACTCACTTTCCGGGTTATAGTAACGACGAGCACATTCTATGGCCAACCCTTTAGCCACAATATCTTGAAAAGACTCAGAAAGTGGGATTGGCCGAGCATGCCCCAAATCCGCTTCAAAATCAGTAGACAATAATTTGTCAAGCCATCGAATATTGGAAGATCCTCCCGATATAAGTGTGACGGTTATCCCTCTGTCCTTCAATTGCTCTTTTGCCCTTTTGATAGCATTTCTAATTGTTTTCTTTAGATGCTGTTCCCATATGTTTTCTTTGAACAGCTTTCTCAACTCATGTCCACGTAGAGAATTTTCCTCCCAAGCAGTGTCTATCTTAAACGGGTTCTTGGGCATACTCACTTGAACACTTTCATAGCAATCAATAGTTAAATCCCAATTTCTTATTTTATTGCAAAGTTCAAGCTTCGGATTCTCAACTGAATTGATGAGCCTTCTAAGATTGCTGATGAATGCCTGTTTCTCAGACGAAAGGGATAAATAATCGGTTTGCCCCTTCTTTACTTTTCTAAAAGTATCCAAAAAGGTAGTAGCCATGTTTTTGGCTTGACCGTCAAGATTTCTTAAAGTCAGGTATATAGCTATTTGTTCATTTACGAAAAACCCGCCAATTGGCTCCGAAGAAGCGGCGAGCGGCTTAGAATGCTTTCCTGATAAGCTTATATCGCCCAAAACCGTTGATTCGATGACTGACACGTCAAAAGTGCCGCCACCAAAATCTATTATAAGGGCTATGTTTTTAGTATTATCTTTTAGTTGAGGGATTCTAAGTCCATATCTGTAGTATTGATATACGGCAAACGGTTCAGGTAAAAATTCAACTGAATCGTAATGAACCAGTATACGCCTTATGTTGTCCCTGTAATTTTTTATCCAGTTACTGCCCCTGTCTTCAATCTGGAACGCTAACGGCTCAGCTACAATTATTTTAAGCCCTTTTTTATCATGTTTAGGTATTAACCCCTGACCTTCAACTTTTGAGAGTACTGCATCGAAAAAATCTTTAGAAAGCTGAAAAGCACTTTTGGGATTCCCATCTGCACTATCAAAATACTCAATCCTGTCTTTAGTTGCTCCCGCGACATATTCACCAAGCTCGACCTTGAAATTATGATTGATAATTTCATTGTCCTTCATTGACTTAATTGCTTTATAACCTATTTGTAGACCACCTTTAGCATAATGTAATGCTGTAGGGATACATGTATGCCCATCAATTTTAGTAAGGTCAGTGCCTTCAATAAAAAAAGACTTATCTCTATTTTCCATTTCTTATCTCCTGGAAAGGATAATATCATTTAAATATAAATTTTTTAACCGGGAGCATTATTCTAACGCATTTAATTCTAATCCTTCAATCTCTTGCAACGTTTTCCCAGCTATACCATGGAGATCTCCATACATTCCAACTGTCGCCTGCATGACCCGCTCAATCTGCTCCTCACGCTTTGCCCATTGCTTCATAATGGCCTTCCTCTCTTTATCCAGGTCCTCCTGCATAGAAGAGAATGCTTCGACAATTGCTTGGACCCGATGACGGAACCGTGGGCCTGTGAGGTATTGATAGACCATTTCCATCTTTGTCTGCTGCCCTTCAGAAGCGCTCCGTGCCATCGCAACTTCAACCAAAGATTGGCGTAGCGCCACGGCTACTGGAATTGCTGCCTTTGGATGTGTCACCCAAACTCCATCAATAAGTTCAAATGTCTCAACGTCCTTTGGGAGAGCCTGGCTAACGATTATAGAAATTTCCGCCTTGGCAGTTCGCTGGTCTTCTCGAAGCTTGGTAAGCCAGCCGTCGCTCCAGCTTTTGGTTCGCTTAGACTCCCATAAAATGGTTCCGCACCTTTGACCGAGGTGGCCATTGACGCGCTGCAAAATATCGCCACCATGCTCACCCTTTGGTACTGGTTCAATGGAATCGTAGGGGAACTTCGTACTTAATATTGCTTCGAGATCAAGTTCCTGAACCTCGCCCTGGAGTTGCTGTGAACCTTGCTCGGCTCTGCGTTTCAATTCCTCAATCTGTTTCTGCATCGCTGTAATGGTATGTTCCTTCTCCAAGACCTTTAGCTTCAATTCCTCTTCAGCCTCTTTGCGGGCCTGGTCACGGGTCGAGGTAAGTCCTTCCTGAATCCGTTTTTCAATCGTCAATTCCATTTCCCGCTTGGCATCGTCCAGTTCCCGCTGTTTGCGGATGAGATCAGCTTGAGCTTTCTGTGCCTCAGCGAGTTTTTCCTCTCGTTGAGCAAGAACTCCCTGCAACTCTTCCAATGACTTATCTTTCTGTTCAAGGTCGGTAGCTATGGCAAGTTTTGCCTTCCGTGCTTCATCGGCAACAATCTTAGCCCGTTCCAGACGCAACTTCTCAGCTACTTCCTCATCAACGGTTTCTTTTGCTTTTGCCAACGCCTCTTCCTGGTCATGCAATGACGCCTCACGTTTGGCGATGTCGGCATCCTTCTGAGCCAGGCGTTTTTCAAACTCTTTGCGGGTGGCTTCTATAAGCGGAGCCGCAAGCGATTCATTAAGCTTAATTTCAGCTTTACAGCTTGGACAGATGATGGTTGGTTCGGTCATATAGCCTCCGATAGAATCCCATGAAAGCAGATCACAACTTATTATTCAATGCGGCCTCAAACATCTGCCGGGCCTTTTTCTTCTGAATTTCTGAATCTTCTTTTTGGAAGTATTCAGCAACTGGTAATCCATCACCCCGTTTCCGGTTCTGACAAGGCTCAAGGGCTTCAATAAGAATTGCTTCCATAGCTGGAATTATCTTTTCAGCAGGAAATGTACTGGGGAACTCACCAAGCACACCGGATTCAGATACTGGCAACATTCCAAACCAGGAAAAACGGTCCCATCTTGTCGAAAGCCTTTTCATGGTATGCTCGTACAAGCGCTTCCCTAACGGGCGGTCAGTTGTGCGGCCGACATAAATAACCTCTCTGCCATCATAGAGGAGATAAATGCCAATTTGATTGCTGAAATCTACTGCATCTGCCCCAATTTGCTCCATCCCCAACAGCTTTGGGTTTGATGTCCATTCGACAGCATCACGCCGCCAAAACATTCCAAACGATGTGACGACAGGGTGCTGAACCTCATCCTCTTCGTCGATCTCTTCAGCAGAGATTACGTGTGTCGGACTAGACTCAGAAACTTTCCAGATGAATAGGCCTTTCCCAGCCTTTTGGAACGGGCAGTTTTCTCCTTCGTTCTTTATTGCTGTCGTAAGATGAGCATTTACCGTTCTGGTGGGTGTTGCGCCAAGGCTTACCCGAAGACCATCTTCAATGATCTTGTCTGTGAGGTCTTTATAGTGCATTGCCCCTGATGCTTCGCGCAGGACTTTTTCTATAGCTTTACGCCATGTCAGTTCATTGGGCATTAGCTCCTCCGTGAGTCATATTTGATGACTTCTGCTCTATTGATCTACTCGTCTGAAAATCTATAGATTTTGATCAGCATATCAACCATTACTTTGGTCCTAGCTCGGATCATTTCAGGCTTCCATGCCTTCGCGTTGGCAAGAGTCATCTTCTGGTTCTTAACCTTGAACTCAATATTGTTAAGTGCTAAGCCGTTCCTATATCCAATGTTGATCTTATGTCCAAGGGATAAATGGCCTTTGACAAGGGCCTGTTTGTTGGCAAAGGGGGAGGCGGCCAGCTTGGAGTTGAAACCACTCAATGTTAAATTTCCTAAGCAATGAGCCATTTCCTCAAGGATCTCTTCTGCTTTACTTATGTTGCCATTTGCAATCATATCAACCCATGCTTTGGGGATGTTTTCCCCCTTGGGGAAAACATGCTCAACCGTCCAAATGAACCTGTCCTTGTCATCGCGTAACCAAAGGTCAGGTCTATATTCGCGTGTATGGTATATGGAATCAAGTTTGATAAGAAGGTACCGGCACATTCCTGAGTTTGTTGAATAAAGATTCCCTTCCAATTCTTCACGAAATGTCTCCAAAGAGGCTCTTTGATCTCCGCCTTTCCGTCCAAGTAACCACCGTTCGAGGAAGGTAATTGAAAGCTTCTCTCCTGATGTAATTTTTGCATGACATTTTTCTATAAGGATAATATGGGCCTGGTCTAGATCACGAGTGCTCGGGATATCGGTAATGTTTCTACGGACGTAATACTTACTAAAAAGCTCCACTGACTTTTCCAGAAAATCGGCTTCGCTAAAAGATTTTTTGGGAAGTGAAAACAGATACAACAACACTTGGTATGCTGGAGCTGCCCCAATGTAAAGTAGGTCAGCAAGGGCGTTGTCAACAGCTCCGTTGTCAAACTCAGGCTCTAGTAACCGGCCATAAATCAAGGCCTTATCGCACAGTTGCTTGAAGATTGCCTTAGCATCTTTTTTGATGAGAGTTTCATAGATTTGTATGCTCTTCGATTTTACTGCTCTGTTAATTCCGTCAATGCGAATGTCCTTATTAACTTTGAAAGCGTTATAAAATTGGCGGAGAAAACGTTCCTGATCTCCGGCATCGGGGATTGCGTTAATGATTTCTTGCCATTGTTCAAAAGATTCATCAATGTCAACTTTGTGCTTCCGTTCCATTTCTGAAAGCATCTTATTCTTAATGATATCGATTGCTGATAATGGAACTCCACGGTTGTTCAGTGTTTCAAAGAGAGTGAAGGCGTCTGCCTGGCTACCAACACTAATGTGAACAAAGGTAAGCTGGTTAATTTTAGTCGTCAATGCAAGTAATTTATCTGCTTCATCAGGGGTATTATCCTGAAAATACCGGAATGCCTTATACATCGATCTCACACCAAGATAAGATGGTCTTGGGCGCGTTTTTATGAGCCCCAACTCACTGAGGATATAAAGATAGTCATCATAATTATGGTTCTGAAAACTTGGCTGAACGCGAATAAAGCACATTTTTGACTGCTCAATAAATCCGCCATACTCTCCTTCCCGATATTCGCCTTTTTTCTTCTTTTTCAGTAGTTTGTTGCGTAGTCCAGAAAGGGAATTTTCAAAATCTTGCCGTTCCTCTTCGTCCTCAAATTCAACATCATCCTTCAAGCCAGTTAGTTTCTGTAGAATTGCCATAATCAGCAAAGCCAAGGTAGTCAGGCGTTGCTGACCATCCACAACTTGGTAAATCAACTCATCGCCTGGAGATGCAGGTTCCCCATCATTCACGCATATTATTGACCCCATGAAATAGCCTTGATCGTTCTCGTCAACGTCCTGAAGAAGCTTGTCCCATTGGTTGACACCCCATGTATATTCACGTTGATACTTGGGTATGTGGTAATGTTCGCGCGCCCCCTGGTCACTGCTGATTATTTTGGAAAATGGCATACTATGAGCATTCATACAATATGGCTCCTTGTATTCAATCAATTCTATTGCAGGTTCCACCGAATCGAAAACAGCTCCTTTTCAGTAATCTGCTGACGAAGCCTTGCTTCAACATCTTCAATCAGCCCTTCTTTCCGGCTATCAATTTCATCCTGGGCCTCGAACAGTGTACGGCGTTTGGTATTACGCTTTTTCTCCAGCTCCTTAATCTCCTTCTGTGCCTTTAACTTCTCGTCCAACTTGAGAATCTTCTTTGATTCGGTCTTCTGGAACTTGATTTCCCTGTCCAGCTCTTTCAACTCGTATTCCAGACCACTTTTCAGATCATCAGCCCATTTCTCCAACTTCTCCATTTCGTCATCGAAAAACACCGAGTTTCTGGTACTGATTGCCTCAATGATCCGGGATTTACCTGACTCAAACATCTCTTGGAGCTGGCTACTGCAATTAATTGCAGATGTCAGTTCGCTGCTTTCCCCTGGCAGTGAAAAGAGCCTCTGCGCCTGCTCATCATCCAGTATGGTTCCATCATCAGCGACAGCAGAGAATATAAGGTGATCCTCTTCCTCGAAGGACTCCACGGATAATCGCACAAGCGACAAATAACCTGATTTACCAATCAACGGTTCAAGAATGGAAATCTTCAACGGATGCCCGGAATAGTTGAAGACTATTTCTGCTTTTGGCAATGCTTTATGAGCCGCATCATCGAGAATGTGCTGAGCCAGGGGATGACCGATCCTGAATACATGACCATCTTCCACATGCCGCCCCATGCGATAAAGGCCGAGCGGAATCTCTTTATTTGAACAGGGGGTGCTCTTCAGGTTGAAAGCAGACTCTTCCGAACCAAAATCAGCATGGCGGTGAAGGGCATACTTGGCCAGTTCCCAAAGCCAGTTTTCGTACTTGTTCAGGTACTCGGTGCTTTCCTTCAGGTTGACCCTTAGCTTCTCGTGAACCTCTTCATCGAAGTTCTCCAGCAGCTTCTTGCGGGTCAGCTTCATGTTCTCGTCAATCTCGGTTTCAAGCTCCCGTTGCAACTCATCGAATGATGCCTGAATCTCTTCCGGTGAACGGCACTCCTGGTAAATCTTGACAATCCGCTTCTCAAAATCTACACCGGACTCGATGCTTCCCAAAACTTCATCACTGGCACCGAAAACCCCGCTGAAAAGGGCAAACTTTTCTGCCAACAGCTCATAGACTCGTTGATCGGCAGCATTGTTGCGATTGAGGAAGTTGACTACCACCACATCATGCTTTTGACCGTAGCGGTGACAGCGACCAATGCGCTGTTCAATCCGTTGCGGATTCCAGGGGAGATCATAATTGACCACCAGTGAGCAGAATTGCAGGTTGATCCCCTCTGCAGCTGCCTCGGTAGCAATCATGATCTGGGCTTCTTCTTTGAAGTAGTCCACCAATGCGGAACGCATGTCGGCAGTACGTGAACCGGTAATTCGATCACTCCCTTTATGCCGTTCATGCCATTGCTGGTATATCTGTTTGGATTGATCGTCCGTATTGGAACCGTTGAACAGGACAATCTTTCCCTGATGCTCGGTTTCTGAAAGTACCCTGACCAGATAATTTTGCGTCCTGCGGGACTCGGTAAAGATGATGGCTTTTTTGCTCGCACCTAACGCTTCGGCCTTGGTGAATCCGGCTTTGAGCGCCTGGATCAATGACGTACCTTTGGCGTTCTCCGATATGGATACTGCAAGGTCTCTGAACGCTTCCAGGTCTGTAATTTCCTGCTGAATGGTCTCAATATCTTCTTTGGTCAGACGTTCTTCAAGCTCGTCCTCTTCCCATTCATCCTTTATCTCGTCCAGAATCTCGAAATCATCAGCTAGTTCATCCTCAACCGGCACCTTGATTTCGGTATTCTTCAACTTTGCTTTCAGGCGCGTCACGATAGAATCCAATGCACCGGCAATGGCAAACGTGGACGATGCTAACAGCTTCCGCAATACAAGCGTCATCAATGAACGCTGGCTGGCTGGTAACGCCTGAATGTTCTCCCGCCGCAGATACTCGGAAACCATATCATAAAGAACCGTTTCGTCTTGGGTCGGAACGAACTCCTGGGTGATCGGTATCCGGTTGGTGTATTTGATATACTCCAGCACCTGTCGCCGTAACGTTCTTTTGCAGATGGGCGCAATACGGGTTTTCAGATCGTCAAAGTTTATCTCGTTCGAGAGACGGGCAAACTGGTTCTTGTAACTCTTGATGTCACCAAAGACGTATTCATCAACAAAACTGACCAACCCGTACAGCTCCATCAATGAATTTTGCAAAGGAGTGGCGGTGAGTAGTAGCTTGGGCGCGTGCGTGAGAATATCTTTGATCGTTCGGGCAATCTTGTTGGATGTCTTGTAGACGTTCCGGAGTCGGTGCGCCTCGTCAATAACGACAAGATCCCACTTTATATTTTTGACCTGCTCGGCCTTGTTCCGGGCGAACTGGTATGAGGTAATGACAATCTCGGTTTGCTCGAAAGGATTGCGCTTACCCAGCTTGACTTCCTGATTGAATGATTTGGATTCGAGGATGGTTGAAGGGAGAAAAAACTTTTCCAGTAGCTCCTGGTTCCATTGCTTGCGTAGGCTGGAGGGAACGATAATGAGGATCTTCCGCTTACGCTCGGCCCAAATCTGGGAAAGAACAATGCCTGCCTCAATGGTTTTCCCCAGACCGACTTCATCAGCAAGGATTGCACCACGGGAGAGGGGGGACCGGAACGCAAACAGGGCAGCATCTACCTGATGAGGATTCAGGTCAACCTGGGCATCCGCCAGTGATGCGGCCAGCTTCTCCAGGCTGTCGGAAGAGCAGCGTTTAGTCAGCTCGTGCGCGTAATATTTTGCATGATAAGCAGTTAAATCCATCGCATTGTCAATATCCATCTACATTCACTGTAGTCATTACACTGAAACAACATATCAATAGCAGAGACGGGTGGGTTTTTCTATTAAAATATTCTCCGAATGCTGTTTGAAATGCCTTGAAATAAGGATTTTAGACATGCGGTAGCAAAAGCATATCGAGGTTGAATAAAGCAAAAGGGCCACCGGTCATTTCCCAGTGGCCCTATTTTCTGTTGTATTTTGAATCTATGTTGTTAAGCCAACCTCAAGGTAAAGTGTGCAGGGTCTACAATCTCCACATATTTTTTCCCACTTGCTGACAACTTCAGAACTCCCATTACGAGTAGGTACGCTCCGGCAATCTCCTCCTCGTGATCAATATGAAAACGCCGGTAAACTGCTCCGATATGGTTACGATCCAACAAAACGCTTATGTCCTCTCTTCCTCCAGAGTTAAACCATAGGGTACCGTTGTGGTCTAATTGGGTATCAGGGATCATCCCCCAATAACCGCGAAAACAGTTGATATGGTTTCCCGTCACTTCGGAAAAATTCACAAAAAAATCTCCGACGGTGAATTCTCCCTCCCCTGCTATCTCGATTATCTGGGTTGATCTCCTGAATTCTGCCGTTTCAATAAGAGAACGCAATAATGAACTCATACGCCGGGTCATATTCTGGCGAATAGCAACCGCCTGCCCATAACCTACTCCTATATTACAAGCGTTAGCCTGTCCTCCTACTGGCTGAGTAGCTTCAACGGTTTCCAGTGCGCCATAGTTGAAGTCCACCACTATTCTTTGCCCTGTGGTAAAGATCTCATCTCCTTCATCACCATGCCCAGCTGGAGGGCCATCATGCTCCAATGTTGCCAAGGCACATCCCTCTGCATGCGGTCTAGCACCGAAACATGCCTCTCTCCCGTTACGGGTAGGCCCTCTGAAAAATGCGGGGCCGTTACATTCTGTACAAACCAGATTTTTTCTCTTATCTTCGAAGCCATCCACCTGGTTAAAATTTGTTGCTGTATATGTTATGTTATCCAAAGTGCAAAGTGCGCTTTCCATTTTTTCCTCCCTGTATTGTTATCTTATTTTTCAGTTCCTGAGCTCTGAGCTGCTTTCTCGATTATTTCTTTCACCGAATCTTTCCATTGAACCTTCGACAATCCGTCAAGTTTCTCAACCAATTCCATGATCTCTTCGTCGGTCTGAAGGTTGTAAAGTTCTGTCGCATATCGTACGATTTCGGGGTCTTGGTTTTTCCTGAGCCCTCCAACCATGTTCATTTTTCCAAACCAAAGATCTTCAGTGGCATATGGTTCCAGCATGTAATACAACTTCTCCGCCTCTTCGCTACCACCAAGCATGGGTTCCGCACTCACACTTGTCCTGTAACCTGCTTCAAATGCGTGCTTCAGACAATCCAGACGTTCAGCCAATGCTGGTGCTCCTGGCTCCCAATGTCTCATGGCTGTAGTGTCAATCCCCCCGATTGTAAAGCGGAAGGTCAAAACATCCCGGAACGAGGAAAACTCGGCACAAATAGCTTCTATTGATTCCCGATGTGGTTTGCTGACGAGTACTACCCTGTTCCCGGAACTAAGGATATTATAGAGATGACACTGGTAAGCATCCAGGTAATTTGGGGTAATATCGTGGCTCGTAGGAAACATGATGGCTGAGTCGTATTTTTTGCATCCCTCAGTCGAAAGATCTTGAAGGACTTCCTCTCTCCACTCTTCTGCACCATCAACGCGCTTGAACCGTGTTGCCATCTTCTCTGCATAACAGTACAGGCATCCATGGGAACATCCATGTCCTATATTGCAGCGATAACCCGCCCACTCGCCTACTCCTGTTTCAGCATCTACCTTTGTTATCGGGTTCTTTCCTGTTGCATTCCGATTAAACTCTTCAACCTTAGCAAGAAATTCAGCTCCTGGAGACCGTGTGCTTTTCATTGACTCATGGCGCTTCAGGCATGAATTCACCAGTTGAACGGCTTCAGTCTGGGCTCCTCCTTGTGAATATCCCAGTTTCTCCATGAGCACCTTGGCTCTTGTCTCATATTTGTCCAAGAGGTCGAGGCCAATATGTGCATCTACGATTAAACCTCTTGAGATTAGCGAAGCTGCTTTGGAGCAGGAGAGGCATAAAGCCTCTCCTTTTTTCATTGTCCGATCTCCCGTCGGTGACTTGGCCGTAAATGCCGATCTGACGATATATTTATGCACTGATCGCCTCCGGCATTTCGTCGAACTGTATTTCCGGAAGCTCACCAGCAGCTTCACCAGGTTCACCAGCTTCATCCTCAATGGCCAAAACCGAACCAGTGGAGGATTCCGCAGGGGGAGGTGTATCTGATGAATCTACTTTGGTGAAAAGTATTCTTACCCCACTGCTGCCACGCTCCATAAATTGGTAGGATACCCCGTGTTCCAAGAGTGACGCCCGCAACCTATCCAAAGACGGTCTTAGATGATGCGGAAGTTTTGGAAATGTCTCGTCCTTGGCATCCCGCTTGGCGATGCTCTTCAAGGTTTCGTGTGCATCACTCACCTTCGCCAGGTAGGGCTTCCCTTCCGCCATCAAAGTTAGGACCGTCTGACAAAGAACATTTTTTTCGACCACACTCTCGTTCTGATGTTTCACGTTTTGGCTGAAGTCGTTGAGAAACTGGTCTCCGCTTTTTCCCAAAGCCTCAGCAATGGCATATCCCCACTTCGCAAAGTCAGCCAAGCGGGGCAGATGCTCCACTTCGACTTCTGGATAAATCGCCATAGCCTTTGCCACCGTATCGAATATCCCGCCGAGGATACTGGCTCTGGACGCCTCGAAAGCCTCCCACAATTCATGTTCCGGTTTCCGGTCCAGCGGGTCGATCCGGCGCAGCTTCAGAATTATGGACCGATCCATTAAATCAGCGTTGATGATTGCCAGGTTGATACTGTTGAGGATTACAACATGTCGGAACTGGGCAATGTTCTCGCCTTCGTCGGTGTAAAGCTGTCGATAGCTCACGCTCCCGCCGGTGCAAACCTGGCAGAATATGTCTGACACGCGGTTGTCGATTTTTGACAGGTTGTCGAGAACCGTCACATATTTTTGTCTGAGTGTCTGAACAAGGTCGCGCTCATTCTTCGGTTGGATTACCCGTTCGGTAAGAGTTGGATCTACGAGCCGATTTATGACTGTGCAAAAGAAGGATTTCGAGGAACCTTGATCGCCACAGACCGCGAAAACTGGATGGGCGATTTTGGGAACGAAAAGGCTGATGATGTAGACCATTACCAACAGCTGGCTTTCTTCGGGAACCGTGAGGAATTTGAAAACGGCCCATGGATCACCACCAGAAATGGGCTCTTTCTGTGGTTGCAGATGCTGATAGCGGCGAAATAGCGGGAAGGACGGGACAATCTCCCATCCATCAGAAGTGACCTTCACGTATCGCTTATCTCGGAGATCGTAAAAAATCCCGGCATCGCTGCTTGCTACTCTGTTCATTAAACTAATTCTAGGCCCATCGAACCTGGCCCTAGATTCCAAGATGTTCAGAACAGCATTCAGATCCTTCTTGGGAGGGAGGTCCTCCATCTCGATCAAAAAGTGATGGGTGAGGCGATTTTTAACATGCACACTTGGGGCGCTGAATGCTTCTCCCTCGTAAAAGAAGTACGGCTTGCTCTGGTCATCATTGAACAGAATCATGTCCTCGGCAAGTTTAAAAAGTAGGTCCCTGGGCGTCAGAGGTGGCACTTCACCGACGGGTTTTTCCGTGAGCTCTTCGACAATGGCTACAATATCTTCTGTAGTGAGTGCATCGCCATTGGCTCGGTTCCAGTCAAGTGCTTTGGAAAGAACCGCTGCTTTGTCATTTCCTTCAGCTACCCAGATTTGAAGCTCTTTCTGCAAGGCGGAGATTGGGTCGTCGCCTGTATTCTCATGTTCTGAAAATTCATGCGCCTGCAATTGTTTGGAAACAGTTGCAAACTCATCGATCTCTGAGAATGATTGAGCTTGATCGCTCTTGTTTGTCAGTTCCCCAACTCTCTGATGTTCATCACCATTGGTTGGGGTTTCTTGGTTGACTCTTTCTGCCGTGGCCGAGTTGACCTTTTCCTCGGGAGGCCGATCCTCGATGTGGAATGGGGATACTACTGTGTTCATTCGATTCTCCTCGTACTGCTAAAAATACCTGGATAACGCCAGGTCGCGAGGAGAGTTATTGCAGAAAACATGCGTGCCAACTTCGCATAAGGGGGGTTATGCGAAGAGGTAAGGATGGGTGTGCGTAATATTAAGGGGGGGGTATGCGAGAGAAATTGAACTGTTCAGCATAGAACTGAACTATGCATAAAGGTTCTCATCGAATTTACAAGAAGAGTTCTTTACGGGGTTTTAGCGATATGCCGATTGTGTGTGGTGATTTCACATGATTCGATGTTTTTCGCACTTTTTCAATGCAATTGTTTTACTATACACTCTACTTGGGTCAACTTTCTCCATTGCTTCCTTGGCACATTTCCGAAGGATGTTTTCTGATATTTTTTCCATTACCCCATTATAGTCTGTATATGTAATTGAAGGGATTCCCGCCTTATTCTGATTCTTCAAAATATACCTTGCAATTTGATTATGGTAACAAGTACATGGTGAGGGTACTTCATTTATAATAAATTCTATTATGTTCTCCTTGGCTGTTGTTAATGGTCGATGTTTGATATTTGCAAGCCTGGCCATCTTTTCCGATTTCTTCTTATCGTAGAACAACCTGCGCAATCCGGTGTCTGCAATCAACTTGTTATTGAGACAACCATTTGACGTTTCTGCCCCTTCCTCCCATACGGATGTAGTTTCACCATAAGAATATCCATGCCAGCTCTTGTTAATCTCGTAATTATACTTTTCATCTAGAAAATCAATTACCGAATCAGTGAAGTAAACTGCGGAAGCATATTTTCTATTTTTTGCTTCTGCTACTTGATATTTAATCATTCCGATAGGTGTGTCACTTTTTGCTTTTAATGCCAATATATTGATGAATGTAAATAGTGAATGCAATAATGGTACTGCAACACTACATGCAATTATCAGCATGAGTCTCGTAATTATTTCCCATATATCAGCATCAGGATTATCACGCAAAATAGCATTTCTGATAGAAGTATCGTTCCACAGCCATTTTAACATTGCAGCACAGATTAGTAGGCCAGCAATAGCACCATAAATTTTTATTGGCTCGATATAGTGCTTGCTATCACTAATTTTACTTTCTGGTTTGTCTACATTTATCGGATATATAATCCTATCTTCTATTGCGTCATTAATATCAATAACCAATTGTTCCACATAATTTAATTGTTCATTTGTACTATTATATTTATCATTACCAGAAAACTCATATCTGATAGCCAATTTAATTATATCGGCATATGTCATGTACAATTGTCTACTATTGGTATTAATATTAGATAAGTCCATTTGGTCTCCAAATTTGGGACAAGAGATTAGCTATCCGTTGCTCGTATTATATTATGCTGTAGTATCGACTAGTTACAGCACCATACCAGAAATTGACGCAAATATAGACGCAAATCTGACGCAATATGAAGGATACTTACCACATAATAGAGACTGATACAACAAGGGTTTGAAGGTTTTCGTGGACTCGGTTTTTTATGTGCGGATCGCTTTTCATCTGCACATAAAAAAGCGAAACAATTCATGTTGAAATAATCAGGTAGGGTAACTACGAGGACGGGTAGGGGATCATGATCATGCTTGGAAAAAAGTGACCTAGGGGTTACCGATCTTTTCATTTACGATATGAATATTCAATACTCTACCTGGGCCTAACTTATAAAAATGAAATCGTCACAGGAATCATACTTTCACATCTTCTGCTTATCTGCACATCTCGGCAACACCCACCATCTTACCACCACCATCCAAGAATAAGATTAAAGCATGCGAGACTTGGCGGACGTGCTGCCCACGAATAGGTGTATTGGTACAACTACATATAGTGCATATTGTCAGCTAAACCCACATGATATAGAAAAGCGATAATTTAATCAGTATTACCAACTACTTGTACTGGAGACCATAGACATCTATCTAATAGAGGCCATATAGTCGCCTGTACTACTTGAAGGAAGAGTGATTGCTGCCTTGTTAGGGACAGTACGCGCTTGTAGATCACTCTGATGAGCTTACACATGGTACATGATAAGCGAAGAAGCGTCTGGTGGTTTACGAGAGTATTGAGTACAACTACCAGTGCTGAGATCGAGCAACACTATCGCGCCTGCGTCAGATCTGCGTCAGAAAATAAAAAAAAGGCTTAGACGATTTGTCTAAGCCCTTGAAAAATGGCGCGCTTGGAGAGATTCGAACTCCCGACCTACGGATTCGTAGTCCGTTGCTCTATCCAGCTGAGCTACAAGCGCGTACTGTCCTAACTGGCCGGTACGAAATCGACCAGGGTAAAACCATACTTGGGGTGCTGAAACGCATGGGTTGTCGGATAAAGGGAAAACAGCCATCCCTTGAAAAGCTCTTTCCCACCTTCCGTGATCCGCACCTGTGCCGCGGGGTTTTTGGGCTCGTTAGACTGGGACGTAAGGGTCGTCCCCTCCATGCTGAACTGGGGGAGGAAGTTCTCCACCCTGACAACGATGTCGCTGCCGGGGAGGGGAAAGTCGGCGCCGATCGGCATGGTATAGACCATCTCTTTGTTGGCAGTCTTGTCGGTTACTGCTATTTTGACCGCCTTCCATTTCCCTTTCACGTTGTCGGGTACAACGACCACCGACTCTTTGCGCGGGGTCTGGCCGTGGGGTGCAGCCATATCGCCCGCTTTCTTCTCTTCCTTTTTGCTGCAACCTGCTGCCGCCAGAACAAGCAGGGCAAACAGCGTGAATCTCAGCATGTACTTCACCAGATCCTCCTTGGCAAGCGGCAAGCCGCGATGCCTTAATTTATGGCGGAGAGAGAGGGATTCGAACCCTCGATACCGGTTTCCCAGTATACTCGCTTAGCAGGCGAGCGCCTTCGACCTACTCGGCCATCTCTCCAGGAATCTGTCTCGTCATTAAATGGCGGAGGGAGTAGGATTCGAACCCACGGAACTTTCGTTCAACGGTTTTCAAGACCGCCGCCTTAAACCACTCGGCCATCCCTCCGGAAGCCTAGTCGATTCTTTCCACCCCGCCCATGTAGGGGCGTAGCACCTCAGGGATGACGACTGAGCCATCCTCCTGCTGGTAGTTTTCCAAAATGGCCACAAGCGTCCGGCCTACGGCCAGACCGGAACCATTCAGGGTGTGGACGAACTCCGGTTTTGCCTTATCGTCCTCGCGGTATTTGATACCTGCCCGCCGTGCCTGGAAATCACCGAAATTGCTGCAGGAAGATATCTCCCGGTAGGTGTCCTGACCCGGCAGCCAGACCTCGATATCGTAGGTCCTCGCAGCAGAAAAGCCGAGATCGGCCGTACAGAGCGCCATCACCCGGTAGGGGAGGTCCAGAACCTGCAGGACCGTTTCTGCATCCGTTAACAGCTTTTCCAGTTCGCCATCGGAGGTATCCGGCTTGACAAATTTGACCAGTTCAACCTTGTTGAACTGATGCTGGCGGATAAGGCCACGGGTATCTTTTCCGTAGGAACCGGCCTCTTTCCTGAAACAGGGGGTGTAGGCCGTGTAGCTCACGGGAAGATCGGTTCCCCGGAGGATTTCCCCCCGATGGATATTGGTCACCGGTACTTCAGCCGTCGGGATCAGGAAATAATCCGGGCCATCCAGGTGGAACAGGTCATCCTCAAACTTCGGCAACTGGCCGGTGGCGGTCATGCTCTCCCTGTTTACCATAAAGGGAGGAAGCATTTCAACATAATTGTGCCTCTCCGTGTGGAGATCGAGCATGAAATTAATGAGAGCCCGTTCCAGCCGGGCACCTGCTCCCCGTGAGAGGGTGAAGCGAGCGCCAGTGATCTTGGCCCCCCGTTCGAAATCGAGGATTCCCAGCGACTCCCCCAGCTCCCAGTGGGGTTTGGGGGTGAATGTGAGCTGGGGCGGGACCCCCCATTTCCGTACCTCAACGTTGTCCGCTTCGGAAGCACCGCGGGGAACGTCCGGATGGGGAATATTGGGGACGGTCAGCAGAATCTGCTGTAATTCCTCCTCCACCCCGCGCAACTGGTCGTCCAGCACCTTCACCTGCTGGGAGACTTCCCTCATTTCAGCAATCCGGCCCTGGGCCTGGCTCTTGTCCTTTATCCGGCTTATCTCTTCGGACACCTTGTTGCGTAACGCCTTAAGGGTCTCGCTCTGCAGCAGCAGTTCGCGGCGCCGTTCGTCCAGCTGCCGGAAGCCGGCAAGTGAAACACCGCCGCCTCGGGTCGCCAGTCGCGCCTCTACCAGCTCCAAATTGTCCCGGATGTATTTCACGTCCAGCATGGTGAAAGGCCTTTACTTTCTGATAAATAAAGCTATATTTTGTAGCATTTGCACGGCGACCCGTCAACAATTATTATCCGGCCGCCCGATCGGAATCGCCCATGCTGCGACAACTCGCGCTGCTGACCTGCCTTTGCCTCTGCGCCCTTTCCCTCCCCGCCAGGGGAGATGAGATTGTGCTGAATGCCGTCGGTGACATCATGCTGGCAGGGAGCGGCACCCCAACCTATGCCCGACTCGGGTACGATTACCCCTTTGCTGCTACCCGCCGCCACCTGCAAAATGGGGACCTGGCCATCGGTAACCTGGAAACACCCCTCACCAGCCGCGGCGATGAATTCCGTGACAAGCAGTTCCGCTTCCGGGCCGACCCTGCGGCGGCAATCGCCCTCCGTCAGGCAGGATTCACCGTACTGACCCTGGCCAACAACCACATGCTCGATTACGGTCCCGCAGGTCTTCAGGACACCACTGACCTCCTGGATCGGCACGGCATCCTCCATGCCGGCGCCGGCGAGACGCTTGAAGCGGCCCGTCGAGCAGTCACCATCACCGTCAAGGGGAAACGGCTCGCCTTTCTCGCCTATTCCCTCACCTTCCCCGAAGAGTTCTACGCCACGACAAGTCGCGCCGGTACGGCGCCTGGGTATACTCCCTTCTTCGCAGACGACATTGCCAAAGCACGGCAGATGGCGGATTACGTCATTGTCTCCTTCCACTGGGGTACGGAGCGGGCGGAGCGTCCCCACTCCCGACAGATTGCTGCCGCCCACCAGGCGATCGACGCCGGCGCCGACGTGGTGCTCGGCCACCACCCCCACGTCCTCCAGGGAATCGAGCGCTACAAGGGCAGTGTAATCCTGTACAGCCTGGGAAACTACGCTTTCGGCAGCCTGAGCCCGTCGTCGCGGCAGAGCGTCATCGCCCGGATCACACTTGGAGAGGGGGTACGAGAAGTGGAATTCATCCCCCTCAACGTCCTGAACAGCACGGTCCGATTCCAGCCTCGAATAATGGAAGCAGGACGGGGAGACGCGGTGATCGCCAACCTCAACCGCATTTCCGCACATTTGGGAACGACCATCGTCACCAGCGACGGGCGCCACCTGCTCGACATGGGAGGGGACAACCAACGGGTTGCCACACGGTAAACGTAAATCTTCCCGTGAGGGATCAGTGTCCTATGAAGCGAATGTCCCCGAGGACCTGCCGGTTTAGGCGAAATTGAGCTGAGCCGGCAGGCAGGCCGGCGCGAAGTAAGCCGTAAAGCGGCGGTGCGAGGGGGCTCTGAGCAGAACAGGTCACTGACCCCTCACGCATTCAGAAGAGGGGAATGGCCATGCCACGACTTTTTGTCGCCATTGATCTGCCGGGAAACGTCAGGGAGGAACTGGCAAGCCTTCGGGAGGAACTGCCGGGAGGACGGTGGGTGGCAGGGAACCAGCTGCACCTCACCATCAGGTTCATCGGGGAGGTCGAGGCACAGCAGCAAGGGGACATCGATGCGGCACTACGGCACGTCCATGAAGATCCCTTCAGCCTGACTCTCCGTCAGGTGGGCCATTTCGGCAGGCCGGGACGGGTTCTCTGGGTCGGCATGGATCGCCCCTCCGGCCTCCTGGCTCTGCAACAGGAAATAGAAGCAGCTCTCGTCCGGGCGGGAATCCCGCCGGAGGAACGCCCCTTCTCCCCCCACATCACCCTTGCCCGCCTGAAGGGGACGCCGTCACTCCTGCTTGCCGCCTACGAAGGGGAGCACCGCGCGTTCGCCACCTCGACCTTTCCTGTCACGGAGTTTCACCTCTACTCCAGCACCCTCACCCCCACCGGGGCTCTGCACCGGCGCGAAGGGAGCTATCAGTTGACCAGCTCCTGAACAAGCACGTAAGGGCTCACCACCAACGTCCGGAACCGCCGGTCGGGGGCCGCATCCCACGCCTCCCGCTGCGCGGCCGTCGGTTTCCCCAGATCTCCGGTAGCGATCCAGGATTCAATGGCGGCCACGTCGTCCGCAGCCACCCGTGCCCCCACCTCGGCCAGATCCAGCAGGGCCGATACCACGATAAGGCCACCCCGCTCGCCATGGGGGCGCAACCATCCCCACTCCGCCACGTCCACCTGCAAGGCCAGTTCCTCCCGGGTCGCTCCCATCCCTACTCCTTCCCGGTCAGCACCGGCTGTTTCTGCAGCCGCTTGTAGTAAAAATTCTGGCCATAGAGCACCGCCACCGGGTTATGTCCCGTCACCCGGTCCTTGCAGACGAGGGTCGTTACCGGCGCCTTGGAATACTTGGCAAACAACATGTCGTGGCCGACGCAGAGGCCGACGATGATGTTCATCTCCGTCCCGTGCCTGTTGCAGAGCTCGGCCTGGGCGATGGGATTGCAGGCGGGCTCGAAGGTGCCGGGACGGACCTTGTCAGCCTCCGCCAGCCCCAGTTCCAGCTTGTCGATGCTCCCCGCCTTACAGCAGACTGACAGGGGCTCAAGCCCCTGGGCACTGAGAATGGCAGTGAGCTTCTCCGTTTCGTACAGAAGCCCGATGCAGGTGGCAATACCGATCCTCTTCCACCCCATGAGCTTTGCCAGGGCAATGGTATCCTCCACTCTCGTCCAACGGGCATTGACCGCATCGCTTCCCGGAACCGGCTGATAGCAGAGCCCCTCAACCTTTGCCGCCACGAACGCGAGACGGGCATCCTCGCTGTCGTCGATGTAGCGGGCAAAGGACTCCCTGACAAGATCTTCGCCGGTGCTCGACGGACAGTTTGCCGGCCGGGGGGGCGCCGTCGACGGATCGCCGCTCCAGCAGTTCGTGGTGCCGTTTTTTTGCCAGACCGCGCTGCATGCGGCACAGCCGGGTAACTTCTTTTCGTCGCTCACAATGACCTCCCTGGGGAGCCCGGAAAAAAGCCCCCCGTTTTTTCAAGTATCAAACCGTTATGGCGGTCAACCCGTGTTCCCGGGAAACCATCACGAGACCGGCGGGGGAGGGAAGTGACTCCCCACGATTTCCAGGAACTGCATGACGAGCCGGTAGGTGATCCCCCAGAGCACCGGCTTGCCTGCCGCCGGCAGACGGATAGAGGGGCGCTCGAAGGTGTCCGCGCCGAAGCGGACCGGAGCAATGATGTGGCGCGTCGGGGCCACAAGTTCGGCAAGCGGCACCCAGAACGCATCCCGTACCTCATCGCTGAAACTGAACGGGCCGATCGGGCCGGCCCCGTAGACGAAGCAGGAGACCCTTACCGGCAGATGGGCGCCGACGATGTCGGTGAGGCGGCCGATATAGCGGGCCTGGCCGAGGTCGAGGTCTAGCTCTTCGCGGGCTTCCCGCTCCGCGGCCTCCCGTGGGCCGTCGTCCCCGGCCTCCACCTTGCCGCCGGGAAACCCGAGGTCCCCCGACCAGGGGTCTCCGGGCCGGGAGGCCCGTTCGATGAAAAGGACCTCCGGACCGTCGGTGCCTTCACGGATAACGAGGGCGACAGCCGCATGGTTCAGCCCCGGCGTGGCAGGGTGTTCAGGCATGTGTCCCGCCAGGTCGCGCTCGATGTCGGCAAGGGTCACCTGCACCGGGGACGGGTGAAGCGATGGGCAAGATTCATGATCGGATTCGGCTCGACAATCGGGGTTCGGCATGGACGTCCTTACTATTCGAACTGGGACTGAAACTCCCTGACCATCCGGCGCAATTCGGCAACTTCCAGGCGGAGTTCGGCAACTTCCTCTTCCACTTTGGCAACCCGGTCGTCCTCGGCCATCACCCGGAGCCGGGCAGGTTCAGGAGGTGGAGAAAGCTCCTCCACTGTCAGTTCCGGCTCGCCGGAGAACAGGTGTGCGTACCGCGACTCCTTCAGCCCCGGCTGGCGGGGGAGCTTGGTCACGAGGGGGGGCGTGCGCGCCAGCAGTTCTTCCAGAACCCCCTCCACAGCGGACAGGTTGAGAAAGGCGTGCATCCTCTCCGCCCGGGTGCGCAACTCCCCTACCGTCTGGGGACCGCGCAGCAGAAGTTCGGCCAGAATCGCCAACTCAGCGGGGGAAAAGCGCAGTTTCTCCACCAGGGCATGGCGATACTTCGGTACCCTCCCCCCCTCGGCCGACTGCAGCGCCAGCTGCTTGAAGCGGAGGGAATCGAGGGCGCGCACCACATCGGCCTCCTCCAGGGTGAGTACCGGATCCCGGTTGGATTTCTGGTTACAGGCATTAGTAAGGGCATTAAGAGAGAGGGGATAGTATTCCGGTGTGGTCAGTTCCTTTTCCACAAGGGAACCGAGCACCCGTACCTCCACGTCGTTGAGCATTGTTTCCATGCGACACTCCTTTTCGAGGCTGAGTGATACCAGAAGGGGACCAGTATACCAATTTTTGTCCGGCGATGCATGGCTTTAATACAATGGATGACAACGGAAATCCCCGAAAAAATGGCAACCATTTTGCTTACTCAACAACACTCTACCATGACAGAAAAAAACAGTCCGATGCAATGCCGCCCGATGTCTGCCGGGAGACCATGACCGACCGTGCCGGAAGAATGCAGTCTGCCGCTTGCAAGTTTCGTCATTTTGCGGTTTAATGGTGCGGCTCGGCGCAGAACGCACCGACCGGAAACCGTGGTTCGTGTTCCGTTTTTCTTCCGGGTCGATCCGGCCCGGGGATATTTTTTCTTGCCGTATCAGCCGAGAGAGGAGCCACCGATGTCTTTCACCGGAGACCTGGAACACCTGCCGATAGTCGACGTGATACAACTGCTCCACGCGACGAGGAAATCCGGCGTGCTGAACGTCCAAAGCCGCAAGGGTGAGAGTCAGCTAGTCTTCAAGGACGGCTACATCGTCAGCGCCAATCATCTCAACAACAGCATCCGCCTCGGCGAAATTCTCATCAGCCTCAACGTCATCACCCCCGAAATCCTCGACCAGACACTTCAACAGCAACAGCAGGCCGGCGACGACCGCAAACCCCTGATTGTCATGCTGCTGGAAATGGGGCTCGTGAGGGAGGAGGACGCCTACAAAGGGCTGGAACTCCTCATCGAACTGACCATCGTCGAGATGCTGACCTGGAAGCGCGGCTCCTTCAGCCTGGATGTGATGAATCAGACAACCCCCGACGACTACCGGTACTACCCGGGGAAAATGGGGATGGAAGTCAACGTCGACACCCAGAGCATCCTGATGGACGCCCTTCGCATCTATGACGAGAAGATGCGCGACGGCGAACTGGAAGACGAGTCTCCTGAGGACGAGCTCCCTGCAGCACGGGATCTGCCGGGGGGCGCCCCGTCTGCCCTCCTTTCCGCCGACGACCTGGGACTGGGCGACCTGGACAAGCTGGAACGAAAGATCCCCGCGGTCTTCACGAGCCTGGACGACCGGACCTCGGAAAGCGGTGGAACAGAGGATATGACGGCCGAAACCGCCTCGGGCCTTGCCCAGCACGAAGGAGAGGAGCTCCTGGCGTTTCTCGAAAAGCCGGTTCGTTTCTGGGTTGAGTCGGCTCCCACGGGGGGCCCGGTACCATCCGTCATTCTCTTCACCGCCGACGAGATCCTTTCCTACTGCATAACGACAGTCTGCAAACAGGAAGGGATTCATGTCTTCGCCAGCAACGATGAACAGGACCTGGAGCACATCATCGACCAGTTCCTGTCGAAACGGAGAACTCCGCTCCTCGTGCTCGACCGACCGGGAAAACCGGACGGCCTGTCCGAGGAAAAGGTCCTCCCCCTTCGGCAGCAGCTTCGGAAGCAATTCCCCGGCGTCGCCATCATCCAGCTCACCTCTCCCCTCGACTACCCCCTTTCGATGCAGGCATACAAGGATGGTGTCAGGGCCGTTATTCCCGCCCCTTCCCTGAAGGAGCGGAGAAATTCCTTTGTTCCGGATATGAAGAGTTTCCTGGAAGCCTTGCTGGAGTTCCTGTGCGGATATGTCCCCTCGCCGGCGGACCACCTCGTCGGCCGGCTCCGGACAAGCGTGTCGGCTCTGCGGGGGATGAAGGAGGCGCCGGATATCGCCTTCGCCCTTCTGCAATTCATCGCCGACTCCTTTGAGCGGTCCCTCACCCTGATCGTCAGGGAGAAGGAACTGATCGCCGAAAAATCCTTCGGAATCAAGGGGGGAAAAGAGCACGGAGCGGCGTCACCCCTCGGTTTCCGGATACCCCTTGACTCCCCTTCGCTACTTCGGACCGTCGTCGAAGAGGGTTCCGTCTATTACGGGGATACCACCGATGCGGTGGTCAGGGAATTGCTATTCCCGGTAATCGGGGCTCCGGCACGTTCGACCATACTCCTGCTCCCCCTGAGAAGCTTCGGCAAGACCATCGCCGTCGTCTACGGAGACTTCGGGCGAAACGAGGTCCCGGACGTGCCCGTCGACATGCTGGAAGTCCTGGCAAACTACGCGGGGCGGGCTCTGGAATACGCCGTATACCGGAAAAAACGGGAAACCGCCGGACAGTAGACGGTGCAGAATGCCATTACGACATATCAATAACGAGGAAATGCCATGGATCTGAAAACATTGCAGCAGATACTGGAAATCGCCTTTGACAAGAGGGTGTCCGACGTGCACTTCGAAGTCGACAATCCCCCCTTTTTCCGTGCCCGCGGTCAGCTGGTCCGCTCCAAGCTCCCCAACCTGACATCCCAGGACACCGTTTTCATAGCCCAGACCATCATCGAGCACAACAACCGCAAGGTGCCGGGCGACATCAAGGAACTCGATTCTTCCTACTCCCTTCCCAACGGGGGGAGGTTCCGGGTCAGCATCTTTCGCCAGCGGGGGAATGTGGGAATCGTCATGCGGGTCATCCCCCCCCGCGTGAGCACCTTCCAGGAACTGAACCTTCCGCCGGTGCTATCGGAAATCGTCAAGGCTCCCAACGGACTCATCCTCGTCACCGGCCCGACCGGCAACGGCAAGTCCACCACCCTTGCCGCCATGCTCCGCTACCTGAACGAGAATTTCAGCTTCAACATCATCACCATCGAAGACCCCATCGAGTTTCTCTTCACGTCGGACAAGAGCTGCATCATCCAGCGGGAGGTGGGGATCGACACCGAAAATTTCTCCGCCGCCCTGCGGGCCGCCCTCCGCATGGACCCGGACGTTATCATGGTGGGGGAGATGCGGGACCTGGAGACCATCGACTCCTGCATCAAGGCGGCGGAGACCGGCCACTTGGTCTTCTCCACCCTCCATACCCAGAGCGCCGGCTCCACCATCAACCGGCTCCTCGGCAACTTCCCCCCCGACGCCCAGGAAGTCATCCGCCAGCGACTGGCGGACATCCTGGTCGCCACCGTCTCCCTCCGTCTCATAAAAGACAAGACGGGGGAGAGGATCGTCCCGGTGGTAGAAGTGATGCGCTCCACGACCACCATCCAGGCGTGCATCCGGGAGGGGCGGCTCGACGAGCTGGACCGGCACATCGAAAACGGCCGGTCCCAGTACCAGATGCAGTCACTGGACCAGCACCTGGTCCAGCTCTGCCAGCAGGACATCATAACCTTCGAGCAGGCGAAGCGGATCACCCGGTCCATGGACCTGGAGCGAAAGCTCACCTTCGAGAACGAGTAATCACAACCTCGGTTGTTGAAGCTGTAAACGAAAAAAGGACGGGGCCGATAAGCGCCCCGTCCTTTTTTCTTTGTTACGACCCGGGATTAATAAGCCCAGTAAGGGCCACTCCCCAAGGAGGATGTCTTTCCTTCAATCCCCGTGAACACACTCCGTCCGTAGAAAAATGGCAGTCCCCAATCGAACTCGCTCGGGGCGGGTCCGCCTAGTTCGGCAAATGCATTGTTGCCCGACGAGAGGATGTTGCTCGACGAGAAGAGTGTAGTGGAATTACCTATCTGGAAGGAAACCGGACCGCTGGGAGAACCCAAATAGCCACTGTTGGTGGCGGTAAACGAGACGGTAGAAGGTGGGCAGAACCAGCTCGTATTGGGAGAGGCACAGACCGGCAGCTGGCCGGCAAGTGCTGCGGGAACGCTGAAAAACAGGCCATTGGAGCCGCTGTCGATGAAACTGGTGAAGGTGGTACCACCGAACACTGTGGCAAAATCGCCGGTCAGAGGGTTTACAGGGTAGGCCGTCACGCCGGAAGGGGTATTGTTTGCCTGGGTGCCGATTCCGAGGACAAGCGAGCCGGCGACCGACGGGGCGCCCCCCGCGGGAATTCCCGGGAGCTGCACGAGAACGCCGTTGTTATCCTGGGGAAGAAGCGCCACCGGATTCTGGACCTGGCTGGTAAGGGGAGCCGTCGTGCCGGTGCAGTTCGTCCCGCTGCAGGAGTAATATATCCCGTTGAGAGGACTGGTTACACACCCCGATCCACAATCCTGGGTAAAGAGCCCTACCCCCAGGATCCCGTTATAGCCGGCGGCGGCAGGACTCGCCTCCGGAATTCCGCATGAAGGAGGGACGGCACCGAACGCGGCGTTGAAAACATGGACGGGAACCCTGACGGCAGGCTCCCCTCCCAGAATGACATCTGCCAACTGCACCGGCCCCCAATCCGCCGTGCCGTCAACAAACTGGACGCACTCGGCAAGCGCGCCGGCTCCGACGGTCACCTGTGTCAGGGGAACGGTCAGGATCTGACTGAAAATCCGCAACCCGTAACTCCCCGTATCCAGCAGGATGTCATTGATCGTCTGGCAGGTAGAGGTGCCGGGGGTGCAGATGGTTACGCTGACGGTCGGCTTGTTGGGGTAGAGAAAAGTTGACGAGGGTGAGTCCTTGACGGAGATGGCAAGCACGTTGTTCGCACTGCTGCCAGGCGAAACCGTGAGGGTCGTTGTCCCCGATATGCCCCCCAGAGCAGCCGTTATCGTGGTGGATCCTATGGCAACGGACGTGGCGAGGCCGGTGGTACCGACAATCGTCGCCACACTGGTGTTTGAGGATGACCAGGTAACCGAGGCAGTCAGATCCTGCTTGGTGTTATCGGAATAGGCCCCGGTCGCCGTGAACTGCTGGGTGGTTGCAACCGCAATGGAAGGGTTGGAAGGCGTTATGGCGATTGAAACAAGAGATTTCGTCCCGCCACCGCCGCCAACGATGCCGCCACCACTGCCACCACCGCCGCAGCCGGCCACCAGAACAATCCAGAGAGCGAGAAACAGAACGTTACTTGATCTCATCGACACTTACTCCTGTTGGAATGAGAGCCGGCACGTAGGCACGGCCCTGAAGATTGCGCATGTGTCCCCATTTCTCCACGACTACCCTGTTCGCTTTCACCTGAAGGTATCTGCGGCCCGGCTTGCGGGGAGTCTGCTTCAGGGCTTGCCGGTATTCATCGGCATAGGAACCGAGGAGCGGAGTGAGGTCGGGATGGGACAGCCCGTTCCAGGCTACGGCAAAGATGGTGCCGTCAGGGGAAACGTACTCCCGCACCGTGTTCGCGTCGGACACGATCACGTGAACGGTAAAGCCATTGCGGGCCGTGGTAGTCCGGCGAACGGCCGAAAGGGCCTTGCTGTCCGACGCCACCGAAGCGGCCGATTTACCGAGTGCCGCCTGGGCGTCATGCGTGGCTGCAACAATGATGGTTGGAAGGGAGAGTGCAAACAGTAGGGCGATGTGTCGTCGATTCATGGTCGTGAATTCCCTTTACGCAATTGGCATCATGAGACTCAATGAATTTACAGTATACCAGTCTTGCCCTGAGATGCATCCGGTTTAGTGTGAACATTGCCCGCTAAAAACCGGCCTGAGCCCCCTGAATAAATTTTACTGGACTGCCGGCAGCATTTCCCCGTACTCTGGGTAAGATAGGAATTCCAATTATTCGAGCATATCAGAGAAAGGTATCACCATGGCACAGGCACAGAAGGGCGATAAAGTAAAAATCGACTACACCGGCACACTGGAAGACGGCACCGTCTTCGATTCCACCCTTGAAGGCGACGAATGCGAGCACGACGCATGCGACACCGACGAATGCGACGATGGCGACTGCGGCTGTGGTTGCGAAAGCGGGCCGATGGAGCTGACCATAGGCAGCGGGGAGTTTTTTCCCCAGATCGAGGATGCACTGGTGGGAATGGCCCCCGGCGAGAAGAAATCGGTGACTATCGTCGCCGAAGACGCCTTCGGCGACTACGACGAAACGAAGGTATTCACGGTTCCGCGGAGCGATGTCCCTGCGGACCTCAACCCGGAAATCGGCGACCAGCTCGTACTTGCCAACGAGGAAGACGAAGAGATCGGCGTGACCGTGACCGGTGTCAGTGATGACAGCATTACCTTCGACGCCAACCACCCCCTGGCAGGGGAAGACCTCACCTTCCAGTTGGAACTGGTGGAGATTCTCTAGCCCCATGGAGAATGAAGCACCGCAGCAACCTGACCCGGCCGCCACGGAACCAATACACCTCCCCTGGCGACCGGGTCAGGTCCCCCTCATGCTTGCCCCGATGCAGGGTCTCACCAATCGGGCCATGCGTGCCCTTTTCATTGACTGGGTGCGTCCCGACACGGTTTTTACCGAATTCATGCGGGTCAATCCCGTGGCGGCCAGAAAGCGCCTCTCCGCGGGGGACCTGCTGGAAATCGTCCCGGACGAAGAGGGAGTCCCCCTGGTCGTCCAGCTGATCGGTCACGGCAAGGAGGCCCTGGTGTCCGCCGCCCGGGCTGCCGAGACAGCCGGTGCGGTGCACCTGAACCTCAATCTGGGATGCCCCTACGGAAGGATGACCAGCGGCCTCACCGGGGGTGGAATGCTCCGCCGCCCGGAGGACCTGGAAGAGATTATCCCCGCACTGCGCGATGCCGTTTCCGGCACCTTCTCCATCAAGCTCCGTGCCGGTTACGACGATCACCGCCAGGTCTTTTCCCTCCTCCCCCTCTTCGAAGCGGCCGGGGTCGATTTTCTCGTCCTCCACCCCCGGACGGTAATCCAGGAATACACGGGGTGGGCGGACCATGCCGTGACCGCCGACGTGGTACGCCATACCCGGCTGCCGGTCATCGCCAACGGCGACATCCGGAGCGCCGCCGACGGCATGCGCGTGCTGCGGGAGACGGGCGCCGCCGGTCTGATGCTCGGCCGGGGCGCCATCGCCGATCCTTTGCTGTTCCAAAGGCTGCGGGGGCTGGCAGCCGCGGAGCCGGACCGGCAGGAACGGGCAATGGCACTGCAACGCTACCTGAGAGATGTTCTCGCCCGTTACCGGGTAATGTTCTGCGGCGAGGTCCAGGTCCTGAACAAGGTCAAGGGGGTCTTCGCCACCATGGACGATCCCGCCTTCGCGCGGGAGGTCAAACAACTCAGGAAGGCCCGCACCATCCGGGTCTTTACGGCCATCCTCGATGGTTTGGGATAAACCGATGGACAGCGTGCCACAACCGGATCATCGGGCACTCCTCGAACTGGCCCGCCAGCGGATGCCCTTCGGCAAATACGAAGGTCGGCTCCTGATCGACCTCCCCGAGCCCTATGTCGTCTGGTTCTCCCGGCAGGGGTTTCCCGACGGAAAGCTCGGAGACATGCTCCGAGCGGTCTACGAAATCAAGGTCAACGGGCTTGAATTCCTGTTCGATCCTTTGCGTCACCAGCCCTGACAGTTGTTCCCGCATCTTTTTCGGGGTATGATTTAGCACGGCAGCCGGCGGGGGAATGGAATCCGGCGGCACAAAAGAGGGAGGAACTTTTATGCAGGAATTTCTAAAATACCTGGCGTTGCTGATAGCGCTGGTGGTCTGTTACCAGCTCTACGCATATTCCGTTTCCCACACCGGCAAGGAAAAGCAGGCGCGGTGCCAGTCGTTGGGAATCGTGTTCATGTCGATCGGAATCGTCAGCCTCATTTTCCGCACCGGCCCGACAGTCATCGGCGGGCTGGTCCTCATCATGCTCGGATTCCGTCTGATCGCCCAGGGGCTCGACCGGCTGAACAAGAAGACATTCATCGACCGGTACGAGGAAGACCAGGAAGTGGAGTAGCCACCCGGACACCCCTTCCCGACAAAAAAGGGGAGCGCTCTCCGTCCCCTTTCTTCCACCGTTCCATGGACGCCAAGCCGCTACCGACCTGACCTGGCGTAATCTACCATCCCCTGGAAGTCCACCACGACGGCCGGCTCATCGCCCACAACCCAGGCGTCATGCCCCGTCGGCAGAAGCGACACGTCACCCGGCCCGCAGTCGAACTCGCTCCCGTCATCCATGACCACATGCAGCCTACCCGCCACGTGGTACTGGAAATGGGGCGCCTCGCAACTTTTCGTGTTGACCAGCGGCTGCACCGAGGTCGACCAGCGCCACCCCGGCTCGAAGATCGCCCGACCAACCATCGCCCCGCCTATCGTCACCAGTTCCACTCTCCCCTTCGGGAAGGTCCTGACTTCATCCGGCATGGTGAAACTCTTGACGTCCGCATTTTCCCCTATGGTTTTCATGGTTCGCTCCTTTCCCTGCACCCATCCGGAACAGTTCCCTCTTCTTCTGGTTTCATTTTCCTCCTCCGTTCCAGAAACTTCAAGCCAAGACGCCCGCGTCGTTACGGCCGGGTCCTCCCGCTGTTTCCCGTCTATTCCCCCCCTAATCAGGGGCAATGCGGTGGAAGACGACGGCAAAGGTCCGGCAGGGGGAAATTGTCACGTACGGTTGTGGGGGGAGCGCCGCCAAAGACTGGCGTATATGGCAAGATTGACGAGGATGGCCACCAGGCCGAACACGATCTGTAAATTACGAGTGAGGCCGAGGGGATAGAGGAGCGGCTCCAGGTAGCGCTCGATGAAGGTACCACCGTACCCCGCTTCTCCCCCCAGCCGCCGAAACCGGTTTTCCACGAAGGTGAGGGGGCAGACCCATCCTCCCATCTCAATCGCCACACCCCAGATGGCGGCAGGCAGGTGCAACCATGCCAGGCACCGCCAGCGCAGCACCGCAACTCCTCCCAACAGCACGAAGAGGACGAAAAAGGCATGGACGAGCACGATCAAATCTGCCAGAACAAGATAGGGCATGGATATCTCCGTAGTTACACGGAAAAGGCGGCCATTGGCCGCCTTTCATACGTCGTTCACTTGCTCACCTGACCGGGTAGCCGGCACCCTTCCAGGCCTCCACTCCACCCAGCAGCGCCGAGACATTCCCGTATCCCTGCGCCTGATACTCTTCCGCCCGACCGGCGGATGTATGCTCGGTCGGTCAGGCGCAGTAGAAGATGATCTGCTGCCCCTTGTCCAGGCTGCCGAGACGGCTCCGGAACTGGGCGAGGGATATTCCCCCTTCGAGCATCATCCTGCCACACAACTCTTCGCTTTCATAGGCGCAGACGAAAAGCGCCTCCCCTGCCGTCACTTTCCGACGGGCTTCCGCCGGGGTTGTCCGTGCAACTTCTCCCATTGTCGGACTCCTTTCCCCTATCAACGTAGGTACAGTCTACCCCCGTTTCGGGAGAAGGCAACGGAGTGAACGGGATTCCGTCAGCTGCGCTATCGCTGGATAAAGAGCAGCAGGGTCAACAGGAGGGGAAAGAGGTTGAGGGAGGAAAAGATGGCCGTTTCGGAACGGCCGAGAGCGATTGCACCGAGGGGAAGACAAAGGGCCGCATACCATAGAGGGATGAAATGGCCGATGATGCCAAAGGCTGGCAGCAGCATCGCCCCAACCGCCAGGGCGGCCACCCAGAGCCGGCAGAGACCGTGAGGGGATGAATCGCTCCGTCGGAGTTGGAGCAGGGGAATGCCGGCACGGCGGTAGTCGTCGGCGTGACGCTGCTGGAGGAGCCAGAAATGGGGGATCTGCCAGAGGTAGATGAGACCGGCGAAAAGGACAACGGGATAATCGATCGGCTCTCCGCCGGCACTGCACCAGCCGATGACCGGCGGGATTGTCCCGCAGAGTGCACCGATCGCCAGGGCCAAGGTGGTGCGCCGCTTGAGGGGAGTATAGACACCGAGGTACCAGGCGAGGGCCGCCACACCCAACAGCATCGGCAACAGGTCCCGGGACTCGGCGAGAAAAAGCAAGCCGGCCAGCAGACAACCGCAACCGACAGCCATGGCCCCCACCGGCGTCATGTCGTCGGCAGGTAATGGGCGATGCCGGGTCCTCTCCATGAGCCGGTCGACATCCCGCTCCAGCACCTGGTTGAACGCCGATCCCGCCGCCGCCAGGATCGCCACGCCGGTAAAGACCGCGGCCAGCCGAACCGGATCGACCGCAGTCGGGAAGAGGAGGTACCCCCCGACCGCCGTGGCACCGTTCAGGAGCGCAAGCCGGGGCCGGAACAGCAGGGAAAGAGCCCCCATCACCTGACCCCCTCGATGAACTCGACCATCGTCGTCACCTCGTCCTTGGTCAGACCAGGGAAAGAGGGCATGATCGGCTGGTACCCCTTCACCACGTCGGCGTTCGGATCGAGGATAGAGCGCCGCAGGTACTCCTCGTCCACCGTGATGGTCCGCTCGGTACCCCCTGTCAAGACCGTCACGCGCCGCCCGAAAATCCCCTTGAAGGTCGGCCCCACCTTCGCCGTCCCATCGAGGGAATGGCAGCCGAGGCAGCCATGTTTTTCCAGAAGGGCCTTGCCGGCTGCCTTTTCCTCTTTACCTTCCCCCTTCTCAAGCCATGCGGCAAACTCGGCGGCGGGGACCGCCTCCACGGTCGTGATCATCGCTGAATGGCCTACACCACAGTAGACGGAGCAGAAGAGGTCGTAGGAGCCGGGCTTGCTTGCCACGAACCAGGCAAAGTTCTTCATCCCCGGGACCACGTCCCGCTTGACCCGGAAGGCGGGGATATAGAAGCCGTGCAGCACATCCTTGGAGACCAGGTTCACCACCACCGGCTTCCCGACCGGGACATACAGCCTGGGGCTGGTCTTGCCGTTGGCGTAGGTGAAGCTCCATGACCACATGCGGGCCGTCGCCGTCACCGGCAGCGCATCCTTGGGCACATTGCGCAGGGAAAGGTAGCCCGACCAGCCGTAATAGAACATGGCCAGCACCAGGATGGAGGGGAGGACGATCCAGACGATTTCGAGCCAGATATTGCCGGACGACTGGGACGTCGGTTCGGGTGCACGGGAGCGGCGGTAGCGGATGACGAACCCCACCGTCGTTGCCGTGATGCCGAGCAACAGGACGAGGGACACCCCGAAGATGAACTTGAAGACAGGGTCGACCGCCTGTGTCGTGGTGATGAGCAAAGGGTTCATGTTACATTCCTACCGGTACAGCACGTCGAAAAACGTGAAGCCGATGAAGATGGCCAGGACGGAGAGGGCAAAGAACAGCAGCCAACGCAGGAGACGCCCCTCGTACTTCATATGCATGAAAAAGGCGATCACCAAGCCTCCCTTAACTACAGCTATGGCGAGTGAACCCCAGACATGGCCTATTCCCACATTATGGCGGGCAACCCAGACGGTGAGGGCCGTCAAGGCAAGGAGCCCCAGCCAGATCGCCGTCAGTTTGCCGTAACTGACGATGTGTTGTTGTTCACTCATCAACTGAATCTCCGTTCGAAAGCATTCGACCTTGCTAACCGGGCGCGAGATTTCGGCTAGATCGTCGCCGGCCCGCAGAAGCTTCGCTGAGGCGTAGCAGCGCTACGTCGAAGCGGGGCTTTGAGGACACGGCGCCGAGATGGTCGGAAGACCGCCCCCGCCCTACAGAATCAGGTAGTAGAGCGGGAAGATGAAAATCCAGACCAGATCCACCAGATGCCAGTAAAGGGCCCCGTTCTCCAGCAGCACGTAGTCACCGGCATGGATGGTTCCCCGCTGGACGCGGACCGCCACGAGGGTCAGGAGCGTGCCGCCGATCAGCACGTGCAGGCCATGGAGCCCGACGGTGAGGTAGTAAAGGCTGAAGAAGACCGACTCTCCCGGAGGGGCAGCAACCAGTTTCGGTGAATTTGGATAGATCCCCTTCCCTATCTCATCACTCCACTCCAGGTATTTGTTGAACAGAAATACCGCCGCGCAGAGGACCGTTCCGCCGAGCAGCCAAAGGACCATTCGGCGTGCGTTCCGCTGGATGGCAGTCACCGCCATGGCCACCAGCAGACTGCTGGTAATGAGGATCACCGTGTTGAGCGTGCCGAACCCCAGATGCATCTGCCCCCCTGCCGTGCCGAATTCCCGGGGGTAGCGGGCAAGGTAGGCGGCATAGAGCAGAAAGAGTCCGCCAAAGAGGAGCAACTCGGTGAAGAGGAAGAGCCACATGCCGAGCTTGGCGCCGGCATAGTCCTTGTGCAGTGGCCCGCTCATGGGATTCCCGCTCCCTTGAAATCGTACGGACCATGGGTCACGACCGGCTCTTCTTCGAAGTTCTCCGTCGGCGGAGGTGTGGGTATTGTCCATTCCAGGGTGGCGGCCCCCCAGGGGTTCCTGTCGATCGGCTCCCCTTTGAAGAGGCCCCGGAACAGGTTCACCAGCATCAGTATCAGGCCGCTCACCAGAATCCAGCTGCCGATGGTGGAGACCAGGTTGAGGGGGGCGAACTCCGGGAGGTAGTCGTAGTAGCGGCGGGGCATCCCCTTCATCCCCAATACCATCATGGTGAAGTAGGTGATGTTGAAGCCGACGAACATCAGCACCCAGGCGACGACGGCCGGCTTTTCGGCGTAGCGGCGGCCGTAGAACTTGGGAAGCCAGTAATGCATGGCCCCGAAGAAGGCGAAGACGGCGCCGCCGAAGATGACATAGTGGAAGTGACCGACCACGAACTGCGTGTCATGGACATGGATGTCGGTGGCGGCCGCGCCGAGGATCAGGCCGGTCAGCCCGCCGATGGAGAAGAGCAGGATGAAGGCGAGGGCGAAGAGCATAGGGGCTTCCAGGGAAATCGACCCCCGGTAGAGGGTGGAGACCCAGTTGAAGACCTTGATGGCCGAAGGAATCGCCACCACGAAGGTGAGGAAGGAAAAAACCAGGATGGCCGTGTCACTCATCCCGCTGGTGAACATGTGGTGCCCCCAGACCAGGGAACCGGCGGCGGCGATGGCAAGGCTGGAAAAGGCAATCATCTTGTAGCCGAAGATCGGTTTGCGGGCAAAGGCGGGAATGATCTCGGAAATTACCCCCATCCCCGGCAGGATCATGATGTAGACCGCCGGGTGGGAATAGATCCAGAACAGGTGCTGGTACATGAGGGGGTCGCCCCCCCGTGCCGGATCGAAGAGTCCGGTGCCGAGGAATCGTTCGGCGATGATCAATGCCAGGGTGATGCCGAGAATCGGGGTCGCCAGGATCTGCACCCAGGCGGTGGCGTAGAGCGACCAGACGAAGAGTGGCAACCTCCCCCAGGTCATCCCCTCTGCCCGCAGGCGATGGATGGTGGTGACGAAGTTGAGGCCGGTAACAATAGACGAGAAGCCGACAATGAAGACGCCGAAGACCGCCAGGGAGACGTTGGTGCCGGTCCGCTCGCTGAAGGGGACGTAGAAGGTCCAGCCGGTGTCGGGAGGGCCGCCACCGGTGAAGAGGGAGGTGATGATCACGGCGGCACCTGCGATGTAAAGCCACCAGGAGAAGAGGTTCAGGCGGGGAAAGGCCACATCCCGGGCACCGATCTGGATCGGCATGACCAGGTTGCCGAAAGAACCCTGAAATCCGGGGATGATGAAGAGAAAGACCATCACCACTCCGTGCACGGTGAATACGGCGTTGTACGTCTGGGGCCCCATGATGGTCCGTCCCGGCGCCATCAGTTCGATCCGGAGCAGAACCCCGAGCACAACGGCTATCAGGAAGAAGGTGAGCACCGAATAGAAGTAGAGCAGGCCGATCCGCTTGTGATCGGTGGAAAAAATCCACGCGGTGATGCCGGTTTTACCGGTATCGTTCCAGAAACCGCCATCTCCGGCAGGGGGCACGTTTTCGACTGGGATCATCGTCACTCCGGGCTACTTCGAATGGAACACGGAAAAGGCAGAAAAGCCAGGATAACTGCGGATCAATCCCCGATTTAAACTATCCGCTTTTATCCGTATGTTCAGATGTGATCCGTGTTCTATTCAAGCTATGTTTTTCGGTCCTTACGCCTGCGGCCGGTCAGGAGAAGGAAGGCGAGAAAGCCCCCCGTGCAGAGGATAACGACCGTGGCGCTGACCCGCAACAGGTTGAAGACGTAGGTCTTCCCTTCCGGATCGAAGGTGAAGCAGTAGCCGACCACCTTGCGAATCGTCACCCCCACCTTCCCTTCCCGGGCCTCCATGAGTGCCAGGGTCAGGTCCTTGGGGAGGAAAACGGTCCCGTACAGGTAACGGACAATCGTGCCGTCCGGAGCGACGACCATACTCGCCACCGGGTGAATGAAATCCCGTCCTTTGCGGGCAAAACGAAACCCCGCCGCATCGGTCAACCGGCGGATATTCTGCGCGTCGCCGGTGAGGAACCGCCATCCATCCTCGGGAAAGGGGGGGTTCATGGAGGCCAGGTACATCCGCTTGTATTTTGCCGCCAGCGCCGGCGTCTCGGTCTCGTCGAAACTGACGGAGATGACCCGGTACTCTTCTCCCGGTTTCCGTTTTACCCCCGGCAGGGCACCGGCCAGCCCTCCCTGGAGGAAATTGCAGACGTTGGTGCAGCTGTAGTAGACAGGGAGGATGATGGTCGGAACGGTCACCAGGTCCGCCAGACGGACCGGTTTGCCCGATTCGTCGCGGAAGGTGAGGTCGAGAGGGATTTTTTCCCCCAACCGTTCGGTGAGGCCGGCCGTTATCGCATCAGCTGATCCTGCTGCCATGCCAGGATGGTCATTCGTCGGGAGGTCTTCCGCCGTGTGGGACATCGCAAGGGAAGGGATACCACCGAGCATTATCAGCAGTGCCGCAAGCACCAGGCATGAGTCGGGCCATCCTGTTCCGCAGCGCCGTCCCATAAGTCTCCCCCACTCAGGCCAGGTTGAAGTTGTTTTGGTAGGCTACCAGCGTATTGATCATCAGGGCGGTGACGGTCATCCGGCCGACCCCGCCAGGGACCGGCGTTATCCAGGAACATTTCGGCGCAACCTGGTCAAATGCCACGTCCCCCACGATCTTGCCGTTCTCCAGCCGGTTGATCCCCACGTCGATGAGGACGACCCCCTCCTTCACCATATCCTCGGTGACGAACCCCGGGATGCCGACCGCCACGATCACGATGTCGGCCCGGCGGGTCTCGTCCAGGAGCAGCTCCCGGGGGGTCTCGATATGAGACAGGGTGACCGTGGCGTTGCCGATGTCGAAATCGTTGGAGAGCATGATGGAGATCGGCTTGCCGACGATGTTGGACCTGCCGATGACGACACAATGCTTCCCCTTCACCGGCACTTCGTAGAACTGCAAGAGTTTGCAGATGCCATAGGCGGTCGCCGGCCGGAAGGCCTTCTGCCCCAGCGTCATCCGGCCGAAATTCGTCGGATGGAAGCCGTCGATGTCCTTGTCGGGGGATATGGCATTGATGATGTGCTGCTGGTTGATATGCTTGGGGAGGGGGAGCTGGACGATCACCCCGTCGGTGGTCTGATCGCTGTTGATCTCCTCGATCTTCGCCAGCAGCTCCGCCTCCTTCACCGTTTCCGGAAACCGGATCAGGTTGCTTTCGAAACCTGCCAGGGTGCTGGTGGTTATCTTCGACTTGACGTACGACTCACTCGGCGCGTGCTTGCCGACCAGGATAATGGTCATGTGGGGCTTGCGCAGGCCGGAATCCACATACCCCGCCACCTTCTTCGCTATGTCGGCGATCAGGCTCTCCGCGCATTTCTTTCCATCCAACAGGTTCATGATGTGCTGTCCTCTCTTAAAAAGGGCAGACGGGAATACCCTCGTCGCCTCGCAAAAGTATCTTTCTTTCTACCACAAAACGAAGGGGGCCACAACAGCCCCCCTTCCCTGTATACCGTACGCTCCTGAAAAAGCCCGCTACGGGTTCTGCACCACCACCATCTGCGCCGGCATGGGGGACGGGAAGCCGGCGGCGGCGAGGGACTCACGGATGGTGCGGTTGCCGTCGAAATAGACCTGCCAGTAATGGTCATTATGGCAGAAGGGGCGCACGGCCAGCACCGGTCCCACCAGGGTGAAGTCGAGGATTTCCACCTCCACCGACGGCTGCGCCAGTACGTTGGGAACCGCCGCCAGTTTCTCCCGCAAAAGCTGCATAGCGGCGACATGATCGGCACTGCCGGCCAGCTGGCACTTCAGTTCGACCCGGCGGAAATCGTTGGTGGTGAAGTTCTGGATGGTATCGCTGAAAATCTTGCCATTCCCCACCAGCGTCATGACGTTGTCCGGCGTGTTGATGGTCGTGACGAAGAGGCCGATCTCCCTGATGGTGCCGGTCACACCGGCCGCCGTCACGAAATCCCCCACCTTGAAGGGGTGCAACACCACGAGAAAGATGCCTGCCGCCAGGTTGGAAAGGAGTCCGCCCCAGGCGGCGCCGATGGCGATGCCGATGCCGGCCACCAATGCGGCGAAGGTCGTCGTCTGTATGCCGCAGTAGCCAAGGATGGCAACTACCAGAATGATGTTGAGGGTCACCGCAACGAAGTTGCCGATGTAGCGCATCAGGGTGGGGTCGACCTTCTGCCGTTCCAGAACTCCATTCAGCATCCGCCCCACCAGCCCGATCAGCCAGCGGCCGACTATCCAGAACAGGATGACGGCGATAAGCTTGGTTCCCAGTTCCGTGACATAGGCTATGGCAAGCTGCTGGTACTGTCCCATCGTTTCCATACAGTTTCCCCCTTGGAGTTTCCGGTCGTCCCGCTCAACCGAAACGAAGAGACGGAACCATCTCGCTTTGAATTCTACATGATAGTGTAGCCTAATTCAGGGGGTTTCCAAGGAGGAAAGATAGAGAAGGATCAGAAAAAGCGTGCCAGCAGGTACAGTCCGACCATACCGAATCCCAGGGCCAGCTTGGCCGCCATTCCAAGTGCCATGCCAAGGGAGGCTCCCAGCCCGGCCCACCCCGCCGCATGCAGGCTCCGCTGGAGCGACAGTTCGCCGATGACCGCACCCGCAAAGGGGCCGAGCAGAATTCCCGGTATCCCGAAAAAAATGCCGATCACCCCTCCCAGCAAGGCACCCATCATTGCCCGTCCGGAAGCACCGAAGCGCTTCGCGCCGATGGCCGAGGCGGCAAACTCCACCAGGTAGGTCAGGACCATCATGACGGCAAGGACCGCCAGCGTCCCCGGCCCCACATAGACAAAATGCTCCGCCCAGGCAGCCAGCAAAAGCCCCGCGAAGAGAAGCGGCGCCCCCGGCAGTGCCGGCAGCACCAGCCCGGCTAGTCCAAGCAGGGTCAACACTCCTGCCCCTATCCACAACACGACGGTAACGTCCATTGATTCTCCTCCCTCTTCCCCCATGTACCGGAAAACATAGCGTAACGACCTCTTCACGTAAATGCAAACCGTAACCTGACGAACGGGTCCGGGCAGGTTGACAGCAACAGACGACCAATTAGAATTATGAGACACGGCACATGATGTGTCTCGCCACGCAGGATTGAGTCATCCATTTTTTGCCGATCAAGGGCAAAGACACCCAAAGAACATGTGCGTCGACACCGGTGCGTTTGTCAACGCATCAACTCAAGACGGGAGGAAACACATGAACCTGAGAATTGCAGCACTCGTGACGCTTGCCACCTTTACCCTGGGGATAGCCGGTTGTGCAACCGTTCCGGAAGGGCATGAGGGGGCAACAAAAGGGGCCGGCATCGGCGCGGCGACGGGCGCACTGGCAGGTGCACTGCTGGCAGGCGAAGGCTCCCGGACCAAGGGGGCGATCCTCGGAGGACTGGCCGGGGCGCTGGTGGGAGGCGTAGTCGGCAATTACACCGTCGACAAGAAAAAAACCGCTGCAGAGACGGCAAACAAATACGGCTACCAGCCGTCGGCCGGAATCGTAACGAGGATAGAGAATACGTCCGCAGCCCCCGCCACCGTGAAAGCCGGCGACAAAGTCGACCTGATGGCCACCTACGCGGTAATGGCACCCACCCCCACCACCCCGGTGGCCATCACCGAATCCCACGAAATCAGGCTGAACAACGAGCTGGTGGGTAACCCGTCGGTGAACGTCTCCCATCCCGCCGGCACTTACAGCTCCAGCATTCCGCTCTTTCTCCCCCAGGACGCAAAAAAAGGGACCTACAAGGTAACCACCACCATCAGCACCGCCAGCGGTAAGGACTCCCGGGAGACGTCGTTCACCGTCCAGTGACCCCAAACCGGTATGGGGAGAGAAACAGGAAAAGGCGGCCGGTGGCCGCCTTTTCCGTTCATGTCCCGAATCCCCCGCTTCCCCCTTCTCAAGGGGTCCAGTTGATCACCCGGTTCCTGAAATCCACATGGTAATGGAGCCCCCGAAGAAAATCCATCCCCAGCAGGCCGTCATAGGGTACCCGCGGGTTACCGTTGCCGATGACGGCCACGTTCATCTTCGTCCTGGCATGGGGGCCGACCGAGATCTGGTCGAGCCGCACCCCCCGGGCTTCCACGAAGCCTCCCCCCACCACCTGCACGGCACCCGACACGGCCTGGTTGAGATTGATATCCAGCTGCGCCGCCACCTGGGGGGTGATGGTGGTCATACTCGCGCCGGTATCCAGGATCAGCCGCGCCTGGACGCTCCGGGAGCCGAGGGAGAGGGTGACCGGGACGAGGACCGTATTCCCCTCGACGATGACGGGGGTCCCGTTTTTTTCCGGCCGGCCACTCTCGCCGACGAGCCGGTAGGAAGGAAGGGGGCGATGCCCTTCCAGGGCGCGGGTAAGGGTGGCGGTCAGCCCCGGGTCCAGCTGCTTCAGATGTTCGATTTCCCCGGCTGCCCCCGGCCGGTCACCAAGGGCCAGCAATGTCAGGCCTAGGTCGTAGTGGGTTTCCGCCCGCGACGGATCCAGTTCCTCTGCCGTGCGCAGCGCCGCCGCCCCCTTTTCCAGCAGTTCCATATCGGTGGCATGCTGGTTGTCACCCAGCTTCAGATAGGCCCGCCCCAGGCCGGCATAGACGCTGGCGCTCCTGTCGCCACGGTCGATAGCCTGGGCGAAGGCTCTGGCCGCCCTGGCATACTCTCCCCGGGCCAGGTAGGCGGCAGCGTCGACGGAAGCCGGTCCGCCACCCGCTGTCGCCCCCCCCGGCACCCCGACAAACAGGAGAAGCACCACGGCTCTCCGCAGAAAAACGGACCGGAATTCCATCCCTTCCTCCCTGCCGTCAGCCGGTGACGGCCCCCAGGTAAAAACCTTCCGTTAGTGTACCGTATGGCGGGACAATGGCCAGCACGACGAAGACGCCAGTGCGCGAAAACCCGTTCAGGGGAGTTCCAGCGGCGGTTCGGCAAGTGCCGCCAGCTGTTCCCGCAGCTGGAGAATATGCTCACCCCAGTAGCGCACGGTGTTGAACCAGGGGAAGGTGCCGGGAAAGATCGGATCCTCCCAGCGGCTGGCGAGCCAGGCAGCGTAGTGGAGCATGCGCAGGGCACGCAGCGCTTCGATCAGCCGTAATTCCCGGGGATCGAAGTCGCTGAACTCCCGGTACCCCTCCAGCAGCGCATCCAGCTGGGCGGTCTGGCGTTGCCGGTCACCGGAGAGCATCATCCAGAGGTCCTGCACTGCCGGGGCCGTCCGGGCATCGTCAAAATCGACGAAGTGAGGAACGCCGCCACGCCAGAGAATATTCCCCGCGTGGCAGTCGCCATGGGTCCGGATCTGCCGGATCGGTCCCGCCTCCGCAAGGCACCCGTCGATGGCATCCAGGAGCTGGTCGGTCACGGCGGTGTAGCTGGGCCGGTACTCCGCCGGGATGAAGCGCTCGCCGATCAGGGCAACACTGTCACGGCCGAAGCTTTGAACATTCAGGGCCGGCCGGTGCCTGAAGACATGGACTGCGCCGACGCAATGGATACGGCCGAGCATCCGGCCGAGGATCAGCAGGTTGTCCAGGTTGTCGAATTCGGGGGCGTGGCCACCCTGGCGGGGATAGAGGGAAAAACCGAACCCTCCGTAGTGGAAGAGGCTCTCCCCTACCCCGTTTCGCCACGGGGCCACCACCGAAAGCTCCTGGTCGGCCAGCTCCCGACAGAAAGTGTGCTCCTCCAGGATCTGGAGGTCGTTCCAGCGGCCGGGGCGGTAGAATTTGGCGATGAGCGGCTGCCCCTCTTCGATCCCCACCTGGTAGACGCGGTTCTCGTAACTGTTCAGGGCAAAGGTGCGGCAGTCGCAGCGAAACCCCTGGCTCTCCACGGCGTCCATGATGAAACTGGGGGTGAGGGTCTGAAAGGGGTGCGGGCTCTCGGGCATGGGTCACGGTTCCCTTGTGAATGTGTGATCGTACCGACTTCCCCACCATACCACCAATCGCCGCCGGAACCAAGGAGAAGGGTCGTTCGTTACGATCCGCCCGATCGCTCCATGAGCCCGCAGAACGCATCCTTGAGCGGAGTCCCGGCGATCTCCCCGATGGCATAGGAAACGCGAATAATGGGTTGCGGGCTTGCCAGCAGCCGGTTCAGGTCGATGGGGGTAGCAGCCAGCACGAAGTCGGTCGGCACTGCCGCTATGGTGGCGGCCAGGTCCGCCACCTGGCCGGGGGTGTACCCCATGGCGGGGAGTACCGGCCCGATGTGGGGAAAGGCGGCATAGACCCCGGCCAGGGAGCCCTGTGCCCAGGGGCGGGGGTCCACCACCTCGGCGCCGTGCTTCCGGGCCGCGGCGAGGCCGGCCCCGGAAGGGAGGGAGCCGTGGGTGACGGATGGGCCGTCCTCGACCACCAGGACCCGTTTTCCCCGGATCCTTTCCCCGTTTGGCACGGTCACGAGCGACGCCGTCCGCACCACCCTGGCCGCCGAGTTCACCCTCTTCGCCGCGGCTTCCACCATCTCCACGGCCGCCGGCCCGGCGGCATTCACCTTGTTGACCACCACGAGCTGCGCCCGCCGCAGGTTGACCTCGCCAGGATACCAGGAGGTCTCGTGTCCCGGACGGAGGGGGTCCGCCACCACGATCTCCAGGTCGGGGCGGAAAAAGGGGAGGTCGTTATTCCCCCCGTCCCAGATGATAACCTGCGCCTCCCTCTCGGCCCGCCGCAGGATCCGCCGGTAGTCCACCCCCGCATAGACGATGGCGCCATGTTCCAGCAGATGCTCGTACTCCTCCCGCTCTTCGATGGTGCAGTGGAACCGGTCCAGGTCGGCGGGTTCCGCAAGACGCTCCACCGCCTGGGAAGCCAGGTCGCCGTAAGGCATGGGATGGCGTACCACCACCGGTAGTATCCCCCGCTCCCGCAAGATGTCGCAGAAATAGCGGACCACCTGGCTCTTGCCACAGCCGGTCCGTACGGCGCAGACCGACACCACCGGTCGCCGACTCGCCAGCATGGTGGCGTCCGGGCCCATGAGCCGGAAATCGGCGCCGCAGGCAAGGACGAGGGAGGCGGTGTGCATCAGCTGTTCATGGGAGATGTCGCTGTAGGCAAAGACCACCTGCCGAACCCGGTGGCGGCGGATCAGGTCGGGGAGCCGCTCCTCGGGATAGATGGAAATCCCCTTGGGATAGAGCGGCCCGGCCAGGGTGGGAGGGTAGCGCCGGCCGCTGATGGAGGGGATCTGGGCCGCCGTGAACGCCACCACCCTGAACAGCGGGTTGTCCCGGAAACAGCAGTTGAAGTTGTGGAAGTCCCGTCCCGCCGCCCCCATGATGACGACCCGCGTGGGTCGGCTTCTCCGACCTCTTTCCATGACCATCCTCCCGTCCGCCATTATCTAGCCATAAGCGTACCACACATTGGCGGCTGTCGCCGACTCCCGCTTGACAAATCTCCCTCCGGCGCTTTACTTGTCCCATCTCCCCGACATCCAGGAGGCCATCATGGCAGCCATTCCCCCCTACATCCCCCCCGACTTCTCCCGCCCCGACCTGGCTGCGGCGCCGCCGGCCCGGACCGAACCGGCAACCGCCGACGGCATTCTCCCCGCCGGCTTCCATGCTACCAGCAACCACCCCGAGTACGTCCACCAGGGAAATGGAGAGTGGCTGCTGGTCCGGGAAAGTCGAATGGACGCCGTCCTCCTCCTGCGGGACGACACGCTCCAGGCAGTGGAGCCCCGCCTCGTCCGGCAGGGGGACCCGGTCGTCATGGGACGGAGCGAGAACGGCGAAGAGGGAATCTACGTCCATACCACCGGTTTCGATCCCGCCGGCCCGGCGGCGGAGGGAAAGTTCGCCTTCCGCGTCCGCGGCACCCGGGAGACCCCCTTCTCCCGCTCCTACGACGAGCTGTACGAGATCCTCCGCCATGACCGTGAGCACGGCTCTATCCTCTGGGTGCTCGGACCGGCCGTCGCCTTCGATCGGGACAGCCGCGACGCCATGCAGTGGCTGATCGAGAACGGTTACTGCCAGGCCCTGCTGGCGGGCAACGCCCTCGCCACCCACGACCTGGAGGCGGCCCTCTTCCGCACCGGCCTCGGCCAGGACATCTACACCCAGGCGCTGGTTCCCGGGGGGCACTACAACCATCTGGACGCCATCAACGAGATTCGCCGCCGCGGGTCCCTGGCAAAGACCGTCGCCGATCTGGATATCCGGGACGGTATCATCCCCGCCTGCCTGCGCCGGTCGGCCCCCGTCGTCCTGGCCGGCTCCATCCGGGACGACGGCCCCCTCCCCGAAGTGATCACCGACACGGTCCAGGCCCAGGATGCCATGCGCTGCCAGACACGCCTGGCCACCACCGTCATCGCCGTGGCGACCCAGCTCCATACCATCGCCACCGGCAACATGGTCCCCGACTACCGGGTGATGGATGACGGCACCGTGCGGCCGGTCTTCTTCTACATCGTCGACATGTCCGAATTCGGCGCCGACAAGCTGGCGAACCGCGGTTCGGGGCAGGCCCGCGCCATCCTGACCAACGCCCAGGACTTCGTGGTGAACCTGCGGCATGCCCTGGAGGGATAAGGGCAAACTCCAGCTGGACAAGAGCCGCGGACTGGCATAGGATGCTCCCGTACACCATCACGGCACCGAAGGGACCCGACACCCGACCATGCCCCCCTTTTCGCTCCGGCAGCACCGACCGCTAGCCTTCTTCATCGCCGCCCGCGGCGCGGCGACCCTGGCCTACCAGATGGCGGGGGTCGCCGTCGGCTGGCAGATCTACGGGCTGACCCACCGCGCCCTTGACCTGGGTCTGGTGGGGCTCGTCCAGTTCATCCCGTCGCTTCTCCTTACCCTCTATGTGGGGCACCTGGCCGACCGCCACGACCGGCGGCGGATCGTCTCCTTCGCCCTCCTGGCCGAGGCGGCAGCACTGGCCGGTCTCGCCGCGACCACCCTCCTGCACGGGGGGAGCCGCGAGACCATCCTCCTCTTCGTCCTCGCCATCGGCATCGGCCGCGCCTTCGAATACTCCACCATGCTCGCCCTGGTCCCCTCCCTGGCGGAATCGGAGATCCTTCCCCAGGCCATAGCCGCCAGCTCCGGGGTCAAGCAGGCGGCCACCATCATCGGCCCAGTGCTGGGGGGCTTTCTCTACCTCGCCGGTCCCGCCGCGGTCTACGGCATAAGCTTCCTCCTCTTCCTCTTTGCCGCCGTCACCATCCTCTGCATCCGGATCAGGCGCATCCCCCCCTCGCGGGAACCCATCAGCCTCCAGACCGTCTTCGCCGGAATCGGCTTCATCCGGAGCCGCCCCGTGCTTCTCGGCGCCATATCCCTCGACCTGTTCGCCGTCCTCCTGGGAGGGGCCACGGCACTCCTCCCCATCTACGCCCGGGACATCCTCCTTACAGGCCCCGAAGGTCTCGGCCTGCTCCGGGGTGCGCCGGCCGTTGGGGCGCTGGTGGCATCCCTCTATCTTGCCCGGAACCCGCTCCGCCAGAAAGTCGGCCGGGTCATGTTCGCCGCCGTCGCCCTGTTCGGCGCCATGACCGTCGTCTTCGCCCTCTCCCGCTCCATCCTCCTCTCCTTCGCGGCCCTCGCCATCCTCGGCTGGGCCGACATGATCAGCATCGTCATCCGCGCCTCCCTCATCCAGCTGGAGACCCCGGACGAGATGCGTGGCCGGGTGAGTGCCGTCAACGCCATCTTCGTCAGCTCCTCCAACGAACTGGGGGAATTCGAATCGGGGCTCACCGCCGCCTGGTTCGGCGCCGTCCCGGCCGCCCTCATCGGCGGCATCGGCACCCTCGTCGTCGTCCTCATCTGGATACGGCTCTTCCCGGACTTGCTGCGACGGGAGCGTCTCCAGGGAGGATGATCAAAACATAAGCAGTTCTTCTGAAAAGAGGCTGTTGGGCAAGAGTAAAAGTGGACCTGGCCATGAACTATTCGATCGTTAAAGGGAAGTGATTGATTTTGCGAGACTATGAACGTATGGGTTGACATTTCCCGATTTTTAACGATAATGCCAACAATTACATAATGTTCCAGTGATAGACGATAATACTAAACCATCCGCGAGGGTGGGGCGGAAAGCCTAACGGATCTCCTCGAGACAGCCGGGTTACCGAAATATCTCCGATATTTCCAACCCGGCTTTTTTTATTGGCTCGATGCGAAATGATTCTGCATCGATAACGGCAGGAAAAAATACTCACAAGGATGCGATCATGAACATTATATTTAAAGCGATCAACAGTAAACTGAACGATCTGTTCAACACCCCTAAAGTTTGTACCACTCGAATGATCAACGAAGGTCTGTTCGAATGCCTGGTGAAAAAGTCACGGCCCCGATACTGTGAATTTTCCTTGTCGTTCGGCAACGGATTTGTCTGCAAACATGAAGACCGCATGAAATTTTCAGGCAAATAGGGAAGACAGGCTGTTACTTTCAGGAGTGAGGGCGTCTCGGCCGCGGTGACACACCTTTCCAATCCGATAACGTGGGTGAGGCGCAACGGGGTAGTGGAGCGCCAGCGGAACGAAGACCGTCTGCCGCCGTTGCTTGTAAAAGTCCTCTACAATCTTCAGCAGGAGACTGGCAAACATGACTGAATCAGGGGTTATTTTACTTTACCTAACGGGCCAGCCGTCGACCCGACCGGGCAGTCTAATCGCCCGGTCGGTGTCCAACTCCTGCCCCCGCTATTGTATCCAGTGGATCTGGCCATGAAGAGCGGGAGTGGCTCCCTCGCAATGCTGCTCAAAACGAAGATCGATTGACGTAAGAATTCCGTTGTAATACGTAACATTGTCTACTACATACCAGCCGGTTAAAGTACTGCAACCTCTCCCATCTCCAGACCAGTTAAGGCCGCCACGCACGGGGTTGTTGAACGGATAGCGCATAAGATTCCCGTAGTAGCCGGGCTGAAACTGGGAGAGAACGTTCATGGTCTTGAAATCGCCGTTCCAATTCTTGGTTCCGGAGATATTAACCGTGAGATGCCCACCGTCGGTACCAAGAGCAATAGTAGCAACGCTCGGGGTGTAGGTGTAATTCTGGCCAGCACCGATATAGTCTCCGGAATCGCTCTGGAGATAAACGTAGTTGCCGGTGGCTGGTGTCGATCCGGAGGCGGGTTGCCAGAGTCCCGTGGGTGGAGGCGTAACCGGGCCTGCTGGTGCTGTGGTATCGTATGGAGTCCAGTGAATCTGGCCGTGTAGGGCGGGAACACCGCCCTCACAATGCTGTTCAAAATGCAGGTCGATAGCGTCGAGATTTCCGTTGCTATACGTGGCGTTGTCTACGACAAACCATCCAGTAAGAGTATTACAACCTCGCCCTTCACCAGACCAGCTAAGACCGCCTACCGCAGGATTGTTAAAGGGATAGCGAGTAAGATTGCTGAAGGTGCCAGGCTGAAGTTGGCTGAGGCTGTTCGGGACCTGGAAGTAACCAGACCATTTCTGGTCTCCGTTAATACTTGTTGAAAGGAGGTCGCCCGTTGCGCTGACGCCAATCAGGGCATCGGCTTGAGTGTAGGTGTAGGTGTTGCCGCTTCCGATGTAATCTCCGGTATCGCTCTGAAGATGAACATAATTCGGAATCGTGACACGTACAGTATAGGTTGCTACCGAGTTATCTTCAGCCGTTACCGTGTAGGCTACGATGTTAGTGAAATTATTCGCCGTTGTTCCGCTCACTTGCACAGCTCCACCCACCTTCACGCTTGCGCCCGTCGTCGTAAAAGTGGCAACAAGACCGGTAACGTTTGTTCCATAGGGAACGGGCAAGGCCACTGTTTTTGATGATTCGTTGATTGCTCCCGGTATGCCGAGGATGGAAAATGACGTTAGGGTTTTTGATGAGTTCAAAGCAACTGTGACAGTAACAGTGTATTGGGTTGTTGAGCCATCCGCCGCAGTCACGGTATATACGACGGGATTCGTGAAGTCATTCGCCGTTGTCCCGCTTACTTGCACAACTCCACCTACCTTCACGCTTGCGCCCGTCGTCGTGAAAGTGGCAACAAGGCTGGTAATGTTTGTTCCATAGGGAACGGACAAGGCCACAGTTTTTGATGATTCGTTGATTGCTCCCGGTATGCCGAGGATGGATAATGACGTTAGGGTTTTTGATGAGTTCAAAGCAACTGTGACTGTAACAGTGTATTGGGTTGTTGAGCCATCCGCCGCAGTCACGGTATATACGACGGGATTCATGAAGTCATTCGCCGTTGTCTCGCTTACTTGCACAACTCCACCTACCTTCACGCTTGCGCCCGTCGTCGTGAAAGTGGCAACAAGGCCGGTAACGTTTGTTCCATAAGGAACCGTGAGGGATATCGTTTTAGTGCTCTCATTTACAACACCAGTTACAGGAATATTTGAGAATGAATATGCTGTAATAGCCATTGACGATGAAGACACGCCGGGAGAGTTAGTGCTGGCACCACCACATGAAATTAAACCAAAAGCAACCATCAAATAAACCAGGCCCCGGACAATGTTTTTCTTCATCTGAACTTCCTCCTTTAGAAAGTTAAGCGGCCTTGACCGTTTGACCTGGTCGGCGTTTAGCGGTATTTGCAGGAGTAACGCCATATGATGAGTCGGCTCTTTCCCGTTGGGTGTGCTGTGCTGTTGGGAAGGTTGTCGAAATATACGCAAACTCTGATAGCCTGTAAATTAAAATTTTCAATAAAACGAGCGATAAGCGTGGCGGCATCTAGAAACAAACAACCATGCAAATCCCCCCTTCCCGCATAAAAAAAGGCGGCCAAATCGGCCGCCTTTCGCGTTTCGTCACTGATGATGCATAGTCTCACTCCTCCGACAGCAACGTCCGGTCGCTCTCGAAGCTCTTGTGACGGATCTGGTGGAACTTGTCGATGAGCTTTTCCACCGTGAGGGCTTTCTTCTCTTCCCCCGCCGCCTCGAAGATGATCTCCCCCTTGTCCATCATCAGGAGCCGGTTGCCGTACTCGATGGCATGACTCATGTTGTGGGTGATCATCATGGCGGTAAGCTTGTACTCCGCGATGAACTTGTTCGTCAGCTCCAGGACGATCTCGGCGTTCTTCGGGTCGAGGGCCGCCGTGTGCTCGTCCAGCAGGATGAGGTCCGGCCGGGAAAGGACCATCATCAGCAGCGTCAGCGCCTGCCGCTGCCCGCCGGAAAAGAGGGCGAGGTTCTCCTTCATCCGGTCCTCCAGCCCCATCCTGAGCTGGACCAGTTCCGACTTGAAGAACTCCCGCATGGAATGGTTCAGGCTCCGCTTCAGCCACTTGAACCCCTTCTTATAGGTGATCATCATGTTGTCTTCCAGGCTCATGTTGGACGCTGTTCCGAGGAGCGGGTTCTGGAAGATCCTGCCGATGTACCGCGCTCGCTTGTATTCCGGGTCGCGAGTGATGTTCCGGTCGTTCAGGTGGATGGAGCCGACCGTGGGGGTGATGGTGCCGGCAATCAGGTTGAAGAGAGTGGACTTGCCGGCGCCGTTGCTCCCGATGACGGTGATGAAGTCCCCCTCCCGGACGTTCAGGTTGATGGTGGAGATCGCCTGGTTCTCGTTCACCGTCCCCTGGTTGAAGATCATGGATACGTTCTTGAGCTCAATCATGTTTCACCACGGCCCGGACGGCGGCTTTCTTCAGTTTCTTACTCTGGGTCATCACCAGCAGCACGATGATCAGTATCCCCTTGATCAGGTTCAGGTCGTTGGGGGTCATGTTGATGACGTAGCCGTAGTAGCGCCCCACGTACATGACCGCATAGAAGCAGATGGAGCCGAGGACCGCGCAGAGCGTCAGGACGCCGATGCGATTGCTCTTCAGGATCAGGAACTCGCCGATCATGACCGATGCCAGGCCGGAGATGATGATCCCCTGCCCGAGCCCCACGTCGGCGAAGCCGAGATACTGGGCCGCGAAGGCTCCGGAGAGGGCCACCAGGCCGTTGGAGATCCCGAGGCCGATTGACTTCAGGGTCTTGGGGTTCACCCCCTGGGAGATGACCATCTGCTCGTTGTTCCCCATGGCGCCGATGGTCATCCCCAGGTCGGTGCGGAAGAAGAGGTCGAGGAGGATCTTGATGACGATGGTCACCACGGCGAAGAAGACCAGCAGGATGTAGTCATCGGGGATGATCCCCGTCAGGCGGCCGGTGACCTGGGTCAGGATCGTCTCCTGGTTGAGGAGGGGGACGTTGGCCCGGTTCCCCAGTATCCGGATATTGATGGAGTAGAGCATGGTCATGGTCAGGATGCCGGCCAGGAGGTTCGGCACCTTGAGGTGGTTATGGATCAGGGAGGTGATCACCCCGGCGGCCACCCCGCCGGCGAAGGCGACGAGAAGCGCCAGCCAACCGTTCACCCCCATGAGGAGACACTGGGCCATGAGGGCCGCCCCCAGCGGAAACGAGCCGTCCACCGTCAGGTCCGGGAAATCCAGAACCCTGAAGGAGATGAACACCCCCAGGACCATGATGCCGTAAATGAGTCCTTCGACGAAAATACCTTCGATCATGGGAAACCTTTTAAAAAAATCTACCACAGAGACACAGGGGCACGGAGAAAAGCAACACCTTCTGTTAACAGGGATATTCAGGATTAAAGTCTTTGATTTTTAAACCAAAAAATGGTTCTGGTTTTTATCCTGAATATCCTGTCCATCCCTGTTAATCGATTTTCCTGATGTTCTCCGTGTCTCTGTGCCTCTGTGGTGGTTCTGGGTTATTTCTTCGTCAACTTGCCGTTCTCCACCACCCTGTTGGCGGTTTTGACGACATCCTTCGGGATGGTGAGGCCGAGCTTCTTCGCCACGTCCAGGTTCACCAGCAGGTCCACATCCGACGCCTTGGTCATGAACCGGGTCGGTATCTGCTCCGGCTTCTTCCCCTTGAGGATCTCGGCGACCATCTTGCCCGTGGCCCGTCCCATCTTGTAGTAGTCGAAACCCCAGGCAGCCAGCACAGGATGGGTCTCGGCGGAGCTCGGGTCGGCCGACATGACCGGCACCTTGTTCTTCATGGCCACGTCCGTGACGGCGCTCATGGCCGATACCACCGTGTTGTCAGTGCTGATGTAGAGGGCATCCACCCGCTTGATGATCGCCTGGGTCGCCTGTTTCACTTCGGCGGATTTGGAGACCGTGGTCTCCACGTACTCGATCCCCATTACCCGGCAGACCTGCTTCACGACCCCCGCCAGCACCACCGCATTCTCCTCGGAACTGGTGTAGATGTGGCCGAGCCGCTTGACCTTCTTTATCTTGAGGAGCAGCTCGATCTGCTCTTTCACCGGGGTCATGTCGGAAACGCCGGTCACCGTCTTCTCCCCCTTTTTCAGGGACTTGACCAGGCCGGCCTTGACCGGGTCGGTCACCGCCGAGAAGACCACGGGGGTCCCCTTCAGGGTGTTCACCAGTGCCTGGGCGGTGGGGGTGGCGATGCCGATGGCCAGGGTGACTTTTTCCGACTGGAACTTGTTGGCAATGGACGCCGCGGTATTGGCATCGCCGTTGGCGTTCTGCAGGTCGTACTGGGCGTTGACCTTAAGAGCGGCGAGCTCGTCCTGGATCCCCTTTTCAACGGCATCCAGGGCCGGGTGGGAGACGATTTTCGATATCCCGATGAGGGGCTTTGCCGGATCCGCGGCAAAGGCCGAGGAAAGCAGCATCAGGGAAACTGCGAGGAAGATCACCAGGCTCATTCTTGTACGCACGTAACACCTCCGGGACGATAGTAAATTTTCCGCACCCTTGCCGCGGCAAGGGGGAAGAATAGCACCCCGGAAGAGTTGTCGTCAACGTGATTCTGGGGTTCGCCCCGTCGATGGCAACTGGTAAGACCTGAAAAAGGCCACGCCCCGAACGTAGCGACATAAAGAGGTCAAAACGTCGAACCTGGCGCGGTGCCAGCCCAACCAACGACGGCACCGCATCCGCTCCCCCGCTCCCCCCTCAGGCCAGTTCCCATGCCGTCAGTTCGGCAATGGTGTGCTGGAACTTATGCCGGGTCTCCCGGATCACGAAGGGGATGTCCCGCGGCGCGCCCAGCATCCGGAAGCGGGTCGCCAGCGCCTCCTTCAGCCCATCCAGGGTCCAGACCGGCTCGCCGGCATCGCGGTAGCCACCGAGCCACTCCTCTTTTTTCGTGAACTCCTCCAGCCAGGTATAGGGGGAAGTAATCACCAGCAGGCCGCCGGGATTCATCCGCTCGTGGATGGTGGAGAGGAATCGGCGCGGCGCGTAGAGCCGGTCGATGAGGTTGGCGGCCAGCACCAGGTCGTAGCCGGTGAACTTGTCCGGCAGGTTGCAGGCGTCCGCCTGGAAGAACGCCACCCGGTCCCGGACCTCCGCCAGCCCCAGTTCGGCGAGACCGATTTCGTGGAAGGAGACGATCTCCCCCTCCTCGGGCAGGGCAAAGCGCAGGTACCCTTCCTCCTGCATCCGGGCTGCCAGGCGGAAGAAGCGGGTGGAGAAGTCGAGCCCGGTGACCCGTTCGAAGCCCCCCTTCGCCAGTTCGAAGGAAGCCCGCCCCACGGCACACCCCAGGTCGAGGGCGGCACCCCTGGTGCGCCCCTCCATCAACTCCAGGCATATCCGGGCGCAGGTCGCCGGAAAATTCGCCACGTCGAAGTGGGCCGGCCCGTAGTGGGCGTCGCAGTACTGGGCCGCCAGGGTGTCGGTCTCGTACTGGTCCTGGTGGACCACCACCGGGGCAACGCTCTCCACGTAACGGAAACCGGCATGCTGGAAGAAATGGCGCCGGAAGGCATAGCGGGAATCGCGGGTCGCCTCGTTGCCGGTGGATATCCAGGAGCCCCCCTTGATCAGGTTGTGGCGGGTGTCGAAGGTGGGGGTGGAAAAGTCGTCGTACCAGGGGTGGATCTGGAAGCCGTGGAAGGGGTAGATGGGGGTCTCGGTCCACTGCCAGACATTCCCGAGCACGTCGTAGAACGGGCCGAAGGGGAAACGGTCCACCGGGCAGGAGGAGCTCCACTGCTCCAGGTTGATGTTGCCGGGGGCCTTGTCCCAGTATGGCTGGTCGGGAATGGCGCAGACGTCCCGCAGCCGGTTCCACTCGTCCTCGGTAGGGAGGCGGACCGGCCGGCCGCTCCGCTCGGCCTTCCAGTTGCAGAAGGCCTTCGCCTCGAGGCAGTTCACCTCCACCGGCCAGTTCCAGGGGAGGGGGATGACCGAGGCCATGGTGCGCAGCTTCCAGCCGGCACCGTCCCTGATCCAGAAGAGCGGATGCTCTGCCTGCTTGAACTGGCACCAGTTCCATCCCTCCTCGGTCCACCACCGCTGTTCGCGGTAGCCGCCAGCCTCGACGAACGCCAGGAACTCACGGTTGGAAACCAGGTAGCGGGAGGCCCTGAACGCCTCCACCTCCGCCTCATGCCGTCCGTACTCGTTGTCCCAGCCGTAGAGCGGATGGTCCTTCGGCTTCCCCAGGATTACTTTGCCCCCCGCCACCGGCAGCAGTTCATTGGCCGGCGGCTCTCCCGACTCGCGGCAGATCTCCCAGAAGGGGAGCTGCACCACCTGATCGAGGGGAAGCTGGCGGATCAGCACCGACGAGGTCTCCAGGTGGATGCGCTCGTGTTCGATTCCCATCATAATCCCCCAGAAGGGGTCCTCCCAGGTTATGGGGAGCGTAAGGGGGAGACGGCGGATCAGGCCGTCCACCAGTTCCCGGACCTTGTCCCGGTACTCCTTCACCTCCTGGCGGGTCGGCCAGTCGTAGTGGGTGGCGTCCAGGTCGTCCCAGGACATCTCGTCCACCCCCACGGCGAACATGGATTCGAAGCGCGGGTTGATCCGGGTGTCGATCACCCGGGCAATGGTCAGCTTGTTGATGAAGAAGGTGGCGGTGTGGCCAAAGTAGAAGATGAGGGGATGCCGGAGCCGGTCGGCCCGCAGGTAGAAGGTGTCGTCGTACTTCAGGGTTTCGTAGAGCTTCTCGTCGATGTCGAACGTCCGGTGGAAATACTCCAGTATCTCCATCCGTTTCCGCTCCGGGTCCCCCTCGTTCAGGACGATGGTACGGGTTTTCTTCAGGTCCATGGCGTCACTCCGTGTCAGTAGCGATGTGGCGCATAGATGCGCTTTATGAGTATACCACGGAGATCGGGGCCTTCTCTCCTACTGAAGCAATGCCATATCTTTCAGGATATCCGTCAGCTTCTTCACGTTCGGCGTCGGCTCCCCCTTGGTCACCACGATGACCGGCGACGAAACCACCGGCGCCTTCGGCACCCTTACCCCGGCGGCGATGTAGCCGGAAGGGGCGATGCCGATGGCGCCCGGCGTCTCCATGACCCGCTTCCGCACCTCGTCGTAGCTGTTGACGGTGAGCAGTTTCGGCGCGAACGACGCTCCTCCGAGGATATCCTTGACGAACATATCGTTCTCCGCCTCCGCCTCCAGGTTCCAGACCACCACGATCGCCCTGTTGGCCCCCTTCAGCTGTTTCCAGTTGGTGATCCTGCCGGCGAAGATGGACCTGAGCTGTTTTTTCGTCAGTTTTTTTATGCTGTTTTTCCTGTTGAGAAAAATGACCGTGTCATTTTTACCGACCTCGGTGCTCCGCAGCCCTGCCGGGTCGATCACCACCTTTTCATCCGCCGCGGCGCGCACAAGATCGGCCAGGGACTGCACCGAAACAACGACATCCACCACCCCTTTCTCCAGGTCAGCAAGCTCGTTTCCCGGCCTGCTCCGGACGATCTCGAGGGTGACCCCCGCGTTTTCCTCTTCAAAGGTCTCCTTGGCCGGCAGGACAAAACCGCTGATGGACCCATCCTCGCCACCGACCCGCAGTACCTTGCCGGACGGCGCGCATCCTGCTGCGCAGCCTATGCATAGGGCAATAATCACTGTCTTTACAAATCGCGTCATGGACAACTCTCCGTCAGTTTGAAATCTCCTCGCATACCATCAATCTTGCAGTGCCGCCAGGGGATCGGCCCGGCGGCACCTTCATCCCGGCAGGGAATCCCGGAGTCGGTCAAGATGGGCACGGGACGCCCGCCGGAACCCGACGTGGAACAGCACCGTCGCCAGCAGCGTGCAGCCTCCCGCCACGGCGAACCCCCACCCGAAGCCGACGCGGTGGATGACCCCCCCCATGGTGGCCGAACTGAGCATCATCCCCAGGTAGATGCAGCTGTTGTACACCCCAAGGCCAAGCCCTCGCTCCTCACGGGAGACCACCTCGGCCACCAGCGCTCCGAGCGCGGTGAAACTCACCCCCATCCCCGCGCCGACCACCGCGGCGCAGGCCGCAAGCGGCATCAGTCCGTTGAAGATTCCGACCGTCCCCAGGCTCAAGCCTAACAGTGCCAGCCCCCATGCCGACATGGTGCCGCGGTTGAGCCGGTCGCTAAGCCGTCCCAGGGGGATCCGCAGCAGAACGTTGGCCAGCGCCTGCATGCCGAACACCATCCCCACATGTCCCGCATTGAGCCCCTCGGCCCTGGCGTGCAGGGGGAGGAAGGAGACGAACATTCCGAATCCGAAACACCCCCCCAGGGTGCCGACGAGGGCAGCGACGAACCGATGGTTCCCCAGGAGTGCCGCGACGGCACGCCAGACGGAGCGATGCTCCCGGTCGGGAAAGGGATGGGAGTCGGCACGGGAGAGGAACGCCAGCATGAACGGAAGCGCCAGGAACACCGTCCCCCCGGAGGCCCAGAACACCCGTCCGAGCCCCCACGCACGGCCAAGAAAGCCGCCGATGGCCGGCCCGACGGTCATCCCGAGGTAGACCGCCGTGGTGTAGAAGCTGTACGCCCGTCCCAGATGCGACGCCGGTGTTATGTTCGCCACGTATGACATCATGGTGGGGGCAAAGGCCGCCAGACCGGCACCGAAGAGGAGGTAGACGCACCCCATGGTCAACGGTCCCGAACAGAACGGTATCAGGAGCGACGAGCAGGCGATGGTCAGAAGCCCCGCCAGCAGCATCGGCCACTGGCCGAACCGGTCGGAGAGGAGCCCCGAGGGGATCGCCAGGAGACCGGCGGAGAGCATGAAGGCCGCGTTGATCATCCCCACCTGGGGAGTGGTGGCCCCGAGGGAGGCGGCAAAGAGCGGCAGTACCGGAATCCGCATGTAGGCGCCGAAGAAGCAGAGAAAGCCGATGCCGCAGCAGACGAGGAGATGGATACCCTGGCGGTGAGTCGGATGCATCCTGTCTCCGTTCACGGACATGCTGCACCTTCCTTGCGCGATCCCCGAACCTTGTACGTCACGTTTTCGTCCCCCCCCTCCCAAGAATCATCCCAGCATACCCCCGGACCCCCTCCGAAGCGAAGCGAAAAATGCAACGCCGCCACCCTCCTTTTCTGCTTGCCTCCCCCCCGGTTACGCTATAGGATTGGCAGCACCTTAACCCCTAGCCCAAGGAAGCCTCTGCTATGTTCGAATCCCATCAGAAACCGATGTTCCGCTTCCTTGCCGTCCTCACCGCCGCCTCCATGGTCGGCCTGCAGGGGTATGCCATCCTCATCAACAACTTCGCCGTTGAATCGGTGCACCTGGAGGGAAAGCACATCGGCATCATCCAGTCGGTGCGGGAGATTCCCGGTTTTCTGGCCCTGACGGCCGTCTACGTGATGATGGTAATCCGCGAGCACCGCCTGTCGGCCTTTTCCATCGCCCTGCTCGGCATCGGCGTCGGTCTGACCGGCTTCTTCCCCTCCTTCGCCGGCGTGACCCTCACCTCCCTGGTCCTGAGCTTCGGCTTCCACTACTACGAAACCACCAACCAGTCCCTGACCCTCCAGTACTTCTCCACCCACCTCTCCCCCCTGGTGATGGGGAAACTGCGGAGTCTGGCGGCCATCTCCAGTATCGTCGCGGCCGGGGCGATCTGGGTCATGGGGGGATTCCTGGGCTACCGGGGGATGTTCCTGGTACTGGGAGGAGTGGTCTTCTGCCTGGGTATCTGGGCACTTTTCCAGGACCCGACCCACGAGAGCATTCCCCCCCAAAAGCTCCGGATGTTCCTGAAACGGCGCTACTGGCTCTATTATGCCCTCACCTTCATGTCCGGCGCCCGCCGGCAGATATTCATGGTCTTCTCCATATTCCTCCTGGTGAAGCTCTTCCACTTCTCGGTGCGGGAGATGACCATCCTCTTCATCGTCAACAACGCCATCAACTGGTTCGTCAACCCCCTCATCGGCCGGGCCATCAACGCCTTCGGTGAGCGGCTCCTCTGCTCCATCGAGTACATCGGCGTCGTGGCCATTTTCCTCACCTACGCCTACGCGTCGTCCAAGGGGATGGTAGCCGCCATGTACATCATCGACTCCATCCTCTTCAACTTCGCCGTGGCCATCCGGACCTACTTCCAGAAGATCGCCGATCGCGAGGACATCGCCCCCACCACCGCCGTCGGCTTCACCATCAACCACATCGCCGCCGTCTTCCTCCCTGCCCTGGGGGGGTACCTCTGGATGATCGACTACCGGATCCCCTTTATCGGCGGCGCCGCGCTGGGAGTGGTCTCCCTGGTCCTGGCCCAGTTCATCCGTCTCCCGGCCAGGACCGGTCAGGCTGCCGCTCACTGACCGGCTTCCCCAGTAGTTTTTCACCGAACTGCTGGGGTATGGCGAGGTTTGTGGTATCTTTTACCTGGATGCCAAATCATCTTCTCAGGAGCCCCCCGTGTCACCGCTCCCCTATCATTACCCTGCAGCTGCGTGCCATCTGCGTCGCGGCATGACGGCGCTTTTCCTTCTCCTGGCGCTCCTGCTCGTCCCCTTCCATGCCGGTTCCGTTGTCGCCGAGACGCTTCTGTCCCATCCGAAAAATGTGATCGTCGTGGGGGGAGACCGGGATTACCCCCCCTACGAGTTCATCGACCGGGACGGTAATCCGTCCGGCTACAACGTGGAGCTCACCAGGGCCATCGCCAACGTGATGGGGATGAAGGTCGAATTCCGCCTCGGCGGCTGGTCGGAGATGCGCACCGCCCTGCAGAACGGCACGGTCGACGTGCTTCAGGGTATCTCCTATTCGGATGAACGGGTGAATGAAGTCGACTTTTCCCTCCCCCACACCATCGTCAACCATGCGGTCTTCGCCCGCCGCGATTCCCCCATGATCAACTCCCTCAAGGAGGCCGAGGGGAAGAGCGTGGCCGTCCACCGAGGGGGGATCATGCACGATCTCCTGGCCAGGAAGGGCTTCGCCGGGAACCTGGTCCTGACCGACACCCCCGCCGACGCCCTGCGCCTCCTTGCCGCGGGGAAATGCGACTACGCCATCGTGGCCATCGTACCGGGGATGTACCTCATCCGTGAACTGAAGCTGACCAACCTGCTGCCGGTGGTGCGCAACGTGGCCACCTACCGTTACTGCTACGCGGTGAAGAAGGGGAACAAGGAGCTCCTCTCCCGCTTCGACGAGGGGCTGGCCATCCTCAAGCAGACCGGGCAGCACCAGGCGATCTACGAAAAGTGGCTGGGGGTGCTGGAACCGGAGCGGGTAGACTGGCGGACCATCGTCAAGTACGGGGCGGTGGTGGTAATTCCCCTGGTCCTGCTGCTCGGTGGTTTTGCCCTCTGGTCCCGGACCCTGCACCGGCAGGTGGCCCTGCGCACCGCCGACCTGACGCGGGAGATCGCCGAGCGCCGGCATGCCGAGGAGGAACTGCTCCTCAATCAGCAGCAGCTGGTCCAGGCCGACAAGATGGCGGCCCTGGGGGTCCTGGTCTCCGGCGTGGCCCACGAGATCAATAACCCCACCGGCCTCATCCTGCTGGATATCCCGATCCTGAAGCGGGCCCACCGGGACACGGCCCCCATCCTGGAAGAGCACTTCCGACAAGGGGGGGATTTCCCCATCGGCGGGGTCCCCTACACGGAGATGCGGGACGAGATTCCACGGATACACGACGAAATGCTGGAGGGAGCCCACAGGATCAAGCGTATCGTCAACGACCTGAAGGACTTTGCCCGGCGGGACGACACGGGGGACAAGGGGACCATGGACTTCACCGCCGTCGTGAAGACGGCGATACGCCTGGTCGATCCGACCATCCGCAAGGCGACGAACAGCTTCACCGCCGCCTGCGAGGAAGGACTTCCCCAGGTCTGGGGGAACGCCCAGCGGATCGAGCAGGTAGTGGTCAACCTGCTCCTCAACGCCTGCCAGGCCCTTCCCGACACGGCCCGGAAGATTGCACTCGACATTCGCCACGACCGGGAGCAGGGGCAGGTCGTCCTGCAGGTGCGTGATGAAGGGGTCGGCATCGATCCCGAGCACCTCTCCCGGCTGACCGACCCCTTTTTCACCACGAAACGGGACAGCGGCGGAACCGGTCTCGGCCTGTCGGTTTCCGCCGGCATCGTCAAGGAGCATGGCGGAACCCTCACCTTCGAATCGGAAGTCGGCAAGGGGACCACCGTGACGCTGATGCTGCCCATACCCAGGAATGAGCAATCCGACACCTGACCACCCTCGGTACCATGTGGCAGAGAGGAATACCCCATGAGTGAATCCCCCTATCCCAGCTACAAGATTCTCCTTGTCGACGACGAGCCGGCATGGCTCAAGTCGCTTTCGCTCACCCTCAGGAGCTGCGCGGGTCTGACCAACATCGTCACCTGCCAGGAGAGCCGGGAGGTCATGGGGATCCTGGACCGGGGGGGAATCGGCCTGGTCCTGCTCGATCTCACCATGCCCCACCTGTCGGGAGAAGAGCTCCTCCGGCAGATCGGCGAGCGCCACCCCGACATCACCACCATCGTGGTCAGCGGTCTCAATCAGCTGGAGACCGCCGTTCGCTGCATGCGGCTCGGCGCTTACGACTACTTCATCAAGACCGACGAGGAAGACCGGATTGTCGGGGGGGTACTCAGGGCTGTGCGGATGGTGGAGATGCAGCGCGAGTACCAGGAGATGTCCAGCCGGCTCGTTTCCGGGGAGCTCCGCCACCCCGAGGCATTTTCCGCCATCGTCACCGGGGACCGGGGGATGCTGGCCGTCTTTTCCTACATCGAAGCGGTAGCCACAAGCCCCCAACCGCTCCTCATCACCGGAGAGAGCGGCGTCGGCAAGGAGCTCATCGCCCATGCCGCCCATACCCTGAGCGGCTGCCGGGGGAAGCTCGTGGCGGTTAACGTGGCGGGGCTCGACGACACCATCTTTGCCGATACCCTCTTCGGTCACGTGCGGGGGGCCTACACAGGAGCGGAGACGGTCCGCCGCGGGATGGTGGAGGAGGCAGCCGACGGCACCCTGTTCCTCGACGAGATCGGCGACCTGAGCATCCCCTCCCAGGTAAAGCTCCTCCGCCTGCTCCAGGAGGGGGAGTATTTCCCCCTCGGTACGGACCAGCCCAAACGGATCAAGGCGCGGGTCATCGTCGCCACCCACCGGAACCTGGCCGCCAAAGAGGCGGCGGGGGAGTTCCGCCGGGACCTCTACTACCGGCTCCGCACCCACAAGGTTCATGTTCCGCCTCTCCGGGAACGGAAGGGCGATATCCCGCTCCTCCTCGACCATTTCCTCGCCGAGGCGGCCCGCACCCTCGGGAAGAAGAAACCGACCCCCCCCAAGGGGCTGGCCCAGTTCCTCGCCACCTACGGCTTTCCCGGCAACGTGCGCGAACTGAAGGCCATGGTCTACGACGCCGTCAGCATCCATCGCGACGGTCTGCTCTCCATGGACTCCTTCATCGCCGCCGTGGAGCAGGGACGGACGGAGGCGGGACCGGCCGCTGTAGCGCCATCCCGGCAGAATCCCTTCGCCGGTTTCATCGAACTCCCCACCTTCAGTGAAGCGGCCGGTTTCCTGGTGATGGAAGCCATGGACCGGGCCAGCGGCAACCAGACCCTGGCGGCGCGACTCCTCGGCATATCCCAGCCGGCGCTCAACAAGCGGCTCAAGATAATGCGGAGTTGACCACGTATAACCCGAGGTTATACCCATAACCGTTTGTTTAAACTGGCTTAACATACTTACATCATTACACTTTCAAATATCGCTCCCCCGCTGGTATAACCTGCGGTTATGCCGGTTCCCCCGCCACAAAACCTGCCCACGACCAAATAGCGCAGTACTTTCAGCATGTTGCAGATAAATTCCTTTCTGGCATTGTCCATGCTCTTACCTCTGCAGAAAGAGACGGGCGACCAACTGACCCGTCCAGCTCATGGTAAGAATGGAGGTTCGTCATGGCAATGTTCTGGATCCAATTTGTGCTCGTCCTCGGTGCCATCCTCATCGGTATCAGACGGGGCGGAGTGGCCCTCGGTCTCATCGGCGGGCTCGGTGTAGCGCTGCTCACGCTCGGGTTCCGCAGCTCTCCTGCCGAGCCGCCGGTCGGCGTCATGCTCATCATCCTGGCGGTGGTTACCGCTGCGGCCACGCTACAGGTTGCCGGCGGCCTCGACTACCTGGTGCAGCTCACCGAAAAGCTACTCCGCGCCCATCCCAAGTACGTGACCATCCTCGCCCCCTTGAGCACTTTCTTTCTCACGGTCTGCGTCGGTACCGGCCACGCGGTGTATGCGCTGCTGCCGGTCATTGCCGATGTTGCCATCAAGACCGGTACCCGGCCCGAACGGCCCATGGCGATCGCCAGCGTCGCATCCCAGATGGGGATCACCGCCAGCCCGGTAGCCGCGGCCGTCACCTTCTTTCTCGGTTTTGCCGCCAAGACCGGTCATCCCGTCACCCTCATCGATATCATCTCCGTAACCATGCCGGCAGGGATTGTCGGTGTCGTGGCTGCCTCGGCCTGGAGCTTCAACCGCGGCAAGGATCTGGACAAGGACCCCGAGTACCAGGGACGTCTGCAGGACCCGGAGTTCCGCAAATCGATCAACTCCAACGTCACCACCCTCGACAAAAAAATCACCACCACAGCCAAGGTGTCGGTGGCACTTTTCTTCACCGGCGTGGCCACCATCATCCTCTTCGCCGTCTGGCCGGACCTGCTCCCCCTTGGCGCGGACAAGAAGCCAGTGCCGATGACCACGGTCGTCCAGTTCGTCATGCTCGCCTATGGCGCCTTCATCATGTTCGCTGGCAATGTCAAAGCCAAGGAGATCGCCAATTCGAGCGTCTTCATCGCCGGCATGACCGCTGTTGTCTCCATCTTCGGCATTGCCTGGATGAGCGACACCTTCATCACCGCCAACAAGAAGTTCCTGGTGGACAACATCGGGATCATGGTGAAGATGGCGCCCTGGACCTTTGCCATCGCCACGTTCTGCATCTCCGCCTTCGTCAAGAGCCAGGCCGCTACGCTGGCCATCACCCTGCCGCTCGGTCTGGCCCTGGGGCTGCCGGTGACGCTCCTACTCGGGCTCGTCCCCGCCAGCTATGCGTACTTCTTCTTCGCCTTCTATCCGAGCGATCTGGCGGCCATCAACTTCGACCGCACCGGCACCACCCGGATCGGCAAATACCTCCTCAACCACAGCTTCATGATCCCCGGCCTCATCGGTGTCGGCGTCTCCACCGTGGTGGCGTACTTCATCGCGACCGTCCTGCTGTAACGGTAACGTATCAGGCAATCTGCACATAAAAAGCTGGGGTGCCTAGGGCATCCCAGCTTTTTTTGCCTTTGAACGGCAGTTGAAAGAGGTCAGCCTGAGCAACCGGAGACTTCCGGCAACTGCCACGTCCATCGCCACCCCTTACTCACCGTCACCGCTCCCAGAATTGCGGTCCTTCGGGGCAGAGAGTCAACTGAAAAAGGACAGGCGGTTGATTGGCCGGACTATCATCTGCCTGTCTCCCCGCAGTTCCCTTTGGATGCCCGACCGTAGAGCCGGCAGCTTTTTCGGTCAGGCATGATACACTTGATGCATTGTCACCCTATCACGAACTACGGGGGAAAATAACTCAGGAGGTCAGCGTATGGATCGTCGGACATTTCTCAGGACAACGTTAGTCGGAGCCATGGCAGCAGGCGTCACGGGCAACGCCGTAGCGGCAGAAATCTACTTTCCGACAAAGGTCGACAAGTCGCTCTTTGAAGGGATCAATCGCGTGAAAGATCCCACCAGCAAAACACCGCTGGAGAAAGGGCACGCGCCGGTCATCACGGCACCTGCATCCGTAAAGGCCGGCGAGCCGTTCACCGTCGAAGTCTCGGTGGGAGAAACCCTGCACCCCATGGGACCGTCCCACTGGATCGAGTTCATCGAGCTCAGCATCGGCAATGAGCCTGCCGGAAGGGTGGATTTTCAGCCACGGGGCTTTCTCAAGCCCAGGGCAATCTTTACCGTCGTAATCCCCAAGGATACCGCTCCTGAGGGGAAACTGACCCTTTTGGCCAGGCAGCACTGCAACCTCCATGGAATGTGGGAGGGAAGCTTTACCATTACCGTGACGTAAGCAGGGGTAAGCTGGGAACACATGGCCGGAAATGCCGGCATGCCTGACCGGTCCCGACCGGGGGAAAATCCATCACACAAGAGGCGGCCGGCTGCAACGGCCGCCTTTAACTTGGCATACGCCCCTGACAAAGTTTTGTCATAATTTTTTGAAGAGCATGCTCGTTTCAGTGTAATATTACCCATGACCATCCTCTTCTGGATCGCCGCTGCGACACTCATCCTCACCATCCTGGCCGCCCTCGACCTGATCGTCGGCAACCGTTCCGTGGCCGCTTTGCGCGATCTGTCGCCCGACCCCGCCCCCCTTCTCCCCCGTGTTTCCATTATCGTCGCCGCCCGCAACGAGCAGCGGAACATCCGCGAGGCGCTGCAGTCGCTGCTGCACCTCGGCTATCCCGACTACGAATTGATCGTGGTGGATGACCGCTCCGGGGACGAAACCGGCCGCATACTGGACGAAATGGCAGTTACGGACAGCCGGTTGCGGGTGATCCATGTGGAGGCCCTGCCACCGGGGTGGCTGGGGAAGAACCACGCCCTGTGGATTGCCAGCCGACGGGCCTGCGGGGATCTCTTGCTATTCACCGACGCCGATATCATCATGGAACCGACGCTGGTCACCCGTGCCGTGACGTATCTCAAGCTGAACGGACTCGACCACCTTGCCGCGACCCCCTCCATCCACATGCCGACCACCTTCCTGGGAATGTTCGGAACGGCCTTCATCGTCTTCTTTTCACTCTTCTCGCGCCCCTGGAAGGCCAGGGACCCCAAAAGCCTCTGCCACATCGGCATCGGCGCCTTCAACCTGGTCAAAACCTCGGTCTACCGGCAGGTGGGGGGGCACGAGACCATCCGTCTCCGGCCGGACGATGACATCAAGTTGGGTAAAATCATCAAGCGGGCAGGCTTCCACCAGGACGTGGTCTATGCCCCCGACTTCATGACGGTGGAGTGGTATGCGTCGCTGCGTGAAGTAATCAGGGGGCTGGAGAAGAACGCCTTCTCCGGTGCGGACTACAGCATTCCGCGGGTGCTGGGGGGCGCGCTGCTCCTCACTCTGGGCAGCATCTGGCCCTTTGCGGCCATCTTCCTTGCCCGTGGGGCGGTGCAGGGAATCTATCTGGCCACGGCGGCCCTGATCATGCTGGCTGTCGCCGACAGCGCCCGATTTCACCGCGCCCGGCCGTGGCATGCCATCGGCTACCCCCTGACGGCGACCCTGTTCGTCTTCATCCTGCTGCGCACCATGGCGCTGAACCTCTGGCAGGGTGGAATTTACTGGCGCGGCACGTTTTATCCGCTGAAAGAGCTGAAGGCCAACCGGATACCACGGCATTCTCTTGACAAACGGGCATAATACCGCCACCATAAACCGATCATTACCCTGATACTAAAGGAGCAGACGATGAACCAGTACGACATAGGTTACCCCCAGACCGGCGACCAGCTCGTTGCCGCCCAGAACACCCTCATCCGCCAGGTGTACGCCTGGATGGGGACGGGGCTTCTCCTTACCGCCCTGATGGCCGTGGTCACCCTCTCTTCCCCGACGCTCCTGCAAGCCATCACCGGCAACCGGCTCCTCTTCTACGGCCTGGTGTTCGGCGAGCTTGGTCTGGTGATCGCCCTTTCCAGCGCCATAAACCGGTTGAGCGCCGCCACGGCGACCATGCTGTTTCTCGTCTATTCGGCCCTGAACGGCATCACCTTCTCCATCATCTTCCTCGTTTACACCGCCGACTCCATCGCCTCCACCTTTCTCGTCACCGCCGGGATGTTCGGCGCCATGAGCGGTTACGGCTACATCACCAGGCGCGACCTCACTTCGTGGGGGAGCTTTCTCTTCATGGGACTGATCGGCGTGGTGATCGCGTCGGTCGTCAACATCTTCGTCGGCAGCAGCAGGGTTTCCTGGATCATCTCCGCCATAGGGGTGATCGTCTTCACGGGGCTGACCGCCTACGATACCTGGAAGATCAAGGCGATGGCCGCACAGGGGGGCGGGCGGAAGCCGGCCATCATGGGAGCTCTCACCCTCTACCTGGACTTCATAAACCTTTTCCTTATGCTGCTAAGGCTAGGGGGTAACCGGCGCTAGCCAGTTTCCGTCCAGTGATATCAGATGGATTGTAACGGGGGGAAAATGACGCCGGAACAACGGCCAGACCATGGGGAAGAAGGAATCGAGGTTCCCTACGACCGGATAAGCCCGGAAACCTTGCGGAACATGATCGAGGAGTTCGTCACGCGGGAGTGGGCGGATCTGAGCGATTCGGGGCATACGCTCGATGACAAGGTCAATCAGGTCATGCAGCAGCTGCGGGAGGGGAAGGTTAAGGTGGTGTTCGACTTCCGGTCGGAGACCGGGAACATCGTCGTCTGCCGGTGAAGGGAAGGACTCACACGCCGCACAGCAAAAAGCCCGCATAAGCGGGCTTTTTGCGTTCCATCCGATGGGCCGGCGGGGCCGGATCAATCGTCATGCTTGCCGTGTTTCTTGTGTTTCTTGTGCTCCTTGTAATGACCCTTGTGCTTGCCGTTGTCCTTCCTCCCCTCTTTGACGATGACCGTTTCCTGACGCACCACGGTCACGGGAGGGGGCTGGGGAGTGCCGACCTGCACCCTCACGTTGGGGGTGGCGACGTCGACGCCGACGCCGGCGATGGCAAAACTGGCAGTGGCAAGAACACCTACAATGCTGGCTAGTACCTTCTTCATTTCAGATTTCTCCTTCCTGCCCATAACGTGTTGATATATAGGGGAATAACAATAGATGACTTTCCCCCGGAAGTCAATCTTTACCTGAGCCCACCTGCCGCTGCCGGGAGCGGGCTTTCGCACCGCCTGAAGCGACGTCGACGCATCGCAAAAAAGCCCGGGGTGAGCGGGCTTTTTTCATGGTCGTCGTGCCGTGAAATCGGGATCAGTCTACCCGCTGGCGATAGGCATTCAGGAACCGGGCGTCCTCGTCGTAGGTGACCGGGAAGATGAACGGCACCGGCTGCGGCTGCATGGTGGCGTCGACGTTTCTGAAGGTAAAGAGACAGGAGTTGGAGAGTGCCTTGTCGCCGACGCCCCGAGCAAACCGCTCGATATTCGACTGGACGGTGATGGTCGTCTTGCCGGTATAGACCACTCGCGCGGTAAATTTCAGCTGGTCGCCGAGAAGCACCGGCTGGTTGAAGTTGATCCGGTTCACCTGGCACGGCACCACCCGGTCAGGGGCCACCATCTCGGCGGCCAGGGCGGCCAGTTCGTAGGCCCTCCTGATGAGATACCCGCCGAAAATGGTTTTTGGAACGTTTTCCTGTTCGGGATAGGCCCGCTGGGTGGATTGCAGCACGAGGGCGCTGGCACGGATGCCGCTGAATCCTTCGGCCTCCTGCTTCTTGTGCAACCCCTTGAGGAGCAGGTATTCATCGAGGGACGGCATCTCCTCGGCCTTTGCCAGGCTCTCCCGGTAAGTCTGCCGCCGCTGGTTGGCCTTTTCGTACCGTCGCTTCTCGGTGTCGAGGACATAGGCGAGGGGTGGCAGGGTGAGGCTCCGTCCCTGGCCCCCCTCGGTGGAACGTGCCACCATGGTGAAGTAAGCAGTCGCCACGTGTCCCGATCCCGGTCCCAGGTGTTCGATCCGGATACCGATTTCGAGGGACGATTTCCCCACGTGGTTGATCTGGGCCGAAAAGACCAGGTCGTGCTTCGTATCGGCCGGATGCCGCACTACCACACTGTCGATGGCGGCGGTGACGACCCTGGCGTCGGGGTAGAACCTGTTGACGTAAGCAAGGGCGGTGTTCTCGGCCACCTTGTCGAGGGTTTCGAGCAGCTTGCCGAACCGGATGTTGCCGGCCACGTCCCGATCGGTGGCGAGAAACCGCCGCGCCAGGGCGGGGTCTGTCGAGAAGGGAAGGACGAACAGATACCGCGTGTCGTGGGGCGTCAAGGTTTCGTCATGCTTCGATGATGGATCGTCTGGACTCATGGGGCTACCCGTTCCCGTGGATTTCCCAGCTGCGTTGATAATACCTGCCAGAGCGGGGTATGTCAAACGCACGCCATTTCTCCCGCGCACCACGCAAAATTGGGTTGCAATGACGCGCAAAATTAAGTATTACTAAGACACTGCCGGTAAGGAGAATTGATCATGCAGATACCCGTCGTGTACACCAATGGGTCCAACGGATTTGTCCCTTCCACTGCACTGGACTATCTGATCGAAGAGCAAGAAGTCGTCGCCTTCTGGGGATCGGATGGACTCATGCGCGCTTGCCACAATCCCCTGCAAAAGGAACCACGATCCGGACATGAGTCGGGAGAGCGGGCGAGTGACATGCCGTCGAACGGGGTCATGTTGCACCAGTATCGCCACATATGCATGGTTAAGTGATTCTCCCCCTTTCCACGTCCCCGCCGCAACGCACAAAGCCACACAAGCACAAATGCCGACAACCGTTTCACTATTCGCAAAAAAGCCGGAAACACCCCATGGGGCGCTCCCGGCTTTTTCATCTGACTTCTTATACCAATTTCAGATCAAGGATGAAATCAAGGCGGCGAGGATTGAGGCGACGCAGGCGTACAGACAGTACGTTGAGGAGCCGAAGATGAGCCAACGCAGATAGCGCCTTGATGTGGAATTGGTATTAATGGGGGCTACTTCTTCAGCACTTCCTCAGCAATAGTCCGCCCTAGGGCCTCGCACTGCTCCAGCACCTCCGGACGGGGGGTGAAAGGGGTACGGACGAAGGGGACCGGCAGCTTGAAATTGAGCCCCTTCAGGCGCTCCTCGGCCATCTTGCACGCCTCGCCGCTCCAGCCGTAGCTGCCAAAGACGGCGGCAATGGCAGTTTTCAGCTTGACCGAGGAGAGATAGGCGAGTACGTCCCACATCGGCTTGGGGATGTCCCGGTTGATGGTGGGGATGCCGAAGATGAGGGCGTCCGCCTCCTCCATGTGGTCGCGGATCTCGTCGACGGTGAGATGGTTGATGTGGTAGTTGAGCACTTCCACCCCCGGCAGAGCCGCACCCTTGGCGACGGCCGCCGCCATCTTTTCCGTGTTGCCATGGGGGGAGAGGAAGAATATGACCACCCTTTTCCCTTCGGCAACAGGCTGGCACCAGGTCTCATAGTAGCCGATATATTTCCACGGGTCGGAACGAAGCACCGGGCCGTGGCTGGGGCAGACCACCTCGAGCCGCTCCCCCTTGATCTTGGCGATGGCTGCCAGCGCCCGGTCCTTGAAGGGGCGCATGATACAGTCGAAGTAGAACTGCATGTCCTTGAGGTATTCCGGCAATTCGTCGTTGAAGATGGACGGGCCGCAGTAATGGGCACCGAAGGCATCACAGGTGAAGAGGGCGCCGTCCTCTTCCAGCAGGGCGAACATGGTATCGGGCCAGTGAAGGAACGGGGCGACGATAAAGCGGACATGCCGGTCCCCCAGGTCGATCACCTCCCCGTCCTTGACGATGTGGGCAGGGAACTCGGTGTGGATCAGGTTCTTGAGGAAGGTGTTGGCCGCCTGGGTGGAGACCACGGTCGCCTTAGGGCAGTTCTTGAGCATGAAAGCCAGCGACCCGGAATGATCCGGCTCGGTGTGGTTGATGATGAAGTAGTCCACCTCGGCAGGGTCGACGAGCTTTTTCACCTTGGCGAGGAACTCTTCGGCCCGTTCCTCCTTCACCGTGTCGACGATGGCGATCTTCTCCTTCCCCTTGATGAGGTAGGAGTTGTAGGTAGTCCCCTGCTCCGTGGGAAAGAGATCGTCGAAGGTGCGCAGGTCGGGGTCTTCGACCCCTATCCAGTAGAGTCCCGGTTTTATCTCGATCACGTCGTTCATGGAATCTATCTCCTTGTTGAGTAGTCGAATATGGCAAGCCCACAAATAATACCAAACTAGTCCTGTTGGGGCAAGGGAGAAGGTGGTAACACTTGAAAATCGATCGACGCTCGGCGCCACCATCGCGACGATAAAATCCTCTCCTTGACTTGTTTCGGAGCTTTCCGGTACTCTTTAATCTTTATGAAAAAATGGGGAGTTCGTGTGGCACTGATTGAGGACAAACTATACAAGCGGATCAAGAACGGTGTGGGGAGAGCAATTGCCGACTTCGGCCTGATCGAGGAGGGAGACCGGATCGCAGTGGCAGTGTCGGGAGGGAAGGACTCCTACACCCTGCTCCATATCCTGGCCGAACTGCAGCGGCGAGCCCCCATAAAATACGACATCATGGCGATAAATATCGACTCCGGCTATCCCGGCTTCAGGACCGACATCATCGTCGAGCACTTGCGGGAACACGGTTTCACCCACCACATGGAGGCGACCGACCACTACGGGATTATCAAGGAGAAGCGACGCCCCGACTCCTCCTACTGTTCCATCTGCGCCCGGCTCAAGCGGGGGGTGCTCTACGGCCTCGCCCAGCGGTTCGACTGCAACAAGCTGGCCCTGGGTCATCACATGGACGACTTCGTAGAAACTCTCCTGCTGAACCAGTTCTTCGTCGGGTCGCTCAAGGCAATGGCACCGCGTATGCTGGCTGACAACGGACATACCACTGTTATCCGTCCTCTGGTCTACGTGGAGGAGCAGGACATCGTCACCTTCTCCCGCCAGAACCGCTTCCCGGTAGTCTGCTGCTGCTGCCCAGTCTGCGGCGCTGCGGACCAGCAGCGCAAGCGGATGAAGGAACTGCTGCGCCACCTGGAGCAGGATATCCCCCACGTCAAGCGGAGCCTTTTGCGGGCACTTGCCAACGTGCAGCCGCGGCACCTGCTCGACCCGCTGCTACACAAAGTGACCTGCGCCGATGGCTAATCGCCCTGACGGTGGCCCGGACTTTAACCCGGCTCCGCCGCCAGTCGCGCCATGTATCCATGGCCGCTAGATATCCACAGTAGAGCACCAGTCCCGCACCGAACACCACGATCGGTTCCATGTCGTTTCCTCCCTCTTGGTCGATGGTGACAGGATACCAGTACGGTGTGACAAAATGTGTCGCAACAACAACGTTCTGGTCCAGCGCTCACTTCAAAATCTGAAGGTTGCATGCGCAACCTTCAGGGAGGCATCATGGGTAAACGTTTCATGCAGCCGCTCCGGATCGCCGTGCAGTGGGGGTATCTCCTCTTCATGGTCTATCTGGGCGTGGAATTTTTCCGCTTCGTTCGCTACTGCCGCACCGGAGGGGCCACCCCCTTTGTCCCCCGGCCGGAGGGGGTGGAGGGGTTCCTCCCCATCTCCGCCCTGGTAAGCCTCAAGGAGTGGGTACTGACGAAGGAGATCAACCCGGTCCACCCGGCAGGGCTCGTTATCTTCCTCACCATCGCCGTCGTCTCCCTCCTCCTCAAGCGCTCCTTCTGCTCTTGGGTCTGCCCGGTCGGCACCCTGTCTGAATTCTTCTGGAAGGGGGGGTTCGGCCTGCTCCGCCGCAACTATCGCCCCCCCCGCTGGCTCGACGTGGCACTGCGCGGCATCAAGTACCTGCTGCTCGTCTTCTTCCTCTACTCCATCCTTGTGGTCATGGGACCGGAGCAGGTGACAACCTTCGTCTATTCCGACTACAACAAGACCGCAGACGTGCGTATGCTCGACTTTTTCCTCCACCTCTCCCCCTTCGCCCTCGGGGTCTTCCTTTTTCTCACACTCCTTTCACTGCCGGTACGCAACCCCTTCTGCCGCTTCCTTTGTCCCTACGGCGCTCTCGTTGGACTCATCTCCATGCTGTCGCCCGCCAAGGTCAGCCGTGAGGGAGAGCTGTGTGTCTCGTGCGGCGTCTGCACCCAGGTCTGCCCTTCCTACATACCGGTCATGGCTAAGCGGCGGGTCCATTCCCCCGAATGCATCGGCTGCTGGCGCTGTATCAGCCACTGCCGTGCCGAGGGTGCCCTGGAGATGAAACTGACCGGACAGAAGGTCATCGTCCCCGGCCTACTGTTCGCCATCCTGGTGGTGCTCCTCTTCTGGGGGGGGACCATGGTGGGGCGGCTGACCGGCCACTGGCACACGGCGATCACGGTCCAGGAGTATATGCGGCTCATGGGGCGGTAGGGCAGTCCTTCGTGCCTCCATGGTGACTAGTTTATTGGGGATTCGGGAATGGCCGACAAGCGTTACAATGCATTTTCCGAGGAGCTGAAGCGGGTCTTCGGCTGCCGAGTACATCGGATATCCGTGGATGCCGGTTTCACCTGCCCGAACCGTGACGGCACCGTGGGGACGGATGGGTGCATTTACTGCGGCGGAGACGGGTCCGGTTCTTTCGGCATCTCACGCGGCCTCTCCATCACCGAGCAGTTGGCGGACGGAAAGGAGGTCATGGTCCGCAAGTACAAGGCAGCAAAGTTCATCGCCTACTTCCAGCCCTATTCCAACACCTACGCCCCGGTGGCGCGGTTGCGTACTCTCTACGACGAAGCGCTGGCAGTCCCTGACGTGGTCGGGCTCATCGTCGGGACCCGCCCCGATTGCCTCCCCCCCCCTGTCCTCGACCTCCTCGCCGACTACCACCGGCGCACCTACTTCTGGCTGGAGCTGGGGCTCCAGTCGGTCCACGACCGGACTCTTGCCCTCATCAACCGTGGTCATGACGCCGCGGTAACGGTGGCAGCCATCCGGGCCGCTAGTTCACGCGGCTTGCGTATCTGCGCCCATGTTATTCTGGGGCTGCCAGGGGAGAGCCGCGAGGAGACACTTGCAACAGCCGGTATGCTCAACGAGATGGGGGTGGAGGGGGTGAAGCTTCACCTTCTCCATGTCATGAGGGGAACGGAGCTGGCAGATCTCTATGAACAGGGGGACGTCAGGCTGCTTGACCGGGACGATTATGTGGGACTGGTTTGCGACTTCCTGGAACGGCTCGATCCACGCATCTTCATCCAGCGGCTCACCGGGGACGGTGGAAGGGACCACCTGATCGCGCCGCTCTGGTCCCTGGCTAAGTTCGAAGTGTTGAACGCCATAGACGCCGAACTTGCACGGCGAGGAACGCGGCAGGGGCAGCGGCTGACACCATGACGGCTCAGTAGTACTCTTCTCCATTCTCAGGAACCCCGTCGAGAAATCCGGGCACCCTTGCCGCACGCTCCATCGCCCCGTCCACGGCAGCGATGATCCTCTCCCGGTCCTTGGGATAGCTGCCGGCGAGGTTGAGAAAGTTGGAGACGTGGTTGGAACGGAGAATGGTCCGGGTGGGATTGAGGTTGTAGACGATCTCCCGCGCTTCGAGCATCAGCTCGCGACGGCTGCACTGCTGAAGGGTCCGGATAAAGTCGTCGTTGTGGCGGTGGAAGAGGGTAAGGAGGGAGAAGTACTCCGGATTGACCAGATTGACCCAGGCGGCCGTGGCCAGAGCGTGGTCCAGGCTCCGCCTGCTACCTGCCAGGCCAAGGATGGCAGTAACGGAAAGTTTAATTCCAGCTCCCCGCGCCTTCAGTGCCAGCTCGGCCATGGTGGCGGCATCGAACCCCTTACTTATGCTCTTCAGCGTGAGGTCGTCCCCCGACTCCAGACCGAAATAGAGGATACTGAGCCCTTTTCCCCTGAGCAGGGCAAGCTCAGCGGCGGATTTGGTGGTGAGACTGTTGGGTGAGGCATAGGAACCAACCCGGGCAAGCCGGGGGAAAAATGCCGCCAGGTCGTCGAGAATGGCCATGAGGCCGTCAAAGGGGTAGACGAGAGCATCACCATCGGCCAGGAAGACACGATCCACCTGGGAGCGATACTGGGACGGTAGTGAGACGATCTCATCCCGGACCTCGCCAACCGGTTTCAGGCGGAATTTCTTCCCCTTGTACATGCCACAGAAGTTGCAGTGGTTCTGTGAGCAGCCGATGGTGATCTGGAAGATGAGGCTGCGGGCCTCAGAGGGGGGTCGGAACAAGGGTTCGACGTAGTGGGGCATGGTTAGGCTTCCTTCACTTCACGTCCGTCAGGTCCACCTCGAACCCTTCAAAAGTTGGGAGCACCTCCGCTTCATCGTCCTCGTGGTAGTAGGCATAGACGAATTCGAGCCGCGCCGGTTTCTTCCCTGGCGGAACCGGCAGGGAGAGTCCCTGGTGGAGGAACGAGCCGGGCTGAACAACGGTGGGGAAAAAGGCGAAGGTGGCGCGACCGAGTTCTTCTCCTGTTACCGAAAGATGCCGCGTTCGCAACTCAAGGTTACGGATCGGCTGGGAGCCCACGGCGCGAATCCCACCGGTAACGGCAAGCTGGTCACCATTTTTCCAGACCCGCCACATGACTACAAGGTCCTTGAACTCGCGGGCACCTGATATGCCGGGACCATCGTCCCCTCCCCTGGCGGGTGCAGACATGCAGGTTCCACAAAGAACGAGGACGAGCAGGACGATAGTGATCGTCTTCACGTAGGTCTCCTCCACCCCTGCCATCATCGGTACTGGAGCATCTCCTGCAGATGCTCATACTCCTCCAGTTGCCGCTCAAGGGTTCGGAGTTCGGCGGGGGTATATACCGCCTCCCCCCGGGCGATCTCTCTCCGGAGCCGTACGAGTCGCTCGGTGATACTGTCAGTCCGCCGAGGGTTCGGTTCCTCCCCGAGCAGTTCCCGGTCTTTCACCTCGCCCATTTCCCCTCCCTCATCCAGCGTCAGTATATCAATTATACGGGCGCTCCGCCAGCAGCTCGCAAACTACCATCACGTTCAATTTGGACTAGCCCCATTCACCTTTTTCCCAACGATCGATTGCGCACCGGGCGCGGAATCCGATGAGCCCTGCCTCGCGCGCAACACGACGCAGCGCCATCAGCGCCTCTTCCGGTTTACGGGGGAGCAGGTAGACCGCTGCCATCCCAGCCACCACCGGGTCTGGATTGCGAGTAAGCGTAACAAGCCCCTCCTCTCCAGCCTCACCCCCACCAAGGATGCCAGCGGCAATCCGTGCTATGACATCTGCCTGGCGGTTGGCCGTTTCTTCGTCTAAGGATTCCAGTGCAGCGTGATGGCGCCGGGAAGCCCACACTAAGCGATTGAGAAGTCTTTCAAGTTGTGCAGATTCCATATATTCAGTACAAACCGCAATAATTGTATTCCAGCACCATGCAACTGGGCTCCAAGCAACCTATTGTATTTCGTAAGGGTATAGACGAAAAAACCCCTCTACCGGTGGGAAGAGGGGCTCTCATTTTTCATAACATGCCTGACTAGAGAAGTATCGCTTTCTGTGCCAGTTGCAGGATGATGCTCGGCACGATCCCCGGCACGATGACACCTACCGCCGAGATAGCGATGGATGCCCAGATTGCGGGACTGAGCTTCATCCAGTCGAATTCCTCAACCGGGTCCTTCATATACATGTAGACCATGACCCGGAGATAATAATAGCACGAAGCGGCACTGTTGAGGACACCGATGACGACGAGCCAGACATATCCGGATTTGAGTGCGGCGGAGAAGAGATAGAACTTACCGACAAAGCCGGCGGTGGGTGGCATCCCCGCAAGGGAGAAAAGGAAGAGCGCCATGATCATGGCAAGCACCGGATGTTTGACGCCGAATCCGGCGTAATCTTCCACATTGTTGTTCGGTTCACCCTTCTTGCCCACCAAGATGATGATGGCAAAGGCACCGATGTTCATGAATGCATAGGAGAGCATGTAGAAGAGAATGCCGGCAGTTCCTTCGCCATTGCCTGCGGTAAAACCGACCAGAGCATACCCTGCATGGGCAATGGAAGAGTAGGCGAGCATCCGTTTGATGTTGTTCTGGCTCAGGGCTATGATATTACCAACGGTCATGGTCAGCACTGCCAGTATCCAGAGAAGGTCACTCCAATCGGCCTTGAGCGTTGGCATAGCAACCATGAGCACGCGAATGAAAGCAGCGAAACCGGCAGCCTTAGGTCCTGCTGACATAAAGGCGGTCATGGGGGTCGGTGCTCCTTCATAAACGTCAGGGGTCCACATGTGGAACGGAGCAGCTGCGATCTTGAAAGAGAACCCCACCGCCATGAGCAGCATGCCGACCACAAACATCGGGTTGCTGGAAAGGGTGGCGTCCAAGGCTGCTGCTGAGGCTATCTTAGCAATTTTGGTGGTGCCGGTGGCACCGTAGGTAAGTGCCATACCGTAGAGGAGAAACCCGGTTGAAAAGGCCCCGAGAAGAAAGTACTTGAGACCAGCCTCGTTTGACTTGATGTTGGAACGGTTGTAGCCGGCCAGCACATAAAGGGAGACCGAAAGAACCTCCAGACCAAGGAAGATGGTCATGAGGTCCGTGCCGGACGCCATCAGCATCATGCCGGCCGTTGCAAAGAGGATAAGCGGATAGAGTTCGCCATAGTTGCACTCTTCCTTGACCATGTAGTGGTCGGAGATCAGGACCGCCAGCCCGGCTGAGATGAGAAATATCGCCTTGAAGAAGAGGGAGAAGTTGTCTTGCAGCACGGAGCCGTTGAACCCTTCCTGCATAGGAAGCGGAGCATTCCAGCCGCTGACGACGCTGAAGAAGGCGACGACGATGCCGATTAAGCTCAGGTAAGCCAAGTAGGCCTTCTGCTCGCCGGGAACGAAGACGTTGAGGAGCAGCAGCACCATGGCAACGATCGACAAGATCGTCTCAGGCATGATTGCGGCGAAGTTTATGGCTGGCATAACGAGTGTTTCCATCAAATATTTCCTCCGGTGACTATTCTGAAACCGTTATCGTGTTACTTCATCTCCAGAGCGGGGGGAGCCGCCATGGGAGCTGCCTGGGGGAGCATTGCAGGCATTTGCTGCTGAAGGCGCGCAGCCTGCTTGGTTTTGGTAAGCTGAATCATCCTGTCGATTGCCGGGTTCATCTTATCGATAAAAGGAGTGGGATAAACACCCATGACGAAGATCATGATTATGAGCGGCACCATGATGACTATCTCGCGTGCGTTGAGGTCTTTCAAGGTCTGATTCTTGGGATTGTTGAGCTCGCCGAACATGACCCGCTGGAACATCCAGAGCATATAGACGGCGGAAAGAATGACACCACTGGTTGCAATGATGGTGTACCAGCGCAGTTTGCTCTCGAAGGCACCGAGCAGGACGAGGAACTCGCCGACGAAGCCGTTTGTACCGGGTAGGCCGATGGACGACAGAGTTACGATCATAAAGACTGTGGCAAAGATCGGCATCTGCTTGGAGAGGCCGCCAAAGTCGGTGATCAGCCGGGTATGCCGGCGTTCATAGATAAAGCCGACGATAAGGAAGAGTGCTCCGGTGGAAACCCCGTGATTGAGCATCTGCAGCAGGCCGCCCGCTACCCCCTGCTGATTGAGGGCAAACACACCGAGCATGACGAAACCAAGGTGGGCGACAGATGAGTAGGCGACCAGTTTTTTGACGTCCTCCTGCACCATGGCTACCAGTGCAGCATAAATGATACCAATGACCGACAGGGTGGCGAATAACGGAGTAAACTTCTCAGTGGCATCGGGGAAAAGCGGCATGGCAAAGCGGACAAAACCGTAAGTGCCCATCTTCAGGAGGATGGCGGCCAGGATAACGGAGCCGGCTGTCGGTGCTTCGGTATGCGCGTCGGGCAACCAGGTGTGAAGAGGAAACATAGGAACTTTAATGGCAAATGCAAGTGCGAAAGCAAGGAACAGCCAGGTCTGGGTCCCCGGGTCAAGAGCAACCTGGTAGAAGTGGAGCAGGTTGAAATCGCCAGCACCTGCCTTGAAGTAGAGGAAGATAAGAGCCACCAGCATGAGGAGCGAACCGACCATGGTGTAGATGAAGAACTTGACGGCTGCGTAGATCTTCCGCTTGCCGCCCCAGATACCGATGATAAAGTACATCGGAATGAGCATGACTTCCCAGAAGATGTAGAAGAGGAACAGATCGATGGAGATGAAGGCCCCGAGCATGCCTACTTCAAGCAGCAGCAGGCAGATCATGTATTCCTTGACCTTTTCCTCCACGGCGGTCCAGGTGGAAAGCACCGCGATCGGCATTATGAAGGTGGTGAGGATCACGAGCCAGAGACTGATACCGTCAATACCGACGTGATAGTTCATCTGGAAGGGCCCGGCTGCGATCCAGGGAACCATCTCCACGAACTGAAACTCGGCGTTGGTCTGGAACCCGGTAACCAGCGGCAGGGATGCCAGGAAGGCAATAAGAGTCACCACCATTGTGAGTCCGCGGAGTACGGAGTGGTTATTCTTGTTGATGAAGAGGAGAAGAATTACCCCAATCAGCGGTGTGAAAGTAATTATGCTCAGTAACGCGGGCATCTGGTTCATTTACTCTGCTCCTTTTGCTCCTGTTAAAAATTGTCTGGGTACTACCGGAAGATATAGAACGCAACAATCACTACGGCGCCGAGGGTCATGCTGAACGCATAGTTAAATACATAGCCCGACTGGATGTAGCGCAGTATGCCACTGAAGCCCATGACGATGCTCCCCACTCCGTTGACAATACCGTCCACCACGACCACGTCGAACCCTTTCCAGAGGAAATTCCCCAAGGCCTTGCAGGGGTTGACGAAGAGGAAATCATAGAGCTCGTCAATGTACCATTTATTGTACACCGCCCGGTGCAGGGCCGGAAAAGCAGAGGTGAACTTTGCGGGAATCGTAGTGTCCTTCACATAGAGGACGAAGGCGATGCCGATACCGACAAAGGCAATCAGAACCGACAGCCCCATGAGTCCCCATTCAAGCGCCACGCTATGGTGACCGGCGACATGGGCATGTGCCTTGGTGAACTCCTCTGAAAATTCAAATACGGGCGCCAGGAAGTGTTCAAAGTAGTTGGGTATTCCGCCAAGCAATTCACCGAGGATCTTCGGCATGCCGATATAGCCGCCGACCACCGACAGAAACGCGAGAACGATGAGCGGGAAAACGATCACCATGGGTGATTCGTGGAGGTGGTCCTTTGCCTTGGGGGTAATCCGGCATTCCCCGTGAAAGGTCATGAATACGAGACGGAACATGTAGAAAGCGGTAAGCAGCGCCGCACAAGCACCGAAGGCCCAGAGCAGAATGTTCAGGCTGCCGTGGTGCGGATTGGCAAACGCCTGCCAGAGAATTTCGTCTTTTGAGAAGAAACCAGCAAAGCCTGGGATACCTGCGATCGCGATGGTTGCAATGAGGAACGTACCGTAAGTAAGGGGCATTTTCGACTTTAAGCCACCCATGTTTCGCATGTCCTGTGCGTCATCATGGGAATGACAGTGGTGCAGGGCGTGGTGCATGGAGTGAATAACGGCACCGGACCCGAGGAACAGACAGGCCTTGAAGAAGGCGTGGGTCATCAGGTGGAAAATGCCTGCGGCAAAGGCTCCGACCCCCATGGCCAAGAACATGTAGCCGAGCTGGGAGACGGTGGAGTAGGCAAGGACCCGTTTGATGTCGTTCTGAGCCGTGCCGATGGTGGCAGCGAACAGTGCCGTTGCGCCACCGATGAGAGCTACCACCATCATGGTGGTGGGAGCTTGTATGTAGAGGAAATTCATGCGACCGATCATGTAGACACCGGCAGTGACCATGGTGGCTGCATGGATGAGTGCAGAAACCGGCGTCGGGCCCTCCATAGCATCAGGCAACCATGTGTAGAGTGGTATCTGTGCAGATTTACCAGTGGCGCCGACGAAGAAGACAAGCGTTATAACCGTCAGCAGCGTGCACCCCTGGAAGAGTTCGGCATGCTTGGCAAGTTCGGTAAATTGTATGGTCCAGATACCATGATTCTGGCCAAGCCACCAGTAGAGGGTGAACACGCCGAGAAGAAACCCGAAGTCACCGACCCGGTTCATGACGAATGCCTTTTTGCCTGCATCTCCGGCGGATTTCTTGTGGAAATAGTAGCCAATGAGAAGATATGAGCAGAGACCGACACCCTCCCAACCGACGAACATGAGGAGCAGGTTGTTCCCCATCACCAAGAGGAGCATGGAGAAGGTGAACAGGTTGAGGTAGGCGAAGAAACGGTAGAACCCTTCCTCACCGTGCATGTAACCGATGGAGTAAACATGAATCAGGAATCCGACTCCTGTCACCACCATGAGCATGACGCAGGAAAGGGGATCGATCAGGAAGGCGACATCAGCCTGGAATGTCCCTGATTTTATCCACGTGAATACCGGGACATTATGCACCCGTTCGTGAACTGGCAGGGATATGATGTTGAAGAGCGTCATGCACGCCACCGCGAAAGAGCAAAGCACTGCGAGCGCGCCAATCCCGCCGATCACCTTTTCTTCCTTGATGGCCTTTCCGAATAATCCGTTAATCAAAAAACCGATCAGGGGAAAGAGAGGTATAAGCCATACATTATCAAACATTCCAGACTCCTTGTCCGTATAGTTCCTGAAACTTGAGTGCAGTTACAACTTCATCACATTAATATCTTCTACGTCGATCGACTCGCGGTTCTTGAAGAAGGCAATCATCAGCGCCAGACCGACAGCCGCCTCGGCAGCAGCAACCGTCATGACGAAGAAGACGAAGACCTGACCGTCGATATTGCCCAAGTGTTTTGAAAGGGCAATGAATGTCAGGTTGACTGCGTTGAGCATCATCTCGACGCACATGAAGATGACGATGGCGTTTCGTCTGATCAGCACCCCGAGGGTCCCGATGGAGAACAGTATTGCGCTCAGAATGAGGTACTTCTCTAACATTTCATCACCCCTGACTGGTTAGATTTTCTTTTTCGACAGGATAACTGCACCGATAATAGCGACCAGAAGTAGCAGTGACGTAATCTCAAAGGGGAGGAGGAATTCGCTGTACATGGCCTTCCCTATCAATTCGGTATGCCCGATCTTTTCGATCACGTTGCTGGTAAGCGGCCCCATCCCTTCCTTGGCTGGCGTGCTTCGGAACAGGAAGTAGCAGGCCTCAAAGAGTACAAAGAAGGCAAGAATGCTACTGACGGCAACGGCATGGTTCGTACGTTTCCCCGTTTCACTCCTGATATTGAGGAGCATGATGACGAAGACGATGAGGACCATGATCGCACCCGCGTAGACAATGACCTGGATGGCCGCCATGAACGGAGCATCCAGCATGACGTAGAAGGTCGCCAGGCAAAAGAAGGTCATGACCAGAGACAGTGCGCTGTTGATCGGGTTCTTGCAGGTGATGACCAGGATGCTGGAAAGGACAGCCACTGCTGCCACAATGGTAAAGAAGAGGGTTTCCATTGCTGCTCCTTTATTTCTTTTCTAAGAGTCTTTCTTTAACGAAAACGAAGTCTTCACGCTTATAGTTGGCCAGTTCAAACTCCTGGGTCATCTTCAGTGCATCGACGGGGCAGGCCTCAACGCAGTATCCGCAGAATATGCAGCGGAGCAGGTCTATTTCGTAGCGTGCCGCATACTTGTCGTGCTTTGCGTCCTCTCCCGCCTCAACGGTAATACATTTAGCCGGGCAGACCGTCGGGCAGAGATAACAGGCAACACATTTAGCCTGTTCATGGGAAACCTTGAGAGCGTGAAGTCCACGGTAATTCGGGACGACGACGGGTCGTTCTTTCGGATACTGGAGGGTAACCGGCTTCTTGAACATGTGGAGAAACGTTATCTTCAGACCTTGCAGCAATGGCATTATCATGCGAATTTACCTCTTTTCGTTATTAATCCCTACATGATGAATGAAAACCACGGTTCGGTTCCAAACGCCATAATCCAGAGAGCGGTGAGAACAACAAGTACCAGCGTGATCGGCAGAAATACCTTCCATCCCAGTCGCATAAGCTGGTCATAACGGTAGCGCGGGTAGGTAGCCCGAATCCACATGCAGCAGAAGATCAGGAAATAGACCTTGGCAACGAACCACATCCATCCCGGAAGGAACGCCGGCCCATGCCACCCTCCCAGGAAAAGGGTCGTAGTGACCGCGCAGACCGTTACCATGTTGGCATACTCAGCCATGAAGAACATGGCGTATTTCATACTGGAATACTCGGTACAGAAGCCGGAGACCAGTTCTGTTTCCGCTTCGGGAAGGTCGAAGGGGGTGCGGTTGATTTCAGCAATTGAGCAGATGAAGAATATGATCCCTGCCACAAAGGTGCAGGGGTTACGGAACAGGTACCATCCGGTTACACCGAAGGCCCCGGCCTGGTCCGCAACGATCTGGTTAAGGGAAAGAGATCCCGACATGAGAAAGACAGTAATGATTGCAAGGCCTGCGGCCAGTTCGTAGGAGATCATCTGTGCCGAAGCGCGGAGACCACCCAGCAGAGAGTATTTGCTGTTGGAGGACCACCCGGCAAGGACAATGCCGTAAACGCCGAGGGACGCCATGCCGAGTATATAGAGAACGCCGACATTTAAGTCGAGCACTTTACCTACCTGGGGGTCATACACCGATGCAATCTGCAGAGGGATCGTGTAGCCGAATACTTCGATGTTGCCGCCGAAGGGGATGACGGCAAAGGAGATGAACGCGGGCACCAGGGCGATGAGCGGTGCAACCAGGAAGGCAAAGGTACTCGCCTGTTTCGGGATGATCTCTTCCTTGAAAAAAAGTTTGAGCCCGTCCGCAATCGGCTGGAGAAGGCCATACCAACCGGTCCGCATCGGTCCCAGCCGTACCTGCATGAAACCGATGACTTTCCGTTCTGCGTAGGTTGCATAAGCCACCGTCAACAGTACGAATACAAAGGCTACGAGAACCTTGGCGACCATGGCGACATAGTACATCGGTGGCAGTGCTAATAGAGCGTCCATGTGTTCCTCTTCCCCTCGAAAATAATTGGTATAGGAGTAGTTGCTACTTACTGATGCTGACCCAGGTTACCGCCGCACCGGCGGCGATGCTATTGACGGATGCCTCGCCAAAATGGTAAGGGGCAAAGACAACCCCTTGGGGCATGCGTGTTCCAACCTTGGCCTTTAGCTTGAGTTCTCCGGATGCGGATTTGACCACAACCGTATCCCCCTCTTTGACACTGAGAGCCCGAGCATCGTCGCGCCCCAGTTCCACGTAGCCTTCCGGACATACGTGCATGGGGCCTTCACCGAAGCGGGACATGGTCCCACAGTGATAGAGAGCACTTCCGGTTACGAGGGCTAACTTGCCGCTCTCCACCGGGATTACCGCAGCCCCTGCCGGCACGAAGCGCGGTTTTATCGTGACAGGAAGAATGGCCCCTGTGTCACCCAGTTCGGCCAAAGAGAGGCCGGCATAGGCGGGAACGGTTGCCGCGATCTCGGCGAATACCGCCGCTACATCGGCATAGGGCGCACTACCGGTTAGGCTGGCGACGAGACCATTGAGGATGGCAAAATCGCTCCGTGCTTCTCCAACAGGTTTGATGGCCTGGTTAATCCGCTGCACCGCACGCCCGACGCTGGTGTAGGTACCGCCCTTCTCGGCAAATGAACAGGCCGGCAACACCACGTGGGCCTTGGCCGCCGTTTCAGTCAGGAAGAGGTCCTGCACAACGAGGAATTCCACCTTGTCGAGCGCTGCCTCCACCCGCTTCCGGTCGGGGTAGGAGACAACCGGATTTTCTCCAGCCACGATCAGAGTCTTGATGGAGCCGTTCAGACAGCCCGTCATGATGGCATCCGCATCGGCACCACCGGCAGTCGGGTAGACGCCGAGGTCTGCCGCACCCTGGCTGTTGTTCTTCTCACCCAGGTAGAGGACCCCGCACCCTTCCTTGCCGACCTTGCCGGTCAGCAGTGTCAGATTGGCGATGGCCTGTGCCAGGGCTTTGCCGTGGCCCGGATAGCCGAGGCCAAGAGGAAGGATGATAAGCGCCTTTGCTGCCTTGGCATAGTCTCTAGCAAGGTTCTTGATGGCATCAGCATCCAGGCCACAGGTTGCAGCAACGTTTTCGGGAGCGTAATCTGCCAGTTGTTGCTTCAGGGCTTCAAATCCTTCAATACCAGTAGCAGTGGCATCCTGAAGATTTTCGGCCAGGATCACCTGGGCAAGGGCATTGACCAGCGCCACTTCCTGTCCCGGCTTGTGAACGTAGGTAACTGCCTTGGGAAGTTTGGCCAGCTTGCCGCGCTTATCTGAGATGATCCTGAGGTCGATCTCCTTGCGCTTGACCCCCAGATTGATTTCGAAGCCGAGTACCGGGTGGGTTTCGTAGGCATCAGTCTTCACCACGAGCAGGAGGTCGGATGCCTGGATATCAGAAATGGCCGCCGGTGAAGCTACGGTACCAAAGCTCTCCATTGCACCTGCGGTGAGGGCTGCATGGGCATACCCCGCCGAATGGTCAATGTTGTCCGAGCCGAGACCGTCCTTGAAGAGTTTCTTGAAGAGGAACAGTTCCTCATTCGTGAGCCGTGCGGTTACCAAGCCAGCAACTGCTTTTCCGCCGGCATTTTTCGCCTCGGCAAGCTTTGCAGCGACGAGAGTCAGCGCCTCGTCCCAGCTGGCCTGCTGCAGGACACCATTTTTCCGGATGAGCGGTGTTGCCAGACGCTTGTCGCTGTTGACAAACTGGTAACCGAAACGCCCCCGGGTACAGAGTTGGCCATTATGGAAGCCCTGGTTCTCGTCGTAAATGGTGGTGAGGACCTTGCCGTCCTTGACCCCCAGAGTCAATTGGCAGCCGGTACCGCAGTAGGAACAAACCGATTTTACCTTATTGAGAGCCCACCAGCGGGCCTTGAACTTGAAGGGACGAGAGATGAGCGCGCCCACGGGACAGACCGAGACGCAGGAACCGCAGAATTCACAGTTGAGGGGACCATCAAACTCGGTCCCTATCTTCGCCTCGATACCACGGTTCATGAACGTATAGGCCCCGTAGGAAACGATCTCGTCGCATATCCGGGCACACTTGCCGCAGTGGATGCAGCGGTTCATGTCCCGCTCTATGAGGGGGTTCTCGTAGTCGATCTGGTGTTGGAATTTTTCGTCCTGGAAGCGGTTGAGGTTGACCTTGTATTCATAGGTAAGATTCTGGAGGTCACAGTCACCAGCCGCATCGCAGACCGGACAGTCGATGGGGTGCTTGAGCAGCAAGAGTTCCAGCACCAGCTTACGGGCCTTGACAATTTCGTCGGTGGTAGTCCGAACGATCATCCCCTCGGTCACCGGGGTGGTGCAGGCGGGAATCTGCCGTCCCTTCATCTGCTCAACCTCCACGAGACACATACGGCATCCGCCGAACGGCTGGAGCTTCTTATCGTGACAGAGGATCGGTATTCTTATGCCGGCTGCCTTGGCCGCATCAAATATGGTAGCGTCTTTCGGTACCGTTACCTGTGTATCGTCGATTGTAAGATTTACCATCTCGCCCTCTGTTCTCCCTCGGATGTTTACTTGGTGATCAGCTACTCAATGGCCATGAAACGGCAGGCGTCGTAACAAGACTTGCACTTGGTGCAGTTTTCCTTGATGAGAAAAGCGACTTGCCCTTTCTCCCAGCGGATGGCGTTGGAAGGGCAGGCCTTGAGGCAGGCGCCGCACTTGACACACTTGTCTTCCACCACCTGCCACAGGAGCAGTTCCTTGCAGCAGTTGGAGGGGCAGCGCTTGTCGTTGATGTGTGCCTCGTACTCGTGGCGGAAATACTTGACTGTAGAGAGGATCGGGTTCGGAGCTGTCTGGCCAAGGCCGCAGAGAGACGCCTTCTTGATGGTGGTCCCCATCTCCAGAAGAGTCTCGATGTCCTGGGCCTCACCCCTTCCTTCAGTGATCCGCGTAAGAATATCGAGCATGGCCTTGAGGCCAATCCGGCAGGGGACACACTTGCCGCACGACTCCATTCTGGTAAAGGCAAGAAAGAACTTGGCCACGTCCACCATGCAGGTGGTCTCGTCCATGACCACTAGTCCACCGGACCCCATCATGGCACCTGCTTTGATGAGAGAGTCGTAGTCAACAGGAGTGTCGAGCACTTCCGCGGGGATGCAACCCCCGGACGGCCCCCCCGCCTGAACCGCTTTGAACTTGCGGTTGTTGGCGATGCCGCCACAGACATCGTAGATGACCTGACGGACCGTCATCCCGGCCGGAACCTCGACGAGACCCGTATGCTTGACCTTCCCGGTCACGGCGAAGATCTTGGTCCCCTTGGTCGTCTCGGTGCCAAGGGATGCATACCAATCGGCACCCTTGTTGATGATATGACGGACGTTGGCAAAGGTTTCCACGTTGTTGATGTTGGTCGGCTTACCCCACAGACCCTTGACCGCCGGAAACGGAGGACGGGGTCGTGGCATACCGCGCTCGCCTTCGATGGAGGCCATGAGCGCGGTCTCTTCGCCACAGACGAAGGCGCCCGCACCCATTTTTATCCGCATGTCGAAGTCGAAGCCCCACCCTTGGATGTTCTTGCCAAGCCAGCCCTTCTCGTAGCAGGTATCGATGGCACGCTGCAAGCGCTCGATGGCCAGCGGGTACTCGGCCCGGACGTAGACGTAGCCGTAGTAGCAGCCTATTGCATAGGCAGCGATCATCATCCCCTCGATGATACAGAAGGGGTCCCCTTCGAGAACTGAGCGGTCCATAAAGGCACCGGGGTCGCCCTCGTCGGCGTTGCAGATCAGGTACTTTTTGTCGCCAGGCGAAGCGGCGCAGAAGGACCATTTCATGCCGGTGGGGAATCCACCACCACCACGACCACGCAGTCCCGACTTCTTGACTTCCTCGGTAACTTCAGCAGGCTTCATGGACTTGATGCATTTTTCGATCGCCTTGAAGCCATCCTCTTCCAGATAGGCATCCAGGCTATCGGGGTCTATCTGACCACAACCGGTCATGACGATGCGCATCTGCTGGTCGACGAAGGTGTTGTAGTAGGGCTTCGCCTTCCGTTTCTCCATGGTTGTCTTGTTGATAATGTGCTCTTCGACGATTTGTTCGACCTCTTCCGCCTTGACAAAGTCGTAGGTGACCCGTCCCTGCTCAGGGGTGATGATATCGACGAGGACATCGTTTGCGCAGAGGCCGCGGCAACCGGTCTTGATGACGTCACAGCGCTTGCCGACGACGGCATCAACACCTTTTTCCGCGATTTGCTTGATGAATGCCGCCTCAACGTCCTTGGCACCCATGGAAACGCCACCAGTTCCCTGGCAGATCAGAATTTTTATCGCTGCGTTTTCGCTCATGACGAATAGTCCCCTACTGGATAAGTATCGAGCTACTTCTTCATCGGCCTCTGGCTGTAATCGGCAATAATCTCTCCGACTTTCTGCACCGTCATCGAACCGTAGGTGGAATCATTCACCATGGCCAGTGGTGCCATACCACAGGCACCGAGACAGGCGACCTTCTCGAAAGTGAAGCGCAAGTCGGGAGTGGTTTCAGCGTGTCCAATTCCCAGCTTATCAAAGAACGTCTCAACGATACGAGGAGCGCCCTGGACGTGGCACGCAGTTCCAACGCAGACCCTGATAATGAACTTCCCCCGCGGCTTGAGGTGGAACTGGGCATAGAAGGTGAGGACACCGTAGATCTGGCTCGGGTAAATGTTCAGCCGCTCCGCCACCAGGTCGATGGTCGGTTTGGGCACGTAACCGTATTCTTCCTGGATTCCCTGAAGGACCGGCATCAGGTTGCCCGGCAGGGTCAGGTACTTGTCGATGACGTGATTGGCAAGTGCCAAATCGATATCTGCAGTCGGTATTTCTTCGGCTGGAGCGTTACTCATGTACTCCATCTCCTTTAATAAGTGAGTTACCTGTCGATTTCGCCAAGGACGATGTCGAGCGTTCCGATGACCGCTACGAGGTCGGCAATCATGGCACCTTTTGCCATTTTCTCGATAGCACCGAGGTTGACGAATGAGGGGGGACGAATCCGCATCCGGTACGGTTTGTTCCCGCCATCGCTGACCAGATAGTACCCCAACTCACCTTTGGGATTTTCCACCGACTGGTACACCTCCCCTTCCGGAACAGGAAAGCCTTCGCTGGCAATCTTGAAGTGGTGGATCAGCCCTTCAATGGTGTTGTAGACATCATCCTTCGGAGGGTAGCAGACCTGAGGCGCATCGGCCAAAATCGGCCCCGGTTTGAGGGAGTCCAAAGCCTGTTTGATGATCTTCACCGCTTCGCGCATCTCCACGAGGCGTACCTTGTACCGGTCATAGGTGTCGCAGTTCTTACCGACCGGCACCTGGAAGTTATACTTTTCATAACCACTGTAGGGATTGTCTCTCCGCAGGTCCCAGTCTACGCCCGAGCCGCGCAGTGCCGGGCCGGTGATACCGTAATCTATGGCGTCTTCGGCCGAGATCACACCATTACCGACGGTCCGCTGGACCCAGATGGTGTTCTTGGTCAGAAGCCCCTCGTAAGTGTCGAAATGGCCGGGAAAGGTGTCAACAACTTCCTTCACATCTCTCTCGAACCCGTCGTAGACCTCGGAGGAAAGCCCGCCGATACGGAAGTAGTTGCTCGTCATCCTCGCACCGGAGATCTTTTCGTAGATGGCCATTACCTTCTCGCGCTCACGGAAGGCGTAAATGAAGACCGTCATGGCCCCGATGTCGAGGGCATGGCAGGCGATCCAGACGAGATGGGACTTGAGACGAGTCAATTCGGCCATTATAACCCGGATCGTCTGAGCTCTCTCCGGCACCTCAATCCCGAGCAGTTTTTCAACCGCCAGCACGTAGCCGAGGTTGTTGCTCATGGGAGCAAGGTAGTCGAGTCGGTCGGTCAGGGGGAGTGTCTGGTGGTAGGTCCGGTGCTCCGACAGCTTCTCGACCCCCCGGTGCAGGTACCCGATGTGCGGCGTGATCTTCTGGATTACTTCACCGTCCAGTTCGACAACTAGCCGCAAAACCCCGTGCGTACTCGGGTGCTGCGGGCCCATGTTTACTGTCATGATCTCTGTACTAGCCATTCGTCGCCTCTATGTGTTGGATAGAATAAGTTTTGTAAGCGTATGGTTTAAATTAGGACAGCCTGCCCTTGTACGGTTCGCGATCCGGGCCCTGGAGCGGATAGTCCTTCCGCAGCGGGTGACCGACCCAGTCGTCCGTCATGAGGATTCTGCGCAGGTCAGGATGGCCGGTGAAGGTGATGCCGAACAGATCATACACTTCACGCTCCAGGAAGTTGGCGGCATTCCAGAGGCAGGTGGCGCTGGCAATGGACGTGTCCGACTCCTCCACCGGTGCCTTGACCCTGAGACGGTCCTTGGTGGGAATAGAGTACAGGTTGTAGACCACCATGAAACGGGGAGCTTTCCCGCAATAGTCAACCGCAGTCACGTCGGTCAGCAGGTTATACCCCATCTCTTCCTTCAGGCATTTGCAGATTGCGATGATGTCCTCTTTCTTGACGGTCACCGTCACTTCACCGCGGAATTCCTTGATTTCCAAAAGAGAAGAAGCAAATTTTTCCTTCAGCCCCATCACTGCACGATTGTTCTCAGCCATATTAGTCATACCTTTTCCTTTGGTATTGATCCCTTACGCAGCCGGCTCCAGCCTCTCACCGAGGCCGATTGACGAACCGAAGGAGTTTTTCTCCTTCATGATCTTGTCCTGGAGCTTCATCAGTCCGAAGAGGAGCGCCTCGGGGCGCGGAGGACAGCCGGGGATATAGACATCAACAGGAAGCGCTTCATCGATCCCCTGTACCACGCTGTACGTATCGAAAATGCCCCCCGAACAGGCGCATGCCCCCATGGCCACGACCCACTTCGGCTCCGGCATCTGCTCATAAACGGTCTTGATCACAGGAAGCATCTTCTTGGTGACCGTACCAGCGATGATGATACAGTCCGACTGACGGGGTGACGCCCGGAAGATGATGCCGAAACGGTCCAGGTCGTGGTGGGACGCCCCGGTGGCCATCATCTCGATGGCGCAGCAGGCCAGACCGAAGGTCATGGGCCAGATCGACGATTTACGTGCCCAGTTGACCAGGCCGTCCAACGACGCGGTAATGATGTTATCACCCAATGGCTGCTGATCTACTCCCATTCCAATGCTCCTTTTTTCCAAACGTATATGTAGCCGACGAAGAGAATGACGATGAAGACACCCATCTCAGCAAGAATGAATGGACCGAGGCCGGCGGCGATGAACTTCTTGAAGACAACCGCCCACGGATAGAGGAACACCGCCTCTATGTCAAACAGGATGAAGAGCATCGCAATGATGTAGAACTTGATCGAGAACCGCTCGCGCGCACTTCCGACCGGCTCGCACCCACACTCGTAAGGAGCCAGTTTTACTTCGGAAGGCTTTTTCGGTCCGATAAGGGACGAAAAAATAAGCGAGCCAAGGCCGAACAGGATTGCAATCGTTACCAGGACGATTATGGGTAGATAAGCACCAAGCATCTTTTCCCTCCAATTTTCTAAAAACGTTAAAAATGTTTTGTTGCAGATTGAAACAGACTCTTTAGCCAGTTTTTACGCTTCTACCGCATCAGTAACCACTGGATCGTACACAGATTTTCCTTCAGAAGCGTATACTGTATACAATTTCAATTGGTCGAAACTTATTTCATTTCCAAATTATTGTCAAGAAAAAAAAGTTCTAATTTTTTCGCCTCTGGCCGCGGTTTTTCCCGGCTCCGGCACAGTCCGGCACCGCTCTTCCGCGCGCTATTAACCCTTGACATCATGCGGAGTTATGTGGTACCACGCCCACGTCGTAGCGAGAAAAAACAAGTGAGGTGGCAAGCCATGAAAAACGGACGTTCCGTGCAGTTGTTTCAAGAGGCCCAGCAATACATACCCGGTGGTGTCAACAGCCCGGTACGCGCCTTCAAGTCTGTCGGCTTCGACCCTCTCTTCATCAAAAAGGCGAATGGCTCCAAAATTTACGATGAAGACGGTAATGAATTCGTAGATTATGTCGGTTCCTGGGGACCGATGATCCTGGGGCATTGCCATCCCGACGTCGTTACTGCGGTGCTGGCCGCAGTGGCAAATGGAAGCAGCTTTGGGGCGCCAACCGAACTGGAGATAATTCTGGCGGAAATGGTCGTACAGGCGGTCCCCTCTATAGAAATGGTGCGGATGGTAAGTTCCGGCACCGAGGCTACCATGAGCGCGATCCGCCTTGCCCGTGGATATACCGGTCGGGACAAGATACTGAAATTCGCCGGTTGCTATCACGGTCACGCCGATGCCCTACTGGTGAAGGCCGGCTCCGGAGCAGCCACCTTCGGAGTCCCCGACTCCCCCGGAGTGCCGAAGGATTTCGCCAAGCTTACCCTGACTGCGACCTTCAACGACCTGGAATCGGTGCGTACCCTCATCGCCGAAAACAGCGGAGAGGTCGCCTGCATCATCGTCGAGCCGGTGGCCGGCAACATGGGGACCGTTCCACCCCGAGATGGTTTCCTTGAAGGGCTGCGGGACATCTGCACGAACGAAGGGATCGTTCTTATCTTCGACGAGGTGATGTCCGGCTTTCGGGTTGCCTATGGCGGCGCCCAGGAGGTGTACGGCGTCACCCCCGACATGACCACCCTGGGAAAAATCATCGGCGGGGGCCTCCCGGTTGGCGCGTTCGGCGGTAAGAAGGAGATCATGCAACTCCTTTCCCCTTCGGGCGGCGTCTACCAAGCCGGCACCCTCTCCGGTAATCCGCTCGCCATGACCGCAGGCATTGCCACCCTGCGATTGCTCCAACAGGAAGGCTTCTACCGGAAGCTGGAAGAGAAGAGCGCCTGTCTGTCGGCCGGTATCGCCCAGGCGGCCAAAGACGCAGGCTACCCGATCTATTCCACCCGTGTCGGGAGCATGTTCTGCGCCTTCTTCACGAGGGGCGAGGTCCGCGACTGGCCGACCGCAGCCCAATGTGACACGAAGGCCTTCGCAACATATTTCCGCACCATGCTGGAAGAAGGCATCTATCTGGCCCCCTCCCAGTTCGAAACCGCCTTTGTTTCCGCTGCCCATAGCGACAGCGACCTCGATCGGACCATCGCGGCGGCCCGCAAGGCATTCAAGGCCCTGTAGCCCGTCGGCAAAAAGGTAGTTGACACGATTGGCCCAATATGCTATTTAGCTTTGGTTTTTCACCATACTCTGGCAGTCAGGTTCCGACCATGGAAAAGGATACAAAGAGCCTGATAAAAACCCTGGGAATGGTGTCGAGCATGGGAATCTCGGTGGCGCTTGCCATTGCCATCGGGGTATTCATCGGGCTGCAGCTGGACAAGTGGCTCGGAACCGGCCCATGGTTTTTCTTTATCTTTCTCTTTTTCGGCATAGCGGCCGGCTTCCGGAACATCTACATCATTGCCGGCAAAGAAATTCACAGAAATGACCGTGGTGACGATAAAGGAGAATGACTACTTCACTGCCGTCACTACCGGCAGTTGGTGCCTGCTAGCCGCCCTGACCATCGGGGGAGCCTGTTTCGGCTCACTCAGGTTCGCCGGGGGGGTGCTGGCGGGAGGACTGATTGCCATCGGCAATTACTACTGGCTGCTGAGCATCATGCAGCGGGTGCTGTACCGGCAGCAGGAAAACCCCGAGCGTTTTGCCATTCTGCGCTACCTGCTCCGGCTTACCGTCATCGGTGCCCTGATATACCTGCTCATCGTAAAGCTTGACATTGACATCCGGGGGCTTCTCCTCGGCCTGTCAATTCTGGTCATGACCATAACCGCACTCGCGCTCTATATGCTGAACACAAAAGGAGAGTAGTCCATGGTTCATCCGTTACTGTTTTTGCAGTTCTTCAGAGAGCTTCTGGTGGAGACGTTCCACATTTCCGAAGCCGGCGCCGATGCCATCGCCTACACCTGGCTGGTCATGGCCCTCCTGCTGATCGTCTCCCTGCTCGCCACCAAGGGGCTGAAGACTGTTCCCGGCGGCCTGCAGAATTTCATGGAAGTCATCGTCGGCGGCATCGAAAACATGGTAGTAGAGACCATGGGAGAGCATGGACGCCCCTACTTTCCGCTCATCGCGACCATCGCTCTCTTCGTCCTTGTCTCCAACCTGATCGGCCTTGTCCCCGGCTTCTACCCGCCGACCGCCAATCTCAACACCACCGCCGCCTGCGCCATCATCGTCTTCCTTTCCACCCATATCGTCGGGGTCAAGGAGCACGGATTCCATTACCTCAAGCATTTCATGGGGCCGATCTGGTGGCTGGCGCCGATCATGTTTTTCATCGAGGTCATCGGCCATCTCAGTCGCCCCATCTCGCTCTCCCTCCGTCTTTTCGGCAACATGAACGGCCACGAACTGGTGCTCATGATCTTCTTCGGGCTCGTCCCGTTCCTGGTACCCCTCCCCATGATGGTCATGGGGGTGCTGGTCTCCTTCATCCAGGCCTTCGTCTTCATGCTGCTGGCCATGATCTACATCCAGGGTTCCCTTGAGGAAGCCCATTAAGCATTCGACTTCCTATACTATTTAGGAGATATTTCACGAAAGGAGGAACCAACAATGAGCTTTTTCACTATGTGCGTACTCGCCGCCGGTATCGGCATGGCACTGGGCACCCTCGGAACCGGTATCGGCCAGGGGCTTGCCGTCAAGAGTGCGGTAGAAGGCGTTTCCCGTAATCCGGGCGCTTCCGGCAAGATCCTCACCACCATGATGATCGGTCTCGCCATGATCGAGTCTCTCGCCATCTACGCTCTGGTCGTCTGTCTTATCATCCTGTTCGCCAACCCCTACAAAGACATCGCCCTCAAGCTGGCAGAAACCGTCGCAAAGTAATCGGGCCTAACCAGCCTATGAAAAAAGGTGTGTCTTGCGACACACCTTTTTTTATTTCTGCATTCTTCCGTCCCCTTAACAGATAGCACGGAGGTATTCGATCAGCAACCTCACCCCAACCCCCGTCGCCCCCTTGGGAATGTGGGGTTGCCCTTTCTCCTCCCAAGCAGTGCCAGCGATATCCAGATGAGCCCAGCGCGCTTTCCCCGCAAACTGCTGGAGGAACCACCCTGCGGAAATGGTACCTGCCGTCGGGCCGCCGGCATTTTTCACGTCAGCGATATCGCTCTTCATCAGTTCGCCGTACTCCTCCCAGAGGGGAAGTTCCCAGACCCGCTCACCGCTTGCCTCTCCGGCCCTCTGCAGTGACCGTTTGAGATTGTTGTCGTTCCCCATCAGGCCGGTGGCGACGTTGCCGAGGGCAACGATGCAGGCCCCCGTCAGGGTCGCCAGGTCGATGAGCGCGGCCGGGCGATAGCGCTGGGCGTAATGAAGGGCATCGCAGAGGAGCAGCCTCCCTTCCGCATCGGTGTTGATGACCTCGATGGTTTTGCCGGACATGGCAGTCACCACATCTCCCGGCTTGTATGCCCCACCGCCGGGAAGGTTTTCTGCGGCCGGCACCAGTCCCACCAAGTGCAGAGGGAGGCGCAAGGCGGCGGCAGCCTGGAGCGTGCCGAGCACGGCAGCGGCACCCGCCATGTCGTCCTTCATCCGCTCCATCCCGGCCCCTGGTTTGAGCGATATCCCCCCCGAATCGAAGGTAACCCCCTTCCCAACCAGCACGACCGGCCGTCCTTTCGCGCCATCCCCATGGTATTCCAGGATGATGAACCGCGGCGGCTGGTGGGACCCGCGACTCACGGCAAGCAAGGCCTCCATGCCGAGACGTTCCAGCTCCTCCCGCTCCAGCACCTGGCACGTCATGCCCTGCCGGGCCGCCATCTCCAGCCCTTTTTCTGCCAGATAGGTCGGGGTAGCCACATTCCCCGGCTGGGAAACAAGGTCTCTTGCAAAAGAGACTGCATCGCAGACGCAGACGGCTTCAGCAACAAACGACTCCACGCTAGTCCTTACGTTTTTGTCAGGACAGAGGAAGGTCAGTTCGGTGACAGCACTCTCATCACCTGCGGCAGTTTTGTACTGAGAGAACTCATAACTGCCGAGCAACGCACCTTCTGCAACCGCCCGGATCTTGGCCGGTTCGTCGCCGGCGACACAGAGAAGCAGACTGCTCCCACGCTCAAGCCTGGCCTTCTTCAGCACCTGCACCATTGTTCCTGAGGCTCGCCGCAGGCGCTCCACGGTGAAATCCTTCCGTTTCCCCAAGCCGACCAGGAGGATTCGTTCAGCCGGCAGTCGACCCAGGGTATGCACCATCTTGGTCTTGTCAAGCTTGCCGGCAAAATCCTCCTGCCGGCAGAGGGGCAGGAGTCTCCCCTCCATGGCCCGGTCCAGCCTGGTAATCCATTCCAGCTCCCCATCTTCCTCAAAACATCCCGCCACCAGAACCGGACAGGAGTGTTTCAGATAATCCCCCACCACCAACGAAATGCGCATTACTGGACCTCCAGATAAAGGTTGTGCTACAGTAGCCAACAAACACAATAAAAGGTTGGAAATTCATGCAGATTGTCGCCGACATGCACACCCACACCATCGCCTCGGGGCACGCCTATTCCACCGTCAACGAACTGGCACAGGAAGCGGCCCGCAAAGGGCTTCTGGCTCTGGCCGTTACCGACCACGGGCCGGCCATTCCCGGCGGTCCCCATCTCTACCATTTCGGCGCCATGCGGTTTTTCCCCCAAAGCATTCAGGGAGTACGCATCCTGACCGGTGTGGAGGCCAACATAATCGACCTCAACGGCACCCTCGATCTCCCCGAGGAATACCTCCAGAAGCTCGACTTCGTCATGGCAGGCCTCCACGAAGGGTGCGGCATGGACGGGCTGGGAGCGGATCAGAACACCCGTGCCGTCATCGCGGCCATGTCAAATCCCCGGGTGAAAGCCATCTCCCACCCCGGTAACCCCGTCTTTCCCCTCCATTATGAAACAATCGTCGAGGCCGCCCGTCAGACCGGCACCGCCCTGGAAATCAACAACTCCTCGTTCATCATCAGCCGCAAGGGGAGCCGCCCGAACTGCGAGTCCCTCGCGGAGCTCATTGCACATGCAGGGACACCGGTAATAGTCGGGAGCGACGCCCACATTGCCCAAGTGGTGGGAGAATTCACCGCCGCACTCGAGGTGCTGGAATGTGCGGGGGTGAGGGAGGAGCAGGTAATCAACTCCTCTCTCGAACGCCTCTTCGCCTTTCTCGACCTCACCTCGTAACCGGCAAAAAAAGAGGTCGCCCGACAGGGCGACCTCCTTGCATCGTTCATCAGCCGGGGGTCATTCAACTTTAAGTGCCACAAACAGCGAACTGTCGCCACGACGCAGGAGCACGCGCATGAGGCTCCCCTTTTTGTGGGCTGCCAGCGCCTTTTCGCAGTCGGGCACCGACGAAATAATCATTCCGTTGATTTCCCGGATGATGTCCCCCTTCGCAATGCCCGCATCCTCCGCAACGCTCCCCGGCTTGACCTCCGCGACCACGACCCCTTTTGTATCCTTCGCACCCAGCTGAGCGGCCAGTTCCCTAGTCAGTTCCCGAACAGTCATGCCGAGCCGGTCCGTGCCAAGCGACTGACCGTCACCATCGCTACCGTCCTTCAACAAGTCGATGGCAACCGTAAGCTCCTCCTGCTTGCCGTCGCGCAACACCTTGAGTGGAACTTTCTTCCCCACCGGCGTGGTCGCAACGAGCCGGGGGAGTTCGTTCATCTCGTGAATATCCCTTCCGTCGAATTCGAGTATGATGTCACCCGCCTTCAGTCCTGCCTTGTCGGCTGGGCTCTCCTTTACCACGTCGGCAACCAGCGCCCCCCCCTTTGTAGCCGCCAGGCCGAAGGATTGTGCCAGCTCCTGCGTTATGGGCTGTATGGAAACACCGAGCCACCCCCGAGTGACCCGTCCCTTGTCCCTTAACTGGGGGATGATGTTCTTGGCCATGTTGACCGGGATGGCAAAGCCGATCCCTTGCCCCCCGGCCACGATCGCGGTGTTGATGCCGATCACCTCTCCCCGGGCATTGAAGAGCGGCCCTCCCGAATTGCCGGGATTGATGGACGCGTCGGTCTGAATGAAGTCATCATAGGGGCCGCTGCCGATGACCCGCCCCTTAGCACTGACGATGCCTGCCGTCACAGTCTCGGCTAGCCCGAAAGGGTTGCCGATTGCCATCACCCATTCACCAATCTGGATACCGTCACTGTCACCCAAGACGGCCGCCGGCAACGGTTCCTTGGCGTCAATCTTGATGAGTGCCAGGTCAAGCTTTTCGTCCAGCCCTTTTATCTCTCCCCCGAACTCCCTGCCGTCGGCAAGTTTCACCTTTATCTCGCTGGAACCTGCCACTACATGGTTGTTGGTGAGGATATACCCTTCATTGCTGATAATGAATCCCGACCCAAGGCTACGCTCCTTGCGGGGACGCTGCGGCATCTCTTCGAAAAACCGTTCGAAGAAATCCTCAAAGGGGTCAGTTCCAAATGGGCTGGGAGAGGGGCGCTTCAGACGTTTCTGGGGTGTGATGACTTTTGCGGTGCTGATGTTAACGACCGTTGGCTTCAGTTTCCGGGCCAGTTCGACGAAGTCCGGCACCACTGCTTTGGCGAATGCGGTTCCGCTCACCGCCATCACAAGGAAGAAAACTGGAAGAAACCACTTTCCGCTGCGCACGAGAATGTTTACCATGGAGACCTCCTCTTCTGACGTTCCCCACAATTTAATGTCGTCGCAGCGGCTTGTCAACCTTTCCGGAATCATCTGTGGAGGGGCTGTCGGCAAGCGGTAGAAAGACCGTGAAGGTACTCCCCTTGCCGACTTCGCTGACGACTTCGATTCGCCCGCCATGGGCTTCGGTGTATGACTTGACCAGCGACAGGCCAAGGCCGCTGCCACCATGGGCACGATTGCGCGCCCTATCGACCCGATAAAACCGGTCGAATATACATGAGATATCCTCGGCGGGAATCCCCTGCCCCGTATCGGAAACCGCTACCTTTGCATACCCGTTGCCGGTCTCCAGGAAAAGCCGGACCTTGCCTCCGCTCTCCGTATACTTGAGGGCATTTCCCAGGAGGTTCAAAAATACCTGGTGCAGACGCACCCGGTCTCCCTGTACATGGACCGGCAGGGTGCCGGCGAATTCCAGCTGAACCCCTTTTTCGTCGGCCAGGGTGCGGAGTTGTTGCGTGACTTCCTGAAGGAGCTCACAAAGCTCCACCTCCTGAAGATTAAGCGACAGACCCTTCTCCTCCGCACGTGACAGCTCAAGAAGCGATTCGATGATTCCCGACATCCGATTCACTTCTTCAAGATTGCTCTGCATCAGTTCGCGGAACTCCGCCGGTTCCTTCGCCCATTTGAGGCCTACCTCGATTTCGCCGCGCAAGATGGTAAGGGGGGTACGCAGCTCATGGGAAACATCGGCGGAGAACCGGCGGGTCCGGTTAAAGGAATTCTCCAACCGTGCCAGGGTAGTGTTGAAGGTCTCTGCCAGCCGTCCGATCTCGTCGCGGGGGTTAACCACGTCAAGCCGGTGACTCAGGTTTTCAGCAGTGATTCTCCTGGCGCTCCGGGTTATCAGGTCGACGGGCTTGAGTGCCCTGCCGGCAAGAAACCAGCCGCCATACACCAGCAGAAGCAGGGAAAGGGGGATGGAAACGGTGAAGATGAGGAGAATTTTGTTGAGGATTTCAGTCGGACCCACCAGCGACGAGCCTACCTGCACGATGGTATCCAGTTGTCCGCGGACAAGGAGCGGATAGGAGATGACCCGGACGGGATAGCGGTCGCTGTCGCGGTGGGTTTCGTAGGCGATTCTGTTGGCGGCTGCAGCGATAAGAGCCCGCTGGTTCGGCGGAAGGCTGATATTACCCAGATTGCTGGTCGCTGCACGGGGCTCGCCACGCCTGTCCAGAATCCGGACGTACTTGCCGGCGACGCGAGCCCCGATGAAATCCTCCAGGAGTTGATCCATTTCGGCGGGGGCACTGCGGTAAAACGGCTCGAAGGTGGGGCTTGCTATTGCTTCCGCAACAGCAAGCAGGTCCCTGTCCACTTCTTCGTACAGCTGGTTCCGGAGGGTCGCGTAGAGGAACGAGCTGAATACAATCAGGATTAAGGCAAGCGTTACCGAATACCAGAGGGTAAGCGTAAAGCGGATTGATTTGAAGAACAACTAATCAATCCTCCTCTTTGAGAATGTAGCCCACCCCTCGCACGGTATGGATAAGTTTCTTGTCCGCATCCCGGTCGATCTTTTTCCGCAGGTAGTTGACGTACACATCGATGATGTTGGTGAAGCTGTCAAAGGTATAGTCCCACACGTGGTCGGCGATCATGGTGCGGGTCAACACCTGGTTCGGATTCCGCATGAAGTATTCCAACAGGGCATACTCCTTGGCGGTAAGATCGATCTCCTTCTCGCTGCGCCAGACCTTGTGGGTTACCGGATCGATACGCAGGTCGGCAAAGCGGAGTTCCGCACCACGGTCCATTTCACTGCGGCGCAGCAGGGCTCTTACGCGCGCAAGCAGTTCGGCAAAGGCAAACGGTTTGGTGAGATAATCGTCAGAGCCCGAGTCGAGGCCAGCGACTATATCCTCGACGGAATCCTTGGCCGTGAGCATGAGCACCGGCGTCATGGTGCTTCTGCCACGCATTTCCCTGACCACGCTCAAACCGTCCCGCTTGGGAAGCATCCAGTCGAGAACGATCAGGTCATATGCCTTTTCGAGGGCCATGCGGAGCCCTTCTTCTCCATCATTGGCGATATCCACGTCATACTTCTCTTCCTCAAGGCCCCGCTTGATGAAACTGGATACTTTCTTCTCATCTTCGACCACAAGAATTTTCATGTTCCGCACCTCTCTGACGATAGTTTTGTCTCTCATGTCCATCTATGGACATCTCAGCAGTTAAAGTAGGTATTGAGCCGCTTCAGTATCTCCGCCGCCGACTCCTCCACCGACTTGTTCGTTACGTCGATGACCAGCCACTCGGGATGTCGGCGGTATATCCGCATGCACCAGCCAAGCTCTTCTTCCACATGCTCGTAATCTGCATAGCTGCCGCGCGGGCTCTGGTGAAGATTACGCAACCGGGCAGTGCGGATTTCCACCAACCGCTTGGGATCGATGGTCAGTCCCACCACCCGGTGCTGGTGGATTTCGAACAGTTCGGGAGGAGGGTCAATCCCCTTGACCAGCGGAACATTGGCCACCTTGTACCCTCGGTGAGCCAGGTACATGGAAAGCGGCGTCTTGGAGGTCCGGGAGACGCCGACGAGGACGACGTCCGCCTTGTGAAGGCTGCGCAGTTCCTGGCCATCATCCTGCTTGACCGTATAATCGACCGCCTCCACCCGCTTATGGTATTCGGAGTTGATCTGATAGAGGAGCCCCGGCACCTTTTGGGGGGGCATCCGAAAAATATCCGACAGTTTGTACAGGAGCGGACTGATGAGGTCCACGGCATCCAACCCATGGGCCTCCACTTCGTTCCGGAGGAGCTGCGCCAGTTCCGGGTCAACCAGGGTATAGATGATGATCCCCGGCTGGACCGTTGCCTGGGTCACCGCCGTCAAAATATCCTCATGACTTCGCAGACCGCTCAACCGGTGCAGCCGTATGTCCACGTCCTTGAACTGGGACAGGGCAGCCCGCACCACCCGCTCAACCGTCTCCCCCGTCGCATCGGAGAGAAGATATACATGCTGTTCCATGGGCCTCTCGACTACGCTGCAACCGTAATTTTCATTAACATATACCACGATTTCTTTAATGTGCAAATAAATTCATGAACCTGTGAATTCATCCCACATTTTTTTACGCAGTTCAGGCCGGGCAATGAGTTCCGCCGCCGTCAGCGCCATTGCCGTCGCCCCCTCGACCACCGCCTCTCTTCCCTGCTCCGAGATAGTTGCCCGGGCAAAGTCCTCCGTATGGATATGGACGCCCGCGCCGATGGGGACGTGGGGATGGATGGTCGGCACTACCTGCGACACATTGCCGATATCGGACGAACCAAGGTTTTTGTCGGCGGGGGCTGTTGCCTCGGGAAGGCCCAGATGGACAAGCTGTTCGGAATACAGCCCCGAAAGGGTATGGTTGATTTTCAGCGGTGCCAGCACGCGCTCGTCGGCGGCAACCTCCAGCCGGCAGCCGGTTGCCCTGGCAGCCCCTTCGGCACAGGCGACAACCCGTTCCCGCACCCGACCGACCTCGTCCAGGTCTGTTGCCCGGACATAGAAATGGCATGCCGCCGTGGCCGGGATGATATTGGGGGCTACCCCCCCGTCAGTGATGATCCCATGGACACGCACGTCCTGGCGCAGTTGCTGGCGGAGGGCGTTGATGCCGTTGAAGGTCTGGATCACTCCGTCCAGGGCGTTAACCCCTTCTTCGGGGTAGGCGGCAGCATGGGCCGGCCGGCCGAAAAAGGTGAAGCGGATCCGGGCGAGCCCCAGGTAATGCTTGATGACCAGACGTCTCGAGGATGGATGGACCATCATGGCAGCATCCACCCCCTGGAAAATCCCCGCCTTGACCAGTTCCACCTTGCCGATACCAAGTTCCTCGGCAGGCGTCCCGAGCACGACGATTCGGGCTTCTCCGATAGGAACAGCTTGCCGCAGGGCAATGGCCGCACCGACTGCGGCAGCGGCGATGACATTATGACCGCAGGCATGTCCCAGCCCCGGCAACGCGTCCATTTCCGCGAGAATGGCGATAGTCGGTCCGTCAGAACCGTAAGCGGCACGAAACGCGGTATCCATCCCTGCCAAACTCCGCTCCAGCCGGAACCCTTCCCGCTCCAAGATATCCGCCAGCAGGGCAGCGCTCCGGTATTCCTGCAAACCCGTTTCGGGGAACCGGAAGAGCTGTTCGGCGATATCGGTCAGTTCATTCCTGCGCTGACCCACCACCCCTGCAATGGCCTGTTTGAGTGCCGCTAGTTCCATTTTCGCCCCGAACTATTTTAATGAGGATTTCACATGAAAAGGGCCGATTTGTCAAGGTTTTTTGTTGTCAGGCGTGCATTGTTTTGCTACGGTACGCAGTAATGTCCTATCGTCAACGCTCCGGAGTGACCGCCTGATGGAAAATATGGTATGGGCCGAGGTTTCCTGCACCGTTCCGGCCACGATGGTGGACGAGGTGGCGGAATTTCTCGTCGACCTTTCCGGCAGCGGCGTGAGTATTGACAACCTCTTTCTCGACACCTTCTCCCTCGACACCGTCGAAGAGTCCGATCGGAAAACGGTCAAAGCGTACCTCCCCGCCGATGCAGACCTATCGAGTAAAGTCGACGCCATAACCGCATTCCTGGCCAAGCACGGTCCGGCATTTCCCGGTTTCACCTTTCTGCAACCGACCATCTCCCTGCTCCGGGAAGAAGACTGGGCCAACAACTGGAAACAGTACTTCAAACCGGCCCGTATCGGCAAACGGCTGGTTATCAAACCGACCTGGGAAACATTTTCCCCCGATCCCGATGATCTTATCATCGAACTGGACCCCGGCATGGCCTTCGGCACTGGCACCCACGCCACCACCAGATTATGCCTTGAGGCCCTGGAACAGCTCTTTTTCCGGGAAGGGGCGTGGGCGGATGGGCATGGGCCGGTACCGGCCACGGTTCTCGACGTGGGGACAGGTTCGGGGATTCTTGCCATCGCCGCCGCCAAACTGGGGGGGGCACGGATTGTCGGCCTGGACATCGACCCCCGGGCGATTGAGGTGGCGCGGGAGAACGTGCGCCAGAACGGGGAAGGGGAGAACGTGGAACTGGACACCACCCCCCTCACGGAGGTAAAGGGCCAGTTCGACGTGGTGCTCGCCAACATCCTGGCTGAAGAACTGGTGAGGCTCGCCAGCCCCCTGATCGACCACCTCGTGCAAGGGGGAACGCTCGTACTGTCGGGGATACTGACGGAAAGGGAAGAATTTGTCAGGGCCGGTTTTGCCGGCCATGGCGTGACGTTACTGACAACCACTCGCCATGACGAGTGGAGTTGCCTCTGTTATCGGCGGGATGCCTGAGGTGCGACGTTTCTTCGTTCCTCCCGGAAGCCTGAACCGGGAAACGCTCACGGTCAGCGGCGAACTCCACCACCACATGATCAGGGTGCTCCGCCTGAAGGCCGGAACCACTTTGCTTCTGGCCGACGGCGATGGGCACGAGGCGCACGGGGTCATTGCTCAGGTCGGCAAAGAAAGTCTGACCATTGCACTGGAGGGGAAAGCCCTGCCGGTCGCCACCGAAACGGGACCGGCCATAACCCTTTACCAGGGGCTGCCGAAGGGTGACAAGCTGGAACTGGTCCTCCAAAAGGGGACCGAACTTGGCGCCGCCGCCATCGTGCCGTTTCAGTCAGGTCGGTCTGTTTCCCGAATCGGCCTCGACCAGCGCAGTGGCAAGGTCGAGCGATGGCAGCGGATAGCCGACGAGGCAGCCCGCCAATCACAGCGCGCTTCCTTGCCCCGGATTTCCTTCGCGGGAAGCCTGGATGAGGTACTACAGTCGGCGACCCAGTCCCTCAAGCTGCTCCTCTGGGAAGGCGAACGGAAAACCGGACTCCGAGCCGTTCTCGCGGAACAACTCACACCGGAAAGCGTGGCCGTCATCGTCGGTCCCGAAGGGGGTCTATCGGAGGAGGAGGCCCGGCAAGCCCGGGAAAACGGCTTCATACCGGTTACCCTGGGTCACCGTATTCTCCGGACGGAAACCGCCGGTCTCGCCATACTGGCAATTCTGCAGTTTCACTGGGGAGACATGGGGTAATCTATTCCGGGTGTCTTTAAGGTTGTCTCTATGCCAATGATCAGTACGATTACACGATAAAACCAAGGAGTAGCATCATGAAATGTCCAAAATGCGGGTACAACAGCTTTGAAACCCTCGACAGCTGCAAGAAATGCAACCAGGACCTGACATCGTTCAAAGAGTCACGCGGGATTCGCCCTATTTTTCTGCAAGGGCTTTCACGGCCTGCCGCCGAACCATCTCAGGACTTCGCACCTGCGACTGCCGGCATCACGGCGGGGGAGGAATTGTTCAACGGGGATTTTTCCACTGCAGAGGAGCCGGTACCAGCCGAAACCGATTTGGGACTCAATTTCGGCACCATCGGGGAAGATGATGCCACGAGCTTCAGCTTCGCACCCGAAACAGCGCCGGAAGCGACGTCCGAGGTGGAAGAGCCGGCTTTTGGCGATTTTTCCTTCGAGGAAACTGCCTCTGCACAGGAACCGCCGCCAGCGCCCGCACAGGGGTTCGTTGACGACAGCTTTGCCGACCTGCTGGAGTCTTCAGGTGCAGGGGACGAGCTGGCCACGCCGGCAGGAGAACCGGAAACAGATGAATTCGTGGAATTTGGCAACGTAGGCGGAGAAGACGCAACACCCGAACCGCCGGCTGCGGGGGGAGAATTCGAGATGGACTTTTTCTTCCAGGAAGATGAGACCGCCGCAAAGGACGAACCCAAAAAACTGCCGGCGGAAGACGCCGGCCTTGCCACGGATACGTTTGACTCCCTGTTCGGCGAACTTCCCGAAGAAGGTGACAAACCCGGTCAGTAAGCTTACGCTTCCATCAGGGCCGCCAGATCGGCGGCCAGAACCTCCCGCTGCCACCCTTTCAGGGCGGCCAGGGCCGTCTGCCGCGCCTCGCGGGTCCTGTCCGCCACCGCAAGGGATTCCAACAGGCTGTTGTTGATCAAAAGCCCCGCATCGATCCCCAATTCCCGCGCTTTCGCCTCCCGCACCTTTTTCAGCCGCTGTAAAATTACCTGCTGCCCCTTGTCGAGGACCTGTCGCTGCTGTCGCGGAAACCGGGGGAATTTGTCGGGAGGAAGTGCCATCCCCCTGATAACCGCCTGGATGATCCCCGAACCCAAACGTGTCAGGAGCTTTGTAGGGAACCCGGGAAGGGCTGCCAGCTCTTCCATGGTCCGCGGCTGCCCTTCGGCCAGGGCTCTGATCACGTCGGTCCCCAGTACCTTGAAAGGGGGAACGTCCTGCCGCCTGGCCTGATGGTCGCGAAAACGGAGCAGTTCCTCCAGTACGGCGAGGGTCCGCGGCTCCATGCGGGCAGCCCCCTTGAAGCGGAAACAGAGCGGCTCCTGGTCACGGGGGACGGTCCTGACCCGGGAAAGCAGCCGGCACTCCTCCTCCACCCACGCGAGGCGACCCCGGCCGCGGAGCTCCGCCTCCAGCTGCTGGCAGAGCGGAATAAGCAGCGTCGTGTCCTGTACCGCATAGGCAATCATCTCCCCGCTCAGCGGCCGCCTGCTCCAGTCTGCCTTCTGGAATCCCTTGTCCAACTCCACGCCAAACCGCCTCTTCAGGACCGCCGCCAGCCCCACTTCGGCCTCACCGAGGAGTTGACAGGCGATCATGGTGTCGAACAGGCTGTTGACCTCCAGACCGAAATCCCGGTGCAGGGAGCGGATGTCGTAGTCGGCACCGTGGAAGACCTTGTGGATAGAGGGATTGGCAAGCACCGACGCCAGTGGTGAAAGATCAGGCAAGGCAAGGGGGTCGATGAGGGCGCTTTCCGTCGGGGTGGCAACCTGGATCAGGCAGACCTTTTCGGTGTAATGGTGGAGCGAGTCCGCTTCCAGATCGAAGGCAAGGACCGGTTCCTGTTCCATCCTCCCCACCAGGTCCAGAAGAGCCTCCCGGCTGGTGATGATACCGATGAAGTTGGCGGTCTGGTGCGACGACCCGGCTTCGGCCCCTGCAGATTCAGCGAATGTCACGAAGTGCCTCCACGGTTTTCTCCATCTCCTCACGGGTGCCGATGGTAATCCGCATGCCGTGGGCAAGGAGCGGATCGGTAAAATAACGGACCAGGATGTTCCGGTCGAAGAGCCCCTGATAGACCCTCTCCCCATCCCGGTCCGGCGATGAGGCAAAAACGAAATTGGCCTGGGACGGGATAACCGTATAGCCAAGCTCCCGCAGCTCGTTGCTGAACCATTCACGGGTTGCCCGGATTTTCTCCACACAGCCACTGAAATACTCCTGGTCTCGCAGGGCGGCAGCGGCAGCGGTCTGGGCCAGCCGGTCCAGATTGTAATGGTCACGGATCTTGTTGAGGGCCGCTATCACCTCGGGACGGGCGATGGCTAGCCCCAGCCGCATGCCGGCTAGGGAATAGCTCTTGGAAAAGGTCCGGGTCACCACCACGTTATCAAAGCGACGGACCAGGTCGAGGGAATGTTCCTCAGCGAAGTCCACGTAAGCTTCGTCAATCACCAGCATCCCCGCCACCCGACCGGCCAGTTCCTCGATGAATGCCCGGGGAAAGCAAAATCCGAGCGGCGCGTTGGGATTGGTGAGAAAGAAGAGCTTCCCCTCGTAGCGCGCCGGGAAACCGGCCAGGCTCAGCTGCTCTGTCAGGCCAAAGGTCCGCACCCTTGCCCCTTGAATCTCCGCCAAGGTAGCGTAGTAGGAGTAGGAGGGATGCACGTAGGCGATCTCCTCCCCTTCGGAGGCAAAGGCGCGGATCAGGTTGTTGAGCAACTCGTCGGAGCCATTGGCCATCACAACCCAGTCGGCGGGAAAGCCGTAGAGCCGTGCCGCCTCTTCCAGCGGTGCTCGGCTGGCTGCATCGGGATACCGCCGCAGCCCCTCCCCCACCTCGGCCATTATCGCCTCCAGCACCCGGGGCGATGGAGGATAGGGATTTTCATTGGTGTTCAGCTTGATGTAGGCCGCCGCATCGGCGGGCTGGTAGCCCGGCACGTACCCGGCCATTTCCTTGATATTCCTGCGCAGGGGGATCATGGGAACTCCGTCTCTTATGTGTACTCTTCGAGGATAGTGTACGTGGTGGTACGGCGCACAGGGAGAAAGCCGGCGCCCCGGATCAACTGGATCATCTCTTCCCGGCTCATCCGGAAGGAGCAACCGGCCGCCGCCACCACGTTTTCCTCCAGCATGGTTCCTCCCAAGTCATTGGCCCCGAAGAAGAGGGCCACCTGGGCCATCCTGGCTCCCTGGGTAACCCAGCTCGCCTGGATGTTCGGGATGTTGTCGAGGACGATGCGGGAGAGAGCCAGCACCTTCAGGTATTCCACGCCTGTGGCGGTCTTCCCACCAAGTTCCGTGTTTCCCGGCTGGTAGGTCCAGGGAATGAAGGCGGTAAAGCTCCCCCCCTCCGCCTGGAGGGCCCGGACCCGGAACAGGTGCTCGACGATGTCCTCTCGCGTTTCCGTGCTGCCGAACATCATGGTGGCGGTAGTCGGAAGCCCTTGCCGGGCCGCCTCTTCCATCACCCTCGCCCACCCTTCCCAGCCGATCTTGTTGGGGGAGATGTCCCGACGGACGCTGTCCACCAGGATCTCCGCCCCGCCGCCAGGGACCGAGTCCAGGCCGGCAGCATGGAGGCGCCGGAGTGTCTCGGGAACCGTGAGTTCTGAGAGCCGGGCGATGTGGGTAATCTCCGCCGGTGACAGGGAATGATTCTGCACCGCCGGGAATTGGCGCTTGATCTCCCGAAACAGGCTTTCGAAGAACTCGACTTTCAGGTCGGGATGGAGCCCCCCCTGCATGAGGAGCTGGGTCCCTCCCTGGGCAACCAGCTCGGCGATCTTGGCAAATATCTCCGCCTCGGCAAGGACGTAAGCCTCGTCGGAACCGGCGTCCCGGTAGAATGCGCAGAACTTGCACTTGGATTCGCAGACGTTGGTATAGTTGACGTTTCGGTCCACCACGAAGGTGACCCGGTTGTCAGGATGCCGCTTCTTCCGGATGCCGTCCGCCAACTTCCCCACCGCGAGCAGGTCGGCGTCAGCGAGGAGCCAGAGCGCCTCCTGCCGGTTGATCGGTTCGTTGTTCTCAATTTTGGCGGTAATGGTCGTCAGCATGCCTAAAACCTTAGAGCTCTCACCACAGAGAACGAAGAGGGACACCGAGGAAAACCGCACACTCCCCAGAAAACAAGCTAACCGTATTGGTAAAAGAATCTTCGATTCATGCCAAAAATCGGTTTGCTGTCCTCTGCAGTTCCTCCGCGTCCTCTGTGGTTGATACTTTGTTGTTTATCAGTACGTCTGAAGCTCGTTATAGAGTGTATCCCGCTCCACCGGCACCCGCCCCGCCATCCTGATGAGGGAGACGATATCCTCCCGCCCCATGGTCTGGGGGGAGGTAGCGCCGGCATCGTGGCCGATCTTCTCCTCCACCACCGTCCCGTCCAGGTCGTTCACCCCGAAGCAGAGGGAAGTCTGGGCGATCTTTTCGCCGAGCATCACCCAGTACGCCTTGATGTTGGCGAAGTTGTCCAGGTAGAGCCGGGCAACGGCAAGGGTCTTGAGGTCATCCACCCCGCCGCTCAGGGGGTTCTTCAGGTGGCCGAGGGGGTTGTTCTCCGTCTGGAAGGCCAGGGGGATGAACACCTGGAACCCCCCGGTTTCGTCCTGCAACTCCCGCAGCCGCCGCATGTGATCGATCCGGTCTGCATAGGTCTCCACATGGCCGTAAAGCATGGTGGCGTTGGATTTCAGCCCGGCACCGTGAACTGCCCGCATCACCTCCAGCCAACGGTCACCGCTGATTTTCTCCGGGCAGAGACGGTCGCGCACCTCCTGGCGGAGGATCTCCGCCCCTCCACCCGGCAGGGAACCGAGGCCGGCCTGCTTCAGCGCTTCCAGGGTCCCCTCCAGGGAAAGACCGGCAAGCGTGGCAAGGTAGTCGATCTCCACGGCGGTAAAAGCCTTGATATGGAGGGCAGGAGCCGTTTCCCGCACCGTCCGGAGCATCTCCAGGTAGAAGTCGAAGGGAAGGTCGGGGTGCAGGCCACCGACGATGTGGATCTCCGTCGCCCCTTGGGCAAGGGCCTGGAGGGTCCGGCTCCGGATCTCCTCAAGGTCGTAGGTATAGGCCCCCGGCTGGTCGGCGGTACGGGAGAAAGCGCAAAACTGGCACCGGTTCACGCAGATGTTGGTATGATTGATATGCCGGTTGACGTTGAAAAAAACCTTCCGGCCGTTGCGCCGCTCATTGGCAAAGGCCGCCAGTTCGCCAACCGCCAGGAGGTCAGGCGACTCGAACAGGAAGAGGGCTTCGTCGTCATCCAACCGTTGGCCGCTCCGGACCTTCCTGTCTATGGATGCAAATGAAATCATGAATTTTCTCATTTCCTAATCCGGTAACCGTGCTCCGGCAAGGTTTTCCACCGGTCCCCGGTCCCTAATCCCCGGTTCCTGCCCCTTCTCCCCAGCGCCGAACCAGCCGGTGCGCGATCCCTATATCGTCGAGCACTCGACCCACCACAAAATCCACCAGGTCATCGAGAGAACGGGGATGGTTATAGAAAGCAGGCATGGCCGGTATCATCCGTACCCCCATACGGCTGAGTTTCAGCATGTTCTCCAGGTGAATCTCGTTGAGCGGCGTCTCCCGGGGGACCATGATCAGCCTGCGGTGCTCCTTGAGCATGACATCGGCACAGCGCTCCAAAAGATTGCCGGAAACTCCCGTTGCCACGCGGGCAAGGGTTCCCATAGAGCAAGGGCAGATAACGAGCGCATCGGGCGCGGCGGAACCGCTCGCAATGGGGGCAAATAAATCATCCTCGGCATAATGGGCAAGCTGCTTGGCATCCACCCCAAAGTGGCGGCAAAGGGTCTCCCGGACCCCCCTCGCGTCCCCGTCCAACACCAGCCCGCACTCCTCCTTAAGAACGGCAAAGCCGGGACGACTGATGAGCACCGTCAACCGCACCGATGCGCGCAACAGCTCTTCGGCGAGCCTGAGACCGTAGACCGCACCGGAGGCGCCGGTAATGGCAAGGACCACCTGACGCTCGTTCATGCACTCCTCCCCAATAACACTTCCGCAAGGGTGAAGAGAAAAATCGCCACGCTGATATAGCCGTTCATGGTGAAAAAGGCCGCATCCAGACGGCTCAAGTCTCCCCCCCGCAGCAGCCAGTGCTCATAACCAAGCATTAGCGCCACCACCACCAGGCCGGCGAGAAACCAACTTCCGAGATGCATGGTCATGTAGAGCCCGACCAGCAGAACGAGCATGACGAGGGAAAAAAGGCGGGCCGTCCAGAGGGAACCGGTGACCCCTAACCGCACCGGAATGGAGTGGAGCCCCCGCTGCCGGTCGAACTCCAGATCCTGAAGCGCATAGAGGATATCGAAACCGGCCACCCAGAAGAGCACTGCCAGTCCCAGAAGCACCACCGGCAGATCCACTGTCCCCCGGATGGCGATCCACGCCCCGACAGGAGCGGCACCAAGACAGAGCCCCAGCACCAGGTGCGCCAGGGAAGTGAACCGCTTGCAGTAGGAATAGAGCACGAGGAAAGCGAGTGCCACTGGCGAGAGGTAGAGGCAGAGACGGTTCAGTTGGGCGGCAGCGAAGAACAAGAGAAGTGAGGCGAGCAGCACGTAGACGAAGACTGTCCCCTTGCCGAGGAGACCGGCGGGGATGGCACGGCTGCTGGTACGGGGATTGGCGGCGTCGATCTCCGCATCGATGAGCCGATTCAACCCCATGGCGGTGGTACGCCCCCCCACCATGGCCATGAGGATCCAGAACGCCTGCTCTCCGGAGGGAAGCCCCCCTTTCGCCAGCAACGCACCGGTGAAGGCAAAGGGGAGGGCGAATACGGTGTGGGAAAATTTGATCATCTCCAGGAATACCCGGAGTTTTTCCAGCCACGCTACTTTCATTGCACTTTCCGCCTGCATGCTAACCCTGCCATTTCTCCGCAACGAGCAGTTCCTTCACTCGCTGCAACTCCTTCTTCAAATACTCAAGTTCGAACATGCCGGGGAATACCTCGTAGGGGTACCGCTTCTTCAGCGTGTCGAGTTTTCCTTCGTGATCGTAAACGTAGAACGTCCTGAGTTCCAGATCAATGGGAGTCAGCCGTACCGCAGTGCCCTTCTCTTTGGCGGTAACCCTGACTTCCAGCCGGTAGTGGTAGTCCCGTCCCCCGGCAGGCTGACCGGTGCTGGTGTCGTTGTAAAAGAACCGGTATCCCGTGAGGATCATGCCACTACTTGCATCGACTGTCTCCAGAAGAAATCCATCCTGCAGCAGCCGTTTTTCGATCTCGGCAACAGTCCGCCCCACCGGTTGCCCGGTCTCGAAACTCGCCCCCTCAAGGGGAACCGGCATCAATCTCATATGATAGCAACCGCCGGCACAGAGCAGGACTATCAGCATCAACCCGGCCAGAACCCCTCGCCACACCGTCACAAACTGTATTCCTCCACTCAAGGGCATCTGTTTACCAGTCAACGGTTACGTCAACAACCTCCAGCAGTGTATCGACCACCTAGATTCGCCGGGGTACCCCACCTCTCCCGCTTTTTCCGGTATTCCTGCATGGTTGCGGTAAGTCATTCACCCTCACCATGAAATGCCGTGACGTTTCACCGAATCTAATTTTGTAGCACTTCGGGGGGAATCTGACAACGGTTTTTTGGCAAAAGGACCAGTTAACCTGTTGACAAACAACGACCATCAAGGTATATATAAGCCCTTGTCGGGATGTAGCGCAGCCTGGTAGCGCACCTGCTTCGGGAGCAGGGGGCCGCTGGTTCAAATCCAGTCATCCCGACCATACAAGACAAGAAAAGGGCTCCTCCGGGGAGCCCTTTTTCGTTCCCGGAGCCCCTGCTCCGGTATTCTTCCGGTCCATGATCGAATAGTACGTTAGTGCCCCATAGTCCATCTTTTGATCGCTCGGATCGAATCATAATTTGCGTCATTGCCCGGAACAAAACGGTCGATCATCATCCCAGCCAGGACATCTTTGCCTTCAGGCGTCTCATGCATGGACAGCAGCACCTTGAGCAGCCGCTCCCTGAGGGCAGGATTGAGATTCTTTACCACCATTGGTGGAATGCCGTAGGGTTCGGAGACGTAAACTATGCGGGTTTTGGTGGTCAGTTCAGGCCGTGTTCGCGCCAGATAGTCCCAGATCAGGCTGTTGACCGCTGCACCGTCCACCAATTTTTTGGCTACGGAAGCAATTGATATGTCATGACCATAGGTGTAGGAAACCTTGCCGAAAAAGGATTTCGGCGTCTCTTTATGGCGGGCAAGCAGGTAGGTGGGCACCAGTTTCCCGGAATTGGACTGGGGCTCGGTGAAAGCAAATCTTTTCCCCCGCAGGTCATCGAGACTATTGGCCGTGCTATCCTTCGGCACGATTATGTACGAATGGTACGCTGACTTCCCCTTCACCAGCGGCATTACCAGAAGCTCCAACCCGAACCGGTCATGCCCCTCCACATAGGGGCCGGCGCCGACAAAAGCAACATCAACCCCACCGACAGCCAGCAACCTGTTCATCTCGGCATTGTTTTCGCGATCAACGAGAGTTACCGGCATTCGCAGTTCTTTTGCCAGATACTCCTTCAGTCGCCTATAGTATAAATATCCTTCCTTAGGCGTGTTCAACGCCCCCATGCCGATACGCAGCCCCGGCTGTTCCGGGCCTGGCACCGGAGCAGATAGCGGGGCTTTTTTCTCCAGGCTGATTTTCCGCGCATCGGACCTGGTGCAGCCTGTCATGGCCAGGGCCAACAGGGACGTCAGAGCAACAGCTGCCAGCATTTTTAAGGGATTATGAGCGTCCTGCATTTTCATGCCCAATCCTCCTTGCAAGCAATTATCGCATGGCACGTGCTTTATATACCGGGAATCGGGTGACATGCCGGGAGTATGCACTGTTTGCCCTTTCTACTGCGGCGGCCGGTGGGGAAGATACTGCTCGAACTGCTTCTTGTCCGCCGCGCAGCGGTAGGCCTCCTCTGCTCCAATCTTCCGCATTTTGAGGAGGTCCAGGAGATGCTGGTCCATGAGCTGCATCCCCTCCTTCTTTGCGGTCTGGATGATGGATGGGATCTGGAAGGTCTTCCCTTCCCTGATAAGGTTGCCAATGGCCGGCGTTCCGACCATGATCTCCAGCGCCGGCACCCGCCCCTTTCCGTCGGCAGTACGCAGCAACTGCTGGCAGATCACCCCCCGCAGCGATTCGGAAAGCATAGTACGGACCTGCTCCTGGCTATCCCGCGGGAAGGCATCGATGATCCGGTCGATGGTCTTGGCAGCGGAATTGGTGTGGAGTGTGCCGAACACCAGGTGGCCGGTCTCGGCAGCGGTCATGGCGAGGCTGATGGTCTCCAGGTCGCGCATCTCCCCAACCAGGATGACGTCCGGGTCCTCCCGCAGCGCCGCGCGCAGGGCCGCGGTGAAGCTCTCGGAATGCTCGCCGATCTGGCGCTGGTTCAGGAGCGACAGCTTACTCGGGTGAATGAATTCCAGCGGGTCCTCAAGGGTCAGGATATGTTCCCGCCGGGTGCTGTTGATGAGGTCGATCATTGCGGCAAGTGTTGTGGACTTCCCGGAACCGGTCGGCCCGGTGACCAGGACCAGTCCCTTTTTCAGGTTGGTCATTTTTCGGACCCCTTCGGGGAGCCCCAGATCGTCGGCGGAGAGGATCTTGCTCGGGATGATCCGGAAGACTGCCGCAATCCCCTTGTGCTGCAGGAACATATTACCGCGGAACCGGGCCAGGCCGGGTATCTCGTAGGCAAAATCCAGGTCGTGCTTCTCCTCGAAGTCCCGCTTCTGCCGCTCGGTGAGGATCTCGTAGAGGATCGACTTGGTCTCTTCATGGGAAAGGGCCTTGAAGTTCGATTTCTCCATCTCGCCGTGGAGACGGAAGATGGGAGGCGACCCCGTCGAGAGATGGAGGTCCGACGCCCCCTGGTCCTTGAGCATTTTGAACAGTCCGTCGATTCGTGCCATGTTCTGTACTCCCCGTAAAACATTTATGCGGCGGAGCCGGTAGACTCCACAGATACTGCAACTGGGGCACACTCACGGGCCCCCCTGCCCTCTTTCAGTCAGAGGAGGAGTGAGGCAACATACTCCACCGGTGAAATCTCACCGGCCTGGAGCAGCTCCTCTCCCTCCGCCATGATGCCGCGATACCCCGCACCCTGCAGGTACCGCTCAATATCTCTGCTGTCGCGGGCCGACTCGAAAGCAGCCAATAGCCCTTCTTCGAAGGTGATCAGGTCAAGCAGATAGCGCCGCCCTTTGTGTCCGGTCTGGTCGCAAGCCGGGCAGCCGGCAGCCCGGAAGTAGTTCCCGGATGGCGCCGCCAGGCGCAGGGCGGCAATCTCTTCCCTGGTCGGGCTGTATTCCCCGCGACAGTGGGGACAGAGTATCGCCACCCCCTTGCACGAGATCATCCCCCTGAGGCAGGTAGGGACAAAGTAATGCCGGTGCCAGAGATAGAGGAGGTGCTTGAACGCCGTGTCCATATCGGGGGAAGAGATGCCGGCCACTACCAGCTTCCCCCGCATGGCGGCCTTGGTTGCCGCAATGAAGGAGAGCGAGTCGGTAGCATCCTCCACGACGATGATGTCCGGATCATGTTCGAGGGCGGCAAGGAGCAGGTCGTGGGCCTCACCCGTCGCCCCGTTCGGTAGGGGAATCCGAGGAAAGTGCTTGCTCCCCTTGCCCAGGTCGTTGCCGAGGAGAAGGACACTCTTGCCAATCGTGGAGCACTCTTCCAGAAAGAGGTCCATGAGACGGCAGCGGTCTTCGCTGTCCCGATGAACGACCAGCACCAGACCTGATTCCGAGGCCGCCAGGCCCCGGAGCCGTGTAACCTGGCCTGCTGCACTGCCGAGATCCGCGAGCCGTGCGGGGAATGGTGCCACCGCCTGGGGCTTGATCGTCACGAAATCACCGGCTACGCCTCGCAACAGCAGAATCTGGAAGGAGAGGTGGGCCCCTTTGTAGCGAAACCCCAGCTCCCCCCCCGCTGCGCTTTCGACGGTATCGTCGATCTTGGCGAGTTTCTTTAACCGCAGTACGAAATCGGGATAGTAGGTACCGGCAAGGGTGCCGACATGCCGGGTTTTCCCGGCCCGCTTCACCGCGATACCGACCGTATCCCCCACCGGTTGCAGGGAGAGCCCCGTCGCCTTGTTCTGGTTGACGAATACGAGGAGATAATCGAGGAGCCGTGCCCCGGTAAGATCGGCATTGATCTCCGCGAGCACGCGTTCGGGAAAACAGTCCGCCGCGAATCCGAGGGAGGTAGCGACCTCCGCCGGGCCGTAGCAGATATCCTGCATCTCCCGTATCTCCCGGATGAGGGCAACGGAGACCGTGACCTGACAACCGGTCAGTTCCTCCACCGCCCCTATGGCCTCCATGTTGAGCGGGTCTGCCATGGCAAGGGAGAGGTCGTCCCCCATCCTGAGCAGGGGGATAAGGTTGTACTGGCGTGCCACCGTGGCTGGAATGAGCTCGACCGCGTCCTGGTCGATCATTCCCTGCTTGAGCCGCACGTAAGGTATGTTCAGCTGGTTAGAGAGGGCCCAGTCTATGTCCTCCTGGGTTACGACCCCCAGCTTGACCAGGGCCTCGCCGAAGCGGCAGCCGGAAGCCTGCTGCTCGTCCAGCGCGGCCTTGATGTCCTGTTCCGTAATTATCTGTGACTTGAAAAGGATCGCACCCAGCGAACCTTCCTTAACCAGACCGTTCATGGCCCCTCCAGCGGAAACGTTGCCCCTGCGCCCGGAAACCAGACGCCAGTTCGGGCAAGCATATCTTCCATGCAATCTCTCTACCATACCGGCCGAAAAACAGCAGGCGTGCAAAGGTTGTCCCTAACCGCCGGTTTTTCTGGCCTTTACATTTGTCGACCGGCTGTGCTAGCCTTGGACAAATTCAATCGGGTTCCGTACGGGAGCGCTATTTCACTGGCTACCCCGGCATGGCACCACAGGAGACACCATGCAGCGTAAAGCCCTCGCCCTTCTCTCAGGAGGACTCGACTCCACCCTAGCCGTCAAGGTCATGCTTGAGCAGGGGATCGCGGTTGAGGCCCTCAATTTCACCTCCCCCTTCTGCACCTGCACCGGCAAGAACGCCGGCTGCAAATCGGAGGCCGTCCGGGTCGCCGGCGAATTCGGCATCCCCATCAAGGTCCTGCACAAGGGGGCGGAGTATCTGGACATCATCCGCAACCCCCGCCACGGCTACGGCAAGGGGATGAACCCCTGCATCGACTGCCGCATCTATCTGCTCCGGAAGGCCAAGGAGTACATGGCGACATGCGGCGCCGATTTCGTCATAACCGGCGAGGTGCTGGGACAACGCCCCATGAGTCAGCGGCGCGACACCCTGCGGGTGATCGAGCGGGAGAGCGGCCTGGAAGGGCTGCTCCTGCGCCCCCTTTCGGCCAAGCATTTCCCCCCCACCATCCCCGAGCAGGAAGGTTGGGTGGACCGGGAGAAGCTTCTTGCCATCCAGGGTCGCTCCCGCAAGGAACAGATGCAGCTGGCCGACGACCTGGACGTGAAGAACTATCCCTGCCCTGCCGGCGGCTGCCTCCTGACCGAACTCTCCTTCGTCTCCAAGGTGCGGGACGTGTTCGACCACGCTGACCAGGTCAACCTGCGAGACTGCAGGCTCCTCAAGGTCGGGCGTCATTTCCGGATCGGACCGCGAACAAAAGTGCTGATCGGCCGCAACGAGGCGGATAACCAGCTGCTGGAAGGCGCGTTGCAGGACGGCGAGCTGGCGCTTCGCTGGAACGAGGGGGGTAGTCCCCTCGGCGTAGTGACGGGCATAGTGGAAGACCATCTGGTGCAGACCGCCGCCAGGATACTCCTTCGCTACACCAAGGCGGAACCGGGGCGCGACTGCACGGTAAAGCTGCTTCTAAACGGCGGTGAGGAACTGCAACAGATCACCAATGACTTCACCGAGACCGAGATCGAAGGCTTCCGTATCTGAAGGCAGGCCTGTGGAGACGTTGCATGCAACGTCTCCACAGGCCTGTCAGGGTTGTTTCGGTTCCCCCACTGCCGGCGTCTGGTCATGGCCGCCGGCATCAACACCCTTGTTTTCCTGCCCGTCTGCCGGCCCGCCCGATGGCGCCCGATCCACCGGATGCACCGATTCCGCCGGCGGCGCGACGTGCACCTCTCCCTCTTTTACACCACTGCTCAGGTTCTTAAAAACCGGTTCCTGTTCGATGGTCTTATCCACCTTCTGCTGCATCCTCCCTACGTTGGGGATTTCCGCCAGCGCCTGGTGGTACTCATCCTCTGACAGCACCCCTTTGCCCCGCAGGAGTCGCAGAATCATGTCAGAACGCTTCAGCACCTTTCCCAGGTTTTTGTAGGGATTGTAGGCCACCCGCGGCCCGGGGAGCATGGCGGCAAGGAACGCGCACTCCCGTGGCGTGAGCTCCGCCGCCGATTTCCCGAAGTAGTACCGGGCGCCATGACCTATCCCGTGTACCATCGGCCCCAGTTCGACCACGTTGAGATAGAGTTCGACGATACGCCCCTTGGTCAGTTCCTGCTCCATCCGCCTGGCCAGGATGATCTCCTTGATCTTGCGGCTGATGGTCTTCTCCCGCGACAGAAAGAGGTTCTTGGCCACCTGCTGGGTGATGGTAGAAGCGCCGCGGGCGAGACGCTTCTTTTCCAGATCGTATTTGATGGCATTCTTGATCGCCTTGACGTCAATCCCCTCGTGCTTGTAAAAATTGGCATCCTCCGCCAGAATCACCGCCCATTTCATTTCGGCGGGGATGCTCCCCGACGGCGTCCAGTCTCTATTTTTCGGACCCACCACGAAGGGGTGGCTTTTACCCTGCCAGTCCCTGACCTGGATGGTCATGACCGCGCGCCGGTTCTTCAACTCCTCAACCGACGGGAGAAAGAAGATGGATATACCGATGTAGACGGCATAGAGCAGGATTATGCCGCACAGAACGATACCTGCCTTCTTCACGGACATGCCGGGTCTTTTCATGGCTCTCCGTCCCCGTCACGCACGGCTGCCATGCGGGCAGCCAGCAGAATGGCCGCAACCATGCTCCGGGGGTTGGCCTTTCCCGTTCCGGCCAGATCGTAGGCAGTACCATGGTCAACGGAGGTACGGATGATGGGGAGTCCCAAGGTAACGTTGACGCCGTCATCGAAATGGAGGAGCTTTAGCGGGATGAGCCCCTGGTCATGGTACATGCAGATCACCGCATCGTACCCCCCCTGCACCGCGAAATGGAAAAGGGTGTCGGCCGAAAGCGGACCCACGGCATCGATCCCCTCGGCGCGGGCGGCCGCAATGGCAGGAGATATGACTCGTGCCTCCTCGTTCCCGAACAGCCCCCCTTCTCCGCAGTGTGGGTTAAGGGCGAGTACCGCAAGCCGCGGATTGGGTCGAAAATAGCGGTTCACATCCCGGTGCGTGGTCCTGATCGTAGACAGCACCCTGTCGAAGGTGACTAGTTGGGGAACATTGGCCAGCGCCTCATGGATCGTGACGAGGGCCACTCGCAAGCGATCTCCAGCAAGCATCATGACAAACTGGTCCGTACCCGTCAACTCCGCCAAGAGTTCGGTATGCCCCGGATAGTGGTGGCCGGCACGGTTGAGCGCCTCCTTGTTGATGGGAGCGGTGGCCATCCCCGCAACCTCGCCGGCAAGGCAGAGTTTCGCCGCAGTCGTTATATAGTCGTACATTGCCGCGCCACTTGCGGGAGAGGGCGCTCCGAACACCATGTCGCCAGGCGACAGTCGTGACAGCGACCGCAGGTAGATGCGATCGGTACGGTCATCAGCCGGAGGAATGCCGTCATCGAGGAACTCAACCGCCAGTGGCTCGCCCGTGATGGCAAGTGCCCGTTCCATCACCGATGGGTCGCCGAGTACCAGAGGCCGGCATCTGTGCTGCACCTCGGAATCACGAAGCGCCTTGGCGATTATTTCGGGGCCCACACCGGTCGGGTCTCCCATGGTAACAGCAATAACAGGTTGTTTCATCGTTGCCTCGCTGCCTGCACTGTAGCCAGAAGGCCGAGATTATACTACAACAACCTCCCGGTGTGCCGGCAAAAAAAAAAGAGTGGCGAATCCGCCACTCTTTTATACCACTCCTCAATTCTGGTCTATCTGTTGCCGCTCTTGCCGGCGACCTGGATTCTGGTCACGGCACGCTCCAGCGCGGCTTCATAGACGCGGAACTGCTTGTCCTCGGGATTCAAGCGTTTCAACGCTTCTTCGGCACGGCCAAGAGCAGCCTTGGCACGCTCAAGGTCGATTTCGTCGGCCCGTTCCGCGGTTTGCACCAATACGGTTACCTTGTCATCCTCGACCTCGAAGTATCCCCAGTTCACGGCCAGGTGGCTGACCGCACCATCCTTTTTATAGACAAACTCGCCGATTCTGAGTGAGGTGAGAAACGGTGCATGCCCCGGCAGCACACCGAATTCGCCGATGGCGCCAGCGGCCGTAATCTCGTCCACCTCTTCGGAAAGGACCTTTTTATAGGGTGTTACCAGTTCAAGTTTCAGTTTTTCAGCCATATATCAAACCCTTTGGGCGCTGGACACTGGGCACAGGTACAATCTGGAACCTGGAGCCTGATGTCTCGTGCCTGACTAATTTATACTGCCAGTTTCTTGGCTTTTTCCAGGGCTTCTTCTATCGTACCGACCATGTAGAACGCCTGCTCGGGGATGTCGTCGTGCTTTCCTTCGACGATCTCCTGGAACCCTTTGATGGTATCCTTGAGCTCGACATATTTGCCCGGTGAACCGGTGAAGGCCTCCGCAACATGGAACGGCTGGGAAAGGAACCGCTGGATCTTCCGTGCACGGGCAACTACCAGCTTGTCCTCCTCGGAAAGTTCGTCCATACCGAGAATGGCGATGATGTCCTGGAGATCCTTGTACTTCTGCAGTACGTACTGGACCTGACGGGCGATGGCGTAGTGCTCTTCCCCGATGACCTGGGGATCGAGAATCCGGGACGTGGAGTCCAGCGGGTCAACTGCCGGGTAGATGCCGAGCTCGGCAATCTGCCGGGAGAGAACGGTCGTGGCATCCAGGTGGGCGAATGCGGTGGCCGGAGCCGGGTCGGTCAAGTCGTCGGCAGGAACGTAGATAGCCTGGACCGACGTGATGGACCCCTTGGTGGTTGAGGTGATCCGTTCCTGCAGCTCACCCATCTCGGTGGCCAGGGTCGGCTGGTAACCGACGGCGGAAGGGATACGGCCGAGGAGCGCGGAGACCTCGGAACCTGCCTGGGTGAAACGGAATATGTTGTCGATGAAGAGGAGCACGTTCTGCCCCTCTTCATCACGGAAGTACTCGGCGATGGAAAGGGCGGAGAGGGCAACACGGGCACGGGCACCCGGCGGCTCGTTCATCTGGCCGTATACCAGAGCTGCTTTGTCGAGAACCCCCGACTCCTTCATCTCCATCCAGAGGTCGTTTCCTTCGCGGGTCCGCTCGCCAACACCAGCAAAGACGGAGAAGCCACCGTGCTGTTTGGCGATGTTGTTGATCAGCTCCATGATGAGAACGGTCTTGCCGACGCCGGCACCGCCGAACAGGCCGATTTTACCACCGCGGGCATAGGGAGCGAGGAGGTCAACAACCTTGATCCCTGTAGTGAATGCTTCTACCTTGGTGGACTGGTCCACGAAAGCAGGTGCTTCGCGGTGGATGCCGTATTCCTTGTCGGCATTGACCGGGCCCATTTCGTCGACCGGGTCGCCGATGACGTTGAGAATCCGGCCGAGGGTCTTGCGACCGACCGGCACGGAAATCTGCTTGCCCGTGTCGAGAACGCCCTGACCCCGGACGAGACCGTCGGTGGAGTCCATGGCGATGGTCCTGACCGCGTTCTCTCCCAGGTGCTGGGCAACCTCGAGCACCAGGTTGTTTTCTTTGTCGTCAATCGCAGGGTTGGTCACCCGGAGCGCATTGTAGATAGGGGGCAGCTTGCCCGGCTCAAACTCAACGTCGATAACCGCGCCGATGACCTGCGTAATTTTACCGATGTTCTGACTCATGTACCCTTTTCCTCCTGCGGCCCCCTGTGGCGGCCTCTATTGTGTAAAATCCAAATTAGCCTTTGATTGATTCGGCGCCGGAGATGATTTCCATCAGCTCAGTGGTGATGGCCGCCTGGCGTGCCCTGTTGTACTGCAGGGTCAGCTTGCCGATCATCTCCGTGGCGTTCTTCGAAGCGCTGTCCATTGCCGTCATACGGGCCCCGTGCTCGGAAGCGACGGACTCCAGCAACGCCTTGAAAATCTGCACCTCTATGTGCTTGGGGAGAAGTTCCGCCAAGAGCTCACCTTTGGAAGGCTCATAGATGTATTCCGGCACGTACTCCTCTTCTTCAGATTCAGCAGGGCTTATGGGAAGAAGCTGCTCCAGGGTGATATCCTGGGACATGACGCTCCGGAAGGCATTGTAGAGGATAAAGACTTCGTCGTACTCCTCGTTCAAAAAGCCTTCGATCACTTCCTGCCCGAGCAGCGCTGCAGTCTGATAGCTCAGGCTGGAGAAGACGTTGCTGTAGTTCTTGTAGACCGTGCGACGGTTTTTCAGGAACTCGTAACCTTTTCTCCCGACCGTCATGACACTGATCTCGGAGAATTCAGCACTCCGCTCCCTGACGAAACGCTCGGCAGCTTTGCAGATATTAGCATTGAAGCCGCCGCACAATCCGCGGTCGGAGGTGACCACGATGAGGAGGGCCTTTTCAGCCGCCCGTTTCTGCAAAAGCGGGCTGCTATCACCGTCCTGGCTCTTGGCCAGCCGCTCCAGCACCTCGCCGAGCTTCTTGGCGTAGGGGCGGGCAGCGACCACGTTTTCCTGGGCGCGACGCAGCTTGGCCGCCGAGACCATCTTCATGGCCTTGGTGATCTGTCGGGTATTTTTAACCGACACTATGCGCTTTTTGATACTCTTAAGGCTTGCCATACGGAGATCCCGTCCTTACGTTACGCGGTAAATTCTTTCTTGAACTCTTCCAGAGAGGCAATAATCTTGGCCTTCAGATCGTCGTCGATGGCCTTTTTATCGCGCAATTCGGCCAGAACATCGCTCTTTCTGGCATCGAAGAACGTATAGAGCTCGGTCTCATAACGCCGCAGGGAAGCAACCGGGTAGTCATCCAGGAAGCCGTTATTGGCCGCGAAGATGATGAGGACCTGCTTCTCGTTGGGGATAGGCCGATACTGGGGCTGCTTGAGAATCTCTACGAGACGCTCACCCCGGGCCAGCTGCATCTGGGTCGCCTTGTCCAGGTCGGAACCGAACTGGGCAAAGGCTGCCATTTCACGGTACTGGGCCAGATTGAGGCGCAGCGTACCGGCAACCTGCTTCATGGCCTTTACCTGGGCGGAACCGCCGACGCGAGAGACAGAGAGACCGACGTTGATGGCGGGACGGACGCCTGAGTAGAACAGGTCGGACTCCAGGTAAATCTGGCCGTCGGTAATGGAGATGACGTTGGTCGGAATATAGGCGGACACGTCACCGGCCTGGGTCTCGATGATGGGGAGTGCCGTCATGGAACCGGCACCGCACTCGTCGGAAAGCTTGGCGGCACGCTCGAGGAGACGGCTGTGGAGATAGAAAACGTCACCCGGATAGGCTTCGCGCCCGGGGGGACGACGGAGGAGCAGGGAGAGCTGCCGGTAGGCGACCGCCTGCTTGGAAAGGTCATCGTAAATGATGAGGGCATGCTTGCCGTTATCACGGAAGTATTCACCCATGGTTACACCGGTGTACGGGGCGATGAACTGGAGAGGTGCAGGTTCGGAAGCGGTTGCCGCCACAATTATGGTGTAATCCATGGCGCCATGTTCCTGCAGCTTGCTCACAACCTGGGCAACGGTGGAACGCTTCTGCCCGATGGCGACGTAAATGCAGACAACGTCTCCACCCTTCTGGTTGATGATGGTATCGAGGGCAACGGCGGTCTTGCCGGTCTGCCGGTCACCGATGATCAGCTCGCGCTGACCGCGGCCTACCGGAACCATGGAGTCAATCGCCTTCAGACCGGTCTGCATCGGCTGATGGACCGACTTGCGCTTGACGATGCCGGGGGCCTTTACCTCGACCTTGCCGAACTTGTCGGTGTTGATCGGGCCCTTGCCATCGATCGGCTGGCCGATGGCGTTGACAACGCGGCCAACAAGGGCCTCGCCCACCGGAACCTCGACGATCCTGCCGGTACGCTTGACCGTGGCGCCTTCCTTGATGGTCTCGTTGTTCTCACCGAGGATGGCGGCACCGACGTTGTCTTCTTCCAGGTTGAGAACCATCCCGGAAACACCGCCCGGGAACTCCAGCAACTCGCCGGCCATCGCCTTGTCGAGACCATGAATACGGGCAATACCGTCACCGACGGAGATGATGGTGCCGGTTTCGGCGACCGCCACTTCCTTGCCGTACTCCTTGATCTGCTTCCTGATAATTTCGCTGATTTCTTCCGCTCTGATTTCCATAGAAAGATCTCACCCCTTCTGTAATATATCTTCGATTCTGTCTAACTGGGTTCGTACACTGCCGTCATACACCTTGTCGCCGATCTTGGTCACCACGCCGCCGATCAGGGCCGGGTCGACCTCTACCTGCAACACGACCTGCTTGCCGGTAGACTTGGCAAGGGCCGTCTTTATCTCTTCCACCTGTCCCGCCTCAAGCTGCATGCCGGAAGTAAGCACCGGCCGGATGATGCCGGAAAGCTCATCGGCAAAAGCGCTGTAGCTTGCCGCTATCTGCGGGAGAAAGGCAATCCGGCTCCGGTCGAGTAGGAGCTGCAGAAAGTTCCCCACCATGGTAGAGAGGCCAGTCTTGCCGATGACATCCTTGAGTATCTCTTTTTTCGCCTCTATGCCGTAGGCAGGATTGCTGAAAATGGCCGAAAGTTCGGGGCTGGCTTCCAGCAGGGTCGCAACCAGGGAGAGTTCGCCGTTAAACTTCTCGACCGCCCCATCCTCAGCTGCCAGCTGCACCAGCGCCTTGGCATACCGTCGTGCAATAGCGTTCGTGATCAATGTAACTCCACCACCTTGGTAAGATATTCGCCAACCAGACGATCCTGGTCGTCTTTCTTGATCTTCTCCCGGAGGGTCTGCTCTGCAAGCTGAACGGCAAGCCGGGCCGCCTCGCCCCTGAGCTCCGCCTGGGCCCGCGCCACTTCCTGGCTGGCGGACAACTTGGCCTGCTCCTTGATCCGCTCTGCGGTCAGCTTGGCTTCGGCGACAATGCGCTCTTTCTCCAGTTCGCCCTCTTTTTTGATGGCGGCGCAAATCTCATCGACCTCGGCGTTGGCCTTGGCAAGCCGGTCGCTGTATTCGGCAAATTTCCGCTCCGCTTCGGCCCTGGCCTCCACTGCTTCCTTGAGGGCCTTTTCGATGGCGACCTGACGGGCTGCCAGGGAACCTTTGACGTCGGCCTTCTTAACTCCCCAGGCGATCAATATGAAGAGCGCGGCAAAGTCGATGACCCGCCACATGAAATCCTTCATCTGGGCTGCGGCATGGCCTCCCTGGTGGGCACCTTCTCCCCCCTCGGAGGCGAAACCGGCCGTAGCCAGACCGACCAGCAGCAGGCAGACCGCTGCCGCCATGACCCACGATTTCCAGCCGGTATTCCGCTCACGGCATATCATCTTACAGACTCCTTCCAAGGACTTTCTCGCAGATTTCGAGGGAGAGCCCGCGGGCCTGCTCACGCAAGAGCTCCTTGGCATCGGCAGCTTCCTTGGCCACCTTCTCCTTGATAGTCGCCAGGGTATCGGCGGCTTCCTTCCGGGCCTTCTCGAGAACGGCCGATTCTTCAGCCTGGGCCACCTTCTTCAGGGCGTCCCGCTCACCATTGGCCGCAGTCTTGGCCTCGCGCATACGTGCCTCGTAAAGGGCCACCTTCTCCTGTACATCACGGTCAACTTCGGCGGCCCGCTCCCGGGCACCGCTCAGTTCAGTCGCCCGGTCCGCCAGCACCCGGCGGATCGGTTTGAACAGGAAAACGTTCAGGATCAGTACCAGCACCAGGAAGTTGACCAGCTGGATAATGAAGGTCAAATCTAGATTGATCACCCTGCCACCTCGTGTCGTTCTTTTGTATACAGTATACAATCCGGCGTCCCTCTGCGGACCTCCGGACTAAAAGCTTAGGATAGCTATCACACGATACGTGCGATGTCAAGTTTTTTATACACCTTAAAGAACTCGGATCTGCCAGAACTCTGCTGAGGTTGTGATTATTTGTTCAGGATATCGAGGAGCCGGTCAAGTTCGCCCGGAGAGGTGTAAAATATCTCGATCTTCCCCTTCTTGCCACTCTGATGGATGGCAACCCTGGTCTTGAAGTGCCGCTTCAGCTGCTCCATCAGGTCGGTGATGTGGGGATCGGGTTTCGGCGCCGCCTTGGCCGGTCTGTTGGCCTTCAGCCGCTTGACCAGGTTTTCCGTTGCCCGGACAGTCAGGTCTCCCTTGAGGATCTCCTCCCGGGCCTGCTTCATCTGTTCCGGCGAATCAAGGGCCAGGAGGGCACGGGCATGGCCCATGGCAAGACGCTCCTCCACGATGTCACGCTTGAGTTCGGTCGGCAGCTTCAGAAGCCGCAGGGAGTTGGCTACGGTGGAGCGTTCCTTGCCAACCCTTTTTGCCAGCTCCTCCTGAGAGAGCTCGAACTTGTCCAGCAGTGCGTGATAGGCTTCCGCCTCTTCCACCGCGTTCAGGTCCTCCCGCTGAATATTCTCGATGAGGGCCATCTCCAGGGCGGTATCGTCCGACACATCCTGGATGACCACCGGCACATCTCGCAGCCCAGCTTTCTGGGCAGCCCGCCAGCGCCGCTCCCCGGCAATCAACTCGTAGTGGTCGGACTTCTTGCGCACCACCAGAGGCTGGATAATCCCCTTTTCGCGGATGGACGCCGCCAGCTCTTCCAGCTTCTCCGGCACGAAGGTCTTGCGCGGCTGCCCCTTGTTCGGGCGTATCTCTTCGATGGGGCAAGAGAAGTAACTCTTGTTGTCCTCCGCGGCCACCGGCAGCAGGGCGGCCATGCCTTTTCCCAACCCGGTCTTCTTAACCATTGCTCCCCTCTTTCCTGAGGACTTCCTTGGCAAGCTCCAGGTAGCTGGCAGCTCCCCGGGAGGTAATATCATAAAGGATTATCGGTTTGCCGTGGCTGGGAGCCTCGGACAGCCTTACATTCCGCGGAATCATGGCCGCAAAGGTCTCCCGCGGGAAATGGGTCCTGATCTCCTCGCTCACCTGACGGGAGAGATTGTTCCGGGCATCGAACATGGTGAGGAGTATTCCCTCGATTTTCAGGGCCGCATTCAGTCCCTTCTGGACAAGGCGAATGGTATTGAGTATCTGGGATAGCCCTTCCATGGCGTAGAATTCGCATTGCAGGGGGATCAAGACCGAATCGGCAGCCGTCAGGGAATTGATGGTCAGGAGGTTGAGGGAGGGAGGGCAGTCGATGATGATGTAGTCATACCTGTCACGAAGTGCTTCCAGTGCCTGCTTGAGCTTGAGCTCCCGCGCCATCGCCGCCACCAGTTCCAGTTCCGCCCCCGCCAGATCGGCGGTAGCCGGCAGAAGATCGAGACCTGCAAATCCGGTTGGAATGATGGCACCGGCCGGATCGGTCTCGTTGATGAGGACGTCGTAGACTGTTTCCCCCAGCCCCCCCTTGTCCACACCGACACCACTACTGGCGTTCCCCTGTGGGTCCATGTCGATAAGGAGGGTCTTCTTCTCCGCCGCGGCAAGGGAAGCGGCGAGATTGACCGAGGTGGTGGTCTTCCCCACCCCCCCCTTCTGATTGGCGATACAGATCACTTTTGCCATAATTTGCGCTTAATTTCCGGTAAGTTATGCGACTAGTACGGCAGGAGACGACGTGCGGATTCGAGAGCACCGCACGGTACCACAAAATATCTCCCAAGAAAAGGGATTTTTCTTTTCCACCGCAACCCCTTTCCTGATGTTACGTCGCTTAAACGGCGATTTCATGAAAAATTATGACTATAAGGCACCACGTGTCATCTCCATGCGAATCAACGGCAGCATTTTTGACTTCGGTCAAACCGTGCCCGAACGCATCGCGCTAGACTCCCCCCATCATCACACAATGGGGAGAATCACCATGAAACGTATCTACGGCGTTATGCCTGCCATCATCGCCATCCTCCTGACGGTGCCCGCCACGCAGTCCCTGGCGTTTCAATGCAACGAATGTCACAGCAAGAACCCGGCCATGGTCCGCATGCATGAGGCGCTGCGGGGGCGAGGGTGCTTCGACTGCCACAAGGTCGGCCAGAAACTCATGGGTAAGGGCCAGCCGACGGACCGCGACTCCCTGTTGACGCGGCGTAGCAGCGATCCCCTCTGCGTGGAGTGCCACAAAAAATAGCGGCCGCACCCATTCCAGCATCCACCTTTTTGCTTGCGGTCGGAACCGCACCGGCTATACTTGCAGGGAAATCGCACCTTTGGAGGCCGGCATGCCCAGGTTCCGCGACCTGCACATCAGCACCAAGTTCAACATCATCATGTCCCTGCTCCTCATCGTCCTCTTTCTCGCGGCGGCCTTCATGACCTACCGGCGGCAGCAGGCACTGATCCTCAAGGTAGCGGTGGACAACGCCCGCAGCTTCGCCCGTCAGATCATCGAAACCAGGGATTACATGTCGAGCGTCGTGCGGGGTGAGCCGGAAAAAAACTACGCTCTCGTCCCTCAGGTGGTTGCGACCCGGGTGGCGAAACGGATCACCAGCGGCAGCAAGTACTACGTCCGCCAAGTGTCCCTGCGCTACCGCAACCCAGAAAATCGCCCGGATGACTATGAAACCGCCCAGCTGCGGATCTTCGCCAGCAAGGATGGCGGTGAAACCTATCGGGTCATCAAGGTACGCGGACAGGAGGCATTTCGCTACATGCTCCCCATGGTGGCGGAAAAATCCTGTCTGGAATGCCATGGCGACTACGACAGCGCCCCACCCTTCGTCCGCGCCCTGTTCCCCCGCGGTCACTTTTCTTTCAACTACAAACTCGGTGAAGTGATCGGGGCGGTCTCCGTGACCATACCCATGGCCGACCTCTACCGGGAGATCGGCACCAACCTGGAACTCGAACTTCTCTATCGTGCCGTCATTTTCTTCATCATCATCCTGATCATGGGAACCCTGATCCGCCGCACCGTCATTAATCCCGTCACTCTCGTCTCGGCCACCATCACCCGGGTCACCCGTACCGGCAGGTTCGACGAGCGGATTCCTCAAAAATCCAACGATGAGCTGGGACAGCTGGTCGGCACCTTCAACGCCATGATGGAAGAGCTGGAGCACAAGACCCTCCAGCAGCAGGAATCGGAAGAACGCTATCGGGGGATGATCGAAATGGCCCACTCCGCCATCGTGACCTTCCTGGAGGACGGCAAGATCGTCATCGCCAACCAGGAAGCGGAGCGGTTGTTCGGACTCAGCAGACAGGACCTGCTCGGGGAAATAATCTACGGATTCCTGATGGATGGGAGCGACGTGGAGAAGGGGATTCGGAAATTCCTCCAGGAGGGGCATGGCGGCGGCGTGGGAGAAACGACATTCCACCACTTCCAGGACCGGCGCGGTGGGACAACATCCGTGGAAATCGCCCTCTCCGCATCACGGGCCGCCCAGAAAACCATGTTCACCGCTATCCTGCGCGAGGTGTCCCGGTCGTAACCGTCGGGAGATTTCCTGTCGCGGCGGCTGTATGCCAGCACGTTCAGATGCCACAGTGTGGGGCGCCCCGCTTTTCCAGATATCTCTGGTGGTATTCCTCCGCCCGGAAAAACTCCTCCGCCGGGACGATCTCCGTCACGATGGTCCGCCGATGACGCCCCTGTTCACGGTCCCGGGAGAGCCGAGCCGCGTCAGCCTGGGCCGGAGTGTGATAAAAGATCGCCGAGCGGTACTGGGTACCCACGTCGGGCCCCTGCCGATTGAGAGTCGTCGGGTCGTGCATCCCCCAGAACACCTCCAGCAGCGCTTCGTAGGAGACCTTCGCCGGATCGTACTCCAGCTGCACCGCCTCCGCATGACCTGTCATCCCGGTACAGACATCTTCGTAGGTCGGGTTCGTCCTGTTTCCGCCGGTGTAGCCGACCATGGCGCCGATCACCCCCGCAACCCTGCGGAATGCTGCTTCCACCCCCCAGAAACATCCTGCCGCGAATGTCGCCATCGCCATCGTCATCCCTTCTTTCCCGGCACAGTGCCCCCATAGCCGCGCAGCACCTCCAGAAACTCCCCGCCATACCGGCCGAGCTTGTGTCCCCCCACCCCGTTGATCCGGAGCAGCGCCTCCGGGTCAGTCGGCCGAAAAGCCGCCATCTCCATCAGTGTGGCATCACCGAAGATCACGAAAGGCGGGACTCCGGCCGCGTCCGCCAGCTCCTTGCGAAGGGAGCGCAAAGACTGGAACAACCCTTCGTCATAGGCGATACTGCCGGCACCACGCCGAGGGGATTTGGCGGGAGCCACCGGTTTCTCACGGGGACGTGCCAAGTGCAGCCGCTCTTCACCCCGCAGAAGAGGCCGGGCCGCTGCTGTCAGCTTCAGTACTCCATAGCTGGCAAGGTCCTGTTCCAGGTAGCCCAGGTGTACCAGCTGGCGGAGCAGCCCTCCCCAGAGTTCGGGAGAAAGCTCCTTGCCGATGCCATAGGTGGAGAGCCGGTCATGTCCCAGCTGGAGCAGCCGCTGGCTGCGGGAGCCGCGCAACACGTCGATCACGTGCCCCATGCCGAAGCGCTGGCCGACCCGATAGACACAGGAAAGTGCCTTTTGTGCCTCTTCCGTCGCATCGAAGCGCTCAGGCGGGTCGAGGCAGACGTCGCAGTTCCCGCAATCCTCCCCCAGTGACTCGCCGAAATAGCCGAGGAGCACCCGGCGCCGGCAGGTCACCGCCTCGGCGAAGCCAACCATGGCGTTGAGTTTCTGGAGTTCGATCCGGTTCTGGTCCGGATTTCCGCCGTTTTCGATGAGGCCGCGGGCCACCGCGATATCCCCGTAGCCGAACAGGAGCAGCGCCTCGGCGGGAAGGCCGTCCCGCCCGGCACGGCCGGTTTCCTGGTAATAGCTCTCAATGTTCTTGGGGAGGTCGTAATGAACCACGAATCTGACGTTGGGCTTGTCGATCCCCATTCCGAAGGCGACCGTGGCCACCACCACTCGCAGCTCGTCGCGCTGGAAGGCCTCCTGGACCCTACTCCTCTCCCCGTCCCCCAGGCCGGCATGGTAGGGAGCGGCGGCGATCCCGGCCGCGACCAGGCGACCTGCCACCTCCTCCACCCGCTTGCGGGAAAGGGCATAGACGATCCCCGCGTCTTCGGGAGGGCGGCCGGCCAGGAATGCCTGGAGTTGATTGAACGGCTTCTGTTTGTCCACGACGGTATAGCGGATGTTGGGGCGGTCGAAACCGGTGACGTGACAGGTGGCCCGGGTCAGCCCAAGGCGGCGGATGATATCGGTGCGGGTCTGGGCGTCGGCGGTGGCGGTGAGGGCAAGGAGCGGCACCCGCGGAAAGAGCTCCCGCAGGCGGCCGAGCTGGACGTAGTCGGGGCGGAAATCGTGACCCCACTGGGAAACGCAGTGGGCCTCGTCGATGGCGAAGAGGGAAAGGGGGATATCCTTGAGCCGCTCCAGGAAAGACTCCCCCATGAGCCGTTCCGGCGCGACGTAGAGGAGGTCGAGATCGCCTTGGTGAAGCCTGGCCAACACCCGTTGCGCCTCACGTTCCGTGAGGGAAGAGTTGTAAAACTCCGCCCTCACACCGTTGGCCTGCAACGCATCCACCTGATCCTTCATGAGGGAGATGAGGGGTGAGACCACCAGGGCCACCCCCTGCCGGTGCAGGGCGGGAATCTGGTAGCAGAGGGACTTGCCGCCGCCGGTCGGCATCAGTACGAAACTGTCCTCCCCCCGGATTACCCCAGCAATGATCTCCTCCTGGTGGGGACGGAAAGCGTGGTAGCCGAAGACGGCGCGGAGGGTTTCAAGGGGTGCTTCAGGCATGGAGGTTGTCCTTATCCACCTATCACTCAATCTGGTCACAACTCCCGCAGCACCCGCAGGCCGAGGTAGACATAACGGCCGTCGGGGTTCCCTCGGCCGCGGGCCGAAGAGCGGACATAGCGCGGCTTGCTCCCGAAGGAGCCCCCCCGCTGCACACGCCGCTTGTCCTCTCCTCCCTGCCAGGCACTCCCGTCGGTTGGAGCACCTTCATAGCTCTCGTGCCAGTTGTCCTGACACCACTCCCACACGTTGCCTGCAGTGTCGAACAGGCCAAAGGGGTTGGCACCGAAGGCGCCGACCGGGGAGGTCAGCTTGTTGTCCCACTTGCTGCCGCACCCTTTGCAGTTGGCGCGGTTCTCACCTACGCTGAACCCCCACCAGTAGCGCTCTTCGATCCCGCCCCGCGCAGCGTATTCCCATTCCGCCTCGCTGGGGAGGCGGTAGCGCTGACCTGTCTGCTCGGAAAGCCAGCGGGTGTAGGCCACCGCATCATCCCAGGTGACGTTCATCACCGGACGGTGATCCCGTCCCCAGTTGGAAAAGGGGAACCAGCGCCGGCCGTCCTTCGGTTTTTCACGGCCGGTTGCCTGGCAGAACCGGTCGTATTCGGCAAAGGTGATCTCGTAACGCCCCATGGCAAAGGGGCGGGAGATGGTTACCGCATGCACCGGTTTCTCGTCCGGGTCACCACCGCCATTGATGGCCCCCATCCTGAAACTGCCGGCCGGGATTACCACGAGTTCCGGTCCGGGTGTGCCGTCACGGAGCCGGTCGCGCACCACCGTTCCCGCCGCCGGTTGCTCCTTCACCCCAGCCGCCTGAACTACCCCAGCGAGCCCCAGCAGCACGATTACCCCAATGAACACCCTTACCATTCTCGCCCCCTGAAAAACTACATTGAACTAACAAACGTCAGATTTGAGATAATCACATAGATGGTGAGGAGGCCGACGGCGAGTCGGCGTAAGCAAGCGTTCAAATATGGCGTTTGCATATACAAACAAAAGAGGGCTGGAAACCCAGCCCTCTTTTTTTACTCTCTCCACCATGCCGTTAGCTTTAGGGCCTCCGAGCGAGTTCCCTAACACGTGGGCGTCTCTGTATCGCTTCAGGCAAATCCCGCAGAGGGGCAGCACACCACGATCGATCAAGACCCCCGAACAAATGAGTATTCCGCCTGGGCATTGCAGCATCACGCACATGGCAGAGAGAAGCCGGTTATGTGGGAATCATTGTAACGCCGTGCCATCTTTAATGCAAGGGGCTAATTCTCCTCCGGGAATTGGTTGCATTTTTGTGGGGATTCAGTAATATACACCTACTTTTATGTTAGCGGGGGAACAGTGCGCCTCAAGGACGAGCAGATTGCCAAACTGGCCGACAAAATTCTCGCCGATCTCACCACCGCCGATCTCATTCGTCTCAAGCGGGAGCGGGGGGCGATCCTGGCCGGCATCAAGGGAGCCATCGCCTCAGACCTCTCGATGGAAGCGACTCTTGAAAAGGATGCGGAAAACCTCCTGGAACAGACCCTCCGCTCCATGGGAAGCGCCGCCAGCGGTATCGACCGGCACAAGATGCTCAGGATGATCAAGGAGAAACTGGCCAAGGAACGCAAAATCGTCCTTTGATCCGTTTTCTTTTCACGTTTTACCTTTTACTTTTCACCATTCATCGGGGTTCCCCATGCACGTAAGCGAAGACCGCATCTCCCACCTGGCCCACCGCATCGTAGAAAAGATCTGGCGGGACGACCTGGCCGATTTCCCCGATGAAGCCCGTGCCCTGCAGTCGGTCAAGGATACCATCGCCACCTTTTTCCACCTGGCGGCAGAGGTGGACGAAGCGGTCCGGAAAAAACTTGCATCTTACAGCCAGGCCAAGGTTCCGGGGAGCAGGGACTGGGAAATCCTCTACCAGAAATTTTATCAGGAAGAGATGGTCAAGCGAAAATGGTAACGTCACGCCTACGGTTTCTTGTCAAATGCAGGCTTTCCTCACACCTCGCCCTTCTCGTGGTGCTGCTGTTGACTGGCTGCGGTCCCGCAACGAAAGTCTCCGTTACCCCCGACTTCAAGAAGGGACCGGAACAGGAAGCGGTCTACATCGTCCCCTTCGTCACCACCCTGGTGCCTGAAAATTTCAGCGATACCGTATTCAATTCCTACGTGGACGACCTGAACGACAACCACGCCCAGACCAACGCCACCTGGTTCTCCATCATCAAGGAAGACCTGAAGAACGTCAACCAGCAATGGCTCGCCAAGCAGTTCTACATTACCGGCGAAATCTGGAGCTACATCGAGAACTCCGGCTGCTGCTCCACCGAACTGCGGGTCAAGGCCCGGCTCCAGTTCTACGAAGTGGGAAAGAAAGAACCGTCCATGGAGGTCTATATTCCCCTGGAAAGCTTCTTCGACCACGACCGCTCCACCCTCGCCGTGGAACGGGATCGTCTGGCAGCACGCCTGGCCCACGAAATGACTGTCCAGACCCTCAAGGCACTCCAGAAGCGGTAGCACCAGCGTCTCGCCAAGCCGTGAAGAAACGCACCGACCTCCGCCAGTTCATCAACCAACCAGGCCACAGGAATTTTTTTCGATTAATGACTTGATTTTTACCGGCGGCCTGTTTATATTTACCCAGCGATTAGCACTCAGCGGTTTCGAGTGCTAATATTTTTTTCGCCAACACAATCTATTACAAAACCCACGCAGAAAGGAGATGCAGCTGATGAATCTGAGACCATTGCAGGACCGTATTATCGTGAAGAGACTGGAAGAGGAGACAAAAACCGCCGGCGGAATACTGATTCCCGACACCGCCAAGGAAAAGCCCCAGCAGGGGGAAGTGGTTGCGGTCGGGAAAGGCAAAGTCACCGAGGACGGCAAGATTCTCCCGTTGGACGTGAAGGTTGGCAACAAGGTGCTGTTCGGCAAATACGCCGGCACCGAGATCAAGCTGGACGGGCAGGACTACCTGATCATGCGGGAAGACGACATCCTCGGCGTCCTGGAAAAGTAAACGCACCACCGTGCGGTAACACCATCAATCAGTTATTACCCCAAGGAGGATAGTACAACATGGCTAAGATCATAAAATTCGACCAGGACGGCAGAAACGCCATCCTGAAAGGTGTCAATACCCTGGCCGACGCCGTCAAGGTAACCCTCGGCCCCAAAGGACGCAACGTGGTCATCGATAAGTCCTTCGGCGCCCCCCTCATCACCAAGGACGGCGTGACCGTCGCCAAGGAAATCGAGCTGGATGACAAGTTCGAGAACATGGGGGCCCAGCTGGTGAAGGAAGTGGCCTCCAAGACCTCCGACATTGCCGGTGACGGCACCACCACCGCCACCGTCCTCGCCCAGGCCATCTACCGCCAGGGAGCCAAGCTGGTTGCCGCCGGCCACAATCCGATGGAGATCAAGCGCGGTCTCGACCAGGCAGTCGAAACCCTCGTGGGCGAGCTGAAAACCCTCTCCAAACCGATCAAGGACCACAAGGAAATCGCCCAGGTCGGCACCATCTCCGCCAACAACGACAAGACCATCGGCGACATCATCGCCCAGGCCATGGAGAAGGTCGGCAAGGAAGGGGTCATCACCGTCGAGGAAGCCAAGTCGATGGAAACCAGCCTTGAGACCGTGGAAGGGATGCAGTTCGACCGCGGCTATCTCTCCCCCTACTTCGTCACCGACCCGGAGCGGATGGAAGCGAAACTGGACAACGCCCTGATCCTCATCCACGACAAGAAGATCTCCAACATGAAGGACCTGCTCCCGGTACTGGAGCAGACCGCCAAGTCCGGCCGCCCGCTCCTCATCATCGCCGAAGACATCGATGGCGAAGCACTGGCCACCCTGGTGGTCAACAAGCTGCGCGGCGTCCTCAACATCTGCGCCGTCAAGGCCCCCGGCTTCGGCGACCGTCGCAAGGCCATGCTGGAAGACATCGCTATCCTCACCGGCGGCAAGGTGATCTCCGAAGAGATCGGCTTCAAGCTCGAAAACACCACCATGGACATGCTCGGCAACGCCAAGAAGCTCACCATCGACAAGGACAACACCACCATCATCGACGGTGCCGGTTCGGAAGTCGACATCCAGGGACGGGTCAAGCAGATCCGCGCCCAGATCGAGGAAACCACCAGCGACTACGACCGTGAAAAGCTCCAGGAGCGCCTGGCCAAGCTGGTTGGCGGCGTTGCCGTCATCAAGGTCGGTGCAGCCACCGAAGTGGAAATGAAAGAAAAGAAGGCCCGCGTTGAAGACGCACTGCACGCAACCCGCGCCGCCGTCGAAGAGGGGATCGTCCCCGGTGGTGGGGTTGCCTACCTCCGCGCCATGTCCGCCCTCGACAAGCTCTCCCTCCCGACCGAGCAGCAGTTCGGCGTCACCGTCATCAAGCGCGCACTGGAAGAGCCGATCCGCCAGATCGCCCAGAACGCCGGCGTCGATGGCTCCATCGTGGTGGACAAGGTGAAGAACGGCAAGGACGCCTTCGGCTACGACGCCGCTAATGACGAGTATGTTGACATGATCAAGGCCGGCATCATCGACCCGACCAAGGTCTCCCGCAGCGCCCTGCAGAACGCCTCTTCCATCGCCGGTCTGATGCTGACCACCGAGGCGATGATCGCCGAGAAACCCAAGGACGAAGGCGCCATGCCGGCAATGCCCGGCGGCATGGGTGGTATGGGCGGAATGGGTGGAATGGGCGGAATGATGTAAATTCAATAGGAAGCGCTGCTTTTCCGCAATCTCGTCGTTGCTCTTCGGGACTGGTTGTGCGGCGTACTTCCAGTACGCCTCCGCCCAATCCCTTGAGCGCCTAGAGCTTATCGAAAAATCCACGCTTCTGACTTTGCCTAAAACAGCAAAAGGGAGCGACCAAACGGTCGCTCCCTTTTTTATTTCGTCTATCCACATTACCTTTTGCAAACCACTTCTCTGTGGTGGTTTTCAGACCCAAAGGGGGTCAAAAACTGTGGGAACTCTTCATCAGCATGCTGACCCCCAGGTAGGTGAAGAGGGTCACGGCGAAGCCAACGATCCCTCCCCAGGCCACGGCCCGCTCCCATTGGGGACCTTTGAGCCGGATGTGGAGGTAGAACGCGTAAAAGAGCCAGAGGATAGAAGTCCAGAACTCCTTGGGGGTCCAGAGCCAGTAGGTCCCCCAGGCATAGTACCCCCAGATCCCCCCCGACACCATGGAGGCGGAGAAAAACGTGTACCCTACCAGGGCCGCCCGGTACTGGAGGTCAAGGAGCGGCCGCTCGTTCCGCATGAGGAAGAGCGCGCCGAGCAGGGCACCGATGGTGAACAGGGCATAGGCAAAAAAGGCGAGCGCCACGTGGAGCTCGAACCAGTATATGTCCAGGATCGGCGGCAGCGGCATGTTGAAGCTCCTGAACGGAAGGGCCATGAGGGCGAAGAGCGCCGCAGTGAAACCAACCAGCCAGGCAAATCGATCGGACTGCCGCAGGGGAGCGGCGAAGAGGAAGGGTAGCGCCATGAGGGGTATGGAGGTGGAGAAAAAGACCAGGGTGTCGTGGGGGCCAACGAGCGGCAACCGCCCCAGGTCGTGGCCACGCAGGGCCAGATAGGTGAGCTCGGCCACCAGCCCGGTGACCAGGAACGGCCGCCTGAAGCCGCCGAACAGGTAGAGAGCACAGGAGAGAAGGAGAAGCCATTTCATCCGTTATTCACCAGCCAGATTGGGAATCAATACAATCGGCACAACTATACCCGGCGGGCTGGGGGGGTCAAGAGAAATTTGCCACTGCACAAATATGCTTGCCACGGCAGGCCGTTCCCCTACATTTAAGCATCTTTTCCCCCCTTGGTCCCCGGAAAGGAAACGGCCGCTCCTCCAAGGAAGAGCGGCCGTTTTATATCGTAATCCTGCAAAAGAAAGGTCAGTGTTTATGCTCCAGTGCCCCGCCTCCTCCTTCGCCATGGTGGGCACCCTCACCCACGATGTCCCGGTGCAGCCGCTCCACATAGTGGATGAACTCGACGTAGGCCGCCACGTACTCCCGGCCGGCGGCCACGCTCTCCTCCGCATGCTTCTTCTTCGCCGCGACTTCAGCAAAGCGTTCCTTGATCCCCTTGGCCGCATGCTCGGCAATCCGCTTCGCCAGTTGGTCACCGGCGCCACTTTCCACCGCCTTGTCCGCCATGGCGATGGCCGGCTCCACTTCGCCGGCCGGCTTCAGACCCGTATAGGGAGCACCTTCACCTGCCCGGTGGACCCGAACCAGGGTTTCGAAGAAGTAATGATCAGCCAGTTCCCGCGCCTCCGGCCCCTTGCCGCGCACCGTCAGGGCCAGCTTGAAGGCGTCGCGGAGTTCCCCTTCGACCTCCGGCTTTACCCACTTCAGGACCGGCGTCATATCCCCCTTCTCCAGGGCCTTCCGTCCATCAACCACCACCGGCCCGTCAAGCGTATCGCAATGGGCCAAGGCCGATTCAGCCCCCGCCAGCAGCAGACCGACAGCGATCGCCCCTACCATTGCTTTCATGCAGCGTTGCACCTTTGTTTCCACGGACGACCTCCTTTTCCCCCTGCTCAACGTTCCTGCCGAAACGGACAAAACGCGAGTGCGATAACCACCGACCAGATCCCTGCCATTAATGCCACGATAATTTCCATACCGCACCTCCCATGGGAAAATAATCCCCGTAAATCCCCGGCGGTGGCATTTCCCCCACCTCCTATCCTGTCATCAACCTTATCATCGGGCAGAAGATTTTCTTTGAGCCAGGTCAAAAAAGTGCGATTTCACAAAAAAAGGGCCCGGCACACCTGCCGGACCCTTCATCTTCTCTACCCCCGGCGAATCTCAGAACTCCTGGGGCATCGCCTTCACCTGCTTCGCCGTGAATACCGGCCCGTCCTTGCAGACGTAGACGTTCCCCACGTTACAGCGGCCGCACTTCCCCAGCCCGCACTTCATCCGGTTCTCCAGGGTGGTATAGATCGCCTCGTCAGAAAAGCCGAGTTTCTCCAGTACAGGAAGGGTGAACTTGATCATGATGGGGGGGCCACAGACCAGGGCGATGGTGTTGGCTGCAGCAGGGGCCGCCTCCTCTAGGATGGTTGGCACGAAGCCGACCTTGCCATCCCAGGTGGGGCCGTTGCCACCGGGATCGACGGTCTTGACGAGGTTCACGTCGCTCCGCTCCTCCCACTCCTTCAACTCGTGCTTGTAGACCAGGTCCGCCTCGCTCCTGGCACCGTAGACGATGGTGATGTCACCGAACTTGTCCCTGAGATCGAGACAGTTCCAGATCACCGTCCTGAGTGGCGGCAGGGCGATTCCCCCGGCCACGAAGACCAGGTTCTTGCCGTAGAACTCTTCGATGGGGAAGGAGTTACCGTAGGGACCACGGACGCCGACGGTGTCCCCCACCTCCAGGGAGCGGAGCGCATCGGTCACCCGCCCCACGGAGCGGAAGCAGCACTCGATGTACCCCTTCCTGGTGGGAGAGGAAGCGATGCAGAAGGTGGACTCGCCGGCCCCGAAGGCGGAGTACTCGGCGAACTGGCCGGCCCGGAAGGTGAAACTCTCCCGCACCTGTTCGTCCTGGAACACCAGCCGAAAACTCCGGATGTCGGACGTCTCGTCGCGCATCGCCTCGATAGTGGCGAGGTGGGGCATGTAGATGTTTTTACCGTGTTCGCACATGATAACTCCAGGCACGAGGCGTCAGACACGGGGCTTTAGGAAAACCTAGAGCCCAGTGCCTAGTGCCCAGAGCCGATTTTGTCCAGGATTTCGTAGATGTCGATGCCCACCGGGCAGTGGCGGATACAGCGTCCGCAGCCGGTGCAGAGGGTCTGGCCGAACTTGTCGTCGTAGTACTTGAACTTGTGCATGATCCGGTTGCGGTAGCGCTTGTTCTGGATGTCCCGTGGGTTGTGACCGGAGGCGTGGTTGGTGAACTTGCCGAAACCGCAGGCGTCCCAGTGCTTGCGGCGTTCACCCTTGTCGGCGGTTCCTTCGTCGTTGATGTCGAAGCAGTGGCAGGCGGGGCAGAGAAAGGCGCAGGCGCCGCAGCCGGCGCACCGATCGGCGATGCCGTTCCAGATGGGGCTTTCGAAGTTGCCGTCGAGCCACGTCTTGATCTTCTCCAGGTCGAGTTTCTCCACCGCCGGTTCCGCCGGGGGGAGGGGTTTTGCGTTGTCTGTCTCGTTGAAGAGCTGGGGATAGCGCGCCATGAGGCGCTCTCCCTTCTCCGTCGGCGCCTCGCAGGAGAATCCCCCACCTTCCAGCGGCGTCAGGAAGAGGTCGGACCCCTTCATATCGGCAGGGGAAAGCCCCACCGCCGTGCAGAAGCAGGCGTCGTCGGCCTTCGTGCAGGCAAGGCCGATGATGGTGGTCCGGCGCCGCCGCTCCAGGAAGAATTCGTCCTTATAGTCCCAGGAAAAGACCGCATCCAGGATTCCCGGCGCCGCCGCGTCGCAGGGTCGGGCGCCGAACAGCACCGTCTCCGGAACGGCGCACACATCCACATCTAGCACCGTCGTCTTTCCCTCTTTTTTCTCGAAGGAGAGGATGGTCTCACAGACGGGGAAGAACGCCTCCTTGGCGGAACGGCGCGGCAGCTGATCCAGGACCAGATCGTCCCCCTTCGTCAGCGGTTCGTAGAGGGTCATGGTCCCGGCCTGTTTGGGGCCCACCACCCGGGCACCCTCTTTAACGAGGGTGTCGACGAGGAGGCGGAGGTTCTGTTCGGTAATCATTTTCGGCATAGGATTTCTCGATGTCTTTTTGAAGCGAGCAATTTTTCGCTCAATCAAGGCTGTCGAGGGAGAGCGCGGAGGCGTACTGGAAGTACGCCGCACAAGCTATCCCGAAGACTTACGCAGAGTGAGCGAAAAAGGGCCGCTTCCCTATTTTATGAAGCTCTGGTCGTCGTTGTCCTTGTACTCCGCCAGCGGCCCCTTCTCCACCGGCTGGAGTCCCGTCTCGAATCCGTACAGCTCCTTCATCTCCTGAGCCATCTTCCGGTTGAGGAGGTTCAGGGGGATGTCCATGGGGCAGACCCGCTCGCACTCGGCGCAGCCGGCGCAGCGCCCCGCCAGGTGCATGGCACGGACGATGTGCCAGGCCATGTTCCCTGCCGGCCGGGGAGTGCTCTCCACAGCCTGGGGGCGGTTCTTGTCACAGAGGCACTGCTCGCAGTAGCAGAAGGGGCAGACCTGGCGGCAGGCCATGCAACGCACGCAGCGGGAAAACTGTTCCTTCCAGAACTCCCAGCGCTCCGCCGGCGTCATGGCCTCCAGCCGGGCCATCTCCCGGGCCTCCACCGGCGTCAGCTCCGGCAGTGAGGGCATGGTCCCGGCGGTAAGGTCGGCCCCCTCCGGCGTGTGGACGGTGCATTCCCGGCATTTGCGGGCAAGATTCCCGGTGGTAAGCGGCTCGCCGTTACCGGCCCCGCTCCCCTTCACCCCGGCGCAGACCACGCCGATGATGAAGACCTCCTCCCGTTTCAGCTGGGATTCCCCCATGAGGCCGGCCAGGGCGCGCATGTCGCACCCTTTGGCGACGATGGCAATCCGCCCTTTTTTGACCACGTCCTTCTTCGCCTTGGTGAGGTAGAGGGCGAGGTTGTTGACACAGGCAGGGGAGAAGATCAGGTCGCCGGCCTTTTCAGGATCAGTGACGATGGCCGGCATGGTGGTGCCGGCACGACGACCGGCCTTGTACCCCACCACCGCAGTTACCGTCCCGTCGGAGAGAATCCGGGCCGCTTCGTTCCGGATAGCGTCGGTGACGGCGGCATAGCAGGAGGTGTCGATAGGGATGGCCGTTTCAAGTTTCTCTGCTCTGTTCATAACTGTAACCCTTCAATTAACAGGGATGTTCAGGATAGTCAGGATAAAACCCAATAGTTTTTTATTGTTGTTGAATCTAAACATTCTTAATCCTGAAGATCCTGATTATCTCTGTTAAATTTGGTTGTACGCCTCTTGCAGTTCCGGGGTAGCCAATGCACCCGACCAGCACTCCTCCGTCTCCAGCGTCTTGAACTCTTCCATCGGACCCATGGCGCGGATCCGCTCCGTCAACTCCGTCACCACCTCGACCCATTTTCCCCCCTCGGCAGCCGAGACCCAGGAAAACTGGAGGCGGTTCAGGTCGACGCCGACGAAGTCCAGCAGCCCCCGGAAAGCGGCAAACCGGCGCCGGGCATGGAGGTTCCCCGCCATGTAATGGCAATCGCCGGGATGGCAGCCGGAAACCAGCACCCCGTCGGCACCGCGCTGGAAGGCGCGAAGGATGAAAACCGGGTCGATCCGCCCGGTGCAGGGAAACTTGAGAACCCGGACGTTGCTCGGGTACTGGAGCCGGCTCGTCCCGGCCAGGTCCGCGCCGGCATAGGTGCACCAGGTGCAGACGAAGGCAACTATTTTCGGTTCAAAGTCATGTTTTTCTTTGGTTTCGTGCATCATTTCCTCACATCATTCGGAACGAGCAAGTTTTCGTCAGATCAAGGAAGGCAAGTTCCGGCGCGGAGACGTAGCAGCGCTACGTCGCACAAGAAGGAGCGAAGTCTGACGCCGAGCTGGCGGAAAATCACTCGTTCATAACGCTTCGATCATTGCCATGACCTGCTCGTCCGTATACCCGTCCAGTTCCACGGATTTGGACGGGCAGGTTGCCTGGCAGGTACCACAGCCGCCGCAGACGCCGGGGTTGACGTAGGCCACCACCCGGACCAGGTTCCCCTGCCGGTCGCGAATTTCCTTCTCCTCCACAGCGCCGTAAGGACAGACCTTCTTGCAGTAGAAGCAAGCGACGCAGTTCCTTTCGTTGACCCGCGCCACAATCGGCTCCCGCTCCAGTTGGTCCTTGGCAAAGAGGGTCATCACCTTGGCCGCGGCGGCGGAGGCCTGGGAGACGGTGTCCGGGATATCCTTCGGTCCCTGGCAGGCACCTGCCAGATATATCCCGGCCGTTGCGCACTCCACCGGCTTCAGCTTGGCATGGGCCTCGGAGTAGAAATTGTACGTGTCGTAGGAGATGCCGAGTTTCTGGGCCAGGGAATCGGCTCCTTGCCGGGGCTGAACCGCCGTGGCGAGGACCACCAGGTCCGCCTCGATCTCCACCTGGACGCCGACCAGCACGTCGCTCCCCATGACCACGATCTTGTCCCCCTTCTGATAGAGGCGGGAGACCATGCCGCGGATGTAGACCGCTTCCTCTTCCTCCACCGCACGGCGCCAGAATTCGTCGTAGCTCTTCCCCGGCGTACGGGCATCCATGAAGAAGACGTAGGCCTGTCCGTCATGGACCTTATGCTTGTAGAGCATGGTGTGCTTGGCGGTGTACATGCAGCAAACCTTGGAGCAGTAGGATATCCCCTTCTCCCTTGCCCGGGAACCGACGCACTGGACAAAGACCACCTGTTTCGGCTCCCTTCCGTCCGAGGGACGGAGGATCTTGCCGCCGGTGGGGCCGCTGGCCGAGGCGAGGCGCTCGAAGGTCATCCCGTCGATGACATCGGGGATGGTGCCATGGCCGAATTCCCCGTACCCCTTGATGGAAGAGCCCTTCGGCTTTTCGGCGATGCTGTAGAGCTCGAATCCGGTTGCGACGACGATGGCCCCCACCGGTTCGGTAATAAGCTCGTCCTGCTGGTCATAATCCACGGCACCGGGACCGCAGACCTTGGCGCAGACACCGCACTTGCCGGACTTGAAGTACGTGCAGTTTTCCCGGTCGATAACCGGAGCGTTGGGGACCGCCTGGGGAAACGGGACATAGATGGCCGGCCGGGTGCCGAGACCGCAGTCGAACTTGCTCTTGATTTTCTTCTGGGGACACTTGGCCATGCAGACGCCGCAGCCGGTGCACTTGTCCATGTCGACGGAGCGGGCCTTCTTGCGGATGGTAACCTGAAAGTTGCCGATATAGCCGTCGACGTTCTCTATTTCGGACCAGGTGTAGAGCTTGATGTTGGGGTGGTTGGCCACGTCCACCATCTTGGGGGTCATGATGCACTGGGAGCAGTCCAGGGTGGGAAACGTCTCGGAAAGTTGGGCCATGTGGCCGCCGATGGAAGGTTCCCGCTCCACCAGGAGCACCTGGTGGCCGCAATCGGCAATGTCCAGGGCTGCCTGGATGCCGGCGATGCCGCCACCGATGACGAGCGCCCGCTTGGTGATGGGAACGGTGATCGGCTGGAGTGCCTTGTCCTTCTTCACCCGTTCCACCATAAGCCTTACGATGTCGATCGCCTTGGCTGTCGCTTCCTCCCGGTCCTCGTGGACCCAGGAGCAATGCTCGCGGATGTTGGCCATCTCGCAGAGAAACGGATTCAGGCCCGCAGCCTTCGCAGCATTGCGGAAGGTCTTCTCGTGCATGCGGGGGGAACAGGCTGCGACCACAAGTCCGTCCAGCTTGTGCTCAGCCACCGCCTTCTTGAGGAGCCCCTGCCCCGGATCGGAGCACATGTACTTGTAGTCGGTGGCATAGGCCACGCCGGAGATGTGACCGGCAGCCTCAGCCACCCGCTCCACGTCAACCGTTCTCGATATGTTCTCACCACAGTGGCAGACAAAAACGCCGATTCTGGACATGTAAAACCTCAAAAAAAATCGTTTACCACAGAGGACACAGAGGATATCGGAGGCAACCCCGATAAGCCCGAAAGTTTTTGCCTTTTCTCGGGGTTCTTCCGCTCCCTCTGTGGTTAAAGCAGTTGTTTCTCCCGCAGAAGCGGCAACGGGTTGACGATCATGCTTTCGAGCCCCAGTTTCCCCGTCGGCACCCCTACCGCCAGGCCGAGGAGCTGGGTCATGTAGAACACCGGCATCCCGTAGCGGGTGCCGTTGGCCTCTTCAATCTCCTTCTGGCGAATGTCCAGGTTGCCGTGGCAGAGGGGGCAGGCGACCATGATGCAGTCGGCGCCGGCTCTCTTGGCGGAGGCGAGGATCGCGTTGGAGAGATTGAGGACCACGCCAGGGCGCGACAGGGTGAAGTTGGCCCCGCAGCACTCCAGCCGGTGGCTCCAGGAGACCGGCTCAGCTCCGGTGGCTGCTATGACGTTCTCCATGATGGTCGGCGCTTCGCAACAGTCCAGTTCCGGTACATCAGGGGGGCGGGTGAGGAGGCAGCCATAGTAGGTGGCAACCTTCAGACCGGTCAGGGGCTTTTTGACCGCGTCGGCGAGCCTGTCAAGGCCGTAGTCCTTCGCCAGGATCTCCAGCAGGTGCTTGACTGGCTTTTCCAGGGAAACGGAGCCGGCAATGGCTGTCTCCACCTGCTTTCGCTTGATATCGTTCTCCGTCAGCCGGTGCTGGGTAGTCTTGAGCCGGGAGAAGCAGGCAGCGCAGGCAACCGCCAGGTCCCCCTCCACATTGTCGGCGAGGGAGAGATTCTTGGCACAGAGAGAGAGGGACAACAGCTCGTCCACGTTGTGGGCCGGGGTGGCACCGCAGCAGAACCAGTCGGGCACTTCCTTCAAGCCGATCCGCAGGGCCTTGAACACCCCTTTCGTGGACTCGTCGTACTCCTTGGCCGAGGCATGGAGGGAGCAGCCGGGGTAGTAGGAATAGTTCAGCAGGTTCTTCGTCATGATCTTCCTGTCCTTTTACAAGTCGCGCGTCCCGGGTCCCGGGTCCCGGTCTTTATCACGGTGCTTCACCTTTTTTCCGCATCTCCTCGATGCGGGAGAATATCTGCTCGATCTCACCGATGTTCCGGTTCTTCTGGTGGAACACTTTCAGCTTCCCCTTGGTGAGGAGTTTGGGCCCAAGGAGGAAGTCCTTCATGAACTGGCCGCTCTTTATGTTGAAGACAGCGGCAAGCCGCATCTCGTACTGGCGGCCGTAGGTCTTGATGTTCTCGATGAACAGGCGGTTGGCAAGCTGGACGTAGCTCTCCTTGGAGGGGCCGTTGGCGTCCCAGGAGAGCTTTCTCAGGGCGTCCATGATGGCAGCCAGGTCCACCTTGTTGGGACAGCGGGTGGAGCAGGTCTCGCAGGAGGCGCAGTACCAGATGGAGCGACCGGCAAGTACCCGCTCCCACTGGCCGAGCTGGAGCAGACGGACGATCCGGTTGGGGGGGTGCTCCATGAAGGTGCGCATGGGGCAACCGGCGGAGCATTTACCACACTGGAAACAGCGGCGTACCGAACTGCCGGAAAGGGCCTCCACCTTCCGCACGAATCCGAGGTTCATGGTCTCGGTGGAGAGGTGCATTTTTGAGTTCTTCACTGAAACTCCTTTCCTGCCCCGGCGCAGGGTGAATCCATGGATGGTCAGGCGATAGACAGCAGGGGAAGGGGAAACGTGGCGCGACGGGAGAAGGGTGGCAGGCGCCTGGGACGGGAAGATGCGGTTATCGGCTCTGGACAGCTCTTTTAGTATTGCTAAAATTCAACAAAACAATAACCCGGTTATTTTGTGGTGGTTACGACTACATATTTAATTATAGTAAAAATCAATAGCATACCGGAAATTCATTTGTCAACAACTATTTAGGCGTTCGTCGGTCATGATAAAACAGTGGACACAAAAATGCACATATAACCTTCCCCATCACTCTCATGAGAACTATACCCTTTTCGGTAACAAAATGGCAACAAGAGAATGGATACCGGGCAAAGACTTTGACAGGGGGGGGGTAAATGGATTAAAACTGGAACTGTCGTCGCAAAACCAGGCCAATGGATATACGGAGCGGACCATTAGCGAACTTGCCAGACTCTACCGCTACATGCGGTCACGCCGGGGGACCTACCTCCTGGGGGGGCTCTTCCTCCTCGGTACCAACAGCTGCGCCCTTCTCATCCCCTGGCTGATGAAACTGGCGGTTGAAGGGCTCCAGTTTCCCCTGAAGGCGCCACATTCCTCCGTGTACTACGCCCTGCTCATCATTGCCGCCGCCCTGCTCCAGGGGATCATCCGCATCTTCTCCCGCACGACCCTGCTCCATGCCGCCCGCCGCATCGAGTTCCAGCTCCGCGAGGAGCTCTACGCAAAGCTCCTCGACCTCGACCTCCCCTACTTCAGCCGGGAACGGACGGGGGATATTCTCTCCCGCTTTTCCAACGACCTGACCAACGTCCGGATGCTCATGGGGTTTGGTGTCCTCAACGTCATCAACACGGTGATCATCTACGTGGCCGCCCTCTTCCTCATGGTCCGCATCAGTCCGAGCCTGACCGCCTTCGCCATCATCCCCTTTCCGCTCATGATCCTGATCGTAAAACGCCTCAGTGCCTCCATGTTCCGTCGCTCGAAACGTGCCCAGGAAGAGCTGGCCAGGCTCTCCAGCCATGTGGAGGAAAACGTCTCCGCCGCCGCCGTGGTCCGGGCCTACTGCCGGGAGGCCGCTCAGATCGACGCATTTCGGGAGATCAACAGTCGCTACCTGGAAAGCAACATGGGAATGGCGAGGCTTCGGGGGTGGATGATTCCGGTCATGGCCTCCGCCGGGGCGTTCGGCACCCTCATCGTCCTCTTCCTCGGTGGCAGCCGGGTCATCGCCGGTACTTTCACCCTCGGTGATTTCGTCGCCTTCAACGGCTACCTCGCCATGCTCATCTGGCCAACCATCGTCATGGGGTGGATACTCAACCTCATGCAGCGGGGGGCCGCCTCCATGTCGCGGCTGAACCACGTGCTGGAAGCGAGGGGAACGGTCACGGAACCGACCGAACCGGCACCGGTGGAGCGGTTGCGGGGAGAGATCGAATTTCGAAACCTGGCCTTTTCCTATGGCGATGAGCCGTTCCTTGCAGATATCTCCCTGACCATCAAACCCGGCATGAAGGTCGGCATCGCCGGTCCGGTCGGGAGCGGCAAGTCTTCCCTGGTTCGGCTCATCCCCCGTCTCTACCCGGTGGCCGATGGCCGGCTCTTCCTCGACGGCATCGATGTCAACCGTATCCCCCTCGCCCGCCTCCGTGACGCCATCGGTTTCGTCCCCCAGGAGAGCTTCCTCTTCTCCCGCAGTATCAGGGACAACATCGGCTACGGAAAGGAAGATGCTGCCCCGGAGGAGATCGCCACAGCTGCCCGCCTCGCCAGCCTGGAAAATGACGTGCACCGGTTCCCTGACGGCTACGATACACTGGTGGGGGAACGGGGGGTGACCCTTTCGGGCGGCCAGAAACAGAGGGCGGCCATCGCCCGGGCGCTCCTCAAGGATTCAGCCATCCTGATTCTGGACGACCCCCTCTCCGCCGTCGATTCCCGCACCGAGGAGGAGATTTTGGGAAGTCTGGGCGGCTACTACGGCGACCGGACCGTCATCATCGTTTCCCACCGCCTCTCCGCCCTCCGGGAGTGCGACCTGATCCTGGTGCTGGAAGCGGGAAGGGTGGTGGAACAGGGAAGCCACGAGGACCTGCTGGCCATGGGCGGGCGCTATGCAGCCACCTGGCATGAACAGCAGCTGCGGGCGGAGATCGAAAGGCTGTAATAAAGTCTGCCCCGAGACACAGCAACAAGATAAAAGGCTCTTATGCACTACGGCGGCATCTACGAAGACGAAATAGTCGGCAAGGCCTACGACCGGCGCCTCATGGGACGGTTCATCGGTTACCTGCGCCCTTACCGGTTGCTGGTGGCGGTGACGCTCATCCTGCTCCCCCCCATGGCGGCGGCGCGGCTGGCACAGCCCTACCTCCTCAAGCTGGCCATCGACAACCACATCGTGAAAGGCCAGATGGAGGGGCTGCCGCTCCTGGCGGGTTGGTTCATTCTCCTTATCCTCGCCGAATCACTCTTCACTTACGCCCAGGTCTGGCTCCTCCAGTACGTGGGGCAGAAGGTGATGTTCGACCTGCGCCTGGCACTCTTCACCCATGTCCAGCGTATGCCTGCAGCCTTTTTCGACCGGACCCCCACCGGCAGCCTGGTAACCCGGCTCACCAGCGACGTGGAGGTGCTCGGGGAGATGTTCGCCGCCGGAATCATCACCATCGTCGGCGATATCATGGTGCTGATCGGGATCATCGGCATCATGCTCTGGATGAACCTGAAGCTGTCCCTGGTCACCTTCTCCGTGCTCCCGCTCCTCGTCTGGGTCGCCTTTACCTTCCGCCGCCGTATGCGCGAAGCTTTCCGCCAGGTGCGGGCGCGGCTCGCCAACCTCAACGCCTTCCTGGCCGAAAGCATTGGCGGGATGGCGGTGGTGCAACTCTTCAACCGGCAGGCCCGAGAACAGGAGGAGTTCACCCGGCTGAATGCCGCCTACCGGGACGCCAATCTGCCGGTCATCAGCTGGGATGCAGCCCTCTACGCCCTTGTGGAAACCCTTTCCTCGGTGGCGGTGGGGATCATCGTCTGGTACGGCGGAGGGGAGATTCTTCAGGGTGCCCTCACCTTCGGCGCCTTGGTCGCCTTCATCCAGTACATCGAGAAGTTCTTTTCCCCCATCCGCGACCTGTCCGCCAAGTATTCGATCATGCAGGGGGCGATGGCGGCGCTGGAGAGGATATTCAATCTGCTGGACCGAGAAGAAGCGGAGGTGCCAACGGGAAAAATGTACGACCCGGGAGCGCAGAAAGAAGCGCCCACCACCGTTCCTCCCGTCCAGACTATCCAGTTTCACGACGTCTGGTTCGCCTATAGCGGCTACGACTACGTACTGAAGGGGTTCAACCTCTCCCTCCGTCGAGGGGAGACCGTAGCGCTCGTGGGAGAAACCGGCGGGGGAAAGACCACCGTCACCCGCCTCCTGTCGCGCCTCTATGACGTGCAGCGGGGGATCATCTCCTTCGACGGCACCGACATCCGGGATATCCCTCTCAATGAGTTGCGCAGTCGGATCGGCGTGGTACTCCAGGACCCCTATCTCTTCACGGGGAGTATCGAATTCAACATCTCCCTAGGTGACGAGAGGGCCCGCCGGCGGGTAGAGGAGGCGGCGCACATCGTCGGCGCCGACCGCTTCATAAGCCAGCTTCCCAACGGCTACCGGGAAGAGGTGCGGGAGCGGGGGGTGAATCTCTCCGCAGGAGAGCGGCAGCTCATCTCCTTCGCCCGGGCGGTCGCCTTCGATCCGGAGATCCTCGTCCTCGACGAGGCTACGGCCAGCATAGACACGACCAGCGAACGGCTCATCCAAGAGGGGCTCCGGGGGCTCATGACGGGGCGTACCTCCCTCGTCGTCGCCCACCGCCTCTCCACCATCCAGGACGCCGACCGAATCGTCGTCATCCACCGAGGGGAAAAAATGGAGGAGGGAAGCCACCAGGAGCTGCTGGCGATGCGGGGGCTCTACTACCGGCTCTACCAGCTGCAGTTCAGGGATTGACGCATTTATTTTTAACCACAGAGGACACAGCAGTTTTCGCAAAAATCATCACACTACGTATTTTTTCAAATGACGTTGACTTCGATATGTAATGGCCTCGTTATTCCTCTGCCGCCCTCCGAGTCCTCTGTGGTAAACTGCCTTGACTTTAACCGGAGATACCCATGAAACACCTCATCCTCGGCACCGCCGGCCACATCGACCACGGCAAAACCTCGCTGGTGAAGGCCCTGACCGGCATCGATACCGACCGACTGCCGGAAGAGAAGGCTCGCGGCATCACCATCGAACTCGGGTTCGCCCATCTGGAACTGCCGGGGGACGTGCAGTTCGGCATCGTCGACGTTCCGGGACACGAACGGTTCGTCCGGACCATGGTGGCCGGGGTAGGGGGGATGGACCTGGTGATGCTCGTCATCGCTGCCGACGAGGGGATCATGCCCCAGACCCGGGAGCACCTGGATATCTGCCGGCTGCTGGGGGTAAAGAAGGGGCTGGTGGCACTGACCAAGAGCGACCTGGTGGACCCGGAGTGGCTCGGGCTGGTCATCGAGGAGGTGAAGGAATACCTGGCGGGGGGCTTTCTGGAAGGGGCGGCCATTCTGCCGGTCTCGTCCCGCACCGGCGCCGGCCTGATTGAGCTGAAAGCGGAGCTTGCCCGGCTGGCCGTCGACATGGAAGAGAAGAAGAGCGCCGGCCCGTTCCGGCTCCCCGTGGACCGCGTCTTCACCGTCACCGGCTTCGGCACCGTTGTGACCGGCACGCTGCTGAGCGGGTCCATCACCGTCGGTGACGAGGTGGAGCTCCTCCCGTCCGGGATCCGTACACGGGTGAGGGGAGTGCAGAGCCATGGCAGCAAAGGGGAGAAGGGTGCCGCCGGCCAGCGGGTGGCAGTGAACCTCCAGGGGGTGGAGCATACGGAGGTCCGACGCGGCGACGTGGTTGTCTCTCCCGACGCATTCCGCACCACCCGTACCGTGGACGCCATGCTCGTCCATCTTCCCTCGGCCCCCCGCAACCTGAAGCATCGGGCCACCCTGAGGCTCCATTCCGCCACCTACGAGGTGCCGGCACAGGTGATACTGCTGGACAGGGATACGCTCAAACCGGGGGAATCCGCCTTTGCCCAGCTTCGCCTGGAGCACCCCGTCCTGCTCCTTCCCGGCGACCCTTTCGTTCTCCGCACCTTTTCGCCCCCGGCTACGGTCGGCGGCGGGCGGGTGCTCGACCCGGCCCCGGCAAGACGTCGGCGCCGTTCCACGGAGGCGCTGAACCTTCTCAACTCCCTTGCCGGAGACGACGACCGGCTTAAGGTCAACCTGTTGGTTGCCCAGAACCTCTACTCCGGGATTACAATCCAGGAAATCGTCACCCGGAGTGGACTCCCCCTCAAACAGGCAGATGCAGCCCTGGCGCCGCTCTTGTCGGACGGCACCCTGATCCAAGTGGTTAGGGAACCGCGCATCTTCCTAGGGAAGGGCGCCTTCGCCGATCTGCAGGAACTTCTTTTCGGCGAACTGGAACGCTTCCTGCGGGACAACCCACTGAGGGAAGGGATCGGCAAGGAGGAACTGAAGGGGCGTCTGCCGAAACGGAGCGACCCCCGTTTCTTCGGTCCGCTCTTGGCATTGCTTGAAAAGGATGGTAAGGTAGTGGTGGAACGCGACTTGGTCAAGCTCCCCGGCCGCAAAGGAATCCCCTCCACCGCCCAAGCCGAGGTACAGGAGCGGATCGCCGACCTCCTCCGCAAGGGGGAGATGGAGCCGCCAACCGTCAGGGAACTCGCGGATGCCGCCGGTTGCGGTGAAAAGGATGTCCTCGGGCATCTCAACTTGTTGGTCCGGGAGGGGCGCGCCGTCAAGGTCAAGAGCGATCTATTCTACGCGCCGGACCCCGTCGCAGCCATCCGGGAAAAACTCATCGTCTACCTGAAGGAGAGAAAGGAGATCACCCCCACCGACTTCCGGGAATTGACCGGCCTCTCCCGCAAGTTCATGATTCCCCTGCTGGAATTTTTCGACGGCGAAAAGCTGACCATACGGGTCGGCGACAAGCGGGTGCTGCGAAAAGGGTAGGGAACGGAAGAAACATCACCATCGGCATCATCACGCGCCCGTAGCTCAGCTGGATAGAGCACCAGGCTTCGAACCTGGGTGTCGGGAGTTCGAATCTCTCCGGGCGCGCCATTTAAAACAAGCACTTAGATAATTATCTCGGTGCTTTTTTCATTTGTGTAACCTTTGGTATAACCTTCATGCTGTGGGGTAGGGTGAAGCCGGGCGCATTACTGAACCTTACTTGCCTTCTAGCTTAGTGAGTACACACAGACACCCGCCGGGAGGAATTTCATGCATGAACTATCAAACATGGGCACCATCGCCCACGTCATTCAGTTGGCCATCGCCCCGGTGTTCCTCCTTACGGCAATCGGCACGTTGCTGACAGTAACGACGAACCGGTTGGGCCGCATCATCGACCGAGCCCGCAACCTGGAGGGCAAACTTGAAAGCACGCCCCCCGAGGGAATAGCGAAGATACACTCCCAACTTGCTAACCTGTCGCGCCGCTCTAAACTCATATATCTCGCTATCACCCTCTCCACCACAGCGGCTCTCCTGGTCTGCGCGGTCATTGCAATCCTGTTCCTGGGTGACTTTTTCAGTTTCAATATCACGATCCCTGTCGCTGTTCTGTTCATCATAGCTATGCTGTCACTGGTTTTGGCACTTCTCAGTTTTCTTCGGGAAGTTTTCGTTGCTACCGCCAATCTACGGATTGGGCCGCACTGACGGGGGAGGGCGGAAAATCCGTATATGACCACCGGCCGCTGCGACCAATGCTTACGCTAGCGGTTTATCCGCGACGCCGAATAACTCCATGAAATATTAATTCTCATCTTTATCTCCTCAAGCTGCACCTGTCGCGGCACATTCAAAAAAATGTAGATAAATTCACCATGTTAGGCTATAACTGGTAGCAATATTGCATAAAACTAATCTTCTTGGTTTCTCTTTGCAGTTCGGGAACAGCCAACGACGGTCCGAGACGACCGTTTCACGGGTAGAGAGAGGTGAATATGGGGAGGCTTTCGATCCTCTGCACAGCTGCGATTGCCGCCGTCATCGTAACCGGTTTCAGCGGAACCGCGTATGCCATTACAACTTTTGCGCAGAAGTTCAATATGAAATGCGATGCATGCCATACGACCGTTCCCAAGTTGAATGAATTCGGCGTGGTGTTCATGGCGAAAGGGTTCGTGCTTCCTGGTCCCGAGAAGGGGGATCGGTTGGAGGAAAAGCCTGCCGCTACCGGCAAACCCGACGGAAAAGAACCAGGCAAGGGCGGAGAAAAAGCGGGGGTTAGTGGAGAGGCAAAGGATGCGGACAAGACGTCGGGGATCAATTCCCCAGCAGGCACGAAAGAAGAAACCGCTGCACCGGCCGTAGAGCCTCCACCGCCGACGGTCGTCTACAAGGTGCCAACACGGGACGGCAGCATCTATTTCACGGACAACCCTGACCGGAAGGGGAAGCTGGTGAAGGATGAGGAACTGGAAACCGGCGAGAGAGAGACTGAGGTCAGCAGGAAGCACCTCCTACCCAAAAAGAAACAAACCATGCGCATACCATCTCCAGTGCGTCAGACAGCCGGAAAGAGCATTGCCTCCGCAGAGGAAAAGCCTGAACGGTACCGTAATTACGCAGAATGCATGGAACGGCAACTTGACGGAAAATCCCCACCGGAAACAGCCCAGGAAATGATGGACCTCTTCGCAGCGGCGGAAAAGAAATGTGCCCCTTACCAGGCGGGAAAACGCTAGCATGGCGGAAATGAGTGAAAAGCGGCACGCCGTTGCCCATTCGGTGACGATAACGAATCGCCTGGCGCGCCAGCAGGGGTTCACCCTGATCGAGCTGTTGGTAGCCCTCGTGCTGATGATGATAGGATTCCTGGCGGTCTTCACCGTCCTCTGGGGATCGGCCGCCTCGGGGCGCTTCACCCGGGACATGACCACGGCCGCAAGCCTGGGCCAGGACATGCTGGAACGGGCACAGACCCTCGGTTACAGTAACCTCCCGGCTCCGGGGGGATTCGTTAACTACACGACGGCGAGAGTCTCGGCAGTTGGATTTACCCGGAAATGGCGAATCGAGAACGACACGCCGCAAACGGGAACGAAAACCATCACCGCCACCGTAAGCTGGAATGCCACGATTGGTGAGGTCACAACTAAGACCCGAACGTTTGTCATGACCATGCGGAATGAATACTAGGCACGGATGATGAAACTACTACTTGGCGAAATTTCAGATAAAGGGTACTCCATCGTGGAGGTACTCATTGTCATCGTTATCCTTGGTCTGGTCACCACCGGTCTCACGGTGACATTCATCACGGGACAGCGGGAGTACAGCGAACGGGATACGACCATCAGGATGCAGCAACAGGCCAGGCTCGCCATGTCTTTCATGGAGCGGGATATCAAGATGGCCGGTAGTGGCCTGGCAAATCTCGGCAACCTGAAAATCAATGTCTACACTGGAACGCCAACGATAACCACATGGGGCATGGTGCAGTGGGGAGATGGGGGCAGCGGCGGTCCCGACAGCATAACGATTCTCTATCAGAACCCCACATCGCCTACCGACGAAGAAAAAGGAGGGGAAAAACCAGCGCAAGTAACCTTGTCCGCCGACTACCCCTCGTCGAAACCGAATAATCTGCTCGTCAGCTCCTCAACACTGACCACGGATTATAAGGAATCGGATCTTTTTCTCATATACAATCCGGAGGACCAAACCAGACCTGCTTCTTTGCTGCAAGTTTCCAACGTTCCCGCCCCTGGCAACTGGATTAGTCATGCTTCCGGCACCAAGTATCCCTATAACCCTCCGAACGCGACCGAACTTTTCCCCGCTGGTGGTTACAAAAAGCGGGGGAGTACGGTGCTGAGCCTCAGTGCGAACGATATCAAGAGAGTTACGTACTTCCTCGATGGCGATAAACTTGTCCGGAACGAATGGTCGAGTACAACGAAGCAAACACAGCGCCATTTTGTGGCGACGGGGATCGAGGATTTGCAGGTCAGGTACCAGTTCAAGGACGGCACATGGCGAGACGACATGGACTCCTCGACAGGTTCGAGTCACGATGTCAAGGACGTAAGGGGAGCGCGAATCAGTATTATCGCCAGGACGGCAAAGCCCGACCCCCGATACCAGTCAACCCAGGCCTTCCAGTTGACGGGACCCTTGGGCAACGGTAAGGTTTACAGCGGCGGAGGCTATCGCCGGATGACCATGAGCACCATGGTCTCCCTGCGCAACCTGGCTATGCGGAATACTCCATGAACGCATTACTGCGAAACGAGCGGGGGGCAGCGCTGGCCATGGCATTGCTGTTTCTCATGGTCCTGTCGATCCTCGTGGCAGTACTTCATAGAACAACAATTATCGAAATACTGTTCAGCCGGAACTACCAGGAAGGACAGAAGGCATTTTACGCAGCGGAAGCGGGGCTCAGGGAAGGGCTTCGGAACTGTCGAGATGACAGGAAATATTCGCGCAGTTGGTATTATGACCCTGCACTACCAGGTACGATAGCAGAGCCGCCATCATGGTCACCTAATACCACGATTGGGGAAGCAAAATATCACTATTACATCGAGTACATTGGGTCCATGTCGGATCCAGGGATGGATGCGTCGTTTCAAATTCCTGTTTTGCGGATCACCTCCGAAGGAATGAGCAGGGACGGCACCACAAAAAAACGTTCGCAAATCGTAACGACACTAACAGCTGGGGCATTATAATTATCAAGGTCAAATGCACTACATTCAGACGGTCGAAGCGTAACCAAGGTTCATTGTTAGCAGGAGATAAGAATGGGCAATAACGCCTATCTTTTAAAAAAAAGCACTTTTCTTGCAACTACGCTTGTTTTTTGCGCCATAGCAGCGGCTGTTTCCCTGGCAGCAATATCCCAGACACCCCTCTACCTGGTAAACAGCAACCAGCCCAATATCATGATCCTGCTGGACAACTCCGGGAGTATGAGTCAAAGCGTAGACGGTGCAGTAAAGATTGTATCCGCACGAAGGGTGGTCAGCAACCTCGTAAAGTCGACTTCCGGCGTCAGGTTCGGCCTGACGATTTTCAATACGGACAATGGCGGCCGTGTCGTCATGAAATGCGGCGAACTTACGGCGGCAAACGTGGATGCAACTGTCAATGCCATCAATGCGGAAACATTTACCCCCTTGGGCGAGACCCTTGCGGAAATCTGGCAATATTTCAAGGGGAGCTCCTCTTCCTACAACTCCGGCGTCTCCTATTCGAGTCCCATCACTTCCAGCTGCCAGAAGAGCTTTGTCATTATCGTGACCGATGGCGAACCGACGAGGGATTTCTGCTACAAGGGGGACTTCAGCACCTACGGATGCGATACGTCGAGCGTGAGCCGCCTCGCCGAAGTAGCAAAATACATGCATGAACATCCCGCCGTGGCAGCGTACCCCGGTTCCACCATCACCACCTACACCGTCGGGTTCGCAGTCAACGTCCCCATACTGCAAACGGCGGCGACAAACGGCGGAGGGCAGTACTATACTGCCGCAAACGAGGCTGCCCTCGCAAGCTCCCTGCAATCGGTAGTCAACACCATTATCGGCATGGTATCGACTGCAACAACTGGCACAAGAGCGAGTCTCTTTCTGGATTCGGACAACAGCAATTATAAACCGATATTCGATTCCACCGATTGGAGCGGTTATCTGGAGGCTTACCAGCTAGACACTGCAACCGCTAATCGCATCGGCAGCACTCCTCTCTGGGAAGCGGGCGCTCGCCTCAACAGCAGGACAACTGCATCCCGTGTTATTTACACCGCTGGAACCCCGTCGGGCAATAAACGGACCGATTTCACCACTACCAACCAGGCGAACATCGCAACGGCTGCAAACTTCACCAACTTCTCCACAAACTGGATAAGCTATGTGCGTGGCGACGCCATTTCAGGTTACCGGACACGAACAAACAAACTGGGTGACATCATCTATTCCTCGCCGCTCAAGTATGCCCCCCCCAACAAACTCTACACTGACCATGATTATCAAGTTTTCCGGAAAAACAATGCCGCCCGGCAGTCACTGGTCCTTGTGGGGGCCAACGACGGGATGCTCCATGCCTTCAATGTCGATACGGGGGACGAAGAGTGGGCATTCATCCCCGCCAGTCTCCTGAACAAGCTCAAGCTTCTCCGGAGCATACCCTATACCCATACCAACTACGTGAACGGGATGATCACCGTGGGTGACGCCTACATCAAGTCAAAGAATACGAGCGGTACTGTCGACCCATCCGCCGCTTGGCACTCCATCGCCGTCTGCGGACTGCGGGAAGGGGGCAAAAGCTACTTTGCACTGGATATCACCGATCCCAAGAACCCTGTCCCCCTCTGGGAAATCAACGCGTCATCTGCCAACGGACTTGGATACTCTTTCGGCACTCCCTTGATCCTCAAGCTCAAGGACAATTCCCAGCCCGAGAAATTCCGGTGGGTGACGGTGCTTCCCAACGGCTATGAGGGGGCCGCGACCAGCAAAGCCGCCTCACTGATCATCGCCGATCTCGCAACCGGGACCATTCTTCGTGAGATCGTCGTGGACGGCAACACGAACGGTGGGGCCTATCAGAACGGACTGGCAACATCTGCAGCCGTTGATGTGAACAATGACGGGTATACCGATTATCTCTACGCTGGCGACCTCAAGGGGCACCTCTGGAAATTCGATGTAACGAGCGATACCATCGCCAACTGGGATGTTGCCTGGAGGAAGTCCGGCTCGCCGGTAGCGCTCTTCAAGGCTACAGACCCTGGCGGAGCTCCCCAGCCGATTACCACGCGGCCAGCCATATCACAGCGGGTCGGCTACCAGATCGTCTTCTTCGGCACGGGAAAGTACTACGAGACGGGAGACAACGCAACGACTCAGACCCAGAGTTTTTACGGGGTCTATGATGACATTTCCACTACCGCCACCCCATCAAATGCCCAGGCGACAAACGAAGGGATGTTGACCAAGAGTGATCTGGGCCAGCAAACCGTAACACAGGTTACATCCGGCGGGATAATAACCGATCGCAATGTCTCAAATAATCCCGTTGGCGCGAACGGTTGGTATCTTAACCTCCCCATCACCGGGGAACGGGTTGTTACCAACCCCGTTGCCATAGCAGGGTTGATTAACTTCAACACTTTTGTCCCTTCGACTGATCCCTGCTCGTCGGGGGGTATAAACTGGCCGTTTCACCAGGAAATGGAAACAGGAAAAAAAGTGAACATAATCCCTCCACCTGGCGGTATACCTGGTCCGCCTTTACCTCCGGAAATTATTGTAACAGACGATGGAACTGTTGTAAGTATAGATCCTAATGATCCGACTAAACCACCAGTAGTTATAGGTAAACTTAAACGATTCGGAGTACTCAGCTGGCGACAACTCAAGTGAAAAAAAGCCGGGCTTTTTAGCCCGGCTTTTTTGCGCCCCTTACCAGACATAGTCCCTGGCGATCCCCCGCTTGTCGTGGCCGGCGAGCACGTGAAACACCCGCAGGTGCTTGAGCCGTACCGGCGAGAGAGAGCCCAAGGGGATGTAGACGATCTTCCTGCCGAACCGGGCCGCCAGCTGCTTGAAATAACTCCGGGGCGGCCGGGCCGCCACGTACACCACGTGCTTTTCCAGCGAGTAATCCAGGGCCGCCAGCAGCAGCACCTCGGACTTGCTCCGGGCGAAGGAGTAATCGGCCGTATGCCAGACGTCGAGCATCCGCCGAGGCGGTGAGGCAAGGACGAAGCCGCCGTACTCGCAGCGGGAGATGCCAGGACCGACGATGTTGTCTTCGGGGGGTGTGGCGTAAAATGCCATGTCCGACTCCTGGGTATGCTCCCCCAACCAGGTCATCAGGTAGGGGTACCGTTCGCCGCGCCGGTCCTCGTCGAAGATCACCACCACGCTTCCCACTCCCCCCTTAACCCGTTCCTGCTGACGCACATAGATACGCCCCTCGTGGATGTTACGCAGGGTCTCCCGCATGTCGATACCGTCCAGCATGGAGACGGTGAACGGCTCCACCCGGCACTGCTCTTCCGAAAGCTGCTTCGCACCCTTCTTTTTCAGGAACCGGCCGTAATCCTCGATGACCAGGTCCTCAGGGGGGTAGGAACAGATGGAGGGATCGTCGAACCCTTCCAGCCATTCGCCGGGATGTTTCTCCCGTTTCCGGTTGAGAAAGGCGAGCCGGGAAAGCCCCTTGCCGTGCCGCCGCTCCTTGGGCCGGAACCGGATGCGACGGCTCTGCCGCCAGAGATCGGCAAGGTCCAGACTGATGGTGGGGAGATCGCTTACCTCTTTCTGCCAGGGATAGAACGTGGCGAGACGGCAGAAGGCATGGGCAAAGTTGTCGTCCACGCAACCGCGAGCCGCGGAGAGCAGATGGTAGAGGTCGGGGAGGAGCAGGCCGTCAAGAAGGGCACAGTTGCGGGCGAAACGGAAGAAGGCCCGTTTCTGCCAGACGCGCACCGGCTCGCCGGTCTCCTGCTTGTAGTGTCGGGCCGACTCCAGGAAGAGGCGGAGGATGATCCGCTGCCGGTCGGGCATTTCCCCCAGACACCCCACGAGCCTTACGCTCCGGGCGATGGAGAGGGTGAGCGCTTCCGCCTCGGGGATATCACGTTTTCCCCCCGCAATCAGTTCCAGGGCGTGGAACCGCTTGCGCAGGGAGGGACCCTCCCCCGCCGGTTCGGGGGGAAACTCTCCACGGCGCTGTTCGTACACTGCGTTGACAAAGGGGAATTCGCCGAGGACCTCCCGACAGGATGCAGGGTGGAGGTTGAAAAGGCGGACGTTCTCCCGTTTCACCCTCGCCAGGGGTTCCCCTTGGGGGTCCTGAAAAAACTCCCTGATCCGCCCCAGGTGGTACATGCCGCAGACCAGCAGCACTCGGCCGTGCTTCGCGGAAAGCTGCTGCAGGTGCCAGGCCATCCCCTTTTCCCGCCGCAGGTCTTCCCGGTCCGGCACCACAGGGGCAAAGGCTGCCGCGAATTCCCGGTAATAGGGGGCAAGGCCGATCCGCTGCACGGCATAGGAATCGGGAACGGGCTCTTCGTGGAGGGGGTAGTCATCCAGATCGATGTCGATGAGGTGGAGGGGGATCTCCCGTTCCAGAGCCTGCCGGGCTGCCTCCACCAGGGGGTCGGCCGGCTCGATGAGGAGATAGACACTCTGGGAGCCACCCTCGGCCACCTTCCCCCTGAGAAGGCTGGCGGTGCTCACGTCGTAGGTAAGGACCGATATTTCCGGCAGGCGCCGGACCCCGCGCAGAAAGGGAGCTTCAAGGGTAGGTGGCAACTCGATGGCTATGCAGTCGGGCTGCACCAGCTCCACCGCCTGCCGCACCAGGTGGGCGAACTCCATCTTGTAATGGAGGACGGGAAGGGCATGGACGTTGCCGAATTGTTCAAGATGGATGCGATGGGGCATGGTTGTTTATTCGCCTGTTGGAGCGGCCCCCTGTGGCCGCCCGATTGAGAAAAACGGCTGCCGTTTCCTGAAATGTCGATTTTTCGTCAGATCAAGGCTGTCGAGGGATGACGCGGAGGCGTAGTACCCAAACATCGGGCATAAACAGCGCTACGTCGCACAATTTCGCTTGTGAAATTGGACCGCGAAGGCGCCCCGCAGGGGGCGGCCGCAGGCCGAGTCACAAGGAATTCCGAAGACTTACACAGAGCTGGCGAAAAAGCGACATTTCATTTTAGGTACCTGAGAGCCTCCTCGCCAAGGATTCTCTCCACCGCCAGCGCCAGCAGTTCCTCGGGCACCTGGCCGACCCCCTCCATCATCTTCATTGCGTAACGGGCGATGTTGATGCCGTCCCGCACCGAATAGAGCTCGTCGGCGGCATGGGCCCGCTGGAGGAAATCCACCACGTAGCGGAGGACCCGGCTCCCGGCAAAGGGGAGGTTCTCCTTGAGAATCTGCAGCTCCTCGTCCGCCTCGGGGAAGTCGATGTAGATCTGGGGCTGGAGACGGGAGTGGATGTATTCCGGCACCTCGAAGGTGGAAGAGTCCTCGTTCATGGTGACCACGATGCGAAAATCGGCGTGGGCCGGCACCCGCAGACCGGTGATGATCGACTCCACGTAGCGGCGGTCGTCGAGAAGCGGCGCCAGCGACGCCCACGCCTTCTCGCTCATCCGGTTCCCCTCGTCGAGGATCAGCACTCCCCCCTTGAGCATGGCAGAAACGAGGGACGAGGCGGCGTACTGGATCTTGCCGTCCGGCCCGATGACCGGCGTAATGATGAGATCCTCCGGCCGGGTATCCATGGTCGCCTGGAAGAGATAGACCGGCCGCCCCAACCGCTTAGCCGCAGCATAGGCGAGGGTGGTTTTCCCAACCCCCGGCTTGCCGATGAGGCGGGGGTTGAAGGGGATGTCCCGCTCGTCGATTACCATCCAGGCAGCAAGGAGCTGTTTCAGCAACTCCTCCTGCCCGACCCAGCGGAGCGGCAACTCCACCGGCCGCGCCAGGGAAAGGGCAATACCGTCAATAACCGTCGTTTCCATGTGTTCTCCGACGTGATGTGGTTCTTGGTTTTGGACAACAACCACATTTTCGTTCACGCTCAAGAATGTCCAGATGCAAGGCGCGCGAGGCCGAGGAGTGAGGCGTACACCGGTACGCCGCAGCGACGCAGGCCGAAGCGCAACGCCGCAGATGGGCGTTTTTCAGCGTGAACTTCTCACGTGTTGTGTTCGTGCAGATACATCATGGCCAGCCGTGCCCTGTTTTCCAGGCATCGTGGGCAGAGTTGGCCGGCGTCCTTCCAGACCTCCTCCGCCAGCCATTCGCCAGCTTCGGCAAAGACCGACGGGACCTGGTCGGAGAGGAAAAACTCCTGCCGACAGATGCTGCAAACTCGCTGCAGTTCCGCGTCAGAACTCACCGCTTCACTCCTCACTTTTACCATATCCGCCTCCCCATTTGCAAATGGGTGGTCAGCGCCTATACTGTTGAAAACGACTCCATCCGCCGGAGCACGCCATGTTCACCATGCAGGAGATAAAAAGCCATTACCTGTTCACCGACGAGGACGCGGAGCAGCTGAAGTCGTTGCTCCCCATCGCCGAGGCAGACAAGGAACAGCTTATCGAGGAATTTTACGACCACCTGCTGGGAATTCCGGAAACTGCCCAGTTTCTGCAGGATGACCAGCGGCTGTACCGGTTGAAGAAAAACCATGCCGACTGGTTCGTCGGCATGTTCGCCGGCACCTACGACAATCTCTACCTCCACCGTCTTCAGCGGATCGGCCATGTCCACGTACAGATCGGCCTCAATGCCCATTTCGTCAATGCAGCCATGCAGGTAGTGCGGCGATTTTCGGTCGGCATGATCCGGGAGAACTTCACCGACCGCGAAGAGCGGCGGATGAAGACACAGGCTGTCGAAAAAATCATCGACATCAACCTCGACATCATAACCGCCTCCTATATCGAGGAAGAACTGAAAAAGGTCTTCATCTCCCACCGGTTGGAATCCAAGCTGATCCACGCCACCGAACGGTTCACCTACGGTCTCAACCTGGTCCTCGTCCTGGCCCTGGCCGGGGTTTCCATCTCCATCGTGGGCCTGTTCGGCTGGGACATTTTCCACATCTTCCGGGGAGACATGGAAAAAGGGATACTGTCCGCCCTCGGTTCGCTTCTGATCCTCTGGATGATGATCGAACTCATGGACAACGAGATAAAAACGCTCAAAGGGGGACGGTTCAACATCCTGGTATTCATCGGAGTGATCATCGTCGCCATGATCCGGGAGATCCTCATCTCTACCCTGCGCCACGACGCGCTGGAAACCCAGGCGTTTCTGGCCGGCACCCTTCTCATCCTCGGCGTGGTCTACTTTCTGGTCGCCAAAAGCCAGCAGTTCCGCACCACCCCGTAGCCAGCATTCCTTCAACAAAATTTACACGTTTTTCCCAAGAGACGCCCTCGGCGGGCGCCACCTTTTACTTTTCACACCCCCGCACAAGGTCCGCCAGACAATCGATGAACGCCGGCGAGGCGTTGAGCGAGCCACTGCGCCAAAACTTGGCATAGCCGAGCTTGAACGCCTCCTTCGCGTACTGGATGTCGATCTCGTAGAGGGTTTCGATGTGGTCCGAAACGAAGGAGAGCGGGACAACGAGGAGATTCTTGCTGCCGTGCGCCGCCAGGTGCTCCAGCATCGCCTCGGTGGACGGTTCCAGCCACTTGACCGGCCCTGCCCGGGACTGGAAGGCCAGGTGGTGGGTGATAGTACCGAACCGCTCCATGACGAGCCGTACCGTTTCCTCAATATGTGCGAGATAAGGGTCACCGCCATCGATGAACGACTGGGGGAGGGAATGGGCAGAAAAGAGGATCTCCACGTCGGCAAGGGGGTGGAACTGCTCGATCCCCTCCCGAATTTTTTCCGCGAGGGCGTCGATGTAGCGAGGATGGTCGTAGAACCGGTCGATGGTGGAAACCTGGAACTGCACACCCGCTTCAGCCAGCACCCGCTTCAGCTCGTTGAAGCTCGACCCGGTAGTGGCTCGGGAATAGTGAGGGTAGAGGGAGAGGGCGATGATCCGGTTGATCCCCTCCTTCCGGATGGCAGCCAGCGCCTCGATGGTAGAGGGGTGCCAGTAGCGCATGGCAACGAAACAACGGTACTCCTCCCCCAGCTGCTCCTCCAGTGCCCGTGCCTGGGCGTCCGTCAGCTCCCGGATGGGGGACTTGCCACCGATCTGCTCGTAGTATCCTTCTACTTTCGGGGCGCGCCGCCGGGCGATGATCCGGGCGATGAGCGGCTGGAGAAAGGCCGGGCCGATCCTGATGATGTCCCGGTCGGAGAAGAGATTGGTGAGAAACGGCTGAACGGCATCGATGGAATCGGGTCCCCCCATCTGGAGGAGAAGAACGGCGGTTTTCGCGGACATGGGCACCTCACCTGTAAGTTATCATACATCAACGGTACACCTTCGGCTAATCCTGCTTCTTCCGGTGCACCGCCAGTGGTCCCCACGCCTGGTCGATGGACATCACCTCCAGGGTATTGACATTGACATGGGAGGGGAGCCCGGCCACCCAGACGACGATACCGGCCACATCCTCGCCGGTCAGGGCCTCGGCTCCGGCGTAGACCTTCGCCGCCGCTGCCGCATCCCCCTTGAACCGAACCAGGGAAAAATCGGTCGCGGCCATCCCCGGCGCCAGGCAAGTCGCCCGCACGCGCGTGCCGAGCAGGTCGGCCCGGAGGTTGCGGGTGAACTGTTCGACGAATGCCTTGGTCCCACCGTAGACATTCCCCCCCGGATAGGGCCAGGCGCCCGCCGTGGAGCCGATGTTGATGATGTGCCCCCGGTTGCGCGCCACCATCCCGGGGAGAAGAAAGCGGGTGCAGTAGGTAAGCCCCTTGATGTTGGTATCGATCATTGCGTCCCAGTCATCGAGACTGGTCTCATGGGCCGGCTCCAGGCCGAGGGCGAGACCGGCGTTGTTGACAAGGATATCCACTTCACTGAACCGCGCCGGCAGAGCTTCCACCGCCTCCTGGACCGCTTGGCGGCTCTGGACGTCGAGGGTTACGGCATGCACTTCCGCCTTCCCCACCAGTTCATTCTTGAGCTCCTGGAGTGGCTCCATTCTTCGCGCCGCCAGCACGAGCCGGTCACCCTGCTCCGCGAACAGCCGCGCACACGCCGCACCGAACCCAGCCGACGCACCGGTGATGACTACGGTTCTGGCCATGATACCCCCCTGCAAAATCCCGTAATAGCTTTTACTATGCCCTCTCTTCCCGTCTCACGCAACCGAATTTTATCCCTGTCGGTCGATGAAATAAGGAAAGGCAGGGGTTCCCCTGCCTTTCCTTGACGCACTGTCGTGTTTCGCCTGCTAACCCTTGCAGGCAGCCATCAGCTCATTGAGCACCTTATCGGCCTGATCGTACGGCACCTGGCAGGTACCGACCGCCTTGTGTCCGCCTCCGCCGTACCGAAGCATGAGGGAGCCCACGTCGACCGTGGCGGAACGATTGAGAATACTGTAGCCAACGGAGATGGCGACGAACTCCTTCCCCCTGCCGTCGATGAGGCGAATGGAGATGTTGGTCTCCGGGAAGAGGGAATAGATGAGAAACCGGTTGGACGGGGGGATCTCCGCCGCACCCCTGGCATCAGTAACGACCACCGGCCCGTCGGCTCGGGAACGCTCCTTGAGAAATGCCCGTCCCTTCTGGTCGTTCTCTCGGTAGAGGGCAATCCGTTCCCGGGTATCGGGAAGAGCAAGGATTTCGTCGATGCTCTTGGTACGCATATGCTCCACCAGATCGTTCATGAACGCCAGATTGCTGATCCGGTAGTTCTTGTGGTAGCCGAGGCCGGTTCGGGGGTCACAGATGAAGCCGAGGAGAATCCATCCCGCCGGGTTGAGGATTTCGTCCTCGGTCAGTTGGGCCGAGTCCACCTTGTCCACATAGCGGAGCATCTCAGAAAAACGCGCGAGCTTTTCCGGACCGTAGTAGTCGTAAACGACCCGCGCGGCGCTCGGAGCGTTGGTGCTTCGCCCCTCGTATTGTCCCTGGAGGCTCACCCGCTCCCGCTCGCTGGAGTGATGGTCGAACCAGAGACCGCACCCCGGCACATAGGGAACGTTAGCAAGGATATCGTCCTTTGTAACTGGGATCTTCCCGTCCTGCAGGTCCTTCGGATGGGCGTAGACCATCTCGTCCATCAGGCCAAGCTCTTTCAGGAGTACCGCACAGCAGATACCGTCAAAATCGGAGCGGGTAAGCAGGCGCATCGTTATGTTCCTCCTTGGGGGATTAAATAAACCGCAGGAATCGGAAAATTCTATCAGATGCTGCATTCTATAGCTTCTGGGGCACGGGGAAGTCAAGATATTAATGAAGTACATGGCAGAGAAACCAATAAAAAAAGCAACGGTTTTTCGTTGCATTCCGACCGCCATAGTCAGCATCGCCGTTTGTCGATTCGGGGAATTGAACACAGAAAAGAAAAGGGGAGCGAACAACCGCTCCCCTCCTGCACAAACAGACATAAGTATACCAGAATAAAAATTTTTAAACAGACTGGTAATAACATATTTCCGTTGCTATAGTGTAACTAGGTAGCTACCTGTAACAACCTGCAACAGACCGCACGAAAAGGAGGGCGATACTATCGAAGATACTCCACCGGGCTGTAACCTGAATATGAGCGAAGTATCGACCCGGCAGTAATCGAGCCGGAAATGACCCTTGAAAAGGGAACGCGGAAGTTAACAAAAAGAGGCCCGCCGAAATTGGCGGGCCTTTCATTTTTATCGCAACGATTATACAAGAAAGGGGGACCAGACGGCCTCCCTTTCTTGTACTGAACGCCTGTAGCGAACTCATTTCCCCTCCGGAGCTTCCGGATAGGCACTATACTTTATACCAATTTCAGATCAAGGATGAAATCAAGGCGGCGAGGATTGAGGCGACGCAGACGTACAGGCAGTACGTTGAGGAGCCGAAGACGAGCCAACGCAGATAGCGCCTTGATGTGGAATTGGTATTACTTCTGCGACAACCGATGCACGCATTCAACCATGAAGATCGCGTTCTCCGGCGGAACGGTGGGGAGGATGCCGTGGCCGAGATTGAAGATGTGGCCGGGACGGTCGGCATTCTCGTCCAGGACCCGCTTCACCTCCGCCTCGATCACCTCTTTCGGCGCGTAAAGAACGGTCGGGTCCAGGTTCCCCTGCACCGCCATCTTCGTTCCGAGGACATCACGGGCCTTGCCGAGATTGACGTGCCAGTCAAGTCCCATGACGTCACCACCCGCCTTCTGCACGGTATCGAGCATGGTGGCCGCCCCCTTGACGAAGTGGATGACCGGCACATGGGTCCGGTTCAGGCCGTTGATCAGTTTCGTCGTGTAGGGGAGAACGAATTTTTCGTAATCGGAAGGGGAAAGGACCCCTCCCCAGGTGTCGAAGATCTGGATCGCCTGGGCACCCGCCTTGATCTGGGCATTCAGGTACTCCATGTCCATCATGGTCACCTTCTCCATGAGGGCATGATAGACGTCGGGCGCAGCGTACATCATCCGCTTGATGTTGGCCCAGTCCTTGGAGCCCTTACCTTCCACCATGTAGCAGCAAAGGGTGAAGGGGGCACCGCCGAAGCCGATGAGCGGCACCTTGGTGGCGAGCTCACGGCGCAGTATCTTGATCGTATCAAGGACATAGGGAACGTCCTGCTCCATCTGGGGTATACGGAGCGCCTCCACATCGGCCATGGTCCGGATCGGATGCTCGAAGACCGGCCCGGGGACGAAGTCGAGCTTCATTCCCATCGGCTCCACCGGCGTGAGGATATCGGAGAAGAGGATGGCGGCGTCCACGCCCAGGATGTCCACCGGCTGGATAGATACCTCGGCAGCCAGCTCCGGGGTCTTGCAGAGTTCCAGAAAGGTGCACTTGCTCCGCACCCGCATATAGTCAGGGAGATAGCGGCCCGCCTGGCGCATGAGCCAGACCGGGGTCCGGTCGACCGGCTTCCCCCAGCAGGCATCGAGAAAACGTGTATTCATATAAAACCCTCCTCAGGAAATAACGTTGTCGTTTTTGATCTGACCCGGGAACGCGAGATTTTGCCCAGATTGTCGCACCCGCAGAAGCGACCGCGGAGGCGTGGTACCCAAACATCGGGCATAAACAGCGCCACGTCGCACAAGGAAGCGACGAGGACGGCGGCAAGATGGGCGGAAGATCGCGTTCCTTACGCCTTCTTCTGAAGGCGTATCGGGACGTAGTTGCAGAACGGTTCTTCTTCCATATAATCCCCCGTCACCGCATCGGCCCGCGCCCGGCAGCCGCCACAGACGTTCAGATATTCGCACTGACCGCACTTCCCCTTGTACGCCTTGAAGTCGCGCAGGTCCCGGAATATCTCCGAGTTCTCCCAGATCTCCCGGAAGGGGGTCTGCTTCACGTTCCCCGCGGTGCGGTGGAAGTAGGAGCAGGGCTTGACGTTGCCGAAGCAGTCGATGAGGCAGATGGTCTGGGCGGCGATGCATCCCTTGCCGCCTCCGGTGGAGAAGGTGAGGGAGCGACGCTCGAATTTGGTCCCTTCGGCCTTGGCCTTCTGGGGAACGATCCGGTAGTAGTGGGGGGCGCAGGTGGGGCGCATGAGGATGTCGTCCTCCAGCTTCTCCTGCTCATAGTGCCAGTCCAGAATCTCCTCGTAATCTTCCTTGGAGATGAGCTCACTCATGATCTCCTCGCCTCGGCCGGTGGGGACGATCATGAACATGTACCAGGCAGTGGCCCCCAGGGACTTGGCCACCTTGAAGGTATTGGCTATGTCGTGCTGGTTCCTTTTGGTAAAAGAGGAATTGATGAGGAACTTCTGGCCATGCTTGCGGAACAGTTCGGCGGCCCGGACCACCCCGTCAAAGGAGCCGGGGCACTGGCGGAAGTTGTCGTGCACCTCTGCGGTGGAGCCGTCCAGGGAGAGGGAGACCATCTTGATATCCGCCTTCTTCATCTGTTCGCAGATCTCGTCGGTCACCAGCGCCCCGTTGGTGGCCATGCACATGCGCAGCCCCAGGGAGGTACCGTAACCGGCCAACTCGAAGATGTCCTTTCTGAGCAACGGCTCGCCGCCGGAGAGGACCACCACCGGCTTGGAGAAGTCGGCGATCTCCTTCAGGAGCTTTTTCCCCTCGTCGGTGGTGAAGTCCCCCTCGGAAGAAGTCAAGTCCGACGAGCAGCGGCAGTGGACACACTTCAGGTTGCATTTCTGGGTGGTTTCCCAGGCGATCCATTTGGGAATAAATTCTTCAGCCATCATTTTCTCCAAAATCCGTAGCGGTGCGGATGGTTTTTGCGCCGGAATTTTTCACATTAACTTTGTAATCGTACTATGAACGGGGCGAAAAACTCAAGAAGATTCGCCCACCTGGCAATGGAACGGACTACGGGGAAAAAGGAAGGATCCCCCTACTCGGACATCTTCCGGTTGAAGGTGAATGTCGCGGCGGCAAAAGCGATGACCGCCGTCACCAGCAGAATGGCGATGGATAGCGGTGCCAGCTTCCCATTGAGAAGCGCCTGGCGTGCCCCTTCGAAGATGGCGGTGGTTGGGAGGAGGCTGATGGCGGCAAACGCAGCTTTCGGATAGGAGGAGAGGGGGAAGAAGATGCCGGACATGAAGATGAGGGGGACGATGACCACCGCCTCCACCCTGCCGATGTTCTCCGGCTTGTCGATCATGGTGCCACAGATGGTGCCGACGCAGGAGAAGACCATGGAGCCGAGGAAGATGAAGAGGAGATAGGCGAGGAGATGTGCGGGGGGAAAGCGGAACGGCGTGAGGATGAAAATCACGAGCGCCACCGCGAGCCCCTTGAGGGTTCCCTGGGCGAAGCCGGAGAATATCTTGCCGATGACGATGTCGTAGACCGTGATGGGGGTGACCCGGTACTCCTCGATGGTCCGCTGCACACGGCGGTGGAACCAGACGCTCCAGGCGCTGTCATTGAACGCCGCCGAGACGGCGGTCATGGAGATGAGCCCCGGCGCGATGAAGAGGGCGTAAGGGACCCCGTCCACGTCGGCGATGTACCCCCTGAGGCCGATGCCGAAGGCGAGATACAGGGTAAGGGGGTAGGCAATCACCGCCAGCAGTTCGGAGAAGAGGCTGCGGCGGAGCACCAACAGATCCCGCCAGAATATGGCAATAGCGCCACGAAACATGAAAACCTCTTACCTCTGGGACTTGATGAACGCATGAGACCTATGGGCTCTTTAAGCCCTTTAGGTTCTATTTGGACCGATTTTTATTCCCGGACTTCGCGGCCCGTCAGCTCGATGAACACATCCTCCAGCGACGGCTCCTTCAGACAGATCTTCCGGATATCGTCCCCCCCGATCCGGTCCATGAGCGGTTTCAGAAATTCCTCCCCCGCCAGGGCAAGGCGGAAGCTGTTTCCCGTTCGCTGCAGGTTCCTGACAAAGGGGAGTCCCCGCAATATCTTCTCGTAGCGTTCCCCGTCGCTCCTAAACTCCAGCTCGTACGTGTGGGCGTGGGCCAGCCGCTCCTTCAGCTCGGCGGCAGTGCCGTCCACCAGCGCCCGGCCGTGGTCCATGATGACGATCCGCTCGCAGAGGGCATCCGCCTCGTCCATGTAATGGGTGGTGAGGAAGATGGTCATCTGGGGCGTGAGGGACTGGACGTAGTCCCAGACCGCCCGTCGCGACTGGGGGTCGAGGCCGGTGGTCGGCTCGTCCAGGAAGAGGACCCGTGGGGCGTGAACCAGGGCGCGGGCGACGACGAGGCGCCGCTGCATCCCCCCGGAGAAGGTGTCAGGGAAATCGTGCTGGCGTCCGGTCAGGCCGATCAGCTCCAGCAGTTCGTCGATGCGCCGGTTGTATTCCGTCGGGGCCATGGCATACATCCGGGCATGGAGCACCAGATTCTCCCGACAGGTAAGGTAACGGTCCAGGTTGTTATCCTGGGGAACGACCCCTATCAGACTGCGGACGGTACGGGCAGAGGAAAGGATGTCGTGTCCTTCGATGCGGGCGCTCCCCGCCGAGGGGCGAAGCAGGGTAGTGAGCATCCGGATGAGGGTGGTCTTACCGGCGCCGTTGGGACCCAGGAGACCGAAGATAGTCCCCTGCGCCACGCACAGGGAGAACGCGTCCACCGCCCGGAGGGTGCCGTAGACCTTGGAAAGGCCGTCTATTTCGAGGGCGAAAGCCATGGTAGGTTGTCTTTTAGTTAATTCAACACTCAAAATTCATAATTCAACATTGGTTTTTCCCTCTTCCAGGGGAAAGAGGAGGAAAAAGGTGCTGCCATGCCCCTCCCGACTCTCGGCCCAGATGAACCCGCCATGGGCATCCATCACCTTGCGACAGAAGGCGAGCCCCAGGCCGGTACCCCGCGTCTTGCCGAGGCGGCGATTTTTCGCCTGGACAAACCGGTCGAAGATGGTGCCGAGGGCCTCCGCCGGCATTCCTTCGCCGGTGTCCCTGACCGTCACCTGGAGAAAACGGCCGCTGACGGGGAGGGCAGACGGCGGATAGGTCTGTGCAGGGATCCGGTCACGGCAGGCGGCGATGTCCACCAGCTCTTCCATTCCCACCTCGATCTCTCCCCCGTCAGGTGTGAATTTGAAGGCATTGGAGAGGAGATTGTTGACCAGGCGGGAGAATTTATGCCGGTCCACCCGGAACACGGGAAGCGGCTCACGACAGGTAGCGTGGAGATCGATCTGGGTGCGGTGGGCAACCGACCGGAACCTGGCAAGGATCTTCTGTACCAGCAGACGGGGATCCTCCTCCCGAAAAACGAGCACCATCTTTCCCGCCTCGAACTTGTGCACGTCCAGAAGGGTGTCGATCATCTCCGTCATCTCGGTGCTGCTCTCCAGCGCCGACTCCAGGTATTCACGCTGCTCTTCGTTGATCGGCCCCAGTCGCCCCTCCCGCACCAGGTCGAGAGAGCCGACTATGGCGGTGATGGGGGTTTTCAGATCGTGGGAGAGCATGCTGACGAAGTCCTCCCGCTCCTGCTCCAGGGCCTTGAGGGTGGAAATGTCGCGAAGAATCTCTACGCTCCCGACCAGCTCGCCGGCGCCGTTGACAAGGGGAGTGGCGCTGGAGAGGACCGGGATACGCGTCGTGCCGAGTATAAGCTGGTAGGTGATGTCGAGGCACGGTACACGGCTGGCAAGAACCAGCCGGCACGGCAGGAGATCCGCGCCGATGTCCGCCGTTATGACCTCCTCCACCGGCATTCCCAGCAGCTCATCCCGGCTTTTCCCCAGGATATCCTCCGCCCTGCGGTTGACCGTCATGATCCTGCCGTTGGTGTCGATGGCCACGAGGAGGTCCGCCATTCCCTGCAGTACGACCTCCATCTTCTGCCGCTCCACATCCAGCTGCTTCTGGAGGCGAAGATTTTCCAGGCGGGTCCGGTTGAACTGGATTGCCCGCTCCACCCGTTTCAGCATGTCATCGGTGGAAAAGGGCTTGGCGATATAATCGATCGCCCCCTTCTGCAGGGCCTGCACGGCAATGTCCTCGCTGCCGTGGGCCGTCATCATCATAACCGCCAGATCCGGATACTCTTGATTGACCCGTGCCAGCACCGCCATGCCGTCCATGCGCGGCATCTTGATGTCGAGAAGCATGAGGGAATATTCCCCCCGGGAGAGCTGATCCAGGGCATCCATGCCATCCCGGGCCCGTTCGGTTCGATAGCCGGCATCCTCCAGCTGCAGCTTAAGAATCAGGGCGATATCGGGCTCGTCGTCGACTATGAGTATCCTGTCACTGTTCATGCGCCGTCTCCTCGTACACCGGTACCGCAAAGGTAAAGACGTTCCCCCCTGCTGCGCCGCTCTCGTAAAAAATCCTGCCGTGGTGCCGCTCGACGATCTCCTTGCAGATGGCAAGACCGAGACCGGTCCCGCTTCTCTCCCGCGGATCGGAGCTCCCCAGTTGCTGGAACTTCTTGAACAGCTTGTCCCGGTCCGACCACTGGATGGCTTTCCCCACATCCGCAACGGAAACCATCACATAATTCCCCTTCCTTATGGCCGAGACGAGTACCGTTTTCCCGGGCGGCGAAAACTTCAGCGCATTGGAAAGGAGGTTGGTCAGGACCTGGATGAGCCGGTCATGATCTCCCCAAACCGGCGGCAAATCGATCGCCACGTCACTGACGATGGATATGTTTCGCCCCTGGGCGAACCCCTTGATCTCCTCGCAGGCGTAGACCACCAGTTCACCGATGGATACCTGGCCAAAGGCGAACTGCATCCCTCCCGACTCGATGGTGGAGACGTCAAGGATATCGTTGATGAGCCGGATAAGCCGGTCCGTATTGCGCTGGCAGATGGAGAGAAGTTCCCGTTCCGTCCTCGTGAGCCACTTCCCCTTGGTAAGGATGAACTGCAGCGAACCCTTCATGGAGGTGAGGGGAGTTTTCAGCTCATGGGAGACCGTGGAGATGAATTCGGTCTTCATCCTGTCCACCTCTTCCTCCACCGACACATCACGGATAGACATGACGACCCCGGCAAACTCGCCCGCCTCATCTATGAGGGGAGAGAGATTTACCTTGAGCTTGCGCCCCTTTACTCTCAACTCCTCTTCCCGGGGGGTCGGGCCTTCTCCGGCACGGACGGCATGAATGTTCTCGAGAAGCATGCAGAAGCCTCCCAGATCACAGACCTGCTCTATCGGCTTATGCATGACCCGGTGCGGCACAAGGTCGAAAAGTTTCTGGGCCGAGGGGTTGAAGAGAGTGACATTGTTGTCCCGGTCCGTGACTACCACCCCCTCCGCCATACTGGTGAGAATTGCCTCCAGCATCCCCATCTCCATCCGGAGCGCGACCGTCCGCTCCGCAACCCGCTGCTCCAGTTCATCATTGAGTCGCTGCAGGTCCTGGGTCTTCCGGGTGATGGTCCGTTCCCGTTCGTAGAGGGTGCCGGCCATCCGGTTGAAGGAGTCGGCGAGCATGCCGAATTCGTCTGCCGAGGTTACGACGACCCGCTGGTCGAGCTCACCTGCCTCGATCTGCTCGACGCCACGGGTGAGGTCAGAGAGCGGTTTTGTCAACCGTCGCGCCATCAGATAGGCAAGGCCGAAGGAGAGGATGACGCCGATGGCCCCCGATGCCATGATGTTGCGCATGTTGTCCCGCTTGATCCTGGTGAAATAGTCGTTGGACAGGGCCACGGAGAGGGACCCGATCACCTCGCCGCGAAGGTCGGCAATGGGGGCAAAGACCGTCTCGTAAAGCCTGCTGCCGATCTTCGCTTCCCCCCGGTAGGGAAGGCGGCGTTCCAGACGTTCCATGATCTTCGCGTCTATGGATACGGGGATGGGTATCTCTTCCGCAATGCTACTGGCAATGCGGTGCCCGTGCTGGGTTATGGTGACCTCCACCTCTTTGCCGAAAACCTCCTGGACCTGGAACGGCAGGTTGGGGTCATTGTTGATGATGTCACCGGCAAGCACGCCGCCGATCAGGGTGCCGTCGGCGGCGAAGACCGGGATGGCGACCGTCATCACCATAGCCTCGTTGTCCTGGAGCATGCTTGGGGTGATGGCGATTCCCCCTTCCTGCTCCAGGAACTCGCGGGAGACCAACTCCGTACTGATCACCGTTTTCCGGGTCCGGAAGGCCTGCTCCATCGTATACTCAAGTCCCGCAAGCCGGTCTGATTTTCCGGACCCGACCCTGGCCAGTACCCGTTTCTGTGGATCGACGAGAGTAAGGACTTCCACGAAGGGAATAACCTTGCGCCAGCGCTGAAGGGCATCCGCGAGCCACGGGTGGTTACGCATCCGGATGTTTTCCAGCACCGGCGGGGCTGTTGTTGGCTGGGAAAGGGAATAGGTGATCAGGTCGGCCCGGGCAAAGAACTGGCTCTGGGCGTAGTGGAGGTTTTCCTCGAGATTCCTGGAAACCTGTGCTTCCAGGGCGTAATTGACGCTTTTGAAGGTGGTTACGGCGAGAATGGCATAGGAAACGAGGAGAACGAGCAGGATGGCAAAGAGCAGTTTGTTGCGTATGTTCATGTGTAGCAGCATAACCTGTCCCCTGCAGCGGATTGGCGCTTCACGGTACGCATGGATAACACAATCCGCCGACCATTTCCGTCTCCCTCAGAAGGGAACGGCCAGGTCTGACTCGACACGATGTGCAGGGACGTGGCCCGTCAGGAACTCTCGGCCTTCAGGTCTCTGCCCATGAGTTCGATGACCGCGGAACGGGCCGGCTTGTCCTCGTGGAGAACTTCGTATACCTTCGCGGTGATCGGCATGTCGATCCCCAGCCGGCGGGCCAGGGCATATGCCGACTCGGTCGTCTTCACCCCTTCGGCAACCATCCGCATCTCCCCCAGAATGTCTGCCAGCAGCCTCCCCTTGCCGAGCTGTATGCCGACCGTCCGGTTGCGGGACAGGTCACCGGTGCAGGTGAGCACCAGGTCACCCATGCCGGCCAGACCGGCAAAGGTGGCACTCTCCGCCCCCATCGCCCGCCCAAGTCGGCTCATCTCCGCCAGGCCGCGGGTGATAAGGGCCGCCCGGGTGTTGCAGCCGAAGCCGAGCCCGTCGGAAATACCGGCGGCAATGGCGATGACGTTCTTGATCGCCCCACCCAGTTCCACGCCGACCACGTCCCGGTTCGTGTAGAGCCGGAAATAGGGAGTACTGAATGCCTGCTGCACCCTTCGGGCCACCTGTTCATCGGCAGCAGCGGCCACCACGGCGGTGGGCATCTCCATGGCCACTTCCCGGGCGAAACTCGGTCCCGAGATGACGGCAAAGTTCCGGTAGAGTTCGGGGGGGAGGAGTTCTTCGTAGACCTGGGAGACGGTCAGGAGGGTATCAAGCTCGATCCCCTTGGAGGCGCTGACGATGACAGCGTCCACCGCCAGGGAAGGAAGAAGCTGGGCGATTACCTTGCGCACCACCTGGGAAGGGGCCACGCAGAGGACCATCCCCTTGCCCCTGACCGCTTCCGCCAAGTCGTTGGTGTAGCGAAGCCCTGGATCGAGAGTGATGCCGGGGAGAAAAAGCCCGTTGACGCTGGTGCGCCCCATCTCTTCCACCAGTTCCTGCTCATAGGCCCAGAGGGTGACCTCGTGCCCCTTCTTTGCCAGCAAGTTCGCCAGCGTCGTACCCCAGCTCCCCGCGCCGATCACCCCGATCTTTTCCCGCATGGTTACCCCCGCCACTTCCTTGAACTCGCTGCTCCCGCTGTTACCTCGAAATTCACAACGCAAAAGTGCCGTTTTACCACTCCCCATCCTCGGAGAACTGGCGCGGATCGTACCCTTCGCCCAGCGATTCGCGGGCAACCTGGAGGCTTTCCAGCGCCAGGCGCCTGAGGAAGGGGTGGCAGTGGCACGGAAAGCCGCTCTCAGACAGACTGGAAGCCACCGCAAGCACCCGTTCCTGAAGTGTCCTCTCCCCGCCGCTTTCCCTGATCAGGTCCGCCATCAGGAAGAGCCGGCGTTTGATCTGCTCGAGCTGGGAGGGGAAGACCTCCTTGCAGCACCGTTCCAGCAAGCTGTCCAGGACTCGCCCCTTCAGCTTTCGCTCCGAGTTCTCTTCCAGAAGATCCCACTCCTCGGCGAAGTCGTACATCCGGTTGCTGGCGACGAACCAGCCGGCAAAGAGCTCTTCGTCAAAGAGGGAGGCACTGGCTCGCAGATAGGAAGCGGAAAGTCCTAACCGTCCCAGGTCGAACACCCCGAAATCCGGTTCGTAGGGGGCCGCGACGAGAGCTCCCGGTCCGAACATTTCCTGCCGGAGGTAGAAATCCACCGGCAGGAATATGCCACTTTCCCTGCTTCGGTACACCGCATCCCCCACGAGTTTGAGCAGGTAGTCGGGCGAAACCGCCACAATACCTTCATCATACTCCAGGTCGGCCAGGATGCGACTCATCTCCTCCATGTCCACGCCGCTCTCACCACTGGCACTCTGCATCCCTTTGTCGTTGTGGGTCTGCAGATAGAGGAGGGTGAACCGCCCGTCCTCATTTCTCCCCGCCACGCAGAGAGTGCGGTTGCCGTTGCCATCCAGGGGGCCAGCATAGGCGGCGTGGATAGGAAGGGGAGCGGGCGAGGGGCGACCGTCGGCCGGCGCGATGCCGAGAAATGCCAGTCGCCGCAGATTGCGGCGGGCCAGCTCGGCAAGGTCCGAATCATTTTGCCGGCAAAGCCTTTGCAGCAGGGCTGCGGCCCCATCGCTCCGAATCCGGCCGAGAGCGGTAATCACACTACGGACGATGTCACCGTCGTCGATGCCGACCAGCACCTCCAGCACATTGATGACCCGCGGGTCGGAAACGGTCACGAGCTCGGCGATGACCGCCAGACGTCCTTCGGGGGGGTAGCAGAGAAGGTTGTCGAGAAAGGTTGCCAGCCCCTCCTCACCACGGTCGAGAAGACGGGGAAGGGAGACCTGCAGCGGCCGGCCTACCTCAGCCAGAAGCCGGTCAAAGGGGGGAGAGGTCACGTCGATGCCGTACCCTTCCAAGGCGGCAAGGAGAGCCGCCTTCCCCTCATCTTCCAGATCCTTCCGCCTGAGGACCATCTGGATGAGTTGCTCCAGCCAGGTCTCGTCCTCGAAGAAATCGAGGAGATAGGCATACTTGGAAATGAGTTCTCCGTTCCGCTCGTGCCAGAGACGCCTCACGAGCGGCGACAGGGCGCGGCGCCCCTCTTTCCGCAGGGTCGACCCGATCTCCTCCATCTCCTCAACGCTGATGTTCTTCTGCTCCAGCCGTGCCAGGAGGTGAAGTATCCCCCGGCGCTCGGCCAGGCTCTTGTCGATCTTCTTGTAACGTTCCATAGAATCGGGGATTGGTGGCCGGGGGCCAGGGACTGGTAAAACCGCTTAATCCAGTCGCTGATCACCCGTCACTGATCTTACTCCTCTACAATCTCCGCGTCGGCAACATCCGCGTCGGCGTCGGCAGCGTCGTCGCTCTCTTCCTTCTCCGCCAGGCGGGCAACCGCCACGATCCGCTCGTCCGCCTCGGTTACCATGAGCCGTACCCCCTGGGTGTTACGGCCGATCACCGAGAAGCCGGCCACCGGCATCCGGATGATTTTCCCCTGGTCGGTGATGAACATCAGGTCGTTCTCGTCGGTGACCTGCTTGATGTCCACCACGCAGCCATTCCGCTCGTTGGTCTTGATGGTGATGACCCCCTTGCCGCCACGGGACTGACGGCGGTACTCGGTGAGTTCCGTCCGCTTGCCGAAGCCGTTTTCAGTGACGGTAAAGAGGGTCGAGCCGGTCATATCGTTGATGATCTCCATGCCGATCACCACGTCGTCGTCCTCCAGTGTCATCCCCCGCACCCCGCGGGTGACACGCCCCATGGGACGGGCATCCTCCTCCCGGAAGCGGATTGACTTGCCATGCCGGGAGGCGAGGAGCACGTCCTGCTTGCCATCGGTCAGCGCCACCGTAATCAGTTTGTCCCCCTCGTCCAGGTTGACGGCAATGATTCCACCGGAACGGATGTTGGAGTACTCCACCAGGGGGGTCTTCTTCACCACCCCATGCCGGGTCGCCATCATGATGAATTTGTCCTCGACAAACTCCTTCACCGGCAGGATGGCGGTAATCATCTCGTTGGCCGCCAGGTTGAGGAGATTGACTATCGCCTTACCCCGGGCAGTGCGCCCTGCCTCGGGAATTTCGTAGACCTTGAGCCAGTAGACCCGCCCGGTGTCCGTGAAGAACATCAGGTAGTCCTTCGTGGAAGCGATGAAGAGCTGCTCCACGAAATCCTCTTCCTTGGTCTTCATCCCCGTTTTACCCTTGCCGCCGCGGCGCTGAGCCCGGTAGAGGGTTACGGCGCTCCGCTTGATGTAGCCGGTATGACTGATGGTCACCACCATGTCTTCCTCGACGATAGTGTCCTCCAGGGATATCTCGGCACTCCGGTCGACGATCTCGGTACGGCGTTCGTCGCCGAACTTCTCCCGCATTTCCGTCAGTTCGCCGACGATGATCTTGAGGATCTCCGCCTCGGAGGCCAGGATCTCCTTCAGCCGCTCGATGAACTTGAGAATCTCGGCGTATTCCGCCAGGATCTTTTCCCGCTCCAGGCCGGTGAGGCGTTGCAGCCGCATCTCCAGGATCGCCTGGGCCTGCTTTTCCGATAACCGGACGCTCGGTGCGAAGATGGCATCGGCAATCCCCAGTTTGTTCAGATAGTCGGCGTCGGAAAAATTGCCGGCCATGAGTCCTGCCTTGGCTTCTTCCGGGTTTTTCGAGGCGCGGATCAGCTCGATCACCGCATCGAGCCAGTCGAGGGCGATCTTGAGGCCTTCCAGGATATGGGCCCGGGCCTCGGCTTTCTTCAGCTCGAAGATGGTACGCCGGGTGACGATTTCCCGCCGGTGGTCGACAAAGTGGGCGATGGCATCCTTCAGGGTAAGCAACTTGGGACGGCCATTGACGATGGCCAGCATGTTGATGCCGAAGGAACACTGCATCTGGGTCTGCTTGTAGAGGTGATTGAGGATGATCTGGGGCTCTTCGTCCCGCTTCAGCTCGATGACGATCCGCATGCCGTCGCGGTCCGACTCGTCCCGGATGTCGCTGATCCCCTCCAGCTTCTTCTCCCGCACCAGTTCGGCGATCTTGATAATCAGGTTCGCCTTGTTCACCTGGTAGGGAATCTCGGTGATGATGATGGACTGGCGCTCGGACTTCTTCTGGGTCTCGATGAAGGCCCGGGCCCGCATCTGGACGATGCCGCGGCCGGTCCGGTACCCCTGGATGATCCCTTCGCGGCCGTAGATGAAGCCGCCGGTCGGAAAGTCGGGGCCGGGGACATAGGCCATGAGGTCATCCACGGTCATGCCGGGATCGCTGATGTAGGCAATGATGCCGTTGATCACCTCGGTCAGGTTGTGGGGCGGGATGTTGGTTGCCATGCCGACGGCAATGCCGGATGAGCCGTTGACCAGGAGGTTGGGAAACTTTGCCGGCAGCACCAGCGGCTCTTCCAGGGAGCCGTCGTAGTTCGCCCCCATCTCCACCGTTTCCTTCTCCAGGTCGTTCAGCAGTTCATGAGTCAGCTGCTCCATGCGGATTTCGGTATAGCGCATGGCCGCCGGCGAGTCGCCGTCCACGGAGCCGAAGTTCCCCTGGCCGTCCACCAGCGGATACCGGAGGGAGAAGTCCTGGGCCATCCGGACGATGGTGTCGTAGGCCGCCGTGTCGCCGTGGGGGTGGTACTTACCGATCACGTCACCGACCACGCGGGCCGATTTCTTGTACGGTTTGTTGTAGTCGTTCCCCATCTCGTGCATGGCGAACAGACAGCGCCGGTGGACCGGTTTGAGGCCATCGCGGACATCGGGGAGCGCCCGGCCGATGATGACGCTCATGGCGTAGTCCATGTAGGACCGCTTCATCTCGTCTTCGATGTTGACCGAAGTTTTGTTTATGGTTGTTTCAAGCATTCATAAACCTCATAAAATCAGGCAAGGGGCGATAGGCTATGGGCGAATTGCCCATAGCCTATCGCCTCGTGCCAGTCGTTATATGTCCAGGTTGGACACATTGAGTGCGTTGGTCTCGATGAATTCGCGGCGCGGCTCCACCTGATCTCCCATGAGCACGGTGAACACGTTGTCCGCTTCCACCGCATCCTCGATCTTGACCTGCAGCAGAGTCCGATTGGTCGGCTCCATGGTGGTTTCCCAGAGCTGTTCCGGGTTCATCTCCCCCAGCCCCTTGTAACGCTGGATCGACAGCCCCTTCTTGGCAGCCCCCATAAAAAACGCGAGCAGGTCGAGCCCGACGGTGGTGTCGAACACCTCCTTCTCTTCGACGGAAACCACGGCCCGGCCGTCGCCGAAGATATCCCGCACCCGGCGGTGACTTTCCCGCAGCAATCCGTACTCGTGGGAGGTGAGGACGTCCAGGGTGTGCTGGTCCAGGGCATAGCGAAGATTGCCGAGCCGGAGGATGACCCGGCCGTCGTCCATGATGCTCGATTCGGCACCGGGATAGGCATCGGCGAGCTTTGCCATGTGCGGATGCAGCCCCTCAATATCCTCCAGACCTGCCGGGATGCCGAGCCGCAGACAGAGGCGAATGACCTCCTCGTTGATCCCCTTGTGCACCACCTTGTCCAAGAGGGTACGGAACTCCACCAGCTGCTTGAGGAGCGGGATGATCTGCTTCCCCGTATAGGTTTTCGCGCCGTTTTCCAGGAAGAGGGTAGTCTCTTCGGTCCCTTCCTCCAGCAGGTAGTTCTGCATAGCCGCCTCATTGCGCAGGTAGAGCTCCTTGCGACCACGCTTGACCTTGTAAAGCGGCGGTTGGGCTATGTAGAGATGTCCCCGCTCCACCACCTCCGGCATTTGCCTGAAGAAGAAGGTGAGAAGCAGGGTCAAGATGTGGGAACCGTCCACGTCGGCATCGGTCATGACGATGATGCGATGGTAGCGGAGCTTGGCGATGGTGAAGTCGTCCTTGCCGATGCCGGTACCGAGCGCAGTTATGAGGGTGCCTATCTCCTGGGAGGAAAGCATCTTGTCGAAACGGGCCTTCTCCACGTTGAGTATTTTTCCCTTGAGGGGCAAAATGGCCTGGAACTTCCGGTCCCGTCCCTGTTTAGCCGAGCCGCCGGCCGAATCACCCTCGACCAGATAAAGCTCGCACAGGGCCGGATCCCGCTCCTGACAGTCGGCCAGCTTGCCGGGGAGGCTGGAGATGTCGAGCGCCCCCTTGCGACGGGTCAGTTCCCGGGCCCTGCGGGCCGCTTCACGAGCCCGGGCAGCCTCGATGGACTTGCCGATGATGTCCCTGGCGACCTTGGGATTCTCTTCCAGATAGACCGCCAGCTTCTCGTTCATCAGGGATTCCACGTACCCCTTGACCTCCGAGTTGCCGAGCTTGGTCTTGGTTTGTCCCTCGAACTGGGGCTGGGGAATCTTGACGGATACGACCGCCGTGAGCCCTTCCCGCAGGTCCTCGCCCGATATGGCCACCTTCTCCTTCTTCAGTAGGTCGTTGGCGGTGGCGTAGGTGTTCATTGTACGGGTCAGGGCCGCCCGAAACCCCACCAGGTGGGTCCCCCCCTCGTGGGTGTTGATGTTGTTGGCAAAGGTAAAGACCTTCTCGTCGTAGGAATCGTTGTACTGGAGCGCCACCTCGATATCGACGCCATTCCTCTCCCCCCGGAAGTAGATCGGTTTGGGGTGCAGACCAGCCTTGTTCCGGTTAAGGTACTCCACGAAGGATACGATCCCCCCTTCGTAGTGGAAATCGTGGTGCTTGTTGTCTTCCCGTTCGTCGGCAATGGTGATACGCACCCCAGCGTTGAGGAAGGCCATTTCCCGCAGCCGCTGGGACAGGACGTCAAAGGAAAAATCGGTCGTCTCGAAGATGGTATCGTCGGGAAGAAAATTGACTTTGGTCCCCCGCTTCTTCGTTTCCCCCACCACTTCCAGAGGGGCAAGGGGATTACCGAAGGCATAGGACTGGCGCCAGAGCTTGCCGTCGCGGCGGATTTCCAGTTCGAGTTTTTTCGACAGGGCGTTGACGACGGAAACGCCAACACCGTGGAGACCACCGGATACCTTGTACGAGTCGTTATCGAACTTGCCTCCCGCATGGAGGACGGTGAGGACGACCTCTGCGGCCGATTTCCCTTCCGTGGGGTGCATGTCCGTTGGGATACCGCGGCCATTGTCCACGACCGTCACCGATCCGTCCAGGTGGATGGTGACGTTCACCTCGTTACAGTAGCCGGCCAGGGCTTCGTCGATGGAGTTGTCCACGATTTCGTAGACCAGGTGGTGCAGACCCTGGGCCGACGTCGATCCTATGTACATGGCGGGGCGCTTGCGTACAGCTTCCAGCCCTTCCAGTACCTTGATCTGCTCGGCACCGTACGTACCTTTCTGTTCTTCAGCCATAATTTTACCTCTGGGTGATGACCTTTCCCTGTTCCACGTGAAAGGTCGTGTGATGATCCATACCGTCGAACATGATGTTCCGAAGGCTCGTGGTCGTGATGAAAACCTGCATCTCTTTCTGCTGCAAAAACCCGAGCAGATTACGATTCCGCTCTCCATCCAGTTCCGACGTCATGTCATCGAGGAGCAGGATAGGGGGGGCGCCGAAGGTCCGCTGCAGGTACTCTATTTCCGCCATCTTGAGCGCCAAAATGAAGCTGCGCTGCTGCCCTTGGGAGGCATGGAGCTTCAGGAGCCGGCCATCGAGGAGAAACTCCAGGTCGTCCCGGTGGGGGCCGACTGCAGTCGTCCCGTGGCGCCGCTCTTCGTGGGCGGACCGTTCCAGCCCCGCCAGAATGGCGTTCCTGCCATCGGCTATCAGCGCTTCCCGTTCAATGCCATGTGGCCGGTAGCCGATGCCTACTGTTTCCCCCGTGCCGGCAATGGTCCGATAGTAATCCTGCAGGAGCGGTTCGATGTCTGCAAGATAGGCAATCCGTTCCCTTGCCAGGCGGGCTCCCGCATCCGCCAGCTGTTCGCTCCATATATCCAGGCCCGTCATGTCCCCCGTTTTGAGGAGGGCGTTGCGGTTTTTCAGGAGCCGGTAATAGTCGTGGTAGAGCAGGATATAGGTCGGGCTGCCACTGAAAACGGCCCGGTCCAGGTAGCGCCGGCGTGCCTCCGGCGATCCCTTGAGCATGGCGAGTTCTTCCGGGGCGAACACCACCACGTTGAGACTCCCGAAGAAATCTGTCAACCGGGTCACCAGCTTCTGATCGATGCGCGCCTTCTTCCCCTCCCGCTCCAGGAGAAGGGCTATCTCCCGCGTCACCCCATCCCGTTCCACCCACCCCCGGATGATGCCGTGGGGAGCCTGCCAGGTGATCAGGTCCCGGTTCCTGGCATGACGGAAGGATTTCATGGTGCCGAGCAGATAGATCGACTCCAGCAGATTGGTCTTTCCCTGGGCGTTATTGCCATGGAGTATATTGAAACGCTCCCCGGGATTGAACTCGACCTGCTGGAGATTGCGGAAAGCGGCGATGGACAGTCTGTTGAGCTTCATCGCGCTCCATCATCCGTGAAAAAGGCCGCTCCTGTCAAGAGTGGCCTTTGTTGTGCCTGCCGCCGGGCTGCGACAAACCAACCGATCAGAGCCGCATCGGCATGATAACCGCAAGAAATCCTTCCGTTGCAGCCGGCCGGACGATGGCAGGGGACATCTCATCCCGCAGCAGCAACTCTACCTGGGAAGTTGGGAGCACCGTCAGGACATCGATCAGGTAGCGGGCATTGAAGCGGATGGTCAGGTCGTCGCCACTGTAGATCGCTTCCAGTTCTTCTGATGCATCACCCAGTTCTGGATTGCTGGATGAAATCTCCACCTTGCCGTCCTTCACGTCGAATTTTATTCCTTTGAACTTCTCGCTGGAAAGAATGGCCATCCGGCGCAGGGAATGCAGCAGATCTTCCCGGTTGAGGGTGACGAGCCTGTCGTTACTCACCGGGATGACCTTGGTGTAGTCGGGAAATTCACCGTCCACGAGGCGCATGACCACGACGGTAGTACCTTTCTTGCAAACCGCGCTATTGTCCATGAAACCGAGGAATATCTGGTCACCCTCTTCTTCGGCCATCCGTTTCAGTTCGTAAATCCCTTTTTTGGGGAATATCACGCCATTCCCCAGCTCGCTTGCCGTGGTTCCGGCCAACTCCTTTTCGCTGACCGACAGGCGGTGGCCGTCGGTGGCAACCATGCGGAGGAGGGTTCGCCCCCCCTCGGTGGCCGTACGAACGAGGATGCCATTGAGATTGTACTTGGTCTCGTCATGGCAGATGGCGTAGGAGGTATGTTCGATCATCTCCCTGAGCATGGTGGTGCTCACTGCGAGGAAGCTGTCGTCGTTGATCTTGGGGAAATAGGGGAATTCCTCGGGGGAGAGTCCGACGATATTGAACCGGGCCTTGCCGCTCCGTATTTCCACCCAGTCGTTTTCCTTGGTGGAAAAGGTGATTTCCTGGTCGGAGAGTTCCTTGATGATTTCGTAAATCTTCTTGGCTGAGACGGTGATCTTTCCGTCTCTAACGACCGTAGTCGGATAGGAACTGCGCATGCCGACTTCCAGGTCGGTGGCGGTAACCTGGATCCGGTCCTCGCTTGCCTCGATAAGGACGTTGGAAAGTATTGGCATGGTGTTTCTTTTTTCGACAATTCCCTGGATTTTTTGCAAGGCCTTCAAGAAGGTGTCTTTGTCGATTTTAAATTCCATGTCTCCTCCATGAACAGTGTCTTGTATATTATATAAAGAAATTCTTTTTAGCAGTAGTTAGTAGTGCCTGTGGATATGTGGATAAGCGACCCGAACCTCCGGCTGATCGGTCACCGGGAGTGTTAAGAACTTTACGAAAGACGGGCCACTTTGCGACGATTATGCACAGGCGGCTTTTTTCTCCACAGGGGCAGGGGAGAAATACACAGGGAATACCCCCTCAGCTCAACAGTCCCCGCTTCAGGTTTTCTACGGTTGTTTTCAGTTCAAGGTCCTGGCTAAGTTGCCGTTCGATCTTCTTCATGGAATAGATTATGGTCGAATGGTCCTTGCCGCCGAATTTTTCGCCGATCTCCGGGTATGATGACTTGGTGAGCTCCCGGCACAGGTAAATGGCTATCTGGCGGGGGACCACCAGTGTTTTGAGCCGCTTGTCCGATTTCATTTCACTCAGCTTGATTCTGAACTGGTCTGCTACGTATTTCTGGATCATTTCCACCGTCACGTCCCGGGATTTGTCGACGATGATATCCTTCAGGACTTCCCGGGCCATGGTAAGAGTAATCTCGTTGCCGGTCAGGCTGGCGAAGGCGCCAAGGCGGATCAGCATCCCCTCAAGTTCCCGGACATTACTCGTGGAACTGGTGCCGAGAAACATGGCCACGTCGTCGGGAAGGTTGATGGCGTTGAGTTCCGCCTTCTTTTTAAGGATGGCCACCTTGGTTTCGATGTCGGGGGGCTGGATGTCGGCGATAAGGCCCCACTCGAACCGGGAGCGGAGCCGCTCCTCTAGTTGGGGAATGTCCTTGGGAAATTTGTCCGACGTGACCACGATCTGTTTGTGTGACTCATAGAGGGAGTTGAAGGTGTGGAAAAACTCCTCCTGGGTAGCTTCCTTGCCCGCCATGAACTGAATGTCGTCGATGAGGAGGACGTCCATTTTCCGAAACTTGTTGCGGAACTCGTCCATCTTCTTGTAACGGATGCAATTGATCATCTCGTTCATGAATTTTTCGGACGTGTAGTAACAGACCCGGGCCTTACCGTTCTTGGCATGGATCTGGTTGCCGATGGCACAGAGCAGGTGTGTTTTGCCGAGACCGACTCCTCCATAGATGAAGAGCGGATTATAGTTGCTGGCTGGCTTGTTGGCAACAGCCTGGGACGCTGCATGGGCAAACTGGTTGCTGCTGCCGCAGACGAAGGTTTCGAAGGTATACTTGGGATTGAGGTTGGACGTCGGGTCGCCCGGCCTGGCTTTTTCCCGCCCGCTCGAACTGCCGGGTTTTTCGCCCGGTTTTACCGGTTCGAGGGACTTTACGTCCTCGGTTTTCTCTTCCAGTCTGAACTCTATCTGGCAAGGGGTCTCGGCAAGGGCGGAGACTGCCTCCTGGATCATGGAGAGGTATTTTTCCGTTACCCATTCCTTGATGAATTTGTTCGGCACTTCGAGAATGAGAGACGAGGAGGTGGCGCTGCCGAACCTGATGGGCCGGATCCAGGTGTTGAAAGTCTGGGGAGTAAGCACCTTCTCTATATTTCCCTGGGCTTCGAGCCAGACTTTTTCCATACAGCTACCTTTTTGATTGAAAATAACGTAGGTTTTACACAGGGATATCAACAGGTGTTGATAAAATTATTCGTGTAAAATAGGATACTTAGATGGTTTACTGGGGTCTAATGATGATATGCGCTATAGCGCCATGCAGACTACCAGACGAGCCGGTAATTTGCAAGGTTAAATATTTGGACGTCAGGTAAATTTGTCCTTGACTTTTTATGGTGGGTATGGTTAATAATTCAGTTCCCTATTAGTATAAGCAAGGAGTTACAAACACATGAAAAGAACATTTCAGCCGAGTAATACGTCACGGAAAAGAACCCATGGGTTTCTTGTCCGCATGTCCACTAAAAATGGCCGTCTGGTCATCAAGCGTCGTCGTGCCAAGGGGAGAAAGCGGCTCGCCGTCACCATCGCTGCCAAGTAATCCGTCCCAGGTGATCGGGTTTCCCAAAACCGAGCGTCTGAGAAAGCGACCCGATTTCCTGGCGGTTTCCCGGCAGGGGCACAAGTACCACAGTGTTCATTTTATTATTCTCCTCCTCCCCTCCGGCAGTACCGTTACTCGAGTCGGCATAACCGCAAGCCGCAAGGTCGGCAATGCGGTGGTGCGAAATCGCATCAAGCGGCTGGTCAGGGAATTTTACCGTCAGCACAAAGAGTTGTTTCACCAGGCAGATTATTCGATCATTGCCAAAAGAGGGGCCGAGCGGCTCGATTACCAGGGGGTCTGTCAGGACTTGATCCCGGTACTCCGCCGCTCACTCGGCAAACAATGTTGAAATCATTTATCGTCCGCAGCATTGTTGTCTATCAGCGCTTCGTTTCTCCCCTGAAGGGGAGCACCTGCCGTTTTTATCCCACCTGTTCCCATTACTCAATTCAAGCACTGGAGCGTCATGGCGTCGTCAAGGGGGTAGTACTGACCATGATGCGCCTGCTGAAGTGTCATCCGTTCCATCCGGGCGGGTACGATCCCGTAAAGTAGCCATTTAGGAGATACCATGGAAAAGCGTGCCCTCATAGCCGTTGTGTTGTCCATTGCCGTACTGTACGGTTATTCCCTCATATTTCCGACGCCGAAACCGACTGCACCGGTCAAGGCCGTGCAGAAGCAGGTTTCTAGCGTAAGCACCGCCCCGGTCATAGCGTCTTCGGTTAAAGCTCCGGACCTCCTTGCTCCGGTTGCCAATCTTGCGGCAAAGGATGTCACGGTTGAGACCGATACCTACACGGCAGTCTTCTCAACAGCCGGCGGCGCACTCAGGAAGATCGTCCTCAAACAATACAAGGAGTCGGCTGTAGCTGGGTCGAAACAGGAAACGCTGCTGACCGAGAACAGCCCGGTCAATTATAACTTCGCAACGGTTGCTCCCGCTATCGGGCTTCCCATCGCGGCCGTCTTCTCGGTCGATGCCGATACCCTGAAGGTGGCGAAGGGTGAGCGGAAGTCCCTTACGTTCGTCTGGACCTCCCCCCAGGGTAATCAACTGCGCAAGGTTTTTACGTTCGCTGGTGATGGCTATGCAATTGATCTGGAGCAGCAACTGTCGAGCCGGAGTGGTCTCTCCAATGCGGTCGTTCAGCTGCAATTGAAAAACAGGGCCGACACGACGGCAGGAGACAGCCGTTTTGAGGTCCACGGCCCCGTAACCCTGACGGACGACGCTGTCGACGCACCGAAGGTCAAAGACCTTCTCAAGGGGGCGAAACAGTATTCAAAGAATATTCTCTGGACCGGGTTCGGAGACAAATATTTCTTCAGTGGGGTGCTGGCCAAAGAGGGGAGCATCGCTGCTGTGGCCATTGCCAATGCAAACGGCTACGTAGACACCACCATTATCTCTCCACCACTCAACGTGGCGCCTGGCGGTACTGCCGTTGTTGCCGACAAAATCTTCATCGGCCCCAAATCCCTTGATGTACTTAAGGCTCAAGGGAGCCGGCTCGAAGCGGTTATCGATCTCGGCTGGTTTTCCATGCTGGCCAAACCGCTCCTCCATGCTCTCAAGTTTTTCCATGGCTACACGCACAACTACGGGGTGGCGATCATTATCATAACGGTCATTCTTAAGCTGATCTTCTTCCCCCTGACCCATAAGAGCTACAAGTCCATGAAGGAGATGCAGAAGCTCCAGCCGAAGATGACCGAGCTGCGGGAGAAATTCAAGAACGACCGGGATGCGATGAACAAGGCGATCATGGAGCTTTATCAGACCCACAAGGTCAATCCCATGGGCGGCTGCCTCCCCATGGTCGTTCAGATTCCCGTCTTCTTCGCCCTCTACAAGGCGCTCATGTTCTCCATAGAGCTTCGCCACGCCCCGTTCATGCTCTGGATAACCGACCTTGCCGGCAAGGACCCTTACTATGTGACTCCCATCATCATGGGGGCGACCATGTTCATTCAGCAGAAGATGACCCCGACCAATATGGACCCGGTACAGGCAAAGATGATGCTGGCGCTCCCCGTCGTCTTCACCTTCATGTTCCTCAATTTTCCGTCCGGTCTGGTCCTCTATTGGCTGGTCAATAACATCCTGACCATCGCCCAGCAGATGTACATCAACAAATCGCTGCGCGAGGCTGAGGCCAAATAGGTAAGGGTATGTACGTCAAGGACACCATCGCGGCCATCAGCACCCCTGTTGGCGAAGGGGGGATCGGCATCATCCGGGTTAGCGGTGATGCGGCTTTGCAGGTTGCGACACAACTTTTCCGTGGTACGACAGACGGTGGCCTGCAAAGCCACCGTTTTTATTATGGCTGCCTCGCCGAGCCCGGGACGGGGAGCGTCATTGACGAAGTGATGCTCGTCCTCATGCGGGCGCCCCGTTCCTACACCCGTGAGGACGTGTTGGAGATCCATTGTCATGGTGGGTCGTTGGTAGTACAGAAGATTCTTGACCTGGTTCTCCGGCTGGGGACCCGCTTGGCCGAGCCGGGAGAATTTACCCGCCGCGCGTTTCTCAATGGCCGGATCGACCTGATCCAGGCGGAAGCGGTCATCGAGGTGATTCGGAGCAAGACCGAAACGGCCCTGGCCTTGGCGCAGCACCAACGTGAAGGCCTTCTGTCACAGCGGATCGGAATCCTCAAGGAAGAGGTTGTCAACGCCCTGGCGCTCCTGGAAGCCTACATCGATTTTCCCGAGGAGGACATCCCACCGGCCGACTATGACGAGATTGCCCGGCGCGTCGAGAACGCCGCAACCGGTATGGGAGAGCTCCTCGCCGGCTATCGGGAGGGGAGGGTACTGCGGGAAGGAGTTGCGGTTCTCTTGGCGGGGAAGCCGAACGTGGGGAAGTCGAGCCTCCTCAACACCCTTCTCAGAGAAAAGCGGGCCATTGTCACTGCCATACCTGGCACCACCCGCGACATCATCGAAGAGGTGATCAATATCCGCGGTCTGCCGGTTCGGCTTCTGGATACGGCGGGCATCCGGGAGGCGGTTGACGTGGTGGAGCAGGAGGGGGTGCGGCTGACTCTCGAGAAGATTCCCCAGGCGGACCTGGTCCTTTTCATGGTGGATGTCTCCCGACCGTTTGACAGTGAGGATCAGCTTCTTTTTGACAACCTGGCAGATCGGCGCTTCATTCTCGTCAAAAACAAGACAGACCTGGCAGTAACCATCGAGCTGCCGTCTCAGTTGCAAGGGGTGCCGACGATGGAGATTTCCACCCTGACTGGCGAAGGGGTTGATGGCCTGCGCCAGATGATCCACGATCTCTTTCTCCGGGACGGTGCGGTGGACAGCAGGGAGTATGTGGCTATCTCCCAGGCCAGGCAGCGGGATGCTTTGGCTAAGGGGCGGGACGCGCTCGACCGTTTTCGCATGAATCTGGCGGTGGGTGAGACGGTTGAGATTCTTGCAATAGACCTCCGGGATGCCCTCCAGGCCGTCGGCGAGGTGACCGGCGAAACGACCTCCGATGATATCCTTGACCTCATCTTCCAGCGGTTCTGCATCGGGAAATAGCAAATGTTCCACGTGGAACGTTTTGCCTGATCCCTTGCAGGGTGTGGTTTTGTGGTTGGGATACAGTGTCCCGTGAGGGACGTTGTGGAACGTGGTTGGCGAGACTTTGTTTGCGGCCCTGTGTGGCCACCCGAACCGGATTATTTATTTCCCTTTGCGCGGAGAGATGGTTTTCGGTAGTATGGACGGTGGATAACGCGCGGCTCTTAGGCCGCGTTCTGCGTAGTGCGTAATTGTGGAGTCTGCAGGTGATCGTTTACGATAAGAAATACGAAGTGATAGTAGTCGGTGCCGGGCACGCCGGTTGCGAGGCGGCCCTTGCCGCCGCGCGCATGGGATGCCGCACGCTGCTCCTGACCATCAACCTTGATGCCATTGCCCTCATGTCCTGCAACCCGGCCATCGGCGGCCTGGCCAAGGGGCATCTGGTCAAGGAGATCGATGCCCTGGGTGGCGAGATGGGCAAGAACATCGACGCCACCGGCATCCAGTTCCGGATACTCAACACCCGCAAGGGTCCGGCGGTCCGTGCCTCCCGTGCCCAGGCGGACAAGCAACTCTACCGGCTCCGGATGAAGCATGTCCTGGAGTCGGAGCCGAACCTGGACCTGAAGCAGGGGGAGGTGATCGGACTCCGTATAGAGGAGGGGAGGGTAGTCGGCGTGGACACCAAGGCGGGGGTAAGCTTCATTGGTGTCACCGTCATCCTCACTACCGGCACATTCATGCGGGGGCTCATCCACATCGGCCTTACCCACTACCCCGGCGGCAGGGCAGGAGACCTCCCCGCCATCGGCCTTTCCGACCAGCTGCGTGACCTGGGGTTCAACGTCGGCCGACTCAAGACCGGGACACCCGCCCGGCTCGACGGCCGGACCATCGACTTCAGCCGCCTGGAGCCCCAGTACGGCGACGATCCACCGATCCCCTTCTCCTTCTCCACCGAGCGGATCGACCAGCCCCAGGTCCCGTGCCACATCGCCTACACAAACGAGCGCTCCCACGACATCATCCGGGGTGGACTCGACCGGTCACCTCTCTATGCCGGGATCATCGAAGGGATCGGCCCCCGCTACTGCCCTTCCATCGAGGACAAGGTGGTCCGCTTTCCGGACAAGAGCCGGCACCAGACCTTTATTGAGCCAGAAGGACGGGAGACGGTGGAGGTCTATCCATCCGGCCTCTCTACCTCCCTCCCCATCGACGTGCAGTTCGCCTTCTACCGGAGCATCGAGGGACTGGAACGGGTGGAGATCATGCGCCCCGCCTACGCCATCGAGTACGACTATGTGGATCCGATCCAGCTCCATGCCTCCCTGGAGACCAAGCTGCTCGGAAACCTCTACCATGCCGGCCAGATCAACGGCACCTCCGGTTACGAGGAGGCGGCTGCCCAAGGGCTCATGGCCGGGATCAACGCTGCCCTCAGGGTGCGGGGCCGGGAGCCGCTGCTGCTAGACCGGAGCGATGCCTATATCGGCGTCATGATCGACGACCTGGTCACCCTCGGCACCCGTGAGCCGTATCGGATGTTCACCTCCCGTGCCGAATACCGGCTGCTCCTGCGGGAGGACAACGCGGACTTGCGGCTGCGGGAAAAGGGTCACGAAATAGGACTGGTGCGGGAAAATGAGTACGGGCGGTTCCTCCGGAAGAGGGAACTGATTGGGACCGAACTGGCACGGGTGCGGGAGACCCGGCTGGTCCGCTCCGAGATGGACGAAACGATCAAGGCGGAGTTCGGCTTCACCGATCTGCAGAACGCGGTCACCCTGGAGCAGCTTCTGCGGCGTCCCGACATCACCTATGGAGAGCTGGCCCGCTTCGACGCCGCGTCGGCCGAGGTGCCACACCAGGTCCAGGAGCAGGTGGAGATCCAGGTGAAATACCAGGGGTACATCGACCGGCAGCTGGAACAGGTGGAGCGGAGCAAAAAGATGGAGCACACACGGATACCGGCCGACTTCGACTACGCAGTGCTGGCGGGCATCACCGCCGAAGTGCGGGAAAAGCTCCAGAAGTTCCGCCCCGACACCCTGGGGCAGGCCTCTCGTATCTCCGGTGTCACCCCGGCCGCCGTAGGCATCGTCGCCATAGCTCTCAAGGTCCGGAGCAGCCAGTGAACGAGCGGGCGAAGGAGCTGTTCAGCCGAGGTCTGACGCAGCTTGGGCTTCAGCTCACCAGTGCCGAACTGGGGAAGTTTTACCAGCTGGCCACCGAGCTCACCAAGTGGAGCCGCAAGATCAACCTCACCGCCATCCGGGGGGACGAGGATATCGTCGTCAAGCATTTCCTCGATTCTCTTACCCTCCTCAGGGCCATCGGCTCCAAGGGGTCACTTCTCGACATCGGTTCGGGGGGAGGGTTCCCCGCACTTCCCGTCAAGATCGCCTGTCATGACCTGCACGTCGTCTCTGTCGACGCGGTGGAGAAGAAGATCATCTTCCAGCGCCACGCCGCGCGGCTTCTCGGCCTCCATCACTTTGACGCGCTCCACGTCCGGGGTGAAGAGCTGGCCGTAAACTACGCCGGCCATTTCGACTGGGTCGTTTCCCGCGCCTTTTCCGACATCCCCACCTTCGTCCGGATGGCACTCCCCCTCATCAAGGGGTCGGGAAAAATCGTCGCCATGAAGGGGAGGGGGGGGAAGGACGAAGCGCGTGCCGCCGAGCACCCCCTGATCGACATGGGTGCCCGGGTGGTCGAGGTCATGGAATTTACCCTCCCGGTCAGCGGCGATGCAAGGTCACTGGTCATCATCGAGCGGTTTTAAATTTTCCACATCAGCGCTTAGTGCAAAAATGCTCTCAAAGAGAGACAGGGTGATTTGCCACCCATCCCCTGCCGAGACCACTCCCCGATCACCCTGAAAAGCGCCCAAAACCCGAAATTCTAATATTTACACCAAATCCTTGCCGTAAGCCGCCGCGACCATCCGCGAAACCCTTTCCCTAGCTCGTTACGAAAAAAGCTGTCAAAATCGAAATTTGAAAGCCGTATTCTGCCTTAATTTTGTGCAAAAAATTGATCTCTTCCAGATTGAAATTTCCGGCCGGGAACTGGGGATGTGTATATTTCTTGCACATAAAGCGTTTTCGTATTATGTAAAATGCGACTAATTATTTTCGGATAACATAAGCAGTTTTGAAAACCCTTGTTTACTAATTCGGGACTTGGCCAGTATTTTTTGCCATCTGATGCAAGACCGGGGTACTGCTCACTAAGAAGGGAAGAACATGAGGATACTGAAACGGAACATGAGACTCCTCGCTGTCCTGTTCATGGCGGTGATAATGAGTGGTGTCGTTTACGCAACGGCGCAGGCGGAGGTTGTGGTCCGCGTCGGTGGCGCCGGCTCCGGGTTGGGCGTGATGAAAATAATAGCCGAGGCGTTCGAGAAATCCCACCCGGATATAAAGATCACGGTAATGCCGAACCTGGGGAGTTCGGGGGGGATCAAGGCACTGTTGCACGGGGCGGTCGACGTGGCTATCAGCGGGCGAGCCTTGAAGGCAGAAGAGCTGAAGGGGGGGGCAGTTGCCGTGGAATGTGCCCGGACACCTTTCGTGTTTGTCACAAACAAAAACGTCGACAAAGCGGATCTGACGACCCGCGAACTGGAAGCAATCTATGCGGGCCAGCAGCTGACGTGGCCAGACGGGACACGTATCCGTCTGATTCTCCGACCGGCAGGTGACACGGATACCACGATTGTGAGCAGTATTTCAAAGGGAATGGAGCAGGCGGTGAAAGCTGCGAATGCCCGGCAGACCATGATCCTGGCGGTTACCGACCAGGAAGCTGTTGATATGGTATCCAAAACTCCGGGAGCGCTGAGTGGGTCGACGCTTACTCAAATCGAAACCGAAAAGCATCCGGTAAAGGTGCTGTCATATAACGGCATCAAGCCAACGTCTGAGACGCTGGCCACGAGGAGCTATCCGCTGGTTAAACCTATTTACCTGGTGTCGACGCCAAAAACATCGGCGCCTGCGTTGCAGTTCGTTCAGTTTGTACGATCGGCAAGGGGGCGGGCGATTCTGGCAAAATCCGGAGCACTGCCCCATGCTGGCAACAAGAGGACGAAATGAGCTTCAACAGCATCAAAACTGCCACTCTGGCAACAAGATTCACGGTGATGTTTTCTGTGGTTGCGGCGCTCATTTTGCCGGTCGGATATTTTGTCATCTCCTATGGGCATTTGCTGGGAACCATGGAAACGGAGGCGGAAATCAATGCCAAGCTCGTCTCCAGGGTAATCAGTACCAATCCGGAACTGTGGCGTTACGAGACGATTCGCATTGAAGAACTGCTGGCACGTCGACCGAGGTCAGGGACGGCTGAAACGCGGCGCATATTTGACGAGAAGAATGTTCTGGTCGCCGAAAGTGTTAACCGTCTACCATTGCCACAGGTGAAAGCATCATATGAAATCAGGGATGGTGGAGAAGGTGTCGGCAGGATCGAAATCAGCCGTTCGGTGTTGCCCATTCTGGCGAAATCAGGGATTATGGGACTTCTGGGCCTTGGGTTTGGCCTGCTGTTGTATCGATGGCTTCCGTTCCAGGCCTTATTCAAGGCGGGAAAAGAACTACAGGATGCGAACGAGTTTCTGAAGAAGGTCATGGAAGGCAGCACAAGCTCCCTGGTCGTCCTCGATCTCGCCGGGAATGTCCAGATGGCCAACGGGCGAGTCGAGACTCTCACCGGATGTTCCCGGGAAGAACTCCTGGGGCACTCCTTCAACCGTCTGTTTACGGGTGATGCCTGGCCGTACGTCGATGCCGGATTACACAGCGTGTTATCGGGAACGGCGGAAAATGCCACCTTCGAGACGGTACTCCCGCGACGGGATGGCGTGGTACGGAGTCTCTCCTGTGGGGCCATGCCGCTGTTAAGTGGAAAAGCAATTACGGGCGTCGTGGTATCGATGGATGATATTACCGAACGCATCAAAGCCGAAGAAGAACGTCTGGTGCTGGAGCGGCAATTCCAGCAGACCCAGAAACTGGAGAGCCTCGGGGTGCTTGCCGGCGGTATAGCCCATGACTTCAACAATATCCTGTCGATAATTACGGGATACTGCGGAACCATCAAGGCCGATATCGATCCGCTATCGGCACATGCAGACTCTGTTCAGAAGATTGAAGGAGCTGCCGACCGCGCTGCCGATCTCTGCCGACAGATGCTGTCCTACGCAGGAAAACATGAACTGCGACACTCCCCCGTCAATATGCGCATGATGGTGGATGAAATGGTAAAAATGGTGCATTCCGGAATCAAAAGGAATGTAACGATCAAGCTTGATCTGCATGATGACCTGGTGATCATAGCTGACAGCAGCCAGATTCAGCAGATTGTCATGAACCTGATCCTGAACGCCGCCGAGGCGATCGGAGACAGTAAAGGCACAATCACTATCTCCCTCAGAGAGGCGGAAGCGTTGACAGGGCAATCTGACATGGATTTTGTCGGCAAAACCCCCCTTGCCGGCAGATACGTCTGCCTGGAAGTATCGGATGATGGCTGTGGCATGGATGACGTGACACAAAACCGGATATTCGAGCCGTTCTACACCACGAAATTTGCGGGTCGTGGACTGGGCATGTCCGCCACGCTCGGCATTATCAAGTCACATGACGGTGCCTTGCAGTTGTCAAGCAGGCCGGGTGTCGGCACCACCTTCAAGGTCTACCTCCCCTTGTCTTTCGTTTCCGATCCGGCTGAAACCAAGCCAGCAGCCTGCCAAACTACCGTTGCAACGGGAAGTGGCACCATCCTGTTGGTGGATGATGAGGAGGACCTGCGTATTATTGGTCCCATCCGGCTTAAAGCACTCGGTTATTCTTCACTAACTGCTGCCAATGGCCTTGAAGCTCTCCGAATCTACCGGGAGAAAGGGAACGGGATCGATCTGATTCTGTTAGATCTGCTCATGCCAGAGATGGATGGTGTCGAAACATATTACCGGCTGCGTGAACTATCCAAGACCATTCCGATTGTATTTTGCAGCGGATGCAGTATAGAAGAGCTTCCGGCCGACATCCTCGATGATGAACATACCGGCTTCTTAAAAAAGCCGTACAAGCCGGATCAGTTGCGGAATGCCGTAAACAGCGTCCTCCCCTGAAGGCGTGGACAGCACAGGGTTTTGCCTGCTGTGCGGTCCGATCAACCCTTTCTTGACTATCCCCCATTTCGCAGTAATAGATATAAGAACGTACTAATCGCAGGCAAGGGGGAGATGAACATGAAAAGAATAGTCGTGGCACTGTTCCTGACGGTCGTTTTCGCAGTACCAGCGTTTTCCCAGATGGATATGCCCATGCAGGAGCACATGGAAGGGCATGGGCACATGATGGAAATGGGGAGCGGCATGGACCGGATGGGGACCATGATGGGGATGTGCCTTGAGAATGCGGAGAAGATCGGGCTGAGCGATGAGCAGGTCAAGAAGCTCACCCCGATCCATCGGGAGATGGAGAAAAAGCACGCGCGGTTCAAGGCGGACCTGAAGATCGCAGAGATCGAGCTGATGGAGATCATGGAGGTGAAGGATTTTGACCTGGAGAAGGCGAACGCCGCAGTCAAAAAGATTTCCGACATCAAGACGACCCATCATCTGGAGATGCTGAAATCCATGAAAGAAGCACGGACCATCCTGACGGATGCGCAGTTTCAGAAGATGAAGAAGCTGATGCCGATGAAGGCACAGAAAAAGCCGATACGGAAGATGAAAAGGCCGTAGTGGCGGCTGTCTTCTATGAACAATAAAAGCCCCCTTCGACTATGTGCGAAGCGGGGCTTTTTTTTGCGTTAAGGTCAGGGGTTCAAAGAAAAAGGGGAGCGTTTCGGTGCTCCCCTTTTTGAGGTTGTCCGCATCAGAGGGCTACTTGGTTAGGCAGATGTCAACCCATTGGCTTGTGCCGTCTTCGAGGTTCGCAAAGATGCGGTACTTGCCAGCGCTCAGGCCCTTTGTACTCCAGTTGTAGTGGTACTGGCTGCCGTCCCACATATAGACGGGAGTCGTGTCGGCCTGAAGAGCCGCTACATCTTCTGCTATTGTTGCTGTTCCGCATGTCCCAAGGTTACCGGTACGGGTAAAGGTGGGGTTACCCTTTGTCTGAAGCACAACGGTACCCACTGCATTCTGCAGAACAAACTTCGCCGGAATGGTCTGACCAGCCTTGAAGCTGCTCATGGTCGAGCCAATCTGGTGGGCGGTGTCGTTGATCGGTTGCAGGTAGCCGGGCCAGCTGAAGTAGATATTGAAGGTGGCCGTCTTATAGGTGATGTCGTAGTTACCGAGCACGCCAGCCGGGCTGAGTGTGGCGCTGATCGTGTACGGGCCGACCGCTTCACCTGCAACGCGGGTGTAGGTGGCGGTCACGCTGTCAGAAGCCAGGAAGCCGGTCAGGGTACCGGTGAATGCCGGATCGACAGCGCCGAGGACCTTGGACGTTGAGTTCGGCGTTACCGAGGCGGGTTTCTTGTTAATCACGATGGCCACGTCACCGCTGGCATCGTAATAGTTGATGCCGCCGGAGAAGGTCCAGTGGGCCGTGCCACCGGGGAAGGTGGTGAAGGTGCTGCCAAGGTTAAGACTGGCGCAGAGGTCTATGCCGCCTATACCCTTCGCCGTGCCGGTGGCGCCGTGGGCAGTGCCGTCATAGGTGCCGGTCCAGCTGCCGACGCTGATCGTGGCGTTGGCCCTGTTGATCACGATGGCCACGTCACCGCTCTGGTCGTTATAATTGGTACCGCCTGTGAAGGTCCAGTGCGCGGTACCGCCAGGAACGTTAGTGAATGTGGAGCCCAGGTTGAGGCCGGCGCCGAGGTCTACATTGCCCACGCCTTTAGCCGAGCCGGTAGCACCGTGAGCTGCTGCATCGTAGGTGCCGGTGTAGCCGTTGACCGTGACCGTGGCGTTGGCCCTGTTGATCACGATGGCCACGTCACCGCTCTGGTCGTTATAATTGGTACCGCCTGTGAAGGTCCAGTGCGCGGTACCGCCAGGAACGTTAGTGAATGTGGAGCCCAGGTTGAGGCCGGCGCCGAGGTCTACATTGCCCACGCCTTTAGCCGAGCCGGTGGCACCGTGAGCTGCTGCATCGTACGTGCCGGTGTAGCCGTTGACCGTGACCGTGGCGTCGGCCTTGTTGATGACGATGGCCGCTGTGCCGTTCTGGTCGTTATAGTTAGTGCCGCCGGTGAAGCTCCAGTTAGCGGTGCCGCCGGGGTAGTCGGTAAACTTCGCACCCAGATTGAGGCCGGCGCTCAGGTCAACACCGCCCACGCCCGTCGCCGTGCCGGTAGGACCATGAGCTGCTGCATCGTAGGTGCCGGTGTAGCCGTTGACCGTGACCGTGGCGTCGGCCTTGTTGATCACGATGGCCACGTCATCGCTCTGGTCGTTGTAATTGGTACCGCCGGTGAAGGTCCAGTGGGCCGTACCGCCAGGAACGTTAGTGAATGTGGAGCCCAGGTTAAGACCGGCGCCGAGGTCTACATTGCCCACGCCTTTAGCCGAGCCGGTGGCACCGTGAGCTGCTGCATCGTAGGTGCCGGTGTAGCCGTTGACCGTGACCGTGGCGTCAGCCTTGTTGATCACGATGGCCACGGCACCGCTCTGGTCGTTGTAATTGGTACCGCCGGTGAAAGTCCAGTGGGCAGCGCCGCCGGGGTAGTCGGTAAACTTTGCACCCAGATTGAGGCCGGTGCTCAGGTCAACACCGCCCACGCCCGTCGCCGTGCCGGTAGCACCGTGAGCTGCTGCATCGTACGTGCCGGTGTAGCCAACGACATTAATCGTCGCGTTGGCCTTGGCGATCTTGTCGTTGACTGTGCCGTTGGCCGCGTTGTAGTTGCCGTTACCGGCGAAGGTCCACGCATCAGCAGGATAGTCGCCTGCATCGGTGTGAGTAGTGCCACTCAAGGTCAGCTGGCTGCTGAGGTCTTCGCCCTTGACACCGGTGGTCGTGGCGGTTGCCGTGTGGGCGTTGCCATCGTAGATTACGCTGTAGGGGGTGACGGTGATAACGGCGTCGGCCTTCTGGGCGGTGACCGTCTCTTTGATTTGCGTTGCCGGTTTATAGCTGTTATTTCCAGGCTGGTCGTACATCACGGTGCATGCGGTGGTACCGCTTGTCATGGTGAATATTGCACCGATGTTCGTGCAGCCGCCGTCACTACTGTAATTAATTCCTCCGCCTGGTGCCGATGCATCTACCGTGAAGCTTGTCCCATAAGTCGCGTTGGCAGGAGCATGGGTCGTTACGGTAATGGTCTGATCAGCCTTGGCTATGTCGAAGGCGCTGCTTGTAGCGCCGGTCAAGGTACCGCTGGTTGCGGCCAGCGTGTACCCGGTTCCGGCATAGTCGATGGAGAGGTCCTCAAAGGAGGCAATACCGCTGACTGCCGCCTTTGAGGCCGTTCCGCTCAAGGTCCCGCCTGCGGGGTTGGTGCCGATTGCAAGTGAGACGGTATCGGTATTGCTTGTTACTATGTTGCCGTACTGGTCTTGCACCGCCACTGCCACCGGTGGTGTAATCTTTTGCAGCGCGGTCGTGTTCGTCGGCTGTGCAGTGAAGGCCAGCTTGTTTGCGGCGCCGGCTCCGACATTGATACTGCCGCTGGTCCTGGTCATTGAAGAGTTAGTAGTGTCTGTTAAGGTGACCGTCTGGCTCCCCGCGGTTACCAGGGTGACATTTGTGAAGGCATGTGAGCCGTTGTCACTGGCCACAAAGTGGTAATTGGCAGGCAGGATCACTGCTCCACTATCCGAGCTCGTGAACTGGACAGTCCCGGTGTAGTTGGTGTCGGTATTGCCGTAGGAGTCCTGTGCAGTCACGGTTACCGTAAAGGGGGTACCTGCCGTCGCGGCGGCTGGTACGTCAATGATGAATGCGGAGGCTGCTGCAGGAGTGATGTTTATATTACTGCTGGTGCCGTTGATCGAGGCGGTTGCTATGTCGGTGGCGGTGACTGTCTGATTGCCCGCCGTGAGCAGTGCTACACCACGGGTAAAGGTGTTAGTGCCCTTGTCGGTCGCCTGGAAGGTAAAGTTAGCTGGCTGAGTTATCCCGGTGTGCCTGTCCGTGGTCGTGAAATGGACTGTTCCGAGATAGCCCGTCGCGGTGTTGTTGTACTGGTCTTTTGCCGTGACGGTTACATCGAAGAAAGAGCCGGCAGTGCTGCTCGACGGGGCGGTCACGGTGAAGGCGACGGCGGGTCCCGGAATTACGTTGAAGGAGTTATCGACATCAGTGGCGGCGTTGAAATTGTCATTGCCTCCCTGCGATGCACGGATCGTGCAGATACCGGCAAGGTTTGTAAGGGTGACGGTTGACCCCGTAACCGTACAGACCGATGTCGTCAGGCTGCTGAAGCCCACGGTAAGCCCGGAATCCGCTGAAGCGGTTACGTCAAATGCGGGAGCGCCGGCAGTTTTGTCGGAGAGAGCCGCAAAGGTGATGGCCTGGCTGGCTTTACCAATTAGGAAATTCCCTGCGGAGAGACCGGTCAAGTTAGCATAGTTGGCGGTGTCGGCAGGAACGAAGTCCGCCGTGACGGCATAGTTCCCGGCATTGGTCTGGGTAGTGGCACCGCCGGTGAGGATGTTGGCGACCGAACCGGGGACGGAACTGGTGGAGATAGCGACGGTGGCAGCTTGGGGTGTGCCGTAGTATGACTGGGGTGAATTACTTACTGCCAGTGTCGCTGTCGGTGTGGCCTTGCCGATCGTGAAGTTCTTGGAGTCGCTGCTCCCCGTGTGGTTGGTGTCACCGGCAAAGCTTGCACTCGCTGTCGCTGTGCCCGCATTTATATTGTTTGAGTAACTCACCGGAAGTGACTGGCTCAATCCGCCTGCTCCCGACATCTGAGCGGTGCAAGGAGTTTGGGCTGCCCCGTTGTATGTGAATGGCCCTGCCGAGCAGGTAACCACCGTCGAGGATGAAGCCTGGCTGATCGTGAAGTTCCCCGCGGATGCACCGGTAAGGGTATTGTAGTTGGTCGTGTCTGTCGGAGCGAAATCTGCCGTGACTGTATAGGTGCCGGCATTGGCCGGCACAGTTGTTAAACCATTGTATTTGACGTTGCTTACGCTACCGGCTACGGAACCAGCAGATATGGTCGCTGCTTGGGGAGAGCCGTTATAGATGACCGATGAATTGGTTACCGACAGAGTCGGGGTGACCTTATTAACCGTGAAGTTGGCAACGCCTATTCTGTTACCTGGAGGGCAAGCACCTGTAGAAGCTCCTTTGCAGACGAGTACGGAGTAGGAGCCCGTAGTTGTCGGCACATACGAATCAGCCGTGTAATAGGTGCCACTTCCGTGGTTAGCCGAGACGGTGTCTCTCGCCAAGGTGCTGCTGCTAAAAACTGTCTGGCTGCTGTACCATTGGATTCGATAATCCGCACTGCTGCCCCCGGTAATTCCAATAATGGAATAGGAGTATACTGTGTCGGACACATTAAACGATTTTATTGCGGTTGTATGAGCAGCATCGCTGTAGGTATCGGTATTTGCGCTTGATACCGATGCCGCCGCCGTATACGGCCCCACAAACGGCCCACCGCCGCCGGGTGTGCCGGCGGGCTGGACCGGGTCGATGCCGGTATCGGCCAGGGCGTTGGCCATGTTGAGCCGGCCGTTGCCGAACATGGTCGGGTTGTTGGGGTCGCCGGCAGTGCCGATGGCGTCGGCCGAGCGGGCGAGGCGGCCGACGATGATGCCGTTGGTGAGGGTGGGGTCAACCGCTTTCATGAATGCCGCCGCGCCCGCCACGAAAGCCGACGAGGCGGAGGTGCCGGTGATGTAGCTGTAGCCGCCGTTGGGGGCGGTGGTGTAGATGTCCGTGCCGGGGGCGGCGAGGAAAGTATCCTGGCCGTAGTTGCTTACCGCGGCGAGCAGGTCGTTCTGGTCGGTGGCGGAGACGCCGATGACACCGCGGTCGCCGGCGGGGAATGTGGGGGTGATCACTCCGTCGTTGCCGGTGGCGGCCACAAGTACCGCCCCCTTGGACCAGGCGTAGTCGATGGCGTCCTGGAGGTTCTGGCTGAAGTCGGGGTTGCTGAACCCCATGAGGATGACGTCGGCGCCATGGTCCACAGCCCAGACGATGCCGGCGATGATGTCGCTGTCCTGGCCGATGCCGCCAGCATTGAGCACGCTCACCGGCATGACCTGTACGCCGCCGAACGCGACTCCGGCGATTCCCGTCCCGTTGTCGGTGGCGGCCGCCGCGATGCCGGCCAGCCAGGTGCCGTGACCGCTCGGGTCACTCAGCCCGTTGCTGCCGTCCAGGATGGAGGTGCCGGGGATGACCTTGCCTGCCAGGTCGGGGTGGGTGGCATCGACCCCGGTGTCCAAGAGAGCCAGGGTTGCCGTGCCGGTCGGGGCGACCGTGCCGAAGACCGACTCCCAGCCGATCTTGGAGAGTGCCCACTGGACCCCGTAGTTGGCGTCCGTGGGGATCGCTTCCGCCTTCCGGCTCTTGTTCACTTCGACAGTGACGACCTGGGCATCGGCCTGGTAGTTCTGCTGCACCAGGGGCTGGTCGGCAGCAGGTACCGTGACTACGTGCAGTCGCAGGGCCGGGACCGATGAGGTCTCGGCCCCGCCGTTCCGGGCGATGACGGCCGCCTGGTCAGCCGGGGTGAGGCCGTCGACGAGCTTGACGACCAGTGACACCGTGTCGGCTGCCGTGGCGTTCGTGGCGGAATAAAACAGCCCGCCGATGATGGTCAGGATGACCAGAAGAATCGCAAAGGACGAACGTGTCCTCCCCGTCGGGACGTTGTACGTACCGATGCCCAACTCTTTCATGTTGCCCCCCTTGCATTCCATGGAAATAAACCGTTAACCGTGCTCACCTATTTATGCCAAAAACGCTACCCCTGCCCGGAAACCGTCATCGGTGGCCTTTGACCAGACAACCGAGGCGTACACGGGCAGACGCACGTTCGTTACGCCAACCGGAACCAGCAGTTTCACCACATCCCCCCGTTTCAGGGGGTACTTCGTGGCCAGCCCGCCACCGCAACTGCTCAGATCGATCCCCGTCCCCATGTCACGGACGTGTCCGGCTCCCTGTTCCCACATTTCCAGCGTGACCGGCTGATGAAAGGGAGTGCGGCTGTTGAATCTCTTGTTACTAGGTGTTTCCATAGTTCGCTCCATCTTATGCTCGCAATAATAGATATTTATTAAAACAATTCAATCCCTCGAAAGAGGGATTTTGTTTGATTTTTTTTATTTTATGGCTATAAATGCAAAACATGCGGGAGTTTCTCGAAATCATAAGCAAGCGCTCGATGCCGGGGGTATTGATCTTCGACCTTGACGAGCGACTGCTCTTCGCCAACGGTGAGGCCCTGGAGTTGGTCCCCGGCCTGGCCGGCGAGCCGATCGAACGGCTTGCCGTCTGGGAGGGAATCCGTCGACTCCTGGCGTTCCTGAAAGAGCACCCGGCCGAACCTGCCCATCGACGGAATGTTTCTCCGTTGCGGGTTATGGAAAACGGGGACGGTTCCGTCTGTTCCCTGCGGGCATCCTATCTTGGTGCAGCAGGGAAAGGGGAGAAACCGACCCATGTAATGGTGCTGGTGGAACGGGTTGTGGAAAAGCATGGGGTGGATCTGGAGCGGGCGGGAAGGCAGTTCGGCCTGTCGAAAAGGGAGCAGCAGGTGTTGCAGCTTATCTGTCAGGGGGGCATGAACAGGGACATCGGGGAGCGTCTCTTCATAAGCGAGCACACGGTCAAGGACCACCTGAAGAACATCATGAAGAAGATGGGGGTTAGAACGAGGAGCGAGATCATGGCTGCTCTGCAATGAGCATTGCGTCGGCCTGAAGGGGAGCAGTGGGCGAGGCGGTATCGGGGGGACGGCAGCGTGGAGAGGCCGTCCCTTTCCTATTCAGTCTTCCCCCAGGGTAAAGAAGAACGTTGCCCCCTTGTCAACTTCTGCCTCCGCCCATATCTCCCCACCGTGGCGATGGATGATCCGCTGGGCGGTGGCGAGCCCGATGCCGGTTCCCTGGAAATCTTCCGCCTTGTGAAGCCGGTGGAACGGGGTGAATATCTGATCGGCGAGCTTCTTGTCGAATCCGACCCCGTTGTCCCGAATGGAATAGACTTTCTTGCCGTCGCGCTCGGTGACGTCGAATCTTATGACGGTCGATTCCCGTTTGGCGGTGTATTTCCAGGCGTTGCCGAGCAGGTTGGCCATGACGATACGCAGCAGGGTAGGGTCGCCCTGAACGTAGGCGCGTCGTGAGGTGATGAATTGCACCCGCCGCTGGGGGGCAGTCAGCTGCAGTTCGGTTATGACATTGGCGGCGACGGCATTGAGGTCGACCCGCACCTTTGTCAAAGGCTGGCGCGACACGGCGGAGAATTTGAGGAGGGAGTCGATCATGCTGTCCATCCGCTCGGTGGCGCCATGTATTTCCTGGAGGAAGTCGCGCGCCTGTCCGTCGAGCCGGTCCCCGTACATTTCCTGCATGAGCTGGGCGTAGCCGCTGATGTTGCTCAGGGGGGTACGCAGGTCATGGGAAATCGTGTGGCTGAAGGCATCCAGCTCCCGGTTGGAACTTTCCAGCTCGGCAGCCCGGGCCGCCAGGGCGGTGTTGAGGTATTCGATCTGTTCGAGGGATTGTTTGATTGCGGTTATATCGTTCAGGATGATCATCATGCAGTCGCCGATAGTTGCTCCGAAAATCTCGGCAATACACTCCGAACCGTCCTTGCGGGTAACCCGATATTCGGAGCGCTCGATACGGTTGTGGTTGCCATGGGACTTGGCGACGGCCTCTTTCCAGGTCCTCTTGGCTTCCTGACGATCGCTCTCGACGGGATAGGCGCGCTTCCACCAGGTTTCTGCATCCGGGATGTCGTCGAGAGTGTAGCCGAACAGCTCGACAAAACGTTTATTAAGGTATTCCATGTGGCCATCTTTGTTGTTGATGGCGATAGCGATGGGAGAGTGCTCCAGGAGCTGACGGAATTTATCTTCACTTCGTCGGAGATCTTCCTCGTGCCGTTTGTTCTGGGAGATGTCAATGAATATGGTTGCGAACCGCCCGGGGGCAGGGGAGAAGACGGAGATGCGGAAGTGCTTGTCCATGGGGGGAAAGTAGGTTTCGAAGTCGCAGTGCCCGCCATTAAGGGCGATGGGGGCGAAGATATCCAGATAGGGGGCTTCAGCCGTGCCGTAGAGTTCGGATGCCCTTTTCCCCAAGGACTGTTTCCTGGAAAGACCGGTATGTTTCTCATAGGCAGGGTTGACGTCGAGAATCCGATAGTCCACGGCGTGGCCGGCGTTGTCGAGCTCGAGCTCATGGATAGCCACCCCTTCGGCCATCGTCTCGACGAGTAAGCGGTATCTATTTTCCTTCTCCGCAAGGGCCTCTTCAGCCTTACGGCGCTCGGTGACCTCAATGAACGAGGCCATCATGCAGAGGGGGGTGCCGCCTTCATCGGCGATGACGGCGGCCGACAGTTTCACGTCGAACAACGTGCCGTCGCTACGCACGGCAACCAGTTCTCCGCTCCAGCAGCCGTCGTGACGCAGGGAGTCCTTGACTTCCCGAATCTTCTCCGGCGTATGCCAGAACGAGGCGGCGGAGCGGCCCAGGACGTCCCCCTCGTCTGTATACCCCCACATCTTGATGAACGCAGGATTGACGTAAGTGAGCAGGCCGTTTGTGTCGGAAAAGGCAACGGCGTTGATGGACGTAGCGATGGCGGCATCCCGGATGCGGAGAGCGACTTCCGCGTCTTTCAGACCGTTTGCGCTGATCTTCGTCCCTGCCACGCGATGTTTCCCGGCATTCATTACCATGCGTTCCTCTCTCGGCCAGCGGCCTGCCATCCTTAAAGCAGGAACATGAAAGAAATAGTATTATAGCCAAAATATGAGGAAATGCGACTGTTTATTGCGTGAAAACCCATCGTGTCGCCGGTTATGCTTACCAGCATGTCAACTCCATGTACGGTTGTCGTGCGCTTCCCCTTGCCGGGACCGCCACTGGTATGGTACTCTTTCAGTATCTGGTACTTACACAGGGGGTAGACCCATGAAACGTCTCGTATCAATGCTGCTTTGTCTGGCGCTGGTTTCCAGCTGTGCCACCTACAAGACCCAGTACGTGTCGTTCAAGCCGCCCGAAGCCTATCCCAACTTCCAGGTGGTTGCAGGAGCTCCCATGGCCGCGGAAGCGTACGCGGACCAAGCTCAGGCCACGGACGCCTTCGGTTTCGACATCCGGGGAGCGGGGCTCCTCCCGGTCCAGCTGGTTATCGACAACAAGAGCGGTCAGACCATGGAGATCGTTTCGGGGCAGACGTTCCTCGTGGATGACAACAACCGCTATTGGAATGTGGTGGCGAACCGGGCAGCGGTGGAGCGTGTGGAGCAGTACACGGCATCGGGGGCCATGGCGGCAGGGGCGGGTAAAACCGCCGTGGTCGGTGCGATTGCCGGTACCATTCTGGGGGCGGCAATCGGCATCGTTTCCGGTCGTAACGTGGGAGAGGCTCTCGGAAAGGGGGCGGTTCTCGGTGCTGCCGGCGGCGCGGTCATCGGCGGAGTCCAGGGTGGTTCGGACCGGGAACGGGAATACCGGATCGCCGACGACATCCGGGAGAAAGGGCTGGAAGGGAAGGCCATTCCCAATGCCTATCTAGCCAACGGCTTCATCTTTTTCCCCGGCGAGGCCTTGTCGGCGAAGGAACTGCGGATGCAGGTGCGGGAAAAGGAGAGCGGCGATACCTACTCGGTTATGCTCAAACTGAAATAGTCGCCTGATACTTGCGGTTTGCACAAAGGGGGTCCAGGGACCCCCTTTTTTGCGTTCTTGTCAGAAGACGATCTGGTGCAGGTCCCGGCGGCGGTACCGCCAGGCGAAGGCGCCGGCGCGGAAGAACCAGTCCAGGAGGAACACCCCCCAGACGGCGGCAAGGGGGAGGTGGAGGAGTTCGGCGGCGACGTAGGAAAGGAACACGCGGATTCCCCACATGGAGATCAGGGTGACGAGAAAGACGTAGTGGGTGTCACCGGTCCCCCGCAGGCTACCGGCATAGACGAAGGATATGGCAAGGGGGACTTGGGCGAAGGCGACCAGTCTAAGGAAGATGCACCCCTTGTCGATGACCTCCGGATCGTGGGTAAAGAAGCCGATGAGCTGGTGAGGGAGGAAGAGGAAAATTAGCGCCATTGCCGACATGACGAGGACGGCCAGTCTAAGCGCCTCCTGGTGGCTCAGTCGGGCACGTCGGATCTTGCGGGCGCCAAGGGCCTGCCCCATGAGGGTGGCGGCCGCGATTCCCATCCCCGCCCCCGGCATGAACGACAGGGACTCGATGGAGAGGCCGATCTGGTGGGCGGCGTAGGCGGCGGTGCCGTAGCCGATGATGAACTTGGAGTAGAAGAGCTGACCGGACTGCTGGGCCACTCGTTCCAAGGCGACCGGGTAGCCGACCTGCCAGATGCGGCGGAACTGTTCCCGATCGAGGGGGCCAATCTTGATGTACCCCCTGCGGAGTGCCTGCACCAGCAGGTAGAGGCAGCCGAAAAACTCCGAAGCATTGATGGCGTAAGCCGCACCGGTGACTCCGAGCGCGGGGAGCCCGAATTTGCCGTAGATGAGAGGGTAGGCGAGGACCACGTGGAGGATGTTGACCAGGATTACACCTTCCATAGGGGTGCGGGTGTTGCCGATGCCGTGCATGATGGCCGACAGGACGTTGAGGCCGGTTGTGAAGACGAGGTAGAGAAAGACCAGCCGAATATATCCCGTGGCGAGGTGGAGGACGTCGTCCCGGGCGCCGAGAAAGTGGGCCAGACGGTCTCCCAGTGAGTAGCCGAGGAGCGATGCGACAACGGTCATGGCCAGACAGGCAAGGCAGGCGGAAAAGGCCGCCCTTCGGGCTTCCGGATGATGACCCCCCCCCCAGAGATGGGCAATCACGACGGTGGTTCCGGTTGCCAGTCCCCAGAAGACGGTCATGACCACGAAGACGAGTAGCTGGCCGAGGCCGGTTGCGGCAATGGCCGCGGCACCCAGTCCTCCGACCAGAAATATGTCGACGATGGAGACGAGCCGCTGGAAGAGCGACGACAGGAGAACCGGCAGGGACAGATTGAATACCCTGCGACGGATGGAAACCCGCCTGCCGGAGCCGTTGCCGGCCAAGTTGGAGATGAGACTGAGTCTGGGCATGTTCCTGTTTCTGAGGTGTCAGGGAGGGGCACATTGCGTCGTGCCCCTTTATCTGGGGGAATTACAGTTCGAGGTCGTCCGAGAGGCTCAGCACGAAGTTCTTTGCCCGCCCTGACGGGGCGATCATGCCGTAGGCAAGGGCTTCCTTCAGTTCAGCTTCTGTCGCACCCGCTTCCTTCGCGCCCGCGAAGTGTTTTTTCAGTCAGGTGGGGCACCCGACGGCGACGGCACAGCCGACACGGATCAGTTCGCGGGTCCTGGCGTCGAGCACTTCCTCATACTCGAAATCGAGGATCTTTTTCCGGATGCGCATGGTCCACCTCCTCACAATAATGGATACTGCTAGTGCTATGTCACCAAACGGTGCCGTTGTCAACCCCCGTCGTGGCGGGGGAGGCATTTCGTTGTTCCATCGGGGAAAGAGAGCGCTTATTACCCTGTGCTACCTAACCTAGCATATTTATTGCATAAATAAAACCCATTTGCCGTCCGGGAAGAGGAACACAACGTGGAGAAAAGTCATGAAAGCCGAACGAATAGAAGCTATGGAGTGGTTCAAGTCTCTCATTAAGCGCTTTGGCGTCTACCGGGGGGATCCGACCACCCAGGAGTTGGAGATGCTGGGGGAGACCCAGGTGCGGATGCAGCTGGTGGTGAAAACACGGTGGATGCTCCTCATCCTGCTGACATGTTACGGTTTATATGCCGGCGGGTTCATGTATTTCAGCAGCAACGTTACCGACCTGCAGCTTTCCCAGATGCTGGTACTGGGGGGAGCGATGGTGGCGGTGGTGGCGTACAACCTGTTTTACCATCGCTATTTCCGGGAATTGAGCCACTTTGTCTTCATCAACCACCTCCAGATACTCCTCGACATCCTGTTCGTCACCATCCTGATCCATTACAGCGGCGGCGCACTCAGCTGGTTCTGGACCGTCTACCTGGTCCTCACCCTGGAGGCTTCGTTCCTCCTGGAACGGCGCGGGGATGTCTGGTTCATCGGCGGCGTCGGCGGCCTCATCTACGGCGCACTCCTGACAGCCGAATTTTACAGCGTCATTCACCCCATCCGGATGCCGCTTATCGACCCTGCCCTGCAGCACAATTTCGTCTACGTGATGCTTCTCTGGTTCTGGGTTTCCCTCATGAACGGTACCGTGGCGATCATATCCGCCTATCTCATGGCGATCATCCGGAAGCGGGAGTATGACCTCAAGCTGATGGTGATAAAGGACCAGATGACCAGACTCTACAACCGGGCCTACTTCTTCAAGACCCTCAACAGCGAGATTCAGCGTTCGCTCCGTTACGACCACGTCTTTTCCGTCATTCTCCTCGACCTGGACAACTTCAAGATGTTCAACGACACTTACGGCCACCTGGAAGGGGACCGACTCCTGAAAGGAGTGGCGCAGGTGTTCCGGGACAACATCCGGAGGAGTGAAACCGAACCCCCTTACGATGTGGATGTTCCATGCCGGTACGGCGGCGAGGAGTTTGCCATCATCCTGCCGGAGACCCCTCTGCAGGGGGGGGAACATGGTGAGCGCTCTTCCAGCATCAATGCCCTGGGTTTTGCTGAACGGATCAGGAAGGACGTGGAGCGGCTGGACATCGACGGCCGCAAGGCCACGGTCAGCATCGGCGTGGCGTCCTTCCCCCAGCACGGCACTACTCCGGACGCCCTCGTCAAGGCGGCGGACGATGCTCTTTACCGGGCCAAGCATGGCGGGAAGAACCGGGTGGAGTTGGCGGTGGAGTAACAGATCAAAAAAGTGGGTATCACGAGAAAAGGCAACCGCTTCCGGTTGCCTTTTCTCGTGCCTTGAATAAACGAAGTCTTAAAATGGGATGTCATCGTCCGGATTGAATGCCGGCTCATCGTAGCTCGGGGCGCTGTTGTGCTCCTGGGAATCGGGACGGCCGCCTCCCTGCCTGCCACCGCCGCCTTCTCCCTTGCCGGAAAGCATCTGCATCTTTTCGCCGACGATCTCGGTGGTATAGCGATCTTTGCCGTCCCGGTCCTGCCATTTACGGGTCTGGAGGCGCCCCTCGATGTAGACGGTCTTCCCCTTGGCCAGGTATTCGCCGGCGATCTCCGCCAGCCGCCCCCAGAGGGTAACATTGTGCCACTCCGTTTTTTCTTCCCATTCGCCGCTCTTGCTCTTGAAGCGCTCGCTGGTGGCCAGTGAAAAACCCGCCACCGCGGTGCCGGATGCCGTGTAGCGGACTTCCGGGTCCTTCCCCAGATTGCCGATCAGCATTACCTTGTTTAGGCTTGCCATACGCTGCTCCTTGTCCTGTGATGCGGTAAAGTTATTGTCAACGGGCAAAAGTAATTTGTCAACGAAAGGACAAATTGGCAGTTTATTGGAAAGCGAATACTACACTAAAACCCTCCGCATCTCAACACCTTGTTGCGGTCGTTTTCAGCAATAAAAAAAGCCGCATTTTTCAATGCGGCTTTTCACATCCGGTGAAGTAAGGATTACTTCGCTGCCGGAGCCTCGACAGGAGCTTCTTCTTTCTTCTCTGCTTTTTTGGCTTTCTTTGCCTTCTTTACTTTTTTGTGTTTTTTGACCGGTTTGGCTTCTTTCTTCTCGACGGCAGCCGGAGCAGCGTCAGCAGCCGGAGCCGGAGCAACGTCAGCGGCAAAAACTACGGCAGAGAAGGAGAGGGCAGCGAGGGCAGCAACGAGAGTGGACAGAATTTTTTTCATGATTTGTTCCTCCGAAAGATATGTTTGCTTCTCATGAGAGGATAAAGCATTAATGGTGCCAATGGCTAATTCTGGAATTATTTGAAGCAAATCAATGTGTTAGAGTAATCGCGGAGTTGAGGCGGCGTAAAGGCTTACCCATATCAGGTGTCTTTGTCTCAATTGAGGTATTCTCCCTGATGGTAATGAAAGGATATAAGATTTATCGCGATCCTTGTCAGGAAAAGGCAGACTGTGCCGGTTTTGACTCCGGCGAACCGGCAGGTGGAAGGGGATGGAAAGGAGGGCGTGGGGCCGCGCCTGGTGCATATTTGGTTTGACTCCGGCGGTAAAAAAAAGTAAGTTTAACGGGTTAAGCGCCGGAGTAGCCCCTATGCTGAGAGCATACCTGTTTTTGCTGATCTTTATACCGCTGACCTTTGTCTTTGCGTTCAGCGCGATCATCGCCACCCTTTTCGATCCCACTGGACGGTTCTACCATGGCCATGCCCGACTCTGGAGCCTTATAAGCCTTAGGATGGCGGGCGTACGACTGGTTGTAGCCGGGCAGGAACTGGTTCCGGCCGACCAGCCGGTCATCTACATGAGCAACCACCAGGGTAATTTCGATATCCATGCCCTGTTCAGGGCCATCCCCTACCGCTTTTCCTGGATAGCCAAGGAAGAGCTGTTCTCCATTCCGATCTTTGGCCACTCCATGCGCCGGGCAGGCTACGTCCCCCTGGACCGCAGCGACGGGCGTCAGGCACTGAAAAGCATGGAGCGGGCCGCTACCATTATCCGGGAGGGGAGAAGCGTCGTGATCTTTCCCGAGGGGACGCGGACTCCGGACGGCAATCTTCTCCCTTTCAAGAAGGGGGGATTTCTCCTGGCCGGAAAGGCGGGGGTTCCCGTGGTGCCGGTGACCATCAACGGCAGCCGGCAGGTGAACCCGTCCAAGCGGATTGAGCTCTACCCCGGCACCATAACCGTCCGCTTCGGCGCACCAATTCCGGTGAGCGACGGGAGCGGCAAGGGGCGCGAAGAGCTGCTGCAACGGGTCAGAGCGGCCATTGCTGCCGGTCTGGAGAATTGATATGCTGATGCTGCATTCTGCACTTATTATCGTGGGGCTGGTCGCCATGGGCTGGGGGTTCCCCGCTGCCCACCGGCTCCGGCGCCCCCTGGATATCGTTGCGGCGCTGGTGGTGCTGGCAGGCCTCTGCAGCGCCCTGCTCGGAACACTCCTCGTCGCGGTCCCCGGATTTTTCCGGGGTTAGGAACCGAATGGAAAAGGCCAAAACCATTGCCGTGAACGTGGTCGTCACGGCGATCATTGCCATAATCCTCATCTGGGGAAACACCTGGTACCGGCAGTGGAGCCAGTTCAACCGGGGGGAAGCGTCCCTGGCTAAGGGGGATTACGTTGCCGCCATCGCCGGTTACGAGGCGGCGATCCACATGTACACTCCCGGCAGTCCCCTGATTGAGCGCTCCGCCGAAAAGCTCTGGGGGATCGGCGAGATGCAGGAGAAGAAGGGGGACCGGGAACTGGCCCTAGTGGCCTACCGTGCCCTGCGCAGTTCGTTTTATGCCACATGGGGACTCACTTCGCCGGGTAAGGGGTGGATTGCCCGGTGCGACGAAAAGATCGCCTGGCTGGTGAAACTGCAGGGGGAGGCGGGGCCGCAGAAGCACTGAATTCGCGAGGGTTGAGCGCTCTGTTGCGCTCAGAATACCTTCGCCCCGCATCTGTACGGCTCATTCACGCTGGTCTGCCGGCCCTGCTCAAGGTACTCTATGGAAACGACCCACAACGACAACACTGGCCTGCGCATCATCCCCCTCGGTGGGTTGGGGGAGATCGGGCTCAACATGGCGGTCTTCGAGTACGGTGATGACATCATCGTGGTCGACTGCGGACTCATGTTTCCCGAGCCCAACATGCTTGGCATCGATCTGGTGATCCCCGACATCACGTACCTGCGGGAGCGGGTTGACCGGGTGCGGGGGATTTTTCTTACCCATGGCCACGAAGACCATATCGGTGCGCTTCCCTATATCCTTCAGGAACTGAATCCTCCTATCTACGGTACCGCCCTGACTCTCGGCTTCGTCAAGGAAAAGCTCAAGGAGTTCGATCTCGAAGAACGGGTGGACCTGCGGGTGGTGAAGCCCCGGCAGAGGGTAGACACTGGGCTCTTCGAGATCGAGTTTGTCAGGGTCGCCCACTCCATCGTGGATGGCTGCGCCCTGGCGATCCGTACTCCCGAGGGGGTGGTGATCCACACCGGCGACTTCAAGCTCGACCAGACCCCGGTTGACGGGGAGCTGACCGACCTGGTAACCCTGGCCCGCTACGGTGAAGAGGGGGTCCTGGCGCTCATGGCCGACTCCACCAACGTGGAACGGGAAGGCTACACCCTCTCCGAAGCCCTGGTGGGGGAGGCCTTCGACGACATTTTCCCCAAATGTTCGGGGCGGATCATCGTGGCGGCCTTTTCCAGCAACATCCACCGGGTCAGGCAGGTGATGGTCTCGGCCGCACGGTCGGGACGCAAGGTGCTCCTGAACGGCCGTTCCATGATCGCCAACGTCCAGATCGCCCGGGAACTGGGGTATCTGACCGTTCCCGATGATCTCCTCATCGATCTGAAGGAGCTTCCCCGTCTCCCTAAAGAGGAGATCTGCATGATTACGACGGGTTCCCAGGGGGAACCGATGAGCGCCCTCACCCGGATCGCCATGGACGATCACAAGCAGATCAAGCTGGAGGAGGGGGACACGGTGATCCTCTCTTCCCGCTTCATTCCGGGTAACGAGAAGACCATCTCCGACTTGATCAACCACCTCTACCGGCGAGGTGCCGAGGTCTATCACGAGAAGGTCTCGGAGGTGCATGTCTCCGGCCATGCCAGCCAGGAAGAGCTGAAGCTGATGCAGAACATCGTTCGCCCCCGCTACTTCATCCCGGTGCACGGAGAGTACCGTCACCTGGTGAAACATGCCCAGCTGGCCCAGAAGGTGGGAGTCCCTCGGGAACGGTGCATCCTTGCAGTGAACGGCGACGTTATCACCTTCGCCGATGGCAGCGGGGCCATCACCGGCAAGGTGGAAACCGGTCGGGTCTTCGTGGACGGGAAGGGGATCGGTGACGTGGGAGAGGTGGTGCTCAAGGACCGCAAGCACCTCTCCCAGGACGGCATGGTGGTGGTCATTATCGGGATCAACCAGACCAGCGGCGAGATCATCTATGGTCCTGACATCGTCTCCCGTGGCTTCGTGTTCGAGGACGAGAGTCAGGAGTATCTGGACGAGGCGCGAAAGGTGGTGGAAGACACCCTGGCCCTCACCAATGTAACGGTCATGGCCGACTGGGGCGAGGTGCGGCAGGAGGTGCGACGGGTACTCCGGCGCTTTTTCAACAAGACCATCGAGCGGAGGCCGGTGATTTTGCCGCTCATCTTGGAAATGTAGGACGGCTTTGCCAAAAGTCCATCTGCGGCGTTGCGCTTCGGCCTGCGTCGCTGCGGCGTACTGATGTACGCCTCACTCCTCGGCCTCGCGCGCCTTGCAGCTGGAGCTTTTTGCTGTGCCGTCAAAGGAACGACACTAATCCTATGGACGAAAAAGTCGACAAAAAGGAAAAACTGAAGAAAGAGATCCAGGGGATGGCGCTGGGTGCAGTGGGGCTGTTCGTTCTGATTGCCCTCCTTTCCTACCGGACCGACGACCTCTCCTTCAACAGCTTCTCCTCCGATGCCCGTGTCCGCAACTTCGGCGGGCGGCTCGGGGCTGAGATGTCGGACCTGCTCCTCCAGACCACCGGTCTGGCCGGCTACCTGGTCCCCGGCGCACTCCTCTTCCTCGCCTACCTCTTCCTCCGCTTCAAGGAGGTGAAGTGGCGTGCCTACAAGTGGTTCGCCTACGCGGGGCTCATCGTCTCCCTTTCGTCTCTCTTCGCATTCAACCTGGAATTCACATCCCTCTTCGGCCAGCGGGTCCCGACGGGCGGGGCCGTGGGATACCAGACCGCGTCGGTTCTCAAGAGTTTCCTCGGCATGCCGGGAGCGCTGCTGCTTCTGCTCCCCATGCTGGCCGCGTCGATCATGATCCTCTCCCGCTTCTCCTTCGTCCTGTTCGCCGACTGGTGGCTCGGGGCACTGGGGGCCAGGTGGGCACGCTTCTGGGAGCGGCGGGCGCTTAACCGGGAGCTGATGGAGAAAGAGCCAAAACCGGCCGAGGCGGGGGCTCCGGTGATAAAGCCGCTCCCCGTGCATGTGCCGACTCCTCCGCCGCTCCTGAAGAAGGAGAAGAAAAAGGAAGAGGAGAAGACCAAACCGGTCCAGGAGATGTTCGAATTCGTGAAGAGCGACGGCGCCTATCAGACTCCCCCCCTGTCCCTTCTCGATACGCCGCCGGCGACGGAAAAGCGGGTCGACAAGGAAGCCCTGACCATGAATGCCCGGCTCCTGGAGAAGAAGCTCAAGGACTTCGGCGTGGACGGGGAGGTGGTGGAGATCTGTCCCGGCCCCGTCGTCACCATGTACGAATTCGCCCCCGGACCGGGGGTGAAAGTGAGCCGGATCGCCGGACTGGCCGACGACCTCTCCATGGCCCTGCAGGCCCTTTCCATCCGGATCATTGCCCCGATCCCCGGCAAGGGGGTGGTGGGGATCGAGCTTCCCAACCGGGACCGGGAGATGGTTTTCCTGAAGGAGATATTTGCCAGCGAGGAGTTCCATCGCGGCAAGCTCAAGCTTCCCATGGCTCTCGGCAAGGATGTGGCCGGCGCACCGCTGGTGACCGACCTGGCCCGCATGCCACACCTGCTGGTGGCCGGCGCCACCGGTTCCGGCAAGTCCGTTTCCATCAACACCATGATTCTCTCCCTCCTCTATACCGCGACCCCCCGTGACGTGCGGATCATCATGGTCGATCCCAAGATGCTGGAACTCTCCATCTACGAGGGGATTCCCCACCTGCTCCTTCCCGTAGTCACCAACCCGAAGAAGGCCGCCCTGGCGCTACGGTGGGCGGTGGAAGAGATGGGGCGCCGCTACCGGCTCATGGCCGACAAGAGCGTGCGCAACATCGACTCCTATAACAAGGCGCTGGAGCGGGAGGAGAAGGAACAGGCTGACAACCGGGCACGTGAAACTGTTGTGGTTGACGAGGTGGAGGAGGTTGCCGACAGCGACGAGGCGGCCATCCAGGCGTTCCTCGATCGGGAGGAGGCGCTGGAGCATGGCCATCTCCCCTACATCGTGGTGATCGTGGACGAACTGGCCGACCTGATGATGGTGGCGGGGCGGGAGCTGGAGGAGTCCATCGCCCGGCTGGCCCAAATGGCCCGGGCCGCCGGCATCCACCTCATCCTGGCCACCCAGCGGCCGTCCGTGGACGTCATCACCGGCCTCATCAAGGCGAACTTCCCGGCCCGCATCTCCTTCCAGGTCTCCAGCAAGACCGACTCCCGTACCATCCTCGATTGCAACGGCGCAGAGGCGCTTCTGGGGGCCGGCGACATGCTCTTCCTCCCCCCCGGCACTGCCAAGCTCATGCGCTCCCACGGTGCCTTCGTCTCCGACGCCGAGGTGCAGCGGGTGGTGGAGTTCCTGAAAAAGCAGGGGAAACCGGTCTACGACAAGTCGATCCTGGAGATGAAGGCGGGAGGCGAAAGTGGCGGCGATGCCGAAGAGGAGCTTGACGAGCGCTACGATGATGCAGTGGCGCTGGTGGCCGAGACCCGGCAGGCATCCATCTCCATGATCCAGCGGCGCTTGCGGATCGGCTACAACCGGGCGGCCCGCATCATCGAGAAGATGGAACAGGAAGGGATTGTCGCTCCCAGCGACGGGACGAGCAAGCCGCGTGAAGTGTTCATAAACAAGCTTTAGGCCAACGCAGAGGGACGCAGAGCAAATGCAGATTAACGCGGAGAACACGTAACAGAGTAAGGCTTTTGCAACAAGGCTCAAGCAATAAGATTTTATCAGCGTACATTCATAGAATCTGCGTCTTTCAGCGTTGAATTCGCTGTAGCTTGTTCATCTACGGGAGGCCCCATGAGCGAATGCCGCAAGGACAACCTGGCCCACTTTGCCGTTACCATCATCAGCAAGGACCGCCCCGGCATCGTGGCCGACACCACCGAAGTCCTGTTCCGCCTCGGCTGCAACCTCGAGGACTCCAGCTGTACCATGCTGGGGGGGGACTTTGCCATGATCCTCATCGTCTCCCACGAAAAACCCTTCACCAAGGCCAGGCTGGCCGAGGAGTTCAGGTTGCTCCAGGAACGAACAGGACTGAACATCCACGTCCGCACCCTCCACGATGACGAGATCTGCCCGGTGAAGGAAGAGGGAGAGCTCTGCCTCATCTCGGTCTACGGTTCGGACCAGCCCGGGATCGTCTACCGCGTCACCCGGGCCCTGGCGGACCGCCAGGTCAACATTACCGACCTGAATACCCGCCTGATCGGTACGGTGGAGGAGCCGGTCTACGTCCTGATGCTGGAAGCGATCCTGCCGGACGGCATGACCGTGGACGACGCTGAGCGTCTCCTTGATAATCTGAAAAAGGAGCTGAACGTGGAGATAGGGGTGCGCACCATCACCCCCGTTTCCTTCTGATACGATGCCCGCCCAGAAAATCCTCATCTATCCCCATCCGGTACTGAAGAAGATGTGCCGGCCGGTGCCGGCCATCGACGACGAAATCGCGTCCCTGGTTGCGGACCTGCTCGACACCATGCGGGAGGGGCCCGGGTCGGTCGGGGTTGCCGCTCCCCAGATCGGCGTTTCGCTCCGGGTCTGCGTGGTGGACGTTTCGGCCAGCCGCCTGGGGAAGGAGAACAACCACGGCCAGCTCGTCATGATCAACCCGGAGATCGTGGCGCGGCAAGGGGCGGCGTTGATGCGGGAAGGGTGCATGAGCGTTCCCGACTACACGGGGGAGGTGGAAAGGGGCACCGATATCACGGTTCGCTTCCTCGATGGCAGCGGCCACCTCGCTGAAGTCACGGCGAGCGGCTTCGAGGCGGTGGCGATCCAGCACGAGATGGACCACCTGGACGGGATTCTCTTCCTCGACCGGATTGTGTCACTGAAGACGGGCCTGTTCCGGCGTAAGAATTATAAATGATGAACGACTGATTGGGGCGGTCCCGCTAACGGCAGAGCGCGAGGGGAACCTCGTCCGCTGCGGTCGAGCCTTCGCTGCGGACCTTGACCGGTGACGTTTCTGACAGGCGTGTGATGTGGGTTTTCGTTTCCCTGCTGATGGTACTTTTCGGCGGGTGTCCGCTGCCGCTCAGTCTCTTCCCTCCACTTCCGAGATTCTCCTCGCGCGCTTTCTTTCGTCAGGTGAAGCGGGGAGTGGACAGGGCTTGCAAAGAAAAGGGGAGCAGCCAGTTGGCCGCTCCCCTTTGTCGTGTCAGCGGGTCTTGAGGTAGGTGACCGACTCGGCGGCCGTCCGGTGGGCGGCGGCGACACAGTCGTTGAGGCCGATTCCACGGTAGGAGTTGCCGGTGAGGAAGAGTCCGGGGTGGGATGCCCCCCTTTCCGCCAGGGCCTCCAGTCTCTTGCCGTGGCCGACGGTGTACTGGGGTATCGCCCGGGGGTGGCGGAATATACGGGTGAACGAGGGGGCTTCTTCAATTCCCATGATGGTCCGGAGGTCGGCCCGGACCCGGCTGACCACCTCTTCGTCCGGGAGGTTGATGTACTCGGGGAAGCAGGCTCCCCCCATCATGCTCCTGAGCAGCACCTTGCCGGCAGGTGCCCGGTTTTCGAAGATGCTGGAGTCCCAGAGGGTGCCGAGGGTGTTCATCCCTTCCTGCTTGGGGATCAGGTAGCCGAAGCCGTCGAGATTGCGCTCGATTCGCTCCCGCTCATAGCCGAAGCAGGCAACGGTCATGGTGGAATAGGGAATCTGCCGGAGCACCTCCGCCAGATCGGGTGCCATTCCCCCTACCAGCTCAGCTGTGGCATAGGCGGGGGTGGCAAGCACCACCAGGTCCGCCTCCAGTTCGCTGCTGCCGGTCGTCACCCGGTACGGAACACTGGTGCCGGTAGCGACCCGTACTGCGCCGCTGCCGGTCACGATGCGGTCCGCACCGATTTCCGTCGAGAGGATGTCGGTCAGGCTCTGAATGCCGTCCCGAAACGAGGTGAGGACCCCACCGGGGCCGGCGGCGCTCGCCACTACCTTCCCCTCCTTCTGTTCCTGCTTCTTCTTTTTGGCCAGCCTGATCATCGCCTTGACCAGCCCGCCGTACTCCCGTTCCAGCTCGGCGATGCGGGGAAAGCAAGAGACCAGCGACATGGTTTCCGGGTCGCCGGCAAAGATTCCCGACACCATGGGGGCAATCAGCTTGTTGAGCGCCTCTTCACCGAGTCGACGACGGCCGAAGGCAGCGAGGGTTTCGTCTACCCCTACAGGCGGCCCGGCAACGAAGGGAGTCGGTTCCAGGGCGAGGCGGAGCTTGCCCGGCCAGGAGATCAGTTTGCTCTTTAAAAACGACGGGCCGTTTTCGGGGAGTCGGTGGAGGACGCCTCCCGAGTAGATGAAGCGTTTGCGGGCGTTGTCGTTGCTCCGGAGCAGGTATTTGTCCGCCCCCAGTTGACGGCAGAGGTCAAGGGTCTGGGGCTTGTTGTCGAGGAAGCCGTTGGGCCCCCATTCGCAGAGATAGCCGTCGGCCTTGATGCTCCAGATCTTCCCACCAGTCCGCTGCTCCTTCTCCAGGAGGGTAATCTCCAGATCAAGACCGGCTTCCCGGGCCTGCTCCCGCAGCAGGTAGGCTGCTGCCAGACCGGAAATCCCGCCACCGACGATGATAGCCTTTTTCACGAAGCACTCCTTTTTCTTTACTGGTCCCTATTATGGTGACCAAAAGACAGATTAGCCCCACGGTTTTTCCCTGTCAAGGTGAAACGGGCGCGTTCAGTTGACATACAACCATGCAGGGATTACATTCAAAGCACGTACGCGACAGGAAAGGATGGAACGATGGCTCAAAAAGAGTATTACGAGGTCCTTGGGGTGAAAAAAGGGGCTTCGGCCGAGGAGATAAAGAAGGCCTACCGGAAGCTGGCGGTGAAGTACCACCCGGACAAGAATCCCGGCAACAAGGAAGCTGAGGAGCGGTTCAAGGAGATCAACGAGGCCTACGCGGTCCTGTCCGATCCCCAGAAGAAGGGTCAGTACGACCAGTTCGGCTCCGCCGGATTCCACCAGCGGTTTTCCCAGGAGGACATCTTCCGCGGCTTCGACGTGGGAGACATCTTCAAGGATGCGGGATTCAGCACCGACGACATCTTCTCCCGTATCTTCGGCGGGGGATTCCAGCAGCGGGGTGGGGGCTTCGGCTTCGGGGGGAGTCGGCGGAGCAAGGGGGAAGACTACAGTATGGAACTGGAGGTCTCCTTTCGGGAGGCCTTCAGCGGCTGCGATAAGCGGGTGGCATTCTCGCGGAATGGCCAGCGGGAAGAACTGTCAGTCAAGGTCCCTGCCGGGGTTGAATCGGGGGCAAGGCTGCGGGTTCAGGGTAAAGGGGGAGCCGGCAGCGGCGGTGGGCCGGCCGGTGACCTCTATCTCGACATAAAAGTCGGCAGCGATCCGCAGTTCAACCGGGAGGGGGACGATATCGTGGTGGAGCGGCTGCTCCGCTTTTCGGAGGCGGCCCTGGGGACGTCGCTGGAGGTGTCTACCCTGGAGGGAACGAAACGAATAAAGGTGCCGGCCGGCATTCAACCGGGGACCAAGATTCGTCTGAAAGGACTGGGGTTTCCCCGGATGGGGAAGGGTGCGCGGGGGGACCTGTTCGTGCGGGTCAACGTCCAGGTGCCTGAACAGCTCACCGGCACCCAGCGGGAACTGCTGGAGCAGCTGGCGGGAAAAGGATTGTGACGAAGGTAAGGCGCAGAGTTTCTTACTTTATTTCAATGGATGCACTCTTACGGAGGTCCGCCAGCCACTGGTTGAAGCGTTCCTCCGATTTTTTACGGTAGAGGGCATCCTCGATCTCACCCTTTACCTCATCGAACGGCTTCGGTTTGCCGGCGGAGCGTCCCTCCAGCTTGATGATGTGAATTCCTGCCGTAGTCACCACCAGTTCGCTGATCTCCCCCGGATTCATCTTCAGTACGGTGGTTTCGATCTCGGGGAGCATCTCCCCCTTCTTGAAGGTCCCGAGTTCGCCTCCGTCCGTTTTAGCCCCCGGATCGTCCGAGTACTTTCGGGCAAGCTCGGCAAAGTCCTTGCCGCTTCTCGCTTCGAACAGCACATTCGCCGCCGTCATCATGACCCGTCTGATATCCTGCGTGGTGGCATCCTTGCCGAGGCGGAAGAAGATGTGGCGGGCGCGAAACTGCTCCTCCGCCCCGAACTTTGTGGGGTTGGCCGCATAGTACTCCTGCATCTCCCTTTCCCCTACCTGGATCTTGGCGCGGACTTCCTGGCTCATGAGGCGGAGCCGTTCAAGCTGATCCTTCAGTTGTGCCTTGTACTGGTCGAAGGAGAGCCCCTGGCCGGCAAGAGCCGCAACCAGTGCCTCCTGGGAGAGGTTATTCTGCTTCTTCACGTCCTCGATGGACTGCCGTACTTCTTCCTCCGAAACCTTTATATCCAGTTCCTTGATCTTCTGTTCGGTGAGCTTCCGGTCGATCAGGCGGTTGAGGGCGGAACTGCGCAGCTCCCCACGGGCAGTGGCGGATACCGGTCCCTTTTTTTCCGCTTCCTTGACGAGGTTTGCGGTTTCCTTGTCCACGTCGTAGGAGGTGATGATCTCGTCGTTGACGATGGCCGCTATGCCACTAACCATTTCGGCGGCGGATAGGGCCGGCAGGATGGCAAGGGCGATCAGAAGAATGATTTTGAGCAAGGTATTCATGTAGTTGGATTACCAAGGTGTTTTCTGTAATACCGGTATGCAGTCAAACGATGGGTTGCTGGCTTGAGTTTGAGCGCCTATCGGTATAAAACGAAAAAAGGGCCGGGCAGTGCCCGGCCCGCGGCTGGTTGTCAGGGGCGTTACTTGGGTTTGGCTTCCGCCGGAGGAGCTGCGGTTCCCGTGGCTGGTTTTCCTCCCAACTCGTTCAGGACGTCTTCCTTCACCGCTATCTTGGCGCTTTTTTTCAGGTCCTCCTTCAGCTTCTTGAAGACTTCCTGCTGTTTTTCCGGAAGGAGCGCACCCTTTATCTGGTCCTTCACTTCTGCGAAGGGGCGGATACCAGCCGGCCGCTTGCCGGTCAGCTTGATGATGTGGTAGCCGAACTGGGTCTTAACGATACCGGAAAGCTCCCCTTCCTTCAGGCCAAAGGCGACCTTTTCGAATTCGGGAATCATGGACCCCTTCCCGAACCATCCCAGATCGCCCCCCTTGGCGCCGGCGGAGTCGACCGAGGACTTTTTCGCCAGTTCCTCGAAGTTGGCACCCTTTTTCAGCTGGCCGAGGATATCCTGGGCATCTTTCTCACTCTTCACGAGGATGTGGCTGGCCCTGACCTGCTCGCCTGCCTTGAATTTCTCTTTGTTCTGATCATAGAACTTCTGGAGGTCGGCATCGGTGAGTCCCGCCTGCTCCTCGACCTTTTTCTTCAGGAATGCCTCTACCACTACCCGCTTCTTCAGGTCTTCCAGCTTTGCTGCTACATCGGGGCTCTTGTCGATACCGTCCTTCCGGGCCTGCTGGAGGATGAGCTCACGGATGACCATGGTATCCAGCATCTCCTTCTTCCCTTCCGCGGTGTCGGCCATCGGCTTCAGGTAGGGGGGGAGGTTTTCCAGCTCACGCTTGAAATCTTCAGTGGTTACGACGACACCGTTGACCTCGGCCAGGGTCTTTCCTCCCGATGTCCCCTTGCTCCCCTCGGTGCCCGTCTTGGCGTTGCAACCGCAGACGGCGGCAATGCAGAGGACCAGCAGGGCGGTCTTGACTCTATTGCGATTATGCACAGTTAAACTCCTTAAGAGAGAGAATTTTGGCAGTTCGACAGCGGAACGTAGCATATCAGGTAAGCCTTTTCAAGAGATTTCTGGCCGCCGTCAGGACCCCTTCGAAGGTGGTATCGGCAAGCTCCACCAGCAGGCGATACTCGGGGGTGAACTGGTATGTTCTGGGGTGCTGGCGGATGAGGCCGATGATGGTGTCGGGGGAGACCGGGGTCTTCTGATGGAAGGCGAAGATCAGTCGCCGGCCGTCGAATTCCACCTCCTGGACGAGGAGTGTCTTGAGCTCAAGGCGGAGCCGCATTACCTCCAGCAGGTACACGGCGGCAAGGGGGAGCTTGCCGAAGCGGTCCGTCAGCTCCCCCTCCATCTCGGCGACGTCGGCCGGGCTGTCTGCCTGGGTCAGCTTTTTGTAGATGACGAGGCGCTGGTTCGGGTCGCGGACGTAGTCTTCCGGAATAAAGGCGGGGATGCGGAGTTTGAGTTCCGGCTCCACCTTCTCCACCAGCTCTTCCCCCTTGAGTTGACGGATGGTCTCTTCCATCAGCTCGGTGTAGAGTTCGAAACCGACGGCGGCGATGTTTCCCGATTGCCGTGCACCCAGCAGATCTCCCGCCCCGCGCAACTCCAGGTCGTGGGTTGCGATGCGGAAGCCGGCGCCGAGTTCGGTCAGCTCCTGGAGAATACGCAGCCGCTCCCGGGCGTCGCTGGAGATGGCCCCTTCGCCAGGGATGAGGAAGTAGGCGTAGGCCCGCTGCTTGGAACGGCCGACCCGCCCCCGCAGCTGGTAGAGTTGGGCAAGGCCGAAGCTGTCGGCCCGGTTGACGATGAGGGTGTTGGCGGTGGGAATGTCGAGCCCCGACTCGATGATGGTCGTGGAGAGGAGGAGGTTGGTCTCGCCATGCATGAAGCCGAGCATCACCCGCTCCAGTTCCTTTTCGTCCATCTGGCCGTGCCCCACGGCGATGCGTGCCTCCGGCACGATGCGGCCGAGATGTTCGGCCATGGCGCCGATGCTCTGCACCCGGTTATGGACGAAAAATATCTGTCCTCCCCGGCGCAGTTCCCGCAGCACGGCCTCCCGGATCACCTCGTCGTTGAAGCGGGCGACGAAGGTCTTGATGGCGAGTCGGTCCACCGGCGGGGTGTCGATGATGGAGAGGTCCCGGATCCCCATGAGGGACATGTAGAGGGTGCGGGGGATGGGGGTGGCGGTGAGGGTCATGATATCCACTACTGCCCGGTACTTCTTGAGCCGTTCCTTGTGGGTCACGCCGAAACGCTGCTCCTCGTCGACTATGAGCAGCCCCAGGTCGCGAAACTCCACGTCCTTCTGGAGGAGACGGTGGGTGCCGATGATGATGTCGATATCCCCCTTCTTTACCCCTGCCAGGATATCCTTTTGCTCCTTGGGGGAACGAAACCGGGAGAGCATCTCGATCCGGACCGGATAGGCCTTGAAACGGGCCACGAAGGTTTCCATGTGCTGCTGGGCGAGGATCGTGGTCGGGACGAGGATCGCCACCTGCTTTCCCTCCATGACCGCCTTGAAGGCGCCCCGCATGGCCACTTCGGTCTTGCCGTACCCCACGTCGCCGCAGACCAGGCGATCCATGGGTTTTTTACTCTCCATGTCCGCCAGCACGTCGTCGATGGCGGCTTGCTGGTCGGGAGTCTCCTCGAAGGCGAAAGCGGCCTCGAATTCACGGTAGAGCTCGTCCCGGGGGCCGAAGGAGTGTCCTTCCTGGAGCTGGCGGGCGGCGTAGATTTTCAGGAGCTCTTCCGCCATCTCCTGGACTGCTGCCCTGGCCCTGGCCTTGGTTTTTTCCCAACGGACACCCCCCAGCTTGTCCACGTGGGGCTCGATCCCCTCGGCCCCCACGTAGCGCTGCACCAGGTTGATCCGGTCTACCGGCAGGTAGAGCTTGTCGCTCCCCGCATACTCCAGCAGCAGGAAATCTCCTTCCACGTCTCCCAGGGTGAGGTGCTGGAGGCCGCGGTAGAGGCCGACGCCGAAGTCGATGTGGACCATGTGGTCTCCCGGCTTGAGCTCGGCCAGGGAGGTGAGGAGCTGTTTTTTGCGCGCCTCGGAGAGGCCGCGGCGCTGCTTGACCCGCCGGCCGAATATCTCCTCCTCGGCAATGACGGCAACCCCGTCTTCCCGGAACCGGAACCCCCGGGAAATCTCCCCCACCAGGATGGCTACCTTGCCGTCCCGGCGCTGCAGTTCACGGGGGAAGGGGCGGTCGGTTATGTCGAGGGGGAGCCCGTAGGGGGCGAGGAGTTCGTAGAGCCGCTGGGCCTGGCCCCGCTGATGGCAGACCATGACGACCCGTTGCCGCTCCGCCAGCCAGTCGTGGAGGCGGGCTACCAGAGGTTTCAGGACGCCCTCGCTGTCGGGGGCGAGGTCGAGCCTGAGGTCCGCGTTGTCCGCCACGGTGAAACGGTGGATTGCCGCATCCCCTTCGTCCAGAAGGAGGGAGGGGATGGCGAGCCGCCGGCCGCCGGCCAGGATGCTCTCCAGCTCTGACGATGTGAGGAACAGATCGGGGGGGTTGCAGGTGATGGCATCTTGGGCCTGGGCCCGCTCGAGGGCGGCGATCACCTCGTCCTCGCGACGGACGGTTGCGGCGCGGAGTCCCTCCGGGTCGAGCAGGACCCGGATCGCGGACGGGCCGGTATAATCGAGGAGGGTCGACAGGCCCGGGTGGAAGAGGGGTTGCAGGTATTCAATCCCCGGCGGGTAGATGGCACTCTGGACCTGTTCCGTGAGCTCCCGCCGGCGGATGGTGGGGATGTCCAGATCGTCGCACCGCTTCTTCAGCCGGATTGCGAACCCCTGCAGTACTTCGTCGGTGAGGATTACCTCCCGGGAAGGGAGGAGGACCAGTTCGGAGAGGGGGCGGAGGGAGCGCTGGGACACCGGGTCGAAGGTCCGGATGGTATCGACGAAATCGCCGAAGAACTCGATCCGGACTGGCTCCGGCAGGTTGGGGGGGAAGATGTCCAGTATCCCCCCCCGGCTGGCGAAGGAGCCCCGGTCTTCCACGAGGGGAACGTGGGAATAGCCGAGCTTGACCAGTTTTCCCAGCAGGGTTTCCCGTTCTGCCTCTTCCCCTGAAACAAGATAGTGGGAGACTTCCCCCAGCGTCTGCTGCGGCAGGACCCGCTGGGCCAGGGCTGCGAGGGGGGTGACCACGGCCCTGGCCCTTCCGTCCATGAGACGGAACAGGGCATTGAGGCGCTGGCCGGTAATATCGGCATGGGGGGAAACGGGCTCGAAGGGGGCTGTATCCCATGACGGGAAATAGAGTATTCCCTCGGCCTCACCGTCATAGAAGCAGAGTTCCCGCCAGAGCTCCTCCGCAGATTCCGAATCGGGGGTGACGATCAGGAGCGGCGCAGCAAGTTCGGGCATCAGCCTGGCCAGGAGGTAGGCGGGAGCGGAACCCTTCAGCCCGGCAATGGTCAGAAGAGAGTCTTCGGCAGCAAGGGCCGGGGCAAGCTGTTTGATGTGGTCCTGGGTGGTGGCCATGGTCTACCCGGTCTGTTGGGGGGGGGGCTCCTTGAGGCGTTTCTGCCGGCGTTCCTCGATGAACATGTCGATGGCGAGGAGGAAGACGCCGACGCAGATGGCCGAGTCGGCCACGTTGAATGCCGGCCAGTGATGGCCGTACCAGTGAACGTCGAGAAAGTCGATCACCTCCCCGAGCCGGACCCGGTCGATGAGGTTGCCGACCGCTCCGGCGAAGACGAGTGAGAGGGCGAAGGCGGTGAAATTCTGGTCGGGCCGGAGCTTGCGGAAAAATGCGGCGATGACCACCACGGCAACCAGGGAGACCAGGATGAAGAAAGGAAGGCGGTAGCTAAAGCCGGCCAGGAAGCTGAAGGCTGCTCCCCTGTTGCGCATATAGGTGATGTTGAAGAAATTCTCCACGACGGTTATGGATGAGTGAATATCCATGGTTCGGTCGATGAATGTCTTGGTTGCCTGGTCGATGCCGATGACCAGGGTGGAGACCACGAGCAGCATGAGGTATTTCAGTTTCATGGATTCGCTTTCCAAAACAATTCTAAAAGCTTTAACCACAGAGGACGCGGAGGAAAGGCAGAATCAAAATTCCTTGAAGCCATTTTAACAGGATGAACAGGATAAAAACTCACAAATCAAGGTTTGTGTCTTAATTCTGAAAGTCTTTAGTCCTGAATATCCTGTACATCCTCTGTTAACGTTTGGCTTGAAGATTTCCTCCGTGTTCCTCTGCGTCCTCTGTGGTCAGTGCTTTTTTGCCCTTGATTACTTCACCGCAGCCAGGCATTTGGGGCAGATGGTCGGGTGCTCGCTGTCCGTCCCTAACTCTTCGCTGTAGCACCAGCAGCGCTCGCACTTCTCACCCGGAGCGGCGGTAACCCGCACCTTCATGCCGGCAACCCCTTCGGCCACGTAGCATCCCCCTTCGAGGGATTCGGCCAGAGTCACGCTGGAAACGATGAAAATGGCCGGCAGCTCCAGGGCGTATCCCTTCAGGAAACCGAGCAGTTCGGGCTCAGCGGCGATGGCCACGGCGGCATCCAGGGAATGGCCGATGGTCTTGGCCACCCGGGCCTGTTCCAGCGCCTTGGATACCTCGGCACGGATCTTCATGATCCGCTCCCACCGCTCGACCAGTTGCTCGTCCTTCCACTCCGGTCGGAGGGCCGGGAATTCTGCAAGATGGACGCTTTCTTCCCGTTCCCCCGGCATGTACCCCCAGACCTCGTCGGCGGTGAAAGAGAGCACCGGCGCCATGAGCCGCACCAGGGTATCGAGGATACGGTACATGACGGTCTGAGCGGAACGTCGCTCCACTGAACCCTTCTTGCTGGTGTAGACCCGGTCCTTGAGGATGTCCAGGTAGAAGGCGCTCATCTCCACGGTGCAGAAGCCGTTCATGGCGTGATAGAGGACGTGGAACTCATACTCGCCGTAGCAGGTGAGGACCTTCTCCTTGAGAAGCTCCAGCTGGTGGAGAGCCCAGCGGTCCAGCTCCGGCATCTGCCCGTACTCGACGGCGTCCCTTGCCGGGTCGAAGTCGTGGATGTTCCCCAGGATGTAGCGGCAGGTGTTCCGGATACGGCGGTACGCCTCGGAGAGGCGGGTGAGGATCTCCTGGGAGATGCGGATATCGTCCCGGTAGTCCTGGGCTGCCACCCACAGGCGGAGGATCTCGCCGCCAAACTTCTTGATCACCTCTTCCGGCGCTACCACGTTCCCCACCGACTTGCTCATCTTGCGCCCAGCGCCGTCCACAACGAAGCCGTGGGTCAGGACGTTCCGGTAGGGGGCGACGCCCCGGGTTCCCACGCTCTCCAAAAGTGACGAGTGGAACCACCCCCGATGCTGGTCGCTTCCCTCCAGGTACATGTCGGCGGGCGAAGAGAGCTTCGGGTTCGGCTCCAGAACAGCCGCATGGGAGACCCCGGAGTCGAACCAGACGTCCAGGATGTCCATCTCTTTCTGGAATTCCGTGGCCCCGCATTTCGGACATTTCGTCCCTGCCGGCATCAGGCGGGCGGCATCCCAGTCGAACCAGATGTCGGCGCTGTGCTGCTTGAACTGCTCGGCGACAAAATCCATGATGGCGCCGTCTGCCAGGTACTCGCCGCAGGCGGTGCAGGAAAAGGCGGTGATGGGAACCCCCCAGGAACGCTGGCGGGAGATGCACCAGTCGGGGCGATTCTCGATCATGCCGTAGATCCGCTCTTTTCCCCACCGGGGGATCCACTGGACGGAGTTGATCGCTTCCAGCGCATTCTTCCTCAGGTCGTTCGCCTCCATGGAGATGAACCACTGTTCGGTGGCGCGGAATATGATCGGTTTCTTGCAGCGCCAGCAGTGGGGGTAGGAGTGGGTGATGTTTGCCTGTCCCACCAGTGCCCCCACTTCGGCCAGTTTTTCGATGACGGCCGGGTTGGCGGCCAAGACGGACTGGCCGCCGAAGAACTCCAGGTTGCCGATATACTTGCCGTGGTTGTCCACCGGGTTGTAGATCTCCAGCCCCTCTTTCAGGGCGAGTTCGTAGTCCTCCTGGCCGTGTCCCGGTGCAGTGTGGACGCAGCCTGTCCCTGCCTCCAGGGTCACGTGCTCGCCGAGCAGCACGATGGAATCACGGTCGTAGAAGGGGTGCTTGCACCTTTTCCGCTCCAGAACCTGGGCGGTGAAGGTCGCCAGCACGTTCCCTTCCAGCTTGTTGGCTGCCAGGAACGCGTCCTTCAGCCCCTCGGCCACGATCAGCACCTCACCGTTCACTTCCAGGGCGGCGTAGGTGAAGTCGGGATGGATGGCGATGGCCAGATTTGCGGGGATGGTCCAGGGGGTGGTGGTCCAGATGACCAGGTAGACCCGTTTCCCTGCCAGAGCCGGGACCGCTGCGGAGATATCGTCCTGCAGGGCGAACTTGACGTAGATGGAAGGTGAGGTGTGGTCGGCATACTCCACCTCGGCCTCGGCCAGGGCGGTGACGCAGGAGGAGCACCAGTGGACCGGCTTCTTGCCGCGGTAGAGGCCGCCGTTGTGGGCGAATTTCGCCAGTTCGGCGGCGGTCAGCCCCTCGTACTCGTAGTTCATGGTGAGGTACGGGTTCTCCCAGTCCCCCAGGACACCGAGGCGCTTGAACTCATCCCGTTGGATGGCGATGAATTTTTCGGCGTAGGTGCGGCACTCCCGGCGCATGGCCAGCTTGGACATTTCGTGCTTCTTCGATCCCAGGTTCTTCTCAACCTGCAATTCGATGGGAAGACCGTGACAGTCCCACCCCGGCACGTAGGGGGCGCTGAGCCCCTCCATCCGCTTGCTCTTCAGGATGACATCCTTGAGGATCTTGTTGAGGGCGTGGCCGATGTGGATGTGTCCGTTGGCATAAGGAGGGCCGTCGTGGAGTATGTAGAGCGGCCGTGTCTTCCCCTTCTCTTCGATCTTTCCATAGAGCCCGGTATCGTCCCACTTTTTCAGGATCTCAGGTTCCCGCTGGGCCAGGTTGGCCTTCATGGGGAACTCGGTGACCGGCAGGTTGAGCGTCTCTTTATATTCCATACGACCTCCAGCGTGGGTAGGGGTAATTCACGGGTGAAGCGCCTTAAACTACTAGGAACCCATTGAAAAGTCAAGGGTAAAGGGGCAATTTCGCTTGTCTAAACCGTGCCGAAATGGTATATGTTGCCGGCTATGGCGAACGGGGAGGCACAACGCATGAAGCACGGCACAACCGACTCCTTCTGGGGCGGCATCGTCAAATCCATGGGACTGGTCTTCGGCGACATCGGCACGAGCCCCATCTATACCCTTACGGTGTTGTTCGCCCTTACCAAGCCGACCCACGACAACGTATTCGGCATCCTTTCCCTCGTGGTCTGGACCCTCATCATCCTTGTCACCGCCGAGTATGCCTGGCTCGCCATGAGCCTGGGACGGAAGGGTGAGGGGGGGACCATCGTCCTCAAGGAGATCCTGATCCGGCTCCTGAAGGGGGGGCGGCGTATGGCGTTCGTCGGTTTCCTCTCTTTTGTCGGCGTTTCCCTCCTGCTCGGCGACGGAGTCATCACGCCGGCTATCAGTATCCTCTCCGCCGTGGAAGGTATGGTGCTCATCCCGGGACTGGCGGCCCTTCATCAAGGTACCCTGATCTTCATTGCCGCCCTGATCGCCATCGGACTGTTCGTCTTTCAGTTCAAGGGGACCGACAAGGTGGCGAGGGCGTTCGGTCCTCTCATGGTGCTCTGGTTCGTCTCTCTGACGGTTTCTGGTGTCATTTCCATTGCCACCTTTCCCGAGGTGATCAAGTCGGTGAGCCCCTACTATGCCGTCAAGTTCTTCCTCGATAACGGCTTTTCCGGTTTCTTCGTCCTCTCCGAGGTGATCCTCTGTGCCACCGGGGGGGAAGCGCTCTATGCGGACATGGGGCATCTGGGTCGACGGCCGATTGTCCGGGCCTGGTACTTCGTTTTCTGTGCCTTGGTCGTCAACTATCTGGGGCAGGGAGCCTTCATCCTCCAGCACCCCGAAGCGAAGAACTTTCTCTTCGGCATGGTGCAGGGCCAGTCCGGGCTCCTCTACATCCCGTTCCTCATCCTCACCATCATGGCGACGGTCATCGCCTCCCAGGCTCTCATCAGCGGCGTCTTCTCCATCGTCTACCAGGGGATCACCACCCGGATCATGCCGCTCATGAAGGTGGATTACACCTCCAGCCACCTCAAGTCCCAGATCTACATAGGTTCGGTGAACTGGTTCCTCATGGTGCTCGTCATCTTCATCATGCTCCTGTTCCGGAAATCGGAGAACCTGGCGGCTGCATACGGCTTGGCGGTCACCGGTACCATGACCATCACCGGTATCATGATGACCATGATCTTTGCCCGCACCACCAAGAAGTGGAAGGTTCTTCCCGCAGCCGTCGTTACCCTGGTGGACCTGGTGTTCCTCGTGGCGAACCTCAACAAGCTTCCCCACGGTGGTTACTGGTCAATCATTCTTGCGACGATACCGTTTTTGACCATTCTCATCTGGACCAAGGGGCAGCGCGCCCTCTACCGGGCGCTCCGCCCCCTCGACCTGGAGACGTTCCTGATCGCCTACAAGCAGATTTACGCCAAGGAGCGAAACATCCCCGGAACGGGTCTCTTCTTCGTGCGGGAGACCGATGTCGTCCCCCCCTATGTGATCCACTGCATCATCAGAAGCAACATCATTTACGAGCGAAACGTTTTCGTCTCCCTTGCCAGGACCGACGAGCCGTTTGGTGTCTACAGCTGTCTCACTGAAGGGGTCGGACCGGGCCTGGACGCCTTCGATGTCAAAGCGGGGTACATGGAGGTCGCCGATATCGAGGGGCTCGTCAAGGAGAACGGCATCAACGAAAAGGTCATTTTCTATGGCATCGAGGACATCTCCACCATGAACCCCATCTGGCGGGTCTTCTCCGTCATCAAGAAGCTCACCCCCAATTTCGTCCAGTTCAACAAGCTGCCGGCGTCGAAACTTCAAGGTGTCGTGACGCGGGTGGAGATGTGATGACATGATGGGAAAGGTCTGCCGCTACCTCGTCTCGCTTGACCTGGGGCTCTGGCTCATGGTCGGCGTCTTGCTGTTCATGGCGCTCGGCTCCTTTCTCAGCGGCGGGGAAAACGGAAGCTCCATCAACGACCTGCCGCTGTTCCTCTGGTTGCGGGAGGTGCCGCTGGCCGCTTCCTGGTGGCTCTGGGGGACTATCGGCCTGCTGGCCCTACTGGCGGTCAACACGGTTCTCTGCAGCATGGAGTCGCTCGGTAAAAAGTGGGAAAGGGGAAGTTCCCTGGTCCGCATCGCGCCCCAGGTCATGCACCTGGGGTTCCTGCTGATCATGGTAGCGCATCTTGTCAGCGCCAGAGGGAGCTTCAAGCAGGCGATGGAGGTGGGGGAGGGTTCGACCATCGGCTTTCCCAACGGGGGGGTGGTGCAGGTGGGGCGGATCGACTCAACCATCGGTCCCATGGGGATGCCGACCGCTTTCAGCGCCCAGGTCCGGACCCTGGGCGGAGATGGGGCATTCGGGAGCATGAGCCCCAACCACCCCTTCTTCTACCGGGGGTTCGGGATCTACCTGAAAGAGGTGGGATTCATGCCGGCGCCGGTGGCCCTGGTGGAGATCCATCGGGAACCGGGGGCGGGATGGGCGCTGGCGGGGGCACTGCTGTTTACGGCGGGGAATGTGGTGCTGCTGGCGGTCCGGGGGGGACGTTTGGTCTGAATCGGTGAAGGGTGAGCGTTCCGTTCCGCTCAGAGTCCCCTCGCACCGCCGCTGTACGGCTCATTTCGCGCCGGTCGTTTGGCCGGCTCTGCTCAATTTTGCCCGCATCGGCTGGCTCTCGGGCACATTCGCTTTACGGAGCACTCACCCTTCACCGATTCAGGTACAGGGCGCCGTTACCGGCGCCCTTCGTGCATCATTTCACCACTATTATGGACTTTATCACCACCGGCACCGTCGGCACGTCCTGAAATCCCTTCTGCACACCGGTCTGCACCGCAGCTATCTTGTCCACCACGTCCATCCCGTCGATCACCTTGCCGAACACTGCGTAACCGTACCCTTGCATGGTTTTGTCCCGGTGGTTGAGGAAGCCGTTATCTTTCACGTTGATGAAGAATTGGGAGCTTGCCGAGTCGACCACCATGGTGCGGGCCATGGCCAGGGTGCCACGCTGGTTCTTGAGGCCGTTGTCCGCTTCATTCTTGATGGGGTCGTTGGGCTTCTTCATGGTTATTTCCGGGGTAAAGCCCCCCCCCTGGATCATGAAGTTCGGGATGACCCTATGAAAGATGGTGCCGTTGTAAAAGCCGCTGTTGACGTAGGAGAGGAAATTCTTCACGGAGATAGGCGCTTCTTTTTGAAACAGCTCTATCTTCACGTTGCCGAGGCTGGTCTCCATGAGCACCACCGGATTTTTCTCCCCGGCGGCCAAGGCTGTCCCCCCCAGCAGCAGGGTACAGGCGAGAGTGAGCACGAGTTTCTTCAGCATTGCGATTCCTCCTTGTAAAAGTGTGAGTCTGTGCCGTGCCAGTATAGAAAAAGGGTGGGGGCTGGTCAATCTTTTCCCATGAGAATGGTGACGTAATCCTCCAGAATGCGCATGTCGAGCAGACTGCACCCCAGCCGGGCGAAGCGGTTCTGGATGTCGAACTTGTCCTGGAGCGGGATACCGGAGAGGAGGAGCAGGCCGCCGGGACGGGTCATGGCGACCATCTGGTCGGCCAGCGCCAGGTGGATATCTGCGTAGATGTTGGCGAGGAAAAGATCGAACCGCTCTCCACGGAGGGAGCTCAATTCTCCGCAAACGGAGAGGACCCGGTCCTCCATTCCGTTCAGGCGGGCGTTGGCGGCACAGGAAACTGCCGCCGGCCATTCGATGTCCACGGCGACCACTGTTTCCGCGCCGAGCCGTACCGCCGCGATGGCGAGGATGCCGGTGCCGCTCCCCAGGTCGAGCCCTCGGGCACCCCGGACTTCGGAGCGTCCTGCCAGCATCTCCAGGCAGGAAGCGGTAGTCTCGTGCTCGCCGGAGCCGAAAGCCCCCTTCTTGCCGAGGACGAGGGGTATGCCACACGGTTCCGTCGGGGAGGCATCTTCAGGCAGGATGGTGAAGGGGCCAATGGGGAAGGGGGTGAAGATGCGTCCGGTCATGGTCGTGCTCCGCGATGGTGGATGGGGGGCACCTTACTCCATTTCCCCGGCAAAGGGAAGGAAACTAATGGTTGACATCCGATGCCGATAAGGTGAAAATTACCGCCAAATCATGAAATTTCAGCTAGTTGGGGAGGGCGATTCGTTGCAGATCAAGTTTGGTACCGACGGCTGGCGGGGGGTAATCGCCCGTGATTTTACCTTTGAAAATGTTTCCCTCGTGGCCCAGGCCACCATGGACTATCTTCAGCGGGAAGGGCTTGCGTCCCGGGGTCTGGTGGTCGGCTACGACCGGCGTTTCCTTTCCCGGGAGTTTGCCGAGCGGGTGGTGGAGATTGCTGCCGGCAACGGTATCGCGTGCTGGCTGACCGACGGCTATTCGCCGACCCCGGCGGTCTCCTGGGGGGTGCATGAGTTAGGGGCGGGAGCGGGAGTGATGATAACCGCCAGCCACAACCCCCCCATCTACAATGGCTTCAAGCTGAAGGAGGCGTACGGCGGTTCGGCCCGCCCCTCCACCACCAAGGTGCTGGAAGAGATGGTGGCGGCCAATCAGGCGAACGGCAGGAAGGTGCTGGCTGCTCCCCTTGTCGAGGCGCGTGCAAAGGGCCTAGTGGAAGACTTTGACGCGAAAACCGCCTATTTCCGGCAACTGGCCCGTTACGTTGATCTTGATCTGATCCGTCGTGCCAACATTCCCGTGGTGGTGGACCCGATGTACGGCGCCGGTACCGGCTTCATTCCCGAGCTTCTCCCCGGTACCGCCGAAATCCATGCCCTGGAGAATCCCGGATTTGGGGGCCAGCCCCCTGAGCCGACGGAAGAGCACCTGGCGGACCTGGCGCTTCTGGTCAAGAGTGGCCAGTACCGGGTCGGCCTCGCCCTGGACGGGGATGCGGACCGGATCGGCGCGGTGGACGAAGCGGGGGAGTTCTTCTCTTCCCACCGGATATTCACCGTCCTGCTCCGCCATCTCCACGAGCGGAAGGGGCTGTCGGGGGGAGTGGTGAAGACCGTTTCCACCACCCGGATGATCGATCTCCTGAGCGCCAAGTTCGGCCTTCCCCTGTTCGAGACCCCCATCGGTTTCAAGCACATCTGCGAACTGATGCTCGACCACGACATCCTCATGGGGGGTGAGGAGTCGGGGGGACTCGGCGTCAAGGGGCACATCCCGGAACGGGACGGCATCCTCATGGGACTCCTCCTCCTGGAGGCAATGGCCATGACCGGCAAGGGGCTGCGCCAGCTTCTCATGGAGACCATGGACGAGATCGGTCATTTTTACTACCATCGCCTCGACCTCTCCATCGACAACGCCGCCAAGGAAGAGCTCATTGCCCGGCTCCAGTCTGAGGGGCTGACGACCATCGCCGGTCGGCCGGTGATGGAGGAGAATTTCAGGGACGGCTTCAAGTTCATCTTCGACGATGGTTCCTGGCTCCTGATCCGCCCTTCCGGTACCGAGCCGGTGCTCCGTCTCTACAGCGAGGCGGGAGACCCCGATCTGGTAACCGCATTGCTCCATGCCGGGCGGGAGATCGCCCGTATCTGACCCCTCATCTCCGCGGAGCGAGGGTTACTATCCAAGGATGAAAGGAATATCTGTATGCGTACCAGAGCACTACTGACCATGCTGCTGGCGGCCGCTGCCGTCGCATCCATCGGTGCCGGCGAAGTCCGGGCCGGGCTCCCCTTACCCCCACCGCCGCCGGGACTGCCGGCGCCTCCGGGTGCCAATGTTCGCGTTGATGGCAGTTTGCCGGCACCTCCGGGTGTGAGTATCAACGTCAATGGCGGCCAGCCGGAACGAGTCTACAGGAAAAAACACCGGGGCCGCCATGAGGGATGGGAACATCGTGACCGCGACCGCAAGCATGGCAAGAAGCAGAAGAAACACTAGCAGTGTCACAGGATACGCGTATGAAGAAGCGCAGGCGACGGTAACGTCCCTGCGCTTTTGTCGGCCCTGGTGCAGTCGGGACGGTCTGCTCTCCTTCCAAAAAGAATCAAGTTTTTCGAGGGAAATGTGACAATGTAGAGGTTTAATGAAGGAACTGCCAAAGCCCTTTGCAGTGTGCTATAGTTTACTATTCGCCCCAGGACGGGGCATTCATTCCGTGTGATTACGAAAGCTGGAGCATCATGGCAAGCGACAAGATCATCATCAAAGGGGCCTGCGAGCACAACCTGAAGTGCATCGACGTGGAGATTCCCCGGGACCGGCTGGTAGTCATCACCGGTATCTCCGGGTCGGGAAAGTCCACCCTCGCCTTCGACACCATCTACGCAGAGGGACAGCGCCGTTACGTGGAGTCCCTCTCCGCCTACGCCCGCCAGTTCCTGGAGCAGATGGAGAAACCGGACGTGGAGTCCATCGAAGGGCTCTCCCCGGCCATTTCCATCGAGCAGAAGACCACCAGCAAGAATCCCCGCTCCACCGTCGGGACGGTCACCGAGATCTACGACTATCTCCGGCTCCTCTTTGCCCGGGTCGGCCGCCCCCACTGCTACAGCTGCGGCAAGGAGATCACCTCCCAGACCGTATCCCAGATGGTGGACCAGATCATGGCGCTCCCCGCCGGGACCAGGCTCAACCTCCTCTCCCCCATGGTGCGCGGTCGCAAGGGTGAGTACCGGAAGGAACTCCAACAACTGCGTAAGGACGGCTTCACCCGGGTGATCATCGACGGGAAACCTTTTGAGCTGGCCGAAGAGATCACCCTCGACAAGAACAAGAAGCACGACATCGACATCGTGGTGGACCGGCTCATCGTCAAGGAGGGGCTGGAGCGGCGACTGGCCGACTCCCTGGAGGTGGCCCTCAACCATGCGGAGGGGATCGCCAAGGTGGCCATTGTCGATGGTGAGACCATGCTCTTCTCCGAGTCTCTCGCCTGCATAGATTGCGGTATCTCCTACCCGGAGATGACGCCGCGCATGTTCTCCTTCAACAACCCCTACGGCGCCTGCCCCGACTGCACCGGCCTCGGCACCCGGATGTACTTCGACGCCGACCTGGTGGTCCCGAATCCTGACCTCTCCATCCGGGACGGTGCCATCGCCCCGTGGGAAAAGCGCCTCTCCGGCTGGTACCACCTGACCCTTGAAGCTCTGGCCAAGGCCTACGACTTCGACATACGCACCCCCTTCAGCAAGCTTCCGAATAAGGCCCAGCAGGTGATACTCCACGGCTCGGGAGGAGAGAAGGTGGAGTTCTGGTGGGAGGAGGACGGCGGTCGCCGCCATACCTACCAGAAGGAGTTCGAGGGGGTCCTGACCAACCTGGAGCGCCGCTTCCGGGAGACCGACTCGGAGCAGGTGCGGGAGGAGCTGGAGAAGTACATGAACGTCATGCCGTGTCCCACCTGCCAGGGGGCGCGGCTGAAGAAGGAAGCCCTTTACGTCCGGATCAACGAGCGGAACATTTGCGAGGTCACGGCCCTCTCCATCAAGGAATGCCTGGAGTTCTTCGCCGACCTCCACTTGACGGAAAAGGAGGCGGAGATCGCCCGCCGGGTCCTGAAGGAGATACGGGAGCGGCTCCACTTCCTGGTCAACGTGGGGCTTGACTACCTTTCGCTCGACCGCTCCTCCGGCACCCTCTCCGGCGGGGAGGGACAGCGGATCCGCCTTGCCACCCAGATCGGCTCATCCCTCGTGGGAGTCCTCTATATCCTGGACGAGCCCTCCATCGGCCTCCACCAGCGTGACAACGCCCGGCTCCTCCAGACCCTCAAGCACCTGCGGGACATCGGCAATACGGTGCTCGTGGTGGAGCACGACGAGGAGACCATCCTGGAGTCGGACCATGTCATCGACATGGGGCCGGGGGCAGGGGTTCACGGTGGCGAGGTGGTGGCCCAGGGGACGCCGGCCGAGATCATGGCGAATCCGGCATCCCTCACGGGCCAGTACCTCTCGGGTGCGCTCTCCATCGCAGTCCCGAAAAAGCGGCGCAAGCCTCGGACGTTCCTGAAGATCGTCGGCGCCACGGAAAACAACCTGAAGCAGGTGGACGTACAAATTCCCCTCGGCGTCATGACCTGCGTTACCGGGGTCTCGGGCTCGGGGAAATCGACCCTGGTGATCGACACCCTCTACAAGGTGCTCGGTCAGAGGCTCTACAAGAGTCGGGAAAAGGCGGGGGCGGTGCGGGACATCAAAGGGCTGGAGGCGCTGGACAAGGTGATCAACATCGACCAGTCCCCCATCGGCCGCACCCCCCGTTCCAACCCCGCAACCTACACCGGGCTCTTCACCGACGTTCGCGACCTGTTCGCCCAGCTCCCCGAATCCAAGGTGCGCGGTTACAAGCCGGGGCGCTACTCCTTCAACGTCAAGGGGGGGAGGTGCGAGGCGTGCTCGGGAGACGGCATCATCAAGATCGAGATGCACTTCCTTCCCGATGTCTACGTCCAGTGCGAGGTCTGCAAGGGTGCCCGCTACAACCGGGAGACCCTGGAGGTGCGCTACAAGGGGAAATCCATCGCCGAGGTTCTGGACATGACCGTCTCCCAGGCGGTGCAGTTCATGGAACACATTCCCCGCATCAGGACCAAGCTGAAGACCCTTGAGGAGGTGGGGCTCGGCTACATCAAGCTGGGGCAGTCCGCCACCACCCTTTCGGGGGGCGAGGCCCAGCGGGTGAAGCTCGCCAAGGAGCTGGCCAAACGGGCCACCGGTCGCACCATCTACATCCTGGACGAGCCGACCACCGGGCTCCACTTCGCCGACATCCAGAAACTCCTGGACGTCCTGCAGCGACTGGTGGAGGGGGGAAACACCATCGTCATCATCGAGCACAACCTGGACGTGATCAAGACCGCCGACTACCTCATCGACCTGGGGCCGGAGGGTGGGGACCGGGGGGGCGAGGTGATCGCCACGGGGACGCCGGAAGAGGTGTCCCGCATTACCCGCTCCTACACGGGGCAGTTCCTGCGCAAACTCCTGTGAATGGTACTGTCATCAGTGATAAAGCGAGCCCAGAGGATGTAGCATGAGTATTCCCAACATCCTTTCCTTCCTTAGGGGAGGCCATCTCCATCTCGCTCCTTCTCCGAAACGGGACCGGATCATCAACATCTGCAGTCTCCTGGTCCTGCTCCTCATCGGCTGGCTTGACTACGTCACTGGCTATGAGTTCGGCTTTTTCATCTTCTACTTCATTCCCGTTTCCATCTCCGCCTGGTTCGTCGGCAGACGGTCGGGGCTTGCCATCGCGTGCGCCTCGGCGATCTGCTGGTACCTGTCGGATAAATACACCTACCACCCCTATTCCAAGGCGTATTTCATTTACTGGGAGATGTTCATGCGCCTCGTATCATTCCTGACGACGGCGGTAACCATCGCCCGTATCCGGCAGATGCTGGTCAGGGAAGTACAACTGAATGGTGAGTTGCAGGCCGCCCTTGACGAGCTGGAGCGGTTACGTGGGATAACGGACTGTACTCCGCCATCCCGTGAGAGTGCAGCGGAGTCCGATGGGAAGCAGTGAAACGATTGACTTGCCTGACGAACCAGTTTTTAATGGCATCCCATGACGAATACCAGCCAACCGACGGTCTCCCCAGCAAAAGTGACCTTCATACTCATCCTCACCACGCTTCTCTGGGGCGGAAGTTTCGTCTTCAACAAGCTCGGTTTCCGGGACATTCCCCCTGTTACCTTCATGTTCCTCCGCTTCGCTCTTGCGACCCTCATCATGACGGTAGTCTGTATCCCCCGGCTCCGCCGCATTGACCGGAGCGTCATGTGGAAGGGATTAGTCGTCGGACTGGCGCTGGCAGCGACCAATCTCTCCTTCGTGCTCGGATTGAGCGGCACGTCAGCCTCCCGGGCAGGCTTTCTCAACAACCTGTTCGTTCTCCTGATTCCGCTCCTCTGCTACCTGGTCTGGCGGGAACGGGTCGATCGCTGGAGCTTTTTCGGTATCGTCCTGGCGATCATCGGTTTGTGGCAGCTGGCCCGGGGAGGGGTGGAGGGGTTCAGCCACGGCGACCTCCTTTCCGCCGTCTGCGCGCTGTTCATTGCCATTCACATCATCACCGTCTCCAAGGTGCTGCGGGACGAGGATGTCTACCTGCTCTCCCTCGTCCAGTTTGCCGTTGTGGCTGCCGTTGGCGGGGCTCTCTGCCTTTTCATGCAGGCGCCTCCATTCCGCTTCGGGCCTCTTTCCGTTTTTTCCCTTGTCTATTGTGCCATCTTCCCGACGGTCATCTGTTTCACCCTCCAGAATACCTACCAGCGCTACACGACCCCAACCAAGGCGGGACTGATCTACACCCTGGACCCGGTCTGGAGTGTGCTGGGGGGAATGGCGGTGCTTGGTGAGCGGTTGAGCGGGAAAGAATGGGTGGGGTGCGGCTTCATCTTCAGTGCCGTTGCCGTGCCGATGCTGATTCGACGCTACCGGGAGCGTCGTTACGGGATCGATTACCATCGGGGAGAAGACAGTGGCAGTCTCAAGGCCTAGAACCGATGACTGAGCCCCAGGTGAAGCGCCACATCGGGGGCGGTGGAGACGGCAAGGTCTTCCGAAACTCCGATGTCGAGGGCCGTGTTGGGTGAGAACGCAAGGGTGCCGCCGATGGTGAACAAGAGCGAGGGCGCATTCAGCTCTTTCAGCGTGCTTCCCTGGTAGAAGGGGGTGGTGCCGGAAAGCTGGGTTTTGAAGGCTATCCATTCTGCCGGCGACCAGCCGAAGCCTAGATCGCCGAAACCGACCAGATTGCGTTGCTGGTCCCGTAGTACGTCGCCGTTGGTCATGGCAATCCCGCCTGTGGCGCCGAACAGTGTCAGGTGCCCCCAAGGACCCGGCAACAGGTAGTCGTCGCTGGCAGTGAGCCAGAGGGCGACATCAGTGCTGCCGCTGCCATGGAGCTTGGAACTGCTCCCCGTGGGAAGCTTGATGCTGGCCCGCAATGCAACGGCGCGGGGGTTCGGCTGCCGGTCGTGGTAGAGTTGCAGGCCGCCGGTGAGACGGATGTCCCCCAGGCCGAAGCTGGAGTCGTCAAGGTGCAGCTGCTCCCGGTCATTGCGGGAGTAAGTATAGAGGAGCCGGTTGCGCGGCGCTTCCTTCCGCCCCCCCTGGGGAAGGCCGAAGAAGTCGTGCCATCCCTCGATGAAGTGGTCGAAAACCCCCGCTCCGTGTCCCACCAAGGGGATGTCCATTCCCACCTCGATCTTGTCCGTGACCCCCCGACGCAGCCCCAGGGTGAGACGGTAGCTCTCACCATCGAGCAGAATCCGTTCTCCCCGGGCCGTATCATGGGCAAAATTGTTGGCGATGTCGGTGCCCAGAAGTGTCAAAGTGCGACCGGCAGGTTGCAGTATCGCGTTCTCCGCCGCCGGCAGGCCGAAAATCTGGATCAGCGGGCTCTGGTTGAAGGTCTGGAAAGGGGTTATATCGGCACTTCGTGCGATGTCGGGGGCGGAAAGCAGGCAGCAGAGGAAGAACGCGAACGCCAGGTGAAGGGATGACCGGTTGATCCTATCGGCGTTGCGGTAAAGGCTCTTACAGGCTTCAGTCCGGCGCATTATCTCTTCCTCAGTGCAAGATATGACCACATGATGGCGGCTGACGGCATGATTTCCAAGGATAGTTGAAAATGGACTGATTGCCAGAAAAAAAGATGGAAGGAAGTTGCCACACTCCCTTTTCCCGACGTGAGCTGCGCCTATTATATACTTGAATTCGTCGGCTAATCTGCGATAATGAACAGCCATCAGTCGGCACCATTCTTGACGTTACAGAGGAGCTTGCCTCTATGCAACTCTACCAGGGACAACAACAGACCAACCGACGCCTGCCGCGTAAATCCGGCGGGAGTCGGGGTAAAAAACTCCTGCTGGTTACCGCAGGTCTGGCGGGTATCGCCCTGTTGGGGCTGTTCGTCTATTTCCTTTTTCTCCTTGCCAAATTGCCCATGGTGGACCGGTTGGCCGATTACAAGCCCCCCATCGTTTCGCAGGTGTTCGGAGCTGACGGCAATCTGGTCGGCGAGTTCTACCTGGAGCGGCGGACGGTGGTGCCGGTGGACAAGATCCCCAAGAAACTGATTCAGGCGTTCGTCGCGGCGGAGGATGCCAATTTCTACAAGCACCGGGGGATCGACTACCTGGGAATCGCCAGGGCCGCCTTCAAGAATCTCATTTCCTTGCGGAAGAAGGAGGGAGCGTCCACCATCACCCAGCAGGTGGCCAAGTCCATGCTTCTGACGCCGGAGAAAAAGTTTTCGCGCAAGCTCAAGGAAGCGATCCTCGCTACGCGCATGGAAAAAAAGCTTTCGAAGGACGAAATTCTCTACATCTATCTGAACCAAATTTACATGGGGGCCGGCTCCTATGGCGTGCAACTGGCGGCGGAAACCTATTTCGGCAAGGACGTAGAGCAGCTCAACCTCGCGGAAATGGCCATGCTGGCGGGGCTTCCCAAGGCACCAAATTCCTATTCGCCCATCAAGCACCTGGATAAGGCGCGGGAGCGACAGAAGTACGTGCTGGACCGGATGGTGAAGGAGGGGTTCATCACCGAAGCCGAGGCAGACCATGCCCGGAACACACCGATTATCATCCGTTCTCTGAAGAAGGTCAACAGTGACCAGTCGGCCTATTTCCTGGAGCAGGTGCGTATCCAGCTTGAGGATAAATACGGCGAAGACCGGCTCTACAAGGATGGGCTGAAGATCTATACCACCATGAACGCCGAAATGCAGAAATCGGCCTATGACGCGGTGGTGAACGGCCTCAAGGCGGTGGACAAGCGCCAGGGTTTCAGGGGCCCTCTCAAATACCTGAACGAAGCGGAACTGGACGATTTCTGCAAGAAGGTGGAGGATGGCATCGACTCTGCCTCCCTCAAGCAGGGGGCGACCTACCAGGGTGTGATAACGGCGGTGAATCCCGCCAAGGGTGACGTGACGGTGCGCGTCGGCGATCGGACCGGCCTCCTCCCCCGAAAGAACATGGCGTGGGCTGGCAAGGTGACGTTGGTCAACGGTTATGGCAAACCAACGGAGGGTAAAGGAAAATCCCTCCCTCTCGGCGCGGTTGTCGAGGTGTCGGTGCTGACCCCTGACGTGAACAAGGGGGGGGCGGTCTTCTCCCTCGACCAGGAACCGGAAGCCCAGGCGGCGCTGATTGCCATCGACCCGCGCACCGGCGGGGTACGTGCCATGGTAGGGGGGTACGACTTCAAAAAGAGCCAGTTCAATCGTGCCATGCAGGCCAAGCGTAACCCCGGCTCCGCATTCAAGCCGATAATCTATGGTGCGGCCATCGATAGCAGGAAGATGACGGCGGCCACCATTATCGACGATTCGCCGGTTGAGTATGACAGTGGCAGGGACAAGGCCTGGAAGCCGAAAAACTACGACAATATCTATCGCGGACCGGTTACGATGCGGGAGGCGCTTACTAATTCCATCAACGTGGTGAGCGTGAAAATCCTCGAAACAATCGGGGTGACTACTGCCATCGAGTTCGCGAAGAAGCTGGGTATCACGTCGACCCTGGAAAACAATCTCACCTTGGCCCTTGGCTCTTCCAGCGTAACCCCCCTGGAACTGACGAGCGCCTACGCGGTGTTCGCCTCCGGCGGTTACAGGACGACCCCCTATTTTGTCACCAAGGTAACGGATCGTGATGGGAAGGTGCTGGAAGAGATCGCTCCGCCGGCGCTACCGGTCTTTGGGGCTGCCACTTCCGCCCAGAAGCTGACCCTGGACGGTACCGCCCGTCCCCAATCCCTTCAGGGGACAACCCAACTGACCGCGGTGCCTGCCATTCCGCCGGAAACTGCCTATATCATGACTAACCTGATGGAGAGCGTGGTAGCGAGCGGTACGGGTCAGCGGGCCCGGGCACTCGGCCGGCCGGTGGCGGGTAAAACGGGCACCACCAATGATATGAAGGATGCCTGGTTCGTCGGCTATGTTCCCCAATTGGTGGCCGGCGTCTGGGTCGGTTACGACCAGGAGAAATCGCTCGGTGCGGGGGGGTCGGGTGGACAGGCCGCCGCTCCAATCTGGACTGACTTCATGCAGCGGGGACTGGCCGGCATACCGGTCCAGAGCTTCTCCCCTCCCGATAATATTGTCTTTGCCCTCATTAATCCCCGTACCGGACGGCTTGCCAGGCAGGGGAGTGAGGGGAGTGCCTCGGAATGCTTTATAACGGGGACTGAGCCGACCAGCTATGATGGAGACGGTAATTAGAGGGTTGTTGCCCCGGCAAGGGGGCGTTAGCGGGTTTCCCCGCACGGCTTTAACCAGTTGTTTTGACTGATATTTGCCATCGGCGGGGTGTTGCACTCCAGGTTTCTGCCAGGCTTTGAGTTAATCCTGATATGCGGGGGGTGGGATGGGCGAACCCCCGATAGCCGTAAAAAAAAACAATTTTTTTTAAATAAACCCTTGCAAACGCCAAATTTATGAATATAGTATTCGTGAAACACCACATAAAGGAGGGTTTACTATGACCAAAGCAGAACTCGTCGAAGCGGTAGCGAAGTCGGCCAGTCTGACCAAGGCGGCAGCGGAGAAGGCAGTAGGTGCGTTCATCTCTACGGTTAGCGGCGCCCTGAAAAAGGGTGACCGGGTAACCCTGGTAGGCTTCGGCAGCTTCGAAGTTGCCAGCCGCAAGGCCCGCACTGGCAGAAATCCCCAGACCGGCAAGGAAATCAAGATTGCCGCCGCCAAGGTGCCCAAGTTCCGTCCTGGCAAGGCTCTTAAGGATGCTGTTGCCAAGAAGAAGTAATTCCTGCCGGCCGATCGCTTACTCCATTGAACCGAATGTTTGATGGCGTGGTTTGATCGACTGCATATGTTTCCATGAAAACCCCGCTTACGCGGGGTTTTTTTTGTCAGGTGTCATGGATCCAGGAGTTTTTACTGACAGCGGCAGTCGAATAACAGAGGCAACGATAATTGTTGGAACTAGGTGCAACGTTGGTGATATACTTTGTTGAGTGCGCGGCTAACATCCCGGGTTGTGTATAACGATGCTGGGACGGGGAGACGTCACACCGGTGGTGTATGTGTCAAGAAAGGTCATGGCAGGAATGAAACTGCGTATTTATTATGAGGACACGGATGCGGGTGGTGTCGTCTATCATGCCAGGTACCTCCATTATTTCGAGCGAGCCCGGACCGAATTTTTGAGAGAGCAAGGATTATCGGTGCGGGAGCTGCATGACATGGGAAGCATTTTTCCGGTGGTCCGCCTGGAGGTGGAATTCCGTGCCCCGGCAGTTCTTGATGATCTGGTGCGGCTGGAGACGGAGGTCCTTGAGGTGGGAAAAACATCCTTTACCCTGGGCCAGCAGGTCGTCAGGGATCTGGATGATAAACTCCTTGTCGAGGGGCGGGTGACGTTGGTTTGCGTCGGGCCGGGAATGAAGGCGAAACGGCTGCCGTCTGACCTGGTTCAGGTGCTCAAAGGGGCATGATTCAGTCGGTGGAAGAGGGGCTGGTACATTGACAGTCACGGCATATGCGGTTATTGTGCCGGCATCACTGCTTCTGGGGGTGGTGGCCGGGTTCATCATGCATCGTGCCGGTTTTTGCATGGCGGGGGCATTCCGTGACTTCTTTCTCTTCCGCCAGGCATTTATGCTGCGTCAACTCTTGCTCCTTGTCGTTGTCTCAATGATTCTCTTCGAAGCTGCCCGTTTGATGGGGTTTTTGCCACTCTACCCCTTTCCTCTGCTGGGTCCCCCGACTCTCGCCAGTCTGGTGGGAGGGGCGCTTTTCGGCGTCGGGATGGTTCTGGCGGGCGGATGTGTCGTAGGGACTCTCTACAAGCTTGGCGCGGGGAGTGTGCTCAGCGGAGTGGCTCTCGCGGGTCTTCTCTTCGGAAGTGTGCTGTATGGGGAAATCCATCCCTGGTGGGGAGCTTTTGCGCGGGCGACCATAATGGGCAAGGGGAGTTTGACGTTGCCGGACGCTCTCGGGGCCGATCCCTTGCTGCCGATAACGCTGGCGGTTGTCGTCGTCGGGGTTCTTCTGTATCGCTGGCTTCGCCAGGGCAAACTGCAACGGCATTCCCCGGTACGAGGCTACCTGCAGCCGTGGCTGGCTGCCCTGCTTCTGGCCCTGACGGGGCTTTGCTCCTATCTGCTTGTTGGCATGCCCCTTGGTATTACGACAGCCTACGCCAAGCTGGGTGCTTCCATCGAGCAGTTCGTCGCACCTCGCCATTTTGCCGGATTGGTCTTTTTCAAGGGATTGCCCCTCGATTATCGGTACCCTTTGACGCAGGAGCGCCTTGTCGGCGGTCCGGGGCCTGCTTTTGATGGAGTGGCGGCCATACAGTACCCTCTCCTGCTGGGGCTCGTACTGGGGGGTCTGGTGTCGGCCGTCCTGGTAAGGGAATTTCGCTTCTATTATCGGGTCCCGGTGTGTCAGTACGGTTCGGCCTTCGCCGGCGGCCTGATAATGGGACTGGCATCACGCATGACGCCGGGCTGTAACATTTGGCACATCTTTGGCGGGCTGCCCATACTGGCAATCCAGAGCATCCTGTTCGTTATGGGATTGTTGCCGGGGGCCTGGCTTGGGGGAAAACTCCTCACACGGCTGATAATAAGGAATTGATAATCGAAGATCGGTCCTGACAGTGGACCGGATAACCGTTCGTTTACGAGGAGCCCATGGATAAGGAACAGAAAACGCCCCAGATTATCGAATTCGACATCAGAGGGCAACTCTGCCCGGCAACGCTACTCATCGCCCTCAAGGAACTGAACCGCTGCAAGGAGCAGCTGCACAACGGAGAAATACAGCTTGTCTTTAAAACCGACAACCGCGACGCAACGATAACCATTCCCGATGCCGCCGAGAACATGGGGTATGGGGTGGAGGTTCGGCGGGTAGATAACTACTATCTCTTAGTGGTCGAGCAGGGCCACTCATGACGGAGGGTATTCACAATCATGAAGTTAGGTGAGAGGTTGCGGGGAGTTGTCGATAATCTTTCCGGGGCTGGCGAGATCCAGCGTCTGGTCGCGGAAAACGATCTTCTGCGGGAGCGGGAGCGCTTGGCCTATGTCTACGTACGAAGCAAGGTCAACCAGCTGTTGCGGGTAATGGGGACGTTGCCGCTTCGTGCCGAGGAACTGAACGATTCGACATTACTGGAACTGGATCCTATCGGGATCATTGCCGACGCTTTTGCCCAGGTGCTCGATCACCTCAACGACACCAACGACAAGCTCAAGCTTGCCAATGATGAGATCCAGGCCATTCTAACCGCTGCCAACGTAGGAATTCTGGTGCTGGATGCCGAAATGAAGGTTCAGGCATTCAATCCCAAGCTGCGGGAGATGTTTCTTCCTGCAGGCATCGATGTCATCGGCTCTGCATGCAGTGAGGTCCTCTGTGGGCAGGATATCCCCCCTGCCGACTGCACCTTCGCCAAGGTTATGGCGAGCAAGATTGGTTTGCAGCGCCAGGAGTGGGCATTGAAGGGGTGCCACTACGATGTTGCCGCCGCTCCCATCAAGAACAGGTTTGGCGAAATTACCCATGCGGTGCTGGTTTACAACGAGGTAACCGACCGCAAGCGGATGATGGAGAGCCTCCAGGAGAGCGAAGAGATGTTCCGCACCCTTCTGGAGAACTCCCGGGACATGGTGCAGGGCGTTACTCCCGACGGCACGTTTCTCTATGTCAACCGCGCCTGGCGACAAGCTCTCGGTTACGGGGAAGACGAGATCGATCGGCTGACCATCCATGATATCATCCACCCCGACTGCCGCGAGCACTGCCTGGGATTTTTCCAGGCCCTCCTATCCACCGGAAAGGGAGGGGAAATCGAGGCCGTATTCGTCTCCCGTGACGGGACCACCCTGCCGGTCAAGGGAAACGTCAGTTGCAACTTCAGGGACGGCAAACCGCTGGTGACCTGCGGCATCTTTCACCGTGCCGACGTGGGTCAATCTTGCCTATGACCGCAGTTCCGTGAACATTCCCCCCCTTTCAATCCTGCTTCCCGTCCGTAATGAAGCAGATCATCTTCCCCACGCCCTCGCGTCCCTTCGACGCCAGACATTTGACGACTGGGAACTGGTAGCCGTGGACGACGGATCGACCGATGCTACGCCTCAGATACTGGCGGCCGCTGCCGATATCGACCGGCGCATCCGGATCATCAATCCCGTTGGGCGTGGACTGGTTCCTGCCCTCAATGCCGGTCTTTCCGCCTGTCGTGCTCCGTTGGTTGCCCGGATGGACGGGGATGACATCGCCCACCCCCGGCGACTGGAACTCCAGCTGGCATGCCTGCGAAGTCAGCCTGAAACCGGCTTGGTGGCCTGCTCCTTTCGCCATTTCCCCCGCACCGGACTTAAGGTCGGCATGCTTGCCTACGAGGCGTGGCAGAACTCCCTCGCCACCCACGAGGCGATCATGCGCGACATGTTCGTGGAATCCCCCTTTGTCCACCCAAGCGTCATGTTCCGCAAGGAAGTGGTCGCCGCCGTTGGCGGGTACCGCGACATGGGGTGGGCGGAGGATTATGATCTCTGGCTGCGGCTGGCGGCGGCAGGGGTCCGTTTTGCGCGGCTGTCCCGGCCATTATTCTTCTGGAGGGAACGACCGGCCAGGGCTACCCGCACCATGGCGGAATACACGGCGGCAGCCTTCCGCGCCTGCAAGGCCCACCACTTGCGGCGTAGTTTTCTGGCCGGTGCCGACGAGGTCATGCTGGCGGGAGCGGGTAAAGAGGGGCGTGCCTGGCGGCTTGCCCTTGACCGGGAGGGGGTTGCCGTGAGTCGCTGGGTGGATGTGGACCCCCGCAAGATTGGCCGTCAGTTGCACGGAGTGCCAGTCGTTGCGGCCGATGCGGTCACGCCGTCAATGGGCCGGCTTCTTGTCACCGTCGGGACCCGGGGGGTGCGGGAAGAGTTGCGGCGCTGGGCAACGGCTTCCGGTTTCCGTGAAGGAGAGGATTTCCTCTGTGTGACGTAGATTTGCTCTGAAGTTTCAAGGCGAAAGCAAACAATAATCGAGTGGGACAGGAGACAGACATGGGCATCACCCTGAAGCCGTCGGATCTTTACTACAAATACCCGAAGGACATTGCCAATCGTGACAGGCCGAAATTCAGGGGTAAACCCGACCCTGAACCGTTCAATCGTGATGACCTGTACGAGGTGCTGCCAATGCTGTCGGCGGTAATGGATGAGTTGGGGAGTAACGACGGGCGTGTTCTGAACATGCTGGAGGACATCCTCAACCAGGAACTGCCGCGGTTCATCGCTACCCGCGAGGAGGTGTTCGATTGCCTGGTGGAGACGGCACGGGAGCGATTGAGCTAGGAACTCACCTGGTGGTACGGTAGGTCGACAGCAGAAAGGCAGAGCCCCGGCGGGAGGAACGTGCCGGGGCTCTGCTCATTTCAGGACGGGTCGTTGATATATTCGAGAGCATACCGTACGTAGTTCTGGGGAGACTTGCGGAGCCAGGTGATCTCGTCGGGAGAGAGATCGCGTTTGAACTTGGCGGGGGCACCGACCCAGAGGGTATGGGGGGGGATTACGGTACCCTCGGTCACCAGGGCGCGGGCACCGACCAGTGCCCCTTCTCCCACCACCGCCTTGTCCATGACCATTGCTTGCATGCCGATGAAGGCGCCGTTTTCGATGGTGCAGCCATGGAGGGTGACACTGTGACCGACGGTGACGTCGTCGCCGATGATCAGCGGTGCTCCCGGATCGTCGGCGTGTTTCCGGTGAGTGACGTGGAGCATGGTCAGGTCCTGGATATTGGTCCGGTCGCCGATGCGGATGAAATTCACGTCGCCCCGAGCCACCACGTTGTACCAGATGCTGCTCTGCTCACCGATCTGAACGTCGCCGATAACAACCGCAGTCTCGGCGATGAAGGCGGAAAGGGCGATCTGGGGATGAATTCCCTGAAAAGGCCTGATCATGGAAGGTGTTGTCCTTTTAGTCGTTTTGGGGAATGCGGTTTTTTCGCAAGATCAAGGCTGTCGAGGTTGAGCGCGGAGGCGTAGTACCCAAACAACGGGCATAAACATCGCTACGCCGCACAAGCAAAACCGAAGACTTACGCAGAGATTGCGGAAAAGCCGCGGTTCGATCAATCTCGTGGAATTGCCAGCATCCGGTCCAGTGCCTTCTTCGCCGGCACCCGTATCTCTTCCGGCACCTTGACCACGGGGACCATGGCTGTCAGTGCCGCCTCGATGTCCTCCAGGGAGGTGAGTTTCATGTTAGGGCAGATGAGGGCGGGGGAGGCGAGGATGAATTCCTTGTCCGGGTTCTCCTGCCGCAGCCGGTAGAGGATGCCTGCCTCGGTGCCGATGATGAAGGACCGGGCCGTGCTATGGTGGCAGTAATCGTACATGCCGCTCGTGGAGCAGACATGGTCCGCCAGTTCCACGACGGCGGGATTACATTCGGGATGACAGATGAAGAGCGCGTCGGGATGCTCACCCTTGAGTCGCCGGACCGTATCCGCCGTGAGACGCTCGTGGGTCGGGCAGTACCCTTCCCAGAAATGGAAGGTCTTGGTGGAGAATCTGGCCACGTAGCGCCCCAGGTTGCGGTCGGGAACGAAGATGATCTCGGGCTCGGTCAGGGAGTTCACTACCTTCTGGGCGTTGGCCGAGGTGCAGCAGATATCGCTTTCCGCCTTGACGGCGGCCGAGGAATTGACGTAGGTGACCACAGGCACCCCGGGGTGCCTGGCCTTCAGCTCCCGCAAGCCTTCTACCGTCACCATGTCCGCCATGGGACAGCCGGCATCCAGGCGAGGTAGCAGGACGGTTTTGGAAGGGGCGAGAATGGAGGCCGATTCGGCCATGAAATGAACGCCGCAGAAGACGATCACGTCGGCCGTCGCCCGGGCCGCTTCAATGGAGAGGGCCAGGGAGTCACCGGTGATGTCGGCGATCTCTTGCACCTCGTCGCGCATGTAGTTATGGGCCAGGAGGATGGCGTTGCGCTCCTTGAGCAGGCGCCTGATCTCCCGTTTGACAGTTTCTCCACTCATGTCGGCAGGTCCTCGCGGTTGTGGCTTGCTTCCCCGGTCAGGGGGTGGGGGAAATAGTAGACAATATCGACAGCCATGTCAAACCCTTTGCCGGGTACGCCGACAACCGTTCTTGACATGGTTCGGCAAAACCTCTATTATTTTAGCAATTAATGCGCGGCTGGCGGGGAGTGACCGGCCATTGAGAGGTTTACCATGTTTGGCATAGGAATGCCCGAGCTGATCGTCATACTGGTTATTGCGCTGATCGTCATTGGGCCGCAGAAACTGCCGGACCTGGCCCGCTCTCTGGGGAAGGGGCTGGCGGAATTCAAGCGTGCAACCGATGATTTCAAACAGAGTGTGGAGGACGAAGCGCGGACCCAGGATGAGAAGGAGCGGATAGCCCGGGAGGTTGCCGCCAGGGAAGCCGCGACAACCGCTCCTACGGAAGGCGAAAAGAAAGAGCCGGCCAAAGTGTGATGCCGGCGGTCTGTGCCAGTGAAAAAGGCGGGGTTTCCCCGCCTTTTGTTATTTCAGTTCCTTGAGTTTTTCCCTGGCCGGTTTCGCTTCATCCGCCAAGGGAAAATCGTCGATAAGTTTCTTGAACACATACCGAGCGCTCTTGACGTCCCCCAGTTCCCTGAAGGCCATGGCCTGCTTCAGCATGGCCGCCGGAACCTTCTCCTTCCCCGGGAAGTTCTTGATGACCTCCTGGAATTCAAGGATGGCCTGATCGTAGTTCTTTTCGCTGTAGTAGGTCTCTCCCAGCCAGTAGTGAACATTGGCGGCCAGGTCGTGTTTGGGGAATTTCTGGAGGAACTGGGTGAAAAGCTCCCGGGCCTTTTGCGGGTCGCCATTCTTGAAGGTGGCGAGCCCCTTCTGGTAGATGGCGTCCGGAGACGCTTCCTCGCGGGCAATGGTTTCTGACAGACCTTTTTCCAGTTTCGAAAGGCGCTCTTCGATCGCGGTGAAGCGGCGCTCCATGTCCTCGCGCACCAGAGCCAGATCGTCGGCCGGCTTCTTCGCCAGAAGGGCTGCGTCATCCACCTTGCCGGTCAGCACCTGCAGGTCGACTTTGGCGCTGTCCAGGGTCGCCTGGAGGTCGGCCGCTCCCCGGCGCAGGGCCTCCATGTCCTTCTGGTATCCCTGGGCCTTTTCCACGATCTCTCGCGCTTCGTTCCGCGTCGCTCCCAGATCTTTGTCCATTTGCAGCACACGGGTCTTCAGCTCGTCCGTGTCGCGCTGCAGGCTTTCCATTTCCCCCCTGCTGGCACAGCCCGCGACTGCGAGCAGCGTGACCAGGGAGAGTCCCACGGTATTCAACCGCATAACCAGCATCCTCCTTGTTTTACCCTTGAAAAAAGAGGGGCGTAATTTTTACGCCCCTCTCTGATAGTTCCTGAAAACGGATCTATTTGATGATGGCGAATTCGTCACGCCGGTTTTTTGCCCAGGCTGTCTCGTCGTGTCCCTCATCGGCCGGCTTCTCTTTGCCGTAGCTGATGACGGAAAGCCGTTCTGCAGGAACGCCGAGGGTGACCAGGTAGTTTACGGCGGCCTTAGCCCGCTTTTCGCCAAGGGCAAGGTTGTACTCGTCGGAGCCCCGCTCGTCACAGTGTCCCTCGACCTGGATTTTGCCCGACAGCTTCTTCAGCAGGATTTCGGCATTTTTCGCCAAGGTGTCACGTGAAACCTGGCTGAGAGTGAAGGAGTCGAAGTCGAAGTAGATTTTCTCCAGGGCGGATACCGGGGCTACCTGGACCGTCTCTTCCTTGATGGAAGCCGGTGCTTCCTTCACCGTCTGGGGGGTCACCGCTTCTTCACGGGGAGCTGCCGGTTGAGCCGGTTTTGGGGCTTGCACTGGCGCAGCCGGCGCAGCGACCGGTTCTTCCTTTTTCACCATTTCTTCTTTGGCGCAACCGCTGGCAAAGATTACTCCACAACACAATACCATTACACATCTCAACATACCCTTGCGCATTTTCCTCTCCTTTTTCCGTTAAATAAGGCCAGGGGCATGGAAGTATCGCAGCCTGCCACGAGGTCTGAACGTTCCTAATTATACATATCCGGAAACTGTTTTCAATGCGTATGATGGGATGGCGCGAAAAAGTTCCGATTTCCGATTACCAGCGGGGTGACCAAGCGGGATGGGTGTCAGATCCTTTGCCCCGCGAAACCATGACCTGTCCGCTGCCGTCGGCACGCATGACGTAAATGGCTTCTCTCCCGCCACGTTGTGAGCTGAAGGTGATGTAGCGGCCGTCGGGAGACCAGCGCGGGTGCTCATTGCTCCCTTGGCTGGTCAACTGGGTGTCGCCGCTGCCGTCCGGGTTGATGGCAAATATCTGGAAGCCTCCCTGCTGGCGGCAGTAGACAATCCGATCCCCCTTGGGGGACCAGCGGGGGCTCACGTTATACGCGCCGCTGGTGGTAAGACGGCGCACCCCGCTCCCGTCCGCATTCATGACAAAGACCTGCGGCTTCCCGAGCCGGTCGGACACAAAGGCGATCTGCCGGCCGTCGGGGGACCAGGCAGGGGAAACGTCGATGGCGCTGTTATTGGTGAGCCGGGCCAGTTGTTTCCCGTCCTTGCCGATGATGTAGATTTCGGAATTGCCGTCTTTGCTCATGGCGAGGGCGATCCGGTTGCCGTCCGGACTGTAGGAGGCGGTCACGTTGATCCCGCGGTGTGCCGAGATGCGGGCTTCTTTGCCGCTGAAGATGTCACGGCGGTAGAGATCGGGATTCCCCTTTTTGTAGGAGGTGTAGATGATTTCTTTGCCGGAGGGGGAAAAGTCCGGGTTAAGGTTGATGGAGCCGTTGCGGGAAAGGCGCTGAACGTTGTACCCGTCGTAATCCATCAGGTAAAGTTCCTTGTTGCCGGTCTGTTTTGAAACGAAGGCGATCTTGCCGGTGAAGGGTCCCCGCTCGCCGGTCGTCACCTGCATGATCTCGTCGGAAAAGGTGTGGGCTATGCGGCGCAGGTCGGTGACGCTGCCGCTGTAACGTTTGGCGGCCAGTTCCTGCCCGCGGGTAACGTCGTAGAGCCTGCATTCAAGGGTAAGGGTGGTCCCGGAAACGGTATATCCCGATTTTATGAGGAGGTCGGCCCCGGCTCCCTTCCAGGAGTCGAAACTGAAATCGCCCGGCCGAATGCCGCTCTTCGAATCGGTCGGGGTGGTTGCCATCACGGAGAACGGCCCGGCAAGGGTCATGTCGAACCGGAACAATTCTGCGATGTCCCGGGCAATGCCGGTGTTCTCCCCGCCGGACAGGGGGACGGGGTTGGCAACGGCCAGCTGCAGCTGCCGGTTGCCGGGTGCGGTGACTTCGAGGTAACTCTGCCCCGCAGAGATCGTGATGGGGAGAATTGCCAGTAATGCGACGATGCAAATGATCTTCTTCACTGTTTACCGATCCCTTGGGGCTTGAACAGAAAGCCCTGCTCGAATTCCGTACCGCCCGGAGGGGGAGGAAAGCTTTTCTCCGCCTTGGTGATGGTGTCGATGACGGAGGCCTCGAAAATCCTGTCTCCGGAGCTCCGTTCGATCCGGTAACGAAGTAGCCGGCCGTTACGGCCAATGGTTAACCGTACGACGACCACCGGGTTTTTGCTCTGATAGGCGATGGTGGTGCGGAACGTGTCCTGGAGCCGGGAGTGGATGTAACTGGCGTAATCGCTTCCCGCCTCCTTTCCCGTTCCTGTCGGCATGCCGGCTTGACCCTTGCCGGTGCCGGCTGCCTTGCTTTTCAAGGCTTCCAGGGCTGCCGCCTGGTGCCGTGCCTCGGTAGTTCTCTCCAGTTGCTTGAGCCGCTCCTCGAATTCCCGGCCCGTCTCTTCCGGTGTCCCCTTGACGGATGGCTTGGTAGCAGGGGCTCCTGCGACGGTTTTGGGGGTCGTCTTCGCAGGCAGGTGCATGGTTTGCGGTGGGGCCGGAGGCTGGGGCACCGCTCCCGTCTGGCTACCGGCGACGGTCGGGCTCCCCGCCTGGGGGTGGGCCACCGGCAAATTCACCATGTCCACGTAGTAGACCGGTGCTTCCTGCAGGTGTGGCGCCAGGATGAGCCCCGAATAGGTGATGACGAAAAAGAGGGCCAGATGCATCACGAACGAGAACGTCATGGATGCACCGAACCCTCCGGTTTTTATCTGCGGACGGCGGTTCATCTCCTCCCGGCGGGCTCCGTAACCATCCCGAGCCGCTCGATGCCGGCTCCCTTGATCTCCGCCATGGTCTTGACTACTTCCCCGTAGGGGACATCCTGGTCAGCCTTGAGAAAGACCTCCTTCTTCGTCCGGTTGGCAAAGATGGCAGTCAGACGGCTGCGCAGTTCGGTTCCGGCGACCGGTTCCTTGTTGATGAACAGCCGGTTCCCCTTGTCGATGGAGACGATGACGGTCTCCTCCTGGGCGGGCAGAGCCTTGGTGTCGGCTTTCGGCAGGTTGACCTGAACCCCTTGCTGCATCATGGGGGCGGTAACCATGAAGATGACGAGGAGGACGAGCATGACGTCCACCAGGGGGGTGACGTTGATCTGCGACATGGTCCCCCGGTCGCTGTTGTTATGACTTCCCATTCCCATGCTTCCCCCCTATTTCTTGGCGAAGCTGCGCTGCACGATGTTGAGGAACTCGGTGGAGAAGCTGTCCATCTCTCCGATGAGCACCCTGATCTTGTGCTGGAAGTGATTGTATCCCATGACTGCCGGGATGGCGGCCACCAGGCCGATGGCCGTGGCGATGAGGGCCTCGGCGATGCCGGGGGCGACGACTGCCAGGGAAGCGGAACCGGTCTCGCCGATCCCCTTGAAGGCGGTCATGATCCCCCAGACCGTTCCGAACAGACCGATGAAGGGGGCAGTGGCGCCGGTGGTGGCGAGGAACGTCGTGTACTTCTCGAGGCGGGTGATTTCCGAGGTGGTGGCGCGGCGCAGGGAGCGGGATATATTGTCGATCCCTCCCAGGTCGGTGCTGATCACGTCCGGCTCTTCCTTCTGTTCCCCCCGGTCCATGAGCTTCTTCAACTCTCCGTACCCTTCGCTGAAGAGGACGGTGAGGGGAGAGTTGGCGAACCGGTCGACCTGGGCGTTGATGGCGTCAAAACGCTTGGTTTTCCAGAAAAACTCCAGGAACCGCTCCGACTCGCTGTTGGCGCGGTGGACCTGGAGCAGTTTGTAGAAGATGATGGCCCAGGAGACGACGGAAAAGTAGAGGAGAATCAGTAGCACCAGTTTTACGACCAGGCCGGTCCCGGCAAAGAATGTCACGGTAGGTACCTCCGCTGTTGGTAGGAGTAAACTCCCCGAAAATATTACGTACCCCGGGGGAAGTCAATACGATTTTTGCCTTTACAGGGACAGGCTTCGTGCCTGCCCTGATGATGGGGTCCCACAGGTAATGCCCCTGTGGGATGCCCGTCAGTAGTATTCCTGCTTCCGGTCCCGGAAGCAGGGTATCTGCTGGCGCCAGTTCTCCATGACGCTGAAGTCGAGGGTGGCGGTCAGTTCGCAGCTTTCGTACCCCCCCTCAGCCAGGACTTCTCCCTTCGGGTCGATTATCAGGCTCATGCCGAAGAAGTCCAGCTTGCCGACTATGCCGCAGCAGTTGGCGGCAATGACGAACAGCTGGTTTTCGATGGCCCGGGCACGGAGCAGGGTTCGCCAGTGCTCTTCCCGCGGCTTCGGCCATTCGCCGGGAACGACGATGATTTCCGCCCCCTCCAGCGCAAGGCGACGGGCCAGTTCGGGGAAGCGCAGATCGTAACAGATGAACACACCGATCCTGCCAATGCTGGTATCCGTTACCAGCCAGGAGTCACCGCCGGTGAAGGAGCGGTCCTCGTTCATCAGCGAGAAGAGATGGATTTTGCGATACGTTCCCGCCAGCCGCCCCCGGTCAAACAGGTAGGCGGTATTGCAGACCTTGTCGCCGTCCGGCTCGGGCAGACTACCCACCAGTACCATGCCGTATTCTGCCGAAAGCCGTCCCATCTCCTCCACCAGTTCCGGCGTGCGTGCGGCAAGGGCGTTCAGTTCCCGGTAGGCAAAGCCGCAGCTCCACATCTCCGGCAGCACCGCCAGCTGGCATCCCTCCCCGGCCAGGCGGGCGAGCGCACTCCGCACATGCTCCACGTTGGCATCGATATCTCCCAGCTGTATGGTGAACTGCACGGCGGCGGCCTTGATCACACGGGACATGGGGGAACCTCCTTCCGGGTCAATCGCACGAGTGCCGCAAGTTTACCGGCAAGTGACCTGTATTTCAACAAGATATTAAATTTGGACATGGGAAGGGGGATGTACTACTATCGTTGACCATGGACTGTGCCCTCTACATCCATTTCCCCTTCTGTGTCCGGAAATGCCTCTACTGCGACTTCGGCTCCCTGGCTGGTTCATCCATCTCCCCCGAAGAGTATGTCGCTGTACTGATGCGGGAGCTGGAACTGCGTGCGGCAACCCTTGATGGGACGGTAACGGCTTCTACCCTTTACTTCGGGGGAGGCACCCCTTCGCTCATGGCTTCGGAGTCTGTGAAGTTGGTGATCGACTGGGCGCGGCGGTGGTACGGGCTTTTGCCGGGCGCGGAAGTGACCCTGGAGGCAAATCCCGGCACCATCGACCGGGAAAAGCTTGCCGGTTACCGGGCGGCAGGGGTAAATCGTCTGTCGCTGGGAGTACAGTCCTTCGACGATGCCATCTTGGGCCGGCTCGGCCGACTCCATACGGCGCGGCAGGCAGCTGATGCGGTAACCCTGGCCCGACAGGCGGGATTTGCCAATCTCGGCATCGACCTGATCCATGGGCTTCCCGGCCAGTCGGTCGCCATGTGGCGGGATGACCTGGCACGGGCCGTCGATCTCGCCCCCGAGCATATTTCCGCCTATGGCCTTACGGTGGAGGAGGGAACCCCGTTTCACGATCTGGCCCGTAATGGGCAACTCGACCTGCCTGACGAGGACACGGCGTTGGAGATGCTGGAGATGACATCCGACCTTCTCCGTGAGACCGGCTACGAACAGTACGAGATATCCAACTTCGCCCGGCCGGGGTGCCGCTCCCGTCACAACCAGGTCTACTGGCACCGTGGCGAGTATCTCGGGTTCGGGGCGGGGGCCCATTCCTTCCTGAGGATGGGTGGGTGGGGACGGCGGTGGCACAATCCGCGCCAGCCCGCAGTCTATATGCAGGCCATGGCCGACGGGCTGCCACCGGCGGAGGAACCGTTCACCCTCGACCGCCACGATGCCATGGCGGAGTTCATGTTTCTCGGCTTGCGGCTCCTGGAGGGAATCGAGCTGTCCCGTTTCCGGGAGGAATTTGGGGTGGCGGTGAACGAGGCCTATGGGGCGGAAGTGGACTACCTGACGACGTCCGGCCTGCTGGAGCTGGTCGATGACAGGCTGAGGCTCACCCGGGCCGGGCTTCCCCTGGCAAATCAGGTTTTTCAGCGCTTCCTCTAACGGGTAAATCCCCTTGACAAACCGGGCGTTTGTTATTAGATTGGGACGGTATTAGCACTCGGAAATGATGAGTGCTAATATTTTTTTGAGGGCGATTTTATGCGCGACAACCTGACAGAGCGGAGCAAGCAGATCCTCGAGGCGATCATCGAGGATTACATTGTGACGGCCGAACCGGTGGGGAGCCGAACCGTCACCCGCCGGCACGGCCTCAGCCTGTCGCCGGCTACGGTGCGCAATGTCATGGCCGATTTGGAGGAGATGGGGTTTCTCGCCTCTCCCCATACGTCGGCGGGAAGGGTGCCGACCGACAAGGCCTACCGCCTCTATGTCGACTCCCTTCTCGGTGTCCGGAAGGTGGCGCGGGAGGAGCGGGAGGAGATCCGCAAGCACTGCAGTCTCACAGGGAAGGACATCGGCGAGGTCCTCCACGAGACGAGCCGGATGCTCTCCTCCGTTTCCCACTACATGGGAATCGTGGTGGCACCCCACTTTGCCGCCAACGTGCTCCGGCATCTGGAGTTCGTCAAGCTGGGGGGGCGGCGGATACTGGTCATCCTGGTCTCCCAGAGCGGCTCCGTGCAGAACAAGATCGTCGAAACGGCGGACGATTTCTCCAGTAACGACCTGGTCCGGATGTCCAACTACCTCAACGAGCTTCTTGCCGGCCTGACCATTGCCCAGGTGCGCAACCGCCTCCTGGAGGAGATGGAGAACGCCAAGACAAGGTACGATGCCCTCCTGTCCAAGGCCCTCCAGCTTTCCCAGCAGAGCCTGCCGGACAAGGATTCGGAGGTGTTCATCGAGGGGCAGTCCAACATCCTGGAACTTCCGGAATTCGCCGACGTCGGCAGGATGAAAGAGATATTCCGGGCGTTCGAGGAGAAGGGGCAACTTGTCGGCCTCCTCGATCAGTGCCTCGGTGCACAGGGGATCAATATTTTCATCGGCGCCGAGTCCCGACTGAGCCAGATGGCGGGGCTGAGCGTCATTACTTCGACCTACATGACCGGCCGCAACACCCTCGGGGTGCTCGGCGTTATCGGTCCGACACGCATGGGGTACGCCAAGGTGATTCCCATTGTCGACTATACGGCGAAGATGGTCAGCCGGCTCCTGGAGATGGAGTAGCCGCCCCGACCGCTGCCGTCGGGCATTGATGTAATCCAAGGGAGATAGGACGATGGACAAGAAAAAACATACGGAACAACACCATACTACGCCAGCCGGCGACGCGCCCCAGCCGTCACCGGAACCGGCCGCCGTTCCGCCCGAAGCAACGGCTTCCGTTGACGAGCGCCTGAAGCAACTGGAAGAGGCCCTGGCGACAAAGGAAGCGGAGGCGGCGGCAAACTGGGACAAGTTCGTCCGGGAGCGGGCCGATCTGGAAAATTATCGGCGGCGGGTCCAGAAGGAGAAGGAAGAGCTTCTCAAGTACGGGAACGAGGCGCTCCTTCTCGAAATCCTGCCGGTCCTCGACAACATGGAGCGGGCGCTGGCCCACTCGGGTGAGGAGAGCCAGAACGCGGTGATCGAAGGGGTGCGGATGACCCACGCCATGCTCCTTGGGGCACTGAAAAAGTTCGGCGTTTCCCCCATCGAGACCGGCCGGGGGACCGTCTTCGACCCGGCCTTCCACCAGGCCATGTGCCAGGTGGAGTCAGACGATCTCCCTGCCAACATGGTGGTGGAGGAGTTACAGAAAGGGTATCTGCTCAACGAACGGCTTCTCAGGCCGGCCATGGTATCGGTAACAAAAAATCAGTGACCCGGGACCGGTGCCCGGTGAACCGAGCCATGGAATAGAGGCCTTTTCCGGACCCCGGTTCCCGGACCCGGAATTTACCGCATATATTTTTCGCGTTCCCCCTTGTTTTTCCACGGGGGGATGCCTAGCTTGATCATAGATATTTCACAAGGAGGAGCACCTGTATGAGCAAAGTCATCGGAATCGACCTGGGAACCACCAACTCCTGCGTAGCTGTCATGGAGGGGGGGGAACCGGTTGTCATAGCAAACGCGGAGGGGAGCCGCACCACTCCGTCCATGGTCGCCTTCACCGACAGTGGCGAGCGGCCGGTTGGGCAGCAGGCCAAGCGCCAGGCGGTCACCAACCCGGAGAACACTCTTTTCGCCATCAAGCGGCTTATCGGCCGCAAGTTCAACACGGAGCAGGTGAAGAAGGACATCGCCATCTCCCCCTTCAAGATCGTGAAGGCGGATAACGACGACGCCTGGGTTGAAGTCCGGGGGCAGAAATATTCCCCACCGGAGATTTCGGCCATGGTCCTGCAGAAGATGAAGAAGACCGCCGAAGACTACCTGGGGGAAACGGTGACCGATGCGGTCATCACCGTGCCGGCCTACTTCGACGACTCCCAGCGCCAGGCGACCAAGGATGCCGGCAAGATCGCCGGTCTGAACGTCCTGCGGATCATCAACGAGCCGACCGCCGCGGCGCTTGCCTATGGCCTGGACAAGAAGAAGGACGAAAAAATCGCGGTCTTCGACCTGGGAGGGGGGACCTTCGATATCTCCATCCTGGAGCTGGGGGAAGGGGTCTTCGAGGTGAAGTCCACCAACGGCGATACCTTCCTCGGTGGTGAGGACTTCGACCAGAAGGTGATCGACTGGATCGCCGACGAGTTCAAGAAGGATCAGGGAATCGACCTGCGAAGCGACAAGATGGCCCTGCAGCGTCTCAAGGAGGCAGCGGAAAAGGCCAAGTGCGAACTCTCCACCTCCATGGAGACCGACATCAACCTCCCCTTCATCACCGCCGACGCCACCGGTCCCAAGCACCTGACCCTGAAACTCACCCGGGCCAAGCTTGAGGCGCTCTGCGCCGATCTCATCGCCAAACTTGAAGGGCCGTGCCGGACCGCCCTCAAGGATGCCGGTCTTTCGGCCAGCGAGGTGGACGAGGTGATCCTGGTGGGGGGCATGACCCGCATGCCGATCGTGCAGAAAAAGGTGCAGGATATCTTCGGCAAGGTCCCCAACCGGGGGGTTAACCCGGACGAAGTGGTGGCCATCGGCGCCGCCATTCAGGGTGGTGTCCTCCGGGGTGATGTGAAGGACGTGCTGCTCCTCGACGTCACCCCGCTCTCCCTGGGTATCGAGACCCTGGGAAGCGTCATGACCAAGCTGATCGAAAAGAACACCACCATCCCCTGCCGGAAGTCCCAAACCTTTTCCACCGCCGCCGACAATCAGCCGGCCGTGACCATCCATGTCCTCCAGGGTGAGAGGGAGATGGCGGGTGACAACAAGACCCTCGGCAACTTTGAGCTGACCGGCATTCCCTCAGCACCCCGCGGCGTTCCCCAGATTGAGGTGACCTTCGACATCGACGCCAACGGCATCGTCCACGTCTCCGCCAAGGACCTGGGGACCGGCAAGGAGCAGTCAATCCGGATCACTGCCTCCTCCGGCCTCTCCAAGGAGGAGATCGACAAGATGGTGCAGGATGCCGAGGCCCATGCCTCCGAGGACAAGAAGAAGCGGGAGTTGATCGAGGCCCGCAACCAGGCAGACTCCCTCGCCTACCAGACCGAGAAGTCCCTCAAGGAATTCGGCGACAAGATTGATGCCGCTGAGAAGCAGAAGATCGAAGAGGGGCTGGCTACACTGAAGAAGGCCCTGGATGGCAACGATGCGGATGCCATCAAGAAAGCGAGCGACGACCTGATGCAGGCCTCCCACAAGCTTGCCGAGGCGGTCTACGCCAAGGCCCAGCCCGGTGCCGGCGAGGCAGCGGGAGAGCCTGCCGGCGAGGGGAGTGCCAAAGGAGAGAAGGTCGTGGATGCCGACTTCGAAGAAGTGAAGGACGAGAAAAAATAAGCTGGCGACGATCCGCCGGTGCACATCGTAGGGGCGCAGCATGCTGCGCCCCTACACGTATTTAGACAAGGACAAAAGGAACGACATCTTGGCAAACGGCGACAAACGCGATTATTACGAGGTGCTCAGCGTCAACCGCAACGCCTCTGATACGGAAATCAAGAAGGCCTACCGCAAGCTGGCCGTCCAGCACCACCCTGACAAGAACCCCGGCGACAAGGCTGCCGAGGATAAGTTCAAGGAGCTCTCCGAGGCCTACGAGGTCCTTTCCGATCCCCAGAAGCGCGCCCAGTACGACCAGTTCGGCCATGCCGGTCTGGGTGCCGGCGGCTTCTCCAGCGGAGGTTTTGGCGGTTCGCCGTTCGGTGATATTTTTGGCGACATCTTCGGCGACATCTTCGGCGGGACCCGGCAGCGCGGGCGGGGGAAGCGTGGCGACGATCTCCAGTACAACCTTGAGATCAACTTCGAAGAAGCGGCGTTCGGAATGGAGACCACCATCGACGTCCCCTATGCCAAGCGGTGTGAGACCTGCGGCGGAAATGGCGCCAAGCCGGGCACCGAGCCGAAAACCTGCCCCACCTGCCGGGGGGCCGGCCAGGTCCGTTTTCAGCAGGGCTTTTTCAGCGTCAGCAAGACCTGCAGTCAGTGCCAGGGTGAGGGGCGCATCGTGGAAAGCCCCTGTACTACCTGCCGGGGGACGGGGAGCATCAGGGACACTAAGACCCTCTCCGTCAAGGTTCCTCCGGGGGTCGAGACCGGCAACCGCCTGAAACTCACCGGCGAGGGAGGGCAGGGGACCAAGGGGGGGGGGAACGGCGACCTCTACGTGCTGCTTTCGGTGCGCGAACATTCCCTTTTCACCCGGGAAGGGAACGACGTCGTGTGCGAGGTTCCCATCAGTTTTGCCCAGGCGGCCCTCGGGTGCGACATCGAGATCCCGACCCTGGAAGGGCCGGTCAAGATGAAGATTCCCGAAGGGACCCAGTCGGGGCGGATTTTTCGCCTGCGGGCAAAGGGGATTCCGGTGCTGCAGGGGTACGGCCGGGGAGACCAGCTGGCCATCATCCGGGTGGAAACCCCCGTCAACCTGAACAAGCGGCAACGGGAAATTATCGAGGAGTTCGCCAGAATCAGCGGCGAAGAGGTCCATCCTCTGCGGAAAGGCTTCTTCGACAAGGTCATGGACATCATCAGTTGAACCCACTTCCCCTTCACTGGCGCCGGGCCGGGCACTTCGCCCGGCTTGTGGCGACTCTCCTGCTTGCAACCCTCGTACTTTCTTTTACCGTTCCTGTTGCTGCTTCATCTTCATCCCCTACCGTTACCCTGCTCAAGAATGGCGACTACCTTGATGCACTTGTCCAGGGGATCAGAAAAGCCCGACGGAGCGTCCTCTGTTCCTGTTACCTGTTCAAGACCGGTACCGGCCGCGGGAACCAGCCGCGCCGGATAGCCGACGAACTGATCCGCGCCCGGCAACGGGGACTCGCGGTCACGGTGATCATGGAAGACGAGGGGCGCCGCCGGGATCCGCTCAATGCGGCCAACCATGTGACGGCTGCCCTGTTGAGGAGCGGCGGGGTAACGGTCCGGTTCGACTCCCCCTGGGTAACCACCCATGCCAAGGTGGTGGTGATCGACAGCCGCTATGTCTACCTCGGCAGTCACAACCTCACCCAGAGCGCACTTACCCGCAACAACGAACTCTCCCTCCTCATCGATTCTCCCGCTCTGGCCGCCGAGGTCACCGGCTACCTTGACCGGCTCTGACGTTTTTCCCCCGCGACATACTTCCCATGGATTGATTCCTGACTCCGTGGTATACTCTCACTCTTGTAGAGATATGGAATATGAGGAGTGGCAATGGACGGCAAAGAACTGCAGGTACTGCTGCAGAACCTGAAAAACGGCGACATCAACGTGGATGACGCGATCCAGCGGCTCAAACACCTGCCGTTCGAAGATCTCGGCCACGCCAACGTGGACCATCACCGGCAACTCCGGCTCGGCTTCCCCGAGGTGATATTCGGCGAGGGGAAGAGCGTCGGTCAGATGACCCAGATCGTCACGGCGCTACTGGACAAGGGAAGCAACGTGCTGGTGACGCGGGTCGACGAACCTCGTGCCCTGCAGCTCAAAGAGCATTTCCCCCGCCTCGTGTACCATGAGGATGCCCGCTGTCTGACTCTGGAGCAGAAGCCGGTGGAGATAACCGGCCGGGGAAAGATTCTCGTGGTGTCGGCGGGAACGTCCGACATCCCGGTGGCCGCCGAGGCGGTGGTGACTGCCCGCCTGCTGGGAAACGAGGTGGAGCAGCTCTATGACGTGGGAGTGGCCGGGATCCATCGCCTGCTGGCACGGAAGGAACTCCTCTTCACCGCGGCGGTGATCATCGTCGTGGCCGGTATGGAGGGGGCGCTCCCCTCGGTGGTGGCCGGCATGGCAGGGCGGCCGGTCATCGGCGTTCCTACCTCCATCGGTTACGGTGCCTCCTTCGGGGGGATCGCCGCACTGCTGGGAATGCTCAATTCCTGTGCCGCCGGGGTGACGGTGGTGAATATTGACAACGGCTTCGGGGCGGCCTGCGCCGCCAGCCTCATGAACCGGGACGTGGGATGAAGGTTCTCTACTGTGACTGTGGTGCGGGGATTGCCGGTGACATGACGGTCGCCGCGCTCCTGGAGCTGGGGGTGCCGCTGGAGCATCTCCGCAGAGAGCTGGCGAACCTCCCACTTCCCCTTTCCAGCTACAGCATCGACGCGGAGCGGGTCACGCGCCAGGGTATGGTGGCGACCCATTTTCAGGTCCGGGTGGAGGAGCACCAGCCCCACCGGCACTACACGGACATTTCCGGGATGATCGAGGCGAGTTCCCTGCCGGCCGGGGTCAAGGAACGGGCCCAGCGGATTTTTTACCGGCTGGCGGAGGCGGAGGCCAAGGTCCACTGCGTGGAAATCGGCCACGTCCATTTCCACGAGGTGGGAGGGGTGGACTCCATCGTGGACATCGTCGGCGCGGCCATCGGCCTCGACTACCTGGGCGTGACGGAGCTCCATGTCGCGCCCCTCCCCCTGGGGAGCGGCTGGGTGGAAACCGCCCACGGCCGGCTGCCGGTACCGGCACCGGCAACCGCCGAACTTCTCAGGGGAATGCCGGTCCACGGGGATACCGGCCCGGGAGAGCGAGTCACTCCGACCGGTGCGGCTATCCTGGCTGCCCTTGCCACGGGTTTTGGAGCGCCGCCGGCCATGCGGGTGCTCGGTGTCGGTTGCGGTGCCGGAAGCCGGGAGTTCGCCGATGTGCCGAACATTCTTCGCCTTGTGCTGGGAGAAAAAGATGGTACGCTTCACCATGACGACGTAATCGTAGCGGAGACCCACATCGACGACATGAACCCGGAAATCCTCGGGTTCCTCATGGAGCGGCTCCTGGAACAGGGGGCGCTCGATGTCGCCTTTGCCCCCCTGCAGATGAAGAAAAACCGCCCCGGCATCAGGTTGACCATCATCTCTTCCCCTGCTCACCTGGATGAACTTGCCCACATGGTCCTGACGGAAACGACCGCTGCCGGAATCCGCTATTATCCTGCCCGCCGTCTCAAGCTGGAGCGGGTCATGGAGGAGCGGGAGACCTCCCTCGGGCAGGTCAGGGTGAAGGTGTTTCGGGATGGCGCCGGTCTGCTCCGGGTGGCTCCCGAATACGAAGAGTGCCGACGGCTTGCTCTGGAGAAGGGGCTTCCCCTCCTGGAGGTCTACCGCATCGTCGAACGGGAGACCGCCGCGTCATGAGGCGTTTCGTCATCATGCTCGCCACCTGGGGGGGGACCGGCTACAGTCCGGTGGCGTCGGGGACGGTCGGCACCGTGGCGGCGATTCCGTTCTATCTCCTGCTGGCCCGGCTGCAACTGCCGCTCTACCTTCTGGTTACGCTACTTTTCAGCTCCTTCGCGTGCTGGGTTTCGGGAGAGGCGGAACGGATCTTCGCCGAAAAGGATTCGGGGAAGATCGTCATCGACGAGGTGGCCGGTTACCTTGTTACCATGATTGCCGTTCCGTTCAGCTGGCAGGGAGTGGTGGCCGGATTTTTCCTGTTCCGCCTGTTCGACATAACCAAGCCGTTCCCTGCCCGGTACATTGACCGCAACCTCAAAAACGGCTGCGGCGTGGTGCTGGACGATCTGGTGGCGGGGGTGTATGCCTGCCTGGCGCTCCATCTGCTGCTGAGGTTCCTGTGAAGATTGCCACCCTTTCCATCGGCGACGAACTGATCTATGGCGAGGTAGTGGATACCAACGCTGCCCGGATCGCCGAGCGGCTCTACGGGGCAGGGCTGACGGTGCGGCGGCACCTGACAGTCGGCGACGAGGAGTCGGACATCGTGGAGGCACTCGAACTCCTGGTCGAGAAGAGCGAGACAGTGATCGTCACCGGTGGGCTCGGTCCCACCATCGACGACATCACCGCCCGTGCTGCCGCCAAGGCCACCGGACGGCGGCTGGTGCTCAACGACGAGGCGCTTGCCCATGTCAGGGGGATATGCGAAAAACTGGGGGGAAATCTCCACCCTTTGAACGAAAAGCAGGCCCTCATGCCGACCAAGTCGACCCTGATCCCCAATCCGGTCGGTACTGCCTGCGGCTTCCACCTGACCCATCAGGGGCGGTACCTGTTCTTCCTGCCGGGGGTGCCGGGAGAGATGGTACGGATGCTGGAAGAGACAGTCCTCCCCTTCCTGTTGGAGCGATGCAGGCACCGGAAGGTGATCCGGACCCGGGTCCTCAAGGTATTCGGCCCCTCCGAGGCGGAGGTCGATTTTCTCCTGAAGGAACTGGCAGCGGTCCATGTGGGGCTAACGGTGGCCTTCAACGTCATCTTTCCCGAGATCCACGTCAAGCTGCGGGCCGAGGGAGATGGGGAGGAAGCCGTTGCCGATCTTCTGGAGCGGGCTATGGCTGCGGCCCGGGAAAAGCTCAAGGATATGGTCTTTGCGGAGGATACCGCCACTATGGACAGCGTAGTGGCCGGGCTGTTCCGGGAGAAAGGGCTTACCCTGGCCCTTGCCGAATCCTGTACAGGCGGACTGGTGGCCAAACGGATCACCGATCAGCCGGGGAGTTCGGCCTATTTCCGGGAAGGGGTAGTCACCTATGCCGATGCCGCCAAGACCAGGTACCTGGAAGTCCCCCCCCAGCTCCTGGCGGAGAAAGGTGCGGTCAGTGGCGAGGTGGCCATGGCCATGGCGAAGGGGATACGACGGGTGAGCGGCAGCGACATCGCCCTCGCCGTAACGGGGATTGCTGGTCCGGACGGCGGGACCCCGGAAAAACCGGTCGGCACGGTCTTCATCGCCCTGGCGACCCGGGCCGGTTGCCATACCAAGCGCTACGCTTTTTACGGTGACCGTGAGGAAATCAGGACGATTACTGCGTTGACGGCCATGGATTGGCTGCGGCGCCAGTTGTCCCCGTAGTACACCAACGTCAGTTTATTCAACCCGCCGGTTGTCCGGCGGAGAGCGGTGCCATGACGCCTGCCAGCAGCGAAACAACCCTGAAGCCCCTCACGTGGGTTCTCGGACTGGTCCTGATCAGCCTCCTCCTGGAGGCATTTCTCTCTTTTGCCCACTTCTCCCTGCCTGTCATATCCCGTCTGCTCGATCTGATCGCGTTCCTCGGCCTGGTGATGGCGCTGGTGCTGTTGCACCTGGCTAACCGGAAAAAGGCCGACCGTGCAGCGGCCTCCCACTCCCGGGAACTCCTGGAGATGCAGCGGGAAGTGGACAAGACCGCCCTCCGGTACAAGAGCCTGCTGGAAGGGGCCGGCAACGCCATCTTCGTCTTTAACGTCGACAGTGGCATCCTGGAGGAGGTCAACCGGCGGGGAACCGAGATGTTCGGCTATGGCCAGGAAGAACTGGCGTCCCTGCACGGCAAGGACCTGGTGGCGGAAGACATGCAGGACAAGTTTACCTCGCTGGTTCTGCGGGTCAGACGGCGGGGGCGGGTCCGGGTCGGCGGCATAACCTTCCGGCGGAGAAACGGCGAACAGTTTCTCGGGGAGATCGAGGCCCGTCTCATAGACCTCGGCGACGAGAAAGTGGTCCATGCCATCGTCCGGGACGTCACCCAGAAATACCGTTCCGAGCGGGAGATCCGGCAGCGCAACCGGGAGCTTTCCCACCTCAACAGCATCGTGGCACGGGCCAACCAGAGCCTCGATCTTCCCAAGGTGCTGACGGTGACCCTCAAAGAAAACCTGGAGGTGTTCGGTGCCGAGGCGGGAGTGATCCACCTCCTGGGGGAGGATGGTGCATCCCTGCGGCTGGGTGTCCAGCATAACCTGTCGGGTGAATTTGCTGTTCAGGCCGGCAGGGACGATCTGCACTGCGGCGGCCCCTGCCGGGTCATGGCGACCCAGCATTGCCACGCACTCTCCGACCTGCACGAGATCCCCTGCCGCATGGGGCAGCTGGCCGTTGCCGACGGCTGGCGCGCCATGGTCGGGCTTCCCCTGTTTGCCAAGAGCCGCCTCATCGGCATCATGCACGTCATGTCCCACACCCGGCGGACCTATTCACCGGAAGAACTCACCTTCGGTACCACTATCGGCAATCAGATCGGTATCGTCATCGAACATGCCATGCTGTTCGCCGAACTGAACCAGAAGACCGGCGAACTGCTCCGCTCCCACCGGCTGCTGGAGAAAAACAGCAGACAGCTCACCCTCTCCCAGCATCGTCTCAAGAAGAACCTTTCCCTCATAGAGCAGGCGAACCTTGAACTGGAACGCTTGAACCGGATGAAGACCCATTTCCTCGGATTGATCTCCCACGAGTTCCGGACCCCCCTGACCGGGATACTCGGCAGTGCCGAGTATCTCATGGAGAGCCGTGGCGACACCCTGCGCGACGAGGAACGGCAGCTGCTTGAGATGATCCACCAGGGGGGGACGCGCCTCAACGAGATCGTCACCGACCTTCTCAAGGTTGCCCGACTGGAATCCAACGCCGCCACCGTTATCGGGACGACCCTCCATCTGACGGAGATCCTCGATCTGGTGCTCTCCCAGTTTCAGCCGCTTCTGGATGAACGGGGGCAGATCATCGTGACCCGCGGTGTGGAGTCCCTTCCCCATTTTTCCGGTGATCGGGAATTCCTGATCGACATTTTCATGGAACTGCTTGAAAATGCCATTAAATTCACCCCCGACGGAGGAGAGATCGTCGTCGCGGGCCAGGTGGTCGACCGGGCCGGGCTGGCAGGCAAGGTGGATACCCTCTCTCGCTTCAATCCCTTGTTCTTTGAGCAGATGGGAACCACCTGTTACCTGCAGGTGGTGGTGCAGGACAGCGGCATCGGCATCGACGACGACGAACAGCTGCAAATATTCGAGAAGTTTTACGGGATCGGCGACATACGTCACCATTCGAGCGGCCGTCACAAATTCCAGGGGAAGGGGCCGGGTCTCGGCTTGGCCATCGTCAAGGGGATGGTGGAGGCACAGGGGGGGATGGTCTGGGTGGAAAGCCCCTTCATGGATGCCGGTGGGGAAGCGGGGAGCGCCTTCATTTTTCTTCTCCCCATGGAAGAGGGGATCAGCCAGCCGACGCTGCCGTTCATGCGCGCCGAATCCGCCACGGACTTTCATTCCACACGGGGTCGTGGCCCACACCTGCCGGGAGATTCGCCCACCGGCTAACCCGTTCTCCCCGTGCCAGTAAAGATAATGTTGAAAATAGCGTGCTAACTATGCTATCTGTGGGTACGTTTTTGCCAGTCAGGATGGTCGGGCGGACATCTATTCAAACCGGGGAGGCAATATTATATGCAGGATAGAGAGAAGGCGATCGACCTGGCGTTGAGCCAGATAGAGAAACAGTTTGGCAAAGGCGCAATCATGCGGCTCGGGAAGGAAGAGCCGTTACCGGACATTGCCGCCATATCCACCGGCGCCATCTCCCTCGACATGGCCCTCGGAGTAGGCGGGGTTCCCCGGGGGAGGATCGTCGAAATATTCGGCCCCGAATCGTCGGGGAAGACGACATTGGCCCTCCACATCGTGGCGGAGGCCCAGAAGCAGGGAGGAATAGCTGCATTCGTGGATGCCGAGCATGCCCTGGATATCGGCTACGCCCGCAAGCTGGGGGTCCGGACGGACGACCTGCTCGTTTCCCAGCCCGATACGGGGGAACAGGCCCTCGAAATTACGGAGACACTGGTGAGAAGCGGCGCCATCGATATCCTGGTGATAGATTCGGTGGCGGCCCTGGTCCCCAAGGCTGAGATCGAAGGGGATATGGGGGATTCCCACATGGGACTCCAGGCCCGCCTCATGTCCCAGGCGCTGCGCAAGCTCACCGGCATCATATCCAAGTCCAATTGCTGCGTGATATTCATCAACCAGATCCGGATGAAAATCGGCGTGATGTTCGGCAACCCGGAAACGACAACCGGTGGCAACGCCCTCAAGTTCTACGCATCGGTACGGATGGACATCCGGAAGATCGCCAGTCTCAAGCAGGGGAATGACGTGATCGGGTCGAGGACCCGGGTCAAGGTGGTGAAAAACAAGGTGGCTCCCCCCTTCCGGGAGGTGGAGTTCGACATCCTTTACGGCGAGGGGATCTCCCGCGAGGGGGATATTCTCGACATGGCGGTGGAGAAGAATATCATCGAGAAGAGCGGCGCCTGGTTCTCCTACGGCAAGGAGCGGATCGGCCAAGGTCGCGAGAACTCCCGTCTGTTCCTCAAGGAGCACCCGGAACTGGTCACGGAGATCGAAACTAGACTGCTCAGCGACCTGGGGCTCACCCGTCCCGTGGCCGCCGAAGCGAAGGTGTAAGCCATGGAACTGAACGAGATATTGACCATTGCTGTCAAGGCGCGCGGCTCCGATGTACACATCAAGTCCGGTCTCCCACCGATCGTCAGGATCGACGGCAAGCTGCGCCCTATTCCCAACGCCCCCCGGCTTTCCCCCGATATGGTTGCCGACATGGCCCATGGCATCATGAACGAGAAACAGCGGAAGCAGTTCGAGGATAATTACGAGACCGACCTGGCGTACGGCGTGCCGGGGCTGGGGCGGTTCCGGGTCAGCGTCTATTCCCAGCGCGGCAGCGTTGCCATGGTGTTCCGTTCCATCCCCTTCGGTATTCCCTCCATCGACTCCCTCAACCTGCCGCCTGCCCTCAAGAAACTTGCCATGGAGGAACGCGGCCTGATCCTGGTCACCGGCACCACGGGGAGCGGCAAGTCGACCACCCTGGCGTCCATGGTCGATTACATCAACGACAACCGGACCTGCAACGTCATAACCGTCGAGGACCCGGTAGAGTACCTTCACAAGGACAAGAAGAGCATCGTCAGCCAGCGGGAAGTCGGATTCGACACCGCATCGTTCGGCAATGCCCTCCGGAGCGCCCTGCGCCAGGATCCGGATGTCATTCTGGTGGGAGAGATGCGCGACCTGGAGACTATCGAGACCGCATTGACCGCTTCCGAAACAGGGCACCTCGTCATGTCCACCCTCCACACCCTGGATGCCGCCGAGACCGTCAACCGGATCATTTCCGTCTTCCCCCCCTTTCAACAGCGACAGGTCCGGATGCAGCTTTCCGGTGTCATCAAAGGGGTCGTTTCCCAGCGCCTCGTCCCCCGGGCCGACGGCAAGGGGAGGGTGCCGGCTGTCGAGGTGATGATCGGCACCGCCCGGATCCGCGAATGCATCGATGACAAGGAAAAGACCAAGCAGATCCCGGAGGCGATCGCCCAGGGGTTCGTCTCCTATGGGATGCAGTCTTTCGACCAGTCCCTCATGCAACTCTACTCGAACAAGCTGATTACCTACGAAGAGGCGCTGCGCCAGTCGAGCAACCCGGACGACTTCGCCCTCAAGGTATCCGGCATTTCGTCAACCTCCAACTCCACGTGGGACCAATTTGGCGGCGAAGGGGGAGAGGGGGGAGAAGATGACGGGGGCGGCATCAAGGTAGACAAGTACTGACATGGATCGGGCGCAGCAGGCCTTTGCCGCCGCGCTGCGGATACTTTCCCGCCGCGACCACAGCGAAGCCGAATTGCGCCGCAAGCTGGGGGACCGGGAATTCGATGGCGTGGTCCAGGACGGGGTCGTTGCCCGGCTCAAGGGATTGGGGTATCTGGACGACAGGCGGTCCGCCCGGCTGTGGGCAGAATCGGCGGTGCGCAACGGCAGGGGGTTCGGGCCGAAACTCCGAATGGAGCTGACGCGGCGTGGCTTTTCTCCCGAGGTCGTGGCGGAAGTCCTGGCCGAGATAGTGGCAAGCAACGACGAACGGGAACTGGTCAGGGATATCCTGGCCAGGAAGTTTCCCGCCTTCGATCCGGTGACGGCGTCGGACCGTGACCGGCATCGGGTCTTGGGGTACCTGCAGCGGCGCGGATTTTCCGCCGGACTGCTGTTCAGAATACTGCGGGATGACGAATGAGGGTTGCTGGGTCGGCGCCCTTTTTTTAACTTTATCGATGGGCAGGGGTGTACATGACAGGAAAAGAAATCAGAGCGCGTTTTCTCCGTTACTTCCAGGAGCGCGGGCATGCGGTGGTGGCAAGTTCCAGCCTGATCCCCCACAACGACCCGACCCTCCTCTTTACCAATGCGGGGATGAACCAGTTCAAGGACTGTTTCCTCGGGCTCGAAAAACGTGGTTACGTCAGGGCATGCAGCTCCCAGAAATGCGTCCGGGCCGGCGGCAAGCACAACGACCTGGAAAACGTGGGGCGGACGGCGCGTCACCATACTTTTTTCGAGATGCTCGGCAACTTCTCCTTCGGCGACTATTTCAAGAAAGAGGCCATCGCCTTTGCCTGGGAGTTCCTTACCAAGGAGCTCGGGCTGGACAAGGACCGCCTCTACGTGACCGTCTACCAGGACGACGACGAAGCGGCCGACATCTGGCACCTGCAGGAAGGGGTGCCGCGGGAGCGGATCTACCGCTTCGGCGAGAAGGACAACTTCTGGTCAATGGGGGATACGGGCCCCTGCGGCCCCTGCTCCGAGATATTCTGGGACAATGGCCCCGGTACCGGCTGCGGCAGCCCGACCTGTGCGGTGGGATGCGACTGCGACCGGTACATGGAGATATGGAACAACGTCTTCATGCAGTTCAACCGCTCCGCCGACGGGACCCTGACCCCCCTCCCCAAGCCCTCCGTAGATACGGGCATGGGGCTGGAGCGGATCTGTACCGTCATGCAGGGGGTGACCTCCAACTACGATACCGACCTCCTCCAGGGGATCATCCAGTTCGTAGCAAGGCTTTCCGGCAAGCAGTACGGGGCGGACGAGCGGGATTCCGTCTCCATGCGGGTCATTGCCGACCATGCCCGGGCCGTCACCTTCCTGATCTGTGACGGGGCGCTGCCGAGCAACGAGGGGCGGGGTTACGTGCTGCGCCGCATCATGCGCCGCGCCGCCCGTCATGCCAAGATGCTCGGTTTCGCCGAACCGGTCCTCTACCGTACGGTTGATGCGGTCAATTCCCTGCTGGGCGAGGCTTTCCCCGAACTGCTGGAGCGGGAGGGGTATATCAAGAAAGTGATCCTGGCGGAGGAGGAGCGCTTTGCCGAGACCCTCGACCGGGGGCTCGCCATCCTCAACGAGGAGGTGACAGGCCTGAAGAAGGCCGGCCGCACCGTCCTCCCCGGCGAGGCGGTGTTCCGTCTCTACGATACCTTCGGGTTCCCCGTCGACCTGACCGCCGATATCATCGCCGCCGAGGGGATGACCGTGGACGAGGACGGATTTGCCCTCGCCATGGAGCGCCAGCGGAACCAGGCCCGGGAAAACTGGAAGGGATCGGGAGAAGAGGGGATCGCCGAGGTATTCAAGACCCTCCACGGCCAGGGGCTCCGCTCCATCTTCACCGGCTACGACGAACAGACCACCTACGGTGTGGTCTCCACCCTCATCCGGGGAGGTGAGGTGGTCGGCGAGGCGGGCAGCGGGGACGTGGTGGATGTGGTTACTGACAAGACCCCCTTCTACGGTGCCTCGGGGGGGCAGGGGGGCGATACGGGGACCATCTCCACCGGCAGCGCCCATCTGGAGGTGACGACGGCCCTGCGTCCCTACCCCGACCTCATCGTCCACCGCACCGTGGTGAAGGACGGTATCATACGGGTTGGCGATGCGGTGGACCTGCGGGTGACGGTTCCCGAGCGGCTGGCGACGGCCCGTAACCACACGGCGACCCATCTCCTCCAATCGGCCCTGCGCCAGGTTCTGGGAGACCACGTGAAACAGGCCGGCTCCCTGGTGGAGCCCGACCGTCTCCGTTTCGACTTTACCCACTTCTCCGCCGTTACCCCCGACGAGTTGCGGCGGGTGGAGGAACTGGTGAACGGGTACATCATGGCCAATGCGCTGGTGGACTCCCAGGAGATGACCACTGCCGAGGCGATGGCAAGCGGCGCCACGGCCCTCTTCGGCGAGAAATACGGGGAGCGGGTCCGGGTGGTGGCGGTGGGGGATGTGAGCACCGAACTCTGCGGCGGCACACATGTCAGCGCGGCAGGCGACATCGGCCTGTTCAAGATCCTCTCCGAGAGCGGGATTGCCGCCGGGGTCCGGCGGATCGAGGCCCTCACCGGCACGGGCGCACTTTCCCATGTCCAGCAGTTAGAGGATGACCTGCAGAGAGTGGCGGTCATGGTCAAGGCCGAGGGGGGGAACCCCATCGAGAAGGTAGAGCGTCTCCTCGCCCGACAGAAGGAACTGCAGCGGGAGATCGAGACCCTCCAGGCCCGGTTGAACGCCGGTGCGGCGGCCGACCTCCTGGCAGGTGTCCGGGAGATAGCCGGGGTGAAAGTCCTTGTCGCCGACATCAAGGGGGGGGATCCGAAGGGGCTGCGGGAGCTGTCCGACAACCTGAAGGAGCGGCTCGGCACGGGTATCGTCGTGCTCGGCTGTGCCGGTGACGGCAAGGCCAACTTGCTGGTTGCCGTATCCCGGGATCTGACTGCCCGGTACAAGGCGGGGGATCTGATCAAGGCCCTTGCCCCCATCATCGGCGGCAGCGGCGGCGGCAAACCGGAGCTGGCGCAGGCTGGCGGCAGCCGCCCGGAGCAGCTGGCCGATGCCCTGCAAGAGGTGTATAATCTCATCAGTCTCTCCGCCACCTGACGGCGGGGTAAACGTACCGAGCGCGCCATGCCCGAAACGAACCAACTACAAGCAGGAGACCAGGTATCCCGATCCATCCTGATCGTGGACGACGAGGCGATCATACGCGATCTCTGCCGCAAGGCCCTCAAGGGGTATACGGTGCTGCAGGCGGGGAATGGCGAGGAGGCGCTGGAGATTTTCGCCAAGGGGGGGATCGACGTCGTCCTGACCGACGTCATGATGCCGAGAATGACCGGCATTGAACTCCTGAAGCGGCTCAAGGAGATGGACCCGACTCTCGTGGTCATCGTCATGACCGGCTTCGCCGAGAAAGAGATCATCCTCAACGCCCTCAAGGCGGATGCGGACGACTTCATCTCCAAGCCGCTCAATCTCCTCCAGCTCAAGACCGCCGTGGACAAGGCGCTGGACAAAAAGGCCCTCAAGGAGGAGGTCGCCAACCTCAGGAACCTGGACCGGCTCAAGTCCAACTTCCTCTCCCTTATCTCCCACAAGTTCCGCACCCCCATTACGTCCATATCCCTCTTCCTCCAGAACCTTTCCGGCGGGGTGTACGATCCCGACAATCCGGAAAGCCGCCGCAACCTGGGTCTGGTCCACGAAGAGGCGTGCTACCTGGAGCGGCTGGTGGCCGATCTCCTCGCCTTCACCCGGGTGATGGACACGGGGGGGCTCAGGCTTGAACCGGTCCTGCTCGGCGACCTGGTCATGGAGGCTCTCCAGACATCCAGGGAAGTCCCTCGCCGGCCGGGGGTGGAAACCCGCTTCGACCTCGAACCGCTCCCCGAGCTCCTCTTTGACCGGGAGAAGATCGCCTTCGCCATCAAGCAGGTGATAGACAATGCCTACAAGTTTTCCCGCGAGACGGGGAAGGTGGCCATTTCCCTCACGCGGAACGGCGATCTCTGCCGGATCACGGTGGAGGACGGTGGGGAGGGGATTGCACGGGAGGAACTCCCCAAGGTGTTCGAGAAGTTCTACCAGGTGGACACCGCCAAGACCGGCCAGATCCGCGGGTTCGGCCTCGGCCTCTACTACGCGCGGCAGTTCGTCCGGCTCCATGGCGGTACCATTTCCATGGAGAGCGAACCGGGGCGCGGCACCCGGGTAACCATCACCCTTCCGGCACAATCCCCCCAGCAGCCCTGACAACACGCACCCAGGTCTCTCTCCCCCGCAGGTTCCACATGCAGTGCTAACCCCTCTTTGCTGTTGATTATTTAGGCTTTTCTGCTATAGTTACACCTTTCGGTTGCGGCCGACGGGGTTTCACCGCCGTCGCAGGCCGCCAGCGACCAGACGGAGAGCCAGGATGCAGAAACTGATCGAAAAAGCCACGACCTTGATGGAAGCGCTTCCCTACATCAGGCGCTTTGCCGGCAAGACCATCGTCATCAAGTACGGCGGCCATGCCATGGCCGACGAGGCGCTCAAGGAATCCTTCGCCCTCGACGTGATCCTCCTCAAGTCCCTCGGCATCAATCCGGTCGTTGTCCATGGAGGCGGCCCCCAGATCAACGAGACCCTCAAGCGGTACGGCATCGTCTCCGAGTTCGTCAGGGGGATGCGGGTTACCGATGCCGCGACCATGGCGGTGGTGGAGATGGTGCTGACCGGCCAGGTGAACAAGGATGTGGTCGGCTATCTCAACCAGCATGGCGGCCGGGCGGTGGGGCTGTCGGGGAAGGACGGCAACCTGCTCCTCTGCAGGAAGCTTCTGCAGGAGGTGAAGCGGGACGACGGGAGTGTTGAGCAAGTGGATATCGGCTACGTGGGGGATGTGGTCAAGGTGAACCAGGAGCTGATCCAGACCCTGGAGCACGGCAAGTTCCTGCCGGTCATCGCCCCGGTGGGGGTCGGTGAGGGGGGCGAAAGCTACAACATCAACGCCGACCTGGTGGCGGGGAAGGTAGCCGGTGCCCTCAAGGCGGAAAAGTTGATCCTGCTCACCGACGTGGCCGGGGTGAAGAACCAGGCCGGGGAACTCCTGACCAGCATCGCCCTGGATGACGTGCCGGCGCTCATCGACAACGGCACCATCACCGGCGGGATGATCCCCAAGGTGACCTGCTGCGTCGATGCCCTCCGGGACGGGGTGAAAAAGGCCCATATCGTCGACGGTCGCGTACTCCATGCGGTATTGCTGGAAATTTTCACCGACGTCGGCGTCGGGACGGAGATACAGAAATAAAACGCGCCTTTTCCGCAATCTCCGCGTTGAACTTCGGGATTCCTTGTGCGGCGTACCTTTAGTACGCCTCCGTGTTATCCCTTGTTCGCCTTGACCTTGCGAAAAAATCACGTTTTAAGGGACGTGTGAGAGGACAATAAACGATGAACAGCGCTGAATGGATTGCCAAAGCTGACAAGTATGTCATGAAGACCTACGGCAGGTACCCCCTTGTCCCCGTGCGGGGGGAGGGGTGCCGGCTCTGGGATGCGGACGGGAAGGAATACCTGGATTTCCTGGGAGGGGTAGCGGTCAATAACCTGGGGCACTGCCATCCCCGGGTGGTGGCAGCCCTGCAGCAGCAGGCGGCGACGCTCATCCATTGCTCCAACTACTACCACATCCCCCAGCAGATCGAACTGGCGGAACTGCTCTGTAGCCACTCCTTCGCCGACAAGGCGTTTTTCTGCAACAGCGGGGCCGAGGCCAACGAGGCGGCCATCAAGCTGGCCCGCAAATACAGCCGCGACACCTTCGGCCTGGAGCGGTACGAGATCATCACCGCCGCCGAGTCGTTCCATGGCCGGACCATGGCGACCGTTTCCGCCACCGGCCAGGAGAAGGTGCAAAAGTTCTTCGATCCGCTCCTCCACGGCTTCCGGCATGTTCCCTTCGACGACGTTCCGGCCCTCGCGGCGGCTATCTCTCCCAATACCTGTGCGGTGATGCTGGAGCCGATTCAGGGGGAAGGTGGGGTGAACGTACCGTCTCCCGGCTATTTCCAGGCGGTGCGGCAACTCTGCGACGAGCACAACCTGCTCCTCATCTTCGACGAGGTCCAGGTGGGGATGGGGCGCACCGGCAAGCTCTTCGCCCACGAACATTTCGGCGTCACCCCCGACATCATGACCCTGGCCAAGGCGCTGGCCGGCGGTGCCCCCATCGGCACCATGCTGGCGCGGGACGCGGTCGCGGCCGCCTTCTCGCCCGGCACCCACGGCTCTACCTTCGGCGGTAACCCGCTGGTGACCGCGGCGGCCCTGGCGACGGTCCGGACCATTCTGGAGGAGGGTATCCTCAACCGGACCGAGGAGATCGGCGACTATCTCCTCGGAGAACTGGAAATGCTCAAGGGGAAATATCCCTTCGTCACCGAGGTGCGCGGCATCGGCCTCATGATCGGGATGGGGCTTGCCTTCCCCGCCGGCGACATCGTGAAGAAGGGACTGGAGCGGGGGGTGCTCCTCAACGTGACCCACGACACGGTGCTCCGTTTCGTTCCCCCCCTCGTGGTGACCAAACAGGAAATTGACCGGATGATCGTGATTCTCGACGGCATCCTGGCGGAAATAACCCCCTGAGAGGGGACAAGGACGGACGATGCGGAACCATTTTCTCAAACTGAGCGACTTTTCCAAGCCGGAGCTGGATGACCTGTTTACCCTGACCCGGGACCTCAAGGCGAAGCAGAAAAAGGGGGTCGAGCACCATCTCCTCAAGGGGAAGACCCTCGCCATGATCTTCGAGAAATCCTCCACCCGGACCCGGATTTCCTTCGAGGTGGGGATCTATCAGTTGGGTGGCCACGGCCTCTTCATCTCCTCCGGCACCTCCCAGATGGGGCGGGGAGAGCCGATCAAGGACACGGCCCGGGTCATGGCCCGCTACTGCGACGGGGTGATGATCCGCACCTTTGGCCAGGAGGTCGTGGACGAGTTCGCCCGGTACAGTTCCGTGCCGGTGATCAACGGCCTTACCGACCTGTTCCACCCCTGCCAGATCATGGCCGACCTCTTCACGGTCATCGAGGCGAGGGGGAGCTATGAAGGGCTCAAGATCGCCTGGGTGGGGGACGGCAACAACATGGCCAACACCTGGATCGAGGCGGCGGCCATCTTCGGCTTCGACCTGGCCCTCGCCTGCCCGAAGGGGTATGAGCCGGACACGCAGGTGATGGCGTGGGCGCAGGCCAAGGCCCCCGGCAGAGTCACCCTGACCGCCGACCCGCGGGAAGCGGTGAAGGACGCCGATGTCCTCAATACCGACGTCTGGGCCAGCATGGGTCAGGAGGCGGAGCAAAAGGAGCGGGAGAAGGCATTCGCCGGCTACCAGCTGGACGAGGCGCTCGTCAACCTGGCAAAGGGGAACTGTATGGTGCTCCACTGCCTTCCCGCCCACCGGGGGGAGGAGATTGCCGACGACGTCATCGAGGGGCCCCACTCGGCGGTCTGGGACGAGGCGGAGAACCGGTTGCATATCCAAAAAGCCATCATGGCCACTTTAATGGCATAGGAAACGGCCCTTTTCCGCAATCTCTGCGTTGATCTTCGGGACTCCTTGTGCGGCGTACTTCCAGTACGCCTCCGCGTCGTCCCTTGATCGCCTTGACCTTGCGAAAAATTGCTCGTTTCAATTACAAACATATTAAGTCTGAATTCAAGACAAAGGAGAGACTTCATGGCCAAGAAAGAAGTGAAGAAAATTGTCCTTGCCTATTCCGGCGGGCTGGATACCTCCATCATCCTGAAGTGGCTGAAGAACGAGTACGGCTGCCAGGTGGTTACCTTTTCCGCCGATCTGGGGCAGGGGGACGAGCTGACCCCGATCCGGGACAAGGCCCTGGCGACCGGTGCGGACAAGGTCTACATCGACGACCTGAAGGAAGAGTTCGTTCGCGATTTCGTCTACCCCATGTTCCGTGCCAATGCCATCTACGAGGGGCACTACCTCCTCGGTACCTCCATCGCCCGCCCGCTCATCGCCAAGCGGCAGATGGAGATCGCGAAGATCGAGGGGGCGGACGCCGTCTCCCACGGCGCCACCGGCAAGGGGAACGACCAGGTCCGCTTCGAGTTGGGCTACTACCATTTCGACCCGGCCATCACGGTCATCGCCCCGTGGCGTGAGTGGAAGCTCAATAGCCGCCAGGCCCTGATTGCCTATGCCAAGAAAAACGGCATCCCCATTCCGATCACCAAGAAGCGTCCCTGGTCGAGCGACCGGAACCTCCTCCACATCTCCTTCGAGGGTGGCATCCTGGAGGACACCTGGGCCGAGGCGCCCGAGGAGATGTATGTCCTTACCGTCAAGCCGGAGAAGGCACCCAACAAGCCCCAGTACGTGGAGATCGAATTCAAGAACGGCAATGCGGTGGCGGTGGATGGCGAAAAGATGACCCCGGCCCAGCTCCTGGCCCATCTCAACTACATCGGCGGCCAGCACGGCATCGGCCGGGTGGACCTGCTGGAGAACCGCTCGGTGGGGATGAAGTCCAGGGGCGTCTACGAGACCCCGGGCGGCACCATCCTCCGCGAGGCCCACATGGCGGTTGAGCAGATCACCATGGACCGGGAGGTGCTGCGGATTCGCGACTCCCTCATCCCCCAGTATGCCTGGCAGGTCTACGCAGGCTACTGGTTCTCTCCGGAACGGCTCATGCTCCAGACCCTTATCGACGATTCGCAAAAAACGGTGAACGGTGTGGCCCGTCTGAAGCTCTACAAGGGGCACTGCCGCACTGTCGGGCGCAAGTCGGAGACCGACTCCCTCTTCAACCTCGACTTCGCCACGTTCGAAAAGGACAAAGTCTACAACCAAGCCGATGCCGAAGGGTTCATCAAGATCAACAGTTTGCGGATGCGGATTCAGTCGCTCATGCAGGCCAACAAGAAAAAATAGGGAATACGGCTTTTCCGCAATCTCGGCGTTGCTCTTCGGGATTCCTTGTGCGGCGTAGCGCTGCTACGCCTCCGCGTCATCCCTTGAGCGCCTTGACCTTGCAAAAAATCCGTATTCCCCAAATTCTAACAGGAAGGGGCACGGCGCCTGCACGCTGAAGCGTTTGACGCGCAAGCGAGTGCCGTGCCCCTGCCGTCATTCTATGCCCCAGATAAAGTACAAAAAACAGCATATCGTCACGTCGGTGGTGGCGGTCATCGTCGATGCCGACGAGCGGGTCCTCCTGACCAAGCGGAGCATCCAGCCGTTCCAGGACCTCTGGGTCATGCCCGGCGGCAAGATCGACCTGGGGGAGCCGATCATGAAGGCGCTCCACCGGGAGGTGATGGAGGAGGTCGGCCTGGAGGTGGAGGTGGAGGACCTCGTCGACGTCTTCGAGCACCTGACGCCGGGGGACGACAACGACCACTTCATCATCCTCTTCTACCTCTGCCGTCCCCTCTCCTGCGCCATCAACCACAACCCGGGGGAGGTGGCCGAGGCCCGCTGGGTGCCGCGAAACGAGCTGTCGCAGTACAGCATGCCGGACGGGACGAGATTTATCCTGGGGAAGGTGTTCCCGGAACTCTGCAGCTGCGACGTGTGAGGGAGCGCGCCTTTTCCGCAATCTCCGCGTAAGTCTTCGGGACCGCTTGTGCGGCGTACTTCCAGTACGCCTCCGCGCAATCCCTCGACAGCCTTGATCTTGCGAAAAAATCGCGCTCCTGTAGAAAGCTAGAATTTTTTCTTCTCTGCGACCTCTGTGGTAAAAAAAGGTTCTCATGGTCCAGATCGTCGACAAAAAGGTCAACCTGGAGTTCCCCCTGGGGCACCATCTCCACTGTCTCATCGCCCAGATTCCCAACCACCTGCGGCGGGCCGAGGCGGGGTTCGCGCTGGCGGAACCGGCACGGAAATGGGCCCAGGTGGAGGCGCTCCTCGACCTTGCGGTGACGGGGGAGAGCAACCTGAAGAAGCTTCACTTCCTCATGCTCCCCGAGAGTTCCATCCCCTTTGCCCGCTTCGACGAGCTGCTGGAGAGGATCAGGACCGGCTTCCGCCCCAACACGGTCACCATGTTCGGGATGGAGCACGTCACCCTGAAGGTTTACCGGGAGTTCCTGGAGCGGTTCCGGGAGGACAACGGCGAGGCGATCGAGCTGGTGGACCGGGACATCGATTCCGGCGACGTACTGGAGATGCCGGTCAACTGGTGCTGCACGGCGATCAAGGAAGCTGACGGCAAGCTGCGGGTCTTCCTGGAAGCCAAGTCCCATCCGTTCCACGGGGAAGAGTTTCTCGACAAGGTCCACGACCTGTACCGCGGCCGCCATTTCTACCTGTTCCGGAGCCGGCCGGCCTGCTTCAATTTCATGGTGCTGATCTGCCTGGACTACCTCTACCGCGACCTGTACTCCTCCAATATCCGGCAGATCGTCGACCATGCCAACCAGCTCTATTTTTCCACCCGGCAGGGGCTCGATGCCCTGTTCGTCATCCAGTGCAACCCCAAGCCTGAGCACCGGGCCTACTGGGAGGTCCTGACCGGCTTTTACGGCGAGTACCTGGAGGATACCCCCGGCGTGCGGGAAACGGTGACCGTCTTCGGCAACGCCTCCGTCGAGACCCGGATCGAGGACGCTCCCGCTGCCGGCGAGTTCGGCCGGTCGGCGGTGATCATCAACCGTCACCACAAGCTGGCGAAGGTCGAGCTGCCGGAGTTCTCCACCGACGATTTCGGCGGCGCGCCCCTCTGCCGGCTCCGCTTCGGCACCGGCACCCGGCTCTACTACTTCAATCTACCCCAGCACCACGAGCTCGACCCCCGCACCACCCGGGTTCCCCTCAAGGTCCACGCCATCATGCGCTGGTCGACGGAGGAAAAGTGGGTGAGGGTGAGTGGGGAAGAGATGGTGGCGGGATTCGAAATCGGCCAGGAAGCATAGAAACGGCACTTTTCCGCAATCTCTGCGTTGGCCTTCTGGATTCCTTGTGCGGCGTACCTCCAGTACGCCTCCGCGTCATCCTTCGGCCGCCTTGACCTTGCGAAAAATTGCTCGTTTCTAGTAAAAACAGGCACTAAAACTCAAATAAGACAGTTTTCATAGAAGGAGATACACCATGTCCAAGGAATGCACAGGCGAGGGGACCAAGCTCTGGGGGGGGCGGTTTTCCCAGCCTACCGACAAGTTTGTGGAGGAGTTCACGGCGTCCATCGATTTCGACAAGCGGCTCTACCACCAGGATATCCGCGGCTCCATCGCCCATGCCCGGATGCTGGGGAAGCAGGGGATCATCCCCATTGCGGATGTGGAGCAGATCGTCCATGGTCTCCAGGAAATCCTCCGCCAGATCGAGGAGGGGAAGTTCGACTTTTCGGTCTCCCTGGAAGACATCCACATGAACATCGAGGCGCGCCTCTCCGCCAGGATTGGCGAGGCGGGAAAACGGCTCCACACCGGCCGCTCCCGCAATGACCAGGTGGCCCTGGACATCCGCCTCTACCTGCGGGACGAACTGGTGGAGATATCCGCCTACCTGGACCTCCTCATCGATTCGCTCCTGTTCCAGGCCGAGAAGAACCTGGACGTCATCATGCCGGGGTATACCCATCTCCAGACCGCCCAGCCGATCCTCTTTGCCCACCACATGCTCGCCTACGTGGAGATGTTCACCCGGGACAAGGGGCGGATGGAGGACTGCCTGCGGAGGATGAACGTCCTTCCCCTCGGGGCCGGCGCCCTGGCCGGGACCACCTTCCCCATCGACCGGGAGCACGTGGCCGAACTGCTCGACTTCCCGGAGGTTACCCGCAACTCCCTCGATTCCGTCTCCGACCGGGATTTCGCCCTGGAATTCATGGGGGGCTCGTCCATCCTGATGATGCACCTGTCCCGTTTCTCCGAGGAGCTGATCCTTTGGTCCACCAGCGAGTTCAAGTTCATCGACCTCTCCGATTCCTTCTGCACCGGCTCCTCCATCATGCCCCAGAAGAAGAACCCGGACGTCCCCGAACTGGTGCGGGGGAAGACCGGCCGCGTTTACGGCAACCTGATGGCGCTCCTCACCGTCATGAAATCCCTGCCGCTCGCCTATAACAAGGACATGCAGGAGGACAAGGAACCGCTGTTCGATACCATCGACACAGTGAAGGGTTCGCTCAAGATCTTCGCCGACATGATCCGCGAGATGAAAGTGAACGCGGCCACCATGCGCAGTGCGGCGGGCAAGGGGTTCTCCACCGCCACCGACGTGGCCGATTACCTGGTGCGCCAGGGAATGCCGTTCCGGGACGCCCACGAGGTGGTGGGGAAATCGGTGGCCTATTGTCTCTCCCACGGCAAGGACCTGCCGGAGCTGACCATGGAGGAGTGGAAGGGGTTCTCCGCCATGATCGGCGAGGACATCTACGACAGCATCACCCTGGAGGCGAGCGTCAACGCCCGCCGCGCGACGGGGGGGACGGCCCTGGAGCGGGTGAAGGCGGAGATCGAACGGGTCAAGTCGGGGAGGTAGCCGGCCCCTTGCTGCAAATCCGTGAGGGGCGAGCGCTCCGTTCCGCTCAGCGTCCCCTCGTGCCGCCGCTGTACGGCTCATTTCGCGCCGGCCGTTCGCCCGGCTTAGCTCAATTTCGCCTACAGCAGGCTGGCACTCGGACACATTCGCTCCACGGAGCACTCACCCCTCACGGATTGAGGATAACTTTTTGCTGAACGGGATCAATGCCATGGGCAGATTATTCGTGCTGACACTGCTGTTGACCCTCCTTGCCGCCTGCGGCCGCAAAGGAGGCCTCGTCCCCCCCGACTCCCTGGTGCCGGCCGCCGTCACCAACCTGCGGGCGGAACAGAAGGGTGAGCAGTTCTACGTCACCTGGTCGGCCCCTTCGAGCGATGCGGGCGGGAAACGACTCAAGGACCTGGCAGGGTTCAGGCTGTTTCGCCGCGAGGTGCTCCCCCCCGAAGAGGACTGCGAGACCTGCCCCACCGCCTACCAACTCGTTCAAGATGTGGACCTGGAGTACCCCAAGGGGGTCCAGGTCTACAACAATCTCTACATCTTCACCGATGCCAGCCTGAAAAACGGTACCACCTACCAGTACAAGCTGATCGCCTACAACAAAGAGGGTGCGGAAAGCGCCCCCTCCCGAGCCCGCAGCAAGAAAGTCGCCTCTCCCGCCGCTCCCCGGCTGACCGCGACATCCACCCCCACCGGCGTGACCCTGGAATGGCAACCGGCACCCGGTGCCGGGACGGACCGCGCAGGCTTCAACGTCTACCGCCGGCGGGGGAGCGACATCGCTACCCTCGCGCTTCTTACCCCCCAGCCGGTGAAGGGGAACCGCTACGAGGACCTGCACGTCGATTTCGGCGTCACCTATACCTACATGGTGCGGGAAGTGGTCTCCGCCGCCGGCCAACTCGTGGAAGGGGCCATCTCCAACGAGGCGACGGGCGGGCAGGCGTTGCCAGAGTAGCACCGGCAACGCCGCGGCCGCCGGACATCTGCGGCGTTCACCCCCGTTCTTTCAGCCCGCATCCGCACCAGGCATTCATGACCTCCCCGTAACCCCCTACCATAGCGTAATATTTTGACTTTTTCCGCCCCATATGGTACAAATACCCACTTTTATCATTTACCAGGCTTGTTTGTTGCTATGGTGCTACGAAACGCGTCTTTTTCGCAAGCTCAAGACATGCGAAGGGCTCCGGGGGTGCTATGAATCGCGGAATAGTCGTTTCTCTCGTCGGCGCGTGTCTCCTTTCTGTTTCCAGTCCGGTGCTGGCCGCCGGAGCCGATAAGCAGCCGGCTCTCTTCGAGATCGAGCAGAACGGCAAGACCGGGTTCATCGACGCCGGCGGCAGGGTGGTCGTGGCGCCCCAGTTCGATTCGGTTCGCGGCCGGTTCCAGGAAGGATTCATCCGGGTCGAGAAGGATGGCGTGTGGGGGTACATGAACCCCGCCGGCAAGGTAATGGCTCTTCGCTACGAAGGGGTCGACGAATTCGAGGAAGGACGCGGCCGGGTCAAGGGAAAGAAGGGGATGGGGTTTGTAGACCATGCCTTCACCGAACTGATTCCCCCCGTCTATGAGGACGCCGGCGATTTCCACGAAGGGGTCGCCCGGGTCAAGAAGGACGGCAAGTGGGGATTCATTGACCTCAATGGGAAGGTGATCGTCCCCCCCCAGTTCAAGGATGCTGACGACTTCGCCGAAGGGTTGGCCCGGGTCAAGGTGGAAAAGCGGTGGGGCTACATCAACAAACAGGGGAAGGTGGTCGTGGAGCCCCGTTTCCGTGACGCTGACAGCTTCAAGGGAGGCCTCGCCCGGGTGAAGACCGACGACGACCGCCCCGCCTACATCAACAAGAAGGGCGTCATCGTCTGGCAGCAGACCAAATAACAATCGTCACTATCCGTCAATTCTCCTAGAGGAGGCAGGTCATGTTCAAGGGAAGCATAGTAGCCATCGTCACACCATTCACTAACGGCCAGGTGGACTTCGAAAAACTGCGGGAGCTCGTGGAGTTCCAGATCACCAACGGGACCGACGCCATCGTGCCGTGCGGCACCACCGGCGAGGCCTCGACGCTCGACTACGACGAGCACATGGCGGTGGTGAAGACCGTCATCGAACAGGTGAACAAGCGGGTCCCGGTCATCGCCGGCACCGGCTCCAACTCCACCCAGGAAGCCATCGAGCTGTCCCAGAAGGCCAAGGAGGCCGGGGCCAACGGCGTGCTCCTGGTCACCCCCTACTACAACAAGCCGACCCAGGAAGGGCTGGTGCGCCACTACACCGCCATCGCCGACGCCGTGGCCATCCCCCAGATCCTCTACAACGTGCCGGGGCGCACCGGGGTCAACATGCTCCCCGAGACCGTGGCCCGACTGGCGCCGAACAAGAACATCGTCGCCATCAAGGAGGCGACCGGTTCCCTCCAGCAGGCCTCCGAAGTGCTGGCGCTCTGTGGCGACAAGATCGACGTCCTCTGCGGCGACGACTTCATCACCTTCCCCATGATGGCCTGCGGCGCCAAGGGGGTCATCTCGGTGCTGGCCAACATCATGCCGAAGACCGTGGCCGACCTGACCGACGCCTTCTACGCCGGTGACATGGCAACCGCCCGCAGGCTCCACCTGGAGACCCTCAAGATCGGCAACGCCATGTTCATCGAGAGCAACCCGATCCCGGTCAAGACAGCCCTGGGGCTCATGGGCAAATGCTCCGACGAAGTACGGCTCCCCCTCTGCGAGATGGGGGCGGGGAACAAGGCGAAACTGGCGGCCATCATGAAGGAATATCAGTTGATCTAGTCTGAAGGCTGACGACCGAAGGCTGAAGCAGAATAAATAAACTCAAGGCGGGTGACGGATGGTTGGAGGTTTTTCCTTCAGCCTTCAGTCTTCAGCCTGAAGAGGTTTTCAATGGTTAAAATAGCTGTCTGCGGGGCTGCGGGTCGCATGGGGCAGAGGATCATCGTTGCCGCCAAGGAGGCGGGGTGCATGGTTTCCGGTGCGCTGGAGCGGCCGGGGCACGAGCTGGTGGGACAGGATGCCGGGCTCATCGCCGGCTGCGGCCCGCTGGGGGTGAACATCTCCGACGACCTGAACGCCGTGGTGGCCGGGTGCGATGTCCTCATCGACTTCACCACCCCCAAGGTGTCGCTCAAGAACCTGGAGGCGTGCGCCCTGAAGAAGAAGGCGATCGTCATCGGTTCCACCGGCTTCACCCCCGAGGAGCGGGCTCTGGCAGCCGAACTGGCGAAAGAGATTCCCGCCGTTCTCGCCCCCAACATGAGCGTCGGGGTGAACGTCTGCTTCAAGGTCCTGAAGGACGTGGCCAGGACCCTGGGTGACGACTTCGACGTGGAGATCGTGGAGCTGCACCACAACAAGAAGAAGGATGCCCCCTCCGGCACCGCCGTGCGCATGGGTGAGGTGGTGGCCGAGGCGCTCGGGCGCGACTACAACAAGGTGGCGAACTACCACCGCGAGGGGATCTGCGGCGAGCGGACGAAAGAGGAGATCGGCATGCAGACCGTGCGGGGCGGCGACATCGTCGGCGAGCACACGGTCTACTTCATAGGCCAAGGTGAGCGGATCGAGATCAGCCACCGGGCCATGACCCGCGACATGTTCTCCCGCGGCTCGGTACGGGCGGCCCAGTGGGTGGTGGGGAAGAAGCCGGGTTTATACGACATGCAGGACGTCCTGGGTCTAAAATAAACGGTTCTTTTCCGCCCTGGCTGCGTAAGTCTTCGGAACCGGTTGTGCGGCGTACTTCTAGTACGCCTCCGCCCTGTTCCTCGACAGCCTTGCCAGGACGAAAAATACCGCGTTTATTGCTGAACCTTTTTGAACACAAATCAGATTTGCCGCGTATGCGGCATTTCCTTTATACAAAATGAAATTGGAGGAAATTTACTGTGGCAAAGATCAACGACAACTACCTGAAACTCAAAGCCGGCTATCTCTTCCCGGAGATCGGCCGCCGCGTGCGCGAATTTTCCGCCGCCAACCCTGACGCCAAGGTGATCCGCCTGGGGATCGGCGACGTCACCCGTCCGCTCCCCCCCGCCATCCTCAAGGCGTTCCACGACGCTGTGGACGACCTGGCCACCACCGAGCGCTTCGCCGGCTACGGCCCGGAGCAAGGATACGACTGGCTCATCAACGCCATCATCGAGAAGTCCTACAAGCCGCTGGGGGTCAGCCTCAAGACCGAGGAGATGTTCATCTCCGACGGCTCCAAGTGCGACTGCGCCAACATCCTGGACATCTTTGCCCTGGACAACGTGGTGGCCATCGGCGACCCTGTCTACCCCGTGTATAACGATACGAACGTCATGATCGGCCGCACCGGCGAGGCGGACGAGAAGGGGTACTACAAGAACATCGTCTACATGCCGTGCAACGAGGCGAATAACTTCATCCCTTCGCTCCCGACAAGCAAGGTGGACATCATCTACCTCTGCTTCCCCAACAACCCGACCGGCACCGTGGCCAGCAAGGCCGAGCTGAAGAAGTGGGTCGACTACGCCAACGCCAACGATGCGGTGATCTTCTTCGACGCCGCCTATGAGGCGTTCATCACCAACCCGGAGATCCCCCACTCCATCTACGAGATCGAAGGAGCCAAGAAGTGCGCCATCGAGTTCCGCTCCTTCTCCAAGACTGCCGGCTTCACCGGTGTCCGCTGCGGCCTGGTGGTCGTGCCGGAAGAGGTGATGGGGACCACCAGCACGGGCGAGCGGTACAGCTTCAACAAGCTCTGGCTGCGCCGCACCACCACAAAGTTCAACGGCGCCTCCTACCCGGTCCAGCGCGCCGCCGCCGCGGTCTACTCCGACGAAGGGTGGAAGCAGACCAGGGAGATCATCGACTACTACATGGAGAACGCCCGCATCATCCGTGAAGGGCTGAAAGAGGCCGGCGTCACCTGCTACGGCGGCGTGGATGCTCCGTACATCTGGCTCAAGACGCCGGGCGGGATGAGCTCCTGGGACTTCTTCGACAAGCTTCTCACCGAATGCAACGTGGTCGGGACGCCCGGCTCCGGCTTTGGTCCGAGCGGCGAAGGTTTCTTCCGGCTCTCGGCCTTCGGCCATCGCGAGAATGTGATTGAGGCGGTGGAGAGGATAAAGAAGAATTTGAAGTAATGCCGAGGGCGCCCATTGAGGCGCCCTTTGTTTTTGGTGGCATAATTTATAGGTGATTTAATATCAGTGCTGTGCTACTCTTTACTGGCTAGACTGTCTAGGTTAATAGTGGAGGATACGATGAGAGCCAACAAGACGGATCGCACCCCCCATGATCGGGAGTGGCAGCTTCAGGAAGCAAAGAACCGCTTGAGCCAAGTGGTTGATTCTGCCCTGCATGATGGCCCCCAGACAATAACGTTGCGGGGCAAGCCCGCTGCAGTGGTTGTTTCTTTCGATGAATATCGCAAACTGACGTTGCCTCGAACTGGATTATCACAGTTTTTCCGGCAATCTCCCCTGCATGATGTCGAACTCGATCTTAGTCGTAGCGCCGATCTCTCCCGTGAGGTGGAGTTGTGAAGTATCTGCTCGATACCTGCCTGATATCCGAACTGGTAAAGAAGGAGCCGAATCCGGCAGTGGTGAGCTGGCTGGACAAGCAGGATGAACAGAAGCTGTTTCTAAGTGTCCTGAACCTGGGCGAGTTGCAGAAAGGGATCAGCAAGCTCCCGGGTGGCGCAAAAAAAGACGAGCTGCAGGCGTGGGTGGCGCTCGATCTGGTTGAGCGATTTGCTGGCCGTATTCTTGAAATCGATCTTGAAACGGCGCTTTGCTGGGGAAGGCTTCAAGGAGAGGCGGAACAGGCGGGCGAGAAACTGCCGGTAATGGATTCGCTCATTGCGGCCACTGCTGCTGCTCATGGATTGGTAATAGTGACGCGCAATGTCAGGGATATTGAGAGATGCAAGGCGCGGGTTATTAATCCGTGGACGTGAATTAGGTAAACTGTCCCGGAATTCCCCGCCGTCAAAATATATAGGAGGATTCAATGAAAGCTGAAACTAATCCTGGTATAGGTAGATATTCTGTAAGCTTGATTACACAAGGTGACCATAGATTCTATACCCTTTCTATGCCAAGCGATATTTTAGCTAAATCATGCTTTGTTTCCACCAGAGATGAAGATCCTCATCAAGGGTTCCAGCGGTTGCTTGATCCAAAGCGGGCAGCTGAAATAGCAACATATATTGATAACGGACTAGGTACAATTCCAACGTCAATTATTCTGTCTGCGCAACCTGAAGCTGAACTTAGTATTATCGGAAGAGGTAAGACCCTCGAATTTAAAATTACGCCAAAGTCCTTCCTTATCCTCGACGGACAACATCGTGTATATGGATTTTCATTAGCCAAGACAGCACTTAGGGTGCCAGTAGTAATCTATAATAATTTAAGCCGAAGGGATGAATCCCGCCTTTTTATTGATATAAATACGAGGCAACGTCCTGTCCCAAGTGAGTTATTGCTTGATATAAAAAAACTTGCAGAGTATGAAAACGAGAGCGAACAATTGATGAGAGAGTTGTTCGATATATTTAATACCGAACTGAATAGTCCATTGATTGGGAAATTAAGCCCATCGAGTAGAACAAGCGATAAAATTACCAGAGTTACATTCAATACGGCCTTAAAGCCATTACTCCCACTATTCATTGATAAAGATGTTGATTATATATTTTCAGCACTTTCTGCTTATTTAGAAACATTCATATATGGTTTGAGAAGTATTAAAGTTGATAAGCAAGTAACAAATCCGTTCGTTTTTAGGGCAATATTACATGTATTTCCTGAAATAGTACAAAGAGTTAAGGATAGATTTGGCCCTGATTATAAAGCAGATAATTATTTAGAAGTTATGAGCTCAATGTTCCCTAAAATAAAATCATCATTGATAAGTAGTCCTGGTAGATCACATAAATCTCTTTCGGATCATTTTATCAAAGCATTCAAAACAGACTTTACTATATAACCAATGCCAGTATTTAGTAATTATATAAGACAATTTTGGATGCCTGGTATAAATGAAATTTCTGGTAACCCCGAAATAAAATTGCAGGCTTGGTTTGCTTTGTCAAAATATCAGATATACAAACAAGTTGAAGCAACCTCTTTTGAATTAACTGTTTCGGAATTAAATCATCTTTTAAAAGCTTTTGCCTGTGATAGTAATAGAATGGCGATGGCTTCTTTTGAGACATTGCTAGGGATTACGAAGAGCGATTTTCTTCCAAAATCTACTGCGTGGTTTATAATCCAACTTTATTATTCTGCTTTTTATGCGGCGCATGCGATACTTCGGTTTACGGGAGTAAGTTGTACTCAATTAGAATCAAATGAAATATCAACTGTAGAAAAATTGGCGGATATTTACGGCGCGTTGCATAATGTTCACATTTCTAGTGGATTCTATAAGTGTCACTTTGAAGGCAACACAAGCGTTTTGCGATGTAGCAAGTTGGATTTTCCTCGGAGCGGCTCTAGTCACGAAAAAATGTGGAATGTATTTAGGTCACAAATGAGCATGATAAGTAATGAAATTTTATCTGGACAAGGTTTATCTACTGAAAAACAACTAGTGGCTACAAAAATATCAGAATTATGCCAAGCACTGGGAACTACGAATTCTAATTGGCTTTCGCATGTCAGAAACCTTACTACTTACAGGCATGAGTATGGTGTTTGGTTCCCGTATTCCAATTCAAAAAAATACTATGAACGTTTACATGATCTTGTTGATAAGTGGAAAGATGATCCTTTATCAATAAATATCTGGAGCAGCAGTGACAGAGAGCTTCAAAAATTTACTGAGACTTGCACATTAATAATATCAATATGTCGTGATATGGTTATTGACATGTCTTCACGTTGTACTACTGGTAAATCATTTCACAAGTTAGGTACATTATCTCTTGTGAAACAGATTAATAGAAATAAACCCGATTTTAGTTTTAATTGTTGAGAGATAAAATTGGTAGGTATTCCAGGGACAGTTTACTTAATTCACAAGGCGGCCAATCGGCCGCCTTTACTGTTTCCAGTGCAAAATTGCGTGCTGATCCCGTTACCGGACAGCTTAGCGTAACGCCTCGGCAACGGATGTTGCCATTGGTGTCGTAGCCCGCCCAATCAAGGTGCTGAGTTGATGACTGTCGTCGAACAGTGCGCCGTGTGAGGCTCCCGTATCCGAATCCGACAGCAATGCTGCAATCGGCTCGGGCAATCCTGCACTCACAAGCAGTTGTTTGTACTCAGGCTCGGCCATATTGACGTAGTTGATGTTCCTGCCCGATTGCCGGGAGATCTCCGCGGCAAGGTCTCCCAAGGTATAGGCATAATCACCAGCCAGTCCATAGGTACGACCGGCATGGTTGTCGGTGGTGAGGGCAACTGCTGCTGCTTCTGCATAGTCCTTTCGTGCCGCCGAGGCAATCCGGCCGTTGCCGGCACAGCCACAGACCGCACCATGTGCCAGCGCCGCAGGTACGCCGGCGGTATAGTTCTCGGTGTACCAGCCATTGCGTAACAGTACGTGAGGAAGGCCGGATGCCCGGATGATCTGTTCCGTCTCCCGGTGCTCACCGGCAAGCCCCAGAGGTGACGTGTCGGCGTGCAGAACGCTCGTGTAGAGCAGCAGCTTTATGCCTGCTCTCTGGGCTGCCTCGATGACGGTACGATGCTGACTGACCCGCTGCCCGATTTCGCTCGACGAGATCAGCAGCAGCCTGTCTGCCCCTTTCAGGGCATCATCCCACGTCGCGGGCAAGGTATAGTCGGCGTGACGTACCTGCACCCCCAATGCCGCCAGGTCTTTGGCTTTGTCGACATTGCGGACCGCGGCGACAATGTCGGATGCCGGTACTTTCTGCAGCAAGGATGCGATGACCAAACGGCCCAATTGCCCGGTTGCTCCCGTGATGACTACCATGGTAATGCTCCTTTCAGTTACGTGTATTGTGTTGCATGAACTGAGCATACCAGCTATACTTACGAAAAGTAAGTACGCACAAAAAGGTAAGTGTGATGGGCACGTCTGAAACTTCGAAATTATTGCAGAAAATAGAGCGGGGAGAGCTGTTTTGCGTCAACTGTCCGTCACGCCAGATCCTTCAGCATGTCACCAGTCGCTGGGGAGTGCTGGTACTGGTCGCCTTGATGGGGGGGACGCATCGGTTCAGTGAACTGCGTCGCAAGGTGGGTGGGGTGAGTGAGAAGATGCTGGCACAAACCCTTCAGAGTCTGGAAAGCGACGGTTTTATCGACCGGATTTCCCTGCCTGTCGTGCCGCCCCACGTGGAGTATTCCCTGACCCCGTTGGGCAGGGAAATCGGCGAGAAGGTCGAAGCGTTGACGGATTGGATAGAAACGAATCTGACCACTATTCTGACGTCGCAACAGACCGTGAAGCGACGCTCCGGAGCTTGACTCCTCATCAGGTTGCGGCTGACCAGATCGCGCTTCTCAGCACGATTCAGTCTCAACCTGACGGAGTAACGCCAGTGCTTCCCGGTCGTCATGCTCCTCGAACAGTTCGCTGATATTGTTGATGTAGGAATGGACCAGGAACAGTTCATCAAGGACACGACCACCGTTGGCCTCGGCCAAACCGGCCACAGCCAGCTTCTCCTTGAACTTTTCCCAGAAGGGGTTGGATTTTGCCGGGTCGTCGATATGCCGCCGCAGCATGGCCACCAGCCGGCGTGCATTGCCGTCGCCGTCGATCCCCCTGAAGGTGACGTACCGGTCAGGTTTCGTATCAGTCATTACCTACCCCACGGGCTGGAATAATGTCGTTTCCAGGTAAGGGTAAATGGCAATCCGGCACTCTTCCTTGCGTCCGGGTCGGGCGACGGCCGAGATGGTCTCGATGATGCCGGCAACCGCATCGTCCGTCGCAACGATCTCGATCCTGACCTTTTCGACGATGGTTGCCATGAACGTGGCACCGCGAAACATCATGGCCCGTCCCTTCTGGCGGCATCTGATCGTGCTCTCCATGATGTCCTCGATCCCCATATCCTCGAGGGCGCTCCGTACCTCCTGCAGCCTGAACTGATCGACAACCGCTTCTATCTGTTTCATGACCGGCCTCCGTAGGGCAGACGACGCTGGCTGCCGACATGATTTTGTAGTGCACACAGGGAAATACATTACCCGTGCCAAGTCAACGCAGAGTAAAATCGCAATAATTATAGGGCACTCGCCGGCATCACGAGGCGGGGGAAGCGTCAGGTTGCTGAAAACGATGGCGGGAGAGTACCGCTTGTCCAGAAAATAGTCAGCCGGAGATCGAATAAGAAGTCCGCGGGCATCATACTTAATTTAAGGCGGCCAATCGGCCGCCTTTAGTGTGTCACCCGGGGATAGAAAATATGCCGGTACGGGGGACAAAAGGCGTACAATGATGACAAGGAGATGAGTTTCACCAGGAGGTGTCAGTATGGCAACTTCACGTGGCAAGCAATTGGCTGAAATAATCGGGCAGAAAGTAGCAGCCCTGAAACAGGTATGCCAGGGGGTGGACGAGAACCTGGCTTCGCGCGCGCCGACGGACCGGTGGTCACCCAAGGAGATTCTTTCCCACCTCTGCGGTCCCGAGGGGGTCGGTCACCTGCCGCTCCTCAGGGCCTTTGTCGACAACGATTGCCCGCTGCTCGTTCTCGATGCCGGCAATCCGTTTTATACCGAACAGCGAGCTGCCATGAGCTTCAGTGAGCTGGTGGCGGAGTGTGAGTTGAATTATCGGCGGGTTGCCGACTTTGCGGCTGGGCTGACCGAGGAGCAACTGGCACGGACAGCGCATATCCCGGAACTGAAGGATTCTCCCCTGGGCGAGTATCCGACGCTGGACGGAATGATCTATGGCCTGGGCGAGTACCATATCCAGTTCCACATCGATCACCTGGGCGAGATTCTGGCGGCTCTGGCAGGTTAGGGGATAATCTGACACGACATGACTGCCAGCCCCCTCTATAGTAGCATCTACGCCCATGTCCGCCGGGTTCCGGCAGGGCGGGTCACAACCTACGGCCGCATCGCCCGGCAGGTCGCTTGTACGGCGCGTACCGTCGGCTTCGCCATGGCAGCGCTGCCGGCCGGCCACGATGTCCCGTGGCAGCGGGTGATCAACAGCCAGGGGAAAGTCAGCCCACGCCGCAGCGGTGACGGCGATCTCATCCAACGGCAGCTGCTGGAAGCCGAAGGTGTGCAGTTCGATGCCCGGGGACGGGTCGATCTCGTCCGCTACGGCTGGGATCCAGATGGCGGTCGCGCAGGGCGGAACCGGACTAAGGAGCGATTATGAATCAGGTACCTGCGCCGGGACTCTACCGGCATTACAAGGGTGGGGAGTACCGGGTCATCGGCACGGCGCGCCACAGTGAGACCGACGAACTGCTGGTGGTCTACCGCTGTCTCTACGATAACGACTCCCTCTGGGTACGGCCCCTGGCGATGTTCATGGAGAGGGTGATCGTTGCCGGGCAGGAGGTGCCGCGCTTCACCCCCATTGACGCGGAAATTCTGGAGCACCCGGCATGATCGGCCCGACAGTCATTAAGGGACATCATACGTAATGCAAAAGGCGGCCAATTGGCCGCCTTTATTGCTTCGTGGCGCTTTTCCGGGAACCTATCTTGTTTTCACTACGAGTGGCGCTCCCCGGCTATCGCTCCAACAGCTCCTTCAAGCTGTTCAGATCCTGCCTGACCAGGGCGGCATCGGCCGCATAGGCCTCGTCGCTCACCCCGGGGAGGCGGAAGAGGGTAAAAAGCATCTCGCTCCCCGAGCCGTTTGTCACCACCCGCAGCGGCACATAGAGCGTCTCCCCGGAGGGAGGTGTCACGTAATGATCCAGTACACCCAGACTGTTCTGCGGGGCAAGCCTGATCGACATCGGTCCCAGTGACGTCTCCATCACCCAGTTGTCCTGCTCTTTCCTGATCGACTTACAGAATGTCGTTGCCCACAGGGGAAAATTTTCAAGTGCAGAGACGAACGCGTAAACCGCTGCGGGTTCACGCGCGATCTGCATGCTTATGGTAGTTGACGGGTAGATCATGGTGGCGACTCTCTCCTCTCACCGCTGCCGTTACTGTCGTTATTTCACTGAATGCAGACCAAACATGTTTCCTTCGGTATCGACTGCCAGGGCAATGTAACCGTATTCACCGATGGACCATTTTTCACGCTGCACCAGACCGCCAGCCGCTGTGACCCTTCCTGACTCGACTGCGCAGTCGTCGCAACTGAAGTAGACTAATGTGCTGTTGCCGCCTGAAGGAACACCGTCCATCTTTACCAGGGCACCACCGGCGCCCCAGCGGTCCATATCCATCGGAAAACTCCACAACTCTACGTCCGGACTGTTCAGGCGCTCCAGCTTTGTTTGTAAGACCGTCTCGTAAAAAGCTTTGGCCCGCTCAATGTCCTGCACATATATTTCAAACCAGCATACCGCGTTGTTTTTCATGGCCGTTCTCCCTTCATGCTCATGGAGTGTTGATTCCCATTACTACTTCTGTTCTCAAGCGTCGTATCTTATACGATCAGGCAAGATCGTACCGGTCAAGGTTCATTACTTTGTTCCATGCCGCTACAAAGTCGTGCAGGAATCTTTCCTGCGAATCCTCACATCCGTAGACTTCCGACAAGGCCCGGAGTTGGGAGTTCGAACCGAAGATCAGATCGACACGGGTGCCGGTCCACGTGAGTTCGCCGCTTTCGCGATCACGCCCCTCGAACAGGTCGCCGGCTTCAGGGGACGCCTTCCAGGTGGTGCCCATGTCGAGCAGATTCACGAAGAAGTCATTGGTGAGCGTCTCCGGTCGCTTGGTGAAGACGCCGTGCCGGGACTGTCCGAAGTTGGCGTTCAAGACGCGCATGCCGCCAATAAGCACCGTCATCTCTGGGGCGGTCAGCGTCAGCAATTGCGCCCGATCGACCAGCAACTCCTCCGCCGATACGGTATATCTGGTTTTGAGGTAGTTACGGAACCCGTCTGCAACAGGCTCGAGAACGGCGAACGCCTCCGCGTCGGTTTGCTCCTGCGACGCATCCGTGCGCCCCGGCGCGAAGGGAACGGTCACTTTAAAGCCGGCATTCTTCGCAGCCTGCTCGATACCTGCGCATCCGCCAAGAACAATCACGTCGGCGAGCGAAACCATCTTCCCTCCCGACTGCGCGCTGTTGAACTCCTTCCGGATTTTCTCAAGGGCCTGCAGCACCGTTTGCAGTTGGGCAGGCTGGTTGACTTCCCAATCCTTCTGCGGCGCGAGACGGATGCGCGCACCGTTCGCCCCGCCACGCTTGTCGGAGCCGCGGAACGTGGACGCCGCCGCCCAGGCCGTCGAGACCAGCTGGGAGACAGACAGTCCCGAAGCGAGGATCTTGCCTTTGAGGGCGGCGATGTCCTGCTTGTCAATCAATTCATGCGTGACTGCCGGGACGGGGTCTTGCCACAGGAGCTCTTCCGCTGGGACCTCAGGGCCGAGATAGCGCGAACGCGGGCCCATGTCGCGGTGAGTCAGCTTGAACCACGCCCTGGCGAAGGCGTCCGCGAATTCCTCGGGGTTCTGCTGGTAGTGCCGCGCGATCGGCTCGTAGATCGGGTCGAAGCGAAGGGAGAGGTCCGCCGTGGTCATCATCGGCCGGTGCATCTTCGACGGGTCGTGGGCGTCAACCACCATGTCCTCGTCGGCCACGTCCTTGGCCAGCCACTGATTTGCGCCGGCCGGGCTCTTGACCAGCTCCCACTCGAATTTGAACAGCGTGTTCAGATAGCCCATATCCCATCTGGTCGGGTGCGCTTTCCAGGCACCCTCGATGCCGCTGCCGATCGTATCGCCCCCTTTGCCGCTGCCGAAGCTGCTCTTCCAGCCGAGTCCCTGCTCCTCGATGCCGGCCGCTTCGGGCTCAGGCCCCACATGGGACGCGGGGCCGGCGCCATGACACTTGCCGAAGGTGTGCCCGCCGGCGATGAGCGCGACGGTCTCTTCGTCGTTCATTGCCATGCGTGCGAAGGTCTCGCGAACGTCACGGCCCGAGGCGACCGGATCCGGGTCGCCGTTCGGCCCTTCCGGGTTAACGTAGATCAGCCCCATCTGCACGGCGGCGAGAGGATTCTCGAGTTCCCGGTCACCGCTGTAGCGCTTGTCTCCGAGCCACGTCTCCTCAGCCCCCCAGTAAATGTCTTCTTCGGGCTCCCAGATGTCTTCACGCCCACCGCCGAAGCCGAACGTCTTGAACCCCATCGACTCCAAAGCGCAGTTGCCGGCGAGTATCATCAGGTCGGCCCATGAGATCTTCTTGCCGTATTTCTGCTTGATCGGCCAGAGCAAACGGCGCGCTTTATCGAGGTTGACGTTATCCGGCCAGCTGTTGAGCGGCGCGAAGCGCTGCGAACCCGAGGAGCCGCCGCCGCGGCCGTCTCCGGTGCGGTAGGTGCCAGCGCTGTGCCACGCCATCCGGATGAAGAGCCCCCCGTAATGACCGTAGTCAGCCGGCCACCACCCCTGCGAGTCGGTCATCAGCGCATAGAGGTCCTTCTTCAGGGCCTCCAGGTCAAGTTTATTGAATTCCTCAGCGTAGTTGAACTCCTTGCCCATCGGGTTGATCATGTCAGAATTCTGATGAAGAATCTTGAGGTTCAACTGGTTTGGCCACCAGTGCTGGATCGATGTGCCTCTGCTGGCAGTGGGTTTGTCTTCTCGGCCCGTTACCGGACACGTGCTATCTTTATTCATCTCTGTTCTCCTTTCCTTTGAGGTTTGGATGTTAGAGGTGACGAGGGATTTTATGACTGGGTCATAGTATACCCCAAAACAGGGGGCATGCTGAGCTGAGGATAATTGACTCAACCACCAATATATTCAACTTTTGATATATGTTTTCTGGCGATAGGAGTATACTGGGCCTAGAGATGGAAAAGAAGGAAGGGAGGCAAACGTCATGAAAAAGTTACTGATATCAATATTGACGATAGGCGTTACAGCTATGTTCACAGGTGCTACGCCGGCATTCACTGCCGAACACTCCCATATGGATGCGGCAAAGCAGACAACCGCGACAACTAAAGCAACCGACCTGCAAGCAGGGTTACGTGACCTGTGGCTTGGCCACGTCTTCTGGGTGAGGAACGTGGCGGTGGCGACACGATACGGTGATAACGAGGCCGCGAAGGTCGCGGAGGAAAACGTTGTCGCAAATGCCAAGGCCATAGCAGGTTCGATCGAACCGTTCTACGGCAAGGCAGCGTCGGACAAGCTGTTTGGCTTGCTGGCGGGGCACTACGGGGCCGTGAAAGAGTTCATGATCGCCACCTATGGGGACGACAAAGCGGGTAAAGTGACGGCCAAGGACAAATTAATCAAGAATGCAGATGAGATCGCGGCGTTTTTGAGTGGCGCCAATCCGTATCTGCCCAAAGAAACTCTCAAGGGGCTGCTCTACGCCCATGGTGGTCACCATATTGCCCAGCTTGAGGCGCTGGCCGGCAAGGATTATGTTGGCGAGGCTAAAGTGTGGGATGAAATGAAGGCCCATATGTATGTCATTGCCGATGCCTTGGCGGGCGGGCTTGCCAAGCAGTTCCCGAAAATGGTGAATTGACCAGGCAACTGAGAGGAAGTGAGGGAGAAAAGGCGACCAATCGGCCGCCTTTTCTATTTTGTGCGAAATGTCAGATGTATGAGTGGTTCAGGAGAATCCTTTCCCGGTCTCAGTGAATGAAGCTGAAGAACGTTTTGTCTTCCCGTTCCGGCGGGGGGATGGCCCCCTTGCCATGCGCCACCAGCTTCAGCAGCCAGGCCATGTTTTTCCCCAGCACCCGCATGATCTGCACCCCCTCCAGGTCCTGGACCACCTCGCCCGGGGTTCGGCCATGGATTACGTTCCAGTAGTTGGAGGTCGGCAGCAGCATCTCGGCATAGTTGAGGAAGTTGTTCAGCTGGTCGAAGGTCGGCAAGGCCGCCGGAGCGCCGCACCGCGACCACCGAGGCCCCTACCTTGTGACGGAGCATGCTGTCATTGACGCCGGTGACGAAGAAGGCGCGGTCCAGGAACGATTTCATGGTGCCGCCGATGGCGGAATAGTGCACCGGGGAGCCGAGGATGATCCCGTCCGCCCGCTTCATCTTCTGAATCCACTCGTTGACCTCGTCGTTGGGGAGCACGCACTGCTCGTTCCGGTTCTTGACGCATTGATAGCAGGCGATGCACCCCCTGACCGCCTTGTTCCCCACATGGACGATCTCGGTCTCGATCCCCTCCCGTTCCAGCTCCGCAGTCACCATCTTCAGCGCATGCCAGGTGTTCCCCTCCTTGTTGGGGCTACCGTTGAATGCCACGACGTTCATACGTTCTCCTTTGTCATGAGATAACTTCAAATGCCCGTTTCACCTCACCCGCAGTTGCAGGTGGAGCAGCCGGCGGCGGCACACGTCTTCGGAACCATCTCCGCCTTCGCCCATTCGGTGATATCCGCGGCAAAATGCAGATACAGATCGCTGCTGCCGGCCAGGGGGATCCAGTACGAGTCCAGAACGGCGCCTGCGAAGTCGAACCAGCCGACGACCCGCTTGGCGGTCTGCTCGGCCAGCGCCTGGTTGGCCTGGCACCCTTTGTGGTGCTCTTTCTCTCCCATTTCGACGCAGCGGATGCCGGTAGGGTAGCCGACCGCCTCCCCCGCCTTGTTTACGGCGAGGATCGTCCGGTCCTTGTGGACCAGCATGACGGGAAAGGGGAAGTTGTCGCAGAAGAGGTGGAAGTTACTGCGGGTTTCAGCGCTGATTTCGTGTACTGCCATGTGTGGTGCTCCTTTTCAGGTTTGCTGTTCATCCGGCGATGCCGGACATGGTGACGGTATCGTTGGGTGACTACGGTTTCGTGAGGACGGTGCTGAAGAGGGTGTCGATGAAGTCCCGCACCGGTTGGGGGGATCTCATGACTTTGGCGCTGAGGATGGCCCCCTCCCAGCCGGAAAAGATAAATCCGGCAATGACGTGGGGGTCATAGGATCGGGGGAGCTCTCCCGCCTGCTGGGCTTCACTGATGCAGACGGCAAAACGCTCCCGCCAGGAGAGGATGATTTCGTCGAGGCGGCCGCGCAGCCGGTCGTTGCTGGCGGCCAGCTCCTGCCCCAGATCGCCGATCAGGCAGCCGACCGTGCAGTGGTGCTCGGCCAGCTGGGTCAGACCCCGTTCGAGAAAAATCCGCAGTCGCTCCAGCGGAGTTGCCGATTCATCCGCCAGGAAGACGTCCAGCCGGGCCAGAAAACGGCCGGCAAAGGCCTCGATGACCGCCAGGCCGAATTCTTCCTTGCTGCCGAAGTGGTGGTAGAAGCAGCCTTTCGGTACCCCTGCCTGCTTCAGCACGGTGTCGATGCCGGTGGCGTTGTACCCACCGGTGGCAAACAGCTGCATCCCTGTTTTTATCAGCTCCGCTCGTGTGTCGCGTCTGGTCATGGATACATACTAGACAGAACGGTCTAGTATGGTCAAGGGTTTTTTTTACGTACCGTGGGCGAAGGCCTCGATTCATACCCCCTCGCGTTTTGCACGCGACAGGATTACAATTACTATCATGACTACATAGTACGGGAGGTGGCTGACATGGTAGACATTCTTCATCGAATCGGGATCAAAGCCCCTGCGGCTCGGGTCTATAACGCGTTGACAACTTTGGAAGGTCTGGCCCACTGGTGGACCGACGAAGTTCTGGGCGATACCCAGGTCGGAGGAAAGATCGAATTCCGCTTTCGCACGCAGTCAGGCGAACTTCTGGGCGGAATGGTCATGGAAGTGCAGGAGCTCAACGATAACAAAGATGTGCGATGGCGCTGCGTAGAGGGGCCGGAGGAATGGGTTGGCACTGACATCACGTTCCAACTGACAGAGCAGGACAACCAGACGATTGTCCTCTTCGGCCACAGAAACTGGCGCGAGGCTGTTGAGGCAACCTATCACTGCAGTATGAAGTGGGCCACGTTCCTGTTAAGCCTGCGTGAGTATGTGGAAACAGGGAGAGGGAAGCCCTCACCCCATGATCTGAAAATCGATAACTGGAATTAAATCCACCGTCCGGTTATCAGCCAATCTCACATAAAAAGAGGCCAAGGGTCGCATACCCCTTGGCCTCTTTCGTTTATGGCTGATCATTCTTTTGAATAACTTAAGGTTGTTCAAAAATAGTCAGATCGACGTACCCGCAGAAAGTCCCGCGGAGGCGTAGCACCCAAGCAACGGGCATAAACAGCGCTACGCCGCACAAAGGGGCTTTCGAGGACGACGGCGAGATGGCTGTTTTTCAACAACCTGCTGATTACAGTTTCACATCCAGCTCGTTCTGGTAGATCTGCTCACGCACCTGCTTCTTCCTGATCAGAACCAGTTCGGAACTGCGTGTCCTCATGACTGCCGGTGGCTTGCGGTGGGAGTTGTAGTTCTCCGGCGACATGCTCTCGGAATAGGCTCCCGTGCCGCCTATGACGACATAGTCACCGATTTCCGGTTCGGCGATCAGCACCGGCACGATGTTGCCATCATTGTCCAGACGGACCGAATCGCCGCTTTCGCAGCAGCGCCCCACGATCCCGAAGGATTTCAGCCCGGCCGTCGGCTTGCCGTCATACTCGCTGGAGAGCAGCGTACCGTCCTGGCGGATGATGGCGATGGGGTGCTCGGAGCCGTACAGGAGCGGGCGCGTCAGCAGCTCCATGCCACCGTCGACGATCAGGAAGTTCAGCTCGTTGGTCAGCTTCTTGTCGATGATCCGGGTGATGATATGGCCCGAGTTGGCGACCACAAAGGTCCCCGGCTCGATCTCCATCTGCAGTTCGCGGCCGGTCGCCTCCTTGAACTCCTCTATCCGCTGCTTCGCATAGGCGCCCAGCGAGGCGATGTCGGCCTGTTTTTCCCCCGGCATCCGGGCGACCTTGAGCCCGCCGCCGAAGCTGACCGTGGTGGCATCGGGGAAATAGGTCTTGACGAAGCCCAGTTCGCGGTCGATGTTCTCCCGCCATTTTTCCGGGTCCCCCCCGGAACCGATATGGACATGCACCTGGGTGAAGCGCAGCCCCTTTTCGTCGGCCAGGGCCTTTACCGTGGGGACGTCGTTCAGGTGCACGCCGAAGCAGGAATATTCGCTGCCGGTATCGCGGGTCTGACTTTCACCGCCGCCGGCGGCCCCCGGATGGACCCTCATGGAGAGGTCGATGTTGTTCTTTTTGGCGAAGTCGGCAATCAGTTGAAACTGCGTCATGGAGCAGACGTTGTACTTCAGGCCGGCCCGAACCATCTCCTCCAGCTCTTTGCGCTCCTCACCGGACGGGACCTCCTGGGTGGTCAGCATCATCCGGGCATAGGGAACCCCGGCGGCAAAGGCACGGGCCGCTTCGTCGAGGGACGAGCAATCAAGATCCAGTCCCTTGTTGGTGACGACCCGCAGGACGGTACGATCCGAGTTTGCCTTCATGGCGTAGCGAACATGCAGGCCGTAGGCATTGGGCATGTTCAGCAGCTGGTCGCAGCTGTTTTCTATGTATTCCTGGTCATGCAGATAGACCGGCGTTCCCCACTGCCGGGCTATTTTCGGGATGAGCGTTGCGTCCAGTCTGGTCGGACCGAAGTATGTCATTGCCATGCTTTCAACCTCACAAAATGTGATATGAGCCCGCTCCCCGGCAACGGGAAGAGGGTTACCCTTCTATGTACCATTTTCGACCGGCGCAGTGCAACACCGTTCTGGAAGTTTGTTGCAGAAAATGGGGTCACAAAAAAAGATTTTTCAAAACCCCATCCCATGATAGTTTGAAGGTCGCCGCGCAGAAATCCATCACTTACCATTGGAGGTACACATGCAACGAATGCTCATCCTGCTGGTTCTGGTCCTTACCCTCGCCACATCCGCTACCTGCCTGCTGGCAGCGAACACCCTTCCCAAGCCCGATAAATTCGATGAAGAGGAGATCCTGACCGGCGAGCGGCTCGGGACAAAATACGATACGATCGTCGTCAAGGATTACTCAACGAAGGACGCGGAAATCGCCAACATCGACGATGAAGAAATGAAGATGCTGCAAGACGCGAAAAAAGAGATCGTCAAGGCGCTTACCGACAGCACGGTGAAGAACCTGAAAAAACATAACATCTTCAAGAAGGTCGAGGCCAACAGCTCAACCAAGACCAGGGCGGTCATCCTGCAGGGAAAAATCACCAAGTTCAACGGCGGGGTTGGCGCGGCCAAATGGTTCCTGGGCTTCGCGGCCCCCAAGAGCACCAAGACCAACATTTCCATCGATGCCGAATTGGTCGACGCCGCAACGGGCACCGTGCTGGTGAAGATCAAGGATATCCGCTCCGGCGGAGAAGGCAACACCCTGGGGAGCAGCAACATGACCAAGGCCTTTATGGTGCAGGCGCAGGACGAGGGTGAAGAGCTGGCCGAGTTCATAAAAGAAATTTATTGATAGAGAGCAATTTTTCGGAAGTTCCCGTGGCATGATACGTACCTCAAAAGGCGGCCAACCGGCCGCCTTTGCAATTTCTGCTCTTGAAGTTTTACTGCAAGCTGAACCACAATGTATCCTGGAATATCGATCCAGGGAAAGAGCACGGAGTGACACGAGGTGTAAGCGACGATGTTTGACGGGATTTTCTGGGACAACGACGGGGTGCTGATGGAGACCGAGCACCTCTATTATCAGGCCAATGCCGAGGCGCTGGCGCAGGCGGGGGTGAAGCTTTCCCTCGAAGAGTTCTGCCGGATCTCCCTGCGTCAGGGGGAGAGTGTACTTAGCCTCGCCGCCAGCGACAGCGATGCGGAGGAACTGCGCAGGTTGCGGAACGACATCTATTTCCGGCTGCTGGGTGAGGAAGCACGGGTGTACCCGGGGGTTCACGATACCCTGGAGCGGCTCCACGGCCGGCTACCCATGGCGATCGTCACCAGCTGCAGGCGGGAGAATTTCCTGCAGATGCATCGCAACAGCGGGCTGCTCGGCTACTTCGATTTCATCCTCACCCGCGAGGACTACGGCGCATCCAAGCCCGATCCTGAGCCGTACCGGACCGCCTGTGTCCGTGCCGGGCTCCATCCCGGCCGCTGTCTGGCCATCGAGGATTCGGAACGGGGGGTTGTTGCCGCCGCCCGGGCCGGTCTGACCGTCGCCGCGATCCCTGGCGACCTTAACCGCGGGGGCGATTTCAGCGCTGCCCGCTGGCGCTTGGAAGGTATCCGCGAGCTCCCGCCGCTCCTGGGACTCGACTAGGGGGCAAGGTGGTTCCGGAATCCAGCGGGGCCTGCCCGGCGGCTCGTGTCCGAGCGGTCACCGGCCGGCGACGCGCCGCTGCTTCAGGAAGAGATAAACCAGCGGGGGGAGGATCAGGACGAAGGCGATGCCGAGCAGCCGGAAGGTTTCCCCCACCCCGCGGGCGTCGGCATACTTCCCCACCAGGGGGCCGGTGAGCGCGAACAGCAGCCGGAAACAGAGAGACTGGAGCGACAGCATGCCGGCCCGGTTTACCGACGGAATCTCGGCCTGGGCGGCGTGAAGAAGGAACGGACCCTTCATCCCCCGCATGGCCGTCAGAAGATAGTAGAAGAGAAATCCCCACACCCCCGCCGCCAGCCCCAACCCCAGGAATCCCCCCCAGACCAGCAGCACCAGCAGCAGGACCATCCCCCTGTCCCCCAGGAAGGCCCGCACCCGATGGCTCAGGAAGGCGCAGATGGCGACGGTGAGGTTGGCCCCCGCCCAGATCGGACCGAAGGAGGCGAGGGGGACGCCGGCATCACGCATGTAAGGCTGGATCAGCCAGACCGGGTAGAAGGAGGAGAGTCCCAGCGCGATGCTGAGGAGGATCGCTGCGCGGAGGCGCCGGTTCTCGATGAAGACGTAGCGCGCCGAAGCGAGCGCCTCTTGCAGGTGACTGATTTGGTGATTCCGTTCACGCTGCGGTTCCGTCAACCCGCGGGTGAGGAGCAGCGCAAGCACCCATACCCCCACCTGGAGGATGAAGGGGAGGAGGGGGTAGTGTGCGTAGAGAACGCCGGCGAAGAGCGCCCCCGCTGCCTCGCCGGTCTGGCCGAACCCGGTGGAGCGCCCTTCGAAACGGGCATAGGCAGGTTCCTCCTCCGTTCCCTTCAGGGATTCGTAGAGGAGGGCGCTGTCCGTGCCGCTGATGAAGGACGTGGATATGCCGAGGAGGATTTCGGCAATGAGGACGTCGTGAAACGACGTGGCGACGGTGTAGAACCCCCATCCCACTATGCCGAGGAAGGAGGCAAAGGTGAGGGCCGTCCGGTAGCCGACCCGGTCGCTGATGTACCCGGACGGGTACTCCATCACCACCATCGCCACGGCGAAGATGCTCTGCAGGAGCAGGATCTGGGACAGGGACAGTCCGATATGGTCCTTCCAGAACAGGGTAATGACCGCCATGGGAAAGAGGGTCATCTGGAGGAAGGAGAAGGCATAGAGCAGGGGGACGTTACGCCGGAGGGAGGTCATGGTGAGCATTATGAAGCATTTGGGGCCAATTATGAAGGGGAAAGGTGACGCTCCCGCGCTGCGCATTTGACCTGTGGGGCGACTGCGAGTATGATACGGGAACGAACGAGAAGGGACGAAACTGCAGATGCACCAATTGAAATATCTGGCAGGCTATTCACCGCACATAACGGCCCAGGTGGCCCAGCTGATTGCCGAGAACCGGCTGGGGAGCGTCCTTGTACAGCGCTATCCGAAGGCGCACGAAGTAAGAACCGACAGGGCGCTCTACGCGTTTACCGTCGACATAAAGAACGAGTTCCTGCGCACCACCCAGCCGCTGAGCAGGGTGGCCTACGACGGGAAGATCCATGTGCTCAACAACGCCCTGGGGACCCACACCTTTGTGTCACGGGTCCAGGGGGGGAAGCTGAAGGCAAAGCACGAGATCCGCATCGCCTCCGTCTTCCGGGACGCTCCCGTGGAATTTCTGAAGATGATCGTCGTGCACGAGCTGGCGCACCTGAAGGAAAAGGAGCACAACAAGGCTTTCTACCAGCTGTGCGCGTACATGGAACCCGCCTACCACCAGCTGGAATTCGATACACGGCTGTTCCTGACCCAGGTGGAGATGGCGGGATCACCGTATCTGCAAGCCTGACCAAAGTGCCGGAGCCTCCATGAAAATACAGAAACTGACCATAGAGAACCGTCCCAAGGTCTACGCCCTGTTGCAGCGCGCCTTTCCCGGGAGTGACTACGAAGCCGGGCTGGTGCAGAAACTCCACGAGCATGGGAAGCCCGTCCACGAATGGGTCTGCATCCATGTCAACAAGGTCATCGCCTACATCGCCTTTACCAACGCCTATCACGGCAACGACACCTGCGGGTTGCACCTGGCCCCCATGGCCGTGGCACCCGATTTTCAAAAGCAGGGGGTGGGTGCGGAACTGCTCAGGTTTGCCCTGCGGCAGGAGGCGATCAAAAGCCAGACCCTGTTTGTCCTGGGGGAACCGGGCTACTACAAGAGGTTCGGCTTCGAGCCCTGCAGTGCTCCCATCTGTTCCTTTGACAAAAACAATGCGCATTTCCTGAGCATGCGCAACACCGTCGACACCAGATTCACGGTGGGGTATGAACCCGAGTTTACACCTGCTGCTGCACCGCCAAGCCCGCAGGGTAAGAAGCGCCGGACACGGTGAGGGTCGGGGAGAGCCGATAGCCAAGAAAGAGGGGGGAGTTCCCTTTTCCCCGAAGGTGAAATGTTAATGCCGAAAAATCGTGATGCAGCCCGCGCCAACCTGGAAAACCTGTACCGGATCTTCACCGTGCCGGAATCGCCCGATTCGACCCTCGGCGCCATCGATCAGGCGATTGCCGCCGATGTCGCCGGCTTTCTGCAGACGCATATCGTCGCCATCGAACGGAACCTGGAAGAGATCGAGACCCATTTCTCCGCCGCCGCCATCCCCGAAGAACCGACCTACGTCTCCGAGTATACCGAATTCGTCAAGACTCACCTCGTCGCCCAGTCGGTGCATACCGCCGCCCCCGGTTTTGTCGGGCACATGACCTCGGCGCTCCCCTACTTCATGCTCCCCCTGGCACGCCTCATGACCGCCCTCAACCAGAACCTGGTCAAGGTGGAGACCTCCAAGGCCTTCACCCCCATGGAGCGGCAGGTCCTCGCCATGCTCCATCACCTGGTCTACCGCCGGGATGACGACTTCTATCCCCCTTGGATCCACAACAGCCAGCATGCCCTGGGGGCCTTCTGCTCCGGCGGCACCATCGCCAACGTCACGGCGCTCTGGGTGGCGCGCAACCGTCTCTTCGCGCCGGACGGGGCATTTGGCGGCATCGCGCAGGAAGGGCTCGGGCGGGCGTTAAAGCATCGCGGCTGTGACGGGATTGCGGTCCTCGTCTCCGAGCGGGGCCACTATTCCTTCGGCAAGGCCGCCGACCTCCTCGGTCTTGGCCGGGACAACCTGGTCAAGATACCGACTGACGCCCAGAACCGCATCGACATGAAGGTACTGCGTGAAGAGTGCCGGCGCCTGCGGGAGCGGAACATCCTGCCGCTGGCGGTGGTGGGGATCGCCGGCACCACCGAAACCGGCAACGTGGATCCCTTGGAGGCGCTGGCCGATTTCGCCCAGGAGCTCGGCTGCCATTTCCATGTGGACGCCGCCTGGGGTGGCCCGACCCTCTTTTCCGACCGTTACCGCCATCTCCTCGCCGGCATCCAGCGGGCCGACTCGGTCACCATCGATGCCCACAAGCAGCTCTATGTCCCCATGGGGGCGGGGATGGTCGTCTTTAAGGACCCCACCGCCCTGTCGGCCATCGAGCATCACGCCAACTATATCCTGCGTTACGGCTCCAAGGACCTGGGGAGCCATACCCTCGAAGGGTCGAGGCCGGGTATGGCGATGCTGGTCCATGCCGGTTTTTCCATCATCGGCCGCAAGGGGTACGAGCTGCTCATCGACATGGGGATCGAGCGGGCGAAGACCTTTGCCGCCATGATCCGGCAACATCCCGATTTCGAACTGACCAGCGAACCGGAGCTGAATATCCTCACCTACCGCTACTGTCCGCGCAAAGTACAGCAGACCCTGGCCGCAGCGCCGGCCCGGCAGCGGCTTGTCATCAATGCGCTCCTCGACCAGGTCTGCCAGCTGCTGCAAAAACACCAGCGGGAAGCGGGCAAGACCTTCGTCTCCCGGACCCGGCTGCGGGTGGCGCGTCATGGCGAGGAACTCACCGTCCTGCGGGTCGTCCTGGCCAACCCGCTGACCACCGACGGGTTACTGGCGGCGATTCTGACGGAACAGTGCGAGATCGTGCAGCAGCCGGAGATTCAGGCTTTGCTGCGGCAGGTGGAGGGGGTCTGTGCTTTAGTGGATGCGCAGGGTAATTAAATACGGTCCCTGGGATTCTTGAAGTTGTACTCGTAATCAAATATGAGGCGAAAAGAGGGATAATCATGCAGTTTTTACAGATGATATGGAATGGGATAAGTGGCCTTGGACCAGGCACAGTGATACTGAAAGCTCTTTACCTACTGTTTCTTGTAGCAGTATTCTGGATGATTTGTGAACTAGCCAAGCACGTGGTAAATGTTCTTGCTAAGCTTGCTGTGGATGCTTTGCGCTATCTTGCGATTGTCGTGAGAGGGTGGCCGAAGAATACCGAAGAGTTTGATGAAGCCAGAGGACAGGGCAAGTCTACCCCCTTATCCAGGCATATGTAGGAATATTGTGTTAACAAAGATCGTGTTCCACGAGTAACGCACCCCAAAGCTACATTGCTTATCATGAGGCGGCCAATCGGCCGCCTTTGCTGTTTCCTTGCCGCCGTATTCGATCCTCCCCGGGAAGAGACATATTGTGTGGATGTTTTTCCTTGAATAAAGGAAAATTTCTGCTATTATTTCCTTGCCATGAAGAAAGAATTGCTGAAACAGATCATCAGAGATTTTCATGTTTCCCCGCTGCCGGCGCTTAAACGTCGAACATTGCGGGTACCCACTACCACGGGGAAAATTATTACACTCGTGGGGGTGAGACGAAGCGGTAAGACTTCGTACCTGTTCAATCTCATTGAGGACCTCCTGAAACAGGGCGTTCCAATGGACAGGATTCTGTATGTCAACTTTGAGGATGAGCGGCTAGATCTGAAAACAGAGGAGCTTGATCTCTTGCTGCAGGCTTACCAGGAGCTTTATCCTGATTTGCACTTGGAGGGGTGCTACTTTTTCTTTGATGAAATCCAGAACATTGATGGTTGGGACAAATTCGTGCGGCGACTGTACGACAAGGGAACGAAAAATATCTACATCACCGGGTCTAACGCACGCTTTCTGAGCAGCGAGATTGCCACAAGTCTTCGAGGGAGAACCATCAGTTATGAGGTGTACCCTCTGTCGTTCCGCGAGTATCTGTCCTTCAAGGACATTGTTCCGGACGTTAACAGCTCGAGGTCTATAGCACAGATCAACCACCAGCTGGAAGGCTACCTGAAGCATGGCGGTTTCCCTGAAGTTGTCGGATACGACGATGCTTTACGCAACCGGGTGCTGCAGGAATACTTCAATGTCATGATCTATCGTGACTTGCTCGAACGGTATGAGATCAAGAATCTGCCGGCGCTGAAATTCTTTCTGAAACGAATTATGGCATCGGCGACAAAGCAGGTCTCGGTCAATAATATCTATAACGAGTTAAAGTCATCAGGGTTCAAAATAGGCAAAACCCAGCTGTACGACAATCTGGAAGCCTGCGTGAACATCTACATGGCGCAGATATTGAAAAAACATACGAACTCGCTAGTGGACCGGGAGTTGGGCGAGAAGAAGATCTATGTCATCGATAACGGACTGTTAAACGCGATCGATTACAAATTTTCCGACGATACCAGCAAGTCTCTGGAGCAGGCAGTTTATCTGGAACTGAAACGACGTGAGAAAGATATCTGCTTTTTCAAAGACAAATCCGAATGCGATTTCATCGTAAAACACGGGTCAGACGTGACGGAAGCTATTCAGGTCACGGTAAAGCTGAGTGATGAAAAGACCCGGAAGCGTGAGATTAAAGGTCTAATGGAGTGCTGCAGGGAATTCGGATTGCAGGAAGGCTTGATCATTACCCTCGACAGCTCGGAAGAATTTGAACTGGACGGGATCAAAATACGTGTTGAGCCGCTTTATCGCTGGCTATTGGTTTAAAATCATCACCAGAATCATTACTGGTGGATATATTGACGGCTTTGACAGAGATATTCTTCATCGATGTGGGGACATCACGCTTGATTCAAAAGGCGGCCAATCGGCCGCCTTTGCTGTTTCCGGTGCTCCGCGTAAAAAGGTTGGCTTGATCTCCAGGATGTGCGATTCTTACCCCGGCCGGTGAAGAGAAGAATTCGCCGGGGAGTACCCGCGTCGGGAGAGAATGTGAACGCAGTGCCGCAACTCTATGTACTGGATGGCTCCAGCTATATCTACCGTGCCTATTATGGCGTACGGGATCTCGCCACCTCCGGCGGTATGCCGACCAATGCCGTCTTCGGCTTCACCCGGTTGCTCCTCGGCCTCCTGCAGGAGAACCGTCCCGATTACCTCGCCGTCGTGTTCGACCCTCCCCGGGAAGAGACCTTTCGCCGGGAGCTCTACCCCCCCTACAAGGCGCATCGGGACGCCATGCCCGCGGACCTCGTTTCCCAGCTGCCGTACATAAGGCAAATCTTGCAGGCCCTCAATATCCCGGCCCTGGAAGTCCCCGGCTTCGAGGCCGACGATGTCATCGCCACCCTGGCCCGCCGTTCTGCCGCAGAGGGTATGGAGGTCACGGTCGTTACCGGCGACAAGGACCTGCTGCAGATTGTCGGCGACGGGATCGGTCTGCTGGACACCATGAAGGAACTGCGGTCCGGCTCCCGGGAGGTCCTGGACCGCTTCGGTGTCCCACCGGAGCAGGTGCCCGATGTGCTGGGGCTGGCCGGCGATGTCTCGGACAATATCCCGGGAGTTCCCGGGATCGGCGAGAAGACCGCTGCCGGACTGGTCCGGCGGTTCGGTTCCCTGGAAGGGGTGCTCGAGTGGAAAAGCCTGGTGAACGGCAAGCAGCGCCGGGAAAATCTGCACGTCCATGCCGACCAGGCCCGGCTCTCGAAAACCCTGGCCACCGTTCGCTATGACGTCCCCCTGGATCTGGACTTGGCCTCGCTGCAGCGCCGGACGCCGAACCTCCCGGAGCTGATGCCCCTTTTGCGGGAGTTGGAATTTTCGGCTCTGGAGCTCGCCTTCACCCCGCCACCCCCCGGCGTGGTGGAGATCTACTGCGACGGCTCGGGGAGGGACGCCGGTCCCGGGGGGTATGGGGTGATCCTGCGCTATGGGGAGTCCGAGAAGGAGCTGAGCGGGTTTGAGCCCGCCGCCACCTCGCAACGGATGGAACTGACGGCGGCGATCAGGGGACTGGAGGCGCTGCAGAAACGGTCGAGGGTGCGCGTCTTCAGCGATTCGCAGTACCTGGTCCGGGGGATGGGCGAATGGCTTGCGGGCTGGAAGCGCACCGGTCGCCTGGAGGAGCCGGACGCCCTCAAGAACCAGGACCTCTGGCAGCAGCTGGCAGCCCTCTCCGCCAACCATCAGGTCACCTGGGAATGGGTGCGTGGCCATGACGGGCATCCGTTCAACGAGCGCTGCGACAGGCTGGCAAAGCGGGCAGCAGAGGCGGGGGTGCGGACGACGGAGGAGAACGCGCGGGCGGCACGACAGGCGGAGGAACGGGAAAAGAAAGAGAGCGCCATCCCGAAGGCGACTGCCCCTGCCGGGCCGGCACCGGCTCGGATTATTGAGGAGACCGCATACGAGGCCGATGCCGACGGTCAGCTGCTGCTCTGTTGAATCAATATGGATGCGGCAGTTGAAGAAAGTCGCTCTTTGCGGACCCCTTGCAACTGCCGAATGCTGTATTCATTAAAAAGAAACGTCGTGAAACCTTGTTCTGATAGGTTTCACGACGTTTTGACGTTTCAGGGTCCCGGAACTGCTGGCCGGGGCACCTATTTTATATTGAGCAGTTCAACCTCGAAAATGAGGGTCGCATTGGGGGGGACGGCACTCCCTGCGCCCCGGGTACCGTAGGCAAGTTCGGGGGGGCAGACCAGTTTGGCCTTGCCGCCGACCTTCATCTTCTGGACTCCTTCGGTCCAGCAGGGGATTACCCTGGAGAGGGGGAAACTGATGGACTGGTTGCGTTTGTAGGAGCTGTCAAACTCCGTGCCGTCCGTCAGGGTGCCGCGATAGTTGACTTCCACGGTGTCGGTGGCTTTCGGCGACTTGCCCTTGCCATCCTTAATGGACAGGTAGACCATTCCGGATGGGGTCTTCACGGCGCCCTTTTCCTTGGCGGCCTTGTCGATGGCGTCGTTAGCCGAAGCAAAGGCAGGAACTGCGAGAATCGTGGCAACGGTTGCAATGATCAATCTCTTCATCGGTGCTCCTCACTATGATGGAATTTGGATGCAGCGGCCGATATCCTAGCATTGAAAATCCACTGTCGTCAACGGCCGTGGTGGGCTGCGGGAGCATATCCCGGTTGCCCCAATGGACAAAAAAGATTATCCTGCTGGTATGGCACATCGACATCACATACTTGCCCGTCGCTGCTGGATCTTCGACCTGGACGGCACGTTGACCCTGCCGGTGCACGATTTTGCCGCCATCCGCGCAGAACTCGGCATGGCCGAATCCGACCCCGACATTATCCAGTTCCTTGCCTCCCTGCCGGCGGTCGAGGCCGCCGAAAAGCATGCCCGGCTGATCGAGATCGAGTATGAGCTTGCCGCCAGGACCGCCGCCGCACCCGGCGCCGGACGGCTGCTCGACCGGCTGCTCCGCCGCGGCTCGCAGGTCGGAATCCTCACCCGCAACACGCGGGAGATTGCGCTCCATACCTTGGACCAGATCGGCCTCAAGCAATACTTTCGCCCGGACGCGGTCCTCGGCCGGGACGAGGCCGCGCCGAAACCCCATCCGGCGGGTATCGCCAAGCTGCTTGACGCCTGGGGGAGCGCTCCGGACGAGGCGGTGATGGTGGGGGACTACCTCTTCGACCTCCAGGTGGGGCGCGCCGCCGGCACCGCCACCATCCATGTGGACCGCAGCGGCGCCTTCCGCTGGCCGGAACTTGCCGACCTGGCGGTGGCAAATCTTGAGGAGTTGGCCCAGGGGCTGACGGATGCCGTTCCCGTGCCGGCCTCCTGACCCCAGTCGATGCACATGGACTAATTCAAAAGGCGGCCAATCGGCCGCCTTTTTTGCATTTGCGCGTTGCTCCGGGTTGTGACGGCACGATGTGCAGGTCAGAGTCGAACTCAAGCAGTTCAGGGGGCCATGGTGATTGACTTCGCCAAAATATGTATTAGAGTAAATTCATGTTTTTGTGAGGAGCTGGTGGCGTCAGGGATCATTCACCCGGTTCGCCATGAATGATCCGAGAAGGTAACATCACATGAGTCGGAAGCCTCGTACATTGACTTCAGGATTCATTCACTCGCGAGAGTATTTCGCGGAACGCCCCGCCCTTGAAGTGCAGGGGACACTTCTGACCTACGGAAAACTTTATGAAAAGGCGGCCTCGCTTGCGGCAACGTTGCAGCAACAAGCACCCAGTCCCCAGTCTGACCTCACGGCTGTGTTCGCCTACCGCTCCGAAACGGCTTTTGTCGGCGTTTTGGCAGCCCTTTTCAGCGGCCACGGGTATGTCCCCTTAAACACGACCTTCCCGCCGGAACGGACGCGGCTTATGCTGCAGCGGTCCGGTTGCGGACGGATGATCGTCGACACCGAATCGGCACAGCAGTTCAACCAGATTCTGGAGGGGGTCAGTGAACCGCTCACCATCATCCTTCCTGAACGCAGGGATGTTGGCTTCCTGGCGGAGCAATTCCCGTTGCACAGGTTTTTGGGGGCAGATGACCTGGAACCTGCAGAGCGCTGGAGTCCTGTCGAGATATCTCAGAATTCGCCGGCCTATGTGCTCTTCACTTCCGGTAGCACCGGCATTCCCAAGGGGGTCATGGTTTCACATCGCAATGTTCTCACGTTCATCGATGCCATGGTCGAGCGTTACCGGATCAACGAGTATGACCGGTTTTCCCAGATGTTTGACATGACCTTCGATCTTTCGGTTTTCGACATGTTTGTCGCCTGGGAGCGGGGTGCATGTGTCTGCTGTCCATCGAAAAAACAGGCCATTATGCCCCAGAAGTACATTCAGGATTCGAAAATCACCGTATGGTTTTCCGTCCCCTCGACCGGAATTTTCATGAAAACACTGGGCATGCTCAAACCCAACTCATATCCCACGCTCCGGCTCAGTCTTTTTTGCGGAGAGGGACTGCCTGCATCACTGGTTTCGGCATGGTGCGAAGCTGTCCCACAGTCTCTCATTGAAAACCTGTACGGCCCGACGGAACTGACCATTGCATGCACCCTTTACCGCTGGGACCGCCACAACTCTCCCGCCGAATGTGAAAATGGTCTGGTGCCTATCGGCCAGCCCTATCCTGCGATGTCGAAACTGGTGGTGAATGAGAACCTGGAGGAAGTCGAGCCGGGGGAAATCGGCGAACTGTTGATGACCGGCCCGCAGAGGAGCCTCGGTTACTGGCAGGACCCCGAGAAGACCGCGGCCGCTTTTGTGGTGCCACCAGGCAAAAAGGATACCTACTATCGTACCGGTGACCGAGTGCGACGGCCGGTTGGCGATAAGCCGCTGATTTATCTGGGGCGGATGGATATGCAGATAAAGGTTCTCGGGCATCGGGTGGAACTTGGCGAGGTCGAGTCGGTGCTTCGCGAGGAGGCCGAGACCGATGTTGCAATTGTGCTGGGATGGCCGGTGACTGAAAGCGGGGCAAAGGGTGTGATCGGCTTTTTGAAAAAATCCCGTCGATCTGTTCAGGAAATCCTATCACGGGTCGAAAAAAGGTTGCCTGATTATATGGTTCCTAAGCAGGTTTACCTCGTGGAGAGCTTCCCTCTGAACAGTAACGGCAAGGTCGATCGCAAGACACTCATGAATCTCTTGGGGAGTCAGTCATGAACCATTTTTCAGCTGGCATGGTGCGGGAGTTTCTGCTTGATTTCGTCGAAGAGCGGCTAATGGTGTGTGGCATTTCTGCAGCGGAGGTCAACGACGACTTTGATCTCCTCGTCAGTGGGGTAATCGATTCCCTTGCGTTTCTGGAGATGACCGTAGTGCTGCAGGAGCAGTTTGAGGTGGAGCTTGATTTTGACGAAATTGACCCGGTGCAGCTTTCCATCGTTGGATCCCTTTGTCATTACGTCAGTTCGCTGAAACTGAAAGGTCTCGCGTAAATGGCGGCAATCAAACGTTCACGGAATTGCCCACTCGAGATCTACCTGAAAGCAGGGACCGAGGGGAACCCAGAGTACTTTTCCAAGAGGCTGTCGTTTTGAAGATTCATAAAAAATAGTGCACGGAAATGATGGAGGAGGGACCGTGATAAATCCCGAACTTTCCAGAATCGTCGCCACGCTGGAGGAACTTCCGTTTCCTACCCGCTTTGCGGTAGAGGTCTGCTCGGATTGCAACCTGGAATGCATCATGTGTCATCATCCCAACATGCGCAGGCCGAAGGGGAGGATGCCGTTTGAATTGTGGAAAATCTGTGCCGATGAGATAGCGGCTCTTTCCCCCGAAACCCAGTGCTGGTTCTCGTTCATCGGAGATCCGTTTCTCGAGCCCGACCGGCTTTTGCAGATGATTCAGTATGGCAAAAGGGCGGGGCTCCGCTCTCTCAATGTAAACACCAACGGAATGCTAGTCAGACCTGAACTTTCCGATCGCATTCTCGATTCCGGCGTTGATCTCATCGTGTTCGGGATCGACGGCTTTTACCGGGAAACCTATGAAAAGATACGCGTCAAAGGGAATCGGGATCTGCTCTATGCGAATGTCATGCACCTTCTGGTCGAGCGTCAAAAACGTCATTATGGCCCCGAGATCCAGGTCCAGTTCATCGAAATGGCTGAGAATGAGAATGAACGGGACACGTTCGTGCAATACTGGTTGGAACGGGGTGCCACGATAAAATTGCGCAACAAGCTGAGTTGGGGGGGGCAGTTTGAAACTTCACTGGAGATTCCGAAACAGGAGCGGATCCCCTGTCCCTGGGCCACGACCATGATGCATGTGTATTGGGATGGCAGAATTCCCCGGTGCCCCGGCGACACAGAAGGGGAGGAGGGTGTGGGGAATGCCTGGGACGAACCGCTGTCCATCTTGTGGAGACGTCTCGGGCAGTATAGGAAAATACACCTTGAACAGCGCTTTGAGGAACTGCCGGATCGGTGCCGGGACTGTAAGGACTGGATGACAGGAGCTGCCGAGAGAATCAATCTCGTTTCGGTCAACGATAATTGAATTGGGAAACGATGGAACAGGTCAGGAAAACACTGTATCTCTGCGGTGCCGGAAACCTTGAGGGCGTACGATTGGCACTCACGGTCAACATGGATCAGCAGCGCTGGGATCGAATAGTCCTATTGGACGATGATCCGAACAAGCAGGGGAAATCAGTCCTCGGTGTGGAGATTGTCGGGCCCTTTTCCGTGCTGGACGATGTCGATGCGGGCTCTGCGGAAATCGTCAACCTAATCACACGAAGTGCGGTGAGACGGTGGCTGGCCTGGGGTAAGCTCAAACAGTACGGTCTTCCCTTTGCCACTCTGATCCACCCGAATGCCGATACCTATGGTGCGGAACTTGGCGAAGGGGTTACGGTCTACCAGAATTCAATTGTCGGCCCGGCGGTTGTTGTGGGTGACGGGTCGGTAGTCATGGTGGGAGCTGTGGCGGGGCATGGATCCCTTCTGGGCAAGTGCTGTATCCTGGCCCCGAATGCGGTTGCCAATTCGAGGGTTAAACTCGGGGACGGAACCTATGTGGGGACGAACGCGGCGATCATGCCCGAGGTGAAAGTGGGGGAGTGGTCAACCATTGGCGCCTGCTCCGCGGTCATTTGCGACGTTCCGGCAGGGACTACGGTCATGGGGGTTCCCGCAAAAACAGTCATGACGCTCAAACAAAAACTCGCATCTGAAAAGGACGAAACACTTCCTCCCGACATACGCAACGAATTGAACGTTCAACTTGAACGTGGCCCGGCACACGTATCGATAAAGGGTATACATTGAAAACAATCGTCGTCATAGGCAATGGAAGTATGGCGGTTGATTGCCTGAAAATCATGAAGATGCATCGGCAAGCTCATGTTGCATTGGTCATTGCCGATCCCCAAGATATATCGCTGATGTTTTTGCGACACTATTGCAAAGCAGAAGCTCTCGATCTCGAACTTAGCAGTAATGTCAATTCTGCAGAGATTGTTGAGAAAATCAAAGCTATTGGTCCGCACATACTATTCAACATCAACAGTTTTCAAATTATCAGGGAGGAATTGATCGCAATTCCGCGTGAAGGGATAATCAACTTCCATAATGGCCCTTTACCCAGGTACAGGGGGATAAATGTCTGCTCCTGGGCAATCATGAACGGCGAAAAAAGGTACGGAGTTACCTGGCATTTTGCGGAGAAGGCCATAGATTCGGGAGATATTGTCGCTCAAGCATGTTTCGATATCTCTGAAACCGAGACAGCCTTCAGCTTGATCGTAAAATGCATCAAGGAAGGTACCGCGCTTTTTGAGCGGTTTTTACCGGTTGTTCTTGAGGGGAACATTCCAAGAATAAGGCAGGATCAAACCCTGGCGAGTCACTATACCAGGAGAGATATTCCCAATGATGGGTTTGTCGATTACAGCTGGAATTTCGATGCGTTCGATCGCTTTGTAAGGGGGCTCAGGTTCAGCCCGATCCACAACAGTTTTGTACATCCAAAATCAATAGTGAATTCAAGGGCCTTTTTTATTCACACTATATCAAGGTGCAAAGAATCCGTTCCCGAAACAGTGGCGCCCGGAAGGATTTTCGGGCTTTGCAAAAGCGGGATTGACGTAAAAATAAATAATAATGCCATACGTATCACGGAGGTTCTGAACGATACGATGAAGCCGATTCGTATGGGTAGTTTTATTGAAACATACAACCTTGAAGTCGGCAGTCAGATGCAGCCATGTGGACGTGCCTCATATTGATCTGTTGAATCTTCAATCCCATTGATTCATTGACGCGAATTGAAGGTGGAGAGACCCTGTGAAAACGCTTTACCTTTGCGGTGCCGGGAACCCGGAAGGTGTGAGGCTGGCGCTTACGGTCAACAGTGTTCATAAGCGCTGGGACCGGATTGTCATTCTCGATGATGATGTCTCCAAGCATGGCCAGCAGATTCTAGGCATTGAGATCGCCGGGGCATTTTCTCTTCTTCAGGACGCGAACCCCGCTACCGCTGAAGTTTCGAATATGGTGGCCCGTACGGCGACGGGTCGCCAGGTGGCATACCACAAGATCGAGCAGTACGGAGTGCCCTTTGCAACCCTCATCGCTCCGGACGTGGATATTCAGGGGGTTGATCTGGGCAGCAATATTACCGTCTACCGAAATTCCCTGTTTTGCGCGAACGCTACCGTGGGCGATGGGTCCATCATTTTCGCCGGTGCAATAATTGGTCATGGTTGCCGTCTGGGAAAGGGGTGCATTGTCGCCCCAGGCGCTGTGATTAACGCCCGGGTTGAACTTGGCGACGGTGTGTATGTCGGAACAAACGCCTCTATCATGCCGGAATTGAAAATTGGCCATGGATCGGTCATCGGCGCAAACTCTGCGGTTGTTCAGGATGTCCCTGCAGGGGCGTCGGTCATGGGGGTTCCGGCGCAGATTCTGATGCAGAGAGTGGAAACTCCAGCAACTCATCAGCATTCAGATCAGGAAGCCTTTGAATTGCCCTCGACGGAGATTGAGCGGAAACTCGCCGCGCTCTGGATGAAGATCCTGAACGTTAAGCGTGTCGGCCGTAATGACGACTTTTTCCTGTTAGGAGGCACGTCGATCGATGCGGTCAACCTCTTCGTGGAGATAGAACAGGCGTTTCAGGTGAGACTTCCTCTCCCGATTCTGCTTCAGGCCCCCACACTCAGGCAATTGACGAGCTTCATTCAGGAGGGTGTGCAGAAACCTGACTGGTCGTCACTGGTTCCCATCAGAGAAGGAGGGGACAGGCCTCCCCTCTTCCTGGTTCATGGCGCTGAAGGAAACATATTGCTGTACCGAGAATTGACCAATTATCTCGGAGAGGATCAGCCGGTGTACGGTTTGCAGTCCCAGGGGCTGGACGGAAGCGGACGTCTTCTGGCTACCGTTGAAGAGATGGCATCTTGTTATGTTCGAGAAATAAGGGGTCTCCAGTCAAAGGGCCCCTATTTTCTGGGAGGCTATTGTCTTGGGGGAATCATTGCCCTCGAAATGGCGCAACAGCTAAGAGCGGAGGGAGAGGAGGTCGCTCTCGTCGGGATGATCGAAACCTACAACGTTCACTTCAATCCAACGCCCCGATCTCATCTCGTGTCTCTTGTTCACCTGCTGCAGAATGTGGGGTATCATCTGGGGAATCTTCTCTCTCTTGGGATGTCGGATCGGTTGAGGTTCCTGAAAAAGAAGTTGTCCGTTGAGAAGGGGAGACTCGCACTTCGATTCGCCTCGTGGGGAAGGAAGGGGGAGGAGAGGATGCCGTACCCCCATTTGGCCGTAACAGAAGCGAATGAACAGGCGGCAACGGAATATATTCCGAGGGAGTATTCAGGCCGGGTGGTGGTGTTCCGGCCCAAAGTCCATTTTCTGGGACAGAATGATGCCACGTTTGGATGGGGCGAGGTAGTTCGCGAAGGCCTTTCCGTGTGTAGTCTGCCAATCTATCCTAAAGCCATGCTCGTTGAGCCATTTGTGCAGAGTTTGGCGGAAGAAATCAATCGTTACCTGGGGCAGGCATTAACTAGCGCGGAACAATAGGGTGTTCAGAAAATTCTCGGCACAACAGGGGGCACCATTCCTGATTCAGAAGGCGGCCAATCGGCCGCCTTCGTCGTTCCCATATAAAGTCTATCCTGTTCCTATGGCATCTCACCACCACATACTAGACCGTCGCTGCTGGATCTTCGACCTGGACGGCACGTTGACCCTGCCGGTGCACGATTTTGCCACCATCCGCGCAGAACTCGGCATGGCCGAATCCGACCCCGACATTATCCAGTTCCTTGCCTCCCTGCCGGCGGTCGAGGCCGTGAAAAAGCATGCCCGGCTGTTCGAGATCGAGTATGAACTGGTCGCCAGGACCGCCGCCGCGCCGAAACCCCATCCGGCGGGGATCGCCAAGCTGCTCGACGCCTGGAGGAGCGCACCGGATGATGGTGGGGGACTACCTCTTCGACCTCCAGGTGGGGCGCGCCGCCGGCACCGCCACCATCCATGTGGACCGCAGCGGCGCCTTCCGCTGGCGGAACTTGCCGACCTGGCGGCGGCAAATCTTGAGGAGTTGGCCCAGGGGTTGACGGATGCCGTTCCCGTGCCGGCCTCCTGACCCCAGTCGATGCACATGGACTAATTCAAAAGGCGGCCAATCGGCCGCCTTTTTTTACTTCTGAAGTACCGTGGAACAGGCGAGCGCTGCCCTTCCTAAAATCCCCATGCACCCTGTACTTTGCCGATTTTTCTCTGGACCTTGCCCGTAATCCGCTCGAATCTCCCCTTTGTTTCCAATGTCCTGTTCGAAATCAGTGAGCCGACCATTCTTTTTGCCGTACCTCGTACTTCATGAAATATCCCTTTTGCCATCCGCTTGGTACTGGTTCTCATGATGCACCTCCTGCCGCTTGAGAAGCAACGGCTTACCGGTTCTACAGCCACAACTGCATTGCCTCTTCTGACAATCACAGTATATCACAAAGGATAAGGTGAGGTCTTGAAATATAAGGTTTGCACGTAGGGGGCAAAGCTATGGGGTCAGGTCGTCTGGCTCAGGTCAACGAATTCAGAAAATGAATATCGCGGCGGGGAATCGGGATTTCGATCTTCTGGTCCCGGAAACGTTCTATTACAGCCTGGTAGATCGCAGCCTGCGTGGGGACAAAATCTTCAACCTGCACCCATGGCCTGATCGCCAAGGCGACAGATGATTCATTCAGGGCAGCTATACCGACAACAGGAGCAGGATCCCTCAGCACTTTGGGGTTTTGCTGCAGGATATCACTCACTATTGAGAGTGCCAGCGCGAGGTCCGCACTGTACCCTATGGTTGCAGTCAGATCAAGCTGGCGAATGGTGCCGTAGTTGTGGAGTATCTCACCCACAATCTTCCTGTTGGGGACAATAACACGCGAATTGTCCGAATGCAGCAGTGTGGTGGAAAATAAGGCTATATCGGTTACCTGACCGTATACCCCGAGAAGTTCGATATATTCACCGATGGTGAATGGTTTTGAAAAAATGATTGTCAGTCCGGCCACAAGGTTACCGAGGATCCCCTGCATCGCAAGGCTGATGCCGACCCCAGCCACGCCGATTCCGGCTATGAGCGGCGTGATCTGTACCCCCATTTGGCCAAGCGACATGATCCCTATGAATGCTATGATCAGGAGCTTGACAACCTTGACAATGAGGTTGCTGACCGGCTCGTCATACGCCTTTGACTTCAGCCAGCGATGGATGAGATTGCCGACCCAGCGGGCGATAAACACCCCTATGCCCATCAGAACAATAGCGGTGAGAATCTGCATCCCGTGATCGACAAAATAGAAAATTATTTTTTCGGTCAATTCCGGTGATGTAGCCACTGCTGCTTTTTTTGCCGGATTAATGTCCACCATGGGGTCAGGATATCATGAGAAGGGAAATTCGCAATGAATTTGAGATCAAGAATCAGGAATTCCGGGGAACACTTTACGTAATTCTGCAAGAAAAAGGGCCAGGCTACTTTGAAAACAAATTGCTTGGCCCCTTTATCATCCTGGTTGTGCTTCAAAAAATACCTGCCTATTCGGTGCGGCTGGTGACCTCCAGCAGGTGGAAGCCGAACTGGGTCTGAACCGGAGAGGACCTTCCCCACTTCGCCGGTGAAACGATGGATCGAACTCTTCAACTATTGAATCTGTCTGCGTGTCAGTTCACTGGCGTAGTTGACCCCCAGAGAATCGCGGTGTTTCCTGGCCCAGTCTGTCAGCCTGGTTTTACCCAAAGGAGGAGAATCAACTGCCAGTAAGCCGGCCATCAACCCTCCGATTTCCTCGCGGGTTATGACGACATCGTGCGTCATTACCCCCATGATTTTCCCGGCGAGCAGGCCGAGCCATGGGGGGAGATCGATGATGGGCCGCCGGCAATCGATGACCCGGGCTAAATTCTCCACCAATTCGCGGAAGGTAAATGATTCCGGCCCAATTGCATCCCATGTCAGGTTATCGGTGCGCTTTCCTGCCGCAATGGCCAGTTCTGCAAAATCATCGACATGAATCGGCTGGATCCCGTAGCGGCCGTTACCGAACAGGCCGTAGACGGGAAATGTACGCAGCACCCAGGCGATGTTGTTGATCAGGATATCCTCCCTGCCAAAGAAGACAGCCGGGCGAAGGATCGCATACGATACTCCCAGATTCTTGAGATATGACTCCAGTTCTGCCTTGCCGCGAAAATATTCGAAAGGAGAGTCCGCGGTTGGATTGGTAATGCTGACATGGACGATCCGCTCGACTCCGGCCGCCTTGGCTGCATCGAACAGCCGCTTGGTGTTTTCCACCGCCGCCTTGTGTGAAAAACGCCGGTGATTGAACCTGACCCAGTAGGTGTTATAGAGTACCTTCGCTCCGGAGAGAGACTCTTGCAGTTGCTGCGGATGCTCGAAGGCGAGGGGGTGCGCTTCGACCTGCCCCTGGAAAGGGTCCGTGGCTGACCGGCTGTTGGTTATCGTGCGCACCTTAACCCCTTCTTGCAGCAACTTTTGTGCGATGGATTTTCCCGTGTAACCAAAGGCCCCAGTGACTACATGCAGTTCTTTTGTTGACATGATCGCCCTCCGTTCTTTTTGTTCAGAATTTTGTGAACAAAGCAATCAAAAAAATTACTTTCGGTTCGGAAGCAGAGAAACCAGCGCCTTGACCTGGGCTTCACTCTTAAGCGCAAGACGGGCAAGGTTGTCAAAGACATCCAGCATCTGCTTCATCTGGGCGAGTCGGTCGACGGCGATTCCTGATGGTGCTTTTTTCGCTTGCTCGCAGGTCAAGGAGATGCTTGCCAGGATTGGATCCAGTTCACGTTGCTTACGTTGCCTCATGATATTAAACAGCATTTCCCACGCGTCAGGTTCACAGGCATAGAATTCGCGCCGGTCGCCCGGAAGAAAGACCTTTCTTATGACGTTCCAGGAACGCAGTTCCTTGAGAGATGTGCTGACGTTGCTCTTGCTGATCTGCAGCCGCTCGACTATCTCATCGATACACCATGGGCGGTCAGTGATAATGAGCAAACCATGAACTCTGGCCACGGAGTTGTTGACTCCCCACGCACTCCCCATGGTTCCCCACGTTTCTACGAATTGATTGATCAGCTCTTCGTTCATCGATCACTCCAGGTTCTGTATGTTCAGAACATACAGAACATACAGAACTTTGTCAAGCCATTTGTCGGCACTAAAAAGTGTTTCAAGGCTTGACTCTGTCTTCACTTATCCTGCGCCGGCAAAGGGCCTTCATACCTATTTCTTGAAGCTATCGAGCCATTTCCACCCATCGCTCAGTTCCGGGAATGCGGCACCGAGATGGACCGTCTTGACCGGGTCGGAGGGGGAGATGTTGAGGAAGACCGGTTCTTCCAGCAGTTCGACACCGGGGCCCCGCAGCGTGTGATTCTTGGCCCCGGCACTGCTGAAGGCGTCGAAAGCGACCTGGGAATTGGCGTAGGGGACCAGATCGTCGCTCTTATGGTGATACATCCGTATCGGTACGGTTGGCTTCCAGGCGGCATTCACGTTCAGCCGGTCCCGGTACGCGTCGTTCGCCTTGAGGAAGTCGAGCAGCGGGCTCGCAGGGAGCGTGAGCTGGTCGACGAACTGCTGGGTCAGGACGCTTTTCGGTATGATCAGGTTCACCGGGCTGTAGCCCATCCCCATGGCCTCGTTGATCCTGTCCGATGGCGAATTGCCGTCGAACAAGGGAGGAATGGTGGTGCTATAGGTTGACGTCAAGGCGGATGCGGTGTTGAAGAGAGCCCCTCCGGAGGCGTAATTGTAGCTGGTGAGCAGGAAAGGGAGGAAGTACGGGGCCTTGAAGGTGGTGTTGGAGAGTATGACCCCTCGCATGACGCCGGAAAGGTCATAGGGACCGGAGAGGGGGGCCGAGGCGGTGACGGTGAACTCTGCGGCATGATTGATCTGCAGTTCCCGCGTTGTGGTCATGGTCACGTACCCCCCCTCGGAATACCCCATGAGAAAGAGCTGGCTGTTCCATGAGCAGGGCGAGCTGCTTCCACCGATCAAGTCGCGGCTTGCCCTGAGCATGTCGATCACCTGCTGCGCCAGTGAACTGCCATGGACATAGGGCTGAGTGCCTGTGTTGTCCCCCAGCCCTTCGTAATCGGCCATGGCAACGGCATAACCAGTGGATGCGATTGCTGCCGCAACCATGACTTCAGGATAATCGGCCGGCCTGTCCAGGTGAGCCAGATACTGGGATGGGGAATAAGGGCGGTACGGTTCGGTGCCGTGCTGGTACAGGAGGATCGGTACCGAAGGTTTGGCGCCGAAGATCGATTTCGGGAGGATGAGCAGGCCGGTCATGGTGTGCAGTCGGCCATCCGCTCCGGTGGATTGATAGGTAACTTTCTGCATTTCGAGGGTATAGGAGATGCTGGTCAGCAGCGTGCCGAAGCTGTTGATAAAACCGCCCCACTCCCAGCCGCCCAATGCCCGCGCGGCAGGTTGCTGAATGCCGGTGGTGATGCTGGCCAGCAGTGCCTTGGGGTCGATGTTGACTACGCCCGCAGCAGCCTGCTGAGGGGATGAATGTGAACCGCAGCCTGCAGCGAGGAGCGACATGGCCACAACTACCGTACGAAGTACGCGTGGTGCGCCGATGAACATGGTCATGGTTATATCTCCTGTTCCGTATGTCCGGTGCGGGATTGTCAATAGTGGACAACCGCATACAGTTAAGAGTGTATGCCTGTAAACGTCATGAATCAAGTCTCAAACGCGGGCTGTTCCGCCGTATGCCCGGCGACGGCTGTTGTGGAAAATACAGGGACTATACGTAATTTAGGAAGGAAAAGGGCCAGGCATAAGCAGCCTGGCCCCCTTGTCGCACTGATTGCGCTACGAATCCACCTTCTATTCGGTGCGGCTGGTGACCTCCAGCAGGTGGAAGCCGAACTGGGTCTGGATCGGACCGAGGACCTTTCCCACTTCGCCGGTGAAAACAGCCTGATCGAACTCCTTGACCATCTGGCCCGGGCCGAAGGCACCCAGATCTCCGCCCTGCTTGCCCGACGGGCAGAGGGAATGTTCCCGCGCAACGGCCGCAAAGTCGGCACCAGTCTCAATCTGCTTCTTGAGGTCTTCACAGACCTCCTTGCTTTTCACCAGGATGTGGCGGGCAGTGGCTCTTGCCATTGTGTTCTCCTTGTTGTGTAAGTTTCTCCCGTGTGGGATGGGAAATCATAGCACAGTAGTTCAATGGTGGACAGCGTCTTTTGGCGCTGCCCACCCGGCGGGAAAGGCTCTGTTCGGTGTCAGCCGCCGTTTCTTGCCATACTGCTGGTCAACGGCGGACTGGGGCGCTAAACTGTAGCTATAACGCAAGAAAGGGGGAGCAGCCATGACAGCAACCATAACCTGTCAGGAACTGAACAAGCGGCTCGCTGACGGCGGTGCACTGCGTGTTGTCGATGTCCTGCCACCGGAGGTATATGCGGCCCGGCATCTTCCCGGCGCCCGCAACGCCTGCGTCTATGAGATCGTTTTTCTGAAGGGCGTTGCAGAACTGGCGCCCGACCCGGCCACGCCGCTAGTGCTGTACGACGCCACCGGCACGACCATGGCGGCGGCAACGGCTCGCGAGAAGCTGCTGGAGGCCGGCTACCGTGATGTGCGCGTCCTGTCCGGCGGTCTGGCTGGCTGGTGTGCAGCCGGCTTTCCCGTGGAACCGGCGGCCGACCCGCCACCGGAACCGGTCCTCAGGGATGGAACCTATCGGCTCGACCCGTCCGCTTCGGTTCTGGAATGGATCGGCCGGAATTTCAACAACCGGCACTATGGCCGGATCCCCTTCAGCGGTGGCGAGCTCGTCATCGCCGCCGGGGAACTGCAGCGGGGGGAGCTTACCCTGGATATGACCGGGATCACCAACCTGGACCTGCAGGACGAAACCTACCGGCGGATGCTCGTCCACCACCTGAAGTCGGATGACTTCTTCGCCGTCGACCGGTATCCCGTGGCCGGCATCCGGATCAGCGGCTGGCAGCGGATTGCCGGTGCCACACCGGGAGCGCCCGACCACACCGTGGAGGGTGAGCTGACCATCAAGGGGATCACCCGGCGGATAGCCTTCCCGGCCGCGGTGGCGCCCCAGGAAGACGGCAGCCTCAAGGCCCAGGCGGCCTTTGACATCGACCGAACCGCCTGGAATATCGCCTACGGTTCGGGCAAACTGTTCGAAAAACTGGGGATGCATCTGGTTCACGACCGGATCGATATCGAGCTGTTCATCGTCGCGCGACGGTCCGGGTAGATCGACTCTTCCCCTGCGAGGCACCATTGAAGTATGTAAAATGGCTGACAACAATCGTCCTTGGCTGCATTGCCCTCTATAGCATCTATATTGGCATTTCCCTCTACCGTCTCCCCTCGGTGGCAGCGCTTGCCGACCGCTCGGCGAACCTGACCATCCAGGTGAAGGACTGGAGGGGGAAGCTTCACCCTTTTGTCGTCGGTCCGCAGAACCCCTGGTGGACCCCGTCGAAAAGCATCCCCGCGGAGATGAAATGGGCGGTCATCGTGGCGGAAGACGTCAACTTCTACCGGCACGAGGGGATCGATGTCAAAGCGCTCAAGAACGCCATCACGTATGACCTGGAGAAGAAGCGCTTCGCCCGGGGTGCCTCGACCATCACCCAGCAGACGGCGAAGAATCTCTTTCTCTCCCGGGACAAGACCATCACCCGCAAGATCAAGGAGCTCTATCTCGCCAAGCGGCTGGAACAGGAACTGACCAAGGGGCGGATCATCGAACTCTACCTCAACGTCGTCGAGCTGGGACCGATGGTGTACGGGGTCGGCCATGGTGCCCGTTACTATTTCGGCAAGCCGGCCAGCACTCTCACCCCACGTGAATGCGCCTTCCTCGCCGCCATGCTTCCCGGCCCGCAGAAGGTCTACAATCCATATCGCCACCTGGACCGGGTGCTGAAACGCTCCGACATGATCCTGGGACAGTTGCGCCAGAAGGGGGTACTGAGTGAGGCGGAGTACCGCCAGGCGCTGGCGGAGACGCCCAATATCAGCGGCATGCAGAAGAAGGTGGATCAGAGTTTCTCCGCCAAGGCGCGGCGATTCTTCAGGGACCTGTTCGGGTTTTCCCGGTGAGCCCGGTGCAGGATTGCCGGGAACGATACTCAATGCACAAGGCGGCCGACTGGCCGCCTTTTCAGCTGATACACAATCTCCGTTCTTCCGGAACCTCCGGGACCACCCCGCCTATCGGTCAGGAACTGTGCCGTTGCCGCCAGCCCTCAGGGAATCGATGCTCCAGATTCCACCCCCCTGCGCAGCGATGAACAGGAACACAAAGCAGTAAATTACGGCGAGTTCGCCATTGTTCTGGATCGGCAACAGCGCCTTGGGCCCGTGCGCCATCCAGTAGGCGACGGCCATCTCACCGCTCGCTATGAAGGCTGCCCAGTGGGTGAACAGGCCGACCATCACCAGGATGCCCCCAACCAGTTCGATGGAGCCACCGACATAGGTAATGAAGGGGGGAACTCCTGGCGGCATGCCCATCGGAAATCCGAACAGCTTCTGGGCGCCGTGCCACAGAAACAGAAAACCGACAACGATCCGCATCAGCGCGTAACAGTGGGAACTGTACTTCGACATGAATGATTTCATGGTAACACCTCCCGTTAATTGCTCTGCCTTGCGTTCATTATACACCGTGATGGAGAAAGTGGGGGACGCCCCAGGGGTGAGTAAATAAAAAAGACCTCATATATCCGATTATAATTGACGAAGCTCTTCGTATGCATGTATAGTAACTCCAGGCATCAACGCAAACCAGGATTGAAAGGAGACTACGCCGATGTGGACTGAAAGATTTCGTATTCGCCCGGTATCCCGTTGCAAGGAAGGTTGCAGTATTTAGCCCGCCAAGCTGATTGGCGGGCGATTCCAGAAAGCCCCTGTAGAAATACGGGGGCTTTTTCTTTCCCTATCGGCCTGTCTCCCGGCTGGCGGTCCGCCAGTCCCCTTGTTGGCACTGCACCCCCCCAGGGACAGCCGTGCTCTTCACGGCGAAGACGGGTTATGAAACGACAAAGGCGGCCAATTGGCCGCCTTTGTCGTTTGTGCCGCTATGCTTGCATTTCCCGGATTGCCTTTGCCCGGACATCCGGGTAAACTGCCGGCAAGGAGGATGGTAACCGTGAACCTGCTCTACAGCCTCGATCTGCTCGGTACCGCTGCCTTTGCAGCGTCCGGCGCACTGGCCGGCATTCGCCGGGATATGGACCTGTTCGGCGTGCTGATGCTCGGCATGGTAACCGCGACCGGCGGCGGAACCCTGCGGGACCTGCTTCTGGGGGACACTCCGCCCTTCGTCTTCAAGGACGAGACCTATTTCTACCTCTCGATTTTCGTCTCCCTGGCGGTTTTTCTGTTCCACAGGCGGGTGGGCCTCCTGCAGCTCCCCCTCCTCTACCTCGACGCACTGGGACTGGGCACCTTCGTGGTGATCGGCACCGGCAAGGCGCTCGACTTCCAGATGGGTTTCATCGGCTCGGTGATGATGGGGGTCATGACCGCCACCGCCGGGGGGATGATGCGCGACATGCTCTCCTCCCAGGTTCCGCTGGTGCTGCAAAAGGAGGTCTACGCCTCAGCCTGCCTGGTGGGGGGGACCCTCCTCTACCTGCTCCACCTCACCCCCCTGCCGACCACCTGGTCGCTCATCCTCTCCGCGCTGGCGGTGATCGTGCTGCGTGTCTGCGCCATCCACTTCAACTGGTCATTGCCGAAGGCCTCCCGAAATTCCGGCAGCTGCTGATCGCTGCGTATCACGATTTCTTGACCTGGGTCATGTGACCTGCTGCGGACTCCGTGTACTCTGGCACTTGCTGACGGGGATGACGCCCGCCAGTTACCAACCATTCACAAGGAGTTTGAACCATGGGAAATTGCGGATGCGGCCACGACGCCGGGGCTGGGCCTTATGCAGAAGGAAGGGAACTGGTGGAGTTCGTCAGCCGAGCCCACGGCGGCAGCCTCAGGGAGCGGCCAGTTCCCGGTGGCGGCTTACCCACCACCTGTCGGGGGTGCGGCGCCCCCTTCACCCTGATCAGCTTTGTGGACAGCTGCCCGGCCTGTGGTGGTGTTCATGCCGTATCGCCGCCACGCTGCGACGATCCGGCGAATATCCAGTTTGCAGGGGCGGGTTACACGTTGCCGTGAAGCTGAAGGGGTAACGGAAAATTATGCCAGGCCGAATATCCAGACAAGCCCCACCGCCACAAAGACCGACGGCAGCATGTTGCCCACCGGCAGACGCTTGATCCCGATCAGGTCGAGACCGATTGCGGCGATCAGCAGGCCGCCGACCGCATTCATCTCCAGGACGACGGGTTCGGTCAGCATCGCCCTGGCGGAGACGGCAGCCAGGGTTATCCCCCCCTGGTAGAGCGCCACCGGCAGTGCCGAAAAGAGCACGCCGATTCCGAGCGTCGAAGCCAGGGCAATGGAAGCTATCCCGTCCAGCGCGGCTTTGGCGTAGAGAATGGCCGGCTTCCCCCCCAGGCCGTCCTGGAGCGATCCCATGATCGCCATGGCGCCGACGCAGTAGAGGAGGCTGGCCGCCACAAAGCCCTCCGCACTGTTCCCCGCGCCGGCAAAACGGCCCTGCATCCACTGGCCGAACCTCTCCAGACGCGCCTCTATCTGCACGATCTCACCGATCACCCCGCCCAGCAGCAGACTGCCGATAACGATCATCGGCTGCCTGCTCTTCAGCGCCAGTTGCAGCCCGATCAACAGCACCGTCAGCCCCAGCCCCGCCATGACAGTCTGCCGCATCCGGCTCGGGGCGATGCGGCCGGCATAGCGGCCGACCAGGGCGCCGGCACAGATCGCGGCAACGTTGACGATGGTTCCGGTCAGAATCATGCTTCTTCATCCTCCTGGGCAGTAGTGCGTTCCCATCAACTGCCGAATCCCGTGTAACCGGACGGGGGCACTGTACCAGAATCACGGAGGATGGTCAATCGCGACCGGGTGCAACGCTTGCTGCCAGGTGGGTGGCCACTCGTCATAGGGGAGCTTACCTCACCGGGGCCGGAATGCAATCGGGAGCAGGGACGTGCCCCTCCCGTACCATATCACAAACTGCCTTTATGTCTTACCGCCAAAGGATTACACTGTAAGTACAGCAAAGTGACAAGGCAGTCGTCACTTCGGGAAACGAAAAGGAGGCGATAACGATGGCAACCGCAATCAATCCGGTTATCTGGTTCGAGATTCCGGTCGTCGATCTGGATCGGGCCAAGGCCTTTTATGAAGCCGTATTCGGCTATACGCTCACCACGTCGGACATGGGCCCGCTCCTGATGGCAATGTTCCCCATGAACGAGAATGCGACTCAGGGGGCCGCCGGTTCGCTGGTAAAGGGTGATGGCTATGTTCCCGCGAGGACGGGGACCGTGATCTATTTCTCCGTGCAGGACATACCGGCGACGCTGGAACGGGTCGCAGCCGGCGGCGGAAAAGAGCTTCTGCCGAAGACGAGCATCGGTCAGTATGGCTTCATCGGCCGCTTCGAGGATACGGAAGGGAACGTGGTGGCGCTGCACAGCATGGCTTAGGTGTCGCGCAACCCATGCCCGAAGCGCAGGTGCCGCAGAACAAAGGATGACGGTTTAGCAATTGCCCCGCATGGAGAAACATGCTATAACTGACCGTCACCCGAACCACAGGGACCACCCCTGTGGTTTTTTTATTGGGCACCACACCGAGGGAGAACATCATGAGAAGACCGTTATCGGCCGGAAGCATCATTGAAACCCAGTGCACCCGCTGCCGGGCACTGATGAATCATACCATCGTCGCCATGGTCGGGGAAAAGATCGTGCGCGTCGAGTGCAATACCTGCCACAGCATGCACAACTATCACCCGGTCAAGGCGGCCAAAGAGCCTGCTGCTGCCAGGACCACCCTGAAAAAAACGGCGACGCCCCGTACGCGCACGGCGAAAGCCGATCCGGTGGCCGCTGCTGCTGCCGAGTGGGAGGCACTGCAGCCGGGCTGGGATCCGGAAAAGGCGATCCCGTACGACATGGAAAGAAAGTACCGCGTCAACAACCTGCTGCTGCACCCCCTGTTCGGGCTCGGCATCGTGCAGCTCGTCCTGCCGAACAAGATCGACGTGCTGTTTAAGGGGGGGAAGAAGCGGCTCCGTTGCGGATAAGAAGGTGCGCAAGACGGCCCGGCATTCCGGAATTTCCCGCCCGGTCGACTTCCGTCCCGTGCTATAATGGGACCAGGAAGAAAGGGGGCGAAAGGTCATGACGAATGAACGGTGCGACATCAAGGTCTGGAGCGGAGCCTGTGAGCACAGCTCCTACGAAAGCATCGGGGACAAATACCTGTGTGACGTCTGCGGGACGATCAGCAGCATCGACCATGAAGTAAGCCATGAAGGATTTGTTCATATCAGTGGCGATGAGCACGCGCTCAGTTAATGCTGCGAGTGCTGGCGGAACAGACGCTGACAAAGGGAGATGGGGCGAGAAGGGTGGCCGGGTGGTCACCCTTTGATGTTGCAAGGCGGGAATGCGCTATCCTTTGTCCGCTGCTTAGCGTATAGTTGACCTCGGCGTACCTCCAGAAAACACCTCCTCACGGACCCTCAATCCGAAATTCCTTCTCCTCCCCCTCGGGGATACTCCGCACAACTCCTTCCGAGCGAACCTCCCCCCAACCCAAAACACACAACGAACGGGGAAATGTGTGAAAACATCTCCCTCGCGGCCAGAACAGGATATGACACCCTTATGAAAATGCCGAAAAAATTTGAGATGCTTGTCCATAACGGCCTCGTCGACGAGGTCGTCGCCCAGCTCATGAGCGGCAAGGAGGCCGAGGTCTATGTTGTCCAGTCCATGGGAGAGCTTCGCTGTGCCAAGGTATACAAGGACGCCGACAACCGGAGCTTCAGCAGGCAGACCCTGTACCAGGAAGGGCGCAAGGTGAAGAACAGCCGCCAGGCCCGCGCCATAGGGAAGAACACGAAATATGGCAGGAAAGAGCAGGAAGGTGCCTGGCAGAACGCCGAGGTGGATGCCCTGCGCCGCCTTGCCGCTGCTGGCGTGCGCGTGCCGAAAATTTTCAGCTACGTCGGTGGAATATTGCTGATGGAGCTGGTGGTCGACGATAACGGCAACACCGCGCCGAGGCTCAACGATGTCAAGCTGACCGGGACGCAGGCCCGCGAATACCACCGCACCTTGATCGGGCAGATCGTTCTCATGCTCTGCGCCGGACTCGTCCACGGCGACCTGTCCGAGTACAACGTGCTCGTCGGCAGCGACGGGCCGGTCATCATCGACCTTCCCCAGGCCATCGATGCCGCGGGGAACAACAACGCAGCCGGCATGCTCTTGCGGGATGTCGCCAACATGACCGCCTACTTCGGCCGGTTCGCGCCCGAACTCCTGGCCACCGACTACGGCCGGGAGATCTGGAAACTCTATGCCACCGGCGAGCTCAGGCCGGAGACCCCGCTGACCGGCCGTTTTGAGCAGGGCAGCAAACCGGCCGACGTGCATGGCGTCATGCGGGATGTGGATGCGGTGCGGCGCTGGCATGAGCGCAACAGTTGAAAATGCGCACATAGGGCGGTGACATCGGACGTTGCCGCAGAAACAGCAAAGGCGGCCGATTGGCCGCCTCTACCCCGTACACCGCAAGGGAGACGGGCCCGCTATTTCTGGTTCGAAAATCCGAGACGGCCCAGATGATTGCAGATGAAGCTGCCCCCCATGCGGAGAGAGTACTCACAGAACTTGGGGTTTGGCTTTTTCACCTTGCACTCGAAAAAATCCTGGCTGATCATGCGGGTACGGCAAATTCTCTCGGCACTCCACACGTTAAATATCCTCATAGTTCCACCTTCAGTTCCTAATTTTTCTGTGTCGAGATTGTCGGACTATTTCTTCTTTTCCGCTTTTTTGATCTTTTTTTCAGCCTTCTTTTCCTTCGGTGTCTTGGCAGGTGCTTTTTTAACGGCTTTCTTGGTGTCCTCGCCTTTGCTCATGACTGGTACTCCTTATCACGTACGGTTATGGTGCGTATCAAAACATCTCTCCACGGTTAGCCATACTATACCACTCCTTGGAACGGGAGCGGCACAAATTCCGGAAATCACTTCCCCGGTCTGATCGGGCGGGACTCCAGCAGCGGTTCGAGAAACTTTTCAAAGGTGGCGAGTTGCTTGGAGGTCAGCAGATCGGTGTCCCCTTCGTTATCGAGCAAAAAGGTGCCGACGCCGATGACCGTTCTTGCCAGATAGCCGGTCCCGGCAACGCTCTGTTCAATCTCATCGGATCGTTTGCTTAGCAGGTTGTTCAGCAGGGCCAGGTCGACTTTCATAGGTGTGTTCTCCAGAGTTGATGTGTGTTTCTCGCAAAATCGGGACAGGCTGCATTTCCCGCGAAACGCAGCCTGTCCCGTTATCACTGCTCGTGTTGTATTGTTTACCAGTCTTCCCCTTCATCTCCGGCCATTCTGTCCACATGGGGATGGGTGGTCATATGCATATCGTCTCCCGACCGCAACCAGATGTACACGAAGAGGATGGCCGATACCAGTGTGATGATAAGCAGGCTCATGCCCGTTCCGAACATTTCCCAGCCGATGCCTGTCATGGTGGCAACCTCCTTTCCTTCTCGGTTCGTTCACGGTGCAACTGCGTCGAACCATTGTTTCTGCCTGGCTTTATAATAGCACATCCGGGGCTGAACGGTCCCCAGAATTTCCCGCCGCTCAGTACGGCCGCAGCTGCGGGCCTGCGCCGATATGCCAGTGGAGATGTTTGGAGGACTGGTACTCGCCCAGGTTGGTGTAGACCCGGGCCGCCCCGAAGCGGGCCATGAAGTCCCCGGCGATCATTTTCGCCGTCTGCATCAGCTCCAGCAGCAGGTCATTGTCCGCATCTTCCAGGGTGATCAGCGACTCGACGTGCTTTTTGGGGAGGAGGACGACGTGGTTTTCCCACAGGGGGTTGGTGTGGTGGAAGGCGAAGACCCGCTCGTTCTCGTAGTAGACCGGCACGTCCAGCAGGCCCTTCAGGATCTTGCCGCAATAGAAATCACAGGTGGAATCGGTCATCGGTTGTCGTCCTCTCGAGCCGGCTGTGTGCATGTCAATCGCTACCCCCGGGCTTTCCCTGCTTCCGCGGGCCGGCGGCCGACTGCGGCCGTTTCCCTGTGAGCAGCTGCGTGCAGACCACCTCCAGCCCCTTGTCCTTGTTGGATATCCACCAGTCGGCATTCGTCTGCCGGTTCACCAGGGGTTCGATGGCCTTGAATACCTCCGGAGAGGTCTCCTGCCAGACCTTCAGCCGGTCCTTCCGCACCTTCTCCGCCCAGACCACCAGCTTGGGTGCCCCTGTCAGTTTCATGGCCGCTCCTTTCCCGGCAACCGGGCCGAGGCGGCAAGCCGCAGGTACAGCCGCTCGACCTTGGCCCTCGCCCAGGGGGTCCTGCGCAGGAATTGCAGGCTGGACTTGATGCTGGGGGAATTGTGGAAACACCGGATATCGATCCGCCGTCCCATGGCTTCCCAGCCCTGATGTTCCACCAGCCAGGCAAGCATGGCTTCCAGGGTGATGCCGTGCAGGGGGTCTTTCGTTGTGCGATCGATCATAGTGTGCTCTCTTTACCAGGCACCTCCAGAAGCGCACCCCTTCCTTTCGGCGACCCTTTTTCCTCCCGGACCTGCCACTTGAAAACCTCTTCCGTCGATCCCTTTTCAGCCTCCTGCTGATCGCCACCCAGAAGGCGGGCCAGGGTCGGAGCTTCGGTGAATGAGCACTGCACGTCCACCACTTCCAGGCCAACGTCCGCCAGCGCACGATTCAGGTGCGCGACGACCGGCGTCAGGAACTCCCGCATGGCGTCGTCGCCGGTCATGGCGACCGGCTTGAGTTCCAGCCGGGCAGAGCTCTCCACCAGCAGCTTCTTGACTGCCGATGGCAGGCGTTCCCCGTGGGCGACAAAACTGTCGTAGGCACGCTGCCACGCTGCCGGCTGCATGAGGTATTCGAAGCGGAGCGACAGACGGCAGCTCCACACCGTCCCCTCTCGGCCCGGAGAAAAGATCTCCACCTTGAATGGCCGGTCCAGCAACTGGAATTCCGGTAATTCGACGATGCTCTGCCCGCGCGATACAAAATCGAACCGGTTACGAACCGTCGTCTCGGGAACAAAGAAGACCACCTTCCCGTCGCGCACTACCACCGAATTCGTGAGGATCTTGAGCCGGATCAGCCCTTTGTAGAGGGCAAGGAAGAACACGACCATGGCAACAAGGCTGATCAGCCACTGTTCATAGGCAAGTGTAACTATGATGGCAACTAAAAGCACGAACAGCACCACATAGATCGTAAAACGGTTTACAAACCATACGATTCGATGAAGGTTCATACGTTACCCCTTGCTTGCAACGAAGACGCGTTCCGCATTTCCGGGAGAACCGCGGTCATTGAAATCTGTCAGTATAGTCTACATCAATTCTGGGAACTTGCCGCGATCGTGAGTGGCGGGTTTAATCAGTTCCAGCGCAACTGCTGGTTGGCGAAGTCGATGTGGAAGCGATGGTCACGGAGAAAGTTCATGCCAAGAAGCCCTTCTGCTTTCCCCTTCTCACCCTGAAACGGCATGATGCTCACCTCTGCAGGGGAGCTGGTCTTCGACCCGACAGAAATTGATTCGAGCATGGCTGACCTGGTGGCAACTTGGCTTCCGTCGGCAATCCGCACCGACCTTCCACGAGTGGAGTTCCAGTCGATATTGAGCCGGGCGGCGACATCTTCATGGATCGTGGTCAACGAAGCCCCGGTATCAAGGACGAGCCACACCTGTACGGCTATACTGCCGTTGCGCAAGGTTACCGGCACAAGCACCTGGTCACCGACAATTCTCACGCTGGTCGTCTGCCCCTTCTCGCTATCCTTGTACTGCGTAACCTGGTTGCGATAGGCAGGGGGGATGTTGTCTCCATTGTCGACGAAGTGGATTACACCATTGGCGTCCGTGTACTTGTAGAAGTTGGCTCCTTCGGAAGGGGTCGCTAGCACCTGATTTGGGACTGGTGGTTCATTTGAGGCTGCCGGAGGCTGTTGCAGCTCTGTTCCGGTCGCCGTACTGGCCGGTGCCGGTGGTTGCATGGACTGCCCGGTACGATTACCCACCAAGAGCGTCCCGAAATGGCCGGGAGCCAACATGAAAACGGCAACCACCCCGACTGCCAGCACAACCAGCATGGTGATGAGCATAGAATGGCTTTGCCCCTCGCCGCCACGCCGAAGTCTGCGCGCACGAGGATTATGGATCAGCACTGCGGGCTCTTCCTGGAGCCATCGGTTTTTGAGCTGGTTCGTGTAGCTTACGAGCTTCTTGCGCACCTGCGGATCGGCACACTTTTCCGTCACGTCATCGAACACCGTGATGGCACTTCGGTAACTCGTGCTGGAACGAACCAGAGGGATCGCCAGCCAACTCAAGAGATCGAGGGTTGTCGTCTGGGCCTTGATATAGTCATGTGATGCTTCGCCGCCTGCCTCTGCGGCCTTCCGGAGTGCATCAAGAATAGCATCGGCGAACTCGTAGAGTGCGGAAATGAGGATAGAGTTCTGCTCGTCTCCGTTCCCGGCCCACTTCAATTCATCGGCTACTCGTTTTTGAAATTCCTGACACGAGGCGACAATCATTTGTGGCGAGTCTATCGGTGTAATTGTTTTTAACCCTCTTGCTCTGCTAATTTCAGGCGGTCCTTCTGCCATGTTGGCATTATTGCACAGTTAGTCTACTTACATCGCGCAGCTAATAGCCGCGTTCAAGACTAAGAACCTTCTTCACCCGACCACTGTTGTCAAAACAGACGCCCTGCATGAACTCCGTAGGACCAAAGTTGTACAGCCACATTTCGTAACAATCCCGCCGAACATTAAACTGACTACGAACTGGTTGACCACAATCCTCCAGTACCTCCTGTTTTGTGTCTCCCTTGGTGGCCAGACCGTTTTTGCAGTGGCACGATTCGAATTCATTCATTTCTGCAGTTGCGTTTACTGCCAGAGCCGTGACAGTAAAGCAAATTATAACTATAATCTTCAATATGCCCTCCTAATATCTGTCATACCCCCACCCCCTGGGAAAGAATCTGGTGATAGGCATTTGTATTGCGATCATAAAAAACTGCCCCATCAGCTCCCACACTGACAACAGGCACTCAACTCTCGCCTTGAGTCGCAACTTCAGGGGAAGCCGTACCTTTTTGCTGTGCGGCAACGAGACGCATCTGCCGGTCATGCAGCGGCGCAAGCACCAATTGTGCTGTCAACGCCCCCAGAAGCGCAGTGAACATGTCCCACTGGGTATCCCAGGGATCGCCCTGCGTTCCCAGGAAGGCATCGGCGCCCTGTCCGAGCGCAACTGCCGACCACCATTCGATGAACTCGTAACAGGCGCTGATGGCGAGGCAGATGGAAGCAACGATAAAGAACAGCCAACCTCCGCGAACAAGGGGAGTCCGCCGCAGAAGAATTTCCCGGGCTGCGATTGCCGGCACGAAGCCCTGGGCAAAATGGCCGATCCGGTCATAGGGGTTCCGAGAGAGCCCGAACATATCCTGCAGGGTGAAGCCGAACGGGACCTCGGCGTAGGTGTAATGCCCGCCGATGAAAAGGATGATGGCGTGGACGACGATCAGCCGGTAGAGCAGCGGCGTGAGGGGGAATGTGCGGTAGGTCGCGGCAAGAATCGGCACGGCTAGCAGAAAGGGGAAAATTTCCAGTATCCACGTCAGACGGTCATGTGGATTGAGGCCCGAAATGGCGAGTGCAAGGAAGGCGCCACACAGAAGGAGCAGCGGTTCGACATGGCTTTTGGGTTGATCGTCGTCACTCATCGGCCCCTCCTGGGTACTGCATGGCAAATTCCTCATCTACATACACACGTGGAGACAGGTGTGTCAAGGTTTAAAGGCCGTGGCCCGGGACTCGGGACCTGGGGTCAGCAAATCTTTGAAGGCGGGGACCGGTGCCGAAGATGTGGTATAGTTACTGAAACGAAAGGGAAGGGGAGCGCCATGTCACTTACCAAAACGTGGTACACAGTCGAGCAGGCAGCCGCAAAGTACGGTATCCCCGCATCTCGGATAGACGAATGGGTGGAAAGTGGCCTGGTTCGCACCGAGGAGAATGGGGACAAGGTGCTGGTCAACGGAAATGACATAGAACAGGAACTGGACATGGTGCCGTCCGTGTAGGCTGGTAAGCCGGGACTCGGGATCCGGGATCCGGGACCTGGGATTGGTGAAATGCAATAGGGAAAGGCCGGGACTCGGGATCTGGCACTTCCCCCATCTCCCCCTTGTCTATTTTTCCCGTCCGCTGTAGACTCCACCATTATGTCAGCATCCCCCCCCACCATCATCGAGGTCGCCATTCCGGTAAGGATCGACCAGACCTTCTCCTACCGGGTGCCGGAACGGCTCGCGGCGTCGGCAGCGGCCGGCAAGCGGGTGCTGGTGCCGTTTGGCCGGCGCAAGGTGACCGGGTACGTCCTCGGTCCGGGGGACGCCACGGCGGCGGAGTTGAAGGAGATCATCGAGGTACTGGACGCGGAACCACTCGTCACGAAGGCGGAGCTGGCGTTTCTCCGCTGGGTCGCCTCCTACTACCTCTTTCCCCTCGGCGAGGTGCTGAAGACGGCACTGCCGGCGGGGATCAACCTCACCAGCCGAAAGCGCCAGGTGGCGGGTCCGGACGGGACCAGCGCCACCGAAGAGGTGCTGGCGGGCGGGAAGCGGGTGAAGACGGAGCTGTTCTACCGGTCCCTCCCGGCTGCGGCAGGAGTCACACAACCACGGGGAAGGGGGGGAGAGATCCTGGCGTTCCTGGCGGGGATGGAGGAGGCGCCGGCCCATCTTCTCCGCCAGCGGTTCGGTCCCTGCGCCCCCCAGCTCAAGCGGCTCCGGGAACTGGGGTTCGTGGCGGCCACGGCGCGGGAGGTCTACCGCGACCCGTTCCGGGAGGAAGTGTTCGAGCACGACACCCCCCATGTCCTGAACGACGACCAGGCGGCGGCCCTGGCCCGCCTCGTCGCTGCTTGCGATACGGCCGCCTTCGCTCCCTTCCTCCTTCACGGGGTTACGGGGAGCGGCAAGACCGAGGTCTACCTCCAGGCCATCGCCCACGTGCTCTCCCGGGGGAAGACGGCGCTCGTCCTGGTGCCGGAGATCGCCCTCACCCCCCAGCTGGTTCGCCGCTTCAAGCGCCGCTTCCGCTGCGGCATCGCGGTCCTCCACAGCGGCCTCTCCGATGGGGAGCGTTTCGACGAATGGCGCCGGATCCGGCGCGGGGAGGCGGAGATCGTCATCGGCGCCCGCTCCGCCATATTCGCCCCCCTGGAACGGCTCGGCATCATCGTGGTGGACGAGGAGCACGAGGGGTCCTACAAGCAGTCGGAAGGGGTGCGCTACCATGCCCGGGACCTGGCCCTGGTCCGGGGGAAGATGGAAAAGGGGGTGGTCCTCCTCGGTTCCGCCACACCGCTGGTAACGAGCTTCCACGCCGCCCGAGAAGGGCGGCTCGGCTGCCTGGAGCTCCCCCGGCGGGTGCGCGACCTCCCCATGCCGACGGTGGAGCTGGTGGATGCCCGGGGGAAGAAGGGGGAGACCTTCCTTCCCCCCCTGGCCGCCGCGCTGGCCGACAACCTGGCGGGAGGGGGGCAGTCACTCCTCTTTCTCAACCGGCGCGGGTTCGCCACCTACCTGGTCTGCCAGGAGTGCGGCTTCGTCCTCCGCTGCCCCAACTGTGCCGTGACCCTCACCTACCATCGGCGCCGGGAGCGCCACTTCTGCCACTACTGCGACTACTCCATCCCGGCCCCCTCCGTCTGCCCCGGCTGCGAGAGTCCGTCCATCGGTCTGCTGGGGCGGGGGACGGAGCGGGTGGAGGAGGAGGTGCGGGAGCTCCTTCCCGAGGCCCGGGTGAGCAGGATGGACCGGGACACCACGAGCGGCCGGGGAGGGCACGCCCGGATCCTGCGGGGGCTGGAGGAGGGGCGGATCGACATCCTCATCGGCACCCAGATGATTGCCAAGGGGCACGACTTCCCCGGCGTCACCCTGGTGGGGGTGGTCTCCGCCGATGCGACCCTCAATATCCCCGATTTCCGCAGCGCCGAGCGGACCTTCCAGCTCATCACCCAGGTGCTCGGCCGGGCCGGCCGGGGGGACGCGCCGGGGCGGGTCATCGTCCAGAGCCTGGCGCCCGATCACTACGCCATCCGCCATGCCGTCAGCCACGACGTGGCCGGATTCTACGAGGAGGAACTGGCCTTCCGCCGGGAGACCGGCTACCCTCCCTTCGCTTTCCTGGCCGCCCTCCACCTCTCCGGCACCAACGCGGCAGCCGTGGAGCAGGGGGCGGAACGGGCCGCCCGTCTCCTGCAGCAGCTCAAGGGGCGCCTCCGGAGCAGGGTGGAGATCCTCGGCCCCGTCACCTCACCCCTCGGCAAGCTGCGCGGCCGCTTCCGTTGGCAGATTCTCCTCAAGGCCCCCGCCCGCAGCGACCTGCACCGGCTGGTGAACGGCTTCCGCGGTGCCATCGACCTGCCGGCCCAGGTAAGGCTTGTGATCGACATCGATCCGGTGGAAATGATGTAGTTTCGAACGGAAAGGGTCCTTTTTTGCCCTGGCGGTGTCAATCTGCGGCCTTGCGTGTGCGGCGTACCGATATACACGCCTCCGTGCAATTCCTTGATTTCCTTGCCAGGACAAAAAATCCCTCCTTTCCGGGTCGGAAACGAGTTCGTGTGAGCCTTTACCGGCCTCCAGTCCCGAGTCCCGAGTCCCGGTCTCAAATATCCCTTGCCTGCCGCCCCCCAATCCGTTATTTTAAGGGCACTTAACCTGGTTTCCATCCGGAGTTTCCGGATGGAAACTAACCTGTTTACCGCGAGGAGTCCCCATGGGTCACGTACGGACCGTCTGCACCGCCATCCTGTTGTTCATGTTCACCCTGACCGCCGTCCAGGCGGCTTCTGCTGCCGGAACCCTGAAGGAGATCAAGACCGGCGGCGGCGCTTCTCCCCGGGTGGAATTCGTCACCGACCGGCAACCTACGGAGGTCTCCTGCTACACCATGCCCCAGCTCCGGCGGGCCATGGTAGACCTCTACGACATCGAGCCGGGAAACATCGCGCCGGTGGTACCGGCGGACACGAGCCTCATCAAGCGGGTCACCGTGGAGCGGCGCACGATCAACGGACGGGTCCTGAGCCGCGCCATCATCGACCTCGCCCGGGACGCGGAGATCAGCGTCGCTCCCCATCCCGTGGAGAAGACCAGGGTATTCGCCATGCTCAAGCCCCTGCCGGTGGCCGGGGCTGCCGTCGCGCCCCCCGCTCCGGTGAAGAAGGAGAGCAAGAAAACCGTAACGCCGCCGCCACTTCCGGCGGCAGGGAAAGCCCCGGCAGCCAAGGCTCCCGAGAGCAAGACGACGGAAAAATCCTCTGTAAAACAGGCCCTCCAGCCGGTGGTACCGTCCTTCGGCCCACCCCCCGTGGTGAGCGACGTCAGGAGCAGCAAGGAGAGCATCGAGATCGTCGCCCAGACCGCCATCGAGCGCTTCACCACCTTCACTCTCACCAATCCGGGGCGGCTGGTGATCGACATCGCGCCGGGGGAGAGTTCCATGGCGGCCAAGGAAGTGGCGATCAACCGTTTCGGCGTGCGCAAGCTCCGCGTCGGCAGATACCCGGACAAGGTCCGGCTGGTGCTGGACGCGGACAGGGCGGTCTTCCCGGTCCATGCGTTGCAGCGGGTCGGCTCGGGGCTGAAGATCGTCTTCGGTCCCGTCGCGCCGGCGGGCCGCAAGTAATATCCCTTGTCTTAGCCCCGTAATTCCGGTATGTTGGGCCTTGCCGGGACTGCTTCCATAACACATTTCCAGGGAGAATTCTGTTCATGCGCATCACCATTACACTCGCCATCATTCTCGGCCTGTCGGTCGGGAGAGGGGTCGCCGTTGCCGCCGAGGCACCGATCGGGGAGGCTGCCCCCGCCGTGGTCACGGAGACGGTACCCCCCGTCGACCAGAAGGACCTGACCATAACCACCCTGCAGCAGGAGAACGCCCGCCTGCAGGAGCGACTCAAGGCCCTCGAGGAAAAACCGGCCCTGACCGCCGAAGCCCTCGCCACCAGGAACTTCCAGCGGCTGCAGGAGATCGCCCGGGACACCAAGACCCAGCGCCAGTCCATGGCCGATTTCGAAAGTTACGTGAAATGGATGTCCGGCAGCCTTTCCGGCTATGCCAAGTATATCGAGGCGGGGTCCATCGCGGCCGGGTTCGCCCGGGTTCTCCCCATCCCCTATGCCGGCCAGGCCTCGCTCCTCACCAAGTTCGTCTCCCAGGGGGTCCTCTCCCTCAATGCCACGTCGGTTGCGATCAGCCGCTACCTGGGGAGTTCCCAGCAGTTCGTCAGTCGTGTCGAGGCCCTCGACCCGGCCCGGCCGAACCCCAAGGAAGTCGGGGCGCTGAACCGGTTTGCCGACGAGCAGCTCGGGCGGGACATGCAGGATGTGCAGCAGAAGCTCACCGGCACCGCCGATCTGTCCGCCTCCTCCCTCGCCTTCCTGGAGAGCGTCAACCACTACGTGGGGAGCACCGACGAATACTGGAACAAGACCAAGTCGTTCATCACCCGGGGGGATGCGGCCAAGAAGGAAAAGAGCTTTCTCAGCGAGAGCATCGCCGGACTGAAGAACCGGAACGGTGCCTTCAATGCCAAGCTGCAGCTGTTCAACGACAGCAGCCGCAAGGCCAGTCCCCTGATCAAGTCCCTCGGTACCTACGACGAACTGGTCCGCGAACTGTCGGGCGGTGTTACCACTGCCAAGCGCTGAAAGGGAACGGGAACGTCCGTCATCGCCTCATCCGCTGCGGTCGGCCCTTCGCTGCGGACCCTGGCCGATTGTAACCGTAAGAGCTGCAGTGTTTCGCCCGGCATTCCCTGCAATGGAGAACTTCGGCGGGTGTCCGCTTGCCGCTCGGGCTTTCCCTCCACTCCTGAGGCCATGACGGACGTCCGCGGGAATGGAGGAAAAAACCTGAACATGGAGGAGAGACCATGAACGTACGTGAACGGATCGAAAAATTCCTTGGGGCGGAGGTCTTCGGTGTGGCGGGGGCGTCCACCAACCGGGAGAAGTTCGGCAACAAGGTCCTCCGCTGTTACCTTGAAAACGGAAAAAGGGTCATCGGCATCAATCCCCGGGCCACGGAGATCGAGGGTGCCCCCTGCGTGGCGACCGTGGCCGACCTCCCCCCCGAGGTGAAGAGCCTTTCCGTCATTACCCCCCCTGCCATCACCGAGCAGGTGGTGGCGGAGGCGATTTCCAGGGGAATCGAGAACATCTGGATGCAGCCCGGCGCCCAGAGCCCCAGGGCGATCGCCGCCTGCGAGGAGCACGGCATCAACGTCATCGCCGACGGGAGCTGCATACTGGTGGTGCTCGGCTATCACGACCACTAGAATCGCACCCGTCTTCACGCCATCTTTGACCGGCCTTCAATCGCACAATCCTCGACGTGGCCCTGCTACGCCTGCGGTTTTGCTCACTCAGTCCGACCAAATCTGGCATAAATCCGGGCGCGATCCCTACTGACAGGAGGACAAACCAGATGGATGAGGAACTGCGCGACCAGCTCAAGAGGGTGTTGACCTCGGTGGAGATGCTTCTCCCCCGGCCGGTGCCACCGATCGATTGGAGCGCATGCCACGCCGCCAACTGGCGCCGCCATTCCTTCAGCGGCTGCCTGGAACCGGTGCCGGAGATCGAAAGCATCCAGATGGACGACCTGCTCGGCATCGACAAGCAGAAGGGGGCCGTGGAGGAAAACACCCGCCAGTTCCTGGCCGGACTTCCCGCCAACAACGTCCTCCTCTGGGGGACCCGGGGGACCGGCAAGTCGTCACTGGTGCGGGCGCTGCTTCACCGCTACGCTCCCCGGGGGTTGCGGGTTATCCAGGTGGACAAGGACGACCTGATCCATCTTCCCGACATCGTGGACGCCATCAAGACCGAGCCGTACAAGTACATCATTTTCTCCGACGACGCCTCCTTCGAGACGGGGGATTCCAGCTACAAGATGCTGAAGAGCGCCCTCGACGGGTCGGTCTACGCCCCCCCCGACAACGTCCTCATCTACGTCACCTCCAACCGCCGCCACCTCCTTCCCGAGTACGAAAGCGACAACCGGGGGGCCATGCTCGTCAACAACGAAATCCACCACGGGGAGGCGGTGGAGGAGAAGATCTCCCTCTCCGGCCGGTTCGGCCTCTGGGTCGGTTTCCACCCCTTTACCCAGGACCAGTACCTGGAGGTGGTCGCCCAGTGGATCGACCGGCTCTGCACGAAGAACGGCACCACCCTGTCATGGGACAAGGATGCGCAGGACGAGGCGATTCTCTGGTCCCGGAAGAAAGGGGACTGGAGCGGCCGTATCGCCTACCAGTTCGCCAGCCACTGGGTGGGGAGGAAGCTCCTGGCGCAACGGAGTTAAGGTGGTACACTGAGTACCGGTCCAGGCCCTTTTCACGCCGTTCACCCCATCACTCTCTACCAGTACTGATCATAATTAAGGTCCGCGGGAAGTACCTTTCCCCGGGACCGGGAGGTCTCTGACATGAACATGCGCCGGATGCTAATCCTCGGTCTGCTCCTTCTCACCCAGTTCATGGCCGGTTGCGCCGTGAACAAGACCGATATCCAGGGGTTCAATCTCATCTCCGTCGCCGAGGAAAAGGATCTGGGGGACAAGTTTGCCGTGGAGATCGAGAAACAGTACACGGTAGTGAACGATCCGGAGCTGCAGGGGTACGTGGAGCGAGTCGGGAGGAGGCTTCTGACCGGTGCGCGGAGCGTCGATTTCCCCTATACCTTCAAGGTGGTGCTGGACGACAGCGTCAACGCCTTCGCCATTCCCGGCGGGCACACCTACGTCAACACGGGCCTCATCAAGATGGCCGACTCGGAAGCCGAAATGGCGGCGGTCATGGCCCACGAGATCAATCACGTGGTGGCGCGCCACGGCACCCGTCAGATGACCCAGGAGTACGGCTACTCCCTGGTCCTCCAGCTGGTGCTGGGGCAGAATCCCGGACTCCTGGCCCAGCTTGCCTCCCAGATGTTCGGCAAGGCCGGCATGATGTCCTACAGCAGGAGCATGGAGAGCCAGGCGGACTACCTGGGGGTGGAGACCATGTACAAGGCGGGGTACAACCCGGAAGGGATGCTCACCTTCTTCACCAAGCTCGACAGCAAGAGCGCCAGTAACCCGAGCCAGCTGGCCCGGTTCTTCTCCTCCCACCCCCTTACCGCCGAACGGATCCAGGAGGTGCGGTCCGAGATCGGCCAACTGCCACCGAAGAGCTGGCAGCCGGGGGACCCGGCCGAGTTCAAGCGGATCAGGGCGAAGGTGTCCAAGCTGGTGGCGCCACCGGCCAAGCCGGCCACCGGCACGAAATAGTTTCCATCCGGAAACGGTTCTTTTCCGCCCTGGCGGTGTCAACCATCGGGTTTGCTTGTGCGGCGTACCGACGTACACCTCCGCGCAACCCCTCGGTTTCCTTGCCAGGACGAAAAACTCCTCGTTTCCGAATTGGAAACCGATAGTGTCACATCCGGAGTTTCCGGTTGGACACGAAAAATAATGCGGGATTGATATTATCGATATGAGAGGAGGGACGGTATGAAAGCGGTATTACTGGAAGGATTCGGCGGGCTGGAGGTGCTGAAGATCGGGGAGGTGGCCATTCCCCAGCCGGGTGAAGGACAGGTGCTCGTCAAGGTGATGGCGACCTCCATCAACCGGCCGGACCTGGTGCAGCGGGAAGGGAAATATCCGCCGCCGCCGGGTGACTCGGAGATCCTCGGGCTCGAGGTCGCCGGGGTGATCGAAGCGGTCGGGCCGGGGGTCACCGGCTGGCAGAAGGGAGAGCGGGTCATGTCCCTGGTGGGGGGAGGGGCCTACGCTGAGTACGCGGTTGCCTACGCCAGCCACCTGATGCGGATTCCGGAGGCCATGAGCTTCGAGGAGGCGGCCTGCGTCTGCGAGTCCTACATAACCGCATTCCTGAACGTCTTCATGATCGGCGGGCTGAAGGACAACAATACTGTCATCCTCCACGGCGGCGGCGGCGGAGTGAATACCGCCGGCATCCAGCTCTGCAAGGCGCTGGTCCCCGCCACGAAGATCATCGTCACCGCCGCGCCGGAAAAGATCGACCGGGTCAAACAGCTGGGCGCCGACCTGGTCGTCAACTTCCGGGAGACCCCCGACTTCTCCGAGCTCGTCAAGGAGTTCACCAACAAGAAGGGGGTGGACGTGATCCTCGACCATGTGGGAGCCAAGTACCTGGCACCGAACATGAACTCCCTCGGCTATGCGGGCCGTCTCGTCATCATCGGCATCATCTCCGGCATCAAGGCGGAGCTCAACCTCGCCCTCATGATGGTGAAGCGCCAGCAGATCATCGGCTCCGTGCTCCGTTCCCGGCCGGTGAAGGACAAGGGGGAGATCGTCGCCGAGTTCACGAAGACCGCCCTCCCCAAATTCGCCGACCGGACTATCGTCCCGATCATCGAGAAGGTCTTCCCCCTCGACCAGGTGGTGGAAGCCCACCGGATGATGGAAGAGGACCGGCACTTCGGCAAGATCGTACTGAAGATCGGCGCCTGACAGCAGTTTGATGTCATCGGGGGGAGCCAACGGCTCTCCCCTTTTTCGTGGATAAATCTGCCATACGAATACAGCGGTTCTTCCGCGTTCTACGTATGGTAAAATCGCACGACAATGGATGACGGGGAATCGCGTGGGAAAGAAGAACTGCTGGGAAATCATGGCCTGCGGGCGCGGACCGGCGGGTAACGGCGGAGCCGGGGAGGATGTTTGCCCGGCGGCGTTGGCCGGTGCGCTCGATGGCGTCCATGGGGGTACTAACGGTGGGCGCGCATGCTGGGTGGTGGCCGGCACCTTCTGCGGTGGCGTGGTCCAGGGGCAGTTCGCCCGTAAGTACTTCGATTGCCGTTCCTGCGCCTTCTACGAGCAGGTGCGCGGCGAGGAGAAGGGGACGATGCTGAAACCCCGCGAACTCCTTGACCGGCTTGCCCGTCGTGTCGGAGAATCCGCCGGCTAGAGCTCGGGCAGTTCCCGCAACAGGGGGGCGAGCATGTCTCCTGCCATGAGCCTGAGCTGGGCGATGAAGCCGGCGGGGAGGGGGGCGTGGAGCGTCAGTCTGGTTCCGGTGGAGGGGTGCACGAAGGTAGTGCGGAAGGAGTGGAGGAGATGGCCGGGGTACTCCGGCAGAGTTCCACCGCCGTACCGCTTGTCCCCGCGGATGGGATGGCCGGTGATCTTGAAGTGCTGGCGGATCTGGTGCATCCGGCCGGTGACCGGCCAGACCGCCACGAAGGCGATCCCTTTTCCCTGGAACAGGACGCGGAACCTGGTTTCGGCCTCCTTACCCTCCAATGCAGCCGAAATGCTCCCCGTCGGCGCCGGTTTTCCTGCCACCACCGCAAGGTACAGCTTGTCCAGCCCCTCTTCCTGCAGCATCTGGCCGAACATGGCCGCAGATGCCGAACTCTTTGCCAGCATAACCACGCCGGAGGTCCCCCGGTCGAGCCGGTTGATCGGCCGCAGCTTCCCTTCTCCCCCCCGTTCCGTCACGAGTTTCATCCCGAGCTCGACCAGGTTCCGCTCATCGACTTCCGCGGCCCGGTGCATGGGAAGGCCGGGCTCCTTGTTGAACACCATGAGCCACTGGTCTTCGTAGAGGATGTCGAGGCCGGGCCGGCTGCCGGCCAGGAGTTGCCGGGTCCGGCCGCTCTCCTTGAGGGTCACTGCATCCCCCAGGCGCAGGAGCGTGTCGAGGGAGGTGGGGGCACCGTTGACCTGCAGGTGGCCTGTTTTCGCCAGCTGTTTCAGGTAGCCGTGGGGAGCGGCCGGGAGAAGGTTGTAGAGCAGGTTCTCCATCCGGCGGCAGTGATCGGTTTCCGTAATGCGGTAAGTAAACATGGGGGGAGTATAGCCCGCGAAGCGGGAAGGCGCAAGCCGATTTGTCCCTGTCTGCGTATGAGCACGGTCCCTGCCACTCAACAAAAAAAGGCCTGCAACAGTGCAGGCCTTCTTCCCGTTATCCATACCCGCGACGGTCATTCCCGCACGTAGGTATCCATGTCCGAATCGTGGACCATCCCCATGACCCGGGCGTACTCCGCTTCGATAACCTCGAAGTGATTGTGGGTCTCCCGGGCATTGAGCTCGAAAACCGCCCGTACCTGCTGGTTCTCTATTTTGGCGGCAGTTTCCCGCAGGGTCTTTTCGAGCTTCTGCTCGTTTTTCAGTGCCAGTTCCAGCGCTTTCTGCTCATTGAACCCTTCGTCGATGGTCTTGGCCATGGCGGCCAACCAGGTTGACTCTTCTTCAGGAGGGGCATTCATGAAGTCGTCGAAGGATGCAATGTCACTGCCGTCGTACGCCTTGAAAAAATGGCCGGCATGGACACGCTCTTCCTGAGCCAGGAGCTCGAAAACTCGCTTGGCGTCCCTGTCCTGCATTAGCCGTGCCCCAAGCTCGTAAAAATTCATGGCGTTTTTTTCCGTTTGTATCGCCTTTCTCACCGCTCCCTGCACACCGATGTTGTCGAACATTATCGCCTCCAAATGTAGTTCTGTGCCGCGGAATGCCACCGAAGGTTACAGCAACCCCTTCACCGCGTTCATGACCGCCCCGTAATCCGGCTCCGTGGTGACTTCCGGCACATGCTGGATGTAGCGGATGGTGTCCTGGGCGTCCACCACGAAGATGGAGCGTGAGAGGAGCTTCAGTTCCTTAATGAGCACCCCGTAGGAGAGGCCGAAGGAACGGTCCTGGTAGTCGGAGAGGGTTCGAACCCGGTCGATCCCTGCCGCACCGCACCAGCGCTTCTGGGCAAAGGGGAGGTCGAGGCTCACCGTGAGCACCACCACCGAATCGGGAAGGGTGGCCGCCTCCTGGTTGAAACGGCGCGTTTCCATGTCGCATACCGGCGTGTCCAGAGAGGGGACGGCGCTGAATATCTTGATCTTGCCGGCAAAATCCGCAAGGGCCAGCGGCGCAAGGGCGGTATCGACCACCCGGAAATCGGGAGCCCGGTCTCCGACCTTGAGTTCCGGGCCAACAAGTGTTATGAGGTTCCCCTTGAAGGTAACGCTACCCGTTCTTTCCTCCATCGTGTGTCTCCTTTTGCTGTTATGATCACGTCGCCATGGCGGACAATTGTGTGCTGCTAACCCGGGACTTCTCTGTCCAGGTGGGCCAGTTGCTCCTGGGGTTCGTTGAACACGATGCCGAGATAATAGGCTCCGTTTCCGTAGGACTCCGCATGGACAACCCGCCCCTGCACGGGGAGAAGCGAGTTCTCCAGGTCGAGTTCCATCTCCATGGAAGAGCCGATGCCGATCTGCTGAAACACCTCCATGCCGACCCCGTTCTTGCTGATGTTCAGCGTCCGCCCCAGGGAAACAGGGGTTTTCTGCTCCTCCCCCTCCCGGTTGACATAGGCGATGAAGAACAGTTTATTGACCCGCGGACAGGCCCGGTGCTTCCCCGAAAATTCGTTCGTATCCATGGCCGGCTTCCTTTGAGTGATGTAATGTCAAGCCACGTCAAGTATACCATAACGACTGCATACGCAACCCCCATGTGGTGGACTCCCCGGGAGTTTCCTCCCGACAAAAACAGGCCTGCGGAGGCAGACCTGCTTTTGTCCATGGAAAACCGCGGTGGAGCGGTGCCGAGACCGTTGTCAGCTCTTGGCCGACCACTGGCCGTGGAGATTGCAGTACTCACGCACCACCACGTGCTCCGCGCTGATGGGGAACGTCGCCTGGGGCGCATCCCCCGGTTTGAGACCTTGCCGATAGACCTTGCCGTCGGCGATGACCTCGATCCATTCTATGTAGTGCTTTTCCTCCATGGGATGGGGGACACTCCCTACGTTGACCGTCAGGGTGCCGTTCCCCTTTTCCATGACCGGGACGTGCTTTTCCTTGGCCGCATCCACCGTATTTTCGGCCTGCAACTTCATCGGCTCACCGCAGCAGACCAGTTCGCCGCCACCGGCATGGAATACCTCGACGATATTGCCACAGAGTTCACACTTGTACACTTCCAGATTGTTTGCCATGAACATGCTCCTCCTTGTTATTTACCTGAATCCGCGGGAGCTGAGCGCCCACGGGACACCCATTCCCCACGGATTCAAGATGTATAGGTGTGTCAGTTGCAGATTTTTGTATACGCATCTCAGCCGGGGCACCGGCTACTTGAGCCACTGAACAAGGTTATCCGCAAGATGCCGATTGTCAACATCAAGAAACCGGTTCTGGAAAATGGCGTCGTCGCCGAACACCACGAACCGCCCCTGCCCCAGTTTCCCTGCGACGGCCACGCCGAAAGACTGGACCGCCTGCAGAGGCTTTCCGTCAGCCCCCGTTCCCAGATCGACAGACGCACGGGCTCCGGTGGACGCGATGATTGTCGCGCGGGAATCGATGTTGGTCAGTGCCCAGCAGCCGTAGACACTGAAACCGCCGAGGCCGGCCAGAAGGGGATCGCCGGCCAGGCTGGTAACCCGGAAGTTGAGCGGCTCATCCCCGATGACGTTGTCATGCTCCCTGATGACGCCGTTGGAAAAATCGACGCCGATCCGGTGCAGGACATCTCCCAGAGGGGGGGCAACATGGAGCATCACGGCCAGGCGTCCCCCCCGTTCGAGAAAATGGGCGATGGCGGCAACCTCGTCGGGTGCATAGGGGGTGAACGGTCCGGACAGTACCAGGACGTCGGTGGCTGCCAGTGTCCCATCGGCAAGTATGCCGGTGCTCTGCGTCACTTCGAACCCGCCCATGCGGAACCGTTCGGCCAGGCCGGCCAGATGGAGGGGACCCTTTTCTCCGATGGAGAATCGCTGGCCGTGCCCTTCATCGAACAGCACCACCTGCTTGGCACTGGCGTTGCTGACACCGGCCATACACAGCACAATCAACACTACGGTCATTCCTGCAATGACTCTAACGCGTTCCATCTACTCCTCCCCGGCATCTATGAAGATGAATTGACGATAAAAGACAAAATAGGTCTTGTTGGTTTATAGCATCAGACCGTGGCCGATGCAACTGATTTTCTTTCGGCCCGCGAGATGGAACTTTCGCTTCACGGCGCACTCACCCTTTCAGGGTCAGGACAAAACGATGCGTCGATGTCCCGAGCCGAGGTTTCCTGTTGACAGAAAGAGTGGCAACGATGTAATAGAAGAGAGCTTGTGGAGGCTGACGCGATGCTGTCGCGCAGTGGCCCGACCAGGAAGGAAACCGTGATATGAGAGAGTTGCTGGGAGCCGTTGTCATTCTGCTGGCTGTCGCTTTTGGTGCCGATGCCATAAACCTCAAGGCCTACAACGGCAACGTAGATTTCGACCATATGGCACACCGAAAGAATTTCGGCTGTGCCGACTGCCACGAAGGCCCCCCCCGCTATATCGAGATGACCAAGGAATCCGCCCACAAACTCTGCCTGGGGTGCCATAAAAAAGTGGGAGCCGGACCGGTCGTTCATTGCAGCGACTGCCACAAGGCTTCCTAGAACTAGCCTACTACACCAACTCATTGCGCAACGGTCGGTTCCTGCAGAAGTGACGACCTGCGCAGCCGATTTTTGCGCCCTAACAGGCGCCTCTCGTCCCGGCACCGACCCGTATCCATCTGCTGTCATCCCGGTATTTCAGTATCGAGCCCGCGGCGATCATCTCACCCAGGAACTGTTCCATCACCACGTCATAAATCCTGTCCCGTTTCTGTACCAGTATCCCCATGATCTCTCCCTTCCGGAGTATGTTTTCTCTTCTCGTTCCGGTATTATCCCTTGCAGTGACCGTACCATTATTATAAAAAGTTTATGATAACTTTGTAACGTGGTAGAATGATTCCCCAAAACACTATCTCTACCAAGTTGGGAACGGCCTGATGTCGTCTCTTTTGTATGTAAATAATATGCAGGGGGTCAGGCGGGGTTTTTGATGGTAACCATCGCTACAAGTCATAATTGCTTGTAATTTCCCTGTGTTGAAAAAATTACGGTACGAAGGAAAACGAGCGGTGTTTCGCCTGATTTGTATGAGAAATTTATACATGCATGATGGCGCTATCCGCAAACGCAGACGGCGGGACGATGACCGGAGGAGACGGTTGACAAGGAGGTGCTCCAGCTTGTATGCTCGGCCTGTGTCTGCACGATGTTACTCTATCAACGAGGTGTTCTCACCATGACCGACAATGACAAACCAGTGAACGAAGAAAACAACGGCGAAGAGAATTTCGCCGACCTCCTTGCCCAGAGTTTCGCCGCGACTCCCCGCCTGGCGCCAGGAGACAAGGTGGAAGCGAAGGTCCTCAAGATCTCCGGAGAGTGGATATTCCTCGATACCGGCCGCAAAGGGGAGGGGGTGCTGGAGCGGAAGGAGCTCCTGGACGCGGAGGGGAACCTGACGGTCCGGGAAGGGGACACGGTCACCGCCTGGTTTCTCTCCTCCCACCATAATGAAATGCGGTTCACTACCAAGGTCGGCGGCGGGGTGGCCGGCAATGCCCAGCTGGAAGATGCATGGCGCAGCGGCATCCCCGTGGAAGGGCGTGTGGAAAAGGAGATCAAGGGGGGCTTCGAGGTTAAGCTCGGGACGGTCCGCGCCTTCTGCCCTTACTCCCAGATGGGGTTGAAACGGGTCGCCGATGCCGCCGTCTATGTGGGACAGCACCTCTCTTTCAGGATCACCGAATACGGGGAAAAGGGGCGCAACATCGTCCTTTCCCACCGGGCGGTGCTGGAAGAACTGCAGCACCAGGAAAAGGAGCGGCTCAAGGCTGCCCTTCAGGTTGACCAGACCGTCACCGGCACCGTCACATCCCTGCGGGACTTCGGCGCTTTTGTCGACATCGGCGGGGTGGAAGGGCTCATCCCCATGGCCGAGGTGGGGTGGGGACGGGTGACCGATATCCGGGACGCCCTCAGCGTGGGGCAGCAGGTGCAGGTGGTCATCAAGCAGCTTGACTGGGACAAGGACCGCATCTCCCTGAGCCTGCGTGAGACGCTGGCCGACCCGTGGGAAAAGGCGGTGATGAGCTATCCGGAAGGCTCCTTCCATACCGGCCGGGTGGCACGCCTGGCCCAGTTCGGCGCCTTTGTCACCCTCGGCGAAGGGATCGACGGTCTTATCCATATCTCCCGTCTCGGTGCGGGGAAGCGGATTAATCACCCGCGGGAAGTGCTCAAGGAAGGTGAGGAGGTGGAGGTCAAGGTGGAGAGTGTCGACCGGGACAACCGCCGCATCTCCCTCGCCCTGGCAGGCGTGGCCCGGGCCGCCGACGAAGAGGAGGCAACCCTTGCCTCGTTTCGGAAGAGCGCCGAGGAGAGTTCGGCCCAGTCCCTCGGGTCGCTGGGGGAACTTTTGAAGGCGAAGCTGGAAAAGGGAAAGAACTAATACAATGGAGAAAGAACCGGCGGCACAGGCGTCCCGGGCGGACTACATCACCCCCGACGGGGCGAAGCGCCTGCGGGAAGAACTGGACTGGCTCTGGAAGGTGGAGCGTCCCAAGGTGACCCAGGGGGTGTCCGATGCGGCGGCTGAGGGTGACCGCTCGGAGAATGCCGAATACATCTACGGCAAGAAGCGCCTGCGGGAGATCGACCGGCGCATCCGCTTCCTTACCAAGCGGCTCGACCTCCTGACCGTGGTCACGTCACCTCCCTCCAGCACCGACCGGGTTTACTTCGGTGCCTGGGTGCGGCTGGAAGACGAGGCGGGGGAGGAACGGGTCTACCGCATCGTCGGCCCGGACGAATCGGATGCCGCCCAGGGGTGGATCAGCCTCGATGCCCCCATGGGGAGGGCGCTGCTCGGCAAGCGGGAGGGGGACGAGGTGATGGTCCGCCGGCCGGCCGGGGACGCCACTTTCACCATTCTCGATGTCAGCTACCAGCCGCTCACCAGCGACCTATAATTCCGTGCAAAACGAAAAAAAGCCGCTGTTGCCAGCGGCTTTTCCCGTGAATATTCGATAAAAACGAGAATCCGTTATTTGCCGATCTCTTTGATATCCTTGAGGTCCTGTTTTCCCTGCTCCTGAACCCCTTTCACCGCCTTGGTCGTATCTTCCTTCTTTTTCTTCAGGGCAGCCTTTTTCTCTTCCGCCTTCTTCTTCTGCGCGGCGGCTTTCTCGTCCGACTTTTTCTTCTTCTCCTGCAGTTCCGCCTCTTTTTTCTTGGCCTTATCCGTTACTGCCGATTCCTTTTTGGCAGCCTTCTCCTTCATCTCCCCCTCTTTTTTTACGGCCTTTTCCTTCATCTCGTCGTGCTTTTTCATGAGATCGGTGGTGGGGGAGTACTCCTTGGCAGGCTCTGCGGCCCAGGCGAGGCCGGCAAAGGCTGTGGCGGTAAGGGTAGCGGCAAGAACGGTCAACAGTTTTTTCATGTGACACCTCCAACGAAATTAATTTTGGGGGAGTTTAGCATGGAACGAAGGGGGTCGCAACCCGTTTTCCCCGGGTACGGTGCAGGAGGCTGTCCCCGCTTGCCTGTTGCTCTCCCCTCTGCTATACCTGTAGCTGAACGTGACGCCAGCAGGCGACGCACGGTAGCGAGGTGATGTTGCCCAAGCCGGTACGCGGATGCCGTTTTCGATGTTACCACGAACTACAGGAGTCTTCATGACCATCCCCCATTACGACCCTTCAGGCCAGTTTCCCGTCGAACGGGATGCCTGTGCCATAATCTGTTACGTCAACAAGGAGGTCCGGCCGACCCACGGCAACGTGCAGCGGACCATCGAGGCCCTCATCAAGATGGGGCACCGGGCCGGCGAGATCAACGGCGAAGGGGACGGCTGCGGCATCCTCACCGACATTCCGCGGCTCATCTGGCGCGAGATTCTTGCCGAGGCCGGCCTCGACCCGGAACTGGCCGAGGAGGCCGGCTTTGCCGTCGGACACCTCCTTATCCCCCGGGAGGATCTTGTCGCCACGCCGGACCTGCACGCCGCCATTCGGGACTGCTGCCGTGCCGCCGGCGTGGAGTTGCTCCTGGAACGGGACGGTCTCGTCAGGAACGAAGTGCTTTCCGCCATGGCAAAGGCCGGGGAGCCTCTCTTTCGGCAGATCGCACTCTTCTGCCCCGACCCGGCCGTGGCACCCGCGCTCCTCTATGGCCTTCAGGTCGAGCTGGAACGGCGGTTTCCGGTCCACGTCGCATCCCTCTCCACGACCGTCGCCGCCTACAAGGTCCACGGCGCGCCGGAGATCCTTTCCCGCTACTATCCGGAGCTGAAGAGGCGGGATTTTCTCTCCGCCGTCACCATCGGCCACAGCCGCTACTCCACCAACACCCTCCCCACCGTTCTCCGCGCCCAGCCCTTTTCACTACTCGGCCACAACGGCGAAATCAACACCATCGCCCGGCTACGGGAAGAGGCCAGGATGATGGGGATCGACCTCACCAGCGACGGCAGCGACTCCCAGGATCTGAACCGGACCCTGGAAGGGCTCATGTTCCGCTCCGGCCTCACCCTGTTCGAGGCGATGGAGATGGTCTTCCCTCCCATCTTCAGCCAGATGGAGCAGTTTCCCCCCGAGCTCAAGTCCATGTACGGCTGGATGCGTCGCTATCTCAAGGCCTCCGCCCAGGGGCCGGCCGCCATCATCGCCCGTCACCGTGACCTTTGCGTCTTCAGCGTCGATGCCATGGGGCTCAGGCCCCTCTGGTTCGGCGAGACGGAAAAGGAGCTGTTCGCCTCCTCCGAGCTGGGTGTGGTACCCCACGAGGAGATCAGCTCCGACCCGAAACCACTGGCACCGGGAGAGAAGATCGGCCTCCGGCTCGCCGCCGGGAAGCGGGTCCAGGTGCTGGAGCACCAGGATCTCCGGAGCGAGGTCTACCAGCTGTTCCGCCGCCGGACCAACCTGGCGGGCCATGCCGGAAATCTGGTTGAGGCAGCGGCACTTTGTAGGGATACCCCTCGCGGGTATCCTGATGCCGGGCGCCCGCAGGGGGCGCCCCTACAGGGCACCGCAGCCAACACCGGTACAGCCGGCAAAGCAAGGCCCCCTCTCCGCGACAACTTCCTCTCCGCCCTGGCCTGGAAAAGCACCGACCTGCAGAACCTGCGGGACATGGCCCGCACCTGCCAGGACCCCATCGCGTCCCTCGGCTATGACGGTCCCCTGGCCGCACTCTCCAACCTGCGCCAGAACCTCTCCGACTATTTCAAGGAACAGGTGGCGGTGGTGACCAACCCGGCCATCGACCGGGAGCGGGAGGCGGAGCACTTCTCCACCCGGGTCTACCTCGGTCCACGTCCCACCCTGCGGGGAAAAGCGGAGCGGAGCCTGTCCCTCGACGTACCGCTCCTCACCGGTGGCCGGCCGGGAGAAGAGTCCTTGGCCGACCGGGATGCGGCCCGGGAATTCGGCACCTGCACCCTGGAGGTGCTGATCGGTCATTTCGGCCCCCGTGGCAGCCGCACGCTCCCCTGCACGCTCCGACGCGGCGAGACCATCGATCAGGCCGCCGCCCGGTTAGCGGCGGAGGCGATAGCGGCCGTCAAACGGGGCGCCCGCCTGCTCGTGCTGGACGACACGGCGGTCTTTGCGCCCGGTCGCGATTTCCTCGATCCCTACCTGGCGGTGGCGGTCCTTCACAAGGGATTGAAGGAGGCGACCCTCGCCGACGGCAGCAGCCTGCGGCGAAAGGTTTCCCTGGTGGTCCGTTCCGGGGCGCTCCGCAACCTCCACGACCTGATCTTCGCCCTCGGCATGGGTGCCGATGCCCTCTGTCCCTACCTCATGTGGGAACTGGCAGGGGAGGAGGTGAACGGTACCCGCAACCTCCTCTCCGTCCTCGCCAAGGGGCTGGAGAAGGTGATATCCACCATGGGGACCCACGAGATCGGCGGCTACGGCAAGTATTTCGCCTCCATCGGCCTCTGCCGGCACCTGGCGGGAATATTCGAGACCCCCAACTTCTGCGGTTCCGGCGAGGGGGGACTGACCCTGGCCCGGCTGGAACAGGAGAACCGGAGCCGCACGGCAGTGGCCAGGAGCCGGGCGAAACAGCCGGCCCAGGTGCAGTTCCGTCTCTATCCCCGCATCTGGAAGATGGTCGGCGCTGTGGCCAGGATGGATGAGACCTATGCCGATCTCTCCCGCCTCATCCAGCAGCTGGAGGGGGAGAACCCCCTGGCGGTTCGCCACCTCATCGACCTTCGCTTCCCCGACGAGCTTTCCGTCGATCCGGAGGAGGTGGACACGGGAATCGGCAGCCACAGCCTCCCCATCCTTTTCTCCGCCATGAGCTTCGGCTCCCAGGGAGAGACGCCGTTTCGCATTTACGCCGAGGCGGCGCGCCGTCTCAACATCATCTGCATGAATGGCGAAGGGGGGGAGATCGCCGACATGCTCGGTGCCTACCGGCACAACCGTGGCCAGCAGATTGCCTCCGGCCGCTTCGGCGTATCCATGGAGTTCCTCAATTCGGTGGACTTCCTGGAGATCAAGGTGGGGCAGGGGGCCAAACCGGGAGAAGGGGGACACCTCCCCGGTTTCAAGGTGACCGAGAAGATTGCCGCCGCCCGCCATGCCACGCCGGGAGTCGCCCTCATCTCCCCCTCCAACAACCATGACATTTACTCCATCGAGGACCTGGCCCAGATCATCGAGGAACTCCGCACCGCCAACCCCCGGGCCCGCATCTCGGTGAAAGTGCCGTCGGTGGCGGGGATCGGCACCATCGCCCTCGGCATCGCCAAGGCGGGAGCGGACATCATCACCATCAGCGGTTATGACGGGGGAACCGGTGCGGCGCGCAAGCATGCCATCAAGTTCGTCGGCTTCCCGGCCGAGATCGGGGTACGGGAAGCCCACCGCGCCCTGACCCAGGCGGGGATGCGCCACAAGGTTGAGCTTTGGGCCGATGGCGGCGCCCGCACCGGCCGCGACGTGCTCAAGCTGATGCTCCTGGGGGCCAATCGGGTCGGCTTCGGCACCATGGCCATGATCATCGTCGGCTGCACCGCCTGCCGCGGTTGCCACCTGGGGACCTGCCACGTGGGGATCGCCACCCAGATCGAGACCGTGGAGGAGGCGGAAAAACGGGGTTTAAAGCGGTTCGTACCGCGGGTGCTGGAAAACGGCGTCATCTACGAGACCACCTTCTTCCGGGGAATGGCACGGGAGATCCGTATCCTCACCGCCAGGCTCGGCTTCAAACGGACCCAGGACCTGGTGGGCCGTGCCGATCTGCTGGTCCAGGCCCGGGGACTCGACCGTCTCGACCTGACGGAACTCCTGGCCCCGGTTCCGGCAGGAAGCTCCAGGCCGGCGGAAGCCAAGGTACGCATCATCCGCAAGCCACTCAACTACCTCACCTCTCTTGTTTCCAACCTGGTGACCAGCGCCTTCGATGCCGGCGAAGAGCGGGTTCGCTATGAGGACGACAATGCCACCAGTTCCGATCGCGCCATCGGCACCCATCTCGCCGGCGCGCTGGTGCGCGGTCTCGAAGAGGGGCGCTTCAGTGGCGGCAACGAGGCCCTCCTCCATTTCCATCGCGACGCCATTCCCGGCAACGGGCTGGCGGCCTTCAACACCCCCCGCATCAACATCCGCGTCGAGGGTGGCGCCCAGGACGGGGTCGGCAAATCGGCCCGGGGGGGGAAGATTGTCATCCTCAAGGGGGAGAACCGCAACGGTCAGCGGGTGGGGGGATCGGTGGGGAAAGGGCTTGCCTACGGCGCCCAGGGGGGGACCTTCATCATCCAGGGTGACGCCGACAGCCGGGCCGGCATCCGCCTCTCCGGGGCGGACGTGGTAATCGGCGGACGGCTACGGGGCCCGCGCAACGACGTTGTCGGCAACCTGGCCGGACAGGCCAATATCAAGGGGTTCGCCTTCGAATACATGACCGCCGGCCGGGCAGTGGTGCTGGGGGATCCGGGGCCATGGCTCTGTTCCGGCATGACCGGCGGCATCGTATACTGCCATCTGGACGAAGAGCTGGGGATGACTCGCGATGCCCTCCGGCGCCGGATTGCCCGGGGAGCATCGGTGGAGATCCGCGACTTGGAGGAAAGTGACATCGCCCAGGTCGAGGAACTGCTCCTCGCCTATCACCGGGAGCTCCTCCACTCCCACCAGGAAGATGAGGCGGACTGGGTGGAGAGTGCCATCGCCCGGTGCCGGAGTCGCTTCGTGAAGATCGTGCCGGTAGCCGGAGATGTCCCTCCCCGGCTGATAACGGAATAATCTGTGGTACACTTGTCCGGTTGACGTCCACCACACTGAAGAGGAGGAAGCATGTCACTTGAAGGGAAGCAGGCGCCGGCCTTCGAACTGGCCGGAAGCGACGGCAGGATGCATTCATTGACGGAGTATGCCGGCAAGACCGTCGTCATCTATTTTTACCCCCGCGACAATACGCCGGGTTGCACCAAGGAGGCATGTGGCTTTCGTGACCACCACCAGACCCTGACGGGGCTTAATGCGGTGGTGCTCGGCGTCAGCAAGGATAGCCTCACGTCCCACGACAAGTTCATCGCCGATTTCAAGCTCCCCTTCGTCCTCCTCTCCGACCCCGACGCGAAGATGATGGCGGCCTACGGCGCCTTCGGGGAAAAGGTGATGTACGGCAAGAAGACCACCGGCACCATCCGCTCCACAGTCATCGTCGGCCCGGACGGAAAGGTCGTCAGGCACTGGGCAAAGGTGGCCAAGGCGGAGGCCCATCCGGCGGATGTGCTTGCCTTTCTGCAGCAGAAACAGGGTGTTTTAGCCGCCGGCGCATCCAAGTGAAACATACAACGTGAGAAGGAGACACACCTACCATGGGAGTAGAATGGCGACCGGAACTTGCCATTAACGTGGCGGAAATAGACAAACAGCACCAGGAACTTTTCCGCCGTTTCGACGAACTGCTGAAGGCCTGTGACAGCGGTCAGGGACAGAAGGAGATCGCCCGACTGCTGGATTTTCTCGACGATTACGTCCGGACCCACTTCCGCGACGAGGAACGGATCCAGGCCAACAGCAACTTCCCGGGGTACACGGAGCACCGCCGACAGCACCAGCAGTTCGTTTCCCGTCTCAACGATCTGAAGCGGCAGCTGGCCACGGACGGCGCCTCGCTCCCCGTCATACTCCAGACCAACCACATGATGGTGGACTGGCTCATCAACCACATCTCCAAGCTTGACCGGCAGATCGGCGACTACCTCGCTGCCAAGGCCGGGAAGTGAGCAAAGGGAACCGGAGGAAGGTAGCCCATGACGACCGACAGCACCGTTTTCATCGTGGCCTGCCCGCAGTGCGGCACCGCCAACCGGGTTCCGGCAAGTCGTGAAGGGGATGCGGGGAGATGCGGCAACTGCCGCGCCCACCTCCCCCCCCTGTATTCGACGCCGGTCCCCCTCACCGACCAAAGCTTCGACTCGTTTGTTAACGCTTATCCGGTACCGGTTCTGGCCGAGTTCTGGGCCCCCTGGTGACCGCACTGCCGCGATTTCGCGCCGGTGGTGCGGGAAGTGGCCAGGGGACTGGCCGGGCAGACAGCCGTCGTTCAGGTCAATACGGAGGAGAACCCCCGGCTTGCCCAGCGGTTCGGCATCCGGGGGATACCGGCCCTTCTCATCCTCCGGCAGGGGAGGGTGCTCGATTCCTTCAGCGGCTCCCGCGACAAGAGCTCCCTCATTGCCTGGTTCCACCGGGTGATCCGGCAAGAACGTTGACAAGCAGAGGGTACCGGCTAACATTTTAGATGCTGCACCCGGTCAGTCGGGGCATGTGCAGAGGGGACGATGCCAAAACCGCCAATTAATACCGTATCGCTACCGACCCCCACTCTCCAGGGGGAGCTGGCGCCGCTCATTGCCTACACGGCCATAGCGGTCCTTCTCATCGGGGTGCTCCTCCTGGCGGCCTGGTGGCTCGGTGCCCGGCGGCGCAGCGACGTCAAGGACGAGGCGTACGAATCGGGGGTCATCCCCACCGGTACCGCCCGTCTCGCCTACCCGGTTCCCTTCTACCTGGTTGCCATCTTCTTCATCGTCTTCGACGTGGAGGCGGTTTTTATCTTCGCCTGGGCCGTGGTCTGGAACGAGCTGGGACTTCCCGGCCTCATCCACATCTCCTTCTTCATCGTGGTGCTCCTGCTGGGGCTTGTCTGGCTCTGGATCAAAGGGGGGTTAGATTGGGGCCCTTCGCGCGAACAGCTCAAGGATGCTGATGGAAACTGAAACACCCGACAATATCCTCCTCACCCGCCTGGACGATCTCATCAACTGGGGGCGGGCCAACTCCCTCTGGCCGATGTTCTTCGGGCTCTCCTGCTGTTTTGTCGAGATGATGACCTCCTTCACTTCCCGGTACGACATCTCCCGCTTCGGCGCCGAGGTGCTGCGCGGTACCCCGCGGGAGGCGGACCTGATGGTGATCGCCGGGACGGTCTTCAAGAAGATGGCCCCCTCCATACTTCGCCTCTACGAGCAGATGGCCGAGCCCCGCTGGGTCATCTCCATGGGGAGTTGCGCCAATTCCGGCGGCATGTACGATGTCTACAGCGTGGTGCAGGGGGTAAACCAGATCCTTCCCGTAGACGTGTACGTCCCCGGTTGCCCCCCCCGTCCCGAGGCGTTCCTCCAGGGGCTCATGCTGCTGCAGGAAAAGATCAGGCGGGACGAGCGGCCGGCCCGGCCGGTATTCCACCTCCAGGGTGGCATCCAGGGGACCACGGCGCCGGTCCTCGTGGACGGTGTGACCAAGTCCCGTGATACCCGTGGCCCCGGCATGGAGGGAACCGCCATCCGCGGCACGTCGGTGCAGCACCCCCGGTTCTGGATGCCCCGCTCCGACGAGATGTGGCGTCCTCCCGCCCCGAAACACCCCTATCCCGATTTTGGCCTTCCCGGCGAACTGGAGCGCGTCTTTGAAGGACGGGTTGCCATCGACCCGGTTGCCACCGACATGCTCACCTACCGGGCCCCGGCGGAACTGGTGCCGGAGGTGCTGAAGTTTCTGAAAAGCCGCGGCACCAACCCGTTCCGTCGCCTGGAGGACGTGGCGGCCGTGGACGAGTCGTGCCGCCGCGAGCGTGACTGCTTTCCCGATTTCACCCTCAACTACCACCTCCTCTGTTTCGACACCCCTGGCCATATCCGGATCAAGACCGACCTGAAAGGTGATTTTCCCGAGCTGCCGAGCGTGGCCCCCGTCTTCCCCGCCGCCAACTGGTACGAGCGGGAAGTCTTCGACATGTTCGGCATCCGGTTCGCCGGCCACCCCGACCTGCGGCGCATCCTCATGCCCCCCGACTGGGAGGGGCACCCCCTCAGGAAGGAGCACCCGTTCCGGGCGACGGAGATGCCCCCCTACACCACGGAGGATGCCCGGCGCCACCAGCCGCTCCCCGCGAGTGATTTCTTCGACCGGGTAGACGATGAAACGCTTATCCTCAACCTCGGACCCCAGCATCCCGGCACCCACGGCATCATCCGCTTTATCCTGAAGCTGAACGGCGAGGAGATCGTCGACATGGACACGGATATCGGCTTCCACCACCGGGGGGCGGAGAAGATCGGCGAACGCCAGCACTGGAACCAGTTCATCCCCTATACCGACCGGATCGACTACCTGGCGGGGGTGCAGAACAACCTGGCCTATGTCACGAGCGTGGAGAAGCTCTGCGGTATCACCGTTCCCGAGCGGGCCGTCACCGTTCGGGTCATGCTGGCGGAGCTGTTCCGGATCGCCAGCCACCTGGTCTGGCTCGGCACCTTCGCCGCCGACGTGGGAGCCATGACCCCGGTCTTCTACACCTTCACCGACCGGGAAAAGATCTTCGACATCGTGGAGCAGATCACCGGCGGCCGGATGCATCCGGCCTGGTTCCGGATCGGTGGCGTGGCCGAGGACCTGCCCGACGGATGGGAAGGACCGGTGCGTGAGCTCCTCGCCTGGATGCCGCAGCGGCTCAAGGAGTACGAGGATCTGCTGAACGGCAATCCGATCTTCACCGCCCGACTCAAGGGAATAGGGGTGATCACCGCGACGGAGGCCATGGAGTGGGGGCTTTCCGGCCCCAACCTGCGGGCCTGCGGGGTAGAGTGGGACCTGCGCAGGAAGATCCCCTATGCCGGATACGAGCGGTTCGACTTCGATGTGGCGGTGGCGGAAGGTGGGGACTGCTGGGCTCGCTACCTGGTCCGGATGGAGGAGATCCGCCAGTCGCTCCGCATTGTCCGGCAGTGCCTCGAAGATATGCCGGTTGGCCGCTGGATCACCGATGATTATCGTTTCGTCCTGCCACAGAAACGGGACACCCTGAACGACATCGAGTCGCTCATCCACCACTTTGTCAACAGCACCCGGGGGATGGCGCCGCCGGCCGGGGAGTGCTATCATGCCATCGAGGCCCCCAAGGGGGAGAACGGCTACTTCGTCGTCTCCGACGGCCTCAACGTCCCGTACCGGGTCCGGATCAAGACCCCCAGCTTCCCCCACATCCAGGCCCTTCCCCTCATGAGCAGGGGGTGGCTCGTGGCGGATTTTCTGGCGATCATCGGGTCGATAGATTTCGTGCTGGCGGATCTGGACAGGTAAAAAAGGTTTTCATGATTCCAGAATCACTCAAAACTGAAATCCAGGCCCGCATTGCCGCCGCCGTCACCCCCCGCGAGGCGGCGGTGGACGTGATGAAGGAGTTGCAGCGGCACGACGGCTGGCTGACCGACGAGGCGGTGGGTGAAGCGGCGGAACTCCTCGGTCTCACGCTGCTCCAGGTGGAGGAGCTGGCGACCTTCTACGAGATGATCTACCGCCGGCCGGTGGGGAAGCGGGTGATCCATGTCTGCGACTCCATATCCTGCTGGGCGGTTGGGGGGGAGACCATGCTGGCACATCTTGCCCGGCGTCTCGGCGTGGAGCCGGGGGAAACTACCGGTGACGGGGTCTTCACCCTCCTCCCTTGTTGCTGTCTCGGTAATTGCGGCGAGGGGCCGACCATGATGGTCGGCGACACCCTTTACGGTCGGCTGACCGCCGACAGAATCGATGAGATACTTGCCGAGGAGCGCGCGGGCGCTGAACGGCACTGATCGCCAACCCATGAGGAGGAAGAAATGAACAGGATGAAACAAGGCGTACTCACTACCGTTTGCATGCTTGCCCTGACTGCATTTGCCACCGGCAGCTTCGCGGACACGAAAAAGGGGCAGAAGATCGACGGCAAGAAGGAGTTCGAGGAGCACTGTGCCGTCTGCCACAAGGATGGCGGCAACATCGTCAATCCGGCCAAGACCCTCAGCAAAAAGGACCGGGAGGCAAGCGGCGTGAAGAACGCCAAGGATATCACCGCCACGATGCGCAAACCCGGCCCGGGGATGACTGCCTTCGACAAGAAGACCATCTCCGACAAGGAAGCGAAGGCAATTGCCGACTATATCCTGAAGACATTCAAGTAACGTTATCTGACCCGTAATCCAACCACCCGTGGAGGTATGCAATGAAACGTTTCACGACCGCAGCAGTGACCCTGGCAGCATCCACCCTGTTTGCCGCAACGGCGTTCGCGTCCGGCGAGGATATCTTCAAGGCGAAATGCATGGCCTGCCATCCGGACGGCGGCAACATCATGAAAAAGGAAAAGACCCTGAAGGGGAAGGACCTAGCCGCCAACAAGCTGAACAACACCAAGGCGCTGGTCAAGTATATGCGTAACCCCGGCCCCGGCATGACCAGGTTCGACGCCAAGGCCCTGCCGGACAAGGACGCCAAGGCCGTGGCGGAGTATATCCTGAAGACGTTCAAGTAGATTGCCGGCTCTGTGGGGGCACCCCCCGTGGGTGCTCCGCTCTTTGAGGTGTCATTACCATGATCAAGCTCAAACGCATTTACGACCCTCCGGCGCCGGACGACGGGAGACGGGTGCTGGTGGACCGCCTCTGGCCCCGCGGAATCGCGAAGGAGGAGGCGCGGCTCGACGACTGGCTGAAAGAGATCGCTCCGAGCGACGCACTGCGGAAGTGGTTCGGCCACGACCCGGCGAAGTGGGAGGAGTTTCGAACCCGATACCGTACCGAGCTGCAATCCCATGCTGAGACATTGGCAACGCTGCGCGCCGCGGCGAACAAGGGGACCGTCACCCTCCTCTACGCGGCAAAGGATGAAGAACACAACAATGCGCTGGTGCTGAAAGAACTGCTCGATTAGCCACAGGGGATTCAGAGAACTTTCCATGGAACAGCTCCTCTTCCGCCATAACCGCCCCGGCCGGGCGGTCACCTTTGCCGAGTATGCCGGTGAGGGGGGATTCGACGCTCTCCGGAAGGCGCTCCGTGAGCTCTCTCCCGATGCCGTTCAGCAGCTGGTGATCGACGCCAACCTGCGCGGCCGTGGTGGCGCGGGCTTCCCGACGGGGAAGAAATGGTCCTTCGTCCCCCGCGATCTCCCGGGCCCCCGCTGGCTCATCTGCAACTGCGACGAGATGGAACCGGGGACCTACAAGGACCGGGTGCTCCTGGAGGCTAACCCCTACTCGCTGGTGGAAGGGATGGTGCTGGCTGCCTACGCCATCGGCGTCCGCCACGCCTTCATCTTCATCCGGCGCGGATACGAGACGGCGGCGGCTAATCTCCGGCGGGCCATCGTCGAGGCGCAGGAAGCGGGGCTACTGGGGGAGAATATCCTGGGGAGCGGCTTTTCCTGCGACATCGACGTGCACGTCTCCGCAGGCCGCTACATCTGCGGCGAGGAGACGGCCCTCATGAACGCCCTGGAGGGGCGGCGGGCCAACCCCCGCGCCAAGCCACCCTTCCCGGCGGTGAAGGGGCTCTGGGGCGGGCCGACGGTGGTGAACAACGTGGAGACCCTGGCAAACATTCCCGCCATCGTTGCCCATGGCCCCGCCTGGTTCAAGGGGCTGGCGCGGATCCCCGAGGCGTCGGGAACCAAGCTCTTCTGCATCAGTGGCCACGTCCGGAACACTGCCTGCTTTGAGCTCCCTCTCGGGATGCCTCTGGGAGAGATCATCGACGGCCCCTGTGGCGGGATGCTCCCGGGGCGGGAGTTTAAGGCGTGCATCCCCGGCGGCGCCTCGACGCCATTTTTCACGAAGGAACACTGGGGGGTCCCCATGGACTTCGACGCCGTGGCCAAGGCCGGCTCTCGGCTGGGAACCGGCGGTATCGTGGTCTTCGACACGGACACCTGCATGGTGGCGGCGACCCTGAACCTCATCTCCTTCTACGCCCGGGAGTCGTGCGGCTGGTGCACCCCCTGCAGGGAAGGGCTTCCTTACGTGCGGTGGATTCTTGAGGAGATTGAGGCGGGACGGGGTACGAAGGAGCATATCGCCATGCTCCGGGAGCATGTGCAGTATCTCAATTACGCCTTCTGTCCCCTTGCCCCTGGTGCCATGGGGCCGGTAGAGGGGCTTCTGCGACTGTTCGAGGACGAAATCCGGCAACATATCCTCAGGAAGAGCTGTCCGTTCTCCAATCATTGAACGGTGGCGCAAAAAAGGAAGGTCATCATGAAAGCCCCAGAGCGGAAGATCATTCAGCAACTGACGACTGCTATCGAATCGTTTCTCGAAAACAAGTCGCTGCAGCAGCATCTCTCCAGCGGCGAATCCAATGCCGATCTGGCGCTGCTTTGCAGGTCCATCGATCGCCTTGTCACCGCTACGGGCCATGCCATCGAACAACTTACAGCCTCCGAACGGCACTCTTTCCTTGCCGGCCGTGACTCTCTCACCGGACTTTACACAAGGGACTATTTCGAAGAGGTACTTGCCCTCCATGAGCGGGGAAGGCAGTTCCCGGTCAGCATTATCCTCGTCGAACTGGACGGGCTGGGCGATCTCGGTACCCACCAGGGGAAGGTGGCCCGTGACCAGCTCATCCGCAACACGGCGTTGGTTCTCCAGCGAGTGGTCCGGGGAGGGGATGTGGTTGCCTGGTATGGGGATGGCGCATTTGCCATGCTCCTGCCGAAGGCCAACATGAACGCATCCGGTGTAATACTGGAGCGGATCAGAGAATTTGAGATCGAAAAGAACCGGGAGGACAATGGGCCGATACTCGGCATCTCCATCGGAATGGCGACAGCCGACCGCCCGGGGACCCTTGGTGAAGCTCGCCATCTGGCAGAACAGCGCATGAAGGAAGACCGGGAAGCACGGCTCCGCTGAGCGCACCCCAACACGAGAGGGAACAATGTCAAACGACGTCGATTTCGGCACGATTATCAACCGTGCGACAAGCTTATGGAAGGGTAATTTTGGCACCCTTGTCCTGATCAGCTTCGTGTTTCTCCTGGTTGTCTGGATACCGGTTGCCAATGTGGCGTTCGTGGCCGGCTATTTCCGGGCGGTCCTGAAGGTCGCCCGGGGAGAGAAGACGGAGGTCGGCGACCTTTTCCGGGCCTGGGATTGTTTCGGCGATCTCCTCGTCTACCTGCTGCTCGTGATCGTGGCCCAGTTTGCCGTGAACCACCTGCCGCTCCTTGGTCAACTGGCGGGGTTCGTCCTGTCGGTGGTGGTGGCCCCCGGCATGTTCGGAATCATCGATCGGAAGATGAAGTTCATGGACGCCTTCCGCTGGAGCCTCCAACAGATCCAGGGGGACTTGGTCGGCTGGCTCCTGGCGGTGCTCATCGGCGGCATCTTTATTTCTGTAGGGGCGCTGCTCTTCGGGATCGGCATCATCATCACCCTCGGCTGGGGAAGTCTGGTCATGGCGCTGCAGTACGACAAGACTCCCCGGGTAATTATCCTGTAAGAAAGCTCTATGCCGAAACTGACCATCGACAACATACCGGTTGACGTCCCCGCCGGCACCACCGTCCTGGAGGCGGCCAAGCGGGTGGGTATATGGATACCCCATTTCTGCTACCACCCCGCCTTGGGGAGCGTGGGGGCGTGTCGGGTCTGCGCGGTGAAATGCCTCGACGGGCCGGTGAAGGGGCTCCAGATGTCATGCATGCTGCCGGCCCAGGAAGGAATGGTGGTCTCCACCACCGATGCCGAGGCCCAGGAGATGCGTCGCCATGTCATCGAATGGCTGATGCTCAACCATCCCCATGACTGCCCGGTCTGCGACGAAGGGGGAGAATGCCTCCTCCAGGACTACACCATTGCAGGGGGGCACGGCATTCGTCGCTACGGGGGGAAGAAGCGGACCCACGTCAACCAGTATCTCGGCCTCCACATCGAGCACGAGATGAACCGCTGCATCCAGTGCTACCGCTGTGCCCGCTTCTATCAGGAGTTTGCCGGCGGGAGCGATTTCGGCGTCATGGGGAGTGCCTCGCGGGTCTACTTCGGCCGGTTTGGGTCGGGGCCTCTGGAATCACCATTCGCCGGCAATCTGGTGGACATCTGTCCCACGGGGGTCTTCACCGACAAGACCTCCCGCTTCCGGGCCCGCTACTGGGACTACGACATGGCCCCGTCGGTCTGTCCCCACTGCTCCCTGGGATGTGCCATCACCCCTGCCGCCCGTTACCGGGAACTACTCAAGACCATGGGGCGGAGGAACGGCGCGGTGAACGGCTGGTTCATCTGCGACCGGGGACGCTTCAGCAACGCGCCGGTGAACGATCCGATTCGTCCGCGCTCCCCACGGGTGGACGGTGTTGACGTGGGATGGGACGAGGCGATGGATGCCCTCGTTATCCGCCTCGGCGAGCTACTCGACCTCTACGGGGAGGGGAGTGTGGCGGTGGTCGGTTCGCCCCGGCTGGCCCTGGAAGGGAGCGTGCTCCTGCCGATTCTCGCCGCCTGTGCCGATGCGGGGTTCCTCTCGTACTTTGCCGACGAAGGGGAGGGGGACCGGACGGCTGCAGCGGTCAGCCTGCTGACAAAAGAAAATGCCGCTTCCCAGGCTGACGTGCGGGGGGCCGACGCCGTTGTCATGATGGCGTGCGATCTCCTGACGGAAGGGCCCATGCTGGCGCTGGCCGTGCGCCAGGCGTGGCGAAAAGGGGGACGGCTCTTCATGGTGGGGGGTGACGGGGGAGTAGCGCTGGCGAAAACGGTCGGCGTGGAGATCACCGCACTGGACACCATCGCCGCGGTGCCACTCGACCAGTTCCGGCAGCCGGTTGTCATTTGCAGCGCCGCCACGGCTGAGCTCGCCACCATCGAAGCCGCAGTCGCTGCTGGGATAAAGGTAGTCTATACCCTCCCCGGTCCCAATGCCTTCGCTGCGGCCCTCCTTTCCCGGGAGCACGGCGCCGGTTCCCTGGCGGAAGGGGTGGCAACGGGAAGGGTGAAGGGAATCATCGCCCTTGAGGCGGATATCCCGGCGGAGCTGCTGGCCGGAGTTCCCTTTGTTGTCGCCGCCGATTGGTTGCCGACCGCTGTCGTCCGACAGGCCCAGATCGTCCTTCCCACCACGTCCTGGGTGGAGATGGACGGGACCTTCGTCAACAACGAGGGACGGGCCCAACGGTTCAGGCAGGTGATGCAGCCGGGGCTCCCCATCAAAGGGATGGACCCGGCCGGTCATCCCCCCCGGGTCCATCGTGTCATGCCGCCGGGGGGTGACATCCTCCCCGCCTGGCGGGTAATCGCCGAACTCATAGAGCGGCTCGGCGGAGAGAAAATCGAAGAGCCACTCAGCGGTCGGTGGGAGAAGCTGCGCGACCTCGATCCGGAAGGGGAGGGGATGCTCATCCATGACTGACGTGACCCTCGACCTGCTGCTACTGGCCGCCAAACTCGGCTTGGTCTTTTTCGTCATCCTGACCCTTGCTGCCTACCTGGTCTTTGCCGAACGGCGTATTCTGGCCTGGATACAGGACCGGAAGGGGCCGAACCGGGTCGGGCCGCTGGGGCTCCTCCAACCGTTGGCCGACCTGATCAAGATGCTGGCCAAGGAGGATGTCCGGCCGGCCGGTGCCGACAAGTGGCTCTTCTACCTGGCCCCCGCCATGGCCGCTATCCCGGCCATCCTGATCTTCGCCGTCATACCCTTCGGTGCGCCGGTCCCTATCTTGGGGCGGGTGATACCGATGGTGGTGAGCGACCTGAACGTGGGGCTCCTCTTCTTCATGGCCCTCTCCTCCATCGCGGTCTACGGCGTAGCCATCGGCGGCTGGGCGTCCAACTCCAAGTACGCTCTCCTCGGCTCCATCCGCGGCCTGGCCCAGCTCATTTCCTACGAGCTCTCCATGGGGCTCTCCCTCGTGCCGGTGGTGATGCTCGCCCGCTCCTTCCGCCTCACCGACATCGTCAACGCCCAGGCCGGCTGCTGGTTCATCCTCTACCAGCCCGTCGCCTTCGTCATTTTCCTCGCCAGCATCGCCGCCGAGTGCAAGCGGATCCCCTTCGACATCCCCGAGGCGGAAGGGGAGCTGGTGGCCGGCTTCCATACCGAGTACTCGGGGATGCGCTTCGGTCTCTTCTTCGTCGGCGAGTATATCAACATCATTGTCCTGGGAGGATTGGCGGCGACCCTCTTCCTTGGCGGCTGGCACGGCCCCCTTCTCCCCCCCGTCGTCTGGTTTTCCCTGAAGGTACTCGCCTTCGCCTTTTTCTTTATCTGGATGCGGGGCACCCTGCCGCGGCTGAGATACGATCAATTAATGCATTTTGGTTGGAAAGTGTTGACGCCCCTGGCATTGCTCAATATACTTGTTACCGGCTGGTGGCTGATGCTCCGTTGAACAGGTTTACCCATCTCTTGCTGAAGATGTCACCATAAGGAGGACGGGGCTATGACAGAGATCGCAACGGGCAGCATGAACAGAAAGGGGGACAGTGCTATGCAGAACGTCAATGTGGTCAACAAAAACGGACACACACCTCTGATGGATGCGGCAAAGGAAGGAGACGTGGAAGCTGTCAAGGACCTACTCCACCGCGGGGCCGAGGTGGAAGCGAAGAGTTCGAAAGGTAAAACGGCCCTCCACTATGCAGCCGCCAACGGCAAGGTCGAGGTGGTCAATCTCCTGATGGCCAGCGGTGCCGACTTGAACGCCCGTGACCGGGACTGGCATACCCCCCTGATGCTTGCCGCGATCTACGGATGCAACCACACTGTCCAGGCCCTCGTCAACAACGGGGCCGATGTCAACGCCAAGACCCTTGCCGGTACCACCGCCATGATCTACGCCGAGAACAACGATCACCCCCTTGCCCACGCCCTTTTGAAAAAAGCCCAACGGGCGAAAGAAGCGACAGCGTAGCCCGCACAATGTTCCGGAAAGGGGCGGGCATCCCGCCCCTTTTTGCGTCAAGCACGGAGCGTCTCCCATGCCTCTCCTCACCGACATCAAAGCCCTCGTCACCGGCTTCTGGACCACCGGGAAGCATATGTTCCGCCGGCCGGTCACGGTCCAGTATCCGGAAGAGAAGCGAATCCCCTTTCCCCGTTATCGCGCCCGCATCGTATTGACCCGCGACCCGGATGGGGGGGAGCGCTGCGTCGCCTGCTACCTCTGTTCGGCCGCCTGCCCCGTGGACTGCATCTCCATGCAGGCCACCGAAGGAGAAAACGGCCGCCGCTATGCCGCCTGGTTCCGGATCAACTTCTCCCGCTGCATCTTCTGCGGCCTCTGCGCCGAGGCGTGCCCCACCATGGCGATCCAGATGACCCCCGATTACGAGATCTGCAAACGGGACATCATGGAGCTGGTCTACGAGAAGGAGGACCTCCTCATCGACGGCTGCGGCAAGGATTCCGCCTACAACTTCTACCGCCACACAGGGATTGGCGTGGTGAACCCGCGGGGGGGGAACCTGGACGAGGAACCAACCGTGGATGTGCGGGGATTGATGCCCTAACGACAGGCGCAAGGCAATGGGAACGAGGCAATAGGAAAGGCATGAAATCCGGTTATACATAACCTAGTGCCCATCGCCCATTGCCTGGATTAATCATGGAACAGATACTCTTCTACATACTGGCCGCCGTGGCAGTGATCGCCACCATCTTCGCCATCACGGAGAAGCACCCGGTGCATGCCATCGTCTATCTGGTCACCTCCTTCTTCGCCCTGGCGGTGGTCTTTTACCTGCTCGGCGCGCCGCTGGTGGCGGTGTTCGAGGTAATCATCTACGCCGGCGCCATCATGGTCCTGTTCCTTTTCGTCATCATGATGCTCGATCTGGGACATCCGGAAAAGGCCGTCCGTCCCGGCGTGGGTGACTGGTGGCCGGCCCTCGTCTTGGCAGCAGTTATTGCCGGTGCGGTCATCGCCCTGGCAGCGACCCGTCCGGCCACAGCAACGGGGGATGTTCCCGTCATCGGCGTGCAGGAGTTCGGCCGTGCCCTGTTCCAGAAGTACGGCATCGCCGTGGAGATCATCTCCATGCAGTTGCTGTTTGCGCTGGTCGGAGCTCTTTACTTGGGGAGACGGCGATGATAGTCCCCCTGACCCACGTGCTCATCCTCGCCGCCATCCTCTTTGCCCTGGGGCTCGTCTGCGTCATGGTCTGGCGGTCGAACGTCATCATGCTCCTCATTGGCATCGAGATCATGCTCAATGCCGCCATGCTTGCCTTTGTGGGGGGTGCGGCATCGTGGGGGGAGGCATCGGGCCAGGTATTTGCTCTCATGATCATGGCCATGACCTCCGCCGAGGTGTCACTGGCACTGGCGCTCGTGGTCTACCTGCACCGCCGGAAGAAGACGGTGAATGTGGATGAGTTCAATGAGATGAAAGGATGAAACTCTACCTCGCCCTCATACTCATCCTCCCCCTCCTCGGGGGGACGGTGAACGCCCTCTTCGGCCGCAGGCTGCCGCGCCGCCTGGGGGAAGCCCTCGCCTGCGGCGTGGTGTGGGGGGCGTTCGGCTGCGGGGTTGCGGCCTTTACCGCCTACCAGGGACCGGTGACGGTAGAGCTCGCTTCTTGGCTGGCGGCATTCGACTTCCGGGCTCCCATTACCCTCTATCTCGACCCCTTGTCGCTGGTGATGGTCCTGATGATCACCTTCGTCTGCGGCCTGATCCACGTCTACGCCGTCGGCTACATGGCCGGCGATCCCGGCTACGCCCGCTTCTTCGCGCTCCTCAACCTGTTCGTCTTCGCCATGCTCGTGCTGGTGCTGTCGGAAAACCTGCCGCTCCTCTACCTTGGATGGGAGGGAGTAGGCTTCTGCTCCTACGCCCTCATCGGCTTCTGGTACCGGGAGGAGAAGAACGCCACCGCTGGCCGCAAGGCGTTCATCGTGACGAGGATCGGCGACACCGCCTTCGGCATCGCCATCGTCTGGATGTTCCAGCTCTTCAACACGGTCTCCATCACCGAACTGAACGGCATGGGGGTCCCCGTGCCTGCCGGGGTGATCACCGGCCTCGGCCTGCTCCTCCTCGTGGGCGCCATGGGGAAATCGGCCCAGCTCCCCCTCACCGTCTGGCTCCCGGATGCCATGGCCGGCCCCACGCCGGTCTCCGCCCAGATCCACGCCGCCACCATGGTGACCGCCGGGGTCTATCTCCTCGCCCGGATGTTTCCCCTCATCGGCACGTCGGCCACGGTCCAGGCGGCCATCGCCTTGACCGGCGGCCTCACCGCCTTCTATGCCGCCACCTGCGCCCTGGCCCAGCGGGACCTGAAACGGGTGCTGGCATATTCGACCATCAGTCAGATCGGCTTCATGATGCTCGGGGTCGGCTGCGGCGCCATCACCGCCGCCACCTTCCACCTGCTGGTCCACGCCTTCTTCAAGGCGCTCCTCTTCCTGGGGGCCGGCTGCGTCATCACCGCCCTCCACCACGAACAGGACATCTTCCGGATGGGAGGGCTGCGCACGAGCCTACCGCGCACCTACTGGCCGTTCCTGGCCGGCGCCCTCTGCCTCGCCGGAGTCCCCCTCACGGGGGGCTTCTTCAGCAAGGACGCCATCCTCATGACGGCCTGGGCGAAGGGGGGGCTCCTCTATGGCGGGCTCTACCTGCTGGGACTCCTCACCGCACTCCTCACCTCCATCTACACCTTCCGGATGGTTTACCTGGTGTTCGGAGGGGAGGGGGCGCATCCCCACCCCCTGCCGCGGGTCATGGAGCCAATGCTCATCCCCCTTGCCCTGCTCGGGCTTTTCGGCGGTCTTCTCAACTTGCCGGAATATGCGGGGAGGGGGTGGCTCGGGGAATTCCTTGCGACGGCCTTCCGGCAGGGGGGCGCAACGGTTTCCCACGGTGAGGAACTGATTCTCCAAGGAATAGCGGCGCTGGTGGCGCTGGCCGGCCTCGCCGCGGCCCGTTACCGGTACGGCGGAGCTCGGCGTGCCGAGCGGCTTGCGGCGGCGGAAGCGGAGCCGGCGGGAGTAACGGCGTTCCTCCTCAACGGCTGGTACCTGGACGATCTCTACCGGCATCTCTTCATCCGCCCCTACGAGGCCCTTTCCCGCTTCCTCTGGGTACGGGTGGACGAAGGGGTGATCGACGACTCCCTCGACCGGCTGGCGGACGGTTTCGGCAGGACCGGCCAGGGGCTTGGCAGCTGGACCACGGGCCGGGTATCGCTCTATATCACGTGCTTCGCGGCGGGGTTGGCGCTGATCCTGGGGTGGCTGGCATGGGTGGTGTTCTGAACAAGGAGAGGGCCATTGCGGAAGATGACGACTTGCTCATCCCCCGCTTCTACCTGGTCAGCGGGCTTTTCGGGGACGGTTGCGTGACGGGGCAGACGCAATGAAATCCTGGAACACTGAAGTGTAGGAGCTGGGTGAGTCATGACAAAGTTGGTTGAAACATGGACAAACGCCACGAAGGCTGCCGGAGCCCGCTGGCCGGCGATCTTTGCGTTGCTGGCTCTCGGGGGGCTGTATGCGGCACTGCCCTCTTCCCTGCTTATCGGCGGTTCGCGCTGGCTGCTTTTGGCGGTGGTTTCGGTGCTTATCGTCCCTGCGTTGGTCAGCCACTACAAAGGGGCTCACACAGCGAACCAGGTCCTGGGCTATGTCCTGAACGGCGTGGTAACGGCAGCAATGATAGCGTCACTGGCACTGCTGATACGAGCGCTGCCTCTGCATCTGGAAAAGCCGCAGGAGCTACTGCAATCTGCAGCGGCGCTCTGGCTGGCCAATATTCTGGTTTTCGCCTCGTGGTACTGGCGGCTCGATGCGGGTGGACCCCATAAACGGGCGCAACGGGCAGGCCACACAAGGGGGGCTTTCCTTTTTCCCCAGATGACACTGGCGCCGGACAAGAAGCATGGGGCGGGCTTTCAGGAGTGGTCACCAAATTTCGTGGATTACCTCTTTCTGGCCTTCAATACCTCCACGGCCTTCTCCCCGACGGATGTTCCGGTCCTGACCCGTTGGGCGAAAGTTCTGATGATGCTGCAGTCGCTCATCTCCCTGCTGGTGATTGCTCTTCTTGCGGCACGGGCGGTGAACATCCTGTGAAAGAGCGACTGACCATGAACAACGAAGGTAACCCATGGCGATGAACTACCCCATTCTCACGATCCTCATCTTCCTTCCCCTGGCGGGGGCCCTCGCCCTGGTGCCGTTCTGGCGGCGGGAGCGGTGGGCGAAGGGGATTGCCATGGGCTGCGCCGTGGTTGAGCTTGCGCTGGCGGGACGGCTCCTGTTCGCTGCAGCGGGACTGCCGGCGGCTTCAGGTGCGCCGGGGGGGTACTTCCTCTGGGAGGATCATGTCTGGATCGAGCGGTTCGGCATCCGCTACACCCTGGGGATGGACGGTATCAGTCTTCTCATGGTGGCGCTCACCGCCTTTATCACCCTCCTCGCCATGCTCGTCTCCTGGCGGGGGATCAGGGAACGGGTGCCGCTCCACTACCTCATGCTCCTCGTCATGGAGAGCGGCATCATGGGGGTCTTCCTGGCCCAGGACCTGTTCCTTTTCTACCTCTTCTGGGAGGTGATGCTGATCCCCATGTTCTTCCTCATCGGCATCTGGGGGCACGGCCGGCGCATCTACTCGGCGGTCAAGTTCTTCATCTATACCATGGCCGGCTCCCTCCTCATGCTCCTTGCCATCATCGGCATCTACCTCATCCACGGCGCCCGAGGGGGGAACTACACCTTTGCCCTCCACGACCTCATCGGCACCCCCCTTGATCCCGGCACCGCTCTCTGGCTCTTCGCCGCCTTCCTCTTTGCCTTCGCCATCAAGGTGCCCGTGTTCCCTCTCCACACCTGGCTTCCCGACGCCCATACCGATGCTCCCACCGCCGGCAGCGTGATCCTGGCCGGGCTGCTCCTGAAGACCGGTGCCTACGGTCTGATCCGTTTCGGCTACCCCCTCTTTCCCACGGCGGCCAAGGCGGTGACCCCGCTCCTCCTGACCCTGGCCGTCATCGGCATCGTCTACGGTTCCTGGGTCGCCTATGCCCAGGAAGACATGAAGCGGCTCGTCGCCTATTCCAGCGTCGGCCACATGGGATTCGTGGCCCTCGGTATCGCCGTCTGGTCCCCCGTGGCGCTCTCCGGCGCCGTATTGCAGATGGTGAACCACGGCATAACCACCGGCGCCCTCTTCGCCCTGGTGGGGATGCTTGACGAGCGGACCGACACCCGGGAGATTTCTGCCTATGGTGGGCTCTGGGGTAAGGTTCCGCTGCTCGCCTTCTTCTTTCTCCTCTTCTCCATGGCGTCGGCGGGGCTGCCGGGACTCAACAACTTCGTCGGCGAGTTCCTCATCCTGGCCGGGGCCTTCCGGGTCACCCCCGTGGCGGTGGTAATCGCCTTCGTCGGCATCGTCTTGCCACTCATCTATACTGTCCGGCTGGTGCAGCAGCTGCTTTTTGTGGAAGAGCGCCGTCCCCTTACCCTCCCCGACCTTTCGCTCCGGGAGGGGGCGATCCTTGCGGTGCTGGCGCTGACAGCCGTCTACCTGGGGGTCCATCCTGCGCCGCTCCTCGGCCTGCTCAAGGTGTCGGTGGCGCTGCTGACGGGAGGGCTGCCATGACGGTCACCGAGCTCTGGACCGTAATGCCGCTTCTGATTGTCGCCTGCGGCAGCGTGCTGGTGCTGCTCATAGGGGCTGTTGCGCCAGGGCGTCATCTGACCACGGTGGCGGTAACCACCTGTCTCGGCGCCGCCCTCTGGACAGTGCAGTTTCCTCCCGTGGCGGCTGCCCCCCAGCTCGGGGTGGCTCTGACTTCGCTGGCGCGCATCTTCACGGTCCTTTTCGCCCTTGCCGGGGCGGCCACGCTCCTCCTTTCCCGCGACTTCAACGAACGACGCGGCATCCGGGGTGAGGAGTACCCGGCTACCATCCTCTTCGCCCTGTTCGGCATGGCGGTGCTTGCCGCCGCTACCACGCTCCTCACCCTCTTCCTCGGTCTGGAGGCGCTCACCTTTGCTTTCTATATTCTGGTAGCCATGGACACCGACAGCAACAGGGCGGCCGAGGCGGGTCTCAAGTACCTGCTTCTTGGCGCCATCTCCGCCGCCTTCCTCGCCTTCGGCATCGCCCTTATCTACGCTGCCACCGGTACGTTGGAGATAGTGCCGGCCATGGCGGGGGCGGCACGGAGCGTTGCCGGCCGCCCTCTGGCACTTGCCGGCTGGGGGCTCATCCTGGCGGGGGCCGCCTTCAAGATATCCCTGGTGCCGGCCCACCTCTGGACCCCGGATGTCTACCAGGGAGGACCCCCACCGGTGGTCGCCTTCCTCTCCACCGGTTCCAAGGGGGCGGCCGTCCTCTTCCTCATTGCCCTTCTCCAGCCGGCCGGCCTCATTCCGGCGCTGCATACCCCCCTCTGGTGGCTCGCCCTTCTCTCCATGGCGGTGGGGAATCTGGCGGCACTTCGCCAGCAGAGCATCAAGCGGCTCCTGGCCTATTCCTCCATCGCCCAGATGGGGTACGTTGCCCTGGCGCTCCTCACCGGCAGTCGGGAAGGGTACGGGGCGGCGGCTTTCTACGTGGTGCTCTACACCGCCATGAACCTGTCCGCCTTCGGCGCCATCGCCTCCCTGAGTGGCAAGGACGACCTGGAAACCATCGAGGAGTACCGCGGCCTCGGCTATGCACGGCCCTTTACCGCCGGCGTCCTGGCTCTCGCCCTCTTCGCCCTGGCGGGGATTCCCCCTACCGCCGGTTTTATGGGCAAATTCTTTATCTTCGCCGCCGCCCTTCGAGGGGGTGAACCGCTCCTGGCGGTTCTCGGCATCCTCACCGCCGCGGTATCGGTCTACTTCTACCTGCGGGTGGTAGTCAATCTCTACCTCAGCCCCGCGCTGGCAGAGACTACTGCCAATCGGCCGACCCCGGCCGAGATCGTCCCACTCGCCGCCACCTCCCTCGTCATCCTCGTGCTCGGCATCTATCCCGCACCCCTTATGGCGATTATCGAAGCGGCCCTTAACTGATCTTGGATGATCTGTTTTTTTAAGGCCGGTAACGGCGGAAGGGGACGCTCCTCCCGCCGCCAGGCGGCAGATAATCAAAAAGAAAAGGCGGGGATCGCTCCCCGCCTCGTGCTGTCTCTCATATACCGTCATTATTTCACCTGATCACCACGAACTCCTGCCGTGCCCGGTCCCACGTGTATCCCTTGCCGCTCCAGATTGCCTCGATGGTCTTCCAGTCAAGGCCGAGCCCTTTCATCTCCTCGGTCAGGTAGTAGGCGGGCATGATCTCATTGTCGTCGATCCTGCCGTCCCCATTGGCGTCTGCCCAATGCCGGCCGTTGATTGTCACCTTGCTTGGCCCACCGATGGCCTCCGTGCGGGTCGAGTCACCACTCTGCAGCACCACCTTGCCGGAAAACGATGCCGCCGAATCGAGAGGGGTGTCGGGGGAAATCTTTACCGTGCAGGAAATGGTGACGGTATCACTGCCACCGGGGAGAAGCCATTTCACCTCGCCGCTCGATGGTTGACCTGCTGACGGCTGCGGTGTCGCGTTTACCAGCTGCCAGCCGGCGGGAAGCTGGGATCTGACGATGATTCCACCCGTCCCGGCTTCCCGGCGCAGCACCTTGATCTGAACCGGGATGATTTCCCCCGGTGCTCCGAACGTGGGAAGCCAGCGGACCGCAGCCGGAGCCGTGGCGATCGGGCGGGTCAGCAGCAGGGCCGCTACCAGGACCACGGTTGCCAGCAGGAGGAGCAGCAGCCAATGACGTCGGTGAGTCGGTGGTGGTAGGGAGGGCTCTTCTTCCGGTGGTGGTTCTTCCTCCCGGCGCAGAATTTCTTCGAGAGTAACCTCGAGGGCGGCGGCCAGTTTTTCCGCGTTGTCCCGTTTTATGGTGGGGTAGCGGTTGTTTTCCCAGCGGGAAATGGTGTCGGTTGTCACCCCGACCACGTTTGCCACGTAGAGCTGGGTCAGTTTTTTCATCTCCCGGATGCTTCTGACGCTGCTTCCGTCGACGGCAACGGCTTGGGCGAGGCTTTTTTCCGGCTTGTCGGTGTTTTCGTTCATGGTCCCCATTCTAGCAGAAATAGGGCGAATTCCTTCTTTTTTTTACTGATTGCATGCCTGGTCGGAACCCGACATCGGGTCGCAAATAACCAGATGTCGGTGGCGGAGTGGGGAAAAGCGTGGTATTTTTTATCGCAATGGATGGCCCATCCAACTTTTTTTACGAAAGGAAACAAATCATGAAAAGAATCATCGCAGCAGTAGCACTCACCCTGTTCAGTGCCGGCCTGGCCCTTGCCGCCGACACCATCACCCTGCCGGCCAAGAACGGCAACATCACCTTCCCCCACAAGAAACACCAGGAACTTCTGAAAGACTGCAAGGTCTGCCATGAAAAGGGGCCGGGAAAAATCGAAGGATTCGGCAAGGATTTCGCCCACAAGACCTGCAAGGGGTGTCATGAGACGAAGAAGCAGGGACCGACGAAGTGCGGGGAATGCCACAAAAAATAAGTACGGCTTCGTCAAAAGTCCATCTGCGGCGTTGCCTGCCCCGTTCGTCACTGCGGCGTACCTAGAGTACGCCTCATTCCTCAAGGGTCAAGCGCCTTGCAGCTGAAGCTTTTTACTGTGCCGTAGCGTGCCTTCGGCACGAGGAAAAATCAAAAAGGGGTGGTCGAACGACCGCCCCTTTTCTGTTGCGACGGGGGGGTAAAGATAGTATCTTCATGGCCTCATGAAGCGCTATTTTTCCGATAACTCCCTCCTCCAGTTGCGGGAGTCGATTGACGATGCCGGCGGGAACGAGGTCTTCTTCCTCGGCCGGACCGACGAGACCAGGCTGGTGATCGAAGTCGAACCTCTCGCCCGGGGGAACCGGGATGCCGTGGCCGCCATCATGATCGCCACCTCCTTTGGCGATGTGGTCATCCACAATCACCCCACCGGTCACCTTACTCCCTCCCAGGCCGATCTGGAGATTGCCTCCATCTTGGGGAACCAGGGTGTCGGGTTCTATATCATCGACAACCGTGCCGAACGTTGCTACCAGGCGGTGGCCCCCTTTGCCCGCAAAGCGGTGGAACATCTTGCGTTTCCCGAGGTGGAGCGGTTCTATGCTTCCGACGGTCCCCTTGCTGCCGGTCTCCCCGGCTACGAATACCGGGAGGAGCAGACCCGCATGGCCTTTGCCGTTGCCGAAGCCTTCAACGGGGAGAAGGTGGCGGTAATCGAAGCAGGGACCGGCACCGGCAAGTCCCTCGCATACCTTCTCCCCGCTGCCCTCTGGGCCACCCGCAACAAAGAGCGGGTGGTCATCTCCACCAATACCATCAACCTCCAGGAACAGCTCACCCGGAAGGACATTCCCTTTCTGCAGAGCCACGGTGGCCTGGAGTTCAGGGCCGTCCTCGTCAAGGGGCGGAGCAATTACCTCTGTCTCCGGAAATTGGCGACGGTCAAGAGCGAGCCGGCCCTTTTCAAGGACGAGGCTGCCGAGGAACTGGATGCAATCCTGGCCTGGAGCGACATAACCCGGGACGGCTGCAGGAGCGACCTCACGTTCATCCCCCGGGACGATACCTGGGAGGAACTCTGCTGCGAGGCGGACCAGTGCGGCCGGGTCAAATGCCCCCACTATGCCCGCTGTTTCTTCTATACCGCCCGCCGTGCCGCCGCCAGCGCTGACCTCCTCGTGGTCAACCATTCCCTTCTCATGGCCGATGTGGCGGTGCGCCAGGAGACCGGCTACTCCTCCACGGCCATACTTCCCCCCTTCGAGCGGCTCATCGTCGACGAGGGGCATCACTTGGAGGACGTGGCAACCAGTTATCTTTCGAACCAGGTGACCCGCCAGGGGCTCGTGAAGCTGTTCGGCAAGCTTCAGCACCCCCGCAAGCCCCAGCGCGGGCTCCTTTCCCAGCTTTCCCTGCAGCTTTCACGGGAAGTCCCGGAGGCGCTGGACGATCTCTACATGGAGATCGCCGCCATCCTGGAAAGCCGCCTCATCCCCCGCCGCGCCACGCTGGTGGAACGGGCATCCGGTACCCTGGACGCCATCGGTCTTGCCCTCCTTACGCATATGAAACGGACCGGCGACAAAGTGGGGGAGCAGAAGCTCCGCGTCACCCCGGCGCTCTATGCTACCCCCTTCTGGCAGGAGACGGAAGACCGGGTCCGGGAACTGGCCCGGGAGCTGGCCGATTACACGGCGGCACTGCGGGGATTCCTCAAGGCATGCGGGAAACTCCCGGACAAGGCGGCGGAAAAGCTTGCGGGAAGTCTCATCGATCTGAAGGGGGTCGCGGGGCGCCTGGAAGGGGTGGTGGAACAGCTTCTTTTTTTCGCGGGGCGTGAGGAGGGTTTCTGCCGCTGGTTCGAGGTGAGCCGGGGACAGCGGGGGATGATGGTGCGCCTCTGCTCGTCCCCCCTGGAAGTGGCTGAATCACTCAAAAAGGTGGTGCTGGACAAATTCCGGACGGTGGTCGTTACCTCCGCCACCCTGGCGGTGGGGGAGAAGTTCGACTACCTGGAGCGGCGGACCGGCATCAGTCTTCTCCCCCGGGAACGGGTTACGGAACTGCTCCTTGCCTCTCCCTTCGATTACGGTCGCCAGGCCTTCGTCGGCATCCCCGCCGACCTGCCGGAGCCGACCTCCCCCGCCTTCGAAGCAGCCCTCGGCGAGGTACTGCTGGAGGGACTGACCATATCCCAGGGGCGCGCCTTCGTCCTCTTCACTTCCTACGACCTGCTGAGCAGGGTCCATGGGCGATTGTCGTCCCCTCTTGTGGCCAGGGGGCTGACACCGCTCCGGCAGGGGGAACTCAATCGGCACCTCCTCCTCTCCCGGTTCAAAAAAGAGCAGAATGCCGTGCTGTTCGGTACCGATTCGTTCTGGGAGGGGGTGGACGTTCAGGGGAGGGCGCTGGAACTCGTGGTGATCACCCGGCTTCCCTTCCGGGTTCCGACCGAACCGATCCTGGAGGCGCGGGCTGAGCATATCACCCGGATGGGGGGGGACCCGTTCATCGAGTACACAGTTCCCCAGGCGGTGATCAAGTTCAAGCAGGGATTCGGACGGCTCATCCGGAGCCGGGACGATCGGGGGGCGGTTCTGATCCTGGACAGCCGGGTGCTCTCCAAGAATTACGGACGCTATTTCCTCCAGGCACTGGCCGGGGTGGAGCCGGTCAGGGAAAAACGGGAGGAGGTACTGGCGCGGATGGCTGCCTTTTTCACCCCTTCTCCCGCATCAGGCGCTTAGCGGCGAAGTTGTAGCACTGGAAGTAGGATAGGATCGTCAGGATGAAGGAAAAGTAGATGACGCTCAAGATGAACCGGTCCTGGGGCGCCTTGAAGATGAAGGTGATGAAGAAGATGAAGACGGCCGTCTTGATGCTCTCGCCAATGATCCGCTTGGTGCGGAGCACCTTCAGTTCCTCGACGGAAAGACCATCGGCACAGGAGTCCACCTCCCGTTCTGCATCCCGACCGGCAAGCTTGTTGAGAGGGTAGAATAAAGCAAGCTGAATGAGCAGCGTCACAACGACGCTGTGGAGAAAGCGCTGGGGGCGCCCCTCCGCCTGCAGGATGGTTTGGAAATTCATCGCCATGTAGACGAGGAGAATCACGAGGAACACCTGCACCACCAGATAGATGGTGGTCAACCGCCGCAACCGTTTAAAATCAAAGCTTTTTGCCATGGTTTCTCCAGAATTAACAGGATGTTATTCAACTGCATGCAGGGCATACCATAACAAATCAAATAGCGTTTTACAAGTAAAAGAATGCACGTTCTCTGGACTTCTTCCCAAGCCGGGAGAAATTCCTCTGGGTGCCCAGCCTGTCTCCGCTCCCTTTCCCATAATCACCTCCGTACACGAAAAAGGGGCGGTCTTTCGACCACCCCTTTGTCAGGCTATTGAAGAAGCATTCTATTTTTTGTGACACTCACCGCACTTCGTCGGTCCCTGCTTCTTCGTTTCATGGCACCCCTTACAGAGCTTGTGTGCCGCATCCTTGCCGAGAGTAAGCTTCCCCGGATTCCCTGCACCGTGGCACTCCTTGCATTCCATGGCTGCGCTGTGCCCCTTGTGGTTGAAGGTAACATCGCCGTTCTTCGCCTTCATGGTCACCGTATCGGCAGCAGCCGCCGTCGTCGCGGCAAAAGCGACCATCAATACACCAGCCAAAATCCTTTTCATATTCCGCCTCCTAAATGGTTTTTGTTAAATCGTGTCTAATGTAGTTGCGCATTGATAACTTGTCAAGTCGTTTCGGTGTCGTGCATCTATTTCCGGTGGCAGGCTTCGCACTTGGTCGGCCCGTGCTTCGTCTCGTGACACCCCTTGCAGAGTCTGTGGGCCGTGGCTTTGTTGATGTCGATCTTGCCGGGTTTCCCTCCGCCATGGCAAACCTTGCATTCGAGCCGGGCATTGTGCGCTGCATGGTTAAAGGTGACATTTCCGTTTTTCGCCGGCATGACGACCGTATCGGCAGCCACTGCCATTGTTGCGACACATGCAACCATCACTGCACCAGTCAGAATTCTCTTCATGGATCTGCCTCCGCATGAGAATTGTTAATGCTGGCTAAATGTATTCTCGTAATGAAAGCTTGTCAAGCGTTTACCTCCCTCACGCCACGGCCCTGGCCACGGTAACCGCCCGGACTTCCGCTGCGCCCGCCCCTTTCAGCATTCGGGCGCACTCGGCCACCGTGCTTCCCGTAGTAAAGACGTCGTCTACCAGGATAATCCGCCTTCCCTCTACCCGGGACGGAGCTCTGACGGCGAACGCCCCGCGCACATTGGCCGCACGCTCAGTAGCGGCAAGGTTGACCTGGGGTTCGGTCCAGCGGATGCGGCGCAGGCAGGTGCGGTCAAGGGGCAGTCGCAATTGGCTGGCCAGCACCTGGCCGAGCAGCACCGCCTGGTTGAACCCGCGCTGGCGCAGGCGCCGGACGTGAAGTGGCACCGGTACCACCAGGTCGGCAGCAGAAACAGCGGCCCAGGGGGCGAGAGTTTCGGCGGCAATCAAACCGAGGGGACGAACAAGCTGGACCCGCCGGTCATATTTGAAGCGATGGATCATGTCCCGGATCGGGCCGTCGAATTGAGCAGCGGCCCGGGCGGCGTCGAAGCGGGGGGGAGATAGGGAGCAGGCGCCGCAGCGGTGGTCGGAGCCGCCGATGGTTCCGAACGGCTTCCCGCAGAGTTCACAGAGGGGAGAGGAGATAGGGGTGATGGCATCCCGGCAGTTGGCACAGATGTGGAGCGGGCCAGCCGCCGGGATAAAGGTGCGGCAAACGTGGCAAAGGGGAGGAAAGAGAATATCGAGAAAGGCCCGCAGCACCCGCTGGCTCAGAGGCCCAGGTCTTCGTTCACCACCACCACCCGCACGTCGGTCAGGCGGGGCTTCCGCTCGATGACGGTGGTAATGCGGCAGATCCGGTCCGGCGAATTGCAATCGGAGCAGAAACCAGTCTTGGCGCAGGGGGTGTTGTAGTTGAGCCGTTTGGCGTTGGGGGGGGAGGCCCAGTCCTTTACCCGCTTGATGGCTGCGTTAACGTCGCCGTCCACCAGCTTGTTCCGACCGACAACCACGATCACCTGCCGGGGGCCGAAGAACATGGAAGCGGCCCGGTTGCCGACGCCGTCGATGTTGACGAGAATGCCGGACAGGGTCACGGCGTTGCAGCCGGTCAGGAACAGGTCGCAGGTCAGCTGGCGGCGCATGATGGCGATCCTTTCTTCCGGGGAGAGTCCCGGCACGCTATGGATGAGCAGCTCCTTCCCCTGCCCGCGGAGTTCCTCGATGACCTGCAGGTCCGCAACCGACAGGGAGCCGCCGAATCCGACCGTCTGGGCGGCTGCCGCTTCCTTGAAGATGTAGTCCCGCGCGAACGCAGCAGTCGGGCAGTAGACGGCGTCAAAGCCGTTCTTGCCGAGGGATTCCACTGCTTTTTCACACTTCTGCTGGTGGGTCCATGCCACCAGTTCCTGAGTTTGTGTCATGCTTCGCCTCCGTTGGAAATAATTGCCGGCCAAGCTGCCGGGTCCTGCCGGTAGTAACGGCTCAGTTCCTCGTAGAGAGCCAGATGATGCTCTTTAAGCCCTCCAGGGTTCTCGAAGAACGCCTCCGTTGCCACGGCAAAGAACTCCGCCGGGCTTTCGGCGCCGTAGGGGTCGAGCACCAGGATACCCCCCCGGTCGACTTCCTTCTTCAAACGCTCGTATTCAGCCTCAAGGGTTCGCTGCCAGTGCTTCCGGACGGCACGCCGGGGGAAAAAGGGTGCCGCGTCCGTGATGCCGTCTTCGGCGTCCAGCTGGTGGGCGAACTCATGGAGCACCACGTTGTAGGCACCTTCACCGTCTACCCCGGCCATTTGCACATCTTCCCACGATAGCACGAGGGTTCCCTGCTCCCATGATTCGCCGCTGCGCCGGTCGGTTCCCGTCGTCACCACCCCCGACTCGTCCATCTCCTCGAAGGGAGCCAGGTACTCGTCCGGATAGACGACGATGGAGGAGAGCCCGGGATAGTAATCGGTCTCCCGGTGAAGCAGCAGCAGGCAGGCCTGGGCAGCGATAATCACCCGAATCGCGTCGGTCATGGAGAGGCCTCCCGCACCTTCGAACTGCTTCTCGGCCAGGAAGACCTGGATGTGCCCCTTGAGTTCCTGCCGGTCGGCGGTTGGCAACGAGTCGTAAATGGGGACCTCCCGCTCCAGTATCCGTTCCCAGTCGTGGGGGAACGGCTGGCTCCGGAGGCGTTTGCGACGTGAAGCGGTGATGAGGAGCATGGTCACTCACCTCGGTCGGTGGGGAACGCTTGCCAGCGGCTGACGAGCCGGGTCAGTTCCCGACCATCCTGCTCGTTCACTAGTTGGTGGACGAAGCAGTGGTTCGCCTCCTCTCCCGCCGGTGCGCAACGGGAGATGACCCAGTCGCCGTAGAGCGCCTCCGCCCGGAAGGCAATTTCCAGCTCAGCCAGGCGGAAGCCGTCGGCCACCGGTGGGGGGACCGTTTCCAGCGCCCACTCGGCATAGACCACGTTGTTCACGTGACGGTTCAGGTCGAGATCGGAGCGGCGCACCCGGAATGGCATCTCGCTCACCGCTTTCTTCAGCCGGGGGAGCGGCCCGAAATCGTCGTCCATGACCCGCCGCGGAAGGAGGGGATAATCGGGGAGGTGGTCGGCAAGGCGCACCGGCTTTCGGGTCGCCAGGTCAACCACCGCCCAGGAACTGGTGGCGAGCGCCAGCGGCGTATCGTCGGCTGCCAGTACCTCGAACTCGCGGCAGGAAAAGAGACCTTCCCTGCTGGAGGGCCAGCTGCGGATGCGGACCACCGCACCGGTCCCCACATCCCCCACGAACAGCAGGTGGTAACGGGAAATGACCCAGGTAAGGTTGTGCGCCATGAGATCGCCGACCGAAACACCCAGTTGACGGGCATGATCTCCCGCCACGTCCTGCAGATAGTTGAGGAGCGCAGTCGGGCGGAGTTTTCGCGCCAGGTCCACTTCATAGGTTCGGACCCGGAACTGTTTCTCGTAGATGAGATCGGTCGGGAGGTTCATCAGAAGGCCCCGCTTTTGTGGAGCAGTCGGGTCAGGGCCATGGCCAGCTGCCGGTAGCCGGTGCCGTTGGGGTGGATGTAGTCTGCCTTGAGGGCACGTGATCCCAGGATGCGGGGAAGGGATTTGCCGTCGTAGGGGATGCCGAACTCACCGGCAATCTCGCCGTAGTATGAGGGGGGGTCCATGGTGAGGCTGAAGGCGGGCACTCCTACGAGGACTACGGAGATCCCCCGCTCCCGTGCCATCCGGATCATGGCGCGCAGATTGCTAGCCGTCTGCTGGCTGTCCAGGTGGCGAATAATGTCGTTCCCGCCAAGGCAGAGAATCATGAGTGCCGGTCGCTCCCGGTCGAGCACCTCGGGAAGCCTGGCCAGACCCTCGGCGGTCACCTCCCCCGGTACCCCGGCGTTCACTACCCGGAAGCCGGTTTCCCGGGCAAGAACCGTCGGGTAGCTCTCTTCCGGGGTGGCGCCGGTGCCGTGGGTGATGCTGTCTCCGAAGGCGAGCACCACCCCTCCTGGCGGGATGGGGGGAACCTTGGGACGGGACGGGCAACCGGTCAGGAGCACCAGAACCGCAATGGCGGCAAGAAAACGCATCGTTTCCCCCTATCCCCGTACCGTTCCGGCCATAACCCCGGCACCATTGGGAAGCTCAAGGGGAATGCGCCGCACATCCGTGAGACCTGCGGCAGTCAGCATCTCTTTCAGTTCTCCTTCGGCATAGGCCTGCCCATGGGGGGTCCCCACGAGCATGTTGAGGGAGAAGAGGGCGGGGAACAGGGGGCCGTCCAGGGTATCGTCCAGGATGAATTCCTGCACCAGGAGAAGTCCCCCCGGCTCCAGGGCAGTTACGGCTCTTCGGAGCATTACGGCGCACCCTTCCGGTCCTTCGCCGTGGAGGATGTGGGAGAGCCAAGCGACATCATAGCGCCCCTCAATTTCCCGGGCGATGAAGTCACCGTCGGTGAAGGCGATCCGGTCGGACAGGCCGAAGCGGGCGATGGTTTTTTCCGCGAAAGGGCGCGTGGTGGGGAGATCCACTACCACTGCCGTGAGCTCCGGATTGTGGAGGCAGAAATGGATGGCATAGGTGCCGGGGCCTCCGCCCAGGTCGAGGAGCCGCCGGCGGCCAGTGAGATCGATACGGGGGACGATGCAGGGGGCCATCTGCATGGCCAGGTTGAACATCCCCATCTCGAAGCTCTCCCGGGCCTCTTCGTCGGCAGCGTGGGAGACCCGCTCCCGGACCGGCGCGCCGCTGGCTACAGCCTTGTCGAGGTGGATCCAGCTCTCCATCAGGTGATGATGGTGCATGACGATGTGGCCCAGATAGGCGGGGGACGATTTAGACAGGTACTCAACGGCGAAGGGGGTGGCTGCGTAGCTCTCCCCCCGCTTTTCGACGAGCCCCATTGCTGCCAGGGCGTTCAGGAGCATGGCAAGCCCCCGGGGGTCAAGCTGCAGTCGGCCTGCCAGTTCTGGAGCGGTTGTCTCTCCCTCCGCCAGGGGGGTGAAAATATCCAGCTTCACCCCGGCGTGAAGGGTGCAGATGTTCCAGTACCCCCCGGAGAACTGCAACAGGTCAGGCACGGTCCAAGTCTTGTTTTCCATGGCATTCTCCTTGTGCTCGTCTGCTCCAAAGAGGTTATTTCATTGGGGATGAAAATTTGACGGTCTTCAGAACGGATAGCCAAGCCCGACGAACACCGCCGGCCCGTCATTGCCCCAACCGATATCCACTCTACCGATGAGGTTGGGGCGGACCACTGCCCGGACACCGAGACCGGGATTGAACTCGAAACTGCTGGATTTGAATTCGGCGAGGGACTTCATGACCGACCCGAGGTCGACGAACGGGGCCACTTCCCAGTCGGCGGTGACACCGAAGACCTCCCACCGGAACAGGCGTATCCTCTCCTCCAGGTTGAGAAGGAGATAACTGTTGTCGATGAAGCGGTTGCGGCCGTATCCCCGCAGGGTGGTCTCTCCCCCCAGGATGCTGCGCTCCAGGAAGGGGACGCTGGCCCCCAGGGTCTGGTTGTAAATGAGACGAAAGGCGCTGACGTAGCGTGCATCGTCCACGGGGATGAACCCCTTGGCTTCCACCTCATAGTGGCGATAGTCGGCGGTGCTGCCGAGGATCTCCGAGCTGTTTTCCACCGACACCTTTGCGTAACCGCCGAAGGTCGGCATGATGGGGGAGTTGAGGGTGCTGTAGACCAAGGCGAGCCTCTGGGCATGGGCGGTGAAGCCGTCGATGCCGGGAACGTCCTGTGTCGCGTAGCGGTCGCGGATGAAGGGGATAGAGGAGAAGGCCCCCCGCATGATGTTGACCCCTTTGAGGCGTTCGCCGAAAACCACCTGGTAGTATTTGCCGATCTTGTAGCCGGCGCTTACGTTGAAGCCGAATTCCTGGTCGGCGTAATTGGTTTCGCCCAGTTTGGTGCTGTTGGACTGGAAGCCAAAAAAGCGGGCTGAGCCGTCGGTTAGGTAGAAGACGAAGCTGTTCAGTTCCAGATCGTGACTGAAAAAGGTGGTGTCGCGAAACCGTACTTCCACATCGTCATTGATCTTGGATGATTTGGCGAGGTTGAACTCCCAGAAAAGATCCGCCGTGGGATAGAAGGCCCCGTAAAGGGTGGCGGTGGTGCCGAAGTTGGGATTGTAGTTTAGCTGCGGGGCCAGGAGGGTATTGATTTCGTCATGTTTGTCGTGAATGAGGAAGGCGGTCAGGGCGCCGGAGGTGACCCCCTCGTTGGGGCTCGAAGCGATGACCGGGAGAGGAATGCTGACGACCTTTACCGGGTCGCCGGATTCCCGGTTGCTCAGAGGGTAGGGGAGGTCCTTGCGGGGGACCATGCTGGTGCAGGCCGAGAGGCCCACGAGCAGCACGAACAGGGTTAAGCGCATCATGACGTTACAGCACATTCGGCCATCTTTCGAATATCACGGGGTAAAAAGCGAAGGAAGGATACCCTTTTTCCCCATTCAGTTCAACCAAAACCTTACGGCGCCTACCCCCAGATCAGAAGTCCCGGTTCGTAGACTGACCCGAATGTGGGGTGTTTCGGCATGACCCGGACCAGGAACCCGTGACGACCGCAGAAGCGACACTCCATCTCGCCGCTTAACCGGTAATTGCCCTGCCCGAGGGGGGCAACCGATTCCAGGGGGATAAGCTCGCCGCCGACGATGGCGCCACGGGAATCGAGGACGCCGAAGTAGGCTTCAACGGATACCTCTTCGATGGGAATTTCGCCACAGTTGATGGTGGCGCTGACCGGAATGCGGTCGCCGACGCTCACTTCCTGTGTGCCGTCCGCTTCGACTTCGTTGATTCTTACCTGGTGCCAGTGCCGGTGTACTTTTTCCTTCCATGCCGCAAGGTCGATGGAGAGGGCAAATTCTTCGGTTTCAAGAACCTGGGACTGCTTTCTGGCGGGGACGTAAAAACGCTCGGTGTATTCGCATACCATGCGGTCGGTGGAAAAGACCGGGCAGAGGGTTTGCAGGGAAGCCTTCATGCAGGCGGTCCAACCACGGGGTATGCCATCGACCCCCCGGTCGTAAAAGAGCGGCACGATCTCCTTTTCCAGGAGGTCGTACATGGCCCGGCTTTCCACCTCGTTCTGGTACTCGATGTCGTCGTAGACCTCGCCACTGCCGATGGCCCAGCCGTTGTTTCCCTTGTATCCCTCGCACCACCAACCGTCGAGGATGCTCATGTTGAGCCCACCGTTGAAGGCGACCTTCATGCCGCTCGTACCGCTCGCCTCCATGGGACGGCGCGGGGTATTGAGCCAGACGTCCACCCCCTGCACCAGATGGCGTGCCACGGCCATGTCGTAGTCCTCGATGAAGACGATGCGGTGCCGGAATCGTTCCTGGTGGGATAGCTGGATGATTTCGCGGATAAGTTCCTTTCCCTGGTGGTCAGCCGGATGGGCCTTGCCGGCGAAGATGATCTGTATCGGACGTGCCGGGTCGTTGAGAAGCCGCTCCAGTCGGTCCAGGTCACGCAACAGCAGGGTGCCGCGCTTGTAGGTGGCGAAACGGCGCGCAAAGCCGATGGTGAGGATGTCCGGGTCGAATACCTCGTCCGCAACGACGATCTCCTTGGCAGTGGCACCCACCTTGGTGAGCTGTTCCTTGAGCCGTCGCCGGGAAAAATCCACCAGTTTCTCGCGGCAGCGGTTGTGGGTCCGCCACAGTTCGGCATCGGGAATGCGGTTCACCTTGCGCCACAGGTTGTGGTCGGTGGAGTCTTCGAGCCAGCGGGTCCCCAGGTAGCGGATGAGAAGACCGGCCTTTTCGGTCGCAATCCAGGTTTTCATATGGACGCCGTTGGTGACGGATGCAAGAGGGAGCTGTTCCTCGGGGAGTTCGGGCCAGATGTTTTTCCACATCTTGCGTGAGACGTCGCCATGGAGTTCGCTTACCCCGTTGCTGAAGTCGGCCAGTTTAAGGGCCAGCACCGCCATGCAGAAATTTTCATAGGGATTTTTGGGATTTTGCCGGCCGAGGCCGAGGAATTCTTCGCGGGAAAGCCCCATGCTTCGGTAATAGCGCCCCAGGTACTTTTCCAGCAGGTCGGGCTGGAAGTGGTCGATTCCCGCTTCCACCGGTGTGTGGGTGGTAAAGACGTTGCCCGCCTTGACCGCTTCCCGCGCTTCACTGAATTTGAGTTTTTTCCCTTCCATTATGAGTCGAATCCGCTCCAGGGCAAGGAAAGCGGCGTGCCCCTCGTTCATGTGGCAGACCTGGGGGTCGATGCCGAGGGCGCGCAGCGCCCGTACCCCGCCGATGCCGAGGAGTATTTCCTGACGGATGCGCATGTCCTGGTCGCCGCCGTAGAGGCGGGTTGTGATTTCCCGGTCTTCCGGAGCGTTTTCATCCAGATTGGTATCGAGAAGATAGAGGGGGACCCGCCCGACCTGGACCCGCCAGATGTGAACCCGGACCCGCCGCCCTGCCATGTCCAGATCGAAGTTGACGGGATTCCCCTCCGTGTCCCGTTCCTGGCTGAGGGGGAGGTTGTAAAAGTCGTTCTCCGGATAATATTCCTGCTGCCATCCCTCGATGTTCAGGTACTGGCGGAAATACCCCTGCCGGTAAAGGAGCCCTACGCCGCAGAGGGGAATCCCCAGGTCGCTGGCCGATTTCAGGTGGTCGCCTGCCAGGATGCCGAGACCGCCGGAGTAAATCGGGAGGGATTCGTGGATACCGAATTCCATGGAAAAGTAGGCGAACTGTACCCCCTTTTCCTTGCGCAGCCTTTCGTACCAAGTTCTGGCGGAGAGGTAGTCGTTGATTTTTTCCTCGACCCGGGCCAGGTGGGACATGAAGCCGTCGTCGTGTTTGAGGTTTTCCAGGGTGGCCTGCTGGAGGATGCCGAGCATTTCCACCGGGTTGTGGCGGGTCTCTTTCCAGAGTTCCTGGTCGAGGCGTTTGAAGAGTTCGATCGCTTCCGGCTCCCAGGTCCAACAGAGGTTGTAGGCGATCCTGTGGAGCGCTGCCAGTTCTTCCGGCAGGGAGGGGACCACCGTGAAACGGTGGAGCATTTTGGTGAAATCCATTGAACTACTCCTTCGTCGAGCGAAAGTCGGAATAAGCGGGGTTTGTACGAGACCTGCTAAGTCCCCATGCATGGTCGGGGTGACGATGCCGCAGGGGAGAACGATTCTTCCATGATATCAGATGGAGCACCGTCCACAAGAATGAGAAGGCTACGGTTTTTCGATACCGAACTTCTCCAGGCGGTACTGGAGGGTCTTGTAGCTCATGCCGAGGAGGGGGGCGGCCTTGCTGATGACCCATCCCGCACGGTCCATCGCCTTGACGATGAGGTCCCTTTCCAGGGTTTCGATTGATATCCCTTCGGCGGGGAACTCGAAGGGGAGCCGAGCGGCCGGCGTTCCGTCCTCGTGGATCTCGACCGGCAGGTCTTCCGGTTCGATGTAATCGCTCTCGGTCATCAGCACCCCCCGCTCGATGACCGATTCCAGTTGGCGGACGTTGCCGGGCCAGCTGTAGTTGAGGAGGAGTTTCAGGGCCGGTTTGGCGATTCCTTTGAGCGGGATACCCGCTGCGGAACTGTACTTCCGGACGAAGAAATCGGCCAGGGCGGCAATATCGCTTCCCCGCTCCCGCAGGGGGGGAAGGCTGATACGGATGACGTTGAGGCGGTAGAAGAGGTCTTCACGGAACTGTCCCCGCTTGATTTCCGCTTCCAGGTCCTTGTTGGTGGCGGATATTATCCGCACGTCCACCGGGACGTTTACCTTTCCCCCCACACGGCGGATCTCCTTCTCCTGGATGGCGCGAAGCAGTTTGGCCTGCATCCCCACATTCATCTCGCCGATCTCGTCGAGAAAAACGGTCCCACCGTTGGCCGCTTCGAAAATGCCGATTTCCCGGCTGCCGGCGCCGGTGAAGGAGCCCTTTTCATGGCCAAACAGTTCCGATTCGATGAGGGTGTCGGGAATGGCGGCGCAGTTGATGGCGAAGAACGGCTTTTCCTTGCGGGGGCTGCCGTCGTGGATGGCTCTTGCGACCAGTTCCTTGCCGGTTCCCGATTCACCGTAGACGAGAACCGTCGAAGTGGTGGGGGCGATCTTGTTGATGACGCGGAAGACTTCCCTGATTTTCGGGTGCTCGCCGATCATATTGGGGACCGTCATGGTCTCGGCCAGTTTCCTTTGGAGCACCTGGTTTTCCCGAAGGAGTCCGATATGCTCGAAGGCCCGCTGCAGTGTGAGGAGCAGGTCTTCCCGCTCGATCGGTTTCTCCAGATAGTCGAAGGCTCCCTTCTTCATCGCCTCTACTGCAGAGTCCACTGTGCCGTGGGCGGTCATGATCACTACGCACTGCCGTTGGTTGGCGGCCAGCGCCTGCTCCATGAGCTCCATGCCGGACATCCCCTGCATCTTCAGATCGGTCAGAAGAAGGTCGAATTCTTCCTCGTCCAGCTTGGACATGGCTTCTTTACCCCCCGGGACGGTCGTGACCCGGTATCCTTCCCGAGTCAGAATCGCCTGGAGAATCTCGCGTTGTCCCTTTTCATCGTCTACAACCAGAATGCTGCCCGTCATAGGTCTCCCTTCTACCGCTACCTCTGCCTAGATTTTCTGCGGCAGGACCATGGTGAAGGTGGTCCCTTCCTCCAGGTTGCTTGTTACGGTGATTTCACCGCCATGTTCCTTGATGATCCGTTCCGTAATGGCAAGTCCGAGGCCGATCCCTGCTTCTTTCGTGGTAAAGTAGGGCTGGAATATCTTGTCCAGTTCGTCCGGCTCGATGCCCATTCCCTGGTCCGCGCAGGTGAGACGAAAAACGTTGAGCTCCCGGTCGTAACGTGCGCCCAGCGTGATCCGGCCGCCGTCGTGCATGGCCTGGGCTGCATTGGTGATGAAATTGAACAGGCAGTTGCGCAGCAATTCCTGGTCTGCCTGCATGGGGGGGAGGTCGTCGGGGATGTCCGTCACGATCTCAATTTTTTGTTCATCGAGCTTGTCCTTGAGGAGCGGCAGCGCCTTGGCTACCAATTCCGGGTAGGCAAAGCGGGTGAGGCGGAGCTTGAGGGGGCGACCGTAATTCATGAAGTTGAGCACCATGTAGTTGGCCCGCCGGACCTCTTCCTTAATCTTGTTGGTGAGGTTTTCCGCCTCCCTGCGGCGCTGTTCGGTACATTCGGGCAGAATCTCGCTCTTCAGATGATCGATGGCGAGGCTGATGTAGTTCAGGGGGTTGCGTATCTCGTGGGCGATGCCGGAGGCGAGCTGCCCGACCTTGGAGAGGTGCTCCGCCTCATAAAGTCGTTTTTCCAGGGTTTCTCTCTCGCGGAGTTTCCCCACCATCTCGTTGAAACTTTCCGCCAGGTCGCCAATTTCGTCGCCGCTCTCCACCGGGAAAGTGACCGACAAATCGCCGGCGGAAACCCGTTTGACATTCTCCGCCAGGCGATGGATCGGCCGGGTGTAGCGGCGGGCCAGATAAAAAGTGAGAAAGATGCCGAGCATGAATACCAGTGACGTCGCCACCAGGCGGCGAAGAAAGTTGGCATGCTGGATATTGCTGATGTTGTCGAGGAGGAGGTTGATCTGAACATAGCCGAGCTGCTCGTCGCCGACGATGACCGGCACTACCAGGTCGTAGGGGCGCGTGGAGGAGGGGCCGGTAACGCCCCGAAGGGGGGAAGCCCGGAGGCCTTTTCCCAGTTTTCGTATTTCCCGTTTTTTGCCGACCTTTGCCGGGTCGGAAGAGTTGATGATCTCCCCCTCGTTGTCAATGATGTTGATCTCGTTGATACCTTTGTCCCGTGCCCCCTTCAGGTATTCCGACAGGCGTGAGGACTGGTCTTCCGACTCGGATGTCAGGTCTTCCACGGAGAGCTGGATCGCCTTGGAAACCTCGGTGGAGCTTTCCTGGATCTCGTGAACCAGGTCGTTCTGGCTATACTGGTTCATCGCGAACAGGGTCAGGATGGCGATGACCAGGAGCGACATCATGATGATCACCAGTTTAGTATTGAGCTTCATATAACGAGTCCTTTTACGCACCGGGGAGCGTTAATCCGCGAAATTATACACCAGCGGTGCCGGCGAAAACAAGGAGTTACTCCGTGCTGCGGTTTTATCGGCCGTCATGCTGTATACAACTTCTCTTCTCCGAAGGGATTTGTTACTATAAATTGCTTAAAGCGGTTTGACCATTTTACCCCCGGTGGAGTATTCGTTGCACGAACTTTCCCTGACCCAGAGCATCGTCGATATCTGTCTCCAGCACGGGGAGGGAAAGCGGGTAACCGTCGTGGTGCTGGAGATCGGCGACCTTTCCGGTGTCGTTCCCGATGCCGTCGAATTCTGTTTCGACGCCTGCAGTCGGGGGACCCTGCTTGAAGGGGCGCGCCTCGTCATTGAACGGATTCCGGCCCGTGGAGTGTGTCACGACTGCAGGGCCGAGTTTTCCCTTGGCACTTATTTCGACCCCTGCCCGTCCTGCGGCGGTTTCAGCCATGCCGTCATCTCCGGCGAGGAACTGAGGGTCAAAGAACTGGAGGTAGAGTAACGTATGTGTACCACGTGCGGCTGCGGCCCCGACGAACATCACGACCACGATCATGGCGAGGGGCACCATCATCACCACCATGAAGGGGAGTCCCGCCCCGAGGCCGGCACCCGTATCGCGGTGGAGACCGATCTGCTGGCGAAGAATCGCCACTTTGCCGAAGGGAACCGGCAGCTCTTCGCTGCCAGGGAACTGTTCGTGCTGAACCTGGTCAGCTCCCCCGGATCCGGCAAGACCACCATCCTGGAACGGACCCTGCGGGACCTTGCGGGAGAAATACGGAGCGCCGTCATTGAGGGTGACCAGCAGACTGACAACGACGCCCGGCGGATCGCGGCGGCCGGGGTTCCGGTGCAGCAGATAAACACCGGTGCCGGCTGCCACCTGGATGCCCACATGGTCGGCCATGCCGTCGATCATTTCGACCTCACCAACCTGGACCTCCTCTTCATCGAGAATGTGGGGAACCTGGTCTGTCCAGCTTCCTTCGACCTGGGGGAGCACCACAAGGTGGTGGTCCTCTCCGTAACCGAGGGGGAGGACAAGCCGCTCAAGTACCCCCAGATGTTCCATGCCGCCGATGTCATGCTTCTCAACAAGGTGGACCTCCTCCCCCACGTGGATTTTGACGTGGCCAAGTGCCGGGAGATGGCCCGCCGGGTCAACCCGGCCATCACCATCTTCGAGGTTTCCAGCCGGAGCGGGGAGGGGATGGCGGCGTGGTACGGCTGGCTGCGGAAGAATGTGAAAGGTGAAAAGTGAAAGGAAAAGACGCGGGTTGCCTCTTGTCTTGCGGTTGTTCACCATTCACTTTTCACTATTTTGCTTATGTGTAAGTTAGCAGAGATGTTGGGGTAACATGTGGGGCTGATCAAAAGGATCAGGATCGAAATAGAAGGTATCGTCCAGGGAGTGGGGTTTCGTCCCTTTATCTACCGGCTAGCCGACAGGCATCGCCTGCGGGGATGGGTGCGCAATACCGGCCGCGGCGTCCTGGTCGAGGCGGAAGGGGAATCGGCAGACCTGGAGCCATTTCTGGCGGCAATCTCTTCGGAAGCCCCGCCGCTGGCGGTCATAACCGCACTCCGCTGCATGGAACTCAGTCCGACGGGGGAGGCAGGGTTCGCCATCCTTGCCAGCGGCGATGGCGAAAGCCGGGCGATGGTCTCCCCCGACTGCGACGTCTGCCCCGATTGCCTGGCAGAGCTGTTCGACCCCACTGACCGGCGCTACCGCTATCCCTTCATCAACTGCACCAATTGTGGTCCCCGGTACTCCATCATCACCGGCACACCCTATGACCGCCCCCTCACTACCATGGCCTCCTTTGCCATGTGCTCCGCCTGCCGGGCAGAATACGAGAATCCCGCCAGCCGCCGGTTCCATGCCCAGCCCAACGCCTGTCCGGCCTGTGGGCCGCGCCTCCGCCTCACCACGGCGGCGGGAGACGATGTCGCCGGTGACCCCCTTGACGGAGCGATCCGTTTGCTTCGGGAAGGGCGCATCCTGGCGGTCAAGGGGGTTGGCGGCTACCATCTGGCGGTAGATGCCGGCAACGAGGAAGGGGTGCGAGAACTGCGCCGGCGCAAACAGCGGGACGAAAAGCCGTTCGCCCTCATGGTTCCCCACCTGGCAGCTATTGCCGATTTTGCCCTGGTTGACGAAACGGAGGCCCGCCTGTTGAGCGGGACCGAGCGTCCCATCGTGATTCTCAGAAAGAAGGAAGCAAATGCCATCGCTCCGTCGGTGGCACCCGCCAACGGCTATTTCGGGGTGATGCTTCCCTCCACTCCCCTCCACCATCTCCTCCTGCGGGAGACATTCGATGCCCTCGTCATGACGAGCGGCAACGTGACCGATGAGCCGATCGCCTTTCGGGACGAGGAGGCGCGGAACCGGCTTGCCGGCATCGCCGATGCCTTCCTGAGCCACGACCGGGAGATCCACACCCGGGTGGATGATTCGGTGCTGCGGCTTTTCCAGGGGAACCCCCTCTTTCTGCGCCGCTCGCGGGGGTACGTTCCTCGTGGAGTGCTTCTCCCTGCCTCGCAAAAAAGTGTCCTGGCGGTGGGGGCCGAACTGAAGGCCGCCGTCTGTCTCACCCGGGGGAACCAGGCGTTTCTCAGCCAGCATATCGGCGATCTGCAGAATGCCGCGACCCTTGTCTCCATGGATGAATCCGTCGCCCACCTGCAACGGCTCCTGGATGTGCAGCCGGAGATGGTGGCCCACGATCTCCATCCCGACTATCTCTCTACGGCCTACGCAGGGGGCATCGCCGATCTCCCTGCCCTGGCGGTGCAGCACCACCATGCCCACCTGGCCGCCTGCATGGCGGAAAACGGCCTGGAGGGCGAAACCGTCGGCGTGATCTTCGATGGCACCGGCTACGGCTTGGACGGCGCCATCTGGGGGGGAGAGTTCCTTCTCGGCGACTACCGGGGATTCCGGCGCGTCGGACAGTTTCGCTATGTTCCTCTCCCCGGCGGCGACGCGGCGGTGCGGGAGCCTTACCGGATGGCCATCTCCTGGCTTCACCGGGCGTATGGTGCGACGCTCTTTGCGCTTCCCCTCCCCTTCCTGGCGGACGTGGGGGAGACGGAGCGTGGCATTCTGCTCCGGATGCTGGAACGGGGGATCAATTCACCCCCGACCTCCAGCTGTGGCCGTCTCTTCGATGCCGCTGCTGCCATTCTGGGAGTTCGGTCCCGGATCAGCTACGAGGGGCAGGCAGCCATCGAACTGGAGGCGTTGGCGGAAGCGGGAGCGGCGGGGGAGCCGTTCCCCTTTGCTCTTTCCTATGAAGATGACAGGCAGGTGCTGGACTTTGCCCCTCTGTTCAAGGCGATGACGGATGAGCTGCTTGCAGGAGGGTGCCGTGCCGGACTTGCGCGCCGGTTTCATGCCACCGTTGCCCTGGCTGCGGCATCGGTTTGCGACGAGGTCCGAAAGAACTCCGGGGTCAATCGCGTCGCCCTTTCCGGCGGAGTGTTCCAGAACCGGCTCCTGATCGAAGAGATGGTGATGCTGCTTCGCGTACGGGGATTCGAAGTCCACACCCACCGCCTCGTTCCCCCAAACGATGGAGGGATAGCGTTAGGTCAGGCGGTCATCGCGGGGTGGAGCAACGTCGGCAATAATTTAATTTCAATACAGGACTAAACCACGAGACTAAACTTAAAAACGGACAATTTTTCGTTCTGGCAAGGCTGTCGAGGGAGTGCGCGGAGGTGTACTGGAAGTACGCCGCACAAACAGTCCCGAAGACTTACGCAGCCGGGGCGGAAAAGTGCCCGTTTCCCGGAGGCGATATGTGTGTAGGGGTACCGATGCGTATAATCAGCATTGACGGCACCGATGCGGTGGCAGAGATCGACGGGGTGAAGCGGGATGCGAGCCTCATGCTCATGGCAGATGAGCTGCGAGTGGGGGATTATGTCATCGTCCATGCCGGCTTTGCCATCTCCAAATTGGATGAAGACGAGGCCAGAGAGACGCTGGAGATGATGAGGGAAGTGTTCAAGCCCGAGGATATGCGATGAAACGCTGCTTTTTCGCAATCTCTGCGTTGCTCGTCGGGATTCCTTGTGCGACGTAGCCCTGCTACGTCTCCGCGTCATCCCTTGAGCGCCTTGATCTTACAAAAAATCCGCGTTTCAAAGAACTGAGGTGGAAATGAATTATCTGGATGAATTCCGTGACCGCCAGGTGGTGCTCGGCTTTGCGGAGCGCATCAGAGGGTTGGTCACCGGGCGGAGCACCCCCATGACTTTCATGGAGATCTGCGGCACCCACACCATGGCCATCTATCAGTACGGCATCCGCTCACTTCTGCCGGCGGAAGTGCGGCTCATCTCCGGCCCCGGTTGCCCGGTCTGCGTGACCCCCAACGGTTACGTGGACCGGGCCATCGCCCTGGCCCGCCTCCCCGGAACGGTCATCGCCACCTTCGGCGACATGGTCCGGGTCCCCGGCTCCAGTACCTCCCTCATGGAGGAGCGGGCGCGGGGTGCGGATATCCGCATTGTCTATTCTCCTCTGGACGCCGTCGCCTTGGCGGCCAGAAACCCCCAGCTGCAGGTGATCTTCCTCGGGGTCGGCTTCGAGACCACCGCTCCGGCCATTGCGGGGAGCATCCTGGCGGCGGAACAGCGGGGACTTGCCAATTATTTCGTCCTGACCGCCCACAAGACCATCCCGGTGCCGATGCAGATCTTGGCCGCGGATCCGGAGCTTTCCATCGACGGCTACCTCTGCCCGGCCCACGTGAGCGCCATCATCGGCGCCAACGCCTACCGCCCCTTGGCCGAGGAGCAGGGAGTCCCCTGCGTAGTTACCGGGTTCGAGCCGACTGACGTGATGCAGGGAGTGGAGATGCTGGTCCGACAAGTGCTTGCCGGAGAAAGCCGGGTCGAAAACCAGTACCGGCGGGTGGTAACTGCGGAGGGAAATGCACGGGCCCAGGCGGTGCTGGCCCAGGTATTCACCCCCTGCGATGTTGAGTGGCGCGGCATTGGGGTGATTCCCGGCAGCGGCCTCAGGATCGCAGAGCCCTATGCCCGCTACGACGCGGAACGGGCCATACCCGTGGCGGTGGAGGAGTTGCAGGAACACCGGGGGTGCCTCTGCGGCGAGATACTCAAGGGGAAGGTGAGCCCCTTCGACTGCCCGCTCTTCGCCACCACCTGTACGCCGGAGGCGCCGGTGGGGGCGTGTATGGTGTCGAGTGAGGGGACCTGCGCGGCGGCCTACAAATACGGCCGTTAGGGGGAATGCCGCTTTTCCGCCCTGGCTGCGTAAGTCTTCGGAATCGCGTGTGCGGCGTACCTCCGGTACGCCGCACACGCGATTCCTCGACAGCCTTGCCAGGACGAAAAATCGACATTCCTGTTTTTTATGTAGAGTTGCTTTTTAGAGGGTAAACCATTGGGCTGTGATTTTTTCGCAAGGTCAAGGCGGGCAAGGATTTGGGCGGAGGCGTAGCAGCGCTACGCCGCACAAACGAATCCGCCGCCCAACGCCGAGATTGCGGAAAAGGCGCATCCCTTTCAGGAGGAGAAGTGGATAAAGACCTCATATTGTTGGGCCATGGCAGCGGTGGAAAGCTTTCCCACCAGCTCCTGGACGAACTGATTATTCCGACCCTGTCGGGGGTTCCGGTGGCGGGGCAAAACGACGCGGCGGTGGTGGAGCACAACGGCCAACGGCTCGCCTTTACCACCGACTCCTACGTGGTCGACCCGATCTTCTTCCCCGGCGGTAATATCGGCAGCCTGGCGGTGAACGGGACGGTCAACGACCTGGCCATGATGGGGGCGCGGCCGCTCTTCATGAGCGTCGGCCTCATTCTGGAAGAGGGGATGAGCCGTCGGGAACTGGCCATAATCCTTGCCGCCATGCGGGAGGCGGCGGACAGGGCGGGGGTCGCCATTGTCACCGGCGATACCAAGGTGGTCCCCCGGGGGAAGGCGGACCGGCTCTTCATCAATACCTCCGGGGTCGGCGTGGTGGAAAACGGGGTGGAGATCAACGGCTGCAAGGCCCAGGTGGGAGACCGGGTCATCATCAACGGCACCATCGGCGACCACGGCATCGCGGTGCTGGCGGCCCGGGAGGGGCTGGAGCTGGCCACCGACATCGAGAGCGACTGCGCTGCCCTGAACGGACTGGTGACCGAGCTGCTCCAGGACGGGGAGGCGCTCCACGTGCTGCGGGATCCGACCCGTGGGGGGGTGGCGACCACTCTCAAGGAGATCGCCATTCAGTCCGGTGTGACCATAACCCTGCGGGAGGAGGCTCTTCCCCTGAAGAGCGGCGTCAGGGGTGTCTGTTCCATTCTCGGTCTCGATCCTCTTTACGTGGCCAACGAGGGGAAGCTCCTGGCGATTGTCGCACCGGACCGGGCCGACGCCGCCCTTGCCCGGATGCGCAGGCATCCCCTCGGCAGCGATGCCGCCATCATCGGCGAAGTGACCGGTGCCTCCGATGGCCGGGTGCAGTTGGAGACCTCCGTGGGGGGGGTGCGCGGGGTGGAAATGCTGGCGGGGGAGCAGCTGCCGCGGATATGCTAGAAATGCCACGGTTCATGCGCTCTGAACCGGAGAATGTAGTTGCCGCATTTTAGATACGACGAGGTTCTGCATGGGAATGAAGATTCTGATGGCCGCTTCGGAGGCGGTGCCTTTTGCCAAGGAGGGAGGGCTGGCCGATGTGGTCGGTGCGCTTCCTCGGGCGCTGGCCATCCGTGGTCACGACGTGCGGGTGGTGATGCCCCGCTACTACAAGGTTGACCGGGAACGGTACGGACTGAAACTCCTTCCCGGCGTGATCGCGGTTCCCATGGGGATTATAGGTGACATGCACTGCGGTGTCTACGAGGGGCGCCTTCCCGACAGCGACGTGCCGGTCTATTTCCTGGAGCATGAAGAGTTCTACGGCCGGGACCGCCTCTACGAGGAGGACAACGAGGGGTACCTGGACAACGACAACCGCTTCATCTTTCTCTCCAAGGCGGCACTGGAACTCTGCAAGATGCTCGACTTCCGACCCGACGTGGTCCATGCCCACGACTGGCATACGGCGGCGGTTCCGGTTCTTCTCAATACCCTCTACCGCGTCGATCCGTATGTCGGCGCGGCTGCATCGCTCCTCACTATCCACAACATGCAGCACCAGGGGACGTTTTACGAGGGGGCTATGGATGTGCTCGGCATCGGCTGGGAGCACTTCACCTTCCTCGGGCTGGAGAAGGACAACCAGGTCAACCTGCTCAAGGGGGGGCTCTACCACGCCACCCTCATCAATACCGTGAGCGAGGGGTATGCCCGGGAGATCCAGACCCCGGAGTATGGCTGGGGTCTGGAGGGGGTGGTGCGGGAACGGGGCGCCGATCTTTCCGGCATTCTCAACGGGGTTGACTATGCCGAATGGAGCCCGGAGACCGACCCCCTCATTCCGGCCAGCTACACGTCCGGCGATCTGGGCGGGAAGAAAATCTGCAAGCGGGAGTTGCAGCAGGCCATGGGGCTTCCCGAGCGGGATGACGTCCCCCTCATCGGCATGGTGTCACGGCTCGTCAAACAGAAGGGGATCGATGTCCTGGCCGAGGCGATCCCCCGTATCCTGGGACTCGATCTTCAGTTTGTCATGCTCGGTGCCGGCGAGCCGTGGGCCCATTTCTACTTCGGCGACATCCAGGTCGCATACCCCGACACATTCCGCTGCATCATCGGCTACGACAACCCCCTTGCCCACCGGATCGAGGCGGGGGCCGATTTTTTCCTCATGCCCTCCGCCTTCGAGCCGTGCGGCTTGAACCAGATGTACAGCCTCCGCTACGGCACTCTCCCCATCGTTCGAGCCACCGGTGGTCTCGACGACAGCGTGGAGAACTTCGACGAACGCTCTCTCACCGGAACCGGCTTCAAGTTCTGGGACCTCAATGCCGGTGCGCTGTTCGACACCGTTGGGTGGGCCGTTCACACCTGGTACCACCGCAGGGATGCCATGGGGGCGCTCGTCCGGAATGCCATGGCGCGGCGTTTCACCTGGGATGAATCGGCCCGAGGGTATGAAGAACTCTATGTCAAGGCGATGGTCAGGCGGGGGAGAGAGGCAGGTGTGTGAGGGGCTAACTACGTTGCGGCGCTGATCGATTTTACAGTGCTACAGGTAATCCGAGAATTGTCAGGAGGGGTCGGGCACTCTCCCTTCCAAAAGAGTCAAGCCTCACCTTTTACGAGAGCCCCCGACCCCTCCTGTCGACAGCTATTCGTCAGTTTTCCAGGACCTCGATTTCCACATAGTCGGACAGATTCGGGCCCCCCCCCTGCTTCAGGGTCACTTCCGTATAGTACATCACCCGGTTGCTGTAGGTGTAGCCAGCTACCGTAATTTGGCGGGCGAGGGTCCTGATGCCGAACAAGCCGGTTGGTGTGGGAGGGTCTGCAGGGTTGCCGGCGGTGGTGACGATGGGGTGGAGTTCCTTGAGGGTTTTCACATAGTAATCGCGAACGTCGGCAAGGGGTGCCCGGGCTGCGTAAACCAGCCGTTTCCGATCCCCCTGCCCCTCCGCAGGCGTTTCCGCCTGCCGCAGTCGTGCGCCGGGGTAGCGGCCGGCTTTCGACTCTCCGTGGACAGGCTCCCGATCCGGCATGATGGTCAGTCGCTGCCACTTTCGGCCAAAGTCCCCTTCCACGGGGATGATCAGCTCTTTTTCGTTGACGAAGAGGGGCGGGACTGGCCTGTCCCCCACGATGGTTTTCACTGCGCTGGTGGATATGTCCACGGCGTCCGCATTGCCTGCGACTTTCCGGGTCATGGTAATGGTGGCATCTACCGTCGAGCGGTTGCCATCGAAAGGGCCGTAAAAGGTGGCGCCGTAGATGCTGATTCCCCGGAAGAGGAGGGTGCTGGAATAGTCATCGAGCATCCCACCCTTGATGATTTGCTGCGTGACTATTTTCACCAGACAGTCATTCCGGTTGAAAGGTTCGACGTCGATACTCTTGATGGGGAAGGGAGGGGTAAAGGCACTGACGAGGAACTGATCCCCCTGTGCTCGTGCCACTGGCGATAACGGACCAGCAAGACAAGTCAGGAGGAAGAGCAGGGCGATGACTGCCCGCTGAATGTTGTGAATGCCAGACAAGAGTACCTCCGGGGAAAGGACAAGCGAAGGGCGGTCCTTTAGTTGGAAACTTAACCAATGTTAACATTTAGCAGGTTTTCGGGATGATTGCCACAGATTTTGTGAGTTGCATAGCGCGGCGAAAGCAGCAGATCGAAAAAAGAGTGGCGGCCCGGAAGCCGCCACTCTTTTGAGTCAATACCGTCCGTGCTACCCCATGCGATTGAGAAGGGGAACGATGAGCAGGGACACGATGTTGATGATCTTGATCATCGGGTTGACGGCCGGGCCGGCAGTGTCCTTGTAGGGGTCGCCGACGGTGTCGCCGGTGACGGCGGCCTTGTGGGCATCACCCCCCTTGCCCCCAAAGTGGCCGTCTTCGATGTACTTCTTGGCGTTATCCCAGGCGCCGCCCCCGGTGGTCATGGAGATGGCGACGAAGATGCCGGTGACGATAGTGCCGACGATGACGCCCCCCAGGGCCTTGGGGCCGAGGGTGAAGCCGACGATGACCGGTGCGGCGATGGGGATGAGTCCGGGGATGACCATCTCCTTCAGAGCGGTCTTGGTGACGATGTCGACGCAGGACGCGTAGTCCGGCTTGCCGGTTCCTTCCATGATTCCCTTGATCTCGCGGAACTGGCGCCGCACCTCGACGACTACCGCTCCACCCGCCTTGCCGACCGCTTCCATGCAGAGGGCCGCAAAGTAGTAGGGGAGCATGCCGCCGATGAACAGGCCGACGATGATGTAGGGGTCGGACAGGTCGAAGGTCTTGTTGGCGATGGTCAGTTCCTGCACATATGAAGTGAAGAGAATGACCGCAGCCAGACCGGCGGAACCGATGGCGTATCCCTTGGTGACTGCCTTGGTGGTGTTGCCGACGGCATCGAGCGGGTCGGTGACGGCGCGGACCGAGTCGTCCAGTTCGGCCATCTCGGCGATACCCCCGGCGTTATCGGTGATCGGCCCATAGGCGTCCATGGCGACGACGATGCCGGTAAGGGAGAGCATGGAGACGGCGGCGATGGCAATGCCGTAGACACCGGCTGCGTTGAAGGAAATGATGATGCCGGCGGCGATGACGATCACCGGTAGGGCAGTGGACTTCATCGAGATGCCGAGACCGGCGATGACGTTGGTGCCGTGACCGGTGGTGGATGCTTCGGCGATGTGCCTGACCGGCCCGTACTCGGTGGCGGTGTAGTATTCGGTAATCCAGAAAATGGCACCGGTCACCACCAGGCCGACGATGGCCGAGATGAAGATATTGGTGGCGGAGTAACCGGTGGGATTGCCGGCAGGGAACATGATAACGGTAACGAAGTAGAAGGCGATGCAGGCGATGACGGCAGAGGCGATCAGCCCCTTGTAGAGTGCCGGCATGATCTTCTGACTGGCGCCGAGCTTGACGAAGAAGGTGCCGATGATGGAGGCGATGATGGAGATACCGCCGAGGATCAGCGGGTAGCTGACGGCGCCGGCGAAGTTGTTGAAGGTTATGGCCCCCAAAAGCATGGAGGCGATCAGGGTCACCGCGTAGGTTTCGAACAGGTCGGCTGCCATGCCGGCACAGTCACCCACGTTGTCACCCACGTTGTCGGCGATGACTGCCGGGTTGCGCGGGTCGTCCTCGGGAATGCCCGCTTCGACTTTTCCAACCAGGTCGGCACCGACGTCAGCCCCCTTGGTAAAGATGCCCCCGCCGAGACGGGCGAAGATGGAGATGAGCGAGCCGCCGAAGCCGAGACCGACCAGCTGGCTGACGATATCCTTGACGGGAGCGCCCGGCATGAGCTTCTGCAGGATCAGGTAGTAACCGGCAACGCCGAGAAGGCCAAGGCCTACTACCAGCATGCCGGTGATGGCCCCACCCTTAAATGCGACGTTCAGGGCCTTGACGATACCCGATTTTGCTGCTTCGGTGGTCCGTACGTTAGCCCGGACCGAAACGAACATGCCGATGAAGCCGGTCAGACCGGAAAAGATGGCGCCGATGGCGAAGCCGATGGCGGTCTTGTAGCCGAGAGTGGCAAAAAGTGCCACGAACATGATGGCACCAACCACGGCGATGATCGTGTACTGGCGTTTCATGTAGGCGCCGGCACCTTCCTGGATCGCCGCGGCGATCTGTTTCATCCGCTCATTTCCCTGGGGAAGCCCCAGGATCCACTGGGCCGAGATCAGTCCGTAGGCGACGGCTGCCACGGCACAGACCAGGGCAAAGAGCACTGCATACTGTTCCATTGAAAACATCCTCCTCTGTATAGTTGTGCCTCTGGAAAGGCGTGGTAACGAATGGGAAAAACGCAGAATTCTACGAGGAAAAGCGGATGATTGTCAATACTAAAGTGGTGATTCTGTCGAAGAAAAATGCCCCGCGAAACAACATCCCGTGCGGGAGCGGATGACGTCTTACATCTTGCGCTCTTGTCGTCCAAGGGGTATTATGGGCACATCATGCTATTGAAATATGGAGATATGTCCTTTGCATGTGGTCTGTCCGGCGGGCGACTGGCAGGGATCATACGCGCGGAGGTGCCTGAGCCTGCTGCGGAGCCGGAACAGTTGGTGACTGCCGCGCTTGATGCCTGCGAAGAGTATCTGGCACTGTTCCAGCGGGGCGAGCGAGTGGTGATCGTCACATCGGACATTACCCGCCATACGGGGAGCGAGGTCTACCTGCCGCTCCTTGTTGAACGTCTAAACCGGGTGGGCATCAAGGAGAGCGACATCGAGATCGTTATCGCCCTCGGTATCCACCGGAAGCAGACCGACGCCGAACATAAAAAAATAGTGGGTACTCTCTACGGCAGAATCCGTGTCACAGACCATGACTGCGACGATCCGGGGAAGCTGGTCTACCTCGGGAAGACCGTCAACGGGGTAGGGGTCGAGGTCAACCGGCGCATCGCCGAGGCGGATCGGGTGATCCTGACCGGCACCATCGGGTTTCATTATTTCGCCGGCTTCGGCGGCGGCCGGAAGGCCATTTTGCCCGGCGTGGCAAGCAGGCAGGCATGCATGGCCAGTCACTTTGCCGTCCTCAATCCGGGAGAGGGGAGCGGCAAGAACCCCCGGGCGACAACCGGCAACCTGGAGGGGAACCCGGTCCATCAGGCGATGGACGAGGCGTGCGCCATGGTGCGGCCTGCCTTCATCCTCAACACGGTGCTTTCCCCCGACAAGCGAATTGTAGCCGCCTTTGCCGGCGACTGGCGTGACGCCTTTGCTGCCGGCTGCCGCTACTATGCCGAGCATTTCACCTGCCGTCTCGCCGTACCGGCGGACCTGGTGGTGGTCTCCTGCGGCGGGTTTCCCAAGGATATCAATTTCATCCAGGCCCACAAGTCCATGGAGTACGGGTGCCAGGCGCTGCGGGAGGGGGGCGTTCTCGTTCTCCTGGCCGAATGCCGGGACGGATACGGCAACGGCACCTTTTTCGACTGGTTCCGCTACAAGGAACTGCCGGATTTCGAGGCGGCGCTTCGGCGCCACTACGAGATCAACGGCCAGACCGCCTATTCTACCCTGTACAAGGCACAACGTTACCGGGTCATTCTCGTTTCCGGCCTTCCTCCCGAAGAGGTGCGGTCCATGGGGATGACCCCCGCGGCGTCGCTGGACGAAGCGCTTGTCAAGGCGGAGACGATGTTGCCGCAGGACTATACGGCGTATGTCATTCCGCAAGGCGGGACGGTGCTGCCGGTTATAAATCGGGCTTGAGGCGAGAGGCAATAGGCTAGGGGGAATTCTCCGTTGCCTATTGCCTATTGCCTATTGCCCATTGCCCATTGCCCATTGCCCATTGCCCATTGCCCATTGCCCATTGCCCATTGCCTAAAAGGAAAATTCCATGCTCGAATCACGAATAATCGATGCCCTGAAAGAAATCGTCGGTGCGGAGAATGTGGCCACCGAAACCCAGGATCTCCTCTGCTACTCCTACGACGCCACCCAGATGGAGTTTCTCCCCGATGTGGTGGTCTATCCGGGGAACACTGAGGAAATCTCCCGGGTCCTCATGCTTGCCAACGGGGAATCTATTCCGGTCTTCCCCCGGGGTGCGGGGAGCGGGTTTTCCGGCGGCAGTCTGGCCAAGGGGGGAGGGATCTCCCTCGTCACCACCCGCCTCAATCGCATCCTCCGCATCGACCAGGAGAACCTTCTGGCGGAGGTGGAGCCGGGAGTGGTGACAGAGCATTTCCAGTTGGAAGTGGAGAAGCTCGGCCTCTTCTATCCCCCCGATCCAGCTTCCCTCAAATTCTCCACCCTGGGAGGGAACGTGTCCGAGAACGCCGGCGGCCCCCGGGCCGTCAAATACGGCGTCACCCGCGATTTCGTCATGGGGCTGGAGGTGGTCCTTCCCACGGGAGAGATCATCCGGACCGGCGGCGAAACCTACAAGGGGGTCGTGGGGTACGATCTCACCCGCCTCCTCGTCGGCTCCGAGGGGACCCTGGGGGTGGTCACCAAGATCATCTTCAAACTCCTCCCCTATCCGGAGGCAAAGAAGACCATGCTTACCACCTTCGACTCCATCGACGGTGCGGCCCGGGCGGTTTCCACCATCATCGGGAACAAGATCATTCCCACGACCCTGGAATTCATGGACTATGCCACACTCCAGTGCGTCGACCGGCGGTTCAACCTGGGATTGCCGGTTGAGGCGCGGGCGGTACTCCTCATCGAGGTGGACGGCGACCGGGAACTGATCGAAAAACAGGCGGCAAAGATCCACGAGGTGATCAAACCCCTGGGGCTCGTGGAGTTCAAGGTGGCGAAGGATGCCGCCGAGTCCGAGGCGCTCTGGAAGGTGCGACGGCTCGTTTCCCCGTCCCTGCGCGACGTGAACCCGGACAAGTACAATGAGGATATCGTCGTTCCCCGGAGCAAAGTCCCCGACGTCATCAGGCGCATCGAGCAGATCCAGAAGAAATACGACATCCCCATTGTCAATTTTGGTCATGCGGGGGACGGCAACATCCACGTCAACATCATGATCGACAAGGCGGTGCCGGGGATGGAGGAGAAGGCCCACGAGGCGATCGCCGAGGTCTTCAGGGCAGCCCTCGATCTGGGGGGGACCATGTCGGGTGAGCACGGCGTTGGCCTTTCCAAGCAGCCGTTCATCCCGCTGGAACTGTCGCCGACCCAGATCGCAACCATGCAGGCGATCAAGAAGGCGCTCGATCCCAATAATATTCTCAATCCGGGCAAGATGTTTCCTGTTGGTTAAAATTGGGACGCAGGGGACGAATAGGACATATTGAAAACTGTGTCCCAATGTCTCATCTGTCCCATAGGTCCTATATAGGTTGGTAAGCGAAAGGTACAGATTTTGGATCCGTTGAAACATGTCGAAAAAGAACTGAAGAAGTGCGTAAAGTGCGGGGCCTGCCGGGCTCACTGCCCGGCGTTCGCCGCCTGGCAGCGGGAGCCGGCGGCGGCCCGGGGGAAGGTGGCCCTAGCCCAGCACCTGATGAAGCAGGACATCACCCTGGACGACCAGACCTATCTGGCCATGTCCAAGTGCCTCCTCTGCGGCAGCTGCGTGGAGAAGTGTCCCAACGAGGTGCCGACCGATGAGATCGTCATCGCGGCGCGGGAGGCGCTGGCGCAAAGGCGGGGGCTGACCACCTTCCACAAGGCGGTCGGTCGGGTCATACGGAACCGCAAGCTGATGAACTTCGGTGCCTTTGCGGCTGCCATCCTGGGTCCCCTCTTCTTTCGCAAGGTTCCGGCCACGTCGGGACTCAGGCTTCGCTTTCCCCTCCCCTTCGTGGGGGGGAAACGCCATATTCCCCAGCTGGCGAAGAAGCCGTTTCTCAACCGGCATCCCGAGGTGATTCCGGGAGAGCCGGGGAAGCCGCGCATCGTCTTTTTTGTCGGCTGCATGACCAACTTTGTCTACACCGAGGTGGGGGAGGCGGCCCTGGCCCTCTTCCGGCACCTGGGGTGCACGGTCATCATTCCGAAGGATCAGCAATGCTGTGGCCTGCCGGGGATGTCGGGAGGGGATTTGGCGACGGTGCGGGAGCTGGCGGAGAAGAACCTGGCGGCCCTGGAAAAATACGAGGCCGACTACATCATGACCGCCTGCGCCACCTGTGGTGGGGCGCTCCACAAGTTCTATCCGCTTGTGGTGGGGAAGAGGAACCCTGAGCTTATGGCGCGACTCAAGGCCATTGCCGAGAAGACTGTCGATGCTGCCCAACTCCTGCAGCAGCTCGGCCTGCACCCGGCGGAGACCGGCGCCGGTGAAAAGCTCACCATAACCTACCACGACCCGTGCCACCTGCGCACCCGGGGAATCACCCGACAACCGCGGGAGCTCCTCCAGGGGGCGCCAGGGGTGGAACTGACTGAGATGGAGGGGGCCGACAAGTGCTGTGGCCTTGGGGGAACTTTCAATGTCTACCACTACGATACGTCCCTCAAAATCAATGCCGGCAAGAGCGAAGCCATACTTAAGACGGGCGCCGAGGCGGTGGTGACCGGCTGTCCCGGCTGCATGATGCAGTTGTCCGACGGTCTCAAGCAGGCCGGCGCACGAACCAAGGTGATGCATACCCTGGAAATACTTGCGCGCAAGCTCCACTAGCTCTGCGGTTCACCGTGCGTAATTTGACAAGCTGTTTTGTTTTCCGCATCACCCCCCGCCTGCATGGGCGCAAAAGCCGCTAAATGAAGCAAAAATATCCCGTAAATACAGGTTGTTTTGCTCTGCGGAATTTATGTTCGATAAAAAATTTTTATTGACATTAGAAGTTAAAATAGTTTATCTATTGCCGGGTAAAATAGAAACTAGTTTTATTTTATCGTTTATACGTGGAGCCTAAATGACCGATTACAACATCGGCGCCAAGATCAAGAAACTTCGGCTGGCAAAGAAAATGACCCTCCAGGCAGTGGCCAGGGAAACCGGTTTTTCGCCGGCCCTGATCTCGCAAATCGAGAACAATAACGTCTCCCCTCCCATAGCCACCCTGTCAAAGATCGCCAAGTTTTTTGACGTCAAGATCGGGCTGTTTTTCAACGAGGACGAGGAAGAGTGCCGCTACGAGGTGGTGCGCAGGGGTGAGCGAAAAGTCATCCCCCGGGTGATTTCCCGCGCCGGGACTAGCCAGGGGTACTCCTACGAATCGCTTTCGTTTCGCAAGCAGAACAAGAAGATGGAACCGTTTCTCCTCACCGTGACGGAAAAGACTGCCGAGGAAAATACCTACAGCCATGATGGCGAGGAGTTCCTCTTTATCATGAAGGGGATAGCCGAACTGCTGCTTGACGACGAACGGATAGCGCTGGAGGAAGGGGACTGCGTCTATTTCGACTCATCCATGAAGCACCGCCTCCTTTCCAGGGATGGCTCGGAGGTGCAGGTGCTGGCGGTTGTTACGCGATAGTACACGTACACAAATTCGAAGTTTCGACGTTCGACATTTCCATGTTGAGAACCCATGCCACAGCCTCAGGATTGCCCCCCCTGCGAGAAGCTACGGATTGTCGTCACCACTTAGACCTTTGAACTGATCCATATTTTTGGAGTTTATTTATCCCACGTACCGGAAGGATGGCTGAGATGTCTAAAAAAGCGATACAACCATCATTGAAGAACCCCTTTGCGCCCGAGAAAGTCGTTGATTTCACCATCCCGGGTGAAATTCCGGGCAAGAAGGGTGGTTACGAGGAGGCAATGAAGGAAGGGCATGACCTGATCGAGCGTCCGATCAAGTCAGTCAGCATTGCCCAGATCGAAAAGCAGCATTTCAAGAAGCGGATGACTGTCTGGGAACGGATTCGGGTGCTCACCGAGAAAGAGCCCAACATCCTCTTCCAGAACTGGGGCAAGAATCTGGATGGTGCCTCGCTGGTCACCGGCATCCTCACCATCAACGGCCGTGACGTGGCCCTCTACGGTCACGACTTTACGGTGCGAGCCGGCTCCATTGACGCCACCAACGGCCGCAAGCTGGCACTGCTCTTTCAGATGGCTGGCCAAAAAGGGATCCCGGTCATTGGAATGAACGACTCGGCCGGTGCCTTCGTGCCGGCAGGGGTGGGTGGTCTTGACGGCTATGCCGAGGCATTTACGGCGCTGCGCAAGATCAGCGGCGTAGTTCCTTCCATCATGTGCATGTTCGGTTTCAATGCGGGGGGTGGCTCCTATCTCCCCCGCCAGGGGAGCTTCGTCATCCAGCCAAACGACACCTTTTTCGGCCTGACAGGACCCGGCGTGGTCAAGTCGGTTCTGGGAGAGGACGTTACCCCTGAAGATCTGGGTGGTCCCAAGGTCCATGGTGCCTCCGGGGTTGCGGACTTGACGGTGGAAGACGAGGTGGGTGCCCTGCGCGCCGCTATTCAGCTCCTGAATTACATCCCCGACAACAACGGTGTCATGGCCCCCTTCCAGAAGACCAGCGATCCCCTGGACCGCAAAACCTGGGAAATCAATACCCTGCTGAAGAAGGCATTCAACTCGCCGACCGGCTTCAATACACCCTTTGACGTATCGATCATGATCCAGCAGATCTGCGATCATGGCGACTATTTTGAACTCCAGCCCGATCGCGCCCGTGAAGCGGTGACCGCTTTTGGCCGCCTGGGTGGCAACGTGGTCGGTTTTGTGGCCAACAACAGTGCGGTTTCTTCCGGCCAGATATCGGTGGATTCCGCCTACAAGATCGCCCGCTTCAACCGGTTCTGCAACATCTACAATATTCCGATCATCTTCATGGAAGATACCACCGGCTTCCTGCCGGGACGCGAACAGGAGTGTCGCGGCATCGTCCAGGCCGGCCGGGCCATGCTGGACTCCATCGTCGATATCCGTACCCCCCGCATCCTGCTGATTATCCGGAATGCTTACGGCGGGGCCTATGCCTCCTACAACAACTATCCGACCGGCGCAGATCTGGTTCTGGCCCTTCCCACCACCCGTCTGGCGGTCATGGGACCGGCCGGCAAGGAATTTGTGTACAAGGACGAGTTGCGCAAGGTCCGTGGCGCGGCCACCGAACGGGTCAAGCAGGGGACCCAGGAGCGGGTGGCGGCAGGGATGGATCCCGGCGAGGCGAGAAAAGATGCCGAAAAGGATGTCGCAGAGTGGCTGAAGATCGAAGAGGCTGCATTGAATCTGCGCTATGAAAAAGAGCTTATGAATCCGAAGGAAGGTCTGGCGCTGGGCTCCATTTCGTCGCTGGTCATGCCCACCGACCTGCGCAAGGTCCTGGGTGAAAACATGAATTTCCTGCTCAGGCACTACAAGCCGGGGCCGATGCAGGCAATCCAGCGCGAGTTCCACTAATTATCTATTACTAATTCGACGAATTGGAGATACCTACTCATGCCACAAGCCGCCGATTACTACTTGCACAACCCGCTGATCCACCGGGAGCGCCGCCTTGCCAAATCCACTTCCGAGTGGGTGCGTTCCTTCTCCTGTGAAGACCTGAAGCCGCTGATCGTTTGCCGCGGACCTATCCGCAAGGAGGCGATGGACGTCTATCACGAAATGGGGATTTCCCATTTCGGGATTCTCCTTTCCGAAAAGGACTCCATTGTCTACCCCAACGCCCTGGCCCCCGAACTGCGCCAGTTGACCGACTCCCGCCGCGTCCACCGGGTGCCCGACTATACCGGCGCCAGCAAGGAAGAGCGGGTGGAGCGGATCAACCAGATCATCCAGATCGCCAAGGATAACGGCTATGACTCCATTTTTGCCGGTTACGGCTTCATGGCCGAGGATGAGGAGTTCGTGGCGGCTATCGAAGCGGCCGGACTCTCCTTCATTGGCCCCTGTGCCGCTACCCAGGCCCGGGCCGGCAAAAAGGACGAGGCCAAGCGGACCGCCCTGTCGGTGAATGTCAGCGTCACCCCGGGTGTGGATAACGTCACGGCCCGCACTCTGCTGAGAAAGCACCCGACACGGGAGCAACTGCTGGCGCTGGTCAAGGCCGAAGAGCTGTCCTGTGACAGTAAGGTACTGAAGGATACCAAACTTCCCCTGGAGACCCTGGCCGATCATATCCTGATGGCCTCCTACGCCAAAGGGATCGATCTCTACAGTATCGAGGAGCTCTCCGCCCAGGTGCAGATCGAAGTGGCCGAGCTGTTTCGCAAACACCCCAAAAGCCGTTTCCGGCTGAAGGCCATCGGTGGCGGGGGAGGCAAGGGACAGCGTATTCTGGGGGCATCGCTTCTGGCTGCCAAGAATGCCGACGAGAAACTGATTGCCAAGGCCGCCGCCGAAGCCCCGACCCTTGTGCGAGAAGTCCTTAACGAAGTGAAAGCTAACGGAGTTGGCGACAACAAAAACGTTCTGATCGAGCTGAACATCGAACAGACCCGCCACAATGAGATCCAGCTCCTGGGGAACGGTGAGTGGTGCGTTTCGCTGGGGGGGCGCGACTGCTCCCTGCAGATGCACGAGCAGAAGCTGCTGGAGGTCTCCGTCACCCAGGAAGGGCTGATGGCCGCCATCGAAAGAGCCAAGGCTGCCGGCAGGAAGGAAGAGGTCAAGGCCCTCGAAAGCGACCTGAAGGTCCTCAAGCGGATGGAAGAGGAATCGGCACGGTTCGGGGAAGCGGTCGGGCTGGATTCCGCCTCCACCTTCGAGTGCATCGTGGACCGGGACCGACACTACTTCATGGAGGTCAATACCCGTATCCAGGTGGAGCACCGGGTGACCGAACTTTGCTATTCCCTCAAATTCACCAATCCCAAGGACAAGAACGATTTCTTCATCGTCGAGTCATTGGTCGAAGCCATGGCACTTCTGGCTCGCCACAAGAAGCGGCTGCCCAAGCCGGAACGGGTGGTCCGTTTCAATGCTTCTGTCGAGGCCCGTCTGAACGCTACCGACGCCTCCCTGTCTCCCCATGCCGGTGGCATGATCCGTTACTGGTCAAAGCCGATCAAGGGTGAGGTGCGGGACGACCAGGGAATCAGCATGCTGAATCCCGACACCGGCCTGTTCATGAAGTACAAGGTGGCCGGTGCCTATGACTCCAACATCGCCCTGCTGCTTACCAAGGGGGAGGACCGCCTGCGCAGCTACGAGCGTCTTTCCGAGGTTCTGCGCAGCACGACCCTGCGGGGGAGTTCCCTGGCCACCAATCTGGAGTTCCACTATGGCCTTGTCAACTGGTTCCTGGGGCGCAACGTCAACGCCAAGCCCACCACTCGCTTCGTGGTTCCCTACCTGACCCTGGTGGGAACCCTGAAAGAAGAGGCAAACAAACTGGATGTGGTCTATGCCTTCATCCAGATGAAAAAGCACTACGCCAAACTGGTTGCTGAGCAGTATGCCGACCAGCCGGACATGTGCGCCAAGGAACTGAAAAATATCTCAGCCATACTGGATCGCAAGGGGACCCTGCTCACCCGACCCATGGAACGCCTGCTGACTGATCCCCACCTGCTCTCCGGCTGGCTCTCCATGAACACCAAGAATTTCCGTGTCGACAAGGGGAAAGTGGTCTGGCTGCGTAACCCGCTTGGGGTGCTGAACGAGACCTACGAATACCTCCACATGAGCTATCGGCCACACAAGCCGGCGGCGGAAATCATCTGGGATCACGACAACGAGCTGCTCCAGCAGTCGCTGCATTTCTACCGTACCCTGCGGGAAAAATTCGGTTTCGAGCGGGATGAGTATTTTAAACTCAACGATCTGCTGAACAAGGAGAAGCCGCAAGGGGGTTTTGATGCCGAGACGTGGGACCGGATTCGCTCGGCCCATTATGGTTACGAGTGCGGCCTGGAACTGCTGGGCATGCTGTTCCTGATCGGTGGCAACACCAAGTTCTGGGATATGTGCGTTCAGGATGACCTGGAAGTGGTTATCCCCGATTACCTCACCGACCTCGACCTCCAGGCCCGGATGAAAAAGATACTGGTCCCACCGCCGGCCACCAAGGCCGACGAAATCGTTGCGGTCTGTGGCGGCATGTACTATGGCCAGGAAGCGCCGGGTCTGCCCCCCTTTATCACCGAAGGGATGCACTTCGAAAAGGACCAGCCCCTTTACATCATCGAAGTCATGAAGATGTTCAACACCATTCGGGCCCCCTTCTCCGGCACCATCGACAAGATCCTGATGGAGGGGGGAGACGGCACAATCGTGCACAAGGGGCAACCGCTCTTCAAGATCACCCCCGACGAGAAGTTCGTCGAGGTGGATCCCAAGGTGGTCGAAAAGGCCAAGCGGGAGCGGACCATGGAGTATCTCAAGGCGGTGCTCTAGCCGTCAGCGCGGAAATGAAGCGATAATCCGTAGGGGCGACCGGCTGGTCGCCCCTACATCTGCATATGGAGAGTGAAATCATGAGCATCCAGGAGAGCAAGCAGTCGTGGCAGGAACGGGCAGAGAAGGGACTGGCCAAGTCCCCGGAACGGAAAAAGAGGTTTTACACAACATCCAATATTGAAATGGAACGCTGCTTTACGCCGGATTTCGATCTGCCCGTATACGAAGAGCAGCTTGGTTTCCCCGGCCAGTATCCCTTTACCCGGGGTGTGCAGCCGACCATGTACCGTGGCCGCTTCTGGACCATGCGCCAGTACGCCGGGTTCGGCACGGCGAAGGAATCCAACGAGCGGTACAAGTACCTTCTTTCCGCGGGTCAGACCGGCCTGTCGGTGGCATTTGACCTCCCCACACAGATGGGCTATGACTCCGATGCCTCAATGAGCCTGGGGGAAGTCGGGAAGGTGGGGGTTGCCATCGACTCCCTGGCGGACATGGAAATCCTTTTTGATGGTATTCCCCTTGACAAGGTATCCACCTCCATGACCATCAACTCGACGGCGGCCATCCTGCTCGCCATGTACATAGCGGTGGCGGAAAAGCAAGGGGTCTCGGCGGACAAGATCTCCGGAACCATCCAGAACGACATTCTCAAGGAGTACATGGCCCGGGGCACCTATATCTACCCCCCCAAAGAGTCGATGCGGATCATCACCGACATCTTTGCCTACTGCAAGGACCATGTGCCCAAGTGGAACACCATCTCCATCTCCGGCTACCACATCCGTGAGGCCGGCTCCAGTGCGGTGCAGGAAGTGGCGTTCACGCTTGCCGACGGTATCGCCTACGTGGAGGCGGCCATAAAGGCTGGTCTGGACGTGGACGAGTTCGCCCCTCGCCTCGCATTCTTCTTCAACGCCCACAACAACCTGCTGGAAGAGGTGGCCAAGTTCCGCGCCGCACGCCGCATGTGGGCCCGCATCATGAAGGAGCGCTTCAAGGCCAAAGACCCCAAGTCCCAGATGCTCCGCTTCCATACCCAGACGGCGGGCTGTACCCTCACCGCCCAGCAGCCGGACAACAACATCATGCGGGTCACCATACAGGCGCTTGCGGCAGTACTCGGTGGTACCCAGTCGCTCCATACCAATTCACGCGACGAGGCTCTGGCTCTCCCCACGGAGGATTCGGTCCGGATCGCCCTCCGTACCCAGCAGGTCATTGCCTGCGAATCGGGTGTGGCCGATTCCATCGATCCACTCGCAGGGTCATTCCTCGTGGAATCACTGACCGATCAGATCGAGAAGGCCGCCATGGACTACATCGAGAAGATCGACAAGCTCGGGGGTGCCGTGGAGGCAATTTCCCGCGGCTTCCAGCAAAAAGAGATTCAGGATTCCGCCTATGCCTACCAGCGGGGAATCGAGACCGAGGACCTGATAATCGTCGGAGTCAACAAGTTTACGGTTGCCGAACCCCCTCCCACCGGTCTGCTGAAAGTGAAGGAGGAGGTGGAGATTTCCCAGAAAAAATCCCTTGCCGGCATGAAGGCACAGCGGGATCAGGCCAAGGTACAGAGTGCGCTGAAAAATCTCGAATCAGCCGCCAAGGGGAGCGACAATCTCATGCCGCACATCCTCACGGCAGTCAAGGCCTATGCCACCCTGGGCGAAATTGCCAACGTCTTCCGCGACGTCTTCGGTACCCATAAGGAAACGGTGGTGCTCTGAGCCGATTGTTGCTGAAAATCAATCGCCTCGTGACACTGATGACACAATGACCATCTATAGTGGCGGAGTTAAATGAATGCTTGAAAAAATAAATCATGTCGGCGTGGCGGTCCGATCGCTCGATGAGGCGATTCCCTTTTATCGGAACAGTCTTGGCATGGGTTTCAAGGGGATCGAGGAGGTGGCGGAGCAGAAGGTCCGCGTTGCCTTTTTCCAGATAGGAGAATCGAAGATCGAGCTTCTGGAACCGACGGCTGATGATAGTCCCCTTGCCGGGTTTCTGGCGAAGAACGGTCCGGGAATCCACCATGTTGCCTACGAAGTGGCGGATATTGAGGCCGCAATCGAAAAGCTCGTGAAGGATGGCGCCCGCATGATCGACACCGTTCCACGGAGCGGTGCCCATGGTGCCCGGATTGCCTTTATTCATCCCAAGAGCAGTAACGGTGTTCTCACCGAACTCTGTCAGATGGACCACTGATTCGGAGAGATCGCCCGGCAGGTAACTATCTGTCCTGTCGGAAATACAAGAGCACCGTCGGGCAATGGGGGGAAATTTTTTCTTGACTTTTGTTTGAATGTCACTATATTGTTTCATAAATTTTAAAACAACGTTTGTGCAAATACGGTTTACACTGGTTGCCGACAGTGCAAAAGCCCTGTTAAAAGAGTATGTTGCATTGCCGGTAATGTGAATATGTTCGCACTCAGGGGTCACGGGTTGCTTGCAACTGTTGACATCCGGCAGTCAAGGGGTTATATTAACCCAGCTTCATCGGGCAAGGATAAGAATGGACCTTACACGTATGAACACATGCAAACAAAAGTACAACGGGAAGACCCGCGTCTTGCGTCCCGTGGGACAAGATTGTCCAGAGCCCTGTTTCGTCTGCCCGTAATGTCGGGAAGCGGAGCGGGGCTTTTCTTTTGGAGGGGGATTTAAACAGACCCGAGCAGATCGGCACTTTATCTATGAAAGGTGGTGATATCCCGAAGGAGAAAAACAGTATGCATCATGTGATTGAATTTTAATTTTGATTGTTAATCAACAACGAAGGAGGTAACAGATGAGTATGAAAAAGAGACTTTTGGCTGTCGCAGCAGTATCGGCCCTGACCGTCGCAACGGCGGTGCCGGCGCTGGCGCTGGAAAACGAGTTCCACGGCCTGTTCCGGCTCCGGGGGATCATCGACAACTTCAACAATGGCACCGGTGGGAAATTTACGCCTTCCGTTAGTTCCCCCACGAGCAATTACATCGAGCAGCGGGCGCGCCTCATGTACATCGCCAAGGCGAACGATGACCTGAAGTTGGTGACCCACTTCGAGATTGACTCCCGCTGGGGTGACAACTCCTATGGTTCCAACGGCACCACCCGGAACAATGGCGGGGCCATCGGCGCTGACCAGACTAACCTGGAAACAAAGAATATCTATCTGGACTTCAACATCCCCTCCACGCCGCTGAACGTGAAGCTCGGTATCCAAGGGTTCGACGACGGCTATAAAGGGGTCATTTTTAACAACGACGGCGCTGGCCTGGTTGCCAAGGCGAAGATGAGTTTCGGCTCCCTCGGTGGCGCTTACTTCCGGTTTGACGATGCCACTACCGGTACCGGCGCTGCCGCGACAGCGACCGCACCGGCCAGTTTCACCAACAGCTACTTGGGTGTGCCTGCCTCTTCAACCACAGCCGGCAGCGTAATTCAGAACTCCACCCCCGGTTACCTGACCCGTGATATGGTCAACCTGAATGCCAAGATAAATATTTCCAAGGCCGTCAAGGTTGGCGCCGACTATTACCTCCTCTACAGTGACGTTCTTCGCCAGAGCCAAGACAAGACCGCCATCAACATGTTTGGTGTGAACGCCGAAGCGGTGGCTGGACCTGTCACCATCGACGGTTTCGTGCTTTACCAGACCGGCAAGCTCGGAACTACCGCATTCCCTGGCAATGCCCAGAAACTCAGCTCACTTGCCGCCAACGTTGGCGCCAAGGCGAAACTGGGCCCTGGCACGCTGCGCGCCAATGCCCTCTACCTCTCCGGTGAAAGGTCAACTTCGGGGAGCACCCGGCATGACTTCCAGACCATCGACGAGCGCAGTGCAGACACGCCGGCCCATGCCTTCTATCCCAGCGAGATGCAGATCATGCTCCGCAACAAGTTCAACATGACCTCCGACCGGGCTGTCGTGATGGATCTGAACAACAGCGGCCAGGGCCTCCTCGGTGGTTTCGTCGGCTATGACCTCGCCATCGACAAGTTCTTTGTGAACAGCAACGTGGGCTTTGGTGCTGTTGCGCGGGATACCACCGGTACTCACAAAGGCGACTATCTCGGCACCGAGATCAATACCGAGGTCGGCTACAAGCTGTTCGACAATCTGACCACCAGTGTCCAGGCTGCCTACATGGTCCTCGGCGACTACTTCAAGCCCGCAAGTGGCTCCTGGCCGGTAAACCCCTACACCACCAAGCTGCAGGTGAACTACTCCTTCTAAGTAAGGAAATGGAGCCGGGGTATCCCCGGCTCCATTTGCACGATTGACAGGGCGGAAAAAACTGCTCTAATTACTTCATATGTAAGAATTCCGCGAACGGAGGTTAAGCCATGAAGAAAGTTGCGGTTATGGTGATGGCAGCATTCATGATGTCGGCGACGGTGCCGGCTTTTGCCCAGATGACGAAGGAAGAGAAGGACCAGTGCCTGCTCGCTTCCAAGAGCTGCATGACGGAGGTTGACAGCATTCAGAAGAAGATGAAGAAGCTGAACGCCGAAATCAAGAAGGGCACCAAAGTGTATTCCGCTGACGAGCTGAAGAAGCTTCAGGACAAGCTGAAAGAAGCGGAAAAAATGCTTGACGACCTGCAGACCAGGTAATTTGCGGTAGGTGTGGTTTTAAGGGGGAGAGGCGACTCTCCCCCTTTTTTTGTCAGGACAGTCGGAGTCCCGTCCGGGTCGTGACTGTCTGTCGGAATTCCTGCAAATACTTTGACAAGCCGGGTCCCCTTTGCCATAATCGCACCGTCCATGAAACCATCCTTGAGGAGTTGCAATGAGAAAGATCGCTGCATGTCTGATCCTGCTACTGTCGTTTGTCTATGTGACTGTTGGTGAGGCTGCCGTTATTAAGGCCTATGTTAGTGAATTTAGCGTTACGGGTGGGCAGAACAAGGATGAGCTGAAAGGGATACTGCAGACTCTGCTTACAACGAGGCTCGCCAGCGATGCGGTCACAACCCTCGACAACAAAACCGGGGCCGAAGTTATTGTCAGCGGGAGTTACCTGCAGATCGGCAAGGTATTCAGCATTGATGCCGTTGCCAGGAATGGCAGAGGGGATGTCGTGACGCGCTCTTTTGTTCAGGGTGAGAGTCAGGATGAACTTATTGCTGCTATCGGTAAACTGGCACAGGTGTTGGCTGAAGGCATCGCAAAGAACTACGGACTGACAGCCTCTTCGCAACCGGCTGCGACAGCGGCAGGTGTCGCAACGGTGCCGGTTGTCGCCCCTCCAGCGGATATCGTCAGACCTGCGGAGATCCAGAAGCCATCTCCTGCGGCAACTTCTGCGGACACTGCAACAACATCGGAAATCATACGGCCGACACCAGTTGTGAAATCCGCTGGTGGTGGGTGGGTAAGTCAGCGCCTGACCGGTGTCATGAGCGGTATTGCCCTGGGAAGAACCCTGGACAATGGCGAGCGGGAGGTTTTCATCGCCGGGAACCGGACGCTGAAATACTACCGGATGGGGGAGGGGCTGAAGCTCATCGCCGAGGTCGGGACCAGTGGCGACGAGAAGATTCTCGGCGTTGACACGGCCGATCTGGATGGCGACGGCGTGCAAGAAGTCTATCTGACGGTGCTGAGCGGCGAGACCCTGGTTTCGCGGGTCTATCTGGCAGACGGCACCGGCCTGAAAAAGATTGCCGAAAATCTTCCGTACTTCATGCGAGGAATGGCGCTGGCGGGTGGAAAGAAGAAAATTTACGTCCAGCAGATGTCGACCGACGCGGATTTTTATGGCGATGTCTATGAGCTTGTCAAAAGCGGCGACCGCTATGAGATGAAGAATCCCCTCAAACTCCCCCGGTTCGCCTTTCTCTACAACTTCAACCAGTTCAAGGACCGGGAGGGGAAAACAGATTTCGTGGTGCTCCATCCCGATGGCTACCTGCTGGTCTATTCCGCCGCTCGTGACGAGTTGTGGCGAAGCAACGACAAGTACGGAGGGTCCGAGCTCTATTTCCAGCGGCCCGACATGAGCAATTTCAGGACGACCGGCGATACCATGCGCTGGATATTCCTCCAGCAGCGTATCGTGGTCACCGGCGATGGGGAGATTGTCGTTCCCCAGAACGGCGGCTTTTGGGTTATCGGCAATAGCCGGTCCTACGGGAAGAGTGCGGTAGTTGCGTTCGCCTGGGACGGTTCATCGCTGGAAGAGAGATGGCGAACCCGGCAGGGTCAGAACTACCTGGCCGATTACGCGTTCGATGAAGCGCGCAAGGAACTCGTTCTGATGGAAGTCGTGAAGAAAGAGGGGCTTCTGGACAAAGGTGCGAGTGCGCTCTACATCAAGAAAGTGGAGTAAGATGTTCTAGCCGTTCCGACTGGTTCAGCGGGGATGCCCTGGAGGGCATCCCCGTTTCCATCAGGGGATTTAATCGTTGACTTTCCAACGGTATATTGCTAGCATTTCAGGCGTTTTGCAGCGATTCGGGCAGCATCCTGACCACGTTTCATACACAACATTCCTGTCGGAAAGATACGTCGAAGTGACCAATCCCATCACCATAGAAGCCCCTCTGCCCAAAGGGGTGACCGATTTCCTGCCCGAGAAGGCAGGGAAGATCGGTTACATTGAAGCAAAGATCCGGCGGGTGTTCGAGTTGTGGGGATTTCGGCGGATCATCCCTCCACTCCTCGAATTCCAGGATGTCATGGCTCTCGGTCTGGGAGAAGAGTTGAAGGAAAAGACCTTCCGCTTCGACGACCGGCACACCGGCCGCCTGCTTGCCATCCCTCCGGATATAACGCCCCAGGTTGCCCGGATGGTCGCCACGCGCATGCAGGGGTATCCTCTCCCCCATCGCCTCTGCTATAACGGCCGGGTGTTACGCCACGCAGAACTCCAGTCGGGCCGTAGCCGGGAGATTTTCCAGGCCGGAGTCGAACTGATCGGCCTCGATTCACCCGAAGCGGATGCGGAAATGATTGCCATGGCGGTCGAGGTGCTGCAGGGGTTAGGCTTCGACGATTTCAAGATTGACATTGGCCAGCTGGAGTTTTTCCGCGGGATCATGGCAACCGCAGGGCTCACTGCGTCTGCCGGACGAGGGCTGCAGCAGGCGATCAGCAAGAAAGATGTTTCTGCCGTACGCGAACTGCTCGATGCCGAGCCCCTCGACGACCGGAGCAAGGAAGCACTGGCGGCGCTGCCGCGACTTTTTGGCGGCCGGGACGTGCTCGACGCGGCAGCCCGGGTGGCGACCAATGACCGTTCCCTGCAGGCTCTCGACAATGTCTCCCAGGTACTCGATATTCTGGCCATCCACGGCGTGACCGAATATCTCACCATTGACCTCGGGGAGATACGCGGACTCGATTATCATACCGGCCTGACCTTCGAGGGTTTTGTGGCTGGTCTGGGAGAGGCAGTCTGCAGTGGCGGTCGCTATGACACCCTGACGGCAAACTATGGCATGTCCGCCCCGGCCACCGGCTTTGCGTTCAACATCCTTTCCATTCTTAATGCACTGGAGCGGCGGCCGGACGTTCAGGCGAGCACGAACCGTGATTTTCTGCTTTTCAATCTGAAGGAAGACCGACGCGAGGCGCTGGAGATTGCCCAGGCGTTGCGGAGCAAGGGGTTTTCCACCGCACGGGACATCATCCGGCGCGGTTTCGAAGATTCCCTGGCCTACGCCCGGCGTATGAACATACTCCGCATGCTGGTGCTGGGTGGGGATGCCTGCGCCGAAGACGAGGTCCTCATCGTCCGGGTAGCGGATGGCAAAGGGCTCAAGCTAAAGAAGTCGGACCTGTTCCGCACGGAACTGGCTCTGGATTTTGATCAAGAATCGAGTAAGTCCTGACAAGGAGAGGGCAATGGCGAATGTCGTGGTAGTAGGCGCCCAGTGGGGCGATGAAGGAAAAGGGAAGGTCGTTGACATATACACTGAGTTTGCCGACGACGTGGTACGGTATCAGGGAGGGAACAACGCCGGCCACACCTTGGTAGTCGGGGAAGAAAAGGTCGTTCTCCACCTCATCCCGTCGGGGGTCCTCCATGCCGGCAAGCGGTGCATCATCGGCAACGGTGTGGTTCTTGACCCGGAAGTTTTCATCCGGGAGATCACCAACCTCAAGGCCGCCGGCCGGCTCCAGGACGACAGCTGTCTGCTCCTCAGTGAATCGCTCCATGTCATCATGCCCTACCACAAAAGGATCGACATCGCCCGGGAGGCGCAGAGCGGTGATAAGAAGATCGGCACCACCGGTCGGGGAATCGGGCCTACCTACGAGGACAAGATCGGCCGCCGCGGCATCCGGTTGATGGATCTCATCAACAAGGATCAGTTTGCCCGCAAGCTGAAGGAGCAACTGCCGGAGAAGAACTTCATCCTGGAAAAACTGCTGGGGGAGTCCCCCCTTACCTTTGAGGAGATTTTCGAGCAGTATAACGTCTATGCGGACATTCTCCGCCGTTATGTCGCCGACACCACCCTTGTGCTCCACCGGGATGTGCGGGGAGGCAAAAAGATTCTGTTCGAAGGTGCCCAGGGGACCATGCTCGACGTGGACCATGGGACCTATCCCTTTGTGACCTCGTCATCCACCTGTGCCGGAGGTGCTTGCACCGGTACGGGGGTAAGCCCGAGGGACATCCATGAAATCGTCGGCATTTCCAAGGCGTATATCACGCGGGTCGGCAGCGGACCGTTTCCGACTGAACTCCTTGATGACACTGGCGAGCAACTTCGTGCCACCGGCCACGAATTCGGCGCCACCACTGGCCGGCCGCGCCGTTGCGGCTGGTTCGATGCCTTGGTGGCAAAATATGCGGTGCGGGTCAACGGGCTGACCGGCATCGCCCTGACCAAGCTCGATGTGCTCGATGAATTTGCCACGATCAAGGTCTGCACCGCCTACTCCTGTAACGGTGAAATCCTCGACGAACTGCCGTCCAACCTCGATCTGTTCGAAAAATGCAGGCCAGTTTATGAGGAGTTGCCGGGATGGCAATCGGACATCAGTAAGATACGAAACTTTGCCGACCTGCCGGAGAATGCCCGGAACTACGTAAAGCGACTCGAGCAACTGTCCGGTTGTCAGATAGTCATGGTTTCGGTCGGACCGCGGCGGGATGAAACCATCATCCTGCGTAACCCGTTTGACTGAAAATGCAGGGCAAAAAAAATCTTGACCATGGAAGTGTAATGTAGTATAAAGCTTATTCTTGTCGCAACGAGCCGCTAGCTCAGTTGGTAGAGCACCTGACTTTTAATCAGGTGGTCGTTGGTTCGATCCCAACGCGGCTCACCATGTCCCCTTCGTCTAGCCCGGCCCAGGACACCGCCCTTTCACGGCGGCGACACCGGTTCAAATCCGGTAGGGGACGCCAAGCAAGCATCCGGTAATATCCGGATTCAATCAAAAGGCCTTGAGAAATCAAGGCCTTTTCTTTTTGTGTTGTCCAATAACATCCGCTTTGATATGCTGAAATCCAGGAAGTTTGGGGGCCGATTTAGGGGCAGGCCCCCATACCTCATTTCGGCAGGCCCCCAAAAGGAGGTTAAGCTCATGCCAAAGCGGATTCTGCCGTTGACTGAACTTCAGGTGAAGAACGCGAAACCGGTCCCCAAAGAATTTAAATTGTTCGATGGTGGGGGGCTGTTCCTGCTGGTTACGCCCACTGGCGGTAAGCTATGGCGCTTTAAATACCACTTTGCGGGAAAAGAGAAGAAACTCACCTTCGGTGTCTATCCGGCAATTTCCCTTGCCGATGCCCGACAACGGCGCGAGGATGCCAAGAAGCTCCTGGGTAATGGCGTTGATCCTGGCGAGATCAAGAAGGCCCAGAAGGAAGAACTTGCCGCCGATCAAAGAACCTTTGAAGTTGTGGCCCGCGAATGGTTTGCCAAGAATGAGCCGGTATGGAGTGCAAGCCACATAAAAACGGTCAAGAGTCGCCTGGAACGGGACATATTTCCGGTTATCGGCAACCGCCCCATTGCAGAGGTTAAACGTTTAGAGATTATTTCACTTCTCAAGGGAATCGAGGCACGGGGGAAGATCGAGACGGCCAAACGGATAAAAATCTACTGTGGACAGATATTCCGTTATGCCCTCAATAATGGATGGATAGAAAACAATCCGACGAGTGATCTCAAGACGGGAGATATTCTCGTTAAGGTGGAGGAGAAGCACCACGCCGCGTTAACCGATCCGAAACAGGTTGCCGAACTTCTGAGGGCGATAGATGTCTATACCGGTACCTATGTCGTGAAATGTGCTCTACAGCTTGCCCCGCTGGTGTTTGTCCGTCCTGGAGAGTTACAGAAAGCAGAATGGGCTGAAATTGATCTTGAAGTTGCTGAATGGAACATCCCGGCAACGAGGATGAAAACGAAGCAACCCCATCTTGTACCACTAGCGAAACAGGCCATTGCCATACTCCGTGATCTTCATAAGCTGACCGGTACCAGTCAGTACCTTTTCCCTTCCCTTCGTTCCGACAAGCGCCCAATGAGTAATGTTGCCATGCTTGCAGCTTTTCGCCGGATGGGATTCGACAAGGATGAAATGACAACCCACGGCTTTAGGGCGATGGCGCGGACGATCCTAGACGAGGTTTTACAGGTCCGCCCCGATTTCATAGACCACCAGCTTGCACATGCAGTTAAAGACCCAAACGGGAGAGCCTATAACCGCACTGCGCATCTTGCCGAACGGCGAAAAATGATGCAGTTGTGGGCAGATTACTTAGAAGGACTGAAAGCCGGCGCGAAGGTACTTTCCCTTCGTCGCGCTGAATGAGCAGGTTCGCGGGATAGTCCGGCCAGACGACAAGCTGCCTTTCCTGGGGCGGTTTCCCGCGATAATCAGTCCAGGGCGTAGCAGGAGACGCGGTGATATGGAACCAACACCTTACTTGACATTCTGGCAAGTCGCTGAGCAGTGGGCTGAAGAAATGAGACGACCCATCATGGGTGTAGTACAAATCATGAGACACCATGCAACCTACCAATATCCTCACCCAACTCCGTGCCCTGTTCCTTCACTACTTGTTTGGCCTACGGCATATATCTCACCGAAAGGTGAAATTAACGAATCCACCATTTACATAGCCAGTGAAATGGTTAAAAAGGAGAACGCTCCTCGTTTGGAAGAGTTGAAGGGGAGAGAGTCGAGATATCGCACCGCATATCGTACCCCTGAATATATCGCTGCCGAAGCATTTTTTAACTCTGCTGCGTGCCCACCTGAGCCTACCGAGGAAATAAAGAAACACCTCTCATTGTTCGCCATACGTAGGGAAGATTTTAGGGAGTGGTGTCTTGGCGAAGGAGAAACATTACCGAAATTCTGGTTTCCAAAAGAAGCGCAACTCATTGCCTGCCCGAATGAGCCTTCCAGGAAAACAAGTAATCTTCCCGACCGAAAAGGCAAGGTCGTACCAGAATCGAAACGACGTAAAAAGGCAGATTTCACTAAGGCCATTGATTCCTTGTTTTTTCAACTCATTGAAGAAGGAAACATTGAAGTTTTAAAGCCAGGCCAAACAATAGCATTCCTAAAATCTTTAAAAAAACGAATACATGATGACGATAAAATGAAGGATAGTAACCAGACCTATGGTGAATTGGTCAAAGACGTAAAAATCAATACCTCTGACGAATGTATGCTAATGCAAAACCCACGGAATGTAAGAAACAAGAAGACCCCTGAAAGCAAGTGGTATACCCGCAATGATGTAGGCAAACGCCTCTCTGAATTACGTAGTGAACATCGAGGAGAATTTCCTCTCTACTCTAAAAAATAGTTTCCCTCTAACTGACCTGCAAGTTTCCCTCATCTTAGTTTCAAGGAAACACCCTGTGAAATAGTGAACGCAGTAATTCACTAAAAAACGGAGGTGTTTCCCAATGGAAAAGCAGCGACAAATCCCGTCTACTGGATTCCTTAGATTACCAGACATAATCGGCGACCGAAAAAGGGGCATTCCCGCCCTTATACCTGTTTGTCGAAGCAAATGGTACGATGGCATTCAAAAAGGCATCTATCCTCCCCCCGTGAAACTTTCCGAACGCACTTCCGCATGGCCTGTGCAAAAGATTCTTGAACTTATTGAACGTCTTGGAGGTGAGAGATGATAAGTTCTGAACCTCTAAACAGGGGGGCACAAAATACACAGCCGAAACCTTCAATGGAGGTCTTGATAGATTGGCTATCGTTTACGCTTCCTGACCAGAAGGCACTGGATGAAGTGCTCTCCTTAAATGGTTTCTCCATTTTGGAGAGAGTGAAATACCAATGGGGGAAATTCGGTTATAAAGCCCAGAGAAGATGCGGCAACGCAGTTATTTTATCTGACGGGATGTCTGGAATGGGAATTCATGTCGAAATGACTGGGCAAGCTTGCAGGGAGTTTGAAATGAAGTCTGGACAGTGGCATAAATTGATTTCAAAGATATTTATTGTTGGCGGTCATTTTACTCGTTTAGATTTTGCCATAGATGACCGAGAAGGGCATTTCTCTATTGCTGAAGCTCAGGATAAAATGCAGCGACGTGAAGTTCGTTCACGGTTCAAGAAAGGTCAAGAAACAACAAGTTACAACTTCAGTGATGCAAGAGAAAAGGACGGCAAAACTCTTTATTTTGGCAGTCCTAAAAGCGCTGTTCAAATACGGATTTATGATAAGGCGGTAGAACAGAATGTAGGTGGGGTGTGGATTCGCACGGAAATTCAGTGCCGCCATGAAAGAGCAAATACTCTTGCAAATTACATCCTTGAATCTGACAATATTGGGTCAATTATTAGCAATGTTCTCAAAAGTTATTTAAATTTCATTGAACCAGCAACGGATTCCAACAAGGCGCGTTGGCCTGTATCTTCCTGGTGGAATGAGTTCCTTGGAACCGTCGAGCGGTTGAAACTTAAGTTCATAGATGTCAGGCAGTCAGTCATGAAAGTCCCAGAATGGTTATGTACGAAATCAACTAATATCATTGCGCCAATACTCAACACCAACAGAAGGTATTCAGGCTCAAAAGAGACCGAGCTGAGACCGCCTGATGTGGTTATGATAAATCTCAAGGTTTGAGCCCGCATAATTCGAGGAAATTTAGAGGGAAATAATGCCTTTGACCCGCAAAGAATTTAACGCTCTTCTCCGTACTTCCAAGATTGAGTTAATGGAGTTTCGGCGCACTTATGGCCTTGATAAGCGACGCCGTGTTAAGCCGCGTGAAGAAGACCGGCGACGGAAGTATAGCTATAGCGATGATTATTCATTTTGGTCTCGATGGAGGGAACTGAAATTTAACCAGTCTGCGTTGGCGAGGGAACTTGGTATCTCACAGCCTGCTGTAAGGAAAAGGCTTTTACGGATACGCTGCGAGAATGCCGAAATTGCGCCGAAAACGTTACTTATGGTTAAAATGGCTCTTGGTGATATTCCGTCCATATTTTGCAATGTTACGTTAGAAGAGTGAATTCTGAAGATGTATAGTTATAACCCTTCGTGCCACGAAAAAGTGACTTTTCATGTCCACTATGAGCGTGGCTCAAGACATCGAATCCCCAGAACGTTGTTCAAAACTTTATTTGCCGTTCTCAAATTACAGGTAATTGGTTTCTAATCTTGACACTCCAGCCTTTGTAGGTGTACTTAAATGAAATGATTTAAATGCGAAGCCCGGAAGGGGCGAATAGTGACAACACGCGTGTTAAAGTTGAGTAATCCGTTTTATGGGCATCAAGCTTATAAAACGGATTTTTCATTTTAAAAAAAATGAGGTTGAGATTGTGAATTATTCTGTCGCAAGTAACCATTAATTGTGGATGGGGCATGATGGATGATTTTGGACAAAAAACAGTGTCAGGACAACATGTAGTGCTCGATCTGGAGACGACCGGTTTTACTCCCCATCGTGGGGACAGGGTGATTGAGATCGGCGCGGTTGCCGTTGAGAACGGCAAGATAACGTCCGAATTCTCCAGCCTCATACAGGTGCCGCGAATGATTCCGTGGCAGGCGACACGGGTACATGGCATCACTAACGACATGCTAGCCGGGCAACCGTTGCCTGAGGAAGTGTTCCCTGCGGTGCGTGACTTTTTTGGTGATGGTGTGTTGGCGGCCCACAATGCGGCTTTTGACATGTCTTTCTTACGGTACGAATTTGGGCGGCTTGGTTTCGGCCTGCCCAACCGCTATGTCTGCACGTTGGAGTTGTCGCGCTGGCGGTTACCGCAATTGCCCGATCATCGACTGGCGACTGTTTATCGGCATCTGTTCGGGGGCTTGCCTGATAGTGTTAGGCGGCATCGGGCGCTTGATGATGCGCGTATGGCGGCTCGGGTGTGGGTGGAGTTGGTGTCGTAGGGCGAATCTTGTGTTCGCCCTGATTGAGAAGGTTTTGGGGGATTTGATGACGGAGTATTTTCGGTATTGGGGGAAGGCGGAGAGGGACGGGGATGGTTATCACCTCTTGCCGTATCATTGTTTAGATGTGGCGGCGGTGGGTCATGTTCTGTTGTCCGGTGATGCGGCATTACGGAAGAAGTTTACGTCCATTACCGGTCTTCATGAATCAGTGGTTTGTCGGTGGCTCGTGCTGCTTCTTGCCCTTCACGACATCGGCAAGTTCTCTGAGAGTTTTCAAAATCTGCGGACTGATTTGCTGGCGCAATTACAAGGAATCACCAGCAGAAGGCAGTATTCCGTCAGGCATGACAGGCTCGGCAATCTGTTTTTAAAATCTGCTCTTGAAAGTGGAGAGCTGAACGTGCCGCCAGAGCTATCATATGAAGAATGGCAGGATGTTGTGATGACCATGGTGCGTCCATTTACCGGGCATCACGGCGTTCCTCCAAGTATTCAGGGGGATAATAACATACCGTTGCGCACCGCTAATTTCTTCTCTGAGGAAAATAGTTCAGCGGCGCGTCAATTCACAGAATCAGTCAGCACTTTGGTTTGTAGAGATGGGAATGAAATCTTTCTCCCGCCCCCAGTTGAGCTTGAATCGTTGATGAAAAAAGCCTCCTGGCTGATGGCAGGTTTTGTTGTGTTGTGTGATTGGGTCGGCTCTAATAGCCGATGGTTTCCGCTATGCAAGGAGTCAATAAATCTGGGTGAATATTGGGAGAAACACGCACTTCCACAGGCGAACAAGGCAATCCGGGAAGCAGGGATCAATGCCGGTATACCATTAAACGAACTGTCCGATTTTTTCGGACTGTTCCCGCATATTACTACACCGACGCCATTACAGAAATTTGTCGATCAGTGTCCGATAGGAAGCACACCGCAACTGTTTATTCTTGAAGACGTCACTGGTTCTGGCAAGACCGAGGCGGCACTGTTGTTGGCTAGCCGCTTGATGTCTGCCGGCTGCGGTAAGGGATTGTTTGTGGCGCTGCCAACCATGGCAACTTCAAATGCCATGTATGACCGTTTGATCGATAGCTACCAAAAGCTTTTTACGCCTGACTCTACGCCGTCCCTTGTTTTGGCTCACGGCGCACGCCATCTTTCCGAAACCTTCATGGCGTCTGTCGCAAGGAAAACAGACCATGGCCCAGACGGAGAAACGGCAACAGCCCAATGTTCATCGTGGCTGGCGGATAACCGCAAAAAGGCGTTGTTGGCGGATGTCGGAGTAGGGACGCTTGATCAAGCATTGTTGGCTATCCTACCTGCCCGGTTTCAGTCCTTACGGCTTTTCGGCTTATCTAGTCACATTCTGATCGTAGATGAAGTTCATGCCTATGATCCCTACATGAACAAGCTACTGCAAAATCTGCTCTCCTTTCATGCCGCTCTTGGCGGCAGTGCAATACTTATTTCAGCTACGTTACCGACTCATATCCGGCGCGACTTCATTGCCGCTTTTGCCAATGGCTGCGGCGACCAACGAAAGCCGGAGCTGCAAAGCCGGGACTATCCGCTGGCAACGGCATATTGCATGGCAGACGGAGTGCGGGAAACCGCTGTGGAAGCCACAATGCAGCGGCAATGCAAAGTAGCTGTTGAACTGATTGCTGACGAAAAGGAAGTGGTGCGGCAGATTGTTGAGACGGCAAACAAAGGGAGGTGCGTTTGCTGGATAAGAAATACTGTGCATGATGCTTTGGCAGGTTTTGCTAGTCTGACAGAGTCCATATCCGAAGAGAATCTGCTGTTGTTTCATGCCCGGTTTGCCATGGGGGACCGTCTCGACATTGAGGAAACGGTGACGAAAATCTTCGGCAGGAAAAGCACGGCTCAAGAGCGTTCTGGTAAGGTGCTGATAGCAACCCAGGTTGTGGAGCAGTCTCTTGATCTGGATTTTGACCTGCTGATTACCGACCTTGCACCCATGGACTTGTTGATTCAGAGAGCCGGGCGCTTGCATCGGCACCCGCGCGATGAGCATGGAAACCCATTGCTGAATGGTACTGACAGGCGGGAGCCACCCTGTATGATTGTTTACGGCCCGCTGCCGGAAGATAATGCTGCGGGAGACTGGTTTAAGGCGGTATTTCCCAAGGCATCATTTGTCTATCCGAGTCATGGTTGTCTTTGGCTGACGGCGCGACTGTTGTCTGATAATAATGAACTGAAAATGCCGGATGACGCAAGGGAGTTGATAGAGGCTGCCTTTTCCGAGAGTGCCGACAAAATACCCGACCCTCTCCAGCAGCGTGACCAGCAGGCAAGCTCGCAATGGCAAACCGATAGATCGCTTGCTCATATCAACATGCTCAAGCTGGATGAAGGCTATGAGCCTACGATAAACCAATGGCGGGAAGACATGAAAACACCGACCCGTCTGGGCGGGATGGATACCACGGTGCGCCTTGCCACGTGGGACGGCACGACGCTTCTGCCCTGGCATCTGCATGAAAAATTCCCGTGGGACATGAGCCAGGTAAGTATCCGTAGCGGATTGGTGGATTCTGAAGTGGCTTATACTGGTTCTCTGGGAGATAAAATAACCCGTTTGAAAGAGCTGCTGCCTGACAAGGGTAAATGGTCGGTGCTGGTTCCGCTCCAACTAAGTGAAGATGGGCACTGGCGGGGCGAGGCGCTAAACAAAAGACAAGAAATCATGGAAGTGAAATATGATCGACAGACCGGGGCAACAGTTACGAAAAAGGAGGGTTAGATGGAGTTCAACTTGATTGAGAAACGATGGATTCCGGTATTGCGGAGGGACGGGACTCCTGACTGGATCGCGCCGTACGAGGTGACGAAAGGCTTCGCCGAAAATCCGGTGGTGTCTCTCAATGCCCCTCGTCCGGACTTTAACGGGGCGTTGATTCAGTTCCTGATCGGGCTGGTGCAGACAGTCGTGGCTCCGCAAAGCGCGTTGGAATGGCGGGAAAAGCTTGTTGAGCCGCCGACACCGGAAGAGTTGCTGGAAAAGTTTGCAACGGTTCGCCATGCCTTTGAGCTTGGCGGGGACGGGCCGCGGTTTATGCAGGACTTTGAGAAGCTGGAAGGACAATCAGGAACTATCGATTCACTGTTGATTGACGAGCCAGGGGAAAATGCGCTTAAAAACAACACTGATTTCTTTGTGAAGAGAAAAGATTTCCGCTTTGCTATGTGTCCTTCCTGCAGCGCTATTGCCTTGTTTACCTTGCAAACTAATGCTCCAGCTGGTGGTCGTGGCTATATGACTTCATTACGTGGCGGAGGGCCGTTGACAACACTGATTAAAGGTATGGGCAAGCATGATCTTCTCTGGCACACCATTTGGCTGAATATACTTGAAAATACAAGATTTCAAAATCTTGCGAACTCACAGCGGAACGAAGAGGCAAATAAGTTTCCTTGGATGTCGAAAATGAAGGAACTCATTTCTGAGCAGGATATGCACCCATCGCACTATTACTGGGCAATGCCAAGACGGTTGAGGCTGGATTTAGAACATTCATCTGGTAACTGCAACGTCTGCTCATGCCACAGTGATGACTTGATTTCACACTTCAAAGAAAAGCCGAACGGATCAAAATATCAGGAACCGATGAAGCACCCATTGTCAGCATTTAACGGCAATTCAACCAAGGCAGTTCTTACTCAATCTGGAGGGGTTAGTTATCGGCATTGGCTCGGATTGATATTTGCCGATAATGAAGGGAATAGCGAGCCTGCTAGAGTGATTCATGAATACATTCAGCAACGTAAAAAAGACGACTGGCCGCTTCAATTATGGGCTTTTGGGTATGACTTTGTTCCAGGCCAAAACAAGGCTCGTTGTTGGTACGAGTCGCAGATGCCATTGCTTCTTGTTGATGCTCAGTTGCGGGAAGAATATGAACATTACGTTGTCGGCATGGTTAGAGCTGCCGCAGAAGTTGCTAGTAACACAAGAAGTGCAGTGAAAAAGGCATGGTTTAAGCGACCAGTTGATGCCAAAGGTGATGTTTCGTTTGTTGATAACGGCTTTTGGCATTCTACCGAACCAGCTTTTTATGAGGGTCTGAAAGCATTAAGTCCAATGCTTGAGAGCAGTGACGAAAAGGAGACAATCGGCCGTCAATGGCTTTTTGAGCTTTGTAAGCTATCGCTGAAATTGTTTGATGATTATGCGATGGAAGCTCCGATCGAAGATGCCGATCCCAAGCGGGTGGTAGTGGCTCGCAAGGAGTTGGAGCAATATAACCATGGCAAGAAAATCAAAGGATTGCTTGGTATTCCGGTTGATCAGTCAGGAACAGATAAAAAGACTAAGGGCAAGAAAGAAGCGAAACAGGCGGAGCTTACATTCTGAAATCAATAACTGAAAGGAGGCTGCATGAGCACATCATATCTGAAGTTTGAACATGATTCACCGGAAACGCTGGCACTGTCAAGGTGGTGGCTGGCGTTGAATGACAATCGGGGCGACCGGGCAGAATTACGCCGCTGTTCAACATTAGCTGAGGTCGCCTTCACATCGGCGTATCACCGGTTGCGTCTTGACCTCATTAAGTTTGGCGCAGTGAATGCCGACTCTCTTGCATTGGTGGCAGGTCTGGCGGCACGGGTGAAAAGCAGTATTGCAGGTAATACCCTGGCGGAGCAGATGGCAACTGGCAAAGCAGACGGCTCTGCAAGGGTGAGCGGCTTGCGATTCCGACGTTTGTTGAAGGTCAAGGAGAGAGAAGATCTGTTTACCGCAATGGGGCGAGTTATTGCTCTGTTGGGTGGTGCTGTCAATCTGCAAAGCCTCGCCGATAGCGTTTATTACTGGAACGATAGAACCCGCAAGCAGTGGGCGTTTGAATACTACACGAAATCACCGTCAGAACAATAACTCACTCAAAAAGGAGAATCTTAACATGAGTACTTTTATCCAACTGCATCTGCTGACTTCTTATCCGCCGTCAAACCTGAATCGCGACGATCTGGGCCGTCCTAAGACCGCCATCATGGGCGGGAAAACCCGCTTGCGAGTGTCTTCCCAGAGCCTGAAGCGGGCTTGGAGAACTTCTGAAATCTTCACCAAGGCTATGAAAGGACATGTTGGTACTCGTACCAAAGCCATGGGAGTTGACGTCTACGAAGCCCTGAAAGTAAAGGGGGTAGCGGAAGGAAATGCAAAAAACTGGGCGAAACAGATAGCGGAGGTTTTCGGTAAGGCCAAGAAAGCAAATGCAGCAAAGCCACTTGAAGAACTGGAAATTGAGCAACTGGCACATTTCAGCCCAGAAGAAAAAACTTCCATCTTCGCGCTGGTTGATAAACTGGCCGCAAGTAATACGGCGCCAACTGCAGATGATCTTAAACTGCTTCAGAAAGATCATACTGCAGCGGATATTGCCATGTTTGGCAGGATGCTGGCCAGCTCGCCTGCATTCAATACAGAGGCTGCTGTGCAGGTAGCTCACGCGGTGACAGTTCATGATGTGGCTGTAGAGGATGATTACTTCACTGCAGTGGACGATTTGAATAACGACGAGGATGACCTTGGCGCGGCACACATTGGCGAAACAGAATTTGGTGCAGGGCTTTTCTATCTTTATGTCTGCATCGACCGCGATCTATTGCAGGATAATCTGGGAGACAAGACGCTTGCCAACAAAGCGCTTACTGCATTGCTGGAGTCATCCGCCAAGGTATCTCCCACCGGCAAGCAGAATAGCTTTGCCTCCCGTGCCCGCACGTCCTACCTGTTGGCCGAGAAAGGTAGCGACCAACCACGTTCTCTCTCGGTGGCCTTTCTGAAGCCGGTTCGTGGGGAAGATATTCTTGCACAGTCCATCAAAGAGTTGGAAAGACGTCGAGAAAATTTTGACAAGGTCTATGGCCCCTGTGCCGACGGCTTCAAGACCATGAACGCTGAAACCGGTATGGGTAGCCTTGGTGACATCTTAACCTTTGTGACGGAGTAATGGCTATGGCTGACTATCTCGTTTTCCACCTATACGGCCCGATGGCCGCATGGGGTGACGTTGCCGTCGGGGAGTATCGTCCGAGCTTTGCCCACCCTTCCAAGTCGGCAATTATCGGCCTACTTGCCGCTGCTCTTGGCATCCGGCGTGATGAAGATGCGCAGCAGAAAAGCTTTGCTGAAGCTTGTTCCTATGCCGTCCGCGTGGACGCCATGGGAACCCTGTTGCGTGATTATCACACGATCCAGGTTCCGTCTTCCGGCACAGTGCGTAATCCCAAAACATTTCACACCAGAAAAGCCGAGCTTGCCGATAGCGATTTGAACACGATCCTTTCCAGCCGGGATTACCGCTGTGACGCCGTCTATACCGTGGCTGTCACACTTCGGGACGATGCACCTTGCAGTGTGAAGGATCTTGCAGAGGCCCTACGCAAGCCGGTTTTTACGCTATATCTGGGGCGAAAATCCTGTCCGCTGGCGTTTCCTCTTTCGCCACTGGTCATTACTGCCGAGTCGGTAAAGGAAACCATGGCCAAGGCTCATGTGCCGGAGGAGTTGCACGACTTGATTCATGAGAAACCTAGCTTGGTCTATTGGGAAGGGGAGCAGGGAGGATACGAACGCGAACAGGTAATAACCCGTCGCGATGAGCCGCTGAGCCGCAAGCGATGGCAGTTCAGCGAGCGAAAAGAGAATTTCGCCACGGTGCTTAGAGAGGAGGAAACGCCATGTACTTCAGCTTGATACGCCTACGGCGTGACCTGTCACCAACGGATATTGTTTCTTTGGGCCGGAGTGACGGCTACCGACTTCACAAAATGGTATGGGACATTTTTAGCGATGGCCCTGACCGGAAACGCGACTTCCTTTACCGTTTTGAAAAGTTAAATGGCTTTCCGACATACTACACGATATCGGAGCGTCAACCTGATGATTCGACGGGATTATGGGATATTAGCACAAAGCCATACCTGCCAAAGCTTGTACAGGGCGAGCGACTTGCATTCAAACTCCGGGCAAATCCGATTCAATCTTCAAAGCAAGAACGTACCGTCGAGGAGCTTGAGGCATGGCAAAAGAGCAGGGCTGAGCGCGGATTTAAACAAAATAAATGGACGGAAAAAGTTGTCCGCCATGACGTGGTGATGGAAGCAAAAACAAAAATCGACTTCAAAAATTTACCAGAAGAAAAGCGACCTCACGTTGCGACGCTTATTCAGGATGCCGGCCTTGAATGGCTTAAATCACGGGAAGAAGAGTATGGTTTTTCGGTTGTGCAATCAGGTACAAGAGCTGATGGTTATTGTCAGCACAGGCTTTATAAAAGCAAAAGCGCAAAACCGGTTACATTCAGCACGCTGGAATTTGACGGGGTGCTGACGGTAACGGAGCCAGGCATTTTTCTTGAGAAATGCCTCTTTAACGGCATTGGCCCGGCTAAAGGCTTCGGCTGCGGCTTGATGCTCGTCCGGCGGGTTTGAATTATTCAAAAAACCCTGAATAGTTGAAAAGCAGGTGGCAATGTCACCCTCTTTCGAGGGGTTAGTACGGTTAGAATCAGTACATCCCTTGTCGTACCTGTGAAAATCATCAAAGGCGGGCGCGGCGAGCAGCGCCCCTACGGAATGAATCTTGTTAAGGAGATCGATAAGGTCGAAAGGCACTAGAAATGCGACAGGGTAAAAAGAAATGACTGAACTGATCCTCCCTCCATTGAAGCCCATTCCCATCAAGGATCGCATCTCTGTGGTCTATGTGGAGCGGGGCAATCTCGACGTGCTGGACGGTGCCTTTGTGGTGGTGGATGTCTCCGGTGTCCGCACCCATATCCCCATCGGCACGGTGGCCTGTCTGATGCTGGAGCCAGGTGCGCGAGTTTCCCATTCCGCCGTAGTTCTGGCGGCGAGGGTGGGATGTTTGCTGGTCTGGATTGGCGAGGCCGGGGTACGGCTTTATGCTGCCGGCCAGCCAGGCGGAGCGCGGTCGGACCGACTTTTGTATCAGGCCAAACTGGCCCTGGACGATGCAGCGCGGCTCAAGGTGGTGCGAAAGATGTATGCGCTTCGTTTCAAGGAGGAGCCGCCGGAGCGGCGTAGCGTGGAGCAGTTGCGAGGCATAGAAGGGGTGCGGGTGAGGAAGATGTATGAGCTTCTTGCCCATCAGTATGGTGTTGAGTGGAGACGCCGCAACTATGACCATAGCCAGTGGGAAAGCGGAGACGTGCCGAACCGATGTCTTTCGTCAGCTACCGCCTGTATCTACGGTATCTGCGAGGCGGCCATCCTGGCTGCGGGGTATGCCCCGGCAGTCGGTTTCATTCATACCGGCAAGCCCCAGTCGTTTGTCTATGACATTGCCGACATCTTCAAGTTCGATACCGTGGTACCGGTGGCGTTCCGCGTGGCGGGGAAGAAACCACACAACCCTGAACGGGAGGTGCGGCTGGCATGCCGGGACGCATTCCGTCAGAGCCATTTACTGGATAGAATTATCCCAACCATCGAGCAGGTGCTTGCTGCTGGTGGGTTTGAGGTGCCGAAGGCGCACGAAGAAGCGGTGGCGCCGGCAATTCCCAATAAGGAGGGGCTTGGCGATGCTGGTCATCGTGGTTGAGAATGCACCATCCCGCCTGCGGGGGCGCTTGGGACTCTGGCTCGTTGAAGTGCGGGCCGGCGTGTATGTCGGAAAGGTCTCACGCCGGGTACGGGAAATGATTTGGCAGAATATCGAGAAGGGCATTGATGACGGCAATGCAGTGATGGCGTGGCAGACCAATAACGAGTCGGGTTTCGATTTTCTGACCCTCGGTGCAAACCGACGGATACCGATAGAGATGAATGGGATTAAGCTGGTATCATTCCTGGCAGAGCAGATGCCAGCGCAAGGTAGGAATGGTCTGTGATGGCTTGATTTGAGAGGTGTTACAGGTGGGCTTAGTTGGTAGATTATTTGCGACTGAATATCTTCAATTATTTTGAGGGAGTAGAAGAAGTGTGTTCCCCGCACGAGCGGGGATGAACCAAGCTGATACTCACCCACAATGTCCGCGTCGGCAGTGTTCCCCGCACGAGCGGGGATGAACCGAACGCCCCGGCGCATACTGCCTCGTCCTTCCGGTGTTCCCCGCACGAGCGGGGATGAACCGCAGCAGACATTGACGCACTGATTGCTGCCAGTGTGTTCCCCGCACGAGCGGGGATGAACCGGAAAGCCTCTTGATGGCGTTGTCATCGGTAACGTGTTCCCCGCACGAGCGGGGATGAACCGCTATCGGGGATATGTCCCTGTCGGACGAAAGCGTGTTCCCCGCACGAGCGGGGATGAACCGGAAATGCAGTTCTTTAGTGCTCCCCACGTACAGTGTTCCCCGCACGAGCGGGGATGAACCGAGTTGGCGAAGCGAGGATAAAAAAGAGGGGCCGTGTTCCCCGCACGAGCGGGGATGAACCGCAACACCAACGACAACATTGAATTGCGCTACTGTGTTCCCCGCACGAGCGGGGATGAACCGATACGGGTCCACAGGCACAAGGTTGCAGTTCGGTGTTCCCCGCACGAGCGGGGATGAACCGGCTCAGAACTGAACCCGGTGTTGCTGGCGCAAGTGTTCCCCGCACGAGCGGGGATGAACCGACCCGGAGGCGATAATCAGGCGGCTGCATGTTGTGTTCCCCGCACGAGCGGGGATGAACCGGGGAACATCCTCAAACAGGGAGAACTCCACCCGTGTTCCCCGCACGAGCGGGGATGAACCGGATGAACTGGGCGCACCGGTGGCGTACCAGGTGTGTTCCCCGCACGAGCGGGGATGAACCGGGGAAAAGATCATCCCGGCCGATCAGAACAAGGTGTTCCCCGCACGAGCGGGGATGAACCGGTAATGGCGTGGGGTTCGGGCTGGGTCAGGAAGTGTTCCCCGCACGAGCGGGGATGAACCGACCCTGGGGATTACCACCGAACAGGCGAGCATGTGTTCCCCGCACGAGCGGGGATGAACCGGAACAGGCCTATGACTGCCACCTGGTCACGGTGTGTTCCCCGCACGAGCGGGGATGAACCGCTTGGCAGCTACCCACTTACGGGCATCGACCCGTGTTCCCCGCACGAGCGGGGATGAACCGGATGGCATCGCCGAATTGGAAGTCGAAGCCCTGTGTTCCCCGCACGAGCGGGGATGAACCGGCGAAGGCCGGCACGAACATGACAAAGGTTTCGTGTTCCCCGCACGAGCGGGGATGAACCGAATGACCGTTATCGCAATAGAACCGGAACCGCGTGTTCCCCGCACGAGCGGGGATGAACCGGCGGTCGAAGGCAACCAGCTCGGCCCGGATCCGTGTTCCCCGCACGAGCGGGGATGAACCGCCGATCAGATCGGCCCGCCAGGTGGTGGGGGTGTGTTCCCCGCACGAGCGGGGATGAACCGCTGGGGAACGGCCTCATCCTTCAATGGACCGCGTGTTCCCCGCACGAGCGGGGATGAACCGGAGATTATTCGGATGAATCCCGTCCGCCTCAGGTGTTCCCCGCACGAGCGGGGATGAACCGATCCGGGGGCAATAATTAGGCGGTTACATGTCGTGTTCCCCGCACGAGCGGGGATGAACCGCAGTGTTGCCGCAGGCCGAAACGGAAGAGAAGGTGTTCCCCGCACGAGCGGGGATGAACCGGCGCTGGGGCCTGCGGTTTCGATATGGATACAGTGTTCCCCGCACGAGCGGGGATGAACCGAACTGAACGGCGAGGATGAGCGCGAGAAGCGCGTGTTCCCCGCACGAGCGGGGATGAACCGCCCGTGCCGCTTATGGCTTGGTGCATGGATAAGTGTTCCCCGCACGAGCGGGGATGAACCGGAAACGATCCTCTACCCATTAGCCGAGGATGAGTGTTCCCCGCACGAGCGGGGATGAACCGCCAGAAGTTCGTCAAGGGGGGTCATTGCCATAGTGTTCCCCGCACGAGCGGGGATGAACCTGTTCGGCTGGGCGTTGAGCAGCATGTCCACGGGTGTTCCCCGCACGAGCGGGGATGAACCCCCTGCGTACTTCGCCATATCGAACTCGCCCCGGTGTTCCCCGCACGAGCGGGGATGAACCGTAGATTATTTTCCTCATTTCCGGGGTATCCGCGTGTTCCCCGCACGAGCGGGGATGAACCGCACAAAGAACAGCCCTGCGATCTCCACGTAATGTGTTCCCCGCACGAGCGGGGATGAACCGTTCCTCTGTGTTGGCAGCGGTAGCCGCTAGTAGTGTTCCCCGCACGAGCGGGGATGAACCGTCCAATGCAGCTATCCTGTCCCGACATATGCGTGTTCCCCGCACGAGCGGGGATGAACCGCCTGGCGGCGTGATTGTCTGGAATGTTGCCGAGTGTTCCCCGCACGAGCGGGGATGAACCGGGGCAGTCAGCAACGATTAAGAAACTCCGCTCGTGTTCCCCGCACGAGCGGGGATGAACCGGACTACCTGGCGGTGAGCCCCTACGAGTCGAAGTGTTCCCCGCACGAGCGGGGATGAACCGGCGCTGGACTCGCAGGCGCACGCTCCGGCCTTGTGTTCCCCGCACGAGCGGGGATGAACCGTCGGCCGGGCTCTGCTCCGTAGAGATCTCCAGGTGTTCCCCGCACGAGCGGGGATGAACCCCCTTCGCCTCGCGCTTGACGAGCTTGGCGGTCGTGTTCCCCGCACGAGCGGGGATGAACCGACCCAGATTCTCCTGAACAGCGCCCTCTGGTTGTGTTCCCCGCACGAGCGGGGATGAACCGCCTCCTGTCGGTGCGGGGCTGGTGGCGATAGAGTGTTCCCCGCACGAGCGGGGATGAACCGGCGCTGACCCATATCATCAACGAACAGCTGTCGTGTTCCCCGCACGAGCGGGGATGAACCGTAGTGGATTTCACCCTGTACGACAGCCCCGTTGTGTTCCCCGCACGAGCGGGGATGAACCGACACGGGAATTCGTCTGCAGGATTACGCTGTAGTGTTCCCCGCACGAGCGGGGATGAACCGATGGTCTACACCAAGGGGACCGGCGCCGGCACGTGTTCCCCGCACGAGCGGGGATGAACCGGCACAATATGAGAACCATTGAAAATATAATCAGTGTTCCCCGCACGAGCGGGGATGAACCGCTGCAACCGGCTTTGGTTATCATGGACACTCCCAATGGTAGGTGTTCCCCGCACGAGCGGGGATGAACCGATCAGGCTTTCGCTGCTCTGCCCACACAATTCGTGTTCCCCGCACGAGCGGGGATGAACCGTTCACGATGAGTTTCCGTTCCTCGCTGTCGATGTGTTCCCCGCACGAGCGGGGATGAACCGATATTTTGGGCAAGGGGTGACATAGCCTAGCCGTGTTCCCCGCACGAGCGGGGATGAACCGGAGTTGTTTGCTGGCAGCGGTGAGGAGCGCACGTGTTCCCCGCACGAGCGGGGATGAACCGAAGGATGAGTTGCGCGGTATGGGATTGGGACCGTGTTCCCCGCACGAGCGGGGATGAACCGCGACGAGCGGTTGCTGTTCGGCCAGTTGCTTTGTGTTCCCCGCACGAGCGGGGATGAACCGCTCTATACTTCCCGGCTTGCTGAAAATTGTTAGTGTTCCCCGCACGAGCGGGGATGAACCGCTGCAGATGATGCTGCAAAACTTGCGGCGGAAGTGTTCCCCGCACGAGCGGGGATGAACCGAGCTTCACGCCCACAACGATACCAAGGATGATGTGTTCCCCGCACGAGCGGGGATGAACCGGTTGATTATCTAAGCTTCACAACCCGCCGTCAGTGTTCCCCGCACGAGCGGGGATGAACCGATACCCCCAGATATCGGCACAGGTAAAAGCACGTGTTCCCCGCACGAGCGGGGATGAACCGGTGATCGGCTCGCTGAACATGTCGGCTCCTTAGTGTTCCCCGCACGAGCGGGGATGAACCGTACTGGACGGCAGCGGGGGGGACCAGCGCTGCGTGTTCCCCGCACGAGCGGGGATGAACCGTTAACCCGCCTGGTAGGATGTTGTTTTATGGGGTGTTCCCCGCACGAGCGGGGATGAACCGGCGGCGCGATCTGGAACGCGGGGCCCCAACTAGTGTTCCCCGCACGAGCGGGGATGAACCGACAGGGGAGCATCAGTTAGGGCGAGCACAAAAGTGTTCCCCGCACGAGCGGGGATGAACCGCTGTCAATGGTGCTTGACTTGCTCATCAACTCGTGTTCCCCGCACGAGCGGGGATGAACCGGACTGGAACCGGGGGCGACCCCCGAACTATACGTGTTCCCCGCACGAGCGGGGATGAACCGGCGGTAGCCATGCCCCGTGCATAGGACTGCCAGTGTTCCCCGCACGAGCGGGGATGAACCGGAACATTTTGATAACGCCCTGTTTAATGATCTGTGTTCCCCGCACGAGCGGGGATGAACCGCCAACCAGGACGCCATCGCCGCCGCCGAGCTGGTGTTCCCCGCACGAGCGGGGATGAACCGCTGCTTCCAGAGGTTCGTTTTCCGGCTCTTCCGTGTTCCCCGCACGAGCGGGGATGAACCGTAATCAGTAAAAAGTGAAACGTAAACTTACGCGTGTTCCCCGCACGAGCGGGGATGAACCGGTGCAACCCGCCCTGCTCGGCCCGGCCTGTGCGTGTTCCCCGCACGAGCGGGGATGAACCGTAATCGGCACCTACAATGCGGGCGCGTCGTTCGTGTTCCCCGCACGAGCGGGGATGAACCGTCGAAACAGAAGAAAAGATCATCGTGGGCGGCGTGTTCCCCGCACGAGCGGGGATGAACCGGTAATAAGGGCCGCCCGACAAAAACCGATCTAGTGTTCCCCGCACGAGCGGGGATGAACCGGTTGCCGTTGGCGACGAGCAGCAGCTTTCCGTGTGTTCCCCGCACGAGCGGGGATGAACCGGAGCGCAACCATGCCAACCATACGGGTAAAGAGTGTTCCCCGCACGAGCGGGGATGAACCGATGGTCGGCAAATACATGCAGGGCTACACAATGTGTTCCCCGCACGAGCGGGGATGAACCGGGCCAACCTGCGCGTCGACGTATTCAAGGACGGTGTTCCCCGCACGAGCGGGGATGAACCGCCGGGAGTGTCATTCCACGATGTAGTCACAGTGTGTTCCCCGCACGAGCGGGGATGAACCGCTGACATGTAGGGATAAGGCAAGGCTGGCTCAGTGTTCCCCGCACGAGCGGGGATGAACCGTCGCCGGGGAGTATCTGCAAAAGGGCAAGACGTGTTCCCCGCACGAGCGGGGATGAACCGATGGCATTATTCGGGTGAGGGGTATTCAAGTTGTGTTCCCCGCACGAGCGGGGATGAACCGATGGCATTATTCGGGTGAGGGGTATTCAAGTTGTGTTCCCCGCACGAGCGGGGATGAACCGGCCGAACCAGAAGCACGATTATTCTTGAAGAAGTGTTCCCCGCACGAGCGGGGATGAACCGCCGTGACATTGAAGCAGATCAGCGCACCGCAGGTGTTCCCCGCACGAGCGGGGATGAACCGCCCACGATGCAGAGGTAGCGCGACTCGACAAGGTGTTCCCCGCACGAGCGGGGATGAACCGGACATACTGAGCGGCCTATTCGGCGGCAGCGCGTGTTCCCCGCACGAGCGGGGATGAACCGCCGTGCAGCTTCGTGCCGTACACCTTTTCCACGTGTTCCCCGCACGAGCGGGGATGAACCGGATAAGCAAGGAGATGGGCATACATATGACGCGTGTTCCCCGCACGAGCGGGGATGAACCCACGTCCCTGTGGGGTGGGTGGTGATGGCGGCGGTGTTCCCCGCACGAGCGGGGATGAACCGTTGCCTTGCGTGCTGTCATTATCCACTCACCGGTGTTCCCCGCACGAGCGGGGATGAACCGAACCCCCCCATCAGCAACGGATTGTTGAGATAGTGTTCCCCGCACGAGCGGGGATGAACCGAGCCATGGAACAGACAGATACCACCGCGGTCGGTGTTCCCCGCACGAGCGGGGATGAACCGGGCTGAAAATCAAGGGGCTGGCGCTGGTGGTTGTGTTCCCCGCACGAGCGGGGATGAACCGATCTATCAGGAGGTAACGTTCAACGAGGAGCGGTGTTCCCCGCACGAGCGGGGATGAACCGAGGCATGGGAATGGGGGGCGGTTAACCTTCAAGTGTTCCCCGCACGAGCGGGGATGAACCGGTCCGCGGAGTATCCAAATAGACTTTACGGATGTGTTCCCCGCACGAGCGGGGATGAACCGGACAACGTGGGCCGGCTCAAGATCAAGGGGAAGTGTTCCCCGCACGAGCGGGGATGAACCGTCAGCATTACCGCCAACGCCGGGGGCGCTCCCGTGTTCCCCGCACGAGCGGGGATGAACCGAAGGGCTGAAATCAATACACGCATTTGTCAAGGTGTTCCCCGCACGAGCGGGGATGAACCGACATGGCATCATTGAACAAGGTCCTGCTTATTGTGTTCCCCGCACGAGCGGGGATGAACCGTGATGATCCAGATCGTCGGCAGGCCTTCACACGTGTTCCCCGCACGAGCGGGGATGAACCGCTCAATTTCTCGGTATTCGAGCTTTGCGACAGGTGTTCCCCGCACGAGCGGGGATGAACCGTAGCAGCAAACGGCAGGTTGTAATACGCCCATGTGTTCCCCGCACGAGCGGGGATGAACCGGCCGACCCCTGGTGGAGCGGACTCATCCTGGAGTGTTCCCCGCACGAGCGGGGATGAACCGAAATTTGAAGATTTGAAGGGGAAGACGCTTGCGTGTTCCCCGCACGAGCGGGGATGAACTGCGATGAAATAGGCATTGACCGACCAAGCTGGACCTCCTGTGGATAGAGGCCGTGGACCCACATACTTCCCTTGATAGTCCCTGCGAATCCGTCGCCAACAGGCACGAGTGTTTTTGTTTCAACTCCCGCTGCCAGAGCTACCGTGTACTTCATGAGGGGAATCCCACTCTCAGTCACTTTGGCAAGATTTACAGCCCTCCCGATTTCCCTTTCCCCAAGAAAGACCGGTATCCCGTAGCCCCCAGTTGTGTCGTGAATTGAATCCGTGCAAGAATCGACATGGCATGTGTCCTTGGCGTCGTAAAGGGGAACGCCTTTGCAGAAAATATCTAACGTCGTAGTTGCTATCGGCATTTCCTTCATACTGGTTGCCCCCTTAATATTGGTAGGTAGTCAATTCATCATGCTGCCTTACGGCGCTTGGTGAGTTTGGTCATTTCCGTTGCTAGAGTCCAGAGTGCTCGGTTGAGCCGGACATCCTCGGAGACCGATTTTACCTCGCGTGTTGATATTCTGCGGTTTGTTTCACTCCGAGAATAACCCCGGATACCACCTTTTATGAGGTTCTCCTGAATGGTGTTGAAGGTCGTCCATAAGTTGCTCTTTCTGTCCTCGTAGCGGCGGGGAATGAGGAGTCTGGTGGGTTCAATGGGAGCGGTGCTGCGACCTTCATCGTTGCGCTCGTAGCGAATATCCAGAGCGGCCGTCGCGAAGACTCTTTGCTGGTCGGGAGTGAGGATGATATCCTGCATCCGCTTTACGTTCTTGGCAAGTCTCGGCACTTCCTTGGCAATATATTTCGCGGCATAGGCTACCTCTCGGATTACGTCGCCAGAATGACGGACACTGACCTTCTCGATGGTCCCTTCATCCACCATTAGGCCATTGGAGCAAATGAGGCGGAAGAGGCCAGCCATTGCCTGATAGGCGGCTCCGCCATCGTGGGCGTTGATGATGACAACTTCCGGGATAACTTCGCCAACAATGATCGGGGCGTCGGACTGGCGCAAGCGAATCATGTGTTTTGTGAAACCGACCTTCTCTTCTATACGGGTTCGCTGTTCTGTTGCTCTAACAGGGAGCCACCCCTTTCCCTTCAGGTTGCGCACGACCTCGATAGTGGGGATGAAGCTATAACGTTCGGACATTCCTTGGTATGGGGCCTCAGCGAAGATGGATGGTGCAAGTCTGTGCAAATCGGTTTCAGTAAGAGTCCTTGGTATGTGGTAGGCAGCGTTCATGCTATCTCCTTTCGTGAACCGGAACAGAACAATTCTGCCCCAATAGGAAAGGACCCCAACAAAAACTGATGTAAAACTCATATAATATCGAAGTGTTATGGAGAGGTGGTTAAATGCAAGTTAAACCTTTAGTTGTAGTAAGAACATCGTCAGATAATAGTTAACTATTTTATTGTAACATGCTGTAATGTAAGACCAATTACGTAGTTAATGTCGTTAGGTTTATGCTTAATTCCCATTCCACTACTTACCAGAGATTAGCCATAAACTTTCTCTGGCCGGTGTGCTGATAAGTAGTTTTAGGGGCCTATTTGGGGGCATTACTTATTTCTGGTAAATGTAACTAGCTATAATAATAAGTTTTATATATGTTGTTAAAAGTCGGTAGGGGCCACAAAATGCAGCCCTTCCGCTCATGCGGAAGGGCTTTTTTGTCTCTGCAATTCACCCCGTCGCTCTTCCTGCATGGTTTCGTGCCCATCCCGCTTTGCCATGGACTGCCAATTTTGGAGTCAATAATTACCTGTCCGTTGGTTCAGACGAAATTTCCGGCACGCTTTCTCTGTTGTTGCTGACAAAATAGGCATATTTGCCTGTGCACCAAATTTTTACGTGTAAATACAGAGTGATATGGTGTGGCACAACTTGTGCTTAAAGATGGTATAGCAACCTCGCAAATGGCAATGACGCCCTTGGGAATGATCCCTTGGGCGTTTTTTTTGTGACGGGAGAAAACCATGGACATCGGAACCGACATCATCATTGACGATACGACCTTGCGGGATGGCGAGCAGACAGCTGGCGTGGTGTTCAGTAGGGCAGAAAAAATTGCCATCGCTCGGATGCTCGATGGAATGGGAGTCCAGGAACTGGAGTGCGGCATTCCGGCGATGGGGGCGGATGAACAGAGTTCAATCCGGGCATTGGTCGACCTTGGACTGAACGCACGGCTGATCACCTGGAATCGGGCAGTCAAGGCCGATATTGAAGCGAGTCTGGCCTGTGGCGTGGAGGCGGTAGACATTTCGCTGTCAGTGTCGGATATCATGATCGAACACAAGTTACGCAAGAACCGGGAGTGGGTCAAGGAACAGCTGGTAACTTCCCTCGGGTTTGCCAAGAAGCACGGGCTCTACGTGTCGATCGGTGGAGAGGATGCAAGTCGTGCCGACATGGAGTTTCTCATGGAATTGATGCACATCGCCCGGGAACATGGAGCCGATCGCTTCCGCTTCTGCGACACCCTCGGCATCCTCGAACCGTTTACCATGTACGAAAAGGTGAGGTCCCTCCGGCAGGAGGTGCCGGAACTCGCGATTGAAGTGCACACCCATAACGATCTGGGGATGGCAACCGCCAACGCCATCGCGGGAATAAAGGGGGGTGCCCGTTTCGTCAACACCACGGTCAACGGTTTGGGAGAACGGGCCGGCAATGCTGCATTGGAAGAGGTGGTGATGGGGCTCAAGCTCGCATGCGGTATCGATCCGGGAATCGACACGCACCGGTTTCGGGAAATTTCCCGTTTGGTCGGCCGCGCTTCCCATCGGCCGGTCCCCGACTGGAAGGCAGTTGTGGGGGAAAAGGTCTTTTCCCATGAGTCGGGGCTCCATGCCGACGGCGTGCTCAAGGATCCCCGAAATTATGAAGGGTTCGATCCGGGCGAGGTGGGGTTGTCCCGCCATATCGTGGTGGGGAAACACTCGGGGGTGCATGGCCTGATCGAACGGTACCGGAAGATGGGGATCACGGTTGCCCGCGGGGAGGCCGAACGGCTTCTCTCCCACGTTCGTACCATCGCCCAGAACAACAAGAGAGCGCTCAGCGACCGCGACCTTTTCCGGCTCTATGCAGGCACTTCCACCTTTTCTCTCGCGGTTTGACGTATCGCAACTGGCTCTCTCCGCAGACGGAGACACAAAAAGCTTCCCACCGACTATCGGGAGCAGACTTCACCGGCAAAGGCGCCGCCAATAATCACAGGGGGCATCTTTGGGGTGCCCCGAAAATTCACGTGCGGTCCACGGATTGGTGGACGAAAGGAGCAGGACAATGAGACAGATCGCGATTTACGGCAAAGGCGGCATCGGCAAATCAACCACAACCCAGAACACGGTGGCGGGACTCGCATACCTCGGCAAGAAGGTCATGATCGTCGGCTGTGACCCAAAGGCCGACTCCACTCGCTTGATCCTTCACGCCAAGGCGCAGTCCACGGTTATGGACCTGGTGCGCGAGCGTGGTACCGTCGAGGACCTGGAACTGGAGGACGTTTTGAAGGTCGGTTACGGCGACACCAAGTGCGTCGAGTCCGGTGGCCCGGAGCCGGGTGTTGGCTGCGCTGGCCGCGGCGTCATCACCGCCATCAACTTCCTGGAAGAAAACGGTGCCTATACCGATGACCTCGATTTCGTCTTCTACGACGTTCTCGGTGACGTCGTCTGCGGCGGGTTCGCCATGCCGATCCGCGAAGGGAAGGCGGAGGAGATCTACATCGTCTGTTCCGGCGAGATGATGGCCATGTACGCGGCCAATAACATCGCTAAGGGTATCCTCAAGTACGCCTCTTCTGGCAAGGTCCGTCTCGGCGGCCTGATCTGCAACGCCCGCAAGACTGACAAGGAGTTCGAACTGGTCAGCGCCCTGGCCGCGAAGCTCGGCACCCAGATGATCCACTTCGTCCCTCGCGACAATCAGGTCCAGCGCGCCGAAATGCGCAGAATGACCGTTATCGAATACTCGCCCGAGCATCCGCAGGCACAGGAATACCGCACCCTGGCGGAAAAGATCCAGAACAACAAGATGCTGGTGGTGCCGACCCCGCTGGAGATGGAAGAGCTGGAAGACCTCCTGATGGAATACGGCATCATGGAGGCGGAGGATGAAGCGGTCGTCGGCGTAGCGGAAGCTGCAGCGAGATGAGAACTTCGGCTTCATAGGTCCTATACGAACCTATAGGACCTATGAGGCCTATAAGAAATCCAAGGAGCGAATTATGTCCACTGAGATAAAGAAAGTAGAAGGAATTACCAAGGAATCGACCCAGGAGATGATCGACAGGGCCCTGGAGATTTACCCGGACAAGGCCAAGAAGAAGCGGGTACCCCACCTGGCCCCCAATGAAGGCGAAGGGGCCTGCGTCAAGTCCAACCGTAAGACCATCCCCGGCGTGATGAGCGCCCGCGGTTGCGCCTATGCCGGTGCCAAAGGGGTCGTTTGGGGCCCTATCCGCGACATGGTGCATGTTTCCCACGGACCGGTCGGCTGCGGCTATTACTCATGGGGGACCCGGCGTAACCTGATGTCCGGGATCAACGGGGTGGATCAGTTCGCCATGCAGTTCACTTCCGACTTCCAGGAAAAGGATATCGTCTACGGCGGCGACAAGAAGCTCAAGACGTTGCTCCAGGAAGCCAAGGAACTCTTCCCGCTCGCCAAGGGGATCTCGGTCCTCTCCGAATGCCCGGTTGGTCTGATCGGCGACGATATCAATTCGGTGGCCAAGGCCTCTGCCAAGGAGCTCGACATCCCGATCATCCCCTGCAACTGCGAAGGCTTTCGCGGCGTTTCCCAGTCGCTCGGTCATCACATCAGTAACGATACGATTCGTGACTACATCATCGAGACCCGCGAGTTCCCCGAACCGATCGGGCCGTACGACATCGCACTGATCGGCGAGTACAACATCGGCGGCGACGCCTGGTCGACGAAACCGCTGCTGGAAGAGTGCGGTTTCAACGTCAAGTCTGTCTGGACCGGGGATGGCGAGATGGAGAAAATCGCCGCCACCCATCAGGTAAAACTCAACGTCATCCATTGCTACCGCTCCATGAACTATATGTGCAAGGTGATGGAAGAGAAGTACGGCATCCCCTGGATCGAGCTCAATTTCTTCGGTCCGACCAAGATCCGCAACAGCCTGCGCAAGCTGGCCGAGCTGTTCGACGACACCATCAAGGAGAAAGTGGAGGCGGTCATTGCCAAGTACGATCCGCTCATGCAGGCGGTGATCGACGAGTACAAGCCGCGTCTGGAGAGGAAGAAGGTCATGCTCTACGTCGGCGGGCTGCGCCCCCGGCACACGGTCAATGCCTACGAGGACCTGGGGATGGCAGTGGTCGGCTCCGGCTACGAGTTTGCCCATGGCGACGATTATGAGCGGACCTCCCCGGAAATGCCGGAGGCTACCGTCATTTACGATGACATCACCGAGTACGAATTCGAACAGTTTGCCGACACCCTGAAGCCCGACCTGATCGGCAGCGGCATCAAGGAAAAGTACCTGTTCCAGAAGATGGGGATCCCTTTCCGGCAGATGCACAGCTGGGATTACTCCGGTCCGTACCATGGTTACAAGGGGTTCCCGACGTTTGCCAGAGATGTGGATATGGCGATCAATAGCCCGACCTGGTCTCTGGTCAAGGCACCGTTCTAGGTAGACGGCGCCCGCTTTTGGGCCATCTCGGTGTTTCCTTCGTCATCGCTTGTGCGGCCTAGCGCTGCTAGCCTCCACGCTCTTCCTCGGAAGCCACCGACCTGACCTCAAAATCGGACGCCGAAAGGTACAACAAAATTAGGCGATGTGACGGATGAGTCTCTCGCCCAAAGGAGAAATATCATGGCTAACAACTTAGGCCTTGCAGTGAAGCCGGTGACCGAGACCCCCGTGGAGGAGGTCGAGCGGGTCGCGGCCTGGATCAACACCGAAGAATACAAGGACAAGAACTTTGCCCGGACCTCACTTGTCATCAACCCGGCCCATGCCTGTCAGCCGCTCGGCGCCGAGCTGGCCGCCCACGGCTTCGAAGGGAGCCTCCCCTTTGTGCATGGTTCACAAGGGTGTGCCTCCTACTACCGTTCCACCATGAACCGTCACTTCCGTGAACCGGCCCCGGCAGTCTCCGATTCCATGACCGAGGACGGTGCGGTGTTCGGTGGTCAGAACAACCTGCACGAGGCCCTGGAAAACGCCTATGCGCTCTACAAGCCGAAGATGATGCCGATCTTCACCTCCTGCATGCCGGAGATCATCGGCGACGACCTTACCGCTTTCATCAAAAATGCCAAGAACAAGGGGTGCGTGCCACAGGACTTTCCGCTTCCTTACGCCAACACCCCGAGCTTCAACGGTTCCCATATCCACGGGTATGATGCCATGCTTCTCTCCATCCTGCAGACCCTGACGGAAGGGAAAGCGGTTGAAGGGCGTTGTACCGGTAAATTGAACCTGATCGCCGGTTTCGACGCCAACACCGGCAACTACCGCGAGTACAAGCGGATACTGAAAGAGTTCGGCATACCCTATACCTTGCTGGCTGATATCTCCGAAACCTTCGACTCCCCTTTGGACGGTCATTACCGGATCTATCCCGGCGGCACCAAACTGGACGACGCGGCTGATTCCATCAACGGCAAGGCGACCATTACCCTGGGTCCCTATGCAACGGCCAAGACCTTCACTTGGATCAAGGATAACTATGCCGGCAAGCATGTGGCAATGCCGACCCCGTTCGGTATCACCAAGACCGACGCATTCCTGATGAAGATCTCCGAGCTCTTTGGCAAGCCGGTTCCCGAGTCGCTCAAGGCAGAGCGGGGCCGGGCACTAGACCTCATGACCGATGCCCACCAGTACATCCACGGCAAGAAGTTCGCTGTCTACGGTGACCCTGACTACCTGCTGGGTTACGTTTCCTTCCTCCTGGAGATGGGGGCTGTTCCCTATCACATCCTCTGCTCCAAGGGGACCAAGAAGCTGGAGAAGGAGATCCAGGCCCTGCTCGATGCCTCCATGTACGGCAAGGAAGGCAAAATCTACATGAACAAGGACCTCTGGCACCTGCGGAGCCTCATCATGACCGATCCTGTGGACGCCATGATCGGCGAGACCCACGGCAAGTTCGCGGCCCGCGATGCCAAGATTCCGCTTTTCCGCTTCGGCTTTCCGGTCTTCGACCGGGTCAATCTCCACCGTGTTCCGCTGGTCGGCTACCAGGGCGTGACCAACATGCTCTCGACCATCTGCAACAAGTTCATCGATATTACGGATGAGACTTGTGAAGATCGGTTCTTCGAGATGATGCGCTGATCTCCGTGCGGCCCTGCCCCGCGGAGCGTTTTTCAAGGTGTAGTCTGGGTCGGTTCCCCATGCTGCAGAAATGTTGGACCTCCTTCCAATGGGATTACATGGCGGCAGCGATGTCCCATGTAATCCACTTTTTCCCTGAACCGAATCGAGGTGCCCCATGGCGAAGCCCGACTGGTACGATACAACCGATTGTGAAACCCACGACGCCGGTGCCCCCAAATTCTGCAAGAAATCGGAGCCGGGAGAAGGGACCGAGCGCTCCTGTGCCTATGACGGCGCCCGCGTGGTGCTGATGCCGATTACCGATGTCATCCACCTGGTGCACGGCCCCATTGCCTGCGCCGGCAACTCCTGGGACAACCGGGGCGCCCGTTCCAGCGATTCCCAGCTTTACCGCCGCGGCTTTACTACCGAAATGCTGCAGAACGACGTGATCTTCGGCGGCGAAAAGAAGCTCTACAAGGCGATCCAGGAACTGGCGGGGCGCTATCCCGAGGCGAAGGCAATTTTCGTTTACGCAACCTGCGTGACCGCCATGACCGGCGACGACATCGAAGCGGTCTGCAAGGCGGCGGCGCAGAAGGTATCCATCCCGGTGATCCCGGTCAACACCCCCGGCTTCATCGGCGACAAGAACATCGGCAACCGGCTGGCAGGCGAAGTACTGTTCAAGCACGTCATCGGCACTGCCGAGCCGGCATTCACCACCGATTACGATATCAACCTGATCGGCGAGTACAACATCGCCGGTGACCTGTGGGGGATGTTGCCGCTCTTCGACAAGCTCGGGATCCGCATTCTCTCCTGCTTCAGCGGCGACGCCAGGTTCGATGATCTACGCTACGCCCACCGGGCCAAGCTGAACGTGATCATCTGCTCCAAGAGCCTTACCAATCTTGCCAAGAAGATGCAGAAGACCTATGGCATGCCTTATCTGGAGGGGTCGTTCTACGGCATGACCGACACCGCCAAGGCGCTGCGGGATATCGCCCGGGAGCTGGACGATATCGTCGGAGGGCTGGAAAAGCGGGTGATGCAGGATCGGGTTGAGAAGCTGCTGGAAGAAGAAGAGCCCCGCTGCCGGGAACGGCTTGCCCCCTACAGGGCGCGGCTGGCCGGAAAGCGGGCGGTACTCTTCACCGGCGGGGTCAAGACCTGGTCCATGGTCAACGCCCTGGCCGAGCTGGGGGTGGAGATCCTCGCCGCCGGCACCCAGAATTCGACCCTGGAAGACTTCTACCGGATGAAGTCGCTGATGCACCAGGATGCCCGGATCATAGAGGATACCAGCACCGCCGGGCTCCTGACGGTCATGTACGACAAGATGCCGGACCTGATCGTGGCCGGCGGCAAGACGAAGTTTCTGGCGCTGAAGACCAGGACACCGTTTCTCGACATCAACCATGGCCGTTCTCACCCCTACGCGGGGTACGAAGGGATGGTCACCTTTGCGAAACAGCTGGATTTGACGGTGAACAATCCCATCTGGCCGGTGCTCAACGGCAAGGCGCCGTGGGAAAAGAGCGAGCATGCGCGGGAAGCGGATATCCTCCGGACGGCAGGGTTGGCGGCACGGCTCGATACGGAGGATACGAGGGTCTCCCGGGTCAAGGTGCCGGTCAAAAACGCCACGGTGAACCCGCAGAAGAACTCCCCGGCCTTGGGTGCCACCCTGGCTTACCTGGGAATCGACCAGATGCTCGGGTTGCTCCATGGTGCCCAGGGATGTTCCACCTTTATCCGGCTGCAGCTTTCCCGGCACTTCAAGGAGTCCATCGCGCTTAACTCCACGAGCATGAGCGAGGATACCGCCATCTTCGGCGGCTGGGAAAACCTGAAGAAGGGGCTTGGCCGGGTCATGGAAAAATTCAGGCCCCGGGTGGTCGGCGTCATGACCTCGGGGCTCACCGAGACCATGGGGGACGACGTGCGAAGCGCCATCGTCCAGTTCCGCCAGGAGCATCCGGAGCATGACGGGGTGCCGGTAATCTGGGCATCGACCCCCGACTACTGCGGCTCCATGCAGGAAGGATACGCGGCGGCGGTGACGGCGATCGTTTCCGCCGTTCCCGAGGGTGGGGAGACCATCGCCAATCAGATCACCATTATCCCCGGCTGCCAGCTGACCCCGGCCGAGGTGGAGGAGATCAAGGAGAGTTGCGAGGCCTTCGGGCTCGATCCACTGGTGATTCCGGACATATCCAACGCACTGGACGGTCATATCGACGAAACCGTATCGGCCCTCTCCGTGGGGGGCGTGTCGGTGGAACGGATTCGCCTTGCGGGGCGGAGCGTAGCGACCCTCTACTTCGGCGATTCCCTGGCCGAGGCGGCGGGGGAGCTGCAGAAGAAATTCGCCATTCCGGCCTACGGTTTTACCTCCATCACTGGCCTGGCCGAGTGCGACCTGCTGATGACGGTCCTTGCCGCCATCTCCGGCAGGCCGGTACCGGAACGCTTCCGCCGCTGGCGGAGCCGCCTTATGGATGCCATGGTCGACTGTCACTACCAGTTCGGCCTGAAGAAGGTCTCCCTGGCACTGGAGGCCGATCACCTGAAGGGGATGACCACTTTTCTCGCCGGTCTCGGCTGCCATATCCAGGCCGCCATTGCCGCCACCCGGACCCGGGGGCTGGACCAGCTGCCGGTGGATAACCTCTTCGTCGGCGATCTGGAGGACCTGGAGGATGTCGCACAGGGCGCCGACCTGTTGGTGGCCAATTCCAACGGAAGACAGGCGGCGGCAAAACTGGGGATCAAGGCGCACCTGCGCACCGGCCTGCCGGTGTTCGACCGTCTCGGTGCCCACCAGAAGATGTGGGTGGGATACCAGGGGACCATGAACCTGGTTTTCGAACTGGCCACTATTTTCCAGGCCAATGCGAAGGAAGCGCAGAAACTGGCGCACAACTGAACGTAAAATCTTTTTTTACCACAGAGGGCACAGAGGATTTCAAAGGGAAGCAAGTCAGTGACCTGCTAATGTTGATGCCTTCCTGAAATCAGTTGTCCTTCCGGTCTGCACATGCCTCTTTTGTGAACCTCTGAGTACTCTGTAGTTATTTGCTTTCTTACGTTTCGAGAAAGGTGGATGAGATCATGAGAATTGCATTTACCAGCAAGACCGGCGAGATGATCGACCAGCACTTCGGCATGTCGACGGAGTTTCACATCTGGGAGATCGGGCCGGATGAGGCGAGCTTCCAGGAGGTGCTCAAGGTGGGAGCGCATGGCCAGGACGAGGAGGACAAGATCGCCGCGCGGGCGCATATCCTCGGCGGCTGCGCCATCGTCTATACCATGGCTATCGGCGGGCCGGCGGCGGCAAAGCTGGTGGCACAGAAAATCCACCCGATGAAGACCAACGCCGAGGTACCGGTGGCCGAGATCGTCGGCAAGTTGCAGGAAGTGCTGAAGGGGAACCCGCCGCCGTGGCTGCGGAAGGCGATGCATAAAGGCACCACCCCGGCGTTTGACGAAGAAGATTAAACGGGTGTCCGGGGGCACGGGCTGTTTTCCGGCCCCCGTCTCCCGCCCCCACTAACAACGGAGGATAGAACCATGGCTTACATTACCGGATTGAGAAGAGACAAGACCGAGTACACTCCCCAGTTCATCGTGGCGATCGATGAGGAAACCTGTATCGGCTGTGGCCGCTGCTTCAAGGTCTGCGTCCATGACGTGCTGGCGTTCGAGGAACTGGACGAGGATGATTCGGCAAAGATGTTCATGAAAGTGGAGAACCCCGGCAACTGCATCGGTTGCCAGGCATGCGGAAGGACGTGCTCGAAGAAGTGCTTCACCTTCGAACCGGTGGTATTGTAAAGCCGGAACCGGGGACCAGGGACCGGTATTTTGGAAGATTTTCCCCGGTCCCCGGTCCCTGTTAAAGGAGGTATTCCATGCTGATTGCAGTTGCTTCCAAAGATGGAAAAGAGATCAACCAGCATTTCGGCCATGCCGAACGGTTCCTGATTTACGAGGTCGAGGGGAGTGACGCGAAGCTGGTGGATGAACGGAAGGTGCAGCGCTACTGTACCTATGACCAGGATCATCCCCTGCGTGCCCACATCCTCCAGGAGATTGCCGATGCCCTGAAGGGATGCCGGGCGCTGGTCTGCGCCCAGATCGGCCAGGGGCCACAGATGGAGATGGAGCGGCTCGGCCTCGACACCTTCGTGGCCGACGGGTCCATCAGAACGACGCTGCTGGAATTGTCGAAAATTCTGTAGGAGCAGACACCTGGATTTACACGACAAGGGCGCACACAGCTGTACCTACGTGATCACAACGAGGTGATGGCCCATGACCACTTCCCCATTCAACCTTTGTAACCTTCCCCCGTGGGTCATTGCCTCGCGCCACTTCAACGATCACCCGCAACCGCTGGAAATTCAGGGAGTTCGCCAGGCGAACCGCTTTCTTTTCGAGAAGCTGGTTTCCGTCCCAACCCTGGAGCAGCGTGCCGAAATCTTCAACGACTACATGTCGGTCAAGTTCCAGCTCCATCAGTGGGAATGTCAGGGGACGGCAACCGCCCGCAAGAGCATCAGGAACAGCTATCTCCGGTTTCTCCGGGGGTGGATGATGGATGCCAACTCCGTCGAAGGGGCCGTGCTCAAGGGATGGGTGGAAAGCCGGCTCGGTCTGCCGCCGACGTTTCACAAGGTGCGGATTCCCGGCATCTTGAGCGAAGAATACCAGCTTTTCGCCTACGACCGGATGAAGGGAAGCGCCCGTACCAATGCCATCAACTCCCAGCTCGATCTCCTCTACGAATACTGTCAGTTCGAACTCGCCAGCCTCTATCCGGCTGATGGGCACATAACCCTTTACCGCGGCACCAATGATGCCGATGATTACGAACTCCTGGAAAATGAGGGGAGGCGGCTGCAGATCGTCCGGCTGAACAACCTGGTGTCGTTCACCTCGGACGAGGAACGGGCCTGGGAGTTCGGCGATACCGTCTGGGAGATCAAGGCGCCGCTGGCCAAGATATTCTTCTTCAATGGACTCCTCCCCAACAGCATCCTGAAGGGCGAAGGGGAATTTCTGGTGATCGGCGGAGAGTATCGGGTGCGGCGGGTCATGTGCACCGTTTGATTGGATTCGTGAACGTCGCTCTGTTGCCGGAAACGACCTCTTACGGGCTCTTTCCCGGCAGGGTGGTCACTGCCGGTCCGGCGCGTCGCCAGGGCATGCGCACCCCTCTGACGAGGAGCGGCAGCCGGCGCACCCCTTCTCCAGCTTCATTTCATGTCCGCTGACGGCCCAGTTGGCAACGGAATCGGCGGTGACCAGCCATTCTCCCTCCGCCAGTACGCCGCTGACAAACTTTCCCTTCATCAGCATCAACAGCCGGGTGGGTGTCGTTGCAAGCCTTTCCGCCGCTTCGTCAACCGTCAGGTATGCTACTCCGTCAATTACTCGTGCCATAACCGTCTCCTTTAACATGCTATAAATTCCTTACACGGAACATGCCAGCACCTGAAACAGCTTGCAGGCCGTGTCTTCGGCCGCCATGACAGTGGTTTTGCCCTTTCGCTGCCTGATTAATCACCAGTGGTGTCTAGGGGAAGAGCATACGTCACATCGTTTCTCCGCAAGTTCGCCACTTTTGGAGGGGCTGGACGTAACGTTGCCCCAGTATCCGGACTGACTCTTTCCCGTAACACAGCCGGTGACAAAGCGGCCCGTCATACGCCAATCATGCTTGTACATTTTTCGAAAAAAGGGTAGTCTCGTAACGCCGACTCAAGGTTGGCGCCGTGTAGCACATTACTTTACGTTTACAGGAGTCATGCGATGAAACAGTTTCTGAAATCCATTTCCTTTGCCTGGTTGCTGGTTCTACCCACTCTGGGAGTGGCGGCCGAGGGTAATGTCCCGACCGGCATAGCCGCCCCCCAGCCTGCAGCCTCTGGTCCGGCTTCGGTTGCGCCAGCGGCGGGCCACCCCGCTCCGGAAGGCAAAGGGGATGGCGCCGTCTCGGGGAAGATCGTCGAAACCATGAACAGCGGCGGGTATACTTATATTAATCTGGAAAGCAACGGGACGAAAACTTGGGTCGCCGTGCCGGAAACCCCCGTAAAGGTCGGCCAGGAGGTTAGCTGTGCATCGGGTACGGAGATGGGGAACTTCACCAGCAAGACCCTCAAGCGGAGCTTCGACCGGATTGTTTTCTGCAACACCCAGCTGGACAAGAAAGGTGGCGACACAGGTATCGGAGATAAATCTCCCGGGAGCAAAGGGGCGATAGTCGGTTCGGCCGAAACGGTCAAGGTGGAGAAAGCTGCCGGCGCCAATGCGTACACCGTTGGCGATATCTACAAGAACAAGGCAAAACTGGACAGAAAGAAGGTCGTGGTGAGGGGCAAGGTGGTCAAGGTGTCGGGCGGCATCATGGGGAAAAACTGGATCCATCTGCAGGACGGTAGTGGCAGTCGGAAAAAGGGGACCCACAACCTTGTGATCACTTCCCAGGAGTTGCCTGGGGTGGGGGATGTGGTGACCATGCAGGGTACCCTTTACAAGGATAAGGATTTTGGCAGCGGCTACAAGTACGACGTAATTATGGAAGAAGCGACGATCCAGAAATAATCGGGGTTTCCCCGTGTGGACTTCGTGTCTGCTTTCGAGGGTGTCGGGCCCCATCCGCGGAACTTCCCGAATTGAGCGTGACAGGAGTAGTTGATGTTTACCACGTCTGAGAAAACGGCAGCAATCCCGTTTGCCCCGGTACGGAGGGCTCTCCCTGAAGAGGTGCGGGGTGCCCGGTCCCGGATACTCGTGGAAGAGACCATTTCTCTTATTCTGGAAACGATGCCTGCCTATGGAGTTGTCCTCAACGAGGAGCGGCAGGTGCTGGCCGTCAATGGCAGGCTGCTGGCCGCCTTCGGCATCAACGACCCGGACGCCTTGGTCGGCAAGCGGCCGGGAGAGGCGATAAACTGTATCCACGCAGATGAAGGGCCGGGAGGATGCGGCACGGGGAGGCATTGTGCAGGGTGCGGCGCGGTAATGGCCATCCTGCAAAGCCAGCAGCAGGAGCATTCCTCGACCCAGGAGTGCCGGATTACCATGGATGCCGAAAGGTCCGCCAGCCTTGATCTGGAGGTGACGGCAACACCCCTGCAGGTTGGGGACATGCGGCTGACCGTATTTTCAATGCGGGACATCAGTGCCGAGAAGCGGCGTGATGTGCTGGAGCGGGTCTTTTTCCACGACATCATCAATACTGCCGGTGGCATTCGCGGTCTGGCCGAAGTTCTCGCCCGGGGGGACATTCTCACCCCCGAGCAGGATGGCGAATACCGTCGCTGGATGGTGAATCTGGCGCAGCAGCTGGTGGATGAGATCACCCACCAGCAGGAACTGGTGGCTGCGGAAAAGGGGGAGTTCCGCCCGACTCTCAAGGTCCTGTCGGTGCCGGAACTGTTGCGCGAGATCCAGACCCTCTATGTCAACCATGACATTGCATCGGGGAGGAACCTGCTGCTCGGGACGGTGCCGGAATGTCACATCGTCAGCGACAGGGCCATCCTGCGCCGAATCCTCGGCAATATGGTGAAAAATGCCCTGGAGGCGACCGCTGCGGGGGAGGACGTGACGATTTCCGCAGAGACGGGACCCGACACCATAACGCTCTGTGTGCATAACCCGGGGGTCATTCCCCAGGAAACGCAGTTGCAGATATTCCAGCGTTCCTTCAGCACCAAGGCTGAAGTGGGGCGTGGGATCGGCACTTACAGCATCAAGCTGTTCGGCGAGCGCTACCTGGGAGGGAAGGTCCATTTTTCCAGCCGCGAGCCCTATGGCACCACCTTTTGTCTCACCCTCCCGAAGGAACATTCCCTGTCATGATGAGCAGGGCTAACCGTTTCGGCGCACCTCCAGAATAAAAAGCTTGCAATCGTAAAGAAATGCCTCTATAGTACGAAGCTTGCTTGTTTCCAGCCCGGCGGCTTGCAGTCACCATGCCGCCCCCGCTGCATCGCTCACTAACCCCCCTCTCTGTTTTCGGCTATCTCCCCTGAAACAGCGTACGACACACGGTTGGCGACGATGAATCAAAGTCGGTCGTCCCTGTGTTGTCGCCGTTTACGTCTGTGGATCATCCGTTTGGTCCCACGGCCCTCGCATGCCTCCGCCAGCCAATGAAAAGGATATCCATGTCGTTTGCAGATCTGCAGCTTTCTTCCGCCATTCTCAAGGCCGTTACCTCGTGCGGTTACACCGACCCTACTCCGATCCAGGAGCAGGCCATTCCCAAGGCCCTTGCCGGTCACGACCTCATGGCCACTGCCCAGACGGGTACCGGGAAAACGGCGGCCTTCGTGCTTCCTGCCCTCAATCGCCTGTCCGAGCCTTCCTTGCTTAAGGGGCGTGGGCCCCGGATACTGGTCCTGACACCGACCCGTGAGCTGGCCAACCAGGTTACCGACGCGGTCCGCACCTATGGCAAATTCATGCGCGTCAGGAGTGCCGCCATCCTCGGCGGGATGCCCTATCGTGAGCAACTCCGCCTTCTCTCCCAGCCCCTCGACATCGTAGTGGCAACACCAGGTCGGCTCATCGACCACCTGGAGCGGGGGAGCATTACCCTGAACCGGCTTGAGGTGCTGGTGCTCGATGAGGCGGACCGGATGCTCGACATGGGGTTCAGCGAGGACGTTGACCGGATTGCCGCCGCTGCCCCCGCCGATCGTCAGACCCTCCTCTTCACGGCGACCATGGACAAGACCATGGCAGGTCTGGCCCAGCGTCTTTTGCGCGAACCGGTGCGGATCGAGATCGCTCCCAAGCAGATCACCCACGACACCATAGAGCAGCGGCTCCACGTTGCTGACAGTCTGCAGCATAAGAACCGCCTGCTCCAGCATCTCATCTCCGATCCGGACCTCACTCGGGCGATCATCTTCTCTGCCACCAAGGTTGCGGCCGACCAACTGGCAAGCGAGCTCCATGCCCAGGGGCATTCTACTGCCGCCCTCCACGGCGACATGACCCAGGGGGCGCGCAATCGCACCATTACCAACATGAAGCGGGGCAAGGTCCGACTGCTGGTTGCCACCGACGTGGCGGCGCGGGGACTGGATGTTACGGGGGTCAGCCATGTCATCAATTTCGACCTGCCGAAATTTGCCGAAGACTACGTCCATCGCATCGGTCGTACCGGCCGGGCAGGCGCCAGCGGCATCGCCATCTCCTTTGCCTCTCTCAACGAGATCCACTACCTGGAAAAGATCGAGCGCTTCATCGGCAAATCGCTCCCCCAGCACGTCATCCCCGGCCTTGAGCCGACCCGGCCGCTGCGTGCCCGGACCGGCAATGGTCCCCGCGGCGACTCGCGCGGTCCTGGCCGGAAACCGGGCAAGTTTTCCGCAGGTGGTCAGCGTAGCGAGCAGGGAAAGGGCGAGGCTGCAGGCAAGTCCCGCATTAAGAAATGGGGTGCCCCGCGCCGCGAACAGTCACCGGTAGTGGTGGAGCATCGGGGCAGTGGCTCCGGTCGTTCTGGCCGGCGGGTCATCTAGTTAGCACGCACAACCCTGATGTGACTCATTGGCGCCCCCTTCCGAACGGGAGGGGGCGTTTTTTTTGTACACGTTGGCTGTTTGGTCGGATGCTGTGTTTGGTTATTTAGCGTATATATCGAATTTCTCGTCATGTTGCAGGGTACGTATAACCCGCCGATAAAACATAATATACCGCCTGTTGATCGTTATGCGAGTTAATTGCTAACGGTTATTTCGCGCAGTATTGCCGACTGAAAGCACGCGATAGCATTGCAGTTTAAATATATATTAATATGAATTATGACTAATTGTGCAATATGTCAAAATTACAGCTGTTTTTGTTTTAGGAGATTATAATTTTAATGAAGGTCGTGTCTGGCTTTTGTTATGCATTTTGGTGGAGAACAACGACGTGCGCAATTTTCGGAGGTTGCCATGGATTTTTTGTCTGCCATGATGCTCGTGATAACAGTCATTTTGCTCTCCCTGTCATTTCCGCGGATCTATGGAGATTGGCTGTCGTTTCAGAACCATCTGGAAATGGGGGAGAGGGAGCCGCTCCGGGAACTGCTGGCTGACAAAAAGCTCTGGATGCATCGACATTTTTGCTTTGCCGTCCTTGCCCTCGTGATGGCGAAGGTCGTCGAAGGCACCCCCCTTGCTGAAGGGGCGCCACGGCTGTCCCAGGTCACGGCGGTCTATGCAGTCATCTCGCTGATGCTGGCCTTTGTCGAATCACTGTTTGCCCAGAAGATCACCGCACTACTCGCCGGGGCGCAGGAGAGCCGGAGGAACGACTCGGACTATCCGTGAAACGAAGCGCTTGCACACCACAACGTAGTGCCGCATGAACTATCTCACAACCTGACGTGGTATCTCTCGGATCCTTTCCCCCCCCCTGATCTCTCCTCCACTGCCCGCTATGTCGAATCAAGCCGTACAATCGCACTTTGCGCGGAATGCCGTTTCGTGTATGATGCCGGCATGACTGTCTTCATCCTGATTGCCTTTCTGCTGATCACCGCCAGCGGTTACCTCCTCCGCGCCCTCAACCTGCGGCACCTGCGTGCCCACGGCAACCAGATTCCCCCTGGCTTCGAGGGAATCATCGACGGTGAGACACTGCGCCGGACCGTCGCCTATACTCTGGACCAGAGCCGGGTCGGGCTGCTGGAATCGATTATTGACAACCTCTTGCTGCTCCTCTTCCTGTTCGGGGGGCTCCTTCCCCTTTATGACCGATGGGTCGCTTCACTTGCCCCTTCGTTCATCGGCGGCGGAGTCCTCTTCTTCCTTCTGATTACCCTTGCCCAGACCCTGCTGGGCATCCCCTTCGATCTCTACCGGACCTTCCGGCTCGAAGCCCGCTACGGATTCAACACCACCACTCCTCGTCTCTGGTTCGCCGATCTCTTGAAAGGGGCTGCCATCACCGTGATTCTGCTCGGCGGCCTGGCAGCAGGAGCGCTGGCCCTGGTCCGCTGGAGCCCTGCGTGGTGGTGGCTCTTGGTCTGGGGGTTTCTTGCCGCCGTGTCCCTCTTCCTCATGTACCTCTCTCCCTACGTCATCGAGCCGTTGTTCAACAAGTTCGAGCCGGTGAAGGAGGCGGGACTGGAAGATGAAATCCGCGCCATGGCAGAACGGGCCGGACTCACGGTGAGCCGAGTCATGCAGGTGGACGCATCGAAGAGGAGCCAGCATTCCAACGCCTACTTCACCGGCATTGGCCGGGTGAAGCGGATAGTGCTCTACGACACCCTCATCCGGCAGATGACCCACCAGGAGATCCTGGCAGTGCTCGCCCACGAGATCGGCCACTGGAAGAAGGGACACATCTGGAAACAGCTGGTGATGACCGAGGTGGGGGCACTCCTTGTCTGTTACGTGGCGTGGTGGCTGCTGGGGTGGGGTGGTCTCCCCGGTCTGCTCGGCATGGATGGCGGCTCATTTGCAGCCCAGCTGACGATCCTTGCCTTCCTCGGGTCGCCGGCTGCCTTTCCCCTTACCCCCTTCTTCAGCTGGCTCTCCCGTCGCCACGAATGGGAGGCGGACCGGTACGCCATGGAGCTCTCCGGCCGACCGGAGGCGCTCGCCTCCGCCCTCATCAAGCTGTCCGCGGAAAACCTCGCCAACCTCCATCCCCATCCCATCTTCGCCTGGTTCTACTATTCCCATCCCCCGGTAGTGGAGCGGGTGCAGCGGCTGCGGGATGCACCCACACCGGTCGAATGAATCAATAACGGCATTTACTCATGCAAAGGCGCAAAGCTCGCAAAGAACAACTCGTGCAGGAAAACTACACCGAATGAAAAAAACAGCCCCACAAGCTATACGCATTTGAGGGGCTGTTTAAAGTTACGGAAATGGCCCCGACATCCGGGGCCACTGACGTCATCATTGTGCGCTCCTTAAAAGAGCTGTCAATTGGGTACTTGCGACCGAATGCACGAATATACGACCACGTTGCGAGAAGAGGGATAAGGCATTTTGAAGGTTCGAGTCTTGTATGGCTCTCCAGCGCGGACAAATCTGGGAACCAATGGAAGAACTTGTTTGTTCTGCTAACCGCCGAAATAGCCACGATCAGCGCTCCTTCCTTACCACCGGTTACGCTTTATTATTCCACTCTGTTTTACCCCCGTGAGACTAAAGGTTGAAATAGAAGGTTGCCCCCTTGCCCGGTTCCCCTTCAGCCCAGATTCGACCACCGTGGCGCCGGATGATCCTTTCCACCGTGGCGAGGCCGATGCCGTGCCCCTTGAATTCGTCGGCGCCAGGAAGCCGCAGGAAGGGAATGAAGAGCTTGTCGGCGTCGGCCATGGCGAAGCCGGCCCCGTTGTCCCGGACGAAGTAGGCCAGCCTTCCGTCGATCTCCGTCTCGCCAAACTCGATGACCGCCTCTTCCTGTGTGGCGGTGTATTTCCATGCATTGCCGAGGAGGTTTTCCAGCACCACCTGCAGCAGCTTCGCATCACCGTTGGCTGAGATCCCGTCGGTTATTTGGAATATGGCCCGCCGCTCCGGTTCGGTAAAAACCAGTTCTGCGGCCACCGCATGTGCGATCACGCTGAGGTCGATCATTTCCCGATTCAGTTCGCTGCGGGTAAAACAGGAGAGCTTGAGCAGGGCGTCTATGAGATTGCTCATGCGCACGGCCCCGTTCTGGACCTCCTGCAGAAACCCGAGGCATTGTTCATTCAGGTGGTTGCCGCATAACTCTTGGATGACCTGGCAGTAGCCGCTGATGACCGTCAGGGGCTTGCGCAGGTCGTGAGAGGCCGAATAACTGAACGTCTCCAGTTCCCGGTTGGTTGATTCCAGCTCGGCGGCCCGTGCAGCTAGGTCGGTGTTCAGTTTTTCGACCTCCTCCGCCGCTTGTTTGCGCTCGGTGATGTTATCAAACACCGCAACAAAGTATTCCCGCTGCATACTGTAGGCAGTGACGAACAACCATATTCCCAAAGGTTCGAACTCAATTTCGAACGTCTCCGGGATTCCTGTCAACGCGACCCGGCCGTAAACCTCAAACAACTCCGGATGTGCTTCTTTGATCCCTGGAATCGCCTCGGTGGCTTTCTTGCCAACCACGTTCTCCAAGTCGGTCAGCCGAATGAATGCTTTGTTGACATCGAGAAAGATAAAATCTTCCGGACGGCCTTGGTCATCTAATAGCATCTTACAGTAGGCGAATCCCTCCAACATGTTTTCAAACAGGGAGCGATAGCGCCCTTCGCTTTCCCGCAGTTCTGCCTCGATCTTCTTGCGGGCGGAGATGTCTTCTACCACCCCCACGTGAAACAGGTTACGTCCATCGTGGTCGTGCACCATCGACACGGTGATATTTACCCAGACGGTGGAACCGTCCTTGCGCAGATAGCGTTTCTCAAGGGAGTAACTCCCGAGCTTCCCGTCCAACATGAGCTGGAGGTACTTGGCGCTTGTTTCCAAATCATCGGGATGGGTAATGGTTTTAATATCCAGCCCCATCAGCTCTTCTTCCGAGTATCCGAGTATTTCACAGAATTTCTGATTGACCCGTAACCATCTGCCATTCAGGCCTGTATGTGCGATGCCGACCGCAGCCTGGTTAAAGGTGGCCCGGAAAAGCTTTTCGCTCTCCCGCAGGGCATCCTCCGCCCGCATGCGTTCGGTGACATCCTGGCAGGTGCCTAATATGGACGTCGGCACTCCCGTCTCGTCCACTGATACGGTGCCCCGGCTGTGCAGAGTGCGTACCGTCCCGTCCGGCCGGATGATGCGGTGCAAATTGTCGAAGGATCTCCGTTTGGCGAGGGCGTTCTGAATCTCCTTCTCGTATGTTTCCCGATCCTCAGGATGAACCATCTTTAGGATACCCGCATAGCTTGCGTCCAACTCTTTCGGAGATAGGCCGAAAATCCGGTACAGTTCTGCCGAAATAGTAAGTGAATCGGCGCCAATATTCCACTCCCAGCTGCCGAGGTGGGCAACTCTTTGAGCCTCGGCAAGCTGTTGTTCTCTTTTGCGGAGTTTTTCCTCCGCTTGCTTGAACGCGGTAACATCACGCGTCAGAGCAATGATGCACTCTTCCCCCTGCACGTTGATGATCTCCGCTGATAATGAACCGATAATTACTTCTCCCGTTACGCTCCTCAAACGGACTTCCACGTCACGGATCCTGGTGCCTTCCCTCAACAGCCGGACCAACTGGTCGCGGCCAGCCGGGTTTTCCCAGATGTTGATCTCGGCGGCGGTGCGGCCGATGACCTTCTCCCTGCGGTAGCCGAGGGTCTTTTCGAGCGCCTCGTTGACCTCGATATATCTCCCGTCCGCCAGGCTGCTGATGGAAAGGAGCGCCGGCACGGTCTGGAAGGCCAGGGAGAATTTTTCTTTCTCCTCCTGCAGAGCCTCCTCAGCCCGCCTGCGCTCGGTGATGTCGATCCCAATGCCGACGAGATAGGTCTTGTCACCGACGGTCAAGGGAGTGCCGGTACAGTAGAAAGGGATTTTTCTCCCCTCTCTGTCCATGAGGAGTAGCTCGACGTCGGCGTTCCGGTGTTCGACAAAAACCTCCGTCAGCTTCGACTCCAGCAGCCTATGGTTTTCTTCCGCCACAAAATCATGAGGACGCAGGGTGGACATCCCTTCCGGTGAACGCCCAGAGAACTCCTCAAGCTTCTGGTTCCATCGGACCAGCTGCTCCTCGTTATCAAAGACATAGAAGATACCCGGCATACTGTTGATGACCGCATCGGTTAAGTTCTTCTCAAGGTCGGTTGTGGACATGGGTTCTCCAATGTCTAGCGACGGTGCGAAGCGTAGGCGCACTAACCCCAAAAAAGCATAGCATCTTTCAACAGTTATACAATCTGTCAAAAGACTCTGCCAAGCCCTGTCCTGCTTGCAATGATCTGTTCATTACAGGAAAACTGCCCGCGAATGCAAGTGAGGCATGTTCGTGGGGCTTTAACTTTGCTAAGTACCTAAATATTTGAGCTTTGAGAGTTCGTCAAGGAAGTGGACACCGTTGTGGGAGAGAGATACGTCTCCCGGATACGGTCAATTAGGAGGGCAACTTACGGAGGGGCAGCCATTCTGAATTGACGGGTGAAAGCTGCATCTAGTGCTGACATCAACCTTCTCTGCTCTTTCCTGACGTCCATAGAGAAGAACCCTCCATGTAGCGAGCATCAAGATGGACTCCGTTAAGCTTGCTGCTTCTCCGGTCAGATGGCTTTGCGCCAGGCGAGCCGCTCTTCCAGCCAGCGGGAGAGGCTGGTGAAAGCGTAGCAGAGGAAGAAATAGATTACTGCGATGAAGATGAATATCTCGGTGGGGTAGGCCATGGTCCGGTTGTTGACCTGGGTGGCGACGTGGGTCAGTTCTGAAACTCCGACGATGAAGGCGAGGGAGGTGTCCTTGATGAGGGAGACGAACTGGTTGACGAAGGAAGGGATCATGTTGCGCAGCCCTTGGGGAAGCACGATGTAGAGCATCACCTGCCAGTGCTTCAGACCGGTGGAGATGGCCGCCTCGGTCTGTCCCGCGGGGATGCCTTCGATGCCGGCGCGGACGATCTGGGACATGTAGGCGGAGGTAAAGAGGGTAAGTCCCATGATGACGGTCTGGCTCTCCGGGACGGTTCGCCCCATGAGGGCAGGGAGGAGGAAGTACATCCAGAAGATGACCATGAGGAGCGGTAAGCCGCGGACTGCATTGATGAACAGGTTGACGGGATAGCTTATGAACGGGTTGCGAACCAGGCTCAAAAGCCCCAGCACAAGGCCACCGAAGAAGGAAAGGATGCAGGATACCACTGCTAGGTAAATGGTGAGTCCCAGTCCCCCGAGCGGTCCGTGGGGGAACCGGCCGATCATGAAGTAGGTGAAATTGTCCGTGATGACGTGAAAATTAAAGAGTCCGTCCATGTCAAACCGCCCGGTTCGGGTTCAGGACCCGTTTGTCGTAGATATGGACCAGCGCGGTAATGCTGGTCGAGAGTACCAGGTAGACGACGGTTGCTGCGGTGAACGCCTCGAATCCCTTGAAGGTGTAACTCTCCACCTGGCGCGCCTGGTAGGTGAGTTCCATGACGCCGATGGTCATGGCCAGGGACGAGTTCTTGGCCAGATTGAGGAACTGGTTCACGAGTGGCGGGACGGTAATCCGGACCGCCTGGGGGAGAATGATGTATTGCATGGAACGGAGGTACGAGAATCCTGCGCTGCGGGCCGCCTCCATCTGCTCCCTGGGGATGGAGAGGACGCCGGAGCGGATGTCCTCGGCGATGAACGCGGAGGTATAGATGGTCAGCGCGATGACCGCTGCGGCAAATTCGAAGTTCGTGCTGTTCAGCCAGTCGTTGACCGCAGTGGGAAGGATTTTGTAAGAGCCGAAGTACCAGAAAAATATCTGCACGAGGAGGGGGGTATTTCGGAAAAACTCCAGGTACGCCAGGGCGAACCAGCGCACCGGCCGGAAATTGCTCATCCGCATGACCGCGATGAGGAGGCCGACGATAAACGCCAGGACGATCCCGACTACGGAGAGTTGGAGAGTGACCTTAAAACCGGAAACCAGCCACTCGAAATATTTACCGGATGTGACGACCGACCAGTCAAACTGATACGTGAGCATGTGAACTTTCCGTGAAGGAGGAGAAGCGAGGCGTGAAGAGTAGAGGCTCCTCATGCCTCGCTTTTTGCGTTATTTATCAGCGGTTATCTTGAACGTCCGCTGCAGGTGGAACTGGGTGTTCGGGCCGAACCATTTTTCGAAGATCTTCTTCGCTTCGCCGCTCTTCTCCATGTCCAGGATGGTCTTGTTCACGAAGTCGACGAAGTGCTTGTCACCCTTGCGCATACCGAGGCCGTAGGGCTCGTCGGAGATCTGAACGTTGGGAATCTCGAATTGGGCCTTGTTGGGGGCCTTGGCGAGGATACCGGCCAGGATTGCCTCGTCGGTGGTGACGGCAGCGACTTTACCCTGCTGCAGAGCCAGGAAGGCCTGGGGATAATCGTCGAAGGAGAGAACGGTTGCCGACGGAATGGCCTTTTTCACGTTCTGCTCCGAGGTGGAACCCTTGGCGGTACCGATCTTCTTCCCTTCCAGGTCCTTCGTGGTGTGAACGGTTCCCTTCTTGGTGATGAACTTCTGGCCGGTGAAGAAGTAGGTGTGGCTGAAGTCGATCTGCTTTGCCCGTTCTGGGTTCTTGGTCATGGTGGCGGCGATGATGTCGATGTTTCCTTCCTGGAGCTGGGGCATCCGGCTGGCCGAGGTGACCGGTTTAAGCTCGACCTTGACGCCGAGTTTCTTGGCGATGGCATGGATGAAGTCGATGTCATAGCCGACGATGGTGCGGCTCTTTTCGTCGATGTAGCCGAAGGGAGGGAGGGAGTCCTTCACCCCTGCCACGAGGACACCTTTTTTCTTGACTTCAGCCAGGGTGTCGGCGGGGGGAGCCGCCAGGGCAGCCTTGCCGAGGAGTCCAACCAGCGTCAGGGCGATTGCAACGGTAACCAGTTTCTTCATGCCATGTTCCTCCTTAAAGAATTGTGCCTGCTCATTCCATCCTGCGAATATACGGGGAACGAGGACTTTTCGCTGGTTCAAGGGAAAACTTAGAGCCAAGGAAAAGCATCGTTTTCCCCCTAGTGCATGGGGGAGAGGAGCTGCTTCAGGAACTGCTGTGCCCGCTCGTGTTGCGGGTTGCGGAAGAACTCCTCCGGTTTCGCCTCCTCAAGCACCACCCCGTGGTCCATGAAGGCGACCCGATGGGCGACCTCCCGGGCAAAGCCCATCTCGTGGGTCACCACTACCATGGTGATGCCGGTCCCCGCCAGACCCTGCATGACCGCCAGCACCTCGCCGATCATCTCCGGGTCGAGTGCCGAGGTCGGCTCGTCGAAGAGCATGATCTTCGGTTTCATGGCCAGGGCCCGGGCAATGGCTACCCGTTGCTGCTGCCCGCCGGAGAGCTGGGATGGATAGGCGTCCCGCTTTTCGGCCAGACCGACCCGCGCCAGCAGTGTCATGGCCTGCTCCTCCGCCTCCTTTTTCTGCATCTTGCGGATCTTGAGGGGGGCCAGGGTGATGTTGCTGAGAACGGACAGGTGGGGGTAGAGGTTGAACTGCTGGAAGACGAAGCCGATTTCGGCGCGCAGCTTGTTGATATCGGTTTTTTTGTCCAGGAGATCCATCCCGTCAACGACCAGCTTCCCTTCGTTGATCGGCTCCAGCTGGTTGATGGTACGGATGAGGGTGGACTTGCCGGAACCGGACGGTCCGCAGACAACCAGCACCTCACCCGGCGTGATCCGGAGGTTGATATCGTTCAGTACGTGGAGTTGTTTGAACCACTTATGGACACCTGAAAACTGGATCATTGCCTTGCTCCTGGCGGGTCGGGGGAGATGAAATTGCGGTTCGCCCAAGGCGGGCGAAAATCCTCCCAATTGTAGCCACAACGGTAAAAAAATCAATCCCAAACTGCCGTTTTGCAATTAAAAACGCTTATTGAACGTGCGTTAGGGAAGGGCAGGCCGGGAGAGCATTCCCTTGACCGGGATTTCGTAGCGACCCGGGGACGTCAGGTACTTTGTCAGGAGGAGAAAGACGAACTTTTGCCGCTCCAAAAATTCCGGTTTAGGCATCAATTCCAGGGTCAGGTTGAGGGGGGCTTTGGCCAGAGGGGAGATGATGGGGAAGTCTCCCCTGAGCCGTACGTAGAGCCCTTCCCCTTCCAGGGAGAAGCTCTCCAGGTTTGCCTTGTTGCCGGAGAGTCTCAGCATACCCTGGATCTGCCGGTAGCCAGCGTCCGGCAGGGGGGTTCCGCCGATCTTGATACCGGCGAGTTCCGCCCCCTTGACGTCCAGTTTTATCTCTCCTCGGCGGGTGCTCTGACTCCCCCGCAGATTTGCATCCACCTGCATCACCCCTTTGGCGGCGGCGCCGGTTACCGTGGAGAAGAAGGGGATGTCCTCCAGCCGGATACCGCTGGCATGCAGCCCCCCCCCGCTGCGGCGGGACCATGCTCCGTCGATCTGTCCGCTGCCGATGCGGGCTCGGCCGGTAACCTTGATATCCCCCAGGAAGAGGGGCAGGAGTTGAAGTCGGACCGTTACCCTGTCAGCGCGAAAAAGCGGGCCACGCTCGTCGCCGATCTCCATGGCGCGGGCGGTAAGGCCGAGGGGGAATGCCTTGCCGAAGCTGGTGGCGCGAAAGGTGTACCCTTCGCTGGCCAGCCCGCGAACGACTAATCCTTGCAGCTCCCGGGCAGGGATGAAGCAGACAGTCAGGACGAGGAAAATGAAAAGTGCCGCCGGGACACCGACGACCAGATAGAACCAGCGGCGCGGTTTCATCGCGGACCCGTCGGCGCGGCCTTGAGGAGGGCGATGGTGAGGGTGAGGTCCAGACGCGACGGATCATCGAAGCGGGCCTTGAGGAGTGCCTTCTTGATAATGACGGGCTTGCTCCCTTTTTCCAGCCGGTAAAGAAGGTTGACCGTCTCGTTGGCGGTGAGCCCGTCCAGCTTGACTTCGGCGGCGTCCTCGACGAAGCCGGGCTGCTCGTCTCCCTTGACCGGCTTGATCTGGCTGTTCTTCCCTTTGATGCCGATCTCGTCAATGAGCTTGGCCGGGGAATCGTCGGGGCGGGTTGCGGCAAGGCGGTTCGCCAGTTTCTGGGCGCCGGCGTTGGCAATCTGATAGCGCTGCCTGAGGATGAGCATTTCCGCGACATCCCTTTCCCGGGCAGTGCGCAGCTTGGAGAGATAGGCGATCCTGGTGTTGGCGGCGGAGAAAAGTACGGCCAGGGCGAGGACGATGGCGATGCCCACGCCCCAGCGGAGGCGGGTGGTGCTGTCAAGATTTCGGTACTGTTCGGCCAGGAGGCGCAGATAGGTCATTTCTTCTCCTCCTTGAAGGTGCCGCGGAACAGGAAGCTGACAGTTCCATCTGGTTTTGATTTTATCTCGCTCACTTCCCCGTCGCTGAATGCAGCAGCTGTCCGGGTCTTGAAATCATTCACCCCCTGGGTGGAGCGGGCATCTCCCTTGAGCCGGAGCTGTCCGCTGTCGAATTCCGCCTCGTAGATGCCGGTGATGTCATCACCCTTGAGCTCCGCCGCTTTGGTCAGGGCGGCCAGGACGTTGCCGGTCGCCGCCCTGCCGGAGAGGCGCCTGATTTCCCCCTTCAGTTCCCCGACGGCATCCACCGGTTTTTTCCTGCTCGGGAACACCTGCCGGTAGATGGTGAAGATCGAGGTGTCGAGGGAGTTCAGGTCCCGCCGCACCAGGTAGTAGCGAACAGTTGTCTCGGCGATGAGTGCGACGACAAGGATTGCCGCAAGGACCAGGGGGAGCCTGAATTTGCGGCGCGCGAGCGCGTTACCGGCGGTGTAGGCCAGGGTGCCGCTTCTGAAGTTCACCGCCGCTCCGGAGCCACAGGCTGCCGCGACGGCGTAGGTGGAGGCGAGGTCCCGGGCTGCCCCTGCATCGCCGGCAAATGCCCGGGCCGTTGCATCGGCGAGGGGAAGCGGCCGGAATGTCAGGCCGGACGTCGTTGTCGGGAGGGGCTGACGGGCCAGGTCGCCGTGGAGGAGCACCTCTCGTACCGCTATATTTTTGCCGAGCTCCAGCGCCGCCAGGGTTCGCGCCACGTCTGCGAAGGGGTCGCCACCCCCGAGGGGGCGGCAAAACAGGAGTCGCCCCGCCAGGGCAACGACCAGTGCCTCACCGTCGGTAATGGCAACAGGCTCCGTCGTGTCGGACGGCGCAAACAGTTCGGGCCAGTGGAGGGGTGCGGCGCTTACCGTTTCCGGTTCGAGGCCGGCTTCGGTCATGGTCCGTATCAGATCGGCCACCCCGGTTCGCCGGGTCCATACCGCCAGGGTCTTGCCGTCAGCCAGGAGGATTGCATCGAATACCAGTTCGTCGGTATCGATGGCCGTTTCACCTTTGAGCTCCAGGGGGAGTACCTGGCGTGCCTTGCGGCGGTCGGTGAGGGGGAGATCCAGCTCCCGCAGAAAGAGGCTGGAGGGGGGAAGGGTCAGCACCACCTTTTCCTCTTCTCGACGGGTGCCGGCCAGTTCCTTCAGAAGGTCGTCGAAGGTCGGTTCGCCGGCGAGGGGGTGACGGCCACCCCCCAGGAACGCAAGCTCGCCGCGCTGGCGCTGAAAGCGCCCCCAGAGCACTTCGTTACGGGTCAACTGTACGATCAGGTACGTCATCAGTATTCTCTCCAGTAGAGCATCGTTGCCTGGTTGCCATTGATTCTCACCACGGCTTCTATAATCCTCGCTGTTTCATGCACCTGTCCTCGTGAGACCAGGCGGTAGACGGTGCTTCTGGTCTGGATCCTGGTTTGCAGGGCGATTCCGATTTTGTCCAGACCGGCAATCTTGAGGATATCCGCGGGTGATTTGAACGGCGTGGTTTTCCGGTAGTCCACGATCCGTGCCACCAGGTCGTCGCTCAGCCCTTCATCCAAGGCTGCCAGTATCTCCGGGGGGGCAGTGTTAATGTTGATCGGTGCCGGTGAACCCGGAAGGGAATTGGCAAAGACGGTAATGAAGGGGCGCAGTCGCTCCATCGTCTTTGCATCGAATCCTTTGACGAGTCGCAGTTCATCCACAGTATCGAACCAGGCGTTCTTCGCATTGTAAGGTGGCTGCAATGAACGGTAGTAGGTTGCTTCCGCCCCGGCCGGCTTGGGTTCATCGTTGGTGTCCACCCAGTCGGCAATGCCGTCGCACAGGTCCGGGGAGAGACCGGCTTTCTTCAGGAAACGGGTTGCTATGGGATAATATGCATCGATAAAATTTCCGTTCGACCCGGCTATGGAGTTGAGGTTGATCTTGGCGGCCTCGTCCTCGATGGTTACCTCTATGGAGCCCTGCTCGTCGTCGAGCTTCAGCGGCTTGGCCCACGGGTCCAGGAGGGAGGTGAATCCCTGGCTCGCCATGGTGAACTGGAGCACCTTGATTCCGCCGGCCACGCCGGATTCGGCAAGAAGACTCGCCTGCTGCCCATCGACGAAGTTCTGCCGGGAGCTGGTATCCACGTAGACCTCGTTGATGAACTCGGCGACCAGCGCCACCAGCAGGGCGCTCACCACGAGGGTTATGACCAGGGCAAACCCCCTTTCGCCCTTCACTTGCCGGTCACCCGCGGCGTGGCGATGGTGGAGAATTCGTTGATCTCCTCACCCTCTTTGAGCCGTATGGTCACCCGAACGGCCTTCGGGAGCCCAGAGTTGAGGCCGGGGGTGGTGTCCCAGCTCCTGACCCATTTACTGCCGTCGTAGCACTCCACCAGAAAACCTTCCACATCCTCCATCTGCGGGTAGGGGACAGGAGTGCCGGCCAGGTAGCGGTCCTGGGCCTCACGGGTCAATTCCAGCCGTTTCTCATGCTCCACTATCCGGTAGCGCACCGTCACCTGGTCCGATGTGGGAGCGCTGTCGCTGCGGGGCGGAACGAAGGTGGTGAAGGTCAGGGTCGAAGCCGGCTTGCCGAAGGAGTCACGGTCTTCCACCACGAACGGGACCAGCGGTTTCACCCCCAGTGGGGCCGGCCCGCGGATGAACGCTCCCGACAACTCCCGCCGCACCTGGTCCAGGGTGGTGCGCAGCTCGCGGCGGGTTTCCATGCCGGAGGTTGCCGCGTCACGGCCGCGGGTCAGGGCAAAAAAGGTGCCGTAAAGGGCTGCGAACAGTACGGTAAGAAGTGCCAGGGCTACCAGCAGTTCCAGCAGGGTGAACCCCCCGTTTCGTCTCTGCGGTTTCGTGTGGTAAACCGTCCTGGTTGTCGCGTTTCTCATGGGGCCGGACTCCTCACGGTCAGAGGGCCCGTTCCAGGTATTTCGCCAGGGTCAGCTTGTGCCGTTCACCATCCCAGGCAACCGTGAAGGTCAGTCGGTCAACCCCCGGTATCTCGGCGGCGGCCCTCTCCACTTTCCAGGTTATGTCGGGATGCCGGGGGGCGAAGTTTCCTGATGTCTGTCCCTGTTGCAGGAAGTTGGGCTCGTCCAGTTTGGCCCGGGCCAGCAGCATGGCCTCAGTCTCCTCCTTGTCCCGTGTGACGATCCCCAGGTGATAGTTATAGGAGGTGATGACCGTGAGTATCACACCGGCAAGGATGGCCAGGGCGACCATCACCTCCAGCAGGGTAAACCCCTTCATGGCCCCACCTCCTGGTATCCTTCCTCGACCTTGACCTTGCCGTTCTGGGGGTAAGCGGTCACGGTGAAATGGGTGTCGCGGCTCCCCTTCAGGTGGATGATCGCGAAGTCCTCCAGCCCTGCCGGGCCGAAGTTGACGGCCACCTCGCCGGCGGTGACCTTTCCGAGGCGGGGGATGGTCACGTCCTCGATGGTTACTCCGTCCGCCAGTATCTGGCGGCTGAAGAAGGGGTCGGTGTCGGTGCTTTCTTCACCATTCACCATTTTTACCACCGCCAGCCTGGTGTCGGTCAGGTTGACCCGGAGCCGGTAGGCGTTCTTGGAGGTGACTGCCTTGTCCCCCATGTAACGGATCGTGGCGGCCAGGGTGCGCGCCGAACTGCGCAGGTTGGCGGCACTGGTGGACGGGAGTCGGGGGAAGACAAGGAGTGCCACCATCGCAAGGATAGCCAGCACCACCACCAGTTCGATGAGGGTAAAACCGCCGGAAAGGCAGTTTTGAATTTTGACCCAAACTGCTGGCCTGAAGAATTTTGAGTTTTGAGTTTTTGTCACCACAACACAACGATCTAGGTGTTCGAACATAAAACACGGTCCGGTCGGGAACGCGATTTTTTCGCAAGGTCAAGGCGGTCGAGGGATGACGCGGAGGCGTAGCATAGCTACGCCGCACAAGGAATTCCGAAGACCAACGCCGAGATTGCGGAAAAGGCGCGTTCCCTATTTCATGTCATAGTTGCAGATGTCCGCGTTCTTCCCTTCTCCCCCCTTGACGCTGTCGGCGCCCAGGGAGCAGAGGTCGTAGTCACCGTGCTCACCGGGGGAGATGTAGACGTAGTCGGTCTTCCACGGGTCCTGGGGAACCTGTTTGCTCTCCAGGTATCCTTCGGTCTTGTAGTTCTTCGGGATTACCCCCACGGTCGGCTTGGTGATGAGGGCCGCCAGTCCCTGTTCGGTGGTGGGGTAGGTGCCGTTGTCCAGCTTGTAGAGCTTGAGGGCGCTCTCGATATTTCTGATCTGGTTTTTGGCCACGGATATCTTGGCGTCATCGCTTCGTCCCATGATCTTGGGTGCGACCAGGGCTGCCAGCAGGGCGAGAATGACGATTACCACCATGATCTCGATGAGGGTGAAGCCACGGCTGTCGCGTAAGGTGTTGTGCATGGATAAATCCTCCTCTGACGGGTTAAACGTTCAAAGTTAAAGGTTGTGGGTAACAGGGAACGTTGAACCTTATTTGATCAACTGGTTCAGCTGGAAAATCGGGAGCAGCACGGCGATGACCACGAACCCGACGCAGATTCCCATCCCCAGTACGAGAAGGGGCTCCAGCAGGGCCATGGAGCGGGTAACGGCAGTATCGAACTCCTTTTCGAAGGCCGCCCCGGCCTTGGCGAGCATCTGTTCCAACTCTCCCCCCTTTTCCCCCACCGCCACCATGTGGACGAGGAGGGGGGGGAAGAGGGGGTTCTTACCGAGACCGGCCGCCAGGGTGCCACCCTGCATCAATTCTTCCCGCACCAGGGCCAGGCAGGTGCGGTATTCCCTGTTTACAACGACATCGCCGGTGATCTCCATGGCCCGGGTGACCGGCACCCCGCTGGCAAGGAGAAGCCCGAGCACCTTGGCAAAGCGAGAGAGTATCAGGCGCTGCATGAGCGGCCCCACGAGGGGGAGGCGGAGCAGCCAGCGGTCTTGCCGCTGTCGCACGCTTTCCCTGCGCCGGAGCCGGTCGTAGCCGAGCAGCGCACCGCAGCCGGCCAGCACCAGGAGCCACCACCCCTTCTGGAGCAGCGTGCTCACCTTGATGAGTATGATGGTGATGAGAGGGAGGGTCGCCTTGCTCTCCTGGAAGACGGTGATGATCTTCGGTACTACGAAGGCGAGCAGGAACAGCATCACCCCGCTGCCGACCACGAGCATCAAGGCCGGATAGGCGAGGGAGGTGACTACCTTGCTCCGGACCGCTTCCTGGTCTTCCTGGAATCCGGCGAGTTTTTCCAGGACGATTTCCAGCGCCCCGCTCGCCTCGCCGGCCGCCACCATGCTGATGTAGCTTTCGCTGAAGACATGGGGCTCGCTGCCGAGGGCCTTGGCCAGCGTAGACCCTTCAGCCAGCCGGTCCCGAATCCGGTTGAGGATGTTTTTCAGTTCTCCCGGACGCTCCTGTTCGTAGAGGGTGGTGACCGCCTCAAACACCGGCACTGCCGATCCGATAAGGGTGGCGAGCCGGCGGGTCATGAGGGAGAGGTCGGCGCTGCCGACCCGCCGCCGCCAACTCCGCCTCTGCGTGCCGCCGGAGAGTTCCGTGTCGGGGACAAGTTCTTTCGGGTACAGCCCCTGGTTCTTCAGGCGCAGCCGGGCATCCCGCAGGCTCTCAGCATCGATGGTGCCAGTCACCTCGGAACCTGCCGCCTTGAATGCGCTATAGCGAAAGGTCGGCATAGTCCTCCTGGGTTACCCGCAGGACCTCTTCGATGGTAGTGATGCCGGCGGCCACCTTGGCCATGCCGTCGTCCCGGAGGGTCTTCATCCCCTTGCCGATGGCGTATTCCTTGATCTCACCCGCCGAACAGCGCCGGATGATCATGGAGCAGAGCTCCGCGTCCACGGGGAGGGATTCGTAAATACCGACACGGCCCGTCATGCCGATGCCGAAACAGTGGTCGCACCCCTTGCCACGGTAAAGGGTCGGTGGCAGTTCGACTCCCTGATACTGGCGGTCCGGGGTGTACGATTCGCGACAGTAGGGGCATATTTTTCTGACGAGTCGCTGGGCCATGACCGCCGCCAGGGACGAGGCGACCATGAATGGCTCGATTCCCATGTCGATGAGCCGTGACACCGCAGTGGCCGAGTCGTTGGTGTGGAGGGTGGAGAGGACCAGGTGGCCGGTGAGAGATGCCTGCATGGCGATTTCCGCGGTCTCCGCGTCCCGGATTTCGCCGACCATGATGATGTCCGGGTCCTGGCGCAGGATGGAGCGGAGGCCGCTGGCGAAGGTGAGATCGATCTTGGGATTGACCTGGATCTGGCCGACCCCCTTCAGCTGGTATTCCACCGGGTCCTCGATGGTGATGATGTTTTTTTCGGGGGAGTTCAGGTAGTTGAGGGCGGCATAGAGGGTGGTGGACTTGCCGCTGCCGGTGGGGCCGGTGACGAGGATGATGCCGCTGGTCCGCTTCAGGAACCGTTCGAACCCCTGCACCGCCGCATCCGTGAACCCCAGGTGGGAGAGGGAGATGATCCCCTTCTGCTTGTCGAGGAGGCGCAGCACCACCCGTTCGCCGAAGAAAGTGGGGATGATGGAGACGCGGATGTCCACGTCCCGGCCGGCGACGATGACCCGTATCCGCCCGTCCTGGGGGAGCCGTTTTTCGGCGATGTTGAGGGAGGCCATGATCTTGACCCGGGAGATAAGGGCTTCCTGGACCACCTTGGGGGGAGCAAGCATCTTGTAGAGGATGCCGTCGATCCGGAAACGAACCTCTAGCTCACGCTCGTAAGGCTCGATATGAATATCGCTGGCCCGCTCTTTCACCGCCTGGAAAAGGATGGAGTTGAGGAGCCGGATGACCGGCGCCTCGTCGGCGAGATCGAGGAGGTCCTTCGGCTCGGCCAGCTCGGTGGCGATGGTGGAGAGGTCTTCCCCTTGCAACTCTTCCACAACCTCTTGGGCCGACCCGGAGAGCCGGGAATAGAGGCGGTTTATGGCGTCCAGAAGCACCTGTCGCGGCACCAACACGGCGGCCGGCTGTATGGCGAACAGGCCTCGCAGCTCGTCCAGGGGGAGGAGGTTGGCTGGGTCGCCGATGGCCACCAGGAGCCGGCCTTCCTCCTCACGCAGGGGAAGGAGAAGGTTGGCGCGGGCGAAGGCGAGGGGCAATTTTCCCAGAAGAGCCGTATCCACTTGGCTGTCGTCGATCTCCGCCTGGCAGGGGAGGCCGAACCGGGCAGCGAGATTTTCCAGTTCCGCGGTCATGGTCATTGCTTCGGTTGGGTCTCCTCGGCTTTCTTGCCGAATTTTTGCAGCTGTTCGTTGATGTCGAGCCAGCGGTCGCCGGTGCTGGCGTCATTGAAGCGCTGTTTTTGCTGGGTCATGACCTCGGCCATTTCTTCTGACCCTCTGACAATGCGGGGGGTTAGGACGATCATGAGATTGGTTTTTTTCCGTTCCTTGCTCTTGGTCTTGAAGAGCCAGCCGAGTAGCGGGATGTCTCCCAAGAGCGGGATCTTGTTGATGTTCTCCGTTTCCTGGTCCTGGATGAGCCCGCCTATCACCACGGTATCCTTGTCCTTGACGACAACCGAAGTCTTAGCCGAACGTTTTGTGGTGGTAATGTCGGCGGCGGCACCCTTGTTGAGAGCGTCCTTCACGGCGGATATCTCCTGGTAGATGTCGAGCTTGACGTACTCCCCTTCGCTGATCTGGGGGGTGATCTTAAGGGTGATGCCCGTGTCCTTTCGTTCCACGTTGGATGTCTGCGCCACACCGGTACTGTATGAAGTGCTTGAGGTGAGGAACGGTACGTTTTCGCCGACGAAGATCTCTGCTTCCTTGTTGTCGGAAGTAAGAACATTGGGGGTGGAAAGGACATTCACCGTGCCGTCTGAGAAGAGTGCCTTAAGATTACCGGCAAGCTGGAGGTTGGTGCTTCCGGCAACACCCTTCAGAAAAGCGGTGATAAGTGCCTGGGCCGGATCGGTGGCACCGATGAAGTTGAAGGGATCGAAGGCACCTGCAGCAGCGGTATTACCGGTGACTCCCCCTCCTGTTGCCCCCAGCTGTGCTCCGAACTCCTTCAGCTTGTCCAGAGAAACCTCGGCAATGAGGGCCTGAACAAAGACCTGTCGCCGCCGTCGATCAAGTTTCTGAATCACCTGGAGGAGGTTCTGGTAGTCGTTGGGGGAGGCCATGATGACGAGGGAGTTGGTTGCCTTGTCAGGGGTGACGGTGATCTTTCCTCCCTCGAAGGGGGACTGTTGCGGTGCAGCCGCTGCCGCGCCCTGTGCTGTGCCGGCAGCAGCGGTCACTCCCTTTACTACCCCGTCCAGGACCTTGGCCACCTCGGTGGCATCGGCATTTTCCAGGGAGTAGACGTTCACCTTGCTGCTGGAGGTGGGAGGGACCACGTCGATGAGGGCGACGAGCTTCTTGATGTCCTCTTTGTCCTTGTCGCTGCCGAAGACGATGAGGGCGTTCAGCCGGGTGTCGGGGACAATGATGGTCCCCGTTCCCGAACTCACGCTCTGCCCGGTGCCACGTGGTGTTGCCGGAGCGGCCTTTTCCCGGTTGCCGAGCCATTCGCGGGCCACGTTGGCGGCGCTGTCGGCCGATGCGTTCTTGAGGAAGATCACTTCACCCTTTTCGCGGCGCTGGCCCGTGTCGATCAGCTTCAGGATGCCGAGGATCTTCTCGATGTTGAGAGAGGAATCCACCATCAGCAACATGTTGGCGGGGCCGAAGGCGGAGATGTAGCCGTCCTTGGAAACCACCGGCTGGAGAAAGGTGACCGCTTCCTGGCTGGAGATGTTTTCAAGTGAAATGACCCGGGCGACGTATGCCTCGTTCACCGCCCCCCGCTCCTGGTCGCTGAGTATCTTCATCCCCGACTGCTTGGCCGCGGAGATGGGGACGATCTTGTAGACCCGCCCGGCCTGGACGATGGTGAACCCCTTCAGTTCCAGTACCGACGTGAAGACGTTGAAAGCTTCGTCCGTGGAGAGCTTGGCGGGGGAGAAGACCGATATCTTCCCCTTGACCCGATCGTCCATGACGAAGTTTTTTCCCGTCAGGTCGCTGATGAACTTGGCCATAGTGGAGATGTCCACCTCGTTGAAGTTCAGTACGACCCCTTTGGCGTGGACTGCTGCCGGCAGCGTCAGGAGGAACAGAAGGAGACCTGTGGTGATACTGCGTGAAATGTGCCTAGTCAAGGATGCCTCCACAAGAGGTACGTGGGATGAGGTAGGGGTGTTTTCTCAACCGTAGCCGCTACCTTTCCCTGCCTCATCGTATGTCGTAATTGAATGTCGTCGGTTGCCCGTCCCGGACAAGGTCGAGTTTGATGCGGCTCTGACCCTTGAGGGATGCCAGGGACTGGATGGCTTTTTCCGGCGAATCGATGGGAAACTCATTGATCCGGAGGAGCACATCGCCGTTTTTCATCCCGACGGTGCCGAATATCCCTCCCTGCCGGACTTCCGAGACCCTGAACCCCTCAACCTTGCCATCCTTCACGCTCGGAAGGAGCCGGGCATCGGTCATGGCCTGGCCGATATTGTCAAGCGCCGCGTTGAGGGCGCGTTGGTCGATGACGTAGTTTCCCGTTCCCACCTGTGCAGCGAGTCCGCCGCTACCCGGTGCCGGAGGCTGGCTGGAAGCGGCTTCGGTGGCAACTGCTGTCGGGGTGAGTATCTTGACCTTTTGGCCGCCGGCCAGGATTTCGGCGCTTTCCTTCTGGACCGCCACCAGTGGCCCCATGCCGTACACCTGATCGCCGAGCCGGAAAACCCGTTCCTCTTTGGTGGAAATCTTCTGGATCAGGGCGAACGTCTCCCGAAACGAACCGCGGGCGGTGCCGAGGAGGAGCAGGTCGCTCTGGGAGGTCCCACCCCCCTGTTTTGCGGAGGAAGCGGCGGTGATGGGGGTCAGCTGTCCCTGGGTCGCCTTGCCGAACAGTCCCTTGGTGAGGATCGGCGCGAACGACATGAGATCGTCGGTGGCGGGGGGGGGAATGGTGAGGGCCTGAGTTTTTGTGCCGCTGGGGAACAGTTTTCCAAGGCGGAATGAGACAAGATCGGAAGCGATCAGGGCAACGACCGAAAGGATGAGGAGCGTGAGAGCGATGTTAAGGGGGAAGACCCATTTCTGCATGCTGGCTACCCTTTGCCGAGGTCATTGAAACCAGGAAAATATAGTAGATGTACCCGTTAGATGCAAGGGGAAAGAAGGCGCATCGGCCGTTTGCGATGTTCCGCCCGTGGTGGTTCCAGCTGTGAAGGATGAACGTGGTCCGGAATTCCTCCTAAGTATGCTTCATGTCGGGTCAGATGCAAGGTGGTCTCTGCGTCTGCTTGCCGTTCGATGAAAAGGTGTCGTTTACGACCAGTCTTGAATTCATCATGTCCCTTGTGCTACCATCGCCCCACCATGGAGACATTGACACCGAACAACGGCGCGCCGGTGCTCGTCACTGCTGCCACCCTTCAGGAACTCGACCATCTGTTCAGGGCAATCGGTCCGGGCCGGCAGGATAGCCTCCTGTTTCGCGAGGTACATACGGGGGCGATTGACGGTGTGTCGGTGGTGCTGGCGGTCACCGGCATGGGAAAGGTCAATGCCGCTTCGGTCTTGACCCTTCTCGTGGAGCGTTATCGGCCGCGACTCGTTATCAATACCGGCTGTGCCGGTGCCTATGAGGGGAGCGGTCTCGAGGTTGGCGACCTAGCAGTGGCCAGTGTTGAGGTTTATGGAGATGACGGCGTGATCAGCCCCGCCGGTTGGGAGCCCCTGGACCTTATCGGCATCCCCCTGTTGGAGCTGAAGGGGCGTCGTTATTTCAACGAATTTCCCCTCTCCTTCTCGGCCAGTGAAAAGGCTATGCAGCTGGCGGCAGCCCTCGGCATTTCCGTGAAACGGGGGCGTTTTGTCACCGTTTCCACCTGCAGCGGCAGCGCATCCCGTGGTCGGGAGCTGGCAGATCGGTTCGATTCCCTCTGCGAGAACATGGAGGGTGCAGCGGTGGCCCACGTGTCGCTCATGTATGGCATCGACTGCATGGAGGTGCGGGGGATCAGCAACCTGGTAGAGGACCGCGACCTTTCCCGCTGGAATATCCCCCGCGCCGTGGAGAACGCCCAGCGGTTCGTCCTGAAATACATTCAAAGTCTTGCCCCCAAGGAGTTCGGGTCTCGTGAGTGATCATTCCGCGTCCCACCTCCCGTCGCGTGTAGTCGATGCAGGGGAAGACAGGGAACTGTCGTTGGGCTTTTCTCCCTGTCCCAACGACACCTTCATCTTCAATGCCCTGATTCACGGACTGGTGGCTTGTGGCGGCTATCGCTTCCGGGAGCAGTTGGAGGATGTGGAAACCCTCAACCGTCTCGTTCTGGCCGGCGCCCTCGACATCAGCAAGATATCCTATCATCTCCTCGGGTTCATCCGGGATGACTACGTGCTGCTCCGCTCCGGCGGTGCGCTCGGACGGGGGTGCGGTCCCCTTCTGGTTGCCCGACAGCCGCTCCCCCTCGAAGCCCTGCGTGGAGCGCCGATCGCCGTTCCCGGCCGGTACACCACCGCCTGCCTGCTGCTCCGCCTGTTCGATCCGGCCCTCGACAACCTGGTCTTCATGCCGTTTCACGAGATCATGGGGGCTGTCGGGCGGGGAGAGGTGGCGGCGGGGGTCATCATCCACGAATCACGCTTTACCTTTACCAGCTATGGTCTTACCCGGCTTCTGGACCTGGGTGCGTGGTGGGAACAGGATTCGGGCTGCCCTATCCCCTTGGGGGGGATCGTCATGCGGCGTGAGCTCGGCACCGAAGCTGCCGCCACCGTCGAGCGGGCACTCCGGGCAAGCGTCCAATACGCCTTCGCCCATCCCGACGCAGCCAGCGGCTACGTACATGCCCATTCCCAGGAACTGAGCGACGAGGTGTGCGCTGCCCACATCAACCTCTACGTCAATCCTTTCTCCCTTGCCCTCGGGCCAGAGGGTGAATCGGCTGTTGCGACCCTTATGGAGCGTGCCGAAAGGGTCGGGCTCATACCCACCTCCACCCGCAACCTGTTCCTCCCCTGATCCCCCTGCACGCTTCCGTTAAGTTGCAGTAACTACTTGAAAAATAAAAAAATTCGCCCGTTTTTGCTGCCTTTTTCTTGACCTGGGCAATATGTCTGTGCTATAAGGTCCCCTCGCCCAAGAAGGAGGTGCGCATGGCAACACCGAACCCGAGGGGCAGGTTGGCGCTGATTGTTTTCCTCTGCCAACTGGCTCTCCTGGTCCACACACTTCCCCTGCAGGCTGACGAAACGAAAACCGACAGCAACCAGGCAGAGATCGCTGCCCCGGTTAAAGGGGCAGACGACGGGATGGTAGGGATCGCTTCCTACTACGCCAAACGCTACAACGGCAGAAAAACGAATTCGGGGGCACGCTACAATCCGGAAAAGCTGACGGCAGCTCATCAGGATCTCCCCCATGGTACCAGGGTGAAGGTGATAAACCTCGCCAACGACAAAGAGGTCGTGGTTACGGTCAATGACCGCTGCCGCAGACGGAACAAGCCGTTCATCGACCTGTCCCGCGCGGCGGCCAGAGAGCTTGGGTTTCTCGGCAAGGGGACTGCCCGGGTCAGGATCGTCGTCCTGGAGGACGGGGAAGAAGAATCGAGCTGACACAATTTTATGTTTGGGCGAAACGGAAGAGGCCGGGAGGAAACCCCCGGCCTCTTCGCATTTTTTGAATAAAAAAACAGGCCGGGGATGACTCCGGCCTGTCCTGACATGGTGACGGGTGATTGAGGGTGGCTACTGGTTGGACTTCTTGGTCGTCTTCTTGGCGCCAGTCTTTCCGCTGCTCTTCTTGCTCCCCTTCTTCGAGCCTTTCCCTTTTTTTACTTTCTTTCCTTTTTTCCCTTTCGTAACTTTTTTCCCCTTATGCCTCGGTTCAGGCGAAAGCTCGTCACGGATATTGTTGAGGAGGACTGCAGTTTCCTCCAAGGCCGGATCGGCTTTTTTCGCCGCTTCCAGGGCTTCCTTGGCCTCCTTGATGTTACCGGTCTTCATGTAGACACGCCCGAGGGCGTTGAGGGCCTTGGCGTGGTCGGCCTTCAGTTCGACCGCCGCCTTGTAGGCGGGGATGGCATTTTCATACTCCTTCTTGAATTCGTAGATAATCCCCAGCTTGTAGTGGGCATTGGGATCCTTGGGGGCAAGGTCCACGTTTTCCTTGAGAAGCTTGACCAATTCATCGTAGTTCTTGTTCTTGACGTAGATGGCGGTGAGGGCGGTGCGGGTGTCGATGTCGTCCTTTTTCAGGCGGAGCACCTCACGGTACTGTTTTTCCGCCTCCTCCATCTGGTTGTTTCGTTTGTAGAGGGCCGCCAGTTCCCGGTGGGCCTCCAGGTTATCCGCATCCAGCCGGATCGCTTCTGCGTACGCTGCTACCGCTTCCTTGTAATTCTTGGTTTTCACGTAGACCCGGGCAAGTTTGAAGTGGATGAGCGGGTTGTCCTTTCGGTTCTTGAGGAGTTCCTGGTACTGTTCGATGGCCTGAGAAAAGCTCCCCCTCAGGGAATAGATATCCGCCAGGCGCCGTCGGGCATCGCCGAAGTCGTTGTTGTATTTGAGGGCCTGCCGGTACTCCACGACCGCTTCATCCAGGAGCCCCTTTTTTTCGAAGATGGAGCCCAGGCTGTAATGGATCGCGGCGCTTCCTCCGTTGAGTCGCACTGCTTCACGGTAGGCAGCAGCGGCGTCGTCGTCCCGGTCGGCAGCCAGGTAGGCGTCCCCCAGCTTCTGGAAGACGACCGGTCGTTCGGGCTTTTCCTTAAGGGCGGCTAGGTACTCGGTGGCGGCCTTGTCGTAATTCTTCGCCTGAAAGTACTCATCCCCCTTGAGGATGTGTTCATCGAACTGGCCCGCTGCCGTGCTTATGCCTCCCAGGACGGCTTCGTATTCGGCCCCTTTCTGGTCCCCTTTCTTCGTGTAGGCATCCGCCATGAGACGGTGGATTTCCTTGTTTTGGGGATTGGCCGTTGCCGCTTTTTTCAAGATATCCAATGCACGGTCTGGCTGATTCTTCCCGAGCAGAAGTCTGGCAAGACCGACCTGCGCTGGTTCATACCCTGCATCCAGCTCAAGTGCCTTTGTGTATGCATCTTCCGCATTGTCTGCCTGCCCCATGCCGACGTAGACATCGGCGAGTCCGGAATGGAGGGCGGGGTCTGACGGGAATGCCTTGAGAGCCTCGTTGTAATGGTGAGTGGCGAGGGTATAGAGCTTGCGTTCGCTGAAAACCTGGGCCAGTCCCCGTTGGTAACGGGGGTCGGGCGCACCCTTTACGGCCTTGGTCAGTTCGAGTGACGCCTCATCGAGCATTCCCTTCTGCAGGTAGATAAGACCCAGGTTGCCACTGGCCTGGTGAAAGGCGGGATCTTCCTTGAGGGCTTCCTGATACTCGCGGACAGCCCGGTCCGCATTTCCCCCCGATTCCTGCTGGAGTCCCTGCACAAAGTGACCTACGGCCCCGTCGGGGCAGAGATTGAGTATCTTGGTTTCCAGCGCTACCCGCGCCGCATTGTCTTTGGTTTCCGTAAGTTCCGCCAGCATTTCCCGCGCTTGGCGACATTTGTCCGTCGGTCCGAATCCCCAGTCAAATCCCCAGGTAAGCTGGGGGAGCATGAGCAGGGCGATCAGCAGCAGATAGTTTCTCATCGGTTCCTCATGGGTCGCTGGGATTTAAAGAATGGCGAATTATACACAGGGGGGATGTAAAGTTCAATTCATAACAGTGCAAAATGGCTCTTCACAGTCATTTGCGCGGATATTGGCGAATATTGCCCTTGCCAGAGGCGCTTCTCCGCGCCACAAGGCCAGATTACCTTGACTTTCGACCCAAAGATGGTTAAATCATGTAAATCAATCCGCTCTGAAAGCGGGTTGGACGCTGGATTTGAACGTATTTATTGTACGGGACGCCCCGTGAGAAGAAGGAGTTGGAGATGGAAGTCAAACCGGACAACGAAGAATTGAAGATACCGGATGTCCTGCCCCTGTTGCCGGTGCGGGACGTGGTGGTCTACCCCTATATGATACTTCCCCTTTTTGTGGGGCGGGAAATCTCCATAGCTGCGGTGGATCATGCCCTTTCCCAGGACCGCCTGATCTTCCTGGCTACCCAGCGGGAGGTTGGGGAGGAAGAACCGACCCCGGACACGATCTACAGCGTCGGGACTGTAGCCATGATCATGAGGATGCTGAAGCTTCCCGACGGTCGAGTCAAAATCCTGGTGCAGGGGCTCTCAAAAGGGCGGATTACCGAGTACCTTGCGGAGAAACCGTTCTATTCGGTACGGATCGAACGAGTTGCCGATCCCCAGATCGCGGAGAACTCCCTTGAGACCGAAGCGCTCATGCGTACGGTCAAGGAACAGCTCGGCAAGGTCATTTCCCTCGGCAAGGTCATCTCCCCCGAAGTGATGGTGATCGTCGAAAACATGCAGGAGCCGGGGAGTCTTGCCGATCTTGTTGCCAGCAATATCGGCCTCAAGGTTGAAGATGCCCAGCGTCTGCTGGAGATCGCAGACCCGCTTGAGAGGCTGGGCCGTGTCAACGAACTCCTTAATAAGGAGTACGAGCTTCTCAACATGCAAGCACGTATCCAGTCCGCCGCCAAGGAGGAGATGGGGAAGAGCCAGCGGGAATACTTCCTGCGCGAGCAGTTGCGGGCGATCCAGCAGGAGCTGGGGGAGACGGATGCTCGCGCCGAGGAGATCGCCGAACTGCGCAAGGCGATCGAGCAGGCCAAGATGCCGTCGACTGTGGAGAAGGAGGCCCTCAAGCAGCTGGGACGCCTGGAGCAGATGCACCCGGATGCCGCCGAATCGGGGATGCTTCGGACCTACCTGGACTGGATGGTGGAGATCCCCTGGAGCAAGTCAACCAAGGATTCTCTGGATATCAAGAGGGCAAAGGAGATTCTAGACGAGGATCATTTTTACCTGGATAAGGTCAAGGAGCGGATTCTTGAGTTCCTCGCGGTGCGCAAGCTGAAGAAAAAAATGAAGGGACCGATTCTCTGCTTTGTCGGGCCTCCGGGAGTGGGGAAGACGTCGCTCGGCAAATCCATCGCCCGGGCCATGGGACGCAAGTTCGTGCGCATTTCCCTGGGCGGAGTCCGTGACGAGGCGGAAATCCGGGGCCACCGCCGCACGTATGTGGGCGCCCTGCCGGGACGGATAGTTCAGGGGCTCAAGCAGGCCGGCGCCAACAACCCGGTCTTCATGCTCGACGAACTGGACAAGATCGGTGCCGATTTCCGCGGCGACCCCTCGTCGGCCCTTCTGGAGGTGCTCGATCCGGAACAGAACCATGCGTTTTCGGATCACTACATCAACCTCCCCTACAATCTTTCCAATGTCATGTTCATCGCGACGGCCAACCAGATCGATCCGGTTCCCGGGCCTCTGCAGGACCGAATGGAAGTGATCAACCTGGCCGGCTACACCGAGGAGGAAAAGCTGCAGATCGCCAAGCGCTACCTCGTGCCGCGCCAGATCAAGGAAAATGGCATTACGGAAAAGACTCTCACCGTTTCCGACGAGGCGATCAAGACGATCATCGCCAAGTATACCCGGGAAGCGGGGTTGCGTAACCTGGAGCGGGAGATCGGCTCCATCTGCCGCAAGGTGGCCCGCAAGGTGGCGGAGGGTGAGAAGAGGCATTTCACGGTCAATGCAGCGGCAGTGGCAAAATACCTCGGCCCTCCCAAGTTCCTCCGTGAAGAGGAAATGGAGCACAACGAGGTGGGAGTGGTAACGGGGCTCGCCTGGACACCCGTCGGTGGGGAAGTGCTCTTTGTCGAGGCGACCATCATGCAGGGGAAGGGTGGACTCACCCTGACGGGTCAGCTCGGCGATGTCATGAAGGAATCGGTGCAGGCGGCCCTTTCCTATATCCGTTCCAAGGAGGCGGAACTCAACCTTCCCACCGATTTCTTCCATAACATGGAGATTCATGTCCATGTCCCGGCCGGTGCCATCCCCAAGGACGGCCCGTCGGCAGGTGTCACCATGGCCACGGCCCTCGTGTCGGCCCTGACGAAGATTCCCGTCCGGAAAGATGTTGCCATGACCGGCGAGATTACCCTACGGGGGAAAGTCCTCCCCATCGGAGGGCTGAAGGAGAAAATGCTGGCCGCCATCCGTGCCGGCGTGAAAACTATTGTGATTCCTGAACAGAACAAGAAGGACCTGGAAGAGGTCCCTCGCCATATCCTTAAGAAGGTGAAGGTTGTCACCGCCAGGACCATTGACGAAGTTCTCAAGGTGGCGCTCGAAACGTATCCTCCGCCACCGTCCCGCCAGGGAAAAGCTCCGGCGGTCAAGGGGAAAGTTCCCCCGCCGCGGGTTCTGGTAAAACCACGCAAGGGTGTGGTTGCGTGAAACTTGAAGAGCTGGGCGAATTCGGTTTTATCGACCGGCTCGCCGGGCAGGTCAAGGCAAGGCCCGGAGTGATGCTTGGCATCGGCGACGATGCGGCCATACTGGCACCGACGGCGAGCAAGGTAACCCTTGCCACGTCGGACATGCTCGTGGAAGGGATCCATTTCGATCTCGCCCTTACCGACCCCTTTACCCTGGGGCGGAAGTCTCTTGCGGTCAATCTATCCGATCTTGCCGCAATGGGCGCGCAGCCACGGCATGCCCTTCTCTCTCTGGCCATTCCGCCTGCCCTTCCCGTGGAGTTCCTCGATGAATTCACCCGCGGCTTCCTCGCGTTGGCCGACGAGTTCCAGGTTGCGCTGGTGGGGGGTGATACCTGTGCCTCCAGGGGAGGCCTGGTCATATCTGTCACCGCCCTGGGGGAGCAGTGCCCCGACTTGGTGGTGCGCCGGTCAACGGCTTGCGCCGGAGACCTGGTGCTGGTCACGGGGAGCCTGGGGGATTCGGCACTCGGCCTGGAGTTTCTCAGGCAGGATATTCGCTCCGGGAGGGCGGTGGAACGCCATCTTGACCCCCTTCCCCGGGTAGCGGCCGGCCTCCGGCTTGCCGAAGCGTGCCTGGCAACCGCCATGATCGATGTGAGTGACGGTCTGTTGGCCGACCTCGGCCATATCCTCGATTTGTCCGGTGTTGGCGCGCGCCTCGACCTGGCCCGACTTCCCCTATCCGAGGAGTGCCGGCACCATGTTTCCGTTGACAGGAAAGACCCCTTTGCCCTTCCTCTCGCCGGTGGTGAGGACTACGAACTCCTCTTCACGGCTTTGCCGGAACGGGAGGCGTTGGTCCGTTCGGAGCTGGCCGACTGCGGCGTGCCGGTAACCGTCATCGGGGAGATTACCGCCGACAGAGGGTTGTCGTTGACCGATCCTGCCGGTAACCCCTACCACCCGGAACGGCAAGGGTACAACCATTTCGGAACCATCCGAAACACCGGCCCCCAGCCCGCTTCCTGAAGTGGTGTGACACGGACTGCATATCTCAAAGGATGGTGCGACCCTCTCCACATGACATCGGCTGTCACTCAAACATACCTTGAACTCAAGAATTTCCCCGACATTTCTCCGGAAGCTTTCGAGGTTATCCGGCGGATAATGAAGAATGCCTGTGGCGTCAACCTGGACAGTTACAAGGATAAATGCATCAAACGACGGATTGCGCTCCGGGTTCGGGCGACCAACTGTATCACTGCGGAAGAATACTGCGACCTCCTGCTGCGGGACGAAGAGGAGGTGGACCGACTTCTGAAGGTGCTGACCATCCATGTCAGTCAGTTCTTTCGCAATCCCCCCATGTTCGAAAAACTGCGCCAGGAAATCTTTCCTTTTCTCTTTACGCTCCCCGAGATAAACGTGACGGGGGGGCTGACTGTCTGGAGCGTCGGTTGTGCCAGCGGGGAGGAACCCTACACGGTGGCACTGCTCCTCAGGCATTTTTTTGCGTCTGAATTGGGCCGGATTGGGGCGACCATCCTTGCCACCGACGTGGATGCGGCCATTCTGGAAGCTGCACGGGAGGGAATATTCGGAGAAGAACGACTGGTGGAAGTTTCCGCCGAGTTGCGGCGGAAATATTTCGTGCAGCGGGATGGCAGATACCAGGTGGTGCCGGAGATCAAATCGCTCGTTGAGTTCCGGCAGGCGGATCTTGGCCATCTGGATACATTCCCTGAATGCGACCTGATCCTCTGCCGCAACGTTTTCATCTATTTCGAACGTTCACAGCAGGAGGCGATTCTTCACGGGTTTGCCGACAAGCTGCATCCGGGAGGGGTGCTCATTCTCGGCAAATCGGAATCACTGGTTGGGGACGTGCGTAGCCGGTTCCAAACCATCTGTCCTGTAGAACGGATATATCGGAGAGTGTGAAAGAAGCTTGCCAGGAAAAGAGAGGATTTTTTTTATGTATGTTCCCATAGGATACAAGTTTATCATGGGATTTGTGATGGTGGTCGGGGCGGTGGCTTTTGCTCCGGATCTGGTGCGCCAGCTTGGATATGCTCCTGAAATTACCAGTGTTTTCTCCTATCTGGTGGCTCTTACCATCGGGCTGGTGCTTGGCTGGATATTTTCCCGGGGTTTTACCCGCAACATTTCCCGTCTCACCCAGTCGGCTGAAGCAATCAGCCAGGGGGACCTGACACGGGATGTTACCCTGAAGGAATCCCGTTTCCCCGATGAGACCCACGACTTGGAGAGCTCCATCAATCAGATGGTGGAAAGTCTGCGGGATCTGGTCCGGCATATACGGGAGACGTCGGAGCGGGTATCCGAGTCGGCGCGTACGCTCTCTTCGTCGGCCCTTGAAATCAACGCTTCCACCGAAGAAGTTGCCCAGGCCATGGAGCAGATCTCCCGTGGGGCGGACAGTCAGGTTGAGTTGGTCGGCAAGACCTCAGCCCTTATCCGCGAAACGGCGGTTTCCGTTGAATTGGTCGCAAAGCGTGCGCGTGAAGCGGCACAGGCGGCCCGAGACACCAGCATGACCGCGCAGCGTGGGGACGAACTGGCCAGTGATTCCCTGGCAAGGATGAAGGAATTTTTCGACAACGCGGAGACGATGGGACGGCGCTTCATAGCCTTGAATGGCAAACTCCAGCAAGTGGGTAGAATTGCCGATTTCATCGGCGAGATTGCTCGGCAGACCAACATGCTGGCACTGAATGCTTCCATTGAAGCGGCCCGTGCGGGAGAATACGGCAAGGGGTTCTCGGTGGTCGCCGAGGAGGTACGCAAGCTCTCCGACGGTACCAGCAAGTATGCCGGCGAGATTGTCGAACTGATCGCCATGCTCAAGGAAGAGAGCGGCAAGGTCCATGAAACGATTGTGGAAAGTTCCCGCCTGATCGTCGTTGGGAAAAAGAACATCGACACCACTGCTGCATCGTTCAGGGAAATCCTCGACACGGTCATCGAAACGGAGAATAAGGCAAACAGCATCGCCGATCTGTCACACATGCAGACGGACGGCGCTGAAAAGATGGTTCGGGCGGTGGATGAGATTGCCAGGGTTGCCGAAGACAATGCTGCCTCGACCCAGCAGGTATCCGCGGCGACGGAAGAGCAGTCGGCGGCCATGCAGGAGATGGCCCATGCGGCCCAGGAAATGGCCAAGCTGGCCGATGAACTTCTGGTGGTTGTGCAGCGCTTCAAGGTAAATCTGGACGAAGCGCCGGTGTTATGAAGGCCTCGTCCCGCGGATTGCTCGTGTTTACCCTGCAGGGAGAGAGGTATGGCCTTTCTCTTCAGGATGTGCTGGAGGTCATCGACCCGTCACGGCCGGTTCCGGTACCGCGTGCTCCCGAGTTTATCCGGGGGGTTATCAACGTCCACGGCAGTTTGGTGACGATCCTCGATCTGGCCCGGTTGCTCGCTTGTGGCGAGGCGGCGCCCGCCGGCAAGTTCCTCGTCCTCGACCGCAGGATCGCCAATCTTGCCCTGTGGGTGGATAGTGTGGAGGGGTTTGTTGCGGAAGAGGGGGAGCTAGGCACAGATTCTCCCGCCGATGAATTGATTGCCAGGGAAGTGCGGAGTGGCACCGGCACCATCAGGATTCTGGCTCTTGACCGTATAGTGAACAGAGTAGAAGAAACACTCAAACGATAATTCGGGCAGATTAGTGGCAAGCCAGGACTTGCCGCTACACCCAGATTGACACCGGAGGAAACATGGGGCTCACGGTTTTGCTGGTTGACGATTCGCTATTCATGCGCAATATGCTGCGTGGTATCCTCGAGGGAGAGGGGTACGAGATCGTTGCCGAGGCAGTGGACGGCATGGATGCGGTGCGGAAGTACCGAGAGTTCCGCCCCGATGTCACCACGATGGATATTGTCATGCCGGTTAAAAACGGCATTGAGGCACTGCGCGAGATTCGGATCCTTGATGCCAAAGCCTGTGTTGTCATGTGCAGCGCGGTCGGGCAGGAATCGCTCGTAAATGCTGCCCATGAAGCCGGTGCATGCGACTTCATCATAAAACCATTCAATCCGGAGCGGGTCAGGGAGGTCATCAAGCGGGTGGCGGGAGCCTGACCCATGGACATGTCCCCGTACCGGGATCTGTTTATCTCCGAGTCCCGGGAACATCTCCGTGCGGTCAGCGAACTGATCGTCAAGGTGGAACAGGAGGCAGGCAGTCGGAAGGATATGGATGCCCTGTTTCGGGCAGCCCACTCCCTCAAGGGGATGGCCGCCTCCATGGGGTACGGCGAGATCGCCGAACTGTCACACAGAATCGAAGACCTGATGGACCGGGTCCGGAAGGAAGAGTTGGTTTTTGACGCGGGGATTGCCGATCTTCTCTTGGAGGGGGCGGACCTGCTGGAGGTGATGATCACCGATGTGGCGAATGAGGTACAGGCCGTCAGAGACATCGGAGATCTGGTGCAGCGGCTTGTCGCCTACCGGCCCGCCACGGGAACTGCTGGGACGGCAGATGGAGGGGATGTTGCGGGTGGTGCACCATCGGACAGGCAGTCGCCTGCTGACCTGCTCCACGGGGAACCGGACCGGCACGGTGACGCATCGCAGACGGTACGAGTCCGAACTGAGGTGCTCGATCACCTCATCAATATCACCGGCGAGTTGATCACCAACAAGCATCGGCTTATGACCGTCGGGAAAGAGTTGGCTTCACAGCCGCTTGACGAGGCGACGGTGGAACTTTCCCGGCTGTTGCGTGACCTGCATACCGAGGTGCTGCTGGTTCGCCTCATCCCATTCTCTACGATTGCCGACCGGTTCCCCCGCGTCGTGCGTGACCTGGCAAAGAAGGTCGGCAAAGAGGTTGTCTTCGAAGTCGATGGAAAGGGGATCGAACTGGATCGGGGGATTCTGGAGGGGCTTTCCGATCCACTCACCCACATTCTGCGCAATGCCGTGGATCATGGTCTGGAGTTGCCCGACGAACGTCGGGCGTGCGGAAAGCCTCTCCACGGGAGAATCCGGCTTGCTGCCCGCCGGGAAAAGGACCAGGTCGTGGTTGTGGTCGAGGACGACGGCAGGGGGATGGACCCTGCGCTGCTGATTGCCTCGGCTATTGAGAAGAGACTCGTCAGCCCGGAGGCCGGTCGGCTCATGTCAGCCCGGGAGGCCTTCATGCTCACCTGTATCCCCGGCTTCTCGACCGCCCGGGAAGTGACCGATGTGTCGGGCCGTGGTGTGGGGATGGATGCGGTTCGCTCCACCATCCAGACCCTTGGTGGCAATCTGACCATCGAGTCGGAACTGGGGAAGGGGAGCCGCTTCATCCTTCGCCTCCCCCTGACCATCGCCATCATCAATGTTCTGCTGGTGAGACTTGCCAGGGTTGCGCTGGCGATTCCCATCACCAGTGTTCAGCGAACAGTGGAACTCAGGCGCGACCTCATCTACAGCCGTGGCAAGCAGAAAGTATTCGATTTTGACGGCGAAGCGTTACCTCTCTTGAGTTTGAACCGGATTCTCGGCCTTCCCCACAGCCATGCCGGCGAACTGCTCCCCCTTTTCGTGAGTGAGCTGAAGGGGCGTCGTGTCGGGCTCGTGGTGGATGAATTTATCGGTCAGCAAGAGATATTTGTCAAGCCACTGGGGCGCCCCCTGGCGAGCATGAAGGGGTTGGGAGGAGGGGCGGTGCTCGGGAACGGTGAAGTCGTCTTCATCCTCGATGTTGCCAATGTTCTGTAATCAATCGCTGTGATTCTTGATCCCGAAAGGAATGTTTATGCGGATTGCTAATCTGAATGAGGCCCAAATAGATGCGCTGCGAGAGGTAAGCAATATCGGCATGGGACATGCCGCCACGGCGCTCTCGCAGCTGCTCGGGAAAACCGTTCATCTGCAAGTGCCACAGGTATTGATCACCGACATCTCAAAGGTGCCCGAATTGCTCGGCGGTGCGGAAAAGATGGTGGTCGGCATCTACCTCCAGGTTCTCGGCAGTGCCCGGGGAAATATCCTCATGATTTTCCCGCGGGAAAATGCCATCAGGATGCTGGATAAGCTTCTCAGCAGGGAGAATACCCGGGGCGGGTTGTTGAGCGAACTGGAGGTTTCCGCGCTCAAGGAAGTGGGAAACATTCTTGCCTCGGCCTACCTGAATGCGCTTGGCGCCATGTTGAAGATGACGCTCATCCCCTCAGTGCCGGTACTCTCCTTCGATATGGCAGGTGCAGTGGTAGACTACGTCCTTGTTGATCTGGCAGAGGTCGGGGATCTGTCGCTCATGGTTGAAACCGAGTTTTTCGAGGATGAAGAACAGGTGAAAGGACATTTTTTCCTCCTTCCCGACCCCCCTTCCCTGCAGATCATACTCGAGTCGATTGGTGTCCTCCATGGCTGAGTTGACCATCATAGGGCTGTCAGAGTACGGATTTGCCTCTTCTCCGGGCGTTCTGATGACATACGGGCTCGGTTCCTGTATCGGCATTGCTCTCTACGACCCGGAACTGCGCATGGGATCGTTGGCCCATACCCTGCTTCCGGTCAGCCACGAGGGTACCCAGTCCACGGTTAAATCGGCCAAATTCACCGATCTTGCCATCGATATCATGGTTGAAGAGCTGGTGAAAAGTGGTTGCGCCAAAGAACGACTTGTGGCAAAATTAGCCGGCGGCGCCAGCATGTTTGACTCGCAATATCGGTCGTTTCGGGGAGATATCGGCCAGCGAAACGTCGATTCCGCCAAAAAAACACTAGCCGGTCACGGAATACCGCTCCTGGCCGAGGATTCGGGCGGTGATTATGGACGCACCGTCGAATTCCATACCAGTAGCGGGTTGATGCTCATAAAGGCCATACAGAAACCGAGCAAAACTATTTAGTTTCCATCCGGAAACGGTTCTTTTCCGCCCTGGCGGTGTCAATCTGCGGTCTTGCTTGTGCGGCGTACCGACGTACGCCTCCGCGCAATCCCTTGATTTCCTTGCCAGGACGAAAAATCCCTCGTTTCCAATCTGGAAACCAGTAGTGTCTCATCCGGAGTTTCCGGATGGACATTATTTAGCCCAGAATGGTGGTGCTTGTTGTTAGTTTGCCAGGACGGGGTTCTCCCTGGGAGGAGGCATTATGAAAAGGTTCTGCATGGTGGCTGCGGCTCTGTTGTTGGCGTTGACCACCGGTTCCGCCGAGGCCGCAACCATTCAGCGGGTCAATGTGGGACTCAATGATGTCATCGACACCCTGGAGAAATCGTACCGTTCCCTGAACGATGTGACCGCAGATTTCTTCCAGCGTTCGACCCTGGCGTCCTCAAAGCGGGAGATGCGTGCCGACGGGCAGATGTTTCTCAAACCACCCACCTCCTCCAGTCCGCTCATGTTCCGCTTTGACTACTTCCGCCCCCTGACCCAGGAAATCGTCTGCGACGGCAGGACCATGTGGATGTACCTGCCAGAGAACCGCCAGGTGATCCAGAGTGACGTCAGTTTTTTCTTCAGTCCCTTCAGTGCCGGCCAGTACAGTAACCAGCCGGTTAATTTTCTCCAGGGGATGGGGCGGTTTTCCAAGGATTTCCAGACGGTCTTTTCGTCCCAGCGGCAGGATATGGCGGGTAACTATGTCCTTGAACTCACCCCACGCCGTTCCTCTGTTACCATCACAAAGATGTATCTGGTAATCAATCGGGATGCGGTGCTTTCTTACGTGGAGAACAACCGGGATATCACCAAGATAATCAACGACCCCCGGCGGCCGGAGTTTGCCTTTCCCCTCCTCTCTTCCACCGTCATAGATCCTCAAGGTAACACGACTATCATGGAGTTCAGCAATGCCAGGACAAACTCGCGGCTGATGGACAACATGTTCACCTTTACCGTTCCGGCAGGCGTCCAGGTTGTGCGTCCGCCATCTGGCCGGTAAGACCGGCAGGGACCGGACGCCAGGGTACCGCGGTTTTGCAAAGGCGACATGCATTATTAATGTCGCCTTTGAACATTTAGCCGGCTATTCCGGTACAGGACAGAGGTTATGAAAACATATATGTTGAGGTTGCTTTCTTCGCTTGTGCTGGTGGCAATCATGATTCAGGGGGCTACCGCAGCCGAACTGAAGGATGTGGTCGACACCCTTGAGCAGGGCTACCGCGTTCTTACTGACCTGCAGGCCGACTTCACCCAGCGCACCACCATTGCCTCCCTGAAGCGGGAGGAGCGTGGTGGCGGCGAACTGCTCATGAAGAAGCCGTCGGGGGCAAACGCCATGTTCCGTTTCAATTACTCAAAGCCGAAGCAGCAGATTATCTCCAACGGCAAGACGGTCTGGTACTACCTCCCCGACAACAAGCAGGTCATGGTGATGGAGATGGCGGCCATGTTCCAGGGGGGTAACGGGGTAGCGCTTAACTATCTGACGGGGATGGGGAGCGTGTCGCGCGATTTCACCATCAGCTTCGCCGGCGATGGTCGGGACAAGAAGGGGAACTATGTTCTCGATCTCGTGCCGAAGAAACCGAGCCAGGCTCTTGCCAGGCTTCAACTGACCATCGCCGCAACGGCCGTGGATCGCTTTCTGGTGGATCACAAGCCGGAAGTGCCGTTTCCCATCCTCGCATCAGTGGTGTACGACCAGTTAGGCAACAAGACCGCCATCGACTACACCCGGGTCAAGGTGAATCGCGGTATCGGGGGGAATCGTTTCACCTTCAAGGTGCCCGACGGAGTGGAAATCATAAGGAACAGGTAAGAGGTCGATAGCGAAGAATACCTCTACCTGATTTATTAAGGAGGTTGTGAGATGCCGTCATTCGACATCGTTTCCAAGGTAGATATGCAGGAGGTGGATAACGCGGTCAACCAGACCGTTAAGGAGATTGCCCAGCGTTACGACTTCAAAGGGAGCAAGTGCGAGGTGACCCAGGAAAAGGAGAGCATCAAAGTACTGGCGGACGATGATTTCCGGCTGAAGTCGATCATCGACATTCTTCAGTCCAAGTTCATCAAGCGGGGGATATCCGTAAAAGCGCTTCAGTACGGGAAGGCAGAGTCCGCCTCCGGCAGCATGGTGCGGCAGATAATCACCATCCAGCAGGGGATCTCCAAAGAAAAGGGGAAGGAGATCAACGCTGTCATCAAGGAGACCAAGCTCAAGGTGCAGAGCCAGATTCAGGACGACCAGGTGCGGGTGACCGGCAAGAACATCGATGACCTCCAGGAGGTCATCAGGATTCTGAAGGGGAAGAATCTGGATGTCGAGATGCAATTCATAAATTTCAGGTCGTAATTCGGTATCCTTCGAGGGTGCCCCTACAAAACGTTTTCACGAGGTCATATTGAGCACAGCTAAAGAAAAAGTCAGCCTGGTCAGCCTCGGCTGTCCGAAGAATCTGGTGGACGCCGAGGTGATGCTCGGCTATCTGTCCAATGAGAAGTACGAGATCACGACCGACGAACGGGATGCCGATATCATCATCGTCAATACCTGTTCGTTCATAAAAGAGGCGAAGCAAGAGAGCATTGACACCATTCTCGACCTGGCCGACCGCAAGCATGACGCCCGCTGCCGGCTTCTCATCGTCACCGGCTGCCTTCCCCAGCGCTACCAGGAGGAACTGGCCCAGGACCTTCCGGAGGTGGACATCTTCGTCGGGACCGGCGATTACCCGCGTATCGCCGAGATCATTGCGGAAAAGGAGGGGACCGATGAGCAACTCCGCTATGTTGGCGATCCCAACCTCATCTATGACGAGAACCTCCCCCGCCTCAAATCGTCTCCGGCCTACACTGCCTACCTGAAGATCGCCGAGGGGTGCTCCAACTGCTGCTCCTACTGCGTCATTCCGTCTCTGCGTGGTTCCTTCCGCTCCCGTCCCAAGGCTCGGCTCCTTGAGGAAGCTCGCACCCTGGTGGCGGGTGGGGTGAAGGAAATCAACCTGATTGCCCAGGACATCACCGGCTACGGCCAGGATCTGCCGGAGCGGCCGACCTTGGAGGAACTCATACGGGAATTGGCGAAGATCGAGGGACTTGCCTGGATCAGGCTTCTCTACGCCTATCCCGACGGCATACGGGAGAGTCTCATCGAGGTCATCAGGACCGAATCCAAGGTCTGCAAATATCTTGATATTCCTCTCCAGCACATCAGTGATCCCATTCTCAAGAAGATGAATCGCCGCAGTTCGGAAGCGGAGATCCGGGCACTCATAAACCGGTTGCGGGAAGAGATTCCCGGTGTTGCCCTGCGTACTTCCCTCATCGTCGGTTTTCCCGGCGAAACCGATGACGATTTCAAGAAGCTTCTCCGGTTTGTGGAGGAGGCTCAGTTCGACCGGCTCGGGGTCTTCTGCTACTCGCGGGAAGAGGGGACGCCGGCGGCGGAGATGCCGGAGCAGGTTTCGGAGCGGGTCAAGCGGGAACGCTACAAGAAGCTGATGCGGGCTCAGGCGCGACTCTCCTTTCGGCGCAACCGCCAGCTGATCGATACGGTGGAACAGGTCATCGTCGAAGGGTACAGCGAGGAGACCGAACTGCTGCTGCGGGGGCGCTCGGCCCGCCAGGCACCCGACATCGACGGACAGGTTTATATCACCGCCGGTAATGCCAATGTGGGGGATATCGTCAATCTGCGGATTACCGACTCCTCGGACTATGATCTTATCGGGGAAATCGTTGCCTGAAGCCGCGGCGCGGGGTTTCCGCCTCCCGGCTTTTTCCTTGACAAAAGGGGAAATTACTGTATTATTGCGACGCCTCGAAGGGGGACATTTCAAGATGGAGCGTGGGTGTAATGGTTGAAAAGATGGACGAGATGAAGGCGATCCTCCTGAGAATGAAGGACGATACGCTTACGGAGATAAACAAGGCGGTCAAAAGCGGCTCCAGCCTCTCCACCGGCGAGCCGAGCGGAGATATTTACGACCAGGCTTCATCGGAACGGGACCGGGAACTGGGTCTGCTGCTGAATGACCGGGAGCGGGAAAAGCTCCACAACATCGACGAGGCCCTCCTCAAGATTGAGGACGGCGAGTACGGTATCTGTGAGGAGTGCGAGGAGGAGATCCCCCTCGGCCGGCTCAAAGTCATGCCCTTTGCCCGGTACTGCGTCAAGTGCAAGGCCGACATCGAGAAGCAGCAGGCACAGACCAAGCGTTTCGAGGAAGAGCGGGCCTACAGGGAGATCGCCCTAGGGGAAGAGGAAGAGGCCTGAGAAAACAAAAGGGATTGCCGCTGGCACTCCCTTACTGTCAAGATACAAAAGGCGGCCCGCATCCTGCGGGCCGTCTTTTCTTGTGCTCAGTGACCTCGGTGGCCAATGCATGTCAGTTGAGAAATTACTCCGCGAGCAGGCTTTTACCGGTCATTTCCTTGGGCTGCGGGATGCCGAGGAGGTGCAGCATGGTCGGTGCGATGTCGGCCAGTATACCGGGCCGCAACGTTTTCCCCTTACACGTATCGTTAACAAGTATGAGCGGCACCCGGTCGGTGGTGTGGGCGGTGTGGGGGCCGCCGGTTTCGTCCACCATGACTTCTGCATTGCCGTGATCGGCGGTGATGATGGCCGTCCCTCCCATCTCGCGCACTTTTGTCACCAGTCGGCCGACGCAGTCGTCAACCGTCTCGATGGCCCGTATGGCGGCCGGCATGATGCCGGTGTGCCCCACCATGTCGGCGTTGGCGAAGTTGAGGACAATGACGTCGTAGTTCCCCGTGTCGAGGCGCTTCATCAGTTCGTCGGTGACCAGATAGGCACTCATTTCCGGCTTCTGGTCATAGGTGGCGACCTCCTTGGGCGAGGGGATGAGGCAGCGCTCCTCACCGGGAAACGGTTCCTCCACGCCTCCATTGAAGAAAAAGGTGACGTGGGCATATTTCTCCGTTTCGGCAATCCGGAGTTGCGTAAGGCCATGCTTTCCCAGTACTTCGCCGAGGATGTTGGTAAGAGACTCCGGACCGAAGGCAAGGGGGAGGCCGAAGGTGGCGTCGTATTCGGTCATGCAGACGTAGGCGGAGAGCCGCGGCCGGTCCTGCCGGACAAAGCCGGGACAGTCATCCAGTGCCAACGCCCGGGTGATTTCACGGGCCCGGTCGGAGCGGAAGTTGAAGAAGATAAAGCCGTCGCCGTCCCGTACTGTTCCCACCGGCTGGCCGTTGGCGACGATCACCGCCGGCTTCACGAACTCGTCGTTCACCCCCGCGGCGTAGCTTGCATCGATGGCTTCCGCGGCACTTTTCCTTGACTCTCCAGTACCGCGAACGATGGCGTTGTAGGCCTGCTCGACCCGCTCCCACCGGTTGTCCCTGTCCATGGCGTAGTAGCGGCCGATAACCGTGGCAATCTTTCCCGCGCCGATCTTTCCTATTTCAACTCCCAGTTGGGCGAGATAGCCGGCACCGCTCTTGGGGGGGGTGTCCCGGCCATCCATGAGGCAGTGGACGAATGTCTCTACCCCTTCCCTGCGGGCAAGTTCCAGGAGTCCATAGAGGTGGGTGTTGTGAGAATGCACTCCGCCGTCGGAGAGAAGGCCGGCCAGATGGAGCCGGCCGCCGGCGGCCTTGGCCTTGCGGATGCAGTCGAGGAGCACCGGATTGTCGAAGAAATCGCCGTCATTGATCGATTTGGAGATGCGAGTCAGGTCCTGGTAAACGGTCCTGCCGGCACCGATGTTCAGGTGTCCCACTTCCGAATTTCCCATCTGGCCGTCGGGGAGGCCCACCGACATGCCGGAAGTGCCGATGTCGGTACAGGGGTACTCTCGGCAGAGCCCGGTCATGTTCGGTGTCCGGGCCTGGGCGATGGCGTTGTGTTCAGGGTGGGGGTTCAGCCCCCAGCCGTCGAGAATCATCAGCAGCAATGGTTGTTTCGGCATATTGGTTCTCCTCACTCTTCACGTTTCACCGGTTCAATGGTGGTACGGTTCGTTGTTGAGAATGGTGAATCCCCGGTAAATCTGTTCCAGCAGGAAAAGCCGCACCATCTGGTGGGTGAAGGTGAGGCGTGACAGGGCAATGGTGCGTTGTGCCTGGCGGCGGAACTCGTCGCTGAAGCCGTAGGCCCCGCCGATGGCGAACACCAGTTCGGGAATGGCGCTGTCACGTTGCTTTTCGATGAAGGTTGCCAGCTGGCGGGAGTCCAGTTCATCTCCCCGTTCGTCGAGAAGGACCAGACAGGCGTTTTTCGGCAGGAGTTTCCCGAGTCGTGCGCACTCTGCAGCACGCCCCATTTCATGCTGGATCCCCTTTTCCTCTTTTGCCTCTGAAATTTCCAGGGGTGTATAGCGCCGGATGCGGCCTGCGTACTCCTCGATACCGGCCTTTACCCATGCCTCCTGGGTCTTGCCGACCCAGACGACCCTGATCTTCACAGTTCCCTGTCTTCCCAGCGGTATTCGGCGGGGATTTCCACTTCCGGCGCGGCGCTCCAAAGTTCATCCAGGTCGTAGCGGTGGCGCAGTTCCTCCTGAAAGACATGGACGATCACGTCACCGTAATCGATGACGATCCAGTTCCCTTCCTTCTCCCCCTCGATATCCAGGAATTTGCCGAATTTCTTCAGCCCCTGCCGGACCGAATCGGCGATGGCCTGGACCTGCTTGTCCGAACGGCCGGATGCCAGTACCAGGTAATCGGCGATGGAGGAAAGCTTCCGTATTTCCAGGACCCGAACGTCGAGGGCCTTCTTGTCGAGTGCCAGGGCGGCGGATTTGATGGCCCGTTCCTGGGCCTCCATAATCTGTTTAGTACTCATAGGTACAACCTCTGTTCCTTTATGTAATGCTCGACCGTTGACGGTACGAGGTATCTGAGCGAGTGCCCCTGCCGGGCCTGTTCCCGGATGGCGCTGGATGAGATGTCGAAGGGAATCCCGCGCAGGTAATGGACCGAGTAGCCTGAGCGGTGGACGAGGCGGTGTTCCTCGGGTAAATAATCGAATTCCCCGGCAATGGCGGTGGGGAGGACTGTCTCCAAGTCGGTAATAGCGGCGCCAGGGCGTTCCACTACCACCAGGTTGCAGCAGGCAAATATGGCGTCAAATTCATGCCAGCTGCCGATTTCCAGGAAGGAGTCGCTGCCAATGATGAAAAAGAATTCGTCGTTGGGATGGTCGTTACGCAGGGTCCGCAGGGTATCGATCGAATAGGACCTTCCCCCCCGCTTTCCCTCCATGTCCGACACGCTGAAGGCTGGGTTGTCCTGTACCGCCAGCTGCACCATGGCAAGCCGGTGCGCAAAAGGAATCTCTCCTGCCAGCGGCTTGTGGGGTGGCGACGACGCCGGGATGAAGACCACCCGTGCCAGCTCAAGACTGTCCCGCACCTCCTCTGCGATGCGCAGATGAGCCAAATGAATTGGATTGAAGGTGCCGCCGATAATGCCTACTTTCACAAAGACCCCGGAATCATTTTTAACAGCACAGGAATCGGGATGAAACGATTCGTCATCAATCACTACTCAGGAATGTGATTTTTTCGCAAGGTCAAGGCGATCAAGGGGTGACGCGGAGGCGTAGCAGCGCTACGCCGCACAAGGAATCCCCGAAGATCAACGCAGAGATTGCGTAAAAGGCGCGTTCCTTATTGTCGTATTTGTCCGTCACCGTAGACGATGAACTTGGTCGTCGTCAGATCCTCCAGTCCCATGGGGCCGAAGGAGTGGAGCTTGGTGGTTGAGATGCCGATCTCCGCGCCGAGTCCCAACTGGTTACCGTCGGCGAAACGGGTCGAGGCGTTGACCAGTACGCAGCTCGAGTTTACCTCTCTGATGAATCGCTGGGCGGTGGCGTAGTCGCTGGTGACGATTGCCTCGGTGTGGAGCGAGCCGTACCGGTTGATGTGGTCGATCGCCTCGTCCAGACCGTCCACCACCCGGGCCGCAAGGATCAACTCCAGGTACTCGGCATGCCAGTCCTCTTCCGTCGCGGGTTTGGCCTGGGGGGCGAACTGGCGGAAGCAGTCATCGCCCCGCAGTTCTACCTTGAGGCCTGTGAGGGTTGTGGCGATGCGGGGGATGAAGGTCTCGGCCACATCTTTGTGCACGAGAAGGGTTTCCAGGGCGTTGCAGACGCCGGGACGCTGAGTCTTGGCGTTGATGATGATCCTCTCAGCCATGTCGAAGTCGGCTGTGGCATCGACGAATACATGACAGACCCCTTTGTAATGCTTGATGACCGGAATCTTGGAGTGCTCCACCACGAAGCGGATGAGGCTTTCGCCGCCACGGGGGATGATGAGGTCGATGAATTCCTCCTGCTTGAGCAGTTCCAGTACCCCCTCCCTCTCAGCAAAGGGAACGACAGCGAGGGCCGCTGCCGGGATGCCGGCCTTGTTCATCTCAGCCTGAAGAATACGGGCAATGGCCAGGTTTGAGTGGATCGCCTCGGAGCCGCCACGCAGTATCACGCCATTCCCAGCCTTGAGGCAGAGGGCCGCCGCATCGGCAGTGACGTTGGGACGTGCTTCGTAGATGATGCCGATGACCCCCAGAGGGATGCGCATCTTGCCCACCTGCAGGTCGTTGGGGCGTTTCCACATCCTGGTTACCTCGCCGACCGGGTCGGGGAGAGTGGCCACTTCCCGCAGACCGTCTGCCATCGCCCTAACCCGCGTTTCATCGAGCATGAGGCGGTCGAGCATGGCACTGGAGAGCCCTTTCTGTTCACCCGCCGACAGGTCTTTTTTGTTTTCACCCACGAGTATGGCTGTATTGGCGACAAGGGCATCGGCCATGGCGAGGAGCAGCCCGTTTTTCGCCCCGGAAGAGAGGCGGGCCATCACGTGCGAGGCCTGACGTGCATCAGTGGCGATTTTTCTGATCTGTTCGGCTATGGTCATGCTGGGTCCCTCCGCATTAAGTAATCGGACGATGTTGCACTTCAGAGCACCACCAGGTTGTCCCGGTGAATGATCTCGTCCCCGTACCGGTAACCAAGAATCTGCTCGATCTCGCCGCTTTTGTGACCGAGGATCTTGCCGAGTTCCTGGCTCGCGTAGTCGACGATGCCGCGGGCGAACTCCGTGCCGTCCGGGCCGCAGACCCGCACGCAGGACCCCCGTTCGAATTCCCCTTCGATACCGACGATGCCGGAGGGGAGGAGGCTTCTGCCATGCTGGGCAAGCACCTTGCGTGCCCCTTCGTCGACAATGATCCTGCCGCGGGGTCGCAGGGTGTAGGCGATCCAGTGCTTGCGCCGGTTCAGCACCGTCCGCGCCGGCAGGAACAGGGTCCCCACCTCTTCTCCCGCCATAATTCGGGTGAGGTTGCCGGCGGTCATGCCGTTGATCATGATCGTCGCTACGCCGAACTGCCCCGCCTTTTTCGCGGCCGCCAACTTAGTGGCCATGCCACCGGTGCCAACGGTAGAACCGGAGCTTCCTCCCGCCTTCTCCACGTCCTTGGTGATGGCCCGTACCAGCGGCACCAGCCGGGCGTCGGGGTTTCCCCGGGGGTCGGCATCGTAAAAACCGTCTATGTCGGTCAGGATCACCAGAAGCTGGGCTTCGGTCAGGTTGGTCACCAGGGCCGACAGGTTGTCGTTGTCGCCAAACTTGATTTCATCCACCACGACGGTGTCGTTCTCGTTGATGATCGGGATGACGCCGAAGTGTAGGAGGGTGTCGAGGGTGGCGCGGGCGTTGAGAAAGCGCTGCCGGTCCATCAGGTCGTGCCGCGTGAGGAGAAGCTGGGCCACCTTGTGTCCGTGGGCGGCAAACGCCTCTTCGTAGGCGCGCATGAGCCGTGGTTGGCCAATGGCCGCCGCGGCTTGCTTCTGGGGGATGGTTCGGGGGCGGTCGTCCAGCCCGAGCTCCTTGCGCCCGGCCGCTCCGGCCCCTGAGGAGACCATGATGACCTCAAAGCCACGGCTGCGCAGATCGGTGATCTCGGCGGCGAGACGGCCGATGGTCGCCAGGTCGAGACCGTTGTCGGTGCAGGTGAGGACCCGGCTGCCGATTTTGATGACGAGCCGTTTGACCTTGTGGAGAATTTCTTCGCGCATGGCGTGCCTGTTTTTTCGCTGATGTCCCGACGCGCTGAATGAGCGTTTCCGCCGAGGACCTCCGTAAATGTGCCGCAGTTACTAAGGATATGACATTACATACCATGTTTGCCCGGGCATGGCAAACGTTACCACTCCTCGGTGGCAGGCTCTCCCCAGAGGTTGCGGGCGATCTCGTCCAGCAGTTCCGGGATTCCCTGGCCGGTGACGGTGGAGATGGGGAATACCTTGAGCCCACGCCCGGTGAACCAGGGGAGGACCTGGGGAATGTTTTCCTTCACCTGGGGGAGGTCGATTTTGTTGATGACGATGATCTGCGTCTTTTCCGCCAGTTCGGGATTGAAGAGGGATAGTTCCCGGTTGAGTGCTTCGTACTCCTGGATCGGGTCGCGCTCCGGCATCCAGGAAATATCCAGGATGTGAAGGAGTAGGCCGGTCCGCTCCAGGTGTTTGAGAAAGCGGTGGCCGAGCCCTGCTCCCACATGGGCGTCTTCAATGAGCCCAGGTATATCGGCGATGACAAAGGAGCGGTAATTCTTGTATGCCACCACCCCCAGGTTGGGGACAAGAGTGGTAAAGGGGTAGTCGGCAATCTTTGGACGAGCGGCGGAGACCTTGGCGATGAAGGACGATTTCCCCACACTCGGGAAACCGAGGAGACCCACGTCGGCCATGAGTTTCAGTTCCAGCCGGACCCAGCGTTCTTCCCCCGGCTCGCCGGGTTGGGCGAATTTGGGGGCCTTGTTGGTGGAGGTTGCGAAACGGGCATTCCCCTGGCCGCCGCGGCCCCCTTTGAGGAGGACGACCGTTTGTTCCGGCTCGGTCAGGTCGGCCAGTATTTCGTCGGTCTCCGCATCCTTGATGACGGTACCGACGGGGACCAGAATCTTCAAACTGTCTCCGTACGCTCCGTGACGGTCCTTCCCCATGCCGTTCCCCCCGCGTTTGGCCTTCTGGTGGGGGCGCTGGCGCAGGTCGAGGAGAGTGGAAAGGCCGGAAGAGGCCTGGATGATGACGTCCCCTCCCTTGCCGCCGTCGCCGCCGTCCGGGCCGCCGTAGGGGATGAATTTTTCCCGCCGGAACGAGACGCAGCCGGCCCCGCCGTCACCGGACTTCAGGTGTATCTTTACTTCGTCGATGAAGCTCATGGTGATCCTTCTGGACTTGCAGAGGGGAGGTTGATCCCTCTCCGTTCAAACAACAAAAGCCCGGAACTCTGCAGTCCCAGGCTTTTGCGTTGTTTGTGGTTGGCTCCCTAGTTTGCGGGGTAGACGGAAACCTTCTTGCGGTCCCGGCCGAGCCGTTCGAACTTGACAACGCCGTCGATCAGGGCGTAGAGGGTGTAATCCCTGCCACATCCGACGTTGGTTCCCGGATGAATCTGGGTACCGCGCTGACGGTAGATGATGTTGCCGGCTGTGACGGCTTCGCCGCCGAACTTCTTGCAGCCGAGGCGTTTGCTTTCCGAGTCGCGGCCGTTACGCGAACTTCCGCCGGCTTTCTTGTGTGCCATGGTGCTATCTCCTTGATCAGGTAAAACTTTTAGGCGTTAATCTTTTCGATCTTCAGAATGGTTCTCGGTTGACGGTGCCCGTTAAGTTTCCTGGAGTTTTTTCTCCGTTTCGACTTGAAGACAAGGATTTTCTTGTCTTTCCCCTGCTCGACGATCTTGCCGACCACAGAGGCACTGGGCACTAACGGTGTTCCGATTTTGACCGTATCGCCGCCAACCATCAGGACTTCGCTGAGTTCGACGGTGTCACCGACGGCCCCCTCGAGTTTCTCGATCTTCAACAGATCGCCTTCGGAAACTTTGTATTGCTTCCCTCCGGTTTTAACTACTGCGTACATTGAGTTTCACCACCTTTACCGATTTTTAGCGTGAGCGCTAAAAAATATCGGAAATATATCGCCATGTCAAGGCAAATATTTCGAGGGAATCAGATTTCAACGTGGATTTCGTCTCCCACCATCTGGACGGGATAGGTTTTCAGGGTATACTCCGGGAACTCTTTACATTCACCGCTCTGCAGGTTGAAACGGTAACCGTGGCGCTGGCAGGTGATAATGTCGGCATCCTTGAGAAGTGCCCCGGAGAGGGGTGCCCCCTGATGGGGACATTCGGTTTCGCAGGCGTAGATGGTTCCTTTGCTGTTGACCAGCAGAATCTCCTGGCCGTTCATGGTGACAACCTTTTTCCCCCAGAGGGGAACCTCGGAAACCTTTGCGGCGAATACCATTTAGTTCCTCCTTGGGTCGTTGGTCAGCCGGGGGTCAGGCATCAATCGATCACATGGTGATGTTCATGATGGTGGAAGGGGGGGAGGTCATCCTCCCCAGTCCTTCTGAGGCTGAACTGCTGGAGCTAGCTAATGGTGATCTCGAACTGTTCCTGGTGAAAACCCGGCTTTGCCCGTACCGTGATCCGCTTCTTGAACTTCTTTTCCAGTTCCTCCAGGCCGCGCCGCTCTTCGTCGTAGAGGAGGTCGGCCACCTGAGGGTGGACGGTGAGCATCACCTTGGTGCCGCGGATGTCGAGCATCTCCCTCCTGAGCTCCCGGAATATCTCGTGGCAGACGGTGGTCTTGGACTTGACATAGCCGCGCCCCTCGCAGTAGGGACAGGGCTCGCAGAGCATCCTGCCGATGCTCTCCCGCACCCGTTTGCGGGTCATCTCCACCAGCCCCAATTCGGAGATCTTGAGGATATTGGTCTTGGATTTGTCGCTTTTAAGCGCCTCCTCCAAGGCGGTGAAGACCTTGTCCCGATTGACCTCCTTTTCCATGTCGATGAAGTCGATGATGATGATGCCACCGATATTCCTGAGGCGCAACTGGTAGGCGATTTCCTTGACCGCCTCCAGGTTGGTCTTGAGGATGGTGTCTTCCAGATTGTGCTTTCCCACGAAGCGGCCGGTGTTAACGTCAATGGCGGTGAGTGCCTCGGTCTGTTCGATGATGATGTAGCCGCCCGATTTTAGCCAGACCTTCCGCCCCAGGGCGCGGCTGATTTCCACCTCCAGACCGAAGTGGTCGAAGATAGGCTCTTCCTCGTCGTAGAGCTCGATGGAGTATTTCATTTTCGGCATGAAGGTGGTGATGAACTGGACGATCCGGTCGTGCTCCGGCTTGGAATCGACCACGATCCGGTCCACCGCTTCGGTGAGAATGTCCCGTACCACCTTCTGGGTTACGTCCAGGTCGGAATGGATGAGGCTGGGGGCGTGGGCCTTCTCGTTCTTCTTGACCACCTCACCCCAGAGTTTGGTCAGGTAGTTCAGGTCGGCGACCAGGTCCTCCTCGCTTTTCCCTTCCGAGACGGTACGGACGATGAAGCCGCCGTTTGCAGGCTTGATCCGTTCGACGATCTCCTTGAGCCGCTCCCGCTCCACCTCCTCCTCGATGCGGCGTGATACCCCCACATGGTCAACGGTCGGCATGTAGACAAGGTGCCGGCCGGGGAGGGAGATGTGGGCGGTGATACGTGCCCCCTTGGTGCCGAGGGGCTCCTTGGAAATCTGCACCAGGAGCTCCTGCCCCTCCTGGAGGAGTTCTTCGATGGGGTGGAGCGGATGCAGCACAGCACCTTCCCCCTCGCCTTCAGGTTGCTCTTCCTTCTTGCCGTTGCCGTCCATGAACGACTCGTATTCGTCCATGGCGTCGAAGACGTCGGCAACGTAGAGGAAGGCGGCCTTCTCCAGGCCGATGTCCACGAAGGCGGCCTGCATGCCGGGAAGCACCCGGATGACCCGTCCTTTGTAAATATTGCCGACGATCCCCTTGACCCGGCTCCGCTCAATGTAGAGTTCGGCGATGGTGCCGTTCTCTATGAGCGCGATGCGGGTTTCGTGGGAGGCGGTGTTTATGACCAGTTCGTTGCCCATCTGTTCCTCCGGAAACGCGGCTTTTTCATCCTGACTGTGTGAGTCATCGGGTTTGCTTGTGGCTCGGCCATTGGCGGCCCCCTTCGGGGCGCCTTCGCGGCCCAATTTGCAAGCAAAGTTGGGCGGCATGGCACTAATTGCGGTTTCGCGCATTCTCCCGGTTTGCCAGGGCAAATATCCACGTTTCTTAACTATTTAATTGTTATTAATATCTTTCAAGAAGGTAAATCTTTGAAAATCACGTCGAGTTTTTCGACCTGTGCGCCCGTCAGTTCTTCCAGGGAGAGGCCGGTTATGGCGGCGGCGAATTCAAGGGGCTTGCCGCGGCCGACGACCATCTCCAACTCGCCGCCGGAAACCCGGAGGTCCTGAAGTTCCATGCGCAGGTCGAAATCCTGGATCTTTCCCTTTTTCTCCCGGTGGTACGGATGGCTTTCCAGGGCGAGAAAGGACACCGCCCGCGCCGGCAGGTCGAGGTCGAGTCCGGCAGGAAGGGTGACCCGGTAGCGCACCTTATCCATGATAACCGACAGGGAGGTACTGTTCAACGGGATTTCTGCACTTTCGAGAATTTCAACCCCTGCGGGGAGGACCGAATTGAGGGCATCCTTCACCCTGTCGGCGCTCCAGGGTTCGGCCAGTTCCATGTCCAGGTATTCGGCCCACGATTCAACCCCTACCGACAGGGCAGTGGCGAAGGAGAATTTGGGGTGGGGATGAAATCCCTGGGAGTAGCGGATCGGCACCCGGCTCTTCCCAACTGCACGGGTGAAGAGCGTGATCATCTCCAGGTGGCTCAGAAAGCGCATGGGGCCGGTTTTGCTGAAGCGGATGCGGATGCGTGTCGGTGTTGTTGTGGGCAGTGGTATCTCGGTTGGTGGAGCAGCGGCAGTGGGTTCCTTTAAGTCGGGAGCGCTCAGCCGCATCCTGATATTGCCGAAGTCACAGACCCCGCAACCGGTACAGGCGCCGGTACGGCAGTCGGGAGTATAGGCGGCATCATCGGCCGTTGCGTTGGCGAGTTCGCGCAGCAGGAACTCCTTGGTTACCCCGCATTCCAGGTGGTCCCAAGGGAGGATTTCCGCAGGATTCCGGCCGCGGAGGTAGAAACGCGGGTCGATGCCGCAGTTTTTGAACGCCTCCTGCCAGCGGGAGAAGCTGAAATGCTCACCCCAGCCGTCGAAGCGGCAGCCGAGGCGACGGGCTTCCAGCAACACCTTGCCGAGGCGGCGGTCGCCGCGGGCAAAGACCCCTTCCATGACCGACAGCGGTGCGTCCTGCCATTTGAAGTTGAGCTTGCGTTTCTTCAGTTCCGTCCGGAGGAATTCCTGCTTGGTGAGGATCTCCTCGTAACTGATCTGGGGTTCCCACTGGAAGGGGGTGTTCGGTTTGGGGACGAAGCTGGAGACCGCCACGTTCACCTCGCCGCCGTGCCCCGACAGCTTTCCCTGCTGTTTGACCTTTCTTGCCAGGTCGGCGATGCCGAGCACGTCGTCCATGGTTTCGGTCGGAAGGCCGATCATGAAGTAGAGCTTAATGAGCCGCCAGCCGGCCCGGTAGACCTCCGCGGCATTCTGCAGCAGGTCGTCTTCCGTTATCCCCTTGTTGATCACCAGCCGGAGTCGCTCGCTCCCCGCCTCCGGGGCAAGAGTAAAGCCGGTCTTGCGCACTTTCTTTACCTCGTCCACCAGTTCCTGGGTGAGTGAGCCAACCCGGAGCGACGGAAAGGAAACGGCGATCCTTTGCTCCGCATACCTCGCCATGAGTTCCTTGAGAAGTGGTGCGATGCAGCTGTAATCCCCCGTGGATAGGGAGAGAAGAGAAATCTCATCGTAGCCGGTATTGCGGAGGGTCGCCTCGACCAGATCCAGTATCCGCTGTGGCGAACGTTCCCGCACCGGGCGGTAGATGTAGCCAGCCTGGCAGAAGCGGCAGCCGCGGGTGCAGCCGCGGGCGATCTCCAGGCTTACCCGATCGTGGACGGTTTTCAGGAAGGGAATGACCGGTGCGGTAGGGTAGGGGGCATCCTCCAGGTTGGCAAGGATTCGCCGCTTCACTCGATCATAGCCCGGCTTGAGGGGATCGATGACCGCGATCTGCCCGTTCTCCCCGTAGCTGATGGTGAAGAAGGAGGGGACATACACCCCTTCGATTTTCGACAGTTCCGTCAGAAGAGCCGCTTTGTTGCCGCTTCCTTCAAGCTTCCATCGACGAACGGTTTCAGCAATCTCAATGGATGCCTCTTCCCCGTCCCCCAGCAGGACGGCGTCAAAAAAATCGGCCAGGGGCTCCGGGTTTCCGGCACACGGGCCGCCGGCTATGACGAGCGGCCAGGATGCGTCCCGCTCGGTTGCAAGGAGGGGAATGCCTGCCAGTTCCAGCATGTTGAGGATGTTGGTGTAGGAAAGCTCGTACTGGAGCGTAAAGCCGACAATATCTGCCCGTGCGAGTGGAGTGCCGCTTTCCAGGGTGGCAAGGGGAGTCATTTCGTGACGGAGCTGCTCTTCCCGGTCGGGCCAGGGGGTGTAAGCACGTTCAGCGGCGAGCCACTGTACGCTGTTCAGAATTCCGTAGAGAATCTGCAGTCCCAGATGGCTCATCCCCACTTCATAAACATCGGGAAATGCGAGGACAAAGCGGATTTCCGGCCGTTCCTTGCGCACTCCCCCCATTTCGCCCCCCATGTAGCGGGCAGGTTTTTCGATTCTAAGCAAGTCATCATTCAGCAAGGCGATACTCCGGAACTGTAGTCATTAACCGTAGAGGTGCGGGTTGCCGGGGAGAACTGATGGCAGCCGAAAAAAAAAGGTCCCGGCGGGGGCTACCGCCACGACCTATCTATTTGCCAACATAGTACAATTTAATGTTTTTAGCAAGAGAGATGCCGTGTCGACTTGACTGCACCATATACCGCAAATGAGGTTTTGACTGGACGATTTCCGGTTACCGTATATGGATGTGGTGCTGGTTATAAGGGTATATATCGTATAACCTGCTGTAATTACATGTTGTCATAAGGTTGGCATGAGTAGTGCTAATGAGATAGGCACAAACCATTTTTAGGAGGAAGTACAAATGAAAAAAGTTCTGTCCACCATCGTTGCTGCTCTTGTTGCCGTTTCTTTCGCTGGTATCGTGTGCGCCGCTGAGCCCGCCAAGCCTGCTGCTGCTCCGGCTGCTCCGGCTGCTCCGGCTGCCGAAGTGAAGAAAGAAGAGAAGAAACCGGCCAAGAAAGCCAAGAAAGCCAAGAAAGCCAAGAAAGCCGTGAAAAAAGAAGAAGCTGCTGCTCCTGCTGCTCCTGCTGCTCCGGCCGCGAAGTAATTCGAGATTCACAGCACATGAAAAAAGCCGCCTCTTCGGATGCGGCTTTTTTTTGTCTGCAATGCGGGTAGAAACGGCAGCCCCTCTGTTTGTTTCCTACTCTTCTTCCCAGGCAAACTCAGGCTCAAAATAGGGGTCGTAAAAACCGGGATAGGCGAGGAAGAAGGTCGTGGTTTCGGCGGCTCCCGTTACCGTCCTGACCAGGGTCATGCCGAGCCCTTTCAGTGGGCCGACGGTCAGTCCCTTCGTGACTCCCTCGTTCTTGATGGTCAGATATATCTGCATGGGGAATTCCAGCCAGCCGGTCGCAACGTTGGTGACCCCCCTGACCATCTTGCCCGACATGCCTTCCACCAGTTGCTGGGGAGACGAATTTTCCGGGGTCTGGAAGTTGTCGGCACCGGCATGGACAGGGTTCACTTCTCCACAGAGAAGTCCCGCGCACAGCAGTGCCATGCCCGCCATCTTTTTCAGTGTGTTCCGTTCCATATCATTTCGCCGGCGCCGGCTGTCCCGCATCGGCCTGATTAATGGGCTCATTTCGCATCTCTTCCCACCCCTGCCAGACATACTCGGGATCGACCATGGGGTCGAAATAACCCGGTTGGGGGACCATGAAGAACACCGTCTCGGCGGCTCCCATCACTGCTCTGTAGACAGTCATACCAATACCCGCAAGTGGTCCGACCACGTAACCGACCTTCCCCCGGTCCCGCACATTAAGGTAGGTCTGCTTGGGGACCTCCGCGATGGACGTTGCCACATTTGTCACGCCGCGGACAAATTTGAAGGCCATCTTGTCCACAATGGTTTCCGGTTTCGGGGAATCCTGGGCGAGGACCGGACTGGCAAGGCAAAGCAGGAGCAGGAGGGGGAGAGTTCTGGTGAGAATCCGCATATAATCTCCTTTCAAAAACACGAACATATTGAATGTAATTGTCTTTTAACACAATTAGTGCGGCGTGGCAAGCTTGTGTCAGTGCAGAGGCATCATTCTTCCAATTTTATAGCGGCTTTTCCTCGTCTTTCCTGCAGGGAGGACTTCCCGTGTACAGAAGTCCCAGCGATAGTGCGCTCAGGCACGTGTGCACGCCTGATACTGTTATCACTCGAACAGTGATTTTTCGGCGGGGAGGAAAGGGATGAACTTCCGGTGGAGGAGGCGCAGTTTTTTCTTGTAGTATTCAACGTTTTCGTCGGGCTTGGTCGGATCGTAGCTGCCGACGGGGCGGCAGTTTTCGTAGGCGGCCACTCCTTTCGCGTGTCCGGTGACGTAGTAACTGATCTGGTCTCCGGCCTGGTAGTCACGCTCTGACTGGAGGGCAAGTTCAAAGGCTGCCGCAGGGAGCCGCTTTCCTTGCTGCACTTTCTGCTGATAGCTGGCAGGGGATTCGTTGAGCGTTTCGGTTTTTTCCAGCCGATCGATGGGGATGGCGTGGTCGCGCAGCCTCTGCAGGTATTCCTGGTAAACCGCATCGATGCGATCTCCCTCACCATGCAGGAGGAGCCGTACCACTTCGGAGGTGAAATCCCGCAGATACTTCTCGGTCCCCCGCGATTTCAGGCCGCTCCCCTTGATGGTCATCCTTCCTGCGTCGTCGAGCAGGGCATAGTTTTTCATCTTGTAGGAGAACATTGCACGGTACCAGCCGTCCATTTCCACATCGATGCCGGCGGGGAGTGTTGTTGAAAGCTCCCCGATCAGTTCTGCTGCTTTTCCCAGGGCCGTCACCCCGGCGGGAGGGATGAAATAGATGCCGTCGGTGTCGACTTCAACCGGCCTGGCGCCCTGTGCTGCCAGCCAGTCAAGCATCCGCTGGATGATTTCCCGGCCGCGCAGGGTCACCTCGGCAGCCAGCGCCATGTCGGCAAAATTGTGGATAGTGGTACCGAGGTAGCCATAGAAGGAGTTGATGAGTACCTTGAAGGCCTGCTGGAGCGCCTGGTAATAGTCCCGCAGGTGGGGATCGGGGGTTTCACGAGCCATCTTCTTTGCCCGGAGCCGGAAGGTCCGCAATTCGTCGAGAAGGGGGAGGAACAGACCGAGACGCTCCCGGTCAGGCTGCAACCGATAGGCAAGGAGTATGGACGGGTAAAGAGATGCCACATCGCAGTGGGCAACCGGTCCCACCACACCGGTGACGAACAGATTGTTGTAACCCCCCTCTAGTTCGCCATCACCCGAAGGGCGGGGAATGGCCGTTTCCCGGTGCAGGTACTCGCGCAGGAAGAGGGCGTTGATCTTTGTGGCGTTACCGCGGATAGGGCAGTTCTGGTAAGAGTAAGGGAACATGCGGGTCTGCAGGAAGTAGGGGTAGGACAAAAGGCGAGACAGGGCAAGGGTCTCGCGGACATCGTCCAGGTTGTAATCCGCCAGAGCCTGGGGGTCTTCAAGGAAAGTGCGTGCGATAGCCGACCCTTCCAGGTAGACCCGGTTGGGGCGGGCCAGCCCGAAATGGCGGGCTGCCGCCTTGAGCCCATAGCTCTCCAGGTCCCTGTTCCCCACGTCATAGACGAGGAGGAGGAAGTAAGTGTCGATGATATGCCGGCCGTAGACGTTCCAGCGGGGGTAATCGACGATCCGTTCGGCGACGGTGAAGCGGGAGGGGTGAACCCGCGGTTCGCTGCCGTCTCTCCCCCAGGCGAGCCTGATGCCGTGACGGGCGGCCCGGATGCGGAGGTACTCCAGGTCGAAGCGAAAGATGTTGTGCCCCTCGATGACGTCCGGGTCCCGTTCCTGCAGTATCCGGTTTAGACGCTCCAGCATGGCAGGTTCGTCCAGGTTGTGGCCGGACAGCACCTCTTCGTACCCCTCACTGTCGAGCACCGCGACGGAAATGATCCGGTCCTCTTCCCGCAGGGGGTTGGAAAATTCGAACCCCGGCGCGCACCAGGTCTCGATATCGAGGGCCAGCCGCCTGATCTCCGGGAACTCGATCTGCTTGAAGAGGGTCTTGCCGGTCAGGAGCAGGTGCTGGTGGATTGGGTCCGAAAAAAAGAGGTAAGGGGCGGCAGCGGCCGACGGCGTTTTGCTGGTGGTCCGAACCAGGTAATCCCGGGCATCCAGGCAGGTGCGCCAGTCGTTGAAGAGGGCCAGGTGACGAAATTCGCCGCTGCCGGCCAGCGTTCTGATGGTCGTTGGGCGGGGAAAGCCCGACAGAAGGTGGGCATTGGTCAGGATGATGAAGGGATGGAAAGGGTCATCGTGGAAATATACGCCGTCAGGTGTGCGGTAGAAGAGGCGGATGAAGCGGCCGGCCAGTTCGGCTGCCACGATCCGCTCCGACCGGTCCCGGCCGAACAGAAGGGTGCTCTCCTCGAAACGGGGTGCGTCCATGGCAACCATACTCTTTCTGCACAAAAAACGACGCGGCCAAAGCCGCGCCGTTTGCCATTCCGGCAGTAATCACTTCTTGGCGTGCTTGGCCAGGTAGTCTGCCACCCCTGCCGCCGTCGGTTTCATCGCCTCCTGGCCTTCCTGCCAGTTGGCGGGACAGACCTGATCGCCGTGGGTTTCCACGAACTGGAGGGCATCAACCATCCGCAGGGCCTCATTGACACTCCTTCCCAGTGGCAGGTCATTGATGACGGCGTGCCGGACGATTCCCTTGGTGTCGATGAGAAACAGCCCCCGAAGGGCAACTGCGTCTCCGAAGAGGATGCCGTAGGCCCTGGCGATCTCTTTCTTGATGTCGGCCACCAATGGATACTGGATGTCGCCGATGCCGCCGTTCTCCACAGGGGTGTTCTTCCAGGCCAGGTGGGTAAACTTGGAGTCGACGGAAACGCCGATCACTTCGCAGTTCTTTGCCTTGAAGTCGGCAAGTCGCTGATTGAAGGCGAGTATCTCCGACGGGCAGACGAAGGTGAAATCCAGGGGGTAGAAGAAGAGGACCGTGTATTTGCCGCGAAAGCTGGAGAGCTGGATCTGGCCGAAGGTATTGTCCGGCATCACCGCATCGGCTATAAAATCGGGGGCTTCCTGGGTTACGAGGGTACAAACGCTCATGGGGGTGAAACTCCTTTCTCAGGGGGAATTAATGTGATGTGGAGAAACCTTAACAGCCCCACGAACGGTTGTCAATGTAAAAAGATAAAAAAAGTCCTTTTTGTCTTGTGCACCTCTTTGCGAGTGAAATTCTCTGATTCCCGAAGAGGGCGATCGCGAGGATCGCCCCTACTTCACCTCACCACGGATGCCGATGGTGACTTCCTTGAACGGAATATCCTTGCCGCTCGCCGACAGAGCTCGCCGTGCAGCCATGACGATACCTCCGCAGCAGGGGACTTCCATCCGGAGGACAGTGATGCTCTTGATGCTGGAGACCCGAAACAGTTCGGCAAGCTTTTCTTCATAAAAGTTGTTGTCGTCAAGTTTGGGACAGCCGATTACCAACGCCTTGCCTGCCAGGAAATCCCGATGGAAATCGGCGTAGGCGAAGGGTACACAGTCCGCGGCGATGAGGAGGTCGGCGTTCTGGAAATAGGGGGCGGAGGTCGGAACCAGATGGAGTTGGACTGGCCACTGGCCGAGCTGGCTCGTCTGGCTTGCCGTCTCTGCAGGGTTTGCCGGCGAAATGGGTGGCGCCAGGGTCATGGCCCGGGAGCCGGGGCAGCCGCCGTGGGGAGTATGCTGCTGAGCAGGCTGCGGGGCGGCGTGGCCGGACTCGGGAAGGGCCTGTGCCAGGTGGTGGGCCACCGCCTGTTCGTCGAACTCATCCGCGTCCCGCTCGATGATGTGGATGGCGTCCTGGGGACACTCTCCCAGGCAGGCACCGAGCCCGTCGCAGAGGTTGTCGGCGGAAAGAACCGCTTTGCCGTTCACGATCCGGATGGCCCCTTCGGCGCAGGCTGGGACGCACTCCCCGCAGCCGTTGCACTTCTCCGCATCGATCTGGACGATTTTTCTGATCATGTATGCTTCCTTTCTTGTTGGATAACCGTTGTCGCGGAAACGAGATTTTTTCGCAAGATCAAGGCTGTCGAGGGGTGGCGCGGAGGCGTAGCAGCGCTACGCCGCACAAGCCGCCCCGAAGACTTACGCAGAGATTGCGGAAAAGGCCCGTTTCCTAAAAAAAGTAGTGCCAGAGGTAGTCAAGCCTCCCCCTCATAATCATCCTCCGCCCGGAGAAGGCCATGATCTGGCGGATCTGTGTGCGGTGTTCCTTACTGTAACAGTGGATGCGGCAGTGCTTGCAGGACGGTTTCGGGTCGAGGGGGCAGTTGCGGCGCTTGAGAAGGGAATAGTCGAGGAGCGCCGCGCAGTCGGGACAGAGTGCGACTCCCGTGCGAAACATCCCTGAAAGTTCGGTCGGGATGTGGAATGCTGACTGTCCTTCGTGTCTTGCCGCACAAAAAATCCGCACGAAGTCGACGAGTACCTTCAGGTCTTTTTTCTGATCGGGAGTGAATTGTTCCATGGGAGTGAGCGTAGCTGAATCAAGGGGGATTCCCCATGACGCAGGTCAAAAAAGCGCCGTTTGTCGCAGTGGGGAGATTACCGTACCGTCACATATGGAGTTCCGGCTTGATGCCTGCCGGAGTGAGATTCCGTGCGATGCGCCATCCCTTCTCCTTCACCAGCACCGGCGCGAACTGGCAGGCGATGTAGCCGATGAGGTTCATGTTGGCAGGGAGGTCTGAGGCGATGGTGACGATGCGGAAACCGACAAGGTCTCCGATATTCGGGAAATCGGTTCCCTCCTTGAGTGTGCAGCCCCATACTGTCCGATCGCCTCCCCTGGTCGCCAGCCGGAGCAGGTAATAGCGTTCACCCTCTGCGCCAGCCTTTCCTTCTTCCTCGACGAGTGCGGGTATGACCGCCCCGAGCAAAAGCGGGTAATCCATATGGGAGATTGCATAGTCGAAGGCCGCCCGGTTGTCGGGAAAGACCAGCGGGGGATCGTCCTTTTTTTTGAACCAGCCGAACATCCGCACCTCGTAAGGGGAAATTACGATAGAGTATAGCAGGAATGGATGTTATCACCTACGGTTCTTTGCATTTCTCTACCGTCTGTGGTAGTAATGAGGCTCCTATGGAAACCATAACGCCCCTAGTCATTCCCCGGTCAGCCCACCCCATTTCCCGCAGCATGGTGAGCCCCAATGCCCTGCGGGTCCTGTATCGTCTGCGGGACCAAGGATTTATCGCCTACCTGGTGGGGGGGTGCGTACGTGACCTTCTTTTGGGGCGCGAACCGAAGGATTTCGACGTGGTGACCGACGCGACGCCGGGCCAGCTCAAGCGGCTGTTCCGCAACTGTCGCCTCGTCGGCCGTCGCTTCCGGCTCGCCCACATCCATTTTCAGGACGAACTGATCGAGGTCGCTACCTTCCGCGCCCTGCAGGCTGAGGATGACGCGGCAGAGAAAGCCGAGGCAGGAGAGAAGTCATCCCCTTCTTCCGACGCCGAGCCTGCGCCCAGGTCGCCGCGCCACCTCAAGAGCGACGAGGGGATGGTGCTGCGGGACAATGTCTTCGGCAACCCCCGGGAAGATGCCCTGCGCCGCGATTTCACGGTCAATGCCCTTTTCTACAATATTGCCGATTTCTCCCTTATCGACTATGCCGGCGGGATGGCAGACCTGGAAGCCGGCGTTATCCGGACCATCGGTGACCCTTTGGTACGCTTCACCGAGGACCCGGTGCGGATGCTGCGGGCGGTTCGCTTTGCCGCCATGCTTGGCCTTGATGTGGAACAGGATACCTGGCAGGCAATCCTGGATCTGGCGCCTACCATCAACCGGGCCACCCCACCCCGTCTGTTCGAGGAGATGCTCAAGCTGTTTCTGCTCGGGGAGGGGGAGAAGAGTTACCAGATGCTGCGCCGGACCGGCCTGTTCGCACCTCTGTTCCCCCGCTTCAATGTCTGGCTTGACACGGAGACGGACGGTTTTCCCCATACCCGGGTGAGCCAAGCCCTTGACCGCGTTGATGCTTTGGTTCAGCAGGGGGAGACCGTGGTGCCGCCGCTTTTCCTGGCACTGATGTTCGGCGAGTATCTGGAAGAATCGGCGGCTGCGTTTCGGCAGGGAGGTACTCCTCCCCAGGAGGCACTGAACCAGGCGGTTGCCGAGTGGCTTGGCGAGCTGGCGCCGACGGTTCTTGTCCCGAACCGGGTAGGGATGCAAGTCCGCGATATCCTCTCCAGCCAGCAACGGTTCGGCAAAATGCCGGGAAAGCGCCCCCAGTCGTTTCTCGGCCGTCCCGGTTTTCCTACTGCGTTGGCATATCTCCGCCTGCAGGCGGAGATGGGTAACGGGGGTCAGGATATCTGGAGCTGGTGGGACCGTTACAGCCGCGAGAATGTCGTCGACCGTCCCTCCGTTGACACTGCCACACACGAAGGTGCACCACCGGCCGGAAAACGCCGCCGGCGAAGGCGGCGTAAGCCACGTACCAGTGCGCCGGCACCACGATAACCTTTTTCCGTCCGGGAGCCCCCATGAACCACAAACCGTTCAGCCTCGCCGCAGCCATCGGCAACACGCCGCTCATCGAATTGACTTCCTTCTCGCCGAACCCGCGGGTTCGTATCCTGGCCAAGCTGGAGGGGAACAACCCCGGCGGGTCCATCAAGGACCGGCCGGCCCTTTATATGCTGACCAGGGCCGAGGAGAACGGGGCGCTTTCCCATGGGAAGATAATCCTGGAGCCGACCTCCGGCAATACGGGGATCGCCCTGGCGATGCTCGGCACGTCCAAGGGATACCGGGTCAAGCTGGTGATGCCTGCCTGCGTGAGCCAGGAGCGGCGCAGTGTCCTGGAAGCCTACGGAGCCGAAGTGGTGCTTTCTCCCGCCGGAGAGGCAACGGACGGAGCGATCCGGATGGCGCATCGCATTCTCGCCGCTGAGCCGAACCGCTACTACATGCCCAACCAGTACGCCAACCCCTGCAACGTCCTGGCCCATGTGGAGACGACCGGTCCCGAGATCCAGCGGCAGACCGGCGGCGAGATCGACCTGTTCGTAGCGGGGATGGGAACCACCGGCACTCTCATGGGGGTGGCGGAGTACTTTCGCCGGCACAACCCGCGGGTCAGAGTGATCGGTGTGGAGCCACCTTTGGGACACGCCATTCAGGGGCTGAAGAACATGGAAGAGGCGATCGTGCCGGAAATCTATCAGCCATCGGCCCTTCACGGGAAATGCACCGTCGTTGACGAGGAGGCTTTTGCCATGGCCCGGGAACTGGCCCGGCGAGAAGGGCTGTTCGTCGGCATGTCGAGCGGCGCTGCCGTGGCCGGAGCCATCGAGGCCGCAAAAAACCTCGACAGCGGCACCATCGTGACCATTCTTCCCGACCGCGGCGACCGCTATCTCAGCACCACCCTGTTCCGCTCGGTCTGCGGCTGCTGCCCCCCCTAGCCACCATCAGCCCCTTCCTTCGTCCGCATCGATGCTTGTAAAGTGTCATCATCTATACTAAAATGATGGCACGACGGAACCGCCGGGATGCGGCCCATCTCTTTTCCTCCTTCTCTTGCGCTTCTTGCCGTGGCCACCGCTCTTTGCCATGGCATTCACCTATAAATCAAGCCAGCACCGTGCGTGCGCAGGTAAGGCGCTGTCATGGAGACAGGGGCTCGCGTGTCCACCGATGTCATGGAAAAATCTGAACTTGGGTTGGATACCAGACTGCTGTCGGATTTTATCTGCGAGCTGAATATCTCACGCCGCCATGTTACCGCCTATCCCTCCAACCACCCTATCATCGTGGCATCTGCCGGCAAGGTCCTGCGGCTGCTGCAACGACTCCTCGAAGTTCAACCCGTTCTTACCATTGGCATCGCTCGTGACACCCTTATAATCGGTGAGGGTTTTCTTGACAGGAATAACCCCTTGTACCGCGATTTGGCGCGGGCACTCTTCGGCCATGGCATTGCCTCCATAAGCTTCAGTGGCGACCTGCCTCCGGAGGAGCTGCAGCGTTTCAATGAAATACTCTGTCTGAAAAAGGAAGAAGTCCGGGGGCGGGGTGGGATAGAGGCAGTGGTCGCCGCCGCTGGCATCACCCATCTGCAGGTTCAGGCAATTGACTACAGCTCTTTCCATGCCACCGACGAAGTGGTGCTGACGCAACCGGAGCGGGAGACAGTTGAACTCTGGGAACAGTTCATCCACGGCCTGCTCGAGGGGACTCTTGCCCCTTGGGGGGAACGGGCTGCCGAGTGGGATGCGATCACGCCGGAAATGATGGCCCAGGCCCTGAATCGGCAGCTTGCGTTGACCCCGGCCAAGAGTATGGCCAGCTACGAACAGGCGGTCACCGATTTCCTGCGGAACATGGACCGGCAGCGTGCCAGGGGGGGGGGCAGTGAGACCATCGACAAGCTGGCGGCCTGCATCAACCAGCTCAATCCGGAGGTGCGCCGTCAGTTTCTCCTCAGTGCCTTCTCTTCCCTCCCGGCACGACAGGAGATGGCCGAGGAGCTGGTGAAACGCTTTCCGCCGGAGGTCATTCTGGACGCCCTGGAAGACATCAGTGTCTCCAACTCTTCCCTTTCGCCGGTCGTCCTGGATCTGGTAAAGAAACTGGCGGCGCATGCACCGCTGGGGGAGGCGAAGAGCCAGGTAGCGAAGCTGCAGCAACCGACCGAACGGGAGCTGCGGGACGATCTGGCGATGATCTTCCGTGAGGACAACGGCGACCACTTTCTTCCCGCGGCTTACCAGGAAAAGCTTCGCACCATCGTGGCCATCGAAGGGGTATCCGCCCTGGAAGAGGATGAAATTGCGGAGTTGAAGGAGACCCTTACCAACCACTGCGTGGAGACAGAGGTAAATGCGGTTATCCTGGAGATCCTCAAAGAACTCCCCGATGATTGCCCGACGCACGTGCTGCAACGAAATCTCCTCGATCTCAGTGGCTATTTCCTCGAAATGGGGGATTTCGCTTCACTTGCTACCATGTACGACCGCCTGGAGAGTATACATCCTGCCATGGAGATGAGGACGGCAGGGCTCTTTGGTGAAGTGCTGGCGGTGTTCGCCCGGCCCGAATTCGTGGCGGAGGTGGTGCAGGGGCTTGTTTTCTGGGGTAAGGCCAAGTATGGCGAGATTCAACGACTAATTCTGCGGGTTGGCGCCCCCTTTGCGGGGCCACTTCTGGATGCCTTGGCGCAGGAACAACGCATGTCCCTGCGCCATTTTTACATGGACTGTCTGCAGAAGATGGGAGCAATCGCGCGGGATGCCGCCCTGGCCAGGCTGCGTGACAGCCGCTGGTATTTCGTCCGTAATCTCCTTGTGCTTCTCCGCGACCTTGATGACCCTACGGTGGTGCGCCATATAAAGCTCCTCCTCTCCCATCCCCATCCGAAGGTTCGCCAGGAACTGCTCAAGACCCTCCTCCATTATCAGGACCCTGAGTCCGATCGGCTTCTGCACCGCTATCTGACCGGCAAAGATCGTGAGCAGCGACTGATGGGGGTTCAGTTGGCGGCACAGAGTCGCAACCCGCAGGTTGTAACCATGCTCCTGGCGTTTCTGGCGAAGGGAGGCATTGCCGATTACGAGTTTGGGCTCAAGAGTGCCGTGGTGAAGACCCTCGGGGAGATGGGGAATGTGGACGCGCTACCGGAACTGGTGACACTGCTCCGTTCCCGGAATCTTCTCCATCCGCAGAAGCATGCCCTTCTCAAGGTGAAGATAGTGCATTCCCTGGCGCATTACCCTCCGGCCTGGGTTAGCTACCTGCTCGACGAGTTGTGCCGGGGGGACAACCAGGAACTCGCCAAGGCGGCGTCAGATGTACGGCAACAGTTGTCAGTGAGGGGCGCATGAGCGGCGACCGGCGTACAAACCTGCAAAGCTGCATCCGTCATCTGATGACGGCGGTATCCAATGCCTCTCTCTATAATCTGGAGCACCAGCAGGTAGCGCGTCTCTGCGAGACGGCCCTGTCCGATCTACTGGGGGCCATGGGTGATGGAGAGGAGGTAGCGCTGCTCCTCGTCGATGAAGAACTGGTCTTTGCCGACTCCCCGCTCGACAGCAACATGTATGTCAACCGTTTTTCCCGTGCCCTGAAAAGCCGTGGCGTCGGTCATCTCCGGTTGCTTCGGGGGGTCACCCATCAGGAATTGAAGCTTCTGGTCGGCTGCCTTTCCAGGCAGATGGGGGCTGGCGGGGGAGTCCGCTCCACCGATCACGTCCGGTTCGGGCGTCTTGAAGTTCTTACCGCAAGTCCCTTCGCCGACAGCGCGACAACGTGGGACGAGGTCGGCGAACGCCCTGTCCCTTCTCTGGAGGAGATCCCCGCCGAAGAGGTGGCCCGCTTCATGGATATCTACCAGGGGGTGCGCCGGCATCGGAAGCTCCATGTGGTCGGTATTTCCGAGATCGTGGCCGGCTTCGTGGATGCGTTCCAGCAGGTGGGGAATCCGTTCCTGGCTCTGGCGCCGTTGCGGGCACTGGATGAATATACCTTTACCCATTCAACCAATGTCTGCATTCTCAACCTGGGGCAGGCCATGGCGCTCGGCATCGACGGACCGCTCTTGCACGACATAGGGATAGCGGCCATGCTTCACGATATTGGCAAGCTGTTCATCCCCGAAGAAATCCTCAAAAAGGCGGGCCAGCTGGAAGACGATGAGTGGAAACTGGTCCGGGAGCACCCTCTCAAGGGGGCTCAATACCTGCTCGATACCCCTGGTGTGCCGCGGCTTGCGGTGGTGACCGCTTTCGAGCACCATATGAGATTCAATGGTACCGGCTATCCCGCCGTCACTCCCGGGTGGCGGCAGAACCTTTGCAGCCAGATGACGACGGTATCCGACTGCTTCGATGCCCTGCGCAGCAATCGGGCCTATCGAGGAGCCCTCGAATACGACGAAATTTCCGACATCATGCTGGGACAGGCGGGGAACGAACTCCATCCGCTCCTGACCAGGAATTTTCTCAAGGTCCTGCGCCGGCTAACGGGTGCCCAGACCAACCCTGCCAATCCGTCGCGACAGGAAGGAGCACCGCGCTGAAGCTTTTTCCCCTCACACTCCGTCTCTGGCCCAAGCCGTTCAATTACTTCGAGCATGTCAAGCTGTTCGTTATCACTCTCGGCGCGCTCGTCGCCTTCATCGTCGCCGGTATCTTCGCGGTGCTCTATACCCGTACCAACACCCTCATGTACGAACGGGTTCGGGAGCAGGCGGCAACCTATGCCGATCTGATCATGCATACCAAGATGTGGAACTACGACTACGGCGGTGTCTACGTAGAAAAGCGTCGCGGGGTCGATTCCAATGCCTATCTCCGGCAACTCGGCGTGAACCCCGATGTGAAGGTGGCGGGGGGGCGAACATTCACCATCCGCAACCACGCCATCATGATTGAGGAGATATCCCACCGCAGCGAAAAGCAGGACGGGGTGAGGTTCCGCATCGTCAGTCTCAAGCCCATCGACCCGGCCAACGTGCCGGACAAGCTGGAAACGGCGGCGTTCGACCAGTTTGCCCGGGGGGAGCGTGAATCGCATTTTCAGCAAAAAGGGGATAATCCTTCATTTCGTTACCTGAAGCCGCTCTTTGTGGAGCAGAGCTGCCTTGAGTGCCATACCACCCAGGGTTACAAGGTTGGTGACGTCATCGGTGCGATAAGTATCTCCATCCCCATGACCACCCTTGTCCGGGAAGCCCGCGCGAACAAAATACTTATTGTTGTCGCTGCGGTACTGACCATCGGTCTCCTGGTGACGCTCATCTACATTCTCACCTGGCGGCTTGTCATCAAGCTCGATGAAGTGCAGAAGCGGCTCAAGAAGCTCGCTTCCACCGACGAACTGACCGGGCTCAAGAACCGGCGGCACATCATGAAGCGGCTCGAAGAGGAATTCGAGCGGGCTGGCAGGCTGCAGGAAACCCTTTGTCTCATCATCCTTGACATCGACCATTTCAAGCGAATCAACGATACCCATGGCCACCCCTTTGGCGATCTCGTCCTCAAGCGTGTGGCCAAGCGTCTGCAGGAGGCAACACGTCGTTATGACACCATCGGACGGATTGGTGGCGAGGAGTTCCTCGTCATCTCCCCTGGCACGAATGCCGAAGAAGCGTTGCATCTCGCGGAGCGGTTGCGGACCACGGTCAGCCAGGAACCGATGGGGGATGGAGAGAAAGACGTCACCATCACCCTCAGTGCCGGCTTTGCTCTCTCCAAACCGGGTGACAGGGGAAGCGAGACTCTCATGAAAAGGGCGGATATGGCGCTTTATCGGGCCAAACAGGGGGGGCGAAACAGGGTGGAAGAAGGGTGACGGGGATGAACCGTCATTTCCGGGACAGCGCCGGGTTCGGCGCAATAACAGAATAATGTTTGAAAAATTTAATCATAGTAGTATACTCCTGACAACCTGTTTGTGCCGTGACGGTAAGGGACAAACATTTACCGAGGAAGGAGGGAGGAAATGAAGCTCGATGAGATCAAGGAGATCGCCCGGAAACAGGGGATAAAAGCAGGTAAGATGAAGAAAGCGGACCTCGTCAGGGCGATCCAGGCCGCGGAAGGGAACCCTGCCTGTTTCGAGAGCGGAACGGCGGACCAGTGCGGCCAGAATGTCTGTCTCTGGCGGGAGGACTGCCGCTAGGCAGGACCTTGTGCGGAGAAACTGGTTGCCAAGCCTGACCAGTGTGGTAAAGTCGAGCGAAACTTTCCCGCGAGGTAAGACTGCATGGCAACCGTCACCATTACCTGTTCCCACTGCGGCTTTTCTAAAGAGGTAGCGGTAGGGGTTGTTCCGGAAGGAGCGGTCCGGGTAACCTGCCCCCGCTGCAAGGAATCATTCCCTCTCGAAACTGATGCGCCGGTTGCAGCCGTGACCGACCCGCCTCCCTTGCTAACTCCTCCGCCACCAGAACCGCTTGCGTCTTCTGGCGCCGGCACTTCCTCACCCCCACCCATTTCTTCTCCGTACCCCACCGGCACCGACCAAGGGGCTTCGGGAGGGAACGGCAGAAAATTACCTCCCCGACGGGAACTCTCGGGCCTTGGCGACCTCTTTGGCAAATCGTGGGAGGTGTTCAAGAACCGGATCGGGATACTTCTCGTTCTCTACCTGATCATCATTGCCTGTGTACTCGTTCCGGTCGGCCTGTTCCTCGGCGCCGGCTTTCTCATCTCCCTGGTTATGCCGGAGGGGCGAGTTCCCCTGCTGATTGGCGGGGGTTTTACCGGCGGGGTCATCGGCCTGTGCGCTGCCTACTGGGGAGCCGCTGCTCTGGTCTTCGCCGTGGCTGACGAGACCCTGGGGATACGTGATTCACTAGTGAAGGGGTGGGAGCGGCTCGGCTCATTCATCTGGCTCTATTCCCTTTCCGGTTTCATCATTGTTGGCGGCTTCCTTCTCTTCATAGTGCCGGGAGTCATCTTCTACATCTGGTTTTTTTTCGGACAGTTCGTTCTGGTAGTCGAGGGGGACCGGGGGATGGCGGCGCTCCTCAAAAGCAAGGAGTACGTGAGGGGGCGTTGGCTCGACGTGTTCTTCCGGGTATTTGTGCTGTGGCTCATTTCAGTGGCCGCAGGAATGATACCGATTGCAGGTTCGTTCCTGTCGCTCCTGTTCATACCATTCAGCATGATCTATCACTACCTCATCTACGCGGAACTTCGGGAGATACGGGGGGAGGTTGAGGTGGCGACGACGGGCAAGGACAAAAACATCCCATTGGGGGTGGGGGTGCTCGGCCACCTGGCATTATTCGGGCTGCTCGGCATGGCTCTGCTTAGACATTTTGCCGTGCACTGAATGTTCCTTCTGCCGGTTGCATGACAAAAAAGGCCGCATCCGGGGAGGATGCGGCCTTTTTTTACTGGTGCGACCTGAATTACTTCGCAGCCGGTGCGGTCGGAGCAGCCGGGGCCTCGGCGGGCTTGTCGGCAGCTTTCTTCACGGCCTTCTTGGCTTTTTTGGCCTTTTTGACAGCTTTTTTCTCTTCCTTCTTGATCGGCGGGTGGCCGGCGGGGAGAGCAGGCTGGGCAGCCGGAGCAGCCGGAGCGGGTTCGGCGGCGCAGACCAGGCCGGCGAAGGAAATTGCTACGAGGGCGGTAACGATGGCGGACAGAACTTTTTTCATGGTGGACCTCTCTTTGTTGGTTAATTGGTGCTGCTGATTTACATTTAGCAGGGAGCGTGCCAGTTTGCTTGATATTTGTAATAAGCTGTATATAAAGGACAATTTTAGGCGTGTGACTTGCTGACCGGTGAACGGCGTCCTTAAATCATCCCACCCTTGCCCCATTTGCGGTATGCGGTCTGCCGGCCAGTCCGTTCAGCCGGTCCATGCTGTGAATCAGCACCCTGCTCCCCTCAACGTCGATAATCCCTTCCTCCTTCAGCTTCCTGAAGGTCCGGGAAAGCGTTTCGCTGACCGTACCGAGACGGGATGCCAACTCCCCCTTTTTCATGTCCAGGTCGAGATAGGTCTTCCCCTGGAAGGTGGTCGATTTCCGTTCGGCCAGCTCGATCAGGTAGGTGGCCAGGCGGGCAGGGACCTCGGCGAAGGAGAGTTCCTCGATCTGGCGGGCGAAGCGGCGAAGGAGGAGCGACAGGGAAACGATCAGGTTGAGGGAAAAGCGGGGATTGCGTTCCAGGAGACCCATGAACGCTTCCCGGGGGAAAAAAAGCGCCTCTCCCTTTTCCAGCGCCCGGGCCTCGGCGGGATAGCGGCCATCGCCAAAGAAGGCCGCCTCGGCAAAGGTCTCGCCGGGGTGCACGAAGTGGAGGACCTTTTCCTTGCCGTCGGGGGAAACCTTGCAGAGTTTCATGCTGCCGGAGACGAGGAGATAGAAACCGTTGGCCGTATCCCCTTCCGCAAAGAGGGTTTCCCCCTTGGCGAAGCTCCGGCGAGAGACGATGGCCGCTACTTCTGCCAGGTGCCCGTCGTCCAGGCCGGAGAAGAGAAGGGATTTTTTCAGGCTTTCCTTGTTGTCCATGCAGGATTCTCCCCCGTGAATTTTAGCTGGTGTCCAAGACTCAATGCGCAAGAATAACCTTAACCGACGGTTTTATGCAATGAACAGTTTCCTTCTGGTCCGAAGATGCTGTATAACCCGCTCAGCAACCTGGCTGGGGGTCAACCCGTACTTCTCTGCAAGGACCTCCGCCGGAGCCGAGGCACCGAAATTTTCCACACCGATGAACAGGCCGCGCACTCCCAGCAGGCGCCACCAGAGTTCTCCCCGTCCTGCCTCCACGGCCACACGGGGTACCCGTGGAGGGATGATCTTGCGGAGGTAGCTGGCCGGCTGGTTCTGAAAAGTCTCCAGCGAGGGGACTGAGACAACACGGACGGCAATCTGCTGCTCCCGCAGGGAGGCAGCTGCTGTCACTGCCAGGGAGACTTCCGAGCCGCTGGCGAGGAGGATTACGTCTGGCTGCTTTCCCCCCGCCTCCAGCACGTATCCTCCCCGCAGGACCATATCCGGGGTAAAAGCCGGCTCCCTCGCAAGGGAGGGGAGTTTCTGACGGGTCAGTATGAGGGCAGACGGGCCGGTGGAGCGGCGTAGCGCCGCGGTCCAGGCCAGGGCCGTCTCCACGCCGTCGGCTGGCCGGAACACGGCCAGGTTAGGAATGAGGCGAAGTGCGGAGAGTTGTTCCACCGGCTGGTGAGTCGGGCCGTCCTCGCCGACGAAGAGGGAGTCGTGGGTGAAGAGGTAGATCGTCTGCTGTTCCATGAGGGCGGCGAGTCGGATGGCCGGACGGCAATAGTCGGAAAAGACGAGGAAAGTGGCGCCGAAGGGGATGAAGCAACCATAGCGGGCCATGCCGTTCATCATGGCGGCCATGGCGTGTTCCCGTACCCCGAAATGGATGTTGCGGCCATCGTAGGTGCCGGCGGCGATTCCCTGCGAACCCTTTATCCAGCTGTTGGTGGAAGGTTCCAGGTCGGCGGAGCCTCCGACCAGTGCCGGGAAAGCCGCTGCCGCTGCCTGGATGACCTTGCCGGAGAGGGCACGGGTGGCGCCGTCCGCATCGCCGACGGCGGCCAGGAGTCGCTGCACGAGGTCAGCCGGCTGCTTTTGCCGCCACATGCCGTCCCAGAGCCTGGCCCGTTCCGGATTGCGCCGCCGCCACTTCCTGAAACCGTCCTGCCATCTTCCGTATTCCTCTTCAAGCGTTTCGCGCCGCCGTGCACAGATATCCCTCACCTCTGTCGGGACATGAAAAGGCTCGGCCGGCCAGTTCAGGTTATGGCGGGTGGCGGCCACCTCCTCCGCTCCGAGGGGGGAACCGTGGGCGGACGATGAATCATGTTTGCCGGGGCTCCCTTGGGCGATATGGGTGCGGGCAATGATGAGTGATGGCCGCTCTTCTTCCTCCTGGGCTGCGGCAAGGGCGGCGTCGATCCGGGCAAAATCGTGGCCGTCTATTTTCTGGACATGCCAGCCGCAGGCCGTGAACCGCCCCGCCACATCCTCGGAAAAGGCGAGGTCGGTACTCCCCTCGATGGTGATCCGGTTGTCGTCGTAGATGTAAATAAGGTTTCCCAGCTTCAGATGACCGGCCAGGGAAGCCGCCTCCTGGCTGATCCCCTCCATCAGGTCGCCGTCGCTCACCAGGGCGTAGACCCGGTGGGCGATGGGGGAAAAGAGGTCGTCGTTGAAGCGGTCGGCCGCCATCCGTGTTGCCAGGGCCATCCCCACACCGTTGGCAAATCCCTGTCCCAGCGGGCCGGTGGTAACCTCCACCCCCGGTGTTACGCCGTACTCTGGATGCCCGGGCGTCCTGCTCCCCCACTGGCGGAATCTCTCTAACTCTGTCAGGGGAAGATCGTAGCCGAACAGGTGAAGGAGGCCATAGAGGAGCATGGAGCCGTGCCCAGCCGAGAGAATGAAACGGTCCCGGTCGGGCCAGGCCGGATCTGCCGGGTTGAAGCGGAGCCGGTTGTGCCAGAGGGGGAAGGCGTAGTCGGCGGCTCCCATGGGGAGGCCAGGGTGCCCCGAATTGGCCTGCTCTACCCCGTCCACCGCCAGCATGCGCAGGGTATCTGCGCCCAGACGGGCCTCACGGTCGGTCAACGTGGCATGTTCCATGGGTTTTCCCTTTCATGGTGCGAAGACGGTGCGGTTACGGTACACTGGAAACAGGAGGCAGACCAATGGCTGACAAACAGGACCTGGTAATCCTCGGCTCCGGCTCCACCGCATTTGCTGCGGCGCTCCGGGCCCAGTCCCATGGCGCCCGTGTGCTCATGATTGAAAAGAGCGTGCTGGGGGGGACTTGTGTCAACTGGGGATGCATTCCGAGCAAGACCCTCATCCACGCCGCACAATTCTACCAGGATGGCCGTCTCGGGGCAAGGGTCGGACTCGGCCTCCGGGAGGAAGGGGTGGATTTCGCCCGGCTTACGGACCACAAGGAGCTGGTGGTCGGGCACCTCCGCCAGACCCGCTACCTGGATGTCCTTAAGAATGTACCGGGATTGACCCTTCTCAGGGGGACCGGTCGTTTCCTCGACCCCCGGACGCTGGAGGTGGGGGATCAGCAGGTCCGGGGGGAGAAATTCCTGATAGCCACCGGCGGCTACCCCCGCATTCCCGCCATTCCCGGCCTTACAGATGGAGGATTCCTCACCAGCCGGACCGCCCTCCTCCTCAGGGAACTCCCCCGATCGCTGGTCATCATCGGCGGGGGGGTCATCGCCCTGGAAATGGGACAGATGTACCGGCGCCTCGGTACCCGTGTGACGGTTCTGGAACACGGGTACCGGGTTCTGCCGACGGTGGATAGTGACGTGGCCCTGGCGGTGCAGGAGGCGCTACGCTGCGAGGGGATGGATATCGTGCTGGATGTGACGGTCTGCGGAGTGACCCGCCGGAATGGCGCAACGATCGTGCAGTGCGAGCAGGGGGGTGGGCCGGTGGAATTTGTCGCCGAGCGGCTCCTTGTGGCGGTCGGAACCGCGCCGGCCACGGCCGACATCGGTTTGGACCGGGCGGGGGTGGAGATTGACCCGAAGGGGTTCGTGCGGGTCGATGAACGGCTGCGCACCTCGGCGTCTGGTATCTGGGCTGCCGGCGACGCGATCGGCGGAATGATGATTGCGACGGCAGGGGCTCGGGAGGGGATAGTGGCGGTTGACGACATGTTCACTCCGGGGTGTGGTTGCACCATGGACCATCTCGTGACCCCCATGGCGATCTTCACCGATCCGGAGGTGGGGCTGGTCGGCCATACGGAGACCACGGCACGGGAGGCAGGCTACGAGGTAGTGAGCAACATCCTGCCGGTGTCCGCCATCCCCAAGGCCCATGTCACCGGGCAGACGGCCGGTGTGATCAAGCTGGTGGCCGATGCCGCCACCGGACGGATACTGGGTGCCCATCTGGCATGCCACCGTGGAGCGGATATCATCAACGAGGCGGCCCTGGCCGTCCAGTTCCGGTTGACGGTAGCCAATCTGGCAAACAGCTTGCATGTTTACCCGACAATGGGGGAAGGACTGCGGCTCTGTGCCCAGGGGTTCGACCGGGATGTGAGCATGCTTTCCTGCTGCGCAGAATGAAATCCTCCGGAAATCCGCAATAAACCTGGATTTTTCCCGTCGTCTGGTACTCGACGTCGGTGGAGCGTAAGCGATTTTCTGAGATGACAGCAGAGGATTTGCCATGGAAGGCCCCGCAAAATTTGCAAGCCTGGACCCGGATTTGTCACGTCGCCTCCACCGGGCACTGACCGCCAGCAAGGATGAGCTGTACGAGGTGCTCCTCGACCCCTCCATGGAAGTGCTCCAGGCGGCTGTCAGAAATCCCAGCCTGGCCGAGAACCATCTGCTGGCCTTGTTGAAGCGGCGGGACCTTTCGGAAGATTTCCTCAAGGCCCTCTACCGAAACCGGTTTGTCGCAGAAAGCCATGGACTGAAGGTTGCCATGGTGCACAATCCCGGCACGCCGGGACAGATAATTCTTGCGCTCCTTCCCCACCTCTACCTGTTCGAACTGGTTGACATCTGTTTTCTTGCCGGCGGGACTCCCGATCAGAAGCTGGCCGCCGAGCGTGCCATCGTCCAGCGACTCCCCACCACTCCCCTTGGCAACAAGCTGACCCTGGCCCGCCGCGGGACATCGACCGTGGTGGAGGCCCTGCTCCGGGAGGGGGATTCGCGGCTCGTGGAACCCTGCCTTGATAACCCGCGGCTCAAGGAGTCTACGATATTCCAGTTTCTCAACAGCTCGAAGTCGACGGCGGAGACCATCTCCATGGTGGCCCGCCATCCCCGCTGGAAGGGACGCCCTAACCTTCAGCTTGCCATCCTCAAGAATCCCCGCACTCCGGCGGTCTGGTTCAACCTCTTCCTCTCCCATTTCGGCGTTGCCGATCTCCAGGGGATCATCGCCTCCCGCCGCCTCACACCTGCCCAGAAAAAGCTGGTCACGGACGAACTGAAGCGGCGCGGACATGGGTAGGTCCTACCGTTCCGCCGGATACCAGCGGCGAAGGACGAACCCCTTCCCCTTGCCGGTGCCGTAATCATCGAGCGGCTTCCGGTGCCGTACGAGGTCGGTAATCGCCTCCCGAAGCGGCCTCACCGTAACTCCCCCTTTGCCGCCGCACTCCAGCCGGCTTTCAATGAGCCGCTCCCGGTCCAGCACGATCTGCACATGTCCCCCCCAGACGATGAGGTCGAGGGGTTCCACCTTCTGTACAATCTCGCCGGGGGTGAGTCCGGCGATTGGAATGCCCCTGCCATAATTGACCAGGGCGCTGGTGTTGCGGGGGGTGAAGCCGTCGGTCGCCTCGTAGAGGAGGCCGGAGCAGTCCAGTCCGGCGAGTTCCCACTGCTGGTCAAGCCGTGCGGAATGCGGCACACCGGGCGTCGGTGGGTACAGCTCCCACATTTCCGGTACCCCTCCGCTGACGTTTCCCCCCCAGACGTAGCCCTTTCCACGGGCGGCCAGCAGCCGGGCAGCGATTTCCCCTTGCCGTGGCAATTGGCGCGTCCGTTCCGGTGGCGGCTCCAGGCTGGTCGAAACGAAGCGGCTGTCGATGTAATAACCGGCAGTGGATGGATAGGGATAATCGCTGCTCGTTACCCGGTAGATGGTGGCCGTCCCCTGGGGGACTACCGCTTCGATCCGGAAGGGGGTGCCGGGGAGGGCGATGAACTCCAGTTCCCGGATCTGGCCGCAGCGGTCGAGTTTCAGGGTGGCGCCGTCTTTCCCGCCGAAGACAGAGGCGAACGCGGGGGTATTGAGGACCGGCGTCGGTTGCCGGGCGACGACGTAGCGGGGACTGGGTTCTCCTGCGAGAACGGGCAGGGGAAGGACAATAAGGAGAATGAAGAATGTCCGCAGTTTCATTTCACCAACCACTGGTGGACGAGCGCCCCCGTCAGCCAGACGCCGAAACCGGCGGAGAGGGCGAGAGGAAGGGTTGTCTGACGGCGAAAGCAGAGCCAGACCGCCATGAAGAAAAGAATGGTGGGAATGATCCCCCAGAGAACGCCGCGGGTATAGGCGGTTAAGAGCCGGTAATCGCCGGGATTGTCGGCAGCAAGCCAGAGGAGCACCAGCAGCGAGGTGAGCGGCATGGTGGCGATGAGGCCGCTCGTTGAGGGGAGCCGTTTGCCGAGCTGGGCACAGCCGATGATGACGGCGTTGGTGACGATGAGTTTGAAGAGAAAGGGCATGGGGGCCTCTGCGTGGTGCGGGGATTTCACGCGGGACTATAGCAGAAAAGGGTCGGGAAAGGAAGGAGCTGCATGGCGGGTGCGGTATACTGATAGCCATGGAGCAGAGATTTTTCGCCGATACGATGCTCGGGAAGCTGGCCCGCTGGCTCAGGGTCGTCGGCTGTGACGTCGCCTATGCCCCGGCGCTGGACGACGCCGGGCTGGTGGCGCGGGCGCGGGAGGAGGGGCGGCTGATCCTGACCCGTGATACCCTGTTGATCCGCCGCCGCTGGGCACGGGAGCACCACTTCTTCGTCGTGGGGGACCACTGGCGTGACCAGCTGCGCCAGGTTGTCACGGCCTTTGATATCGACCCGTTCCGACGTTTCCTCACCCGTTGCCTGGAGTGCAACGAGCCGCTGCGGGATGTGGCGCGGGTGGAGGTGGCGGACCGGGTGCCCCCCTATGTCCATGACACCCGGGAGCTGTTCCGGGAATGCCCGGCCTGCGGCCGGCTCTACTGGGGAGGCACCCACCGGGAGCGGATGGTGGCGGAGCTGGAAAAACTGCTGAGGAAGTAACGGGATAGTCGGTTCAGGGGGAGGTGGTGAAGGCCCGGGCCAGCGGCAGGAGGTGGAGATGGCCCGACGTGAAGAGCGTCAGGGCTTTTTTTATGCCCGGCGGCTCGTTGCCGTTGCCGTGGACGAGGATGAAGCTTCCTTTCTCCGGTGTTTCTCCCTTGGCGAGCCAGGCGTCCGCACCCAAGGGGATGAGGCCGAGCTCCCGTAGCTTTCGGATGAGGGTACCGTCGGCCACCAGACCGGGGAAGCGGAAATAGGGGGAGGGGGTGAGGCCGTTCTCCAGGAGGAGTACCTCAGTGGCGAGGACCTCCCGTTCCAGGTCGGTTCCCGGCGTGAGGAGGAAGGTCCGTTCCAGGGGGACCCGGGGATCGTAGGGGTGGTTGAAGGAGTGATTGACCCAGGTGATGGCGAGCCGGCCGTCTGTTGCCTGTTCCTTCAGCCAGGCCAACTCCTTCGGGTGCTGCTCAAGCCAGCGGCCGGTCATGGCGACGGCCACCGGCACCGGTCCCCCCTTCCCCTGGGGGAGCCGGCCTACAGCGGCAAAAAATTCCCGTTCGAAGGGGCGTACCGACGGGCACATGTCTACCGTCAGAAAGGCGCCGTCAACCGGCTGGTCTGCATGGCGGGCGCCATCGTTCTGCAGATGGTACGGGGGTGAGGTATGGCGGTCGAGAGCCCGGAGGTAGGGGGTTGCCTTGAGGGTTGCAGAATCGACCGGCTTGCCGAAGTCCAGATCGGACTCCTTTGCCGTGGCGGTGGCGAGGGTCGCCGGGTTGACGATGAGGAGCCGGGGGAGGCCGTTCTGCCGGAACCGGCGGATGGCGATCTGGAGGGTGCCGGTCGTGTCGTGGCCGGCACGAAAGATGGGGGTGTAGCCGGTGATCGTGGCGGCGGTTGCCCAGGGCGCATGAATAAGGAGAAACGATGCCGTGAGGAGAAGGATGAGGAGGAGAGTCGATCCCCGCTTGTCGGGGCGTTTCGCTCCCGTGTCCCGTTTTTTCGGTTTTACTCGCGTCCCTCTGGGGTGAAGCCTGTCAGGCATAGGTCAGCACCGACGCGATGGCGGCGTCGATCTTTTCCGTGTCCACCCTGGTGTTGAAGCAGGGGCCGAAGGGGCGGTCGTTGAGGACCCCGATGACCGGGAGGGGGTAGCAGTCCTTGATCCCCGAGGTGAGGTCCCGCTCGCAAGCGACCGCCACGACGAGTTTGGGGCGCTTTTCGATGATCACCTTGCGGGCCAGGGTGCCGCCGGTGGCGACGGAGATGTCCACCTGGTATTTCCGGGCCAGTTCCGCAAGGCCCATGATGTCGCAGCGGCCGCAACGGACGCACTTGTTGATGTCCCCGGTCACCTTGATCTCGCAGTCGAACAGCTGGAGGCAGTGGGGGAGCAGGATCAGTATCCGGTCAGCCGGCACCAGCAGGCGCTGGGACTGGACCAGGCTGTTGTTCATGGCGATGAACGACTGGCGGATGGTGTCCTTGGAGATGCCGAGCAGTTTTCCCATCGCTTCGATCACGGGGAGGAGGAACTTGATCACCACCAGGCGCATGAAGCGGGTAAAGAGGATATCCTTCCCCAGGGCGGTGGTCAGGACCAGCAGGGCGGTGCCGCAGAGGGCGAGGCCGGAGAGGATGCCGGTGAGGATGCCGACGATGTGGGGGAGGTTGGGGTGGATGTTGGCCAGGCCCCGGGTCGGTATCCACCACATGAGGTAGATGAGCCCCACGATGATGATACAGGTCACCCCCATGAGGGCGATGAAAAGCCGTTTGCGCGGCGGCGCCGGCGTGTCGTTCATGTCAGCCACGTACTGTTTCCTTGGAGCCCAGGATGGTGCCCGGGGCGATTTTGACGCCGGCCAGGAATTCCTGGACCGGGAGGCGCTTGCGCCCTTCCAGCTGCAGTTCCTCAATGAACAAGCTGCCGCTGCCGCAGGCGACTTCCAGTCCGCTCTTGTCGGCCCCCAGCACGGTCCCCGGCTCGCCGTGTCCGTCACCCGTCCGGACCCGGCACACCTTGAGGGCCTTGTCCTCCAGGGTCGTGAATGCGCCCGGCCAGGGGGTAAGACCCCGCACCAGGTTCTTGACGACCGGGGGTTCCTTTGTCCAGTCGATGAGGCCGTCTTCCTTTTTCAGCATCGGCGCGTAGTTGGAGAGGCTGTCGTCCTGTTTTTCCGGCACGAGCCGTCCGGCGACAAGAAGGTCGAGGGTCTCGGCCATGGCTGTGGCACCGAGCACTGCCAGCCGGTCGTGGAGCGACTGGGCATCCTCGTCCGAGTCGATGGGGAGGGCCTTTTTCACCAGCATGTCTCCCGTATCGAGCCCCACGTCCATGAGCATGGTGGTGACACCCGTTTCGGTCTCACCGTTGACGATGCACCAGTTGAGGGGGGCTGCGCCGCGGTAGCGGGGGAGGAGCGAGGCGTGGACGTTGATGCATCCCTTGGGGGGGATGTCCAGGAGCGCTTTGGGGAGGATCTGGCCGAAGGCGATCACCACGATGAGGTCGGGGCGGAGTTCACGGAGGGCATCGATGACTTCCGGGGCGCGTACCTTCAGTGGTTGCAGCACCGGCACGCCGTGCTGCTCGGCGAGAACCTTCACCGGCGGCGGGGTCAGCTTCTGGCCGCGCCCCTTGGGGCGGTCGGGCTGGGTGACCACGGCAATGACCTCCTCACCCCGGTCGAACAGCATCTGCAGCGTGGGACAGGCGAACTCCGGTGTCCCCATGAATACGATGCGGAGGGGCATGATTACTCTTCCTCTTCCCGGGAACGGCGGTAGCGCTTGCGGAACATTTCCCGTTTGAGGGGGGAGAGGTGGTCCACGAACAGGATGCCGTCCAGGTGGTCTATTTCATGCTGGAAGGCGATGGCCAGCAGTTCGTCAGCCTTGTGGGTGACCTCGTTGCCGTCCAGATCGAGAGCCTTTACCACTACACGGGCGTGGCGGCGGACGTTGGCCGCATACTTGGGGACGGAGAGGCACCCCTCTTCTTCGTAGGATTCGCCGTCGGCGTGAATAATGACTGGATTGATGGCGACGATGAGATCGGGCTGCTCGTCCTTGGCGGAGACGTCGATGACGACGATCCGCTGATGGACTCCGATCTGGGGGGCTGCCAGCCCGACGCCGGGGGCGGCGTACATGGTCTCCGCCATGTCCCGCACCAGGGCGCGGGTTGCGTCGTTGATCACCGTCACCGGCGTGGATTTCTTCTTCAGTTCCGGGTCGGGAAAGTGGAGTATCGTTCGTATCATAGCGTGCCTTTTCGGGTTAATGCATCCCATTAATATATAAACTTGCCGAGAAAAAAGCAAATCATTCCTCGTTGCTGTTTCAGTTCCCACTACGGGTTTCCTCTCTTTTCCGGCAGGCACATTCCCCCTTGACATTTTTATTTCATGGATGTACCTACCGTTAGGTAAATTGCGTTTGGCGTTACACATGCGGAGGAAACATGGGACAGCAGATCAAGGGGGAGCGGGTCGACGCGGCGGTGCGGCAGCGGCTTTTGGCGGCGGCACTGGATAGTTTTACCCGGAAGGGGTACGCCGCGACGTCAGTCCGGGAGGTCGTGGCTGCGGCCGGCGTTACCAAGCCGGTCCTCTACTATTACTTCGGGAGCAAAGAGGGTATCTACCTCGAACTGATGAACGACACCTATGCCTTGTTCGCAAAACGCCTTGATCTCCTTGCCGCCTGCCAGGGTTCGGTGCGGGAGCGTCTCATCGCCTTCTGCACCGGTTGCTTCGACGGGTTCGTGGAGCATGTCCAGGTGGTGCGGCTCATCTATTCCATCTATTTCGGCCCATCCCAGGGGGCGCCTCCCTTTCCCTACGAGGAGCCGTTCGACCGGATGCTGGCGATCCTGGCCGGCTTCGTGCGGGACGGGATTGCCGCGGGGGAACTGGTGGCGGTGGACGAAAAGGATGCCACCTGGGCCATTATCTCCTGTCTCAATACCGTCATGGAAGAGCAGTTGTGTCACACTCCCCCCCGCATCGACCGGCAGGGGCTGGTGCGGATACTCAATCTGATCCTCAACGGATTTTCCCAAGGAGTGAAACCATGAAAAAAACAGGGGCGTTGCTGCTCGTCACGGCAGCTCTGGTCTGCGCGTCCATTGCCGGCGGCTGCACGAAAAAAAGCGGTGAAAAGGGTGAGGGGGGGACGGCGGCCAAGCAGCCGGTTGCCGTGGAAGTTGCCGTGGCTGGGGCAACTGATCTGTCCGAGGGGATGGAAGTGACCGGGAGTCTTGAGCCGAAGTTCTCGGCCGACGTGAAGACCCAGATTCCCGGCCTCGTGAAGCAGGTTTACGTGACGGAATGGGTGCGGGTGAGAAAGGGGCAACCCCTGGCCAGCATCGACGTGGGAGAAACGGAAGCACAGGTCAAACGTACGGAAGCGGGGGTAGAATCGGCAAAAGCCGGGTTGGCCCAGGCTCAGGTGCAATTGACCCGCTCCGAACGTGAACTGGCGAGGATGCTCAAGCTGAAGGAATCTGGCCTTGCCACCCAGCAGGCGGTGGACGATGCCCGCACCGAGGTCGCCGCTACCACGGCCCGGGTGGAGGCGGCCCGGGCCCAGATCCGGGCTGCCGAAGAGGAGGTGCGTCAGGCCCGGGTACGGCTCCGCAAGGGGCTCGTCACTTCCCCCATGGACGGCGTGGTCGCCCTGCGCGATGTGAACGTGGGGGATCTGGCGGGTGATGCTGCTGCCGTCAAGCCGGTGTTTCGCATCGTGGATAACCGCATTCTCAACCTGACAGTCACCGTTTCTTCCGCCGATTCGGCCCGGGTGAAAATCGGGCAGCCACTGGAATTCACGGTGGATGCCATTCCGGGAAGGACCTTTACCGGCCGGGTGATGTTCGTCAATCCCGAACTGTCCGCGACTGACCGTTCCCTCAAGGTCATTGCCGAGGTCAGAAACGACGGCGAGCTTCTCAAGGGGGGACTGTTCGTCAAGGGGAGAATCCTTCTCGGTATGCGCAAGGGGGTCATCCAGGTTCCCCGGAATGCTTTGGCGGCGTGGGACACAACGGCCCGGAAGGCAAACGTCTTTGTGGTGGAGAACGGCACTGCACGGCTCCGTCCCGTCACCACCGGGACGGTAAACGGCGAGCAGGTGGAGGTGACCGCCGGGCTCAAGGGGGGGGAGCGGTACGTGACGCGGGGCGGCTTTACCCTTAGGGACGGGGACCGGGTGACGATGGCCGTGGGGCCGAGCAATGGAGGAACCGTACGATGAACCAGATGCTGCTGCTTTTTCTCATGTTCTGCGGAGGGGCTGCCGTCGCGTTTCAGCCCTCCATCAACGGACGGCTGGCCCAGAAGACCGGGGTCCTGGAGAGTTCCTGCATCTCCTTTTCGGTGGGGGCCTTGGCCTTGCTGATACTGGTCTTCCTTGTCGGGAAGGGTGATTTGAGGGGGATTGGCAGTGCCACATGGTGGGAACTGAGCGGTGGCCTGCTCGGCGCCTTCTTCGTCACCATGACGATTGTCGCTGTCCCGCGCATCGGTACGACCGCCGCCATGGCCTCAGTCATAGCGGCCCAGCTGGCGACCGGCGTCCTGCTCGACCACTTCGGGATGTTCGGTTTCCGGGAAATCCCCCTGGACGGCAAGCGGGCTTTCGGCATAGCGCTGCTGATGGCAGGAACGGCGCTGGTCGTCAGAAGGTAGCAACACTTCACAGCATGGAGCAGTGACCGACATGGCACAGACCCCGCCGGACACCCTATTTTCGGAGTTTACATGATTCTTTCCGACCTATCCATCAAGCGCCCCATCTTCGCCGCGGTGATGATCCTGGCGCTTGTCACCCTCGGCCTCTTCTCCTACAAGCGTCTTGCCGTCGAGATGTTTCCCAACGTGGAATTTCCGCTGGTTTCGGTGGTTACCACCTTTCCCGGCGCCTCGCCGGAGACGGTGGAACGGGAGATATCCAAGCGGATCGAGGAATCGGTGAACCAGATCGCCGGGGTGAAGCATGTATTCTCCACCTCCCGTGAAGGGGTTTCCACGGTAACCATCCAGTTCCAGCTGGAACAGAAGGTGAACGACTGCGCCCAGGAGGTGCGGGCCAAGATCGGCTCCATCCGCGGCATTCTTCCCCAGGGGATCGAGGAGCCGATCATTCAGAAGCTCGACTTCAACGCCGCGCCGGTAGCGTCCCTGGCGGTGCAGTCCAACACCCTCTCTCCCCGGGAACTGACGACTCTGGTGGAGAAGCGGATCAAGAAACGGTTCGAGAGCGTGGCCGGGGTCGGCAAGGTGGAGATGGTCGGCGGCCAGAAGCGCGAGATCAGTGTGGAGATCGACCCGGTACGGCTCGACAGCCTGGGGCTCGGCGTCAACGATGTGGTTAACGGTATCCGCTCCGAGAACACCAACACTCCGCTGGGGCGGCTGACCAGGGGGACGGCCGAATATCCCATGCGCATCGAAGGGAAGCCGGACCGGGCCGAGGAATACCGCCGCATGGCCGTCACCCAGAGGGGGGGGCGTCCCATCCCCCTGGGAGAAGTGGCGGCCGTTGCCGACGGCACCGAGGAACGACGCAAGCTGGCGCTGGTCAATGGCCAGCCGGCCATCGGTCTCGACATCTACAAACAGTCGGGGGGGAACGAGGTGGAGCTGGTGGACACGGTCAAGAAAAACATGGCCAGGGTCCAGAAGGAATTGCCGCCGGGGGTTATCCTGACAATGGTGCGCGACGGCACCATCATGACCCGCGAGTCCCTGGCCGACGTAAAGGAGACCCTGATCATCGGCGGCATCCTGACGGTGCTCATTGTCTTCTGCTTCATCAACTCCTGGCGTTCCACGGTCATCACTGGCGTGACCCTCCCCATCTCGGTCATGTCGTCCTTTATCATCATGAATGTCATGGGGATGACCCTCAATGTCATGACCCTGATGGCGCTGTCGCTGGCCATCGGGCTCCTGATCGACGATGCCATCGTGGTGCGGGAGAATATCGTCCGCCACCTGGAGATGGGGAAGGACCACATGGAGGCGTCCCGTTTCGGCACCAGCGAGATCGGCCTGGCGGTCTTCGCCACCTCCATGTCCATCGTTGCCGTCTTCATCCCGGTTGCCTACATGCGCGGCATCGTGGGGCGCTTCTTCTTCCAGTTCGGTATCAGTGTCGCCTTCGCCGTGCTGGTCTCCCTGTTCGTCTCTTTTACTCTCGACCCGATGCTGTCGTCCCGCTGGCACGATCCGTCCATTCACCTGCAGGGGCGGCGGAAGGGGCTGGCGCGATGGCTGGAGCGCTTCAACGACTGGTTCGACCTGACGGCGGACAAGTACCGCAGGGCCATCGGCTGGGCCCTTGACCATCGCAAAACGGTGATGCTCTCGGCCGTCGCTGCGTTCATCGGCGGGATCGTCATCTTCGGCACCCTGGAATCCTCCTTCATGTCCAAGGAGGACAAGGGAGAGTTCCAGATATCCTTCAAAACCTCTCCCGACGCGGCGCTTGCCGAGACCGAGGACAGGCTGAACGCCGTGCTCGCGACTGTCAGGGCGATTCCGGAGATCGACCACACCTACGCCACCATCGGCGCCGGCGACAGCGGTACCGTCCGGGACGGCCTGCTCTATGTCAAGCTGAAGGAGCGCAAGGAGCGCAAACGGAACCAGTTCGAGCTGCAGCGCGATGTACGCCGCCGCCTCCAGAGGATTGCCGGTATCACCTTCTCCATCGAGGAGGTGGGGCAGATGGGGGGCGCCCAGAAACCGCTCAACGTGAACCTGAAGGGGGACGACCTGGCGACCCTGAAGCAGCTGGGACAGCGTCTCAAGGAAGAGCTGTACACGGTGCCGGGGATCGAGGACCTTTCTGTCACCCTGGAGCATGACATCCCCGAGTACCGGATGAAGGTGGATCGGGAAAAGGCGTTTTCCGCGGGGGTCACCACCAATGACGTGGTAGCCGCGCTCTCCCGCCTGGTGGGGGGGGAGGCTATCTCAACCTACGAAGACGAGGACGGGGACGCGGTCGACGTGCGGGTGCGGCTGCCCGAGTCCCTGCGGCGCAATCCGGGGCAGGTTGCCGATCTGAAGATTTCGGTGCCGGCCGCCTCCGGCGGCAGCAAGCTGGTGCCGCTGGCAAGCCTAGTCAGCACCCGCGTTGCCACCAGCCCGACCGAGATTAACCGCCGCGACCTGGCCCGCCAGGTGACGGTCTCCGCCAACCTGGACAACCTCCCCATCGGCACGGCGGTCAAGCATGTGGAGGCGGCGGCCAAACGGATCAACATGCCGCCGGGGTACAGTATCAGCATGTCGGGGGAGGCGGAAGACATGGCCGAGTCCTTCGGCTACATGGCCGAGTCACTGCTGCTGGCGATCATCTTTGTCTATCTGATCCTGGCGGCCCAGTTCGAGTCGTTCTTCGAACCGCTGGCGATCATGCTGTCGCTCCCCCTCTCCATCGTCGGGATGGCGGGGATGCTCAAACTGACCGGCGACACGGTGAACATCATGGCGCTGATCGGCCTGATCATGCTGATGGGGCTGGTGACCAAGAATGCCATTCTGCTGGTGGACTACACCAAGGTGCTCAGGCGGCGGGACGGCATCCCCCGGCGCGAGGCGATCATCCAGGCGGGACGGACGCGGCTGCGACCGATCATCATGACCTCACTGGCCATGATTTTCGGCATGCTGCCGCTCTTTCTCGGGATCGGCGCCGGCGGCGAAGGGCGCGCCCCCATGGCCCGGGCGGTGGTGGGGGGGCTTCTGACCTCGACGCTTTTGACCCTCTTGGTGGTGCCGGTCATGTACACCTACATGGACGACCTGGGGGGGTGGGTGAAGCGGAAGTTCGGGGGGAAGGGGAAGGTGGCATGAAAGTACTCTGCGTTACGTGCATCTGCTTTTTACTGGCTATGATCTGTTCTTCGCAGATTTCCCGCGCTGCCGAGGTCCGCACTCTCACCCTGGACCAGGCCCTGAAAATTGCCGTTGACCGCAACCGGGACATCCTCAGGGCACGGGAGTTCTATAATCAGGTACAGGGTAAATACGTGGAGGAGCGGTCCGCTGCTCTTCCCCAGCTCACCCTCACCGGACAGCTTTCCCGGCAGCAGGATGACAGCCAGAAGGTTCTGACGGGGGGGCTGATTCCCACCCGCCAGGACACGGGGGTGGCGGAACTGGGTCTTTCCCAGGTGATCTACTCCTGGGGGAAGGTGGGGGCCGCCATCCGCGCCGCCGACATCGGCTTCCGGACCGCCGACGAGCGTCTGCGCATGGCCCGCCAGGGGACGTACCGCGATGTCTCCACCGCCTTCTACGACATATTGCTGGCCAGGGAACTGCACGTCATCTCCCGGCAGAACCTGGAACAGAAGAGCCGCCATCTGGACGAGGCCCAGCGCAAGTACGCGGCCGGCGTCGCCACCGACTACGACGTCCTGGCGGCGGAGGTTTCGGTGCAGAATGCCCGTCCCGACCTGATCCGGACCGGAAACCAGCTCCGGAGCACCGGCGACCGGCTTCGTTTCCTGCTTGCCCTGGAGGAGGATTTGGACGTGGTCGGAGGACTTGATGCAGCGCCGGAACCGGTTCCCTCCTATGAAGAATCGTTGGCGGTGGCCCGCAAGCGCCGGCCGGAGCTGGAGGAGCTGAGACGCCGTAAGGAGATCGCCGGCGAGCTCGTGACCATTGCCAATGCCGACGACAAGCCCCGCCTCGACATCAAGGGGGGATACGGCTGGAGGCGGCTGGAGGCGGGAGACGCCCGGGGTGATGGCCAGGCCTGGAACGTCGGCCTCTACCTTTCATTTCCCTTCTTCGACGGACTGAAGACGCGCGGCAAGGTGGCGCAGGCGGAAAGCGAGCGGCACGCCCTGGAGATCGACGAAGCGAAGCAGACCGACGCCATTTCCCTGGAGATCCGCGATGCCCTCAACCACGTGCGGGAGGCGCGGGAGATCGTCACCGCCCTGACCGGAACGGTGGCACAGGCGGAGCGGCTCCTGGCCATGGCGGAGAAGGGGTATGAACTGGGAGTGAAGATCCGGCTGGAAGTCGACGATGCCGAACTGAACCTCAACCAGGCCAGGGGAAACCTTGCCCTCGCACGGCGCGATTATCTGGCGGCCCTTGTCAACCTGAAATGGACGACGGGGGTCCTCGGCGAAGGGGATGTTTCAGCGTCCCCCTGATTTTCCCATTTCGTCGGACTGCTGTTGCAAAACGCCGCCGGTTGACTATACTGGGGCGGCGGCAGGATGACTCCTGCGCGGGAGAATGGTTTCATGCTCAAACGGATAAACATGCTCAGGGAGTTTTCCATTCCCCTCATCGCCGGGGTGGTGATGGCGCTCTTCTGGGCGAACCTCGATCCTCCGGGGTACCACCGCTTCGTCCACGCTCCACTGGTCGGCCCTCTCAGCTTCCACTTCATCTCCAACGAACTGTTCATGGTGTTCTTCTTCGGCATCGCGGCGGTGGAGATCACCCAGAGTTGCCTGCCGGGGGGAGACCTCAACCCGCCGCGCAAGGCGGTCAATCCCCTTCTGGCGACCCTAGGGGGGGTGTTGGGGCCGGTTGCGGTCTACCATCTGCTCAACGGCGTCATCGGCTCTCCGGCACTCACCAACGGCTGGGGGATTCCCACTGCCACGGACATCGCCCTGGCCTGGCTGGTGGCGCGGCTGGTGTTCGGCGCCAACCATCCGGTCATCTCCTTCCTTCTTCTCCTTGCCATTGCCGACGATGCCATCGGCCTTGCCATCATCGCCGTCTTTTACCCTGATCCCGCTTTTCCCGTGGCACCAGTCTGGCTCGGGCTGACGGTGGCGGGGATGATCGTCGCCTGGCTCATGCGCCGCTGCGGGATCGGAAGCTACTGGCCCTACCTCGTCGCCGGAGGAGTGCCAAGCTGGCTCGGGCTTCATTATGCTCACCTCCATCCCGCCCTGGCCCTCGTCTTCATCGTCCCGTTCCTCCCCTCTTCACCTCGGGAGAAGAAGCACCTGTTCGAGGAGGATATCCGTGATGTTTCCCCTCTGGCTAACTTCGAGCACGAGTGGAAGGTGCTCGTCGATTTTGGTCTTTTTACCTTCGGTCTGGCCAATGGGGGGGTGGAATTCTCCGCCGCCGGTCCGGTCACCTGGCTGGTCCTGGTGGCGCTCCTGGTGGGGAAAACCTTGGGGGTTTTCGGCTGTGGTCTTCTGGGGAGGGGGCTCGGATTTCCTCTGCCGTCGGGGATGGGAACGCGCCACCTTCTGGTGGCAGGGATGATTGCCGGCATCGGCTTCACCGTGGCCCTGTTCGTGGCGGGGGAGGCATTCGCCGACCCACTGGTGCAGGGTGCCGCCAAGATGGGGGCGATGCTGAGTATCGTTATTGCGCTCCTGGCCTTTCTGGTTGCGAAACTGCTGGGGATCAGGAAGGTGCCGTAGGAAAGCACGGGGAAACGCAACGGCAGTTCCTGTTCAGCTTGACATGGGTTGTTTCCCTGGCTCTTTCCCGTCACCGGGGATAGACCTCTCCGCCGGAAGTTTGATAATGAACTCCGCTCCCTCCGGCGTATTCCGAACCGCGATGTTCCCCCCCATGTTTTTTTCAACGATCATTTTCGACATGTAGAGCCCGATACCGGTCCCCTTTCCCTTGTCTTTGGAGGTGAAATAGAGTTCGAAAATCCTGTCGATATCACCGGCCCTGACCCCTCCACCGTTGTCTTTTACGGTTATGACTGCCATATCGCCCTCCTGGCGGCAGCAAATCTCCACGGAGGGGTGCGCAACGGCGCGGTCGAGCAGGACATCCCTGGAATTGTAAAGGATGTTCAGGAGTGCGTGGGAAAATTCGTTGGGATAGCCGTTAACCAGGATGTCGGGGGCATGGTTCACGAAGCGGAGGTCGATGGCATTCTGGGCAAAGTATGACTGGACGAAGATGACGCTCCGCTCGATTGCCTTGTCGAGGCTGAACTGGTAGGGAGTTCGTTCCGGACGGAAAAAGTTCCGAAAGTCGGTAATGGTGTCGGCCAGGTAGTCGAGCTTGTCCAGGCAGGCTTCCACTTCCCGGTCGAATATCTCGGGGGTGAGTTCTTTGTCGTGGTACGCCTGCTGCAGGTACTGGAACCGGAGCCCGATAGTGGTCAGGGGTTGGCTCCACTGGTGGCCTATGAAGTTGATCATCTCTCCCATGGAGGCCTGGCGGGCCTGCTGGTACATGATCCGTTCCTTGCGGTTGTTTTTCTCCACCTCTTCGGCGACCCTCTGCTCCAGAGTTGCGTTCAACCCCTCCAGCTGCAATTGCTTTACTACCAGTCCATCCTGGGCCGCTTGTCGCTCCCGTTCCCGCTCCTCCAGCTTCCGGGCCATGGTGTCGAAGGCCCTTCCCAGTTCCCCCAGCTCTCCCCCCGCCACATGGTCGGCAACCCTGACATCAAGATTCCCCTGAGCCATGGTGTCGACAGTGTTCTTAAGAGTGGTGACCCGGTCGACGATGGAACGTCGGCCAAGGTAGAGGACAACCATGAACGATACGATCAGAAAGGGGGTCAGAAGTACGATGTCGCGGACAAGGGCGCTGTTTGCCTCGGCCACCGCATCACCGTAGGGGATGCCGGTGCGGATGTACATGTAGGGGGTCTCTTCGTGTTCCAGGCGCTGTTTTCTGAAGACGATGAGTCGCTCCAGGCCGTCGTGCGCCACCCCCCGGAAAGAGCCGATCCCTTCGGTCCCCTGCATCTGCGCGAAATACTCCTTCTTGTCAGTCTTCCCCACCAGCTTGGGTTCGCGGCCGCTGAAGAGGATGGTCCCTCTGTGGTCGAGGATGATATAGGATGTGGCAGCAGGAAGGCCTGTGTTGAGGAGTATCTTCCTGAAATTCCCCAGATCGACGGCAAAATTGAACACCCATGTGATGGAGCCGCTCTTGTCCTTGATGGGGAGTGCGAAATCGAGGGCGAAATCCCGGTCTTCCGTCGCAGGACGGTATTCCCCCGAAGAAAGGCGGCCCGTTGACAGGGCGTTCACGAACTGCCGCTGGTCTGCGATGGATTCATTGTCGTTCAGAGGGGGGGTCGCTGCCGCCCATATTTTCCCGCTGGTGTCTGCGAGTGCCAGGTGTCTGATTTGGGGATTGCGCTGGCTGATTTCGCTTAAGAGCTGACTGACCTTCGCCCTGTCCCTGCTCTTGACACGGTCGAGTCGCGCCACGGTCTCCAGGAGCTGCTGGGTACTGTTCAGGAACTGGTCCTGCGCGAGGCCGATATTGTTGGCCAGTTCCTGGATGTTTTTCGTCGCGGTATTAAGGGCGTCCTGGCGTTGATCCAGCCCCGAATAGATAATGATGCCGATGGTCGGGAGAGCCAGCAGCAGGGCGAGGGTAGCCAGTTGGATACGTATGGGCAACGATAAAAAACGCTTCATCTGCAGAATTCCTGTGCCACTCACCTTCTGACAGCACTTTGGCAAGGATCGTGTGGGCGGACCGCGGGTTGGGTCACGGCTGCCGGTTTATGGCGTGCCTCAAAATAGTGCTCGGCTTGAACGTCAGGACCTTGCGGGCGGATATCCTGATTGCTTCCCCCGTATGGGGGTTTCTCCCCCGGCGGTCAAGTTTCTGTTTCACCTCGAAATTGCCGAATCCGGTGATTCTGATGTTCTCGCCCGCCTCAAGGGTGCTCTTGATGATGCTGAAGGCCGTCTCCAGTATGTCGGCGGACTCTTTCAGGGAAAAACCGGTGGTGACATGGATCTTTTCGGCGATGCAGGCTTTGGTCATGGAATACCTCGTCAGGGAGAATTGTCGGTATGCTGATTTGATATGTTCGTATCACAAAACATCATTGCAGACCAGTATTAATGTAGTGGAATTCAACAGTTTTTTCAATCGACCGCGAAATTTTTGCAATATCCTTGCCGGCCGGGGCGACTCTGTCGTATCGGGAGGAAAAGGCGGTGCCAAGATGGCGATAGTGAGGCCAGGAAAGCCCATGGCTGGCAGGTTTGGACGGCTGGCGGCGGCATGTGCCATGGGACAGCGAAGTTCAGGTTGCGGATAACTCTGTCCCCGACATCGGGAGAAGAGGGAGACGCTGTCGTTCAGATGGTGGTATGGAGCAGTCGATTCCGTTGTATGGCGGGATGGAGCTGATTATAGCACCATCATGCTTTACTCCATCTGGGCACCGGGTTCACCGAAAGATTTCCGGCGATGAAATTATCAATTGACAGAATGCGATTACTGCATATAAATTACATGTAAAATTGCATGAAAAAATATACGGGCTACGTTGGCTGGAGGAGGGTGTTATGGGGCTCATAAAGATTTACGACACGACGCTACGGGATGGTACCCAGGGTGAGGACGTATCATTCCAGGTCAAAGACAAGATCAGCATTGCCCACAGGCTTGACGAGCTCGGCATCCATTACATCGAGGGGGGGTGGCCGGGAAGCAACCCCAAGGACATCGCCTTTTTCAAGGAGATCAAGAAGGAGACGCTGTCGCAGGCAAAGATTGCGGCCTTCGGTTCCACCCGCCGGGCCAAGATCACCCCCGACAAGGACCACAACATCAGGACCCTCGTGGCGGCGAAGCCGGACGTCATCACCATCTTCGGCAAGACATGGGACTTCCACGTCCGCGAGGCGTTGCGCATCTCCCTGGAGGAAAACCTGGAACTCATCAACGATTCCCTTGCCTTCCTGAAGGAGAATGTCGGCGAGGTCATCTACGACGCGGAGCATTTTTTCGACGGGTACAAGGCGAATCCGTCGTATGCCATCAAGACCCTGCAGGCGGCGGAGGCGGCGAAGGCCGACTGCATCGTCCTGTGCGATACCAATGGCGGCAACATGCCCTACGAGATCACGGAGATCATCAAAACGGTCCAGAAGCAGATCACGACCCCCCTGGGGATCCACACCCACAACGACAGCGAGTGTGCCGTCGCCAATACCCTGCATGCCGTCAGGCAGGGGGTCGTCCATGTCCAGGGAACGATAAACGGTTTCGGAGAGCGGTGCGGGAACGCCAACCTCTGTTCCATCCTGCCGGGTATCCGGCTCAAGCTGAATAAGGAGTGCATCTCCGACGAGCAGCTGCGCCGCCTGCGCGAAGTCTCCCGGTATGTGTACGAACTGGCGAACATCGCCCCCGAAAAGCACCAGGCGTACGTGGGAAATTCGGCCTTCGCCCACAAGGGGGGGGTACATGTGAGCGCCATCCTGCGCAATACGGAAACCTACGAGCACATCAGGCCGGAGGTGGTGGGGAATGCCACGAGGGTGCTCGTGTCCGACCTGTCCGGGAAGTCGAACATTCTTGCCAAGGCCGAAGAATTCAAGATCGACATCAACAGCAAGGACCCGGTGACCCAGGAGATTCTGGAAAAGATCAAGAATATGGAGCATTGCGGTTATCAGTTCGAGGGGGCCGAGGCCTCATTCGAGTTGCTCATGAAAAAGTCCCTCGGCACCCACCGGAACTACTTCTCCGTGCTCGGTTTCCGGGTCGTGGACGAGAAGCGAACCGATGACCAGCGACCGTCATCCGAGGCGACGGTGCTGGTCAAGGTAGGGGGGAAGACCGAACATACGGCGGCCCTCGGCAACGGCCCCGTCAACGCCCTCGACAATGCCATCCGCAAGGCGCTGGAGAAGTTCTACCCGAAACTCAGGGATTTGAAACTGCATGACTACAAGGTGCGCGTGCTGCCAAGCGGCAACGGCACTGCCTCTTCGACACGGGTGCTGATAGAGTCGGGAGACCGGCAGGCGCGGTGGGGAACGGTGGGGGTATCGGACAACATCATCGATGCGTCCTACCTTGCCCTCATCGACAGCATCGACTACAAGCTGCACAGTGACGACAAGTGATGGTGGACGTGACACGCAAACCCATGGACGGAACCGGCGTGACGATCATGGTCGTGCTCTGCGTGTTTCTCGGCCTGCACCAGGTGGTCATCAAGATGGCAGCTCCGGACATGGCGCCGGTCCTGCAAATAGCACTCCGCTCCGGCCTGAGCGCCCTGCTCATAGCACTTCTCATCGCCTGGCGGCGGGAAGGGTTCACCTTGCGGGACGGGACGCTGCTCCCCGGTCTTCTGGTCGGTACCGCGTTTTCGGTGGAGTTCATGTTCGTGGCGGAGGGGCTCCGCTTCACCACCGCCTCCCACATGTCCGTCTTCCTCTACACGGCCCCCATCTTTACCTCCCTGACCCTGCACCGGTTCCTGCCGGCGGAACGGCTCCACCGCCACCAATGGATAGGCATCGGCCTGGCGTTTTGCGGCATCGTGGCGGCCTTCGCGGGGGGGATCCTTGACTCCGGCTTCAATGCCCGGCTTCTGCATGGGGATATTCTGGCGCTTCTGGGGGGGATATTCTGGGCGAGCACGACGGTCCTCATACGGTGTACCCGACTGGCCGACGCGCCGGCGACCAAGACCCTGCTGTATCAGCTGGTTGCCGCTTTCGTCCTGCTGCTCGGTTATGCCGTCGGTACCGGCCAGACGAAGTTTTCCCCAACCCCCCTGGCGTGGGGTAGCGTGCTGTTTCAGGGTATCGTGATCACCTTTGCCGTCTATCTCGTCTGGTTTTCCATCCTGCGCCGCTACAATGCCTCCCAGCTCTCCGTCTACCTCTTTCTTGCCCCCCTGTTCGGCGTCTCCTTCGGTGTGCTCCTGCTGCACGAATCCATCGATATCTTCTTCGCCGTGGGAGCCATCCTGGTGCTCGCCGGATTGACCCTGGTGAGCAAACCGACCCTGTCCCGCCGGAATGCTGCCTGATCCAGGCTGCGATCGCTAAACCGCTCGTCGACGGAAGTCCGCCCGGTCGAAATACTGTTCCCGACAACAGTCCCGTTGAGGATACTTATCTGTTTCCAGGTTTCGTCAGTACTGTGGAGCGCCGATGCCGGATGGCGAACAGGGCGAGGGTGCAGGCCAGGCCGCAGATGGGGATGAGAAAGGCGCCATGGTAGGCCGCCGGGGGGTGTCCGACGGGACCGCGGGGGAACGAATGGATGTAGTGGCCCATGACATGCTGCATCACCGCCGCTCCCATGAGGAGAAAGAAATTCACGCCGGTCATGGCGGTGGCGGCATACCGAAAGGGGACCAGCCTTCGCGCCAGGGGGTAGATGATCACCCCCGAGGCCGAAGCCAGGCCGACCGTGAAGAAAATAGCCGCCAGAACAGGCCGTGAGGCATGGTCAGCCGGCCCCAGCATGGCGGTCATGGTCACGAGCAGGATGGTCTGGCCGCAAAGTATGGTCTTTTCCAGGGAGCCGCCGAACCAGTCGACTACCTTTCCCACCATAAGCGAGCCGATGATGTAGCCGAGCGACGTGCAGAGCAGGATGGTACCGGACTGGGAGCGGGTCATTCCCACGGTTTCTATCAGGTAGGGCCCCCCCCAGAGCGCCATGAGCACCATGTAGTTGGCATACCAGAAGAAGGCGATGAGTGACGTCATCCAGTAGTCGGTGGAGGAGAGGAGTCCCTTCCAGACCGCGAAAACAGAGCTGTCCCCTTCTTCGGCTTGATCCGGTAGCGGGGGAAACGGCTTAGCGCCATCTGTCGGTGTGTCGCGGACGAACAGGAATACGGACAGCGTAACCAGGGCCTGGACAAAGGCCATCGCCAGGAAGGTGGGGCGCCAGGTGAAAACAGTGATGGCATAGGCGAGCGGTGCGGTGGCGATGACACTCCCCAGGTTCCCTGCGGCAATCATGAATCCCGAGACCTTGGGGAACTCCTGGGGCGAAAACCAGTGGGTAAAGATCTTCAGGGACCCCATCAGCACGCAGGCGGTTCCCAGGCCGAGGAGCGCCCGGCCCGCTGCTGCGGAGAGCTCCCCCGAAGCCAGGGCGAATACCAGCGACCCGGCCGTGGTGACGATTCCCATGGCGGAAATCATCAGCCTGCCGCCGATGCGGTCGATGAGCGGTCCGAGGGGGATCTGGGCAACGGCGAAGATGTAGAAGAAAATCCCCGATACTATCCCGAGCTGGGCCGCGGTGAGACCGAGATCGGTAACGAGGTCACGGGATACCACCGCCATGGAGATGCGGTAGAAAAAGCCGACCAGGAACATGAGGGCCAGGGTGGCGAATACTTTCCATCTTTCCGTCACGGCTGAATCCGCCTCAATCGAAGTACCGATAGGTGGCTTCGCCGATGGCGATGAGGGTCCCCTTTTCGTCGGTTATGTCGACGGTGGCGACGAATATCCGTCGGCCACCGGAGCGTTTGCGCCCGATCGCCCTGATGGTTCCGGAAGAAGCGGGCGCGAGGAAGCTCGTGGTGAGGGAGAGGGTCACCGCCTTTCGGGTGTTCTTCGAGGTGGGGCAGTAACAGCCTGCCAGTCCTCCCGTGTTGTCGATCATGGTCGCCAGTACCCCGCCATGGATGCTCCCCTGGCTGTTGATGTGCCGGGAGTCGATGGTCAGTTCCATAACGGCGTGGCCGGCGCCCAGTTCCGTTGTCCGGAGGTCGATTGTCTGGCGGAATCCATTGGGTGCTATGCTGTCGGGGGTGTGGTGAAGGTCCATCGGTTTCCTCGGTATTGAAGCAAGGTGCTATTTCCCGTGGGAATGGCGTGGGTTAAGGAAGCGCTTCTCGATGAAGGAGGCGATTCCCGGCGCATCGTCGATAGGGAAGCACGGGACATCCAGTTCCAGTTCCCGGTCACTGGCAACGGCGATGAGGGTCGGATCATCGACCTCCCCCCGGCAGAGCAGCGTTTCGCTCCGCTCCCTGCGGTTCACCTCGATCTTCGGGAGGTCGCTCTGCTTGAACCCTTCGGTGAGGACGATATCCACGTCGGTGCAGTAGGTGGCGAGCAGTTCCCGGATCGAGGGGGCGGCCCCGTGCCGCTTGATCAGGGCCAGTTTCTCCGGCGAACAAATGAGCATGGTGTCGGCGCCGGCGACGGTAAGGCGGTGGGAGTCCTTGCCGGGGTGGTCGATGTCGAACCGGTGGGCATCGTGCTTGACCACCCCCACCCGCCAACCCCGCTCCTTCAGGAGGGGGATCACCTTCTCCAGCAGGGTGGTCTTGCCGGTGCCCGAGGTGGCGACGAAGGAGACGGCGGGAACGCCGATGGGTGGTGCGGGGCGGGAATCGGCACAGTCGGCGGGGTCCCCCTGAATCTTGGCGACGCCGTGGGGGATAGCGGCCCAGATGGCGGCCAGGTTCTCGATGGCACCCTTGGGGCTGCCGGGGAGGTTGACGATCATGGCCGACTTCCGAATCCCCGCAATGGCACGGGAGAGAATGGCGTGGGGGGTGATGGCGGCGCTTGCTCTGCGCATCTCCTCCCCCAGTCCGGGTATCTCCCGGTCCAGCACCCTCCTGGTCGCTTCAGGGGTGACGTCCCGCGGTGATACGCCGGTTCCGCCGCAGGTGACGATCAGGTCGATGCTGCCGCTGTCGGCCCACTCCCGGAGGGTTGACTCGATCAGTCCTGCCTCGTCGGGGATTATCGCCCTCCGCACGATCGCCACCTCATGCCCGGAGAGCCATTCCTCAAGCGCCGGCCCGCTGCCGTCCACCCGCTCCCCCCGTGCCCCCTTGTCGCTCAGGATAAGAATGGCCGCTTTCATGGCATCTCCTCCCGCCGGTAGACGCCACTCTTTCCCCCTTCCTTGTAGAGGAGCCTGATGTCGCCGATGGTAATCCCCTTGTCCGTCCCCTTGCACATATCGTAGACGGTGAGCGCCGTTACCGCCGCTGCGGTCATCGCCTCCATCTCGACACCGGTCCGTTCCAGGGCCTTGACCGTGGCCGTTATCCCGATGCGCCCCGCATTCCGGTCCACGGTGAAATCGACCGTCACGTGATGGAGGGCCAGGGGGTGGGAGAGGGGAATAAGGTCGGCGGTTTTCTTGGCTGCCGCGATGCCTGCCAGGCGTGCCACGGCCAGCACATCCCCCTTGCTGGTCCGCTTCTCCTCGATAGCCGTCACGATGGGGGGCGAGAGGAGCACCGTGGCGGCGGCGACTGCAATCCTCATGGTGGGCTGCTTGTGGCTCACATCGACCATGATCGCCTGGCCCGACTCGTCAAAGTGGTTGAATTCCATGGGTGTCTCCCTGAATTGAGGTAAGCGGCTCAAACATCGTTTACATGTTTTGTTGCATGTAATAGTACACAGTGCCTGACCGTATGTCGAGTACTAGGTGGAACCAGCTGAATATTCACGGTCCGTTCGTGGGTCTGGACCGCGAAAACGCAGTTTTGATTACGGCGGATTCTCCTTGACTTTACCGCAACAAGTTGTATTATGCAACTATAAATGTAATGTGGCGGATGGGAATCCGCGACATGTTTTTTTGAGTGAATAGTTGTATTTTGCAACTAAAAGTTGCGGCGGGCGGAAGGAGTGCGGTATGATCAAGGGACAGAAGCAGCAGAAAAGGGGGCTGAAGGTCCCCTTTAACTGGGACATCGACCTGTTTGGGGAGATGGCGAAAATCAATGCCGCCAGCCGGACCCTGTTCCCGATAATGGAAGTTTATGCAGCCGATAAATTTTCGGTGATGGGGTCGGGACGTACCTCCAATACGGTGCATGAAAGGACGCTCCCCCTTGAAGCGTACATAGAAGAGGCCCACCGCCACAATATAAAGTTCGAATATATCTGGAACGCGATAACGATGGGGGGGAACGAATGGGATACCACGTTCCAGGAACGGCTGTATGGGGAATCGAAAAAACTCGTCGATGCGGGGGTGGACAGCTTCACCGTCACCAATACGCTTCTCTGCCTGAAGTTCAAGAAGTGGTTCCCCGGCATAACCGTCACGTCGAGCGTGAACAATCATCTGGATTCCGTTGAAAGGGTAAAGCAGCTTATCGAGTACACCGATATCGACAGGATCATGCTCGACAACAGGCACAGCCGGAACGTCGGACTCATCAAGAAGGTACACCGGAAATACCCCCAGCATCCCATCATTGTCCTGGTGAATGAGGCCTGCCTGCCGGACTGTTCGCTCCAGGCCTACCACCAGGAGCATACGGCCCATTCATCGCGGCTGGGAAGCGGTTACCATGCGCCGGACCTGTGCAGGATACTCTGTACCACGGCGAAGATGAAGAACCCCGTCTATTCACTCAAGGCTCCCTGGGTGCGGCCGGAAGACATCCACTATCTCTTCGATGCCGGAGCGAGCCTCATGAAACTCGCCGGGCGAACGGAAAGTTCCGACTGGATTCTCCGCATGTGCCGGGCGTACGCGTACGGAAGTTATGAGGGGGACATCTGGGAGTTCATCGAGAAGCCGGGCTCCATCCGTCCGGAGTGGGAAACTGCTGCCGGCAGGAAGCTGGAGCCGTGCCGGTTCAGGGTCAACAACCGGGACCTGGACGGATTTATCGAGCCGTTCATCGAGGGGTCGGTTCCCTGCGTGAAGACCCAGAACGGGTGTGGCACCTGCAAGTGGTGCGACCGGTGGATGCATGCGGTCACCTGCCCCACGAATCTTCTGGAAAGAATGAAAGACCTGGAAAAGATCTATGACCATGCGGTAGGGCATGGTAAGTTGTGAATTCGTTGATAGAGCGCACTCCCACACATATTACGATCTCGCTGTTCCGCGGGTGGCTGGTTGTCGCCGCGGCAGTTGCCATGGGGATTGTGTTCGGCATCCTGTACAGCTGGAGCGTCGTCAAGGCCGGAATCCCCGAGGCCTGGGGCTGGTCCAATGCCGACAAGGCATTGCCCTATTCGGTCATGTGCATCATGTTTGCGTTGATCATGGTGCCGGCCGGTCGTCTGCAGGACCGCTTCGGACCACGCTGGGTGGTTCTTCTGGGAGGGGCGCTTGCCGGCCTGGGGTGCGTTATCGCCGGGGTGGGGGATGGTTCGAAGCTTGCGTATGTCATCGGTTTCGGGGTGTTCACCGGTATCGGGGTCGGATTCGGCTATTCCGCCCTGACCCCCGCGGCGATCAAATGGTTCCCCCCCCAAAATACCGGTCTGATTGCCGGTATCGTCGTCGCGGGGAGCGGATTGGCGCCGGTGTTTCTCGCCCCCCTGACAAGTTGGCTGCTCAACAGGTTCGCGGTGACCGCCGCTACGGGGATTGTCAAACAGGGGGTGTCCCAGGCCATGATTGCCCTGGGGGTGCTCATATGGCTCGTGGTGGGAGCCCTCTTTTGGGTCATCGAAAACCCCCCCCTGGGGTTTGCCGCCGTACCGGGCACCCATGACCGGCGGACATTCACCCTACAGGAAACAAGCTGGCAGCGGATGGTACGGACACCCCAGTTCTGGCTGATGTATCTGATGTATTTTGCCGGTGCCTCGGCCGGTTTGACGTTCATCAGCGTTGCCGCCGACCTTGGCCGGCAGACCCTGGGAGAACTTGCCTTCCTGGCGGTTGTGGTGCTTTCCCTTGGCAATACGCTCGGCCGCGTAATCGCCGGGGCGATTTCCGACAAGATCGGCCGGCACCTCACGTTGTTTGCCGAGTTTTTGTTCCAGGGGGGGATGATCGGCGCACTCTTCTGGGTGTCAAAGCAGGCGACGGGGAACGGGCTTGTTATTCTCGCGGTTCTCTTCTGCGTCGGGCTCAATTATGGGGCAAATCTGGCCATTTTCCCGGCGGCCTGTAAGGATCAGTTCGGGATTCGCTATTTTGGTCTCAACTATGGCTGTCTCTTCACGGCTTTCGGCCTGGCCGGTCTGGTCATGCCGCTGTTGAACGGGTTGATCAAGGATATGACCGGGAATCTGGACATGTCGTATGTCCTGATCATGGGAATGATGGGGATTGCTGCCCTGTTGGCTCTTCTGAGTCATTATTCTGCTTTCTCGCGCAGCGGCCAGACGGAAAGGGGCTGACCATGGCGATAGTGACGATATCACGGGGTACCTACAGCGGGGCAAAAACAATTGCCGAACAACTTGCACGGGAGCTTGGTTACCCCTGTGTCAGCCAGGAAAACATATTCTCTGCGGCCAAGGACTTCGGTGTCCCTGAATCCGAGATCAATGCCGCACTGATCAAACCCCCCAGTATTCTCCGCTTGTCACCCGGCAAAAGAACGGCGATTCTCAACGTAATCAGGGCTGCACTGTTGAAGCTGTCACACGACGGCAATCTGGTGTATCATGGGTTTGCGGGGCACCTGCTTCTGGGGGGGGCCTTTCATGTCCTGCGGGTCCGGGTGATCGCCAGTATGGAGTACCGTATCGATGCAGCCATGCGGCGGCACGCGGCGACCCGTGAACAGGCTATCGCCAGAATCAGGCGTCGGGACAAGCAAAGCGTCTATTGGTCCAGGTACCTGTATGGCGTCGACTGGCAGGACCCCACCCTCTACGACATTGTTCTGAACATTGAACGGATAAGCATCGACGATGCGGTGCAGACACTGGTGCGGATGACCGGCCTGGGGAGCTTCCAGCCGGACGAAGCGACGCGGCAGGCCTTTGATGACCTGCTGTTGGAGAGCCTGGTCTGGGCGGAACTCCACCTGAACCCTGATACGCAATCGGCAGATGTGCGTGTCGAGGCGCAGAACGGCCAGGTCGTCATCACGGGGAGTGCCGGTTCGGAGCAGGTGGTGCGGGCAATTCCGGACGTGGCCCGACGGGTAAAGGGTGTCGGTACCGTGATGTGCGAAGTCGGGGTCGGTTCCCACTGGTACTGGTGACGTACGCCGAGAGAGAACGTATGGAGGAGGTCAGAAGATGAGTGGGCATGAATGGAATAAATCGGCCTGGCGTTCGTATCCGGCCCGGCAGCAGCCGAACTGGCCCGACCGGAATGCGTACGAGGGGGTTCTGAGTGAGATGGCGGAGCTTCCCCCGCTCGTGTTTGCCGGGGAAGTGAGGACCCTCCGTGAGCAATTGGCGCAGGCGGGAGAGGGGAAGGCCTTCGTGCTGCAGTGCGGTGATTGCGCCGAGGACTTTTCTCGCTGCACCGGGCCGGCCATCAGAGAGATGCTGAAGGTTATCCTGCAGATGTCGGTCATCCTCGCCTACGCGGGGGAGCGGCGTGTCGTCAAGATCGGCAGGATGGCAGGCCAGTACGCCAAGCCCCGTTCATCAGACACGGAACTGGTGGACGGAGTGGAAATCCCGAGCTACCGTGGGGACATGGTCAACAATCCCGAGCCGACGCTGGAGGCCAGGACTCCCGATCCGCGAAGAATGCAGGAGGGGTATTTCCGGGCGGCCGCCACCCTCAACCTTGCACGGGCATTCACTGCGGGGGGGTATGCAGCGCTGGATCACGTCCGGGAATGGCACCGGCAGTCCCTCGACGCGCTCCCCTCGTCGGAGAAGTACGAACAGCTCGCTCGGGAGATCGGGAAGACCATCAACTTCCTGAGCGCCATCGGGCTCGACAGCCATAATCCCATCATGGGTCAGGTGACCCTGTTCACCTCCCACGAGGCACTGCTCCTCGGTTACGAAGAGGCCATGACCCGTATGGATTCTACGACCGGCGACTGGTACGACTGCAGTGCCCACATGCTCTGGATCGGCGACCGGACGCGGCAGATTGACGGCGCCCACGTGGAATTCCTCAGGGGGGTGCGCAATCCGCTCGGCGTGAAGGTCGGTCCTGCCCATGAGATCGACGACATCAAGCGGCTGGCGCACATCCTCAACCCGGCCAACGAACCGGGGCGACTTACCCTCATTACCCGGTTCGGAACGGAGAAGATCGATCGCTTCCTCCCTCCGCTTGTCAGGGAGATTCAGCGGGAAGGGTTGAAGGTGGTCTGGAGTTGCGATCCGATGCACGGCAATACCTACCAGAACGATTTCGGGCAGAAAAGCAGGAATTTCAGCGATATCCTGGGCGAAATACGGGCATTCTTCGATATCCACCGCGCCGAAGGGAGCATCTCCGGCGGTGTCCATCTGGAGCTGACGGGTGACAACGTGACTGAGTGCACGGGGGGCAGCCGGCAACTGCTCGACGAGCATCTCGGACAGAACTACCAGACCACGTGCGATCCGCGGCTGAATGCCGAACAGAGCGTAGAGCTCGCGTTCGAGCTGGCCGGGATGTTCAGGGGGCGCAGCTAGGATGTAGGGGGAGTATGGGACGTATAGGTCCTCTATGACCTATATGTCCTATCATCAAATATGTCTTGCTAAATGTAAGATTGCATGTAATATTGCACGCAATATGCGATTGATGAAGAGGAGTTATTTATGAAACTGGGCGATAGTTCTTTGTTTACGGTAGCTGCGGCCCTGGTAGGTGAGTCATGAAGATCAAGACCGGTACGGCCCCATTTTCCGCACTGTTGGGTGGAATCACTGCCCTGGCGGCACTTTCCATCGATATGAGCCTTCCGACCCTCCCGGCCATGACTGCCGCCCTGTCGGCAGGGAGCGCCGCGGCGCAATGGACACTGTCGCTCTTCGTGCTCGGCTTCGCGGGAGGGCAGCTCTTTCTCGGGCCGCTTTCCGACCGGATCGGCCGCCGACCGGTCCTGCTCTGGGGACTGGCGGGCTATGTCATCACCGGTATCGCCTGTGCCCTGGCACCTTCCATCCAGGTGCTCGTCTCCATGCGGTTTCTGCAGGGGTTGAGTGCGTGTGCCGGTGCCGTCATCGCGCGCGCCATCATCCGTGATGTCTACGACCGCCAGGCCGCCGCGGCCAAGCAGTCGATCCTGACCGTCGTCACCACCCTGGCGATGCTCATCGCCCCCATCGTGGGGGCATGGTTGCTCGGTATAACCGGCTGGCGAGGAGTCTTTGCTCTCCTTCCCACGGTGGGTGCGATGGTGTTGATTCTTTCCCTGCTCATCATCCCGGAGACCAGGCCGGTGACGACCGAAAAGCGGGTGGGGGTGCTCCATTCCTACGTGCTGGTATTGCAGGAGCCGATCATGTTAGGCAACGCCTTTGTCGCCGCGTTCATTTTCGGGGGGCTGTTCGTCTTCATTGCCGATTCCTCGACGGTTTTCATCCGGACCCTGAAGATTTCACCTCAGGGGTTCAGCTGGATGTTCGCCATTGTCGCCCTCGGCCAGCTTGCCGGCTCTCTCCTCAACCGCTCGCTGGCGCTTCGGATCAACCCGGTCAGGTTGGTCCGCGTAGGGGGGGGGATAACCGTCGTTGCCACGCTGCTGATCGCTCTGTTCGCCATCTGGGAGGTGAATATCTATGCCCTGCTGCTGGCGATCGCACTCTACGCGTTCGCTCTGGGGATGACCAATCCCAATGCCATTGCCGCCGCAATGGTCCCCCTTCCCCAGTATGCCGGCGCGGCCTCCGCCGTGATCGGCTTCCTCTATTTCACCATGGCAAGTTTTGGCGCCTCCCTGTCGGGGTACCTTCTGCCAGGGACTGTCAAGGGAATGCTCGGAATCATGGCCGGATTCGGCACGGCGGGGCTCATTGTCCTCGGCCTCCTGGAGGTGTATCAGGCGAAGCGCGCCAAGGTGCCGGTGTGCGCATCCGAGGCGCAGAACTGATACGCACGGATTCAGGTAATTGATAAAACAAAACGCCATTAGTTTTTTTATTGACAAGGAAACGCTGTTTCGGTAATATGATAATACAATATAGAGTATGACAATGTAATACATGCTTGGTTCAGCAGGAAGGGGCATACGATGGCAGACGTTCTGGTTAGCAATGCAGTGTCCGACGTCGATGGCGACCGGTTTTCGCTGCAGCCCCTCTTAAGGCTGGAAGAGGCAGCGGGGGAGTTCGTAGAGGGAGAAACGGTTGGCGAAACCTTCTATGAGGAGCAGGATATAAGCACTGCCTGCTATCTCTGCCATGGCCAGTGCGCCAATTTCGGCGTCCATGGCAAAGGGGTGAGACCGTGTGCCAGGGGGGTGACGGAGCTCATCAGCCGCCGCCGCGAAGCACGGCGACATGCACGGTCGGAGCGCGAAGGAGAGAACTGATCTTTTTTTTGCGCAAAATATTTTAATGACACAATGTTTTATTGATTGGCCAATATGGCGATAAGCAGTATGACATTGTAGTATTTCATCGGAGTGATGCAGCAAACAACAACGTACAGGAGGATGACCATGCTAGAGTACAAGGTGGAAGACAGGTCGTATGAGGTGGATGAAGAGGGATTTTTGCAGGAGCCTGAGCTCTGGACCGAAGAAGTCGCCAAGGATTTTGCCCTGACGGAGAATATTGCCGAGCTGAATGAGGACCACTGGAAGCTCATCAATTTTGTCCGCTGGTACTTCGTTCAGTATGGTATTGCCCCCATGGTGCGCAAGGTGTGTAAGGAGACCGGTTTCGAGCTCCAGAAAATCTACGAAATGTTCCCGTCCGGCCCGGCCAAAGGGGTTTGCAAAGTAGCCGGCCTGCCCAAGCCTACCGGCTGCGTGTAGTGTGCGATGAGCACGGAAGACGCCATACTTGAGCGATGGTTTGCACGGACGGTGGAAGCCTATCCCGGAGAAACGGTGCTGTTTCTCACCACGGAAAGGGACCAGTTCCGCAATCCTGTCGGGCATATCCTGAGGGAGAACCTGGAGGTTCTCCTTCGGGAGCTTCTCGGCGGCATGGAGTTATCCCGTACGAAGCCGGCGCTAGAGGCGATCATCCGGGTGCGGGCGGTGCAGGACTTTACGGCCACCCAGGCGGTGGGGTTCATTTTCATGTTGAGGTCAGTTGTGGGCGAGTTTGCGCCGGAGCATGATGTGCTCTCCATCGGCCAGAAGGTCGATCAGTTGGCACTCATGGCCTTCGACGAGTATGTCCGCTGTCGTGAAAAACTGTACGAGATCCGGCTGAACGAGAGCAGACGCGCGCTGTCGGTTCCGGCCGCAATGGCGCGAGTGGGGTCGTAGCGAATGGACCTTTTATCCTCTTTTCTCATCATGGCTGCACTGGTCGCGGTCCCACTCCTGGCTGGCGTGGCAGGGGGAGGGCAGGGGGTGTTGCTCGTCGGCATTCCCTATGCGGCGTTTGCCATTTTTATCGTCGGGCTCTGCTGGCGGGTCGTCGGCTGGGCCCGTTCCCCCGTCCCCTTCCGCATCCCGACTACCTGCGGCCAGCAGAAATCGCTTCCCTGGATAAAAAGTGCCACCCTGGACAACCCCTCCACCGGCACCGGCGCGGTCGGGCGGATGGCGCTCGAAGTGTTGCTGTTCCGCTCCCTGTTCCGGAACAATCGTGCCGAGATGTATGGCCAGCGCTACGTTTTCGGTGACAGCAAGTGGCTCTGGCTGGGGGCGCTGGCGTTCCACTGGTCGCTGCTGGTCATCGTGCTGCGCCATCTGCGGCTTTTTGTGCAGCCGGTGCCGGCGTGCGTGCTTGCCCTGGGGAAGGTGGACAGCTTCTTCCAGATCGGCGCCCCGGCACTCTACCTCTCCAACGTCATCGTTCTCTGCGCCCTGATGTATCTGATGCTGCGGCGGTTGTGGGACCTGCGCCTCCGCTACATCTGCCAGTTCTCCGATTATTTCGCCCTTTTCCTGCTTCTCGGCATCGCCCTCTCCGGTGTTCTCATGCGCTACGGGACGAGGGTGGACGTGGTGGCGGTAAAACAGCTGGCGATCGGCCTGGCGACCTTTCAGCCGGTGATACCGGCGGGCTTGGGGCTCGTCTTCCCGGTCCACGTGCTCCTGGTCAGCACGCTGGCCGCCTATTTCCCGTTCAGCAAACTCATGCACATGGGGGGGGTATTCCTGAGCCCCACGCGCAACCTTGCCAATAACAGCCGGATGAAGCGGCACGTCAATCCGTGGAACTATCCCGTGAAGACCCATACCTACGCGGAGTGGGAGGAGGAGTTCCGGGACAAGCTCACGATGGCGGGGATTCCGCTCGACGAGGCAAAAAATGACTGACGATCGCCACCAGATTGAGCAGAAGCCGCCACGGTCGGACTGGCGGGACCCGGCGGTCGAATTCCGCAAGGGGACCTATTGCCACAGCGCGGGTGCCAAGTACGTGGAGGCGCTCGGCCTCCCCAATCCCCGCGACTGGAATCCTGCCGATGCCGACTGGAAACTCCCTCCCGACTGGAAGCAGATCATTCTGGATGGGATGGCGGAGCGCCTCGAAAAATACCGCTCCTTCAAGCTGTTCATGGATGTCTGCGTCCGCTGCGGGGCCTGTGCCGACAAGTGCCATTACTACCTGGGTTCCAGCGATCCGAAGAACATGCCGATGGTGCGGGCCGAACTGATCCGCTCCGTGTATCGCCGTTACTTCACCCCGGCGGGACGCGTCTTCGGCTCCCTGGCCGGTGGCCGCGAGCTGACGGAAGAGGTGATCAAGGAGTGGTTCTACTACTTCTACCAGTGCAGCGAGTGTCGCCGCTGCTCAGTCTTTTGCCCCTTCGGCATCGATACGGCCGAGATCACCATGATCGGCCGGGAACTGCTGAACCTGATCGGCTGCAACATCAACTGGGTCACCAAGCCGGCGGCCGATTGCTTCCGGGTCGGGAACCATCTCGGCATCCAGCCCCATGCCTTCAAGGACAGCCTGGAGTTCGCCGCCGACGAACTGGAAGAGGTCACCGGCATCAAGGTGGACATACCGATCAACCGGAAGGGGGCCGAAGTCCTGTTCGTCATGCCCTCGGCCGACTATTTCGCCACCCCCCACTACTACACCCTGCTCGGCTATATGTCGCTCTTCCATGAGATTGGCCTCGACTTCACCTACAGTGCCTACGCCTCGGAAGGTGGCAATTTCGGCCTCTTCAGCTCCCACGAGATGATGAAGCGCCTGAACGCCAAGATCTACGACGAGGCGCGCCGCCTGGGGGTGAAATGGATACTGGGGGGGGAGTGCGGCCATATGTGGCGGGTGCTCCACCAGTATATGGAGACCATGAACGGTCCTGCCGACTTCCTGGAGGCGCCGGTCTCACCGGTCACCGGGACCCGGTTCGACCATGCGCGCTCCACGAGCATGGTGCACATCTGCGAATTCACCGCCGACCTCCTTTACCATGACAAGCTCAAGCTTGACCCGAAGCGGAACGACAAATGGGTGGTCACCTACCACGACTCCTGCAATCCAGCCCGCGGCATGGGGCTTCTGGAGGAGCCGCGCTACGTCCTGAAACGGGCCTGCAACCAGTTCCACGAGATGCCGGAGAATACGATCCGCGAGCAGACCTTCTGCTGCGGGAGCGGTTCGGGGCTCGGCACGGACGAGAACCTGGAGATGCGCCTGCGCGGCGGTTTCCCGCGTGCCAATGCCGTCCGGCATGTCCGGGAAAAGCAGGGGGTCAACCTGCTCGCCTGCATCTGCGCCATCGACAAGGCCACCATGCCAACCCTCATGGATTACTGGGTTCCCGGCGTGGAGGTGGCGGGGGTCCACGAACTTCTGGGGAACGCGCTGGTCATGACGGGGGAGAAGGAACGGACGACGAACCTGCGCGGCGAGCCCCTGCAGCCCGCCGTTCCCGAAACGCCGCCTGAGGAGGTGCCCCATGGGTGACCGGCCATTGATCTATGCCGGACTCTTCCTGTTCGTGGCGCTGGTCACCCTCCCCGTCTGGCAGGGGATAGCGGCACAGAGTTCCACCGTCGGGCCGGAGCTGAAGGCGCCTGCCCATAAGAAACAGTGCGTGGCTCCGCGCGCCTACATGCGCGAGGCGCACATGGAACTGCTCATGGCGTGGCGGGACGGCAAGGTGCGCAAGCATGAACGGCACTACACTGCCGCTGACGGCACGGTGTACAACGTCAGCCTGACCGGTACCTGTCTGACCCAGTGCCATGGCAGCAAGGAGAAGTTCTGCGATCGCTGCCATGAGTACGCAGGGGTCTCTGCACCGAATTGCTGGGGCTGTCACACATCACCGCCGGCAGAGCCGGGCGGGGTGGCCGCCGTAGCCGCAGGGGGGATGCGATGAAGCTCACGAGGAAGGATTTCCTGCGCGTTCTGGCCGGCTCCGCGGTAGCGGTCGGCGCCGGCACACTGGTGCATGCCGTCGGCTCCGCCAACGACAAGGAGTCGGCCGGGTCGACGGTCGGGAAAAAACGCTGGGGGATGGCGGTCGACCTGCGGAAGTGCCGCGAGGAAAAGGGGTGCGACCTGTGCAGCCGCGCCTGTCATCGGACACACAACGTCCCGCAGATTCCCGACCGGGCCCATGAGGTGAAGTGGCTCTGGAACGAGCGTCACGACAAGGTGTTCCCCTTCCAGCAGAACGACTACACGCGCCAGGCGCTGGGCGAAACCGTGCCGATTCTCTGCAACCACTGCACCAATCCAGCCTGCGTCCGCGTCTGTCCCACCCAGGCCACCTGGAAACGGACGGACGGAGTCGTGATGATGGACTACCACCGCTGCATCGGATGCCGCTACTGCATGGCGGCCTGTCCCTACGGCTCGCGCAGTTTCAATTATGTCGATCCCCGGCCCTACCTCGGCACGCCCAATCCCGACTTTCCCACCCGCACGACCGGCGTGGTGGAGAAATGCAACTTCTGCGAGGAACGGCTGGCCGACGGCAAGCAGCCGGCGTGCGTGGAGGCGTGTCCGCGCAATGCCATGGTCTTCGGCGATCTGAACGACGGTAACTCACCCATCCGGCAGCTGCTGAGCGGTCGCTACGCCGTGCAGCGCCAGCCGGAACTTGGGTGCGGGCCGTCCATCTTCTACCTGGTCTGAGGCGGTTATGATCATGCTCGACAAGGCATTTACGGGAAGCGGCAGGTACTGGGGGTGGATTGCCTTTCTCCTGGTCCTGATTGCCGTCGGCTTCGCCTGCTACCTCCGGCAGCTCGAGTACGGCCTGGGGATAACCGGCCTCTCCCGCGACGTGAGCTGGGGGATCTATATCGCCCAGTTCACCTTCTTCGTCGGGGTCGCCGCATCGGCGGTCATGGTGGTCCTCCCCTACTACCTCCACAATGTGCAGCAGTTCGCCAGGATCACCATCCTGGGGGAACTGCTGGCGGTCGCGGCCGTCACCATGTGCATGCTGTTCATCTTCGTGGACATGGGGCAGCCGGCGCGCGTTCTCAACGTGCTCCTCTATCCGACCCCCCATTCCATGATGTTCTGGGACATGGTCTCCCTCTCCGGCTACCTGGTGCTCAACTTGGTCATCGCCTACGTCATGCTGGCCGCCGAGCAGAAGGGGGTCCCGGCCCCCCACTGGATCAAACCGGTGATCATCCTTTCCATCCCCTGGGCGGTCAGCATCCACACCGTCACGGCATTCCTCTACAACGGACTCCCCGGCCGCCCGCTCTGGTTCACGGCAATCCTCGCCCCCCGTTTCCTGGCATCGGCGTTTGCCTCGGGCCCCGCGCTCCTCATCCTGCTCTGCCTGGCGCTGCGGCGGCTCACGACCTTCGATGCGGGACATGAGGCGATCCGCAGGCTGGGGGTGATCGTCGCCTATGCCATGACGGTGAATGTCTTCTTCCTTTTCCTGGAACTGTTCACGGCGCTCTACAGCGGCATGCCCGACCATGCCGAGCCGTTCGCGTACCTCTTCTTCGGGATTGACGGCAAGAACGGGCTGGTGCCGGTCATGTGGCTGTCGGTGGTGCTTGCGCTGGCCGCGCTTCTGGCGCTCCTGGTTCCCCGCTTCCGCCGGAACGAACGGGTACTGGCGCTGGCTTCCCTGGCGGTCTTCGTTTCCCTCTGGCTGGAAAAGGGGATGGGGCTCATCGTCGCCGGCTTCGTGCCGTCGCCGCTCCGGACGGTGACCTCTTATGCACCGACTGCGCCGGAGTGGGGGATCGTGGGTGGGGTATGGGCCGTGGGGGCGCTGATGCTGACCCTGTTCTACAAGATCACGGTGTCGGTCCGCGAGGCCGACTGACGGTGTGGAACCGTTGCCGAGGAGTGGGGGGGAGGTAGACCATGGAACATTCAAAAGACCTCATCTATTTCGATAATGCCGCCACGTCGTGGCCGAAGCCGGAGCATGTCTACAGCTTCATGATGGAGTTCTACCGGGCGACCGGTGTCAACCCGGGGCGAAGCGGGTTCGACCTCGCCATCGAGGCGGGCTCCCTCCTCGATCGCCTGCGTCTGCGGCTGACCCGGTTCTTCGGCGGCGACGAGGATACGCCCGAGCGTCTCTGCTTCGGCTACAACGCCACCGATGCCCTGAATCTCATCATCGGCGGCGTACTTGAGCGGGGCGATCACGTCATCACCACCAACCTGGAACACAACTCCGTGATCCGCCCCATCAACCACCTGGTCCGGGACGGCGGTGTGGAGGCGACCTTCATCCCCTTCGACGGGGCGGGGTTCGTCGATCCCGACGACATCGCGAAAGCGATCCGTCCGGCGACGAAGCTCGTCATCGTCAATCACGGTTCCAACGTCATCGGCACCATCCAGCCGGTGAAGGAGATCGGCCGCATCTGCCGCGAACGGGGGGTGACGTTTGTCATCGACACGACCCAGACCGCGGGTATCGTCCCGATCGACATGAAAGAGATGAACGTGGATGCGCTGGCGTTCACCGGCCATAAGGCGCTCATGGGAACTACCGGCATCGGCGGCCTCTGCATCAGGAAGCACCTCCTCTTGCGGCAGACCCGGGCCGGCGGAACGGGGGTGGAATCCATTTATCCCTATCACCTGGAAGAGTACCCCTGGCGGATGGAGTTCGGCACCCCCAACATGCTCGGGGTGGCATCCCTCTGGGCGGGACAGGATTGGCTCGACGAGCAGGGGGTGGAAAACATCCACGCCCGGGAGATGGTGCTTGCGAAGAAACTTGTGGAAGGCCTGCGTCGGATCGAGGGGGTGCGTTTCTACTGCTGCGACAGCCTGGAGAACCACCTGTCGACCTTCATGATCAACATCGACGGGCTGGACGCGGGGGATGTGGGGATGATGCTCGATGTGGACCACAACATCGCGACGCGCACCGGCCTCCACTGCGCCCCCCTCGTCCACACCCAGCTTGGGACGGTCGACATCCACGGTGGTGTCCGCTTCTCCGTAGGTGCGTTCAATACCGACGAGCAGGTGGATGTGGCCATCGGCGCGGTCACGGCAATCGCCCGCTGGAGTGCCGAGCGAAGAAGGCGGGGCACGGCGTAGGCGGTCACACCTGCGGCACACGTTTAGCACTGGGGTTGAAAGACAGCCATAGCCCTTTGTAACTGGAGAGATGGGGCTTATTCAGGTCATCTCCGAAATAAATTCCCCGATGCGTAAAACAATGATTTATTTAATTGACAGGGGAAAAAAGTTCGGTTATTATTGCCTCAGTTTGATAATGTAATAAAAGATATGGAATGGTCATACATATGGCGATTCAATCCGTTAAAAGAGCAACCGACATCATCTCCCTCTTTTCCTCGTCCCAGCCGGCGCTCGGGATCACCCAGATCGCTGCGGCCCTGGGGCTGAACAAGGCGACCGCCTGGGGCCTCGTGACCACCCTGGAAAAGCAGGGGTTTCTGCAGCAGGATCCCGAGACGCTCAAGTACGGCATCGGTTCGAAGCTCTTCGAACTGGGGATGGTGTACTTCAGCAACCTGGAGATCAATGCCAAGTCGTCGCGCCTGGCGCAGGGGCTTGCCAATCGCACCGGCGTCGTTACCCGCGTCGGGGTATGGGACAGCGGTTCCATCCTCATAACGCTGGTGGCGCTCCCCAAGTCGGAAGACAACCTCTCGCACCAGCTGGGTCCCCGGGTCCCCGCCTACTGTTCTGGCATAGGAAAGGCGGTGCTCCCCTTCCTGGATCCGGAAGAGGTAGATAGCTATCTGCGCGACCTCGATTTTGTCCGGCACGCCCGAGCGACCATCCTGAATCCCGAAGAACTCCGTCATGACATGGAGCAGACCAGGGAACGGGGGTATGCGATTTCGAGTGAAGAGATGATACCCGGTCTTGCCGCCCTCGGGGCACCGGTATTCGGCAGGTCGCGGCGGGTGGTCGGCGGTATCAGCCTTTCCGATACCCCGGCAAACCTGCTGGGAAAGAACAAGGATACGCTGGCGGATGACCTGCTGCATACGGCGGCCGAGATATCCCGGAAGATGGGGTACTACACGACATGATTTTCGGCTGGAATTCCCCCATGGTTGAGATACGCGGGGGCGTGCGGAGCGTTGTTCGGGATTATGAGTGTTGTCGCATGTATTGCATGTAATATTTTATGCAATATTGCAGCTGCTGGGTATTTGTTACACACAACGACGGAAGGAGGTCCACAACGCATGTCAGATACAAAAGGCGACAAGACAGTATTCAGATCCCTCGGGCTTGGCGGTTTTTACGGCGGTGGCGCGGAGGGGATGGTCGATGTCAAGGACGGAAAGATTCTGCGGGTCAGGCCGTTCCGCTTCGACTACAAGTATGACCGGGAGTCGATCCGGACCTGGAAGTTCGAAAAGAACGGCAAGACGCTGGAACCGACCTGGAAGTCGATGCCGTCCCCCTTCTCCCTGGCCTACAAGAAGCGGGTGTATTCACCCAACCGGATCAAGTATCCGCTCATACGGGTCGACTGGGACCCCAATGGCGAAAGAAACCCCCAGAACCGCGGCAAGAGCAAGTACCGGCGGATTTCGTGGGATGATGTGACCACGATCATTGCCAACGAGATTACCCGCATCCATGGGAAGTACGGCGTCAATGCCATTCTCATGCAGGGGGACGGTCACGGCGAGTGCAAGACCATCAATACGCCCCATGGCCAGCCCGGCATCCTGCTCGACCACATGGGTGGTTTTACCCTCCAGGTGCGCAATGCCGACAGCTGGGAAGGGTGGTACTGGGGAGCGAAGCATGTGTGGGGGCAAGGTGTCCAAGGCATGTACTGGCCGGCCCACAACATAGTCAAGGACTCCACCGAACACTCGGAAATGGTGCTGTTCTGGGGGTGCGATCCGGAGACGACCCCGTGGGGATTTACCGGCCAGTTTACCAGCAGCCTGATGTATTACTGGAAAGATATCGGCATCAAGCAGGTTTACATCTGTCCCGATCTGAACTACGGCGCCGCGATCCATGCCGACAAGTGGATTCCGGTCCTGCCTAATACCGATGCGGCCCTGCAGTTGGCGATTGCCTATATCTGGATCACCGAAGGCCTCTACGACAAGGAATACGTGGAAACACATGTCGTCGGCTTCGATAAGTTTTCCGACTACGTACTCGGTAAAGTTGACGGCGTTGTTCATACTCCCGAATGGGCGTCGGGCAAGTGCGGCGTGCCTGAATGGACCATCAAGGCACTGGCCAGGGAATTCGCCCGCAAGGTGACCTCCATCGCCCACTACTTCGGTGGCGGGTACATCCGCGGTCCGTGGTCCCACGAGCCGGCACGATTGGAAATCTGTCTGTTGGGGATGCAGGGCTTGGGCAAGCCGGGTGTTCACCAGCACCAGCTCTCTTACTTCGGCATGCCCCGCATGGAAGGTCTTACCGGCACCTCCTTCTGGAACCCGGAGATCATGGAAAGGCTGGCACTGCCCGTGCTGTCGTCGGTTGCCAACTGGCAGGAATCGGCGCTGCCGAAGACCCTTGTCCATAAAGCCCTGGCGAACAAGTCGACGGAGCCGCTGAAGTTCATGGGTACCGGCGCCATCGAAGGGTCCGTCGCCTCCCAGTTCAAGGAACACAGTTTCCCCCTTGTAACGGAGCCGGAAACGAGAATACGGATGATGTGGACGGACACCCCCTGCAGGACTACCTGCTGGAACGGCGGCAACGAGACCGAGGAAGCGCTGCGCAGCCCCGAGGTCGAATGCATCCTGGCCCAGCACCCCTGGCTGGAGAACGACTGCCTGTTTGCCGATATCATTTTGCCGGCCAACACCCACATGGAAGTTGAGGACATCGTTACGAACATACGGCAGGGAGGGCAGTTTGCCGACGTCATGCTCTGCCACAAGGCAGTGGAGCCGGTAGGGGAGTCAAAGAGCGACTTTGAAATCGTGCTCGAGGTCGCCAAAAAACTCGGCTACGGAGAGCAGGTTTCCGAGGGGGCAACCACCGAAGAGATCCAGAAGAAGGTGTTCGAGTACATGAACCTGGACAAACTGACCACCTGGGAGGAGTTCAGCGAGAAGGGATATTATCTCTACTCCGCTGCCAAGGACTGGGAGAGCGATCCCGCCGGATTCAGCCGGTTTGCGGAGAATCCGGAAAAAAGTCCGCTCGGAACCCCCTCGCGGAAGCTTGAGTTCTACTCGGAGCGGCTGGCCAAGCACTTCCCCGATGACAAGGAACGGCCCCCCAGCCCGCAGTGGATCGAAAAAAGCGACATGCATGACGAGAGATTGTCGAGCGTCAGGACGAAGGACTATCCGCTGCTCCTCATGTCCAACCATGGCAGGTGGCGGGTACATTCGCAGTGCGACGACATTACCTGGACCAGGGAGGCACCGACCTGCAAGATCACCGGGTTCGATGGCTACAAGTACGAGCCGCTCTGGCTGCATACGTCGGAAGCCGCGAAACGTGGCATCAAGCACGGCGACGTCATCAAGGTATTCAACGAGCGCGGCATCGTTCTGGTCGGCGCATACGTGACGGAGCGGCTGATGCCGGGCGTCGCCTACATCGACCACGGGGCCCGCATCGACCCGATCATACCGGGGAAAGTAGACCGGGGCGGCGCGATCAACACCATTTCTCCCGACGGCATCACCTCCGAGAACTGCGTTGGTCAGGCTACCAGCGGATACCTGGTGCAGGTCGGCAAGGTTTTGCCCGAAGAGTGGGCAGAGTGGAGAAGCGAAAACCCGGCGGCCTTCGAGAGAACGTATGATTCCGCCGCGGGACTCCGTTTTGACGCGTGGGTCATTAACGACAGGGAGGTGTAGAACATGAAAGCTTTTATCGTTGATCTTTCAATATGCAACGGATGTTACTGCTGCCAGATTGGCTGCAAGGATGAGCACGTGGCAAACGACTGGACCCCTTACGCCAAGCCGCAGCCCGATACCGGCCAGTTCTGGATCAAGGTTCAGGAGACGATCAGAGGCAGCGTGCCAAAGGTCAAGATGGCCTATACCCCGAATATGTGCTTGCACTGCGACGATGCCAAATGCATGGCCCAGTGCAAATCGGGGGCGATCTACCGGCGCCCGGACGGCCTGATTGTCATAGATCCGCAGAAATGTACCGGCTGCAAGCTGTGCCCGGATACCTGCCCGAACGGCATGATCTATTTCAACGAGGACCTCAATATCTCCCAGAAGTGTACCGGTTGCGCCCATCTGATCGACGATAACTGGGATGTTCCCCGTTGCGTTGATTCCTGCCCGACCGGAGCCCTGAAATTCGGCGAAGAGTCCGATTTCGCGGAGCAGATCGCCAAAGCCGAGCCGCTCAAGGCCAATAGCTGCAAAGGACGGGTTTACTATCTGAACGCACCCAAGGATTTTGTCGCCGGAACCATCTATGACCCGGTCGAGAAAGAGGTCGTGATTGGCGCGGTCTGCACTCTGAAGGACAAGGCCGGCGATCAGACCCTTACGGTGGAAACCGACAACTTCGGTGACTTCTGGTTCAATGACCTGCCCGGTGAAAAACGGGAGTACTCGTTGACCATCGAGAAAAGCGGCAAAACGCAAGTGATCGATACGATCGACGCGACAAACGCGGTAAATCTGGGTGACATACCGATGAAACTGGTGTAGTTTTCACCAGGCCGATCCGTACAGAAACCGGGGCCTTGTGCCCCGGTTTCGTTTTAACCGGCGGGAATTCTCCCGCGTTTACCCCAACGATTCTGTCCGGATTTTCAGCGTTACAAGAGGACCGTCAGCATGAGCAGCCACGACGTCATTATCATACATCCGCCGGCGGTCTACGATTTTCGCAAGAAGCCCCTCTTCCCCGGTGCCCTGGGCGCCTCGGTGGAACAGGTGCAGTTCAACAAGGTCCCCATCGGCATGCTCAGCATGGCCGAGTACCTGGACCGGCACGGCTACCGGGCGAAGGTGGACAATCTGGGGGACCGGATGGTTGCCAGCCCCACCTTCGATGCCGATGAGCATCTCAGAAACCTGTCGGCCCCGATCATCGCCATCGGTCTCCATTTCCAGCAACATGCCCAGGGGGCGCTGGAGGTGGCGCGGCTCTGCAAGAAGTTTCACCCCGGCTCCGTCGTCGTCATGGGGGGGCTGACCGCCACCCGTTTCCACGAAGAAATCATCCGCAAGTACGACTTCGTCGATGCCGTCATCCGGGCCGAGGGGGAGAAAGCACTGCTGCAGTTCGTGCGGGCCTATGAGCAGCACGGCCGGATCACCGACACCCCCAACCTGACCTACCGGACCGGGGAGGGGGAGGTGCGGGTAACCCCCCTCATGCCGGCCAGCACCGACCTGGACGACTTCGAGTTCACCCGCTTCGACCTCCTGGAGCCGGGGACCTCGGTCTATCCCCCCAATGCACCCCCCCGCTGGAGTCTGACGGTCTGCCGCGGCTGCATCTACAACTGCGCCATCTGCGGCGGCTCGGCTTACACCTACAAGACCCACCTGGGGATGGGGAAGCCCGCCTTCCGGAGCCCGGCGAAGATCATCACCGACATCAAGAAGCTCAACGACCAGGGGGTCCACTTCATCGGCCTCTACCAGGACCCCCGCATGGGGGGGAGGAAGTACTGGCGGGAGCTCCTGTCCGGCCTTGCCAAGGAAAAAGTGGAGATCGAGCGGCTCTCCCTGGACCTGCTCGTCCCGGCGGACGAGGAATTCATCCGGGAGGCGTCCAAGATCGGCCGGCAGGTGGTGATGCATCTCTGCCCGGACACCGGCTCGGACGAGGTGCGCCGGAGGCTGGGGCGTCCCTACTCCAACGAAGAACTGCTCCGGACCGTCGAGCTCTGCCACAAGTACCGCCTGCCGGTCACCACCTTCTTCTCCGTGGGGTTGGCGGGAGAAACCGCCGATGACGTGAAGAAGACCTGGGAGATATGGGAGAAGCTCACCGCCATCGACCGCTCTTCCCAGGCGGCCGGCATGGTCGACGTCCCGCTGGGTGGCCCCATTGTCGGCCCCATCGTCCTCGATCCCGGCTCCCCGGCGTTCGACGATCCGGAGAAGCACGGCTACAAGCTCCTCTACAAAAATCTCGAAGAGTACGTCGGCGGCCTCTCCCAGCCCTCCTGGCACCAGTGGCTTAACTACGAGACCGAGCTCATGGACAATGCCACGCTGGTGGATCTCATTCTCGACACCGTGCGGTTCTCCACCGAGCAGCGGGAGAAGTCCGGCCTCTATGATTACAAGCAGGCCCTTGCCGAGCGGATACGGACCGTCCTGGACCGGGAGGTGGTTGCGGAGATAAACCGGATCATGACGATGGGGGAGGGGGCGGAGCGGGAAGCCGCCGTGGCGGCGCTGAAGCTCAAGCACGAGCACTTTCTCAATCGGCCGGTGGAGTCGTTTCTTCAATAGGTGCGGAAGGCGGAAGTGAAGCAGAATGGGAAACGCCGTGCAGTCCTTGAATCAAGGGACGCACGGCGTTTTTGTTGTCTGTGGCGAGGGGGGCTGTGGCTTGAACGTCACAAGGCGCACCGGCGGAGCGCAGCGAAGACCGTGTGCCGCCGCGGGTTGGGCCTAGGGATCTGGAAATTTCTTTGCCAATTCAACAAGTACCGGCAACGTTGATTTAAAAGTTCCGACATCTTTTATTGAGAAATGTAGCATGTACAGGCTGCCTGATGCATTCAACATAACCTCAGTAACATGGCTGGGTTTTCTGTGGCTGGAAACGAACACCCGAAACATGTATCCACCACCTGCAAACTCGACGACAGAGTGCCCGTCTATTTTGTTTCGAAAAGGCAAATAAATCAGGTTTTTCGTAGTGTCAGCATCAATAAACTTAACTACTTGTACTGGGTAGGTAGAGTCATCCTTGCATTGTGGGTTTCGGTAAAGTTCTCTCATCCTTTTGAAATGCTTGTCCACAAGAAGATAATTTCCTTCTTTCTGTTCCGCCAAGTGACTCCGCAACACGCAGGCATAGACAAACTTCTGCAATTTACAAAAATCAACGTTCTGCCAGTGGCTATAATGCTGATCACCTGTACTTGTATGGCCGGAGCGTTGTGCAACCACAATTGAAGCAACCTCAGGAGCCTGAGCATTCTTATTTCCGAGGATTAAGCTGCCATACCGGTCATAAACCTGAGATTCAATTTCACAGGTTTCGCAGATGATAGTTTCGTAATATCCCTTCTGTTTTTTGTTTACGTGACGCCTGTCAACTTTGACGTTAATCAGCTTGTGGCGGCTGTCATACACCTCGCTGTACATCCACTCAGGAAGCAGATGGCTCCTACGGTGGAGTGTTGTTGTATCTTTTTCGCAGAGAGGGCACTTTTTCATTTTCGGTCCAACTCGTAATTGGAAGATCTCTCTTCTCTAATATCCTATATTTTGGGAGGTTACTTAATATGTTCCTGGCCCGGGAGGTTCTGGAATATCGAGTGTAACCGTAGAATCATAGAAAGTGACTCCTTGTGTACGCAGGTGATTGAAGAAGGGGTCAGCAAGTGCTGGGTCATTGCGCCTAGATGGGGTGAGCCATCCCTGTCCAATAGCTTCGTATAACAACAGCCAGTGTTGCTCATTAAGACTTGAATTATTAACGATGTTTTTCCAGTTTGAAAAATAGGGACACTTCCCAATTTAATGGTCAAATATGGGAAGTGTCCCTATTTATCCCTAAGGGGGACAGAAAATAAATCTGTCCCCCTTTTTGTTCTTTTTTTTGTGCTTTTTGTTTCAATAACTAAAGGATCGAAGCCGAAAAATAGGGAAGTGTCCCTATTTATTCCTATTTATTCCTGCATTATTACACTATTTATTCATTTATTCCATTTATGTACGCCCCACTGACTTCTCCTGAACTACAGAACGTCGCATAAGCCTTTCCTTAGCTCAACCACGCAGGAAAGCGAGGAATTTCCGCATGGTTGAATCTGTATAGTTGTCGGTTAATAGCCTCCTCACGCTAGGCCTGAACCCATCGGCAATTTCATAAAAGTTATCGATCTCCTTTTCGCGCTTTAATGTAACGTAACCAGCGCTAACAATTCGATCAAACTTTTTGTCGGCAAGTCCCGGCACCTTCGTTGAGAATTTAATATGAGCCTTCTTGTTGTCTGTAAAGCGATCTCCTTTGAAAAAACTGTGTAAGAACTTTCTTGCTTCTGCCTCAACCATACGATTTTCAGCCTGTTTTCCAGCACGCGCGAGTGTCAGAAATTCACGCAGGTCTCCTAGTTCGCAAGTTTGATCGAGCGACTGAGGATCAAGAGAGGACGTCTGTATTGACTGATCGAAACAAAGATCGAACGAACAGTACATGAATCGCGTATTCTGAAATTTGCAGGCAAGTAACTTTTTATATCCAGTAAAGCGAGAATTGGTAACCGTCAGATTAGAGAAATCCATCGTTGGAAATTCGCCTCGCAAGTGAAGGCCAGATATTGTTACCGATGAACCAATCATTGGATTCATGCCGTAAAGCCTGAGGACAGTTTCGGTTATGTGCTGAGCGGAGCCTCCGACAACTTGAGCCGCTAAGTTGAGGAGTGACGCAATTGCACGACGAGTCAGTTCTACATCAGTCTGACGAGCGGGGTCTTGCTGTTCCGCGTTTTTTCGAAGGCGTGATATTAGAGTTGCTGCCGACTGAATGAGTTCGTCTCTGCGCGTTGAAAAGTATCGTTTGAGTTCACGGAACTCGTTGGCTTCTATGCTAAGACGGGCAAGAGATCTTATGAATTCCCGCTCAAGGCTATGGCGATATAATCCATCAAGCAGGTGTACGACCTCGAAGTATGACGCCAGAAAGCTGTAGCGCAACTCAATGCTGTCTTCGGTTTGAACAAGAAGTGGGTTCAGTCCAATCTTTGCATTAAGCACAGGCCCTCTGTTATCGTAAAGGAGTGTGAGCCTTTCGAGCATCTCTGAAATTGGCCAGCGTTTTGAAAAGTCCGCCACCAGACCCGAGAGAAGCTGAACAACATCACCGACAGACAAATCTAGGCCATGTCGAACTTCTTCCCGACGCATCACTGAGTGAATGATGTGGTCAGTAAGATCATTGTTGGAGGGGTAGGGAGTGGGGTCCTCACTGATTTCTAGTTCTTCCGACCTGTTATCTTTCAGCCCGTCTTCAACGACCGTAGCTGCAATATCAGCGAAGAAAGGAACAACCCTTCCGTCTTGATCGTGCAGTTGGACCTTGTCGATCTGTGACAGAACCTTTGCGACAATAACTTTACCGTCGGAGTACTTTTTGAAACGACGATTCAGGTATGCTTCACAGGTCGACCTGTCGAAGCCGAGCAAATCGTATCTTTCAATCGAAAGCTCCTCAAGTCTAGCCTGTTCAACAAGCTGGCTGTTTCGTGTTGTCAGGAGGACAGCGCTACTCCCCAGTTCGCCATGGAATTGAGCGAGTGAGGCGAGGAAGACATCTAGATTAAAAGTGTCTGGGAATAGCGATACAAACTCGTCTAGACCATCAATGATGACAACTAGGTTGCCACTAAGAAATGCTAGTTCAAACGTGTTGCGATCGAATACTTGGTCGAAATGATGGTGCCGTGCATAAAGTTCGTATAACTGAAAGACCGAATCAATTCGAGCACCCAGCACACCGTTCTCCGCAACGTATCTCTTGATAGACTCTGCCTGGACCAGAATTACTGATGAGTGCAGGTCTTGCCTATTGTGAAGAGTTGCGGCAACAGCAAGACAAAGTGATGTCTTGCCCATCCCGCCTGAAGCAATAACTAGATGAGCGCTCGTAGACGATGGTTGTTGCAGTTGGTTAACGAGCAAATCCCTTGCAGAAGGTGCAACAACCAGATCACGTTGGTCATTCTCATAGTTGAGACTTTGATCAGTGTAGTTGGCAATCTCAGAAGGGGGATCAGAGCCCTTCAAACTTTCATCGATGCAGAACTTCCATATATAGTCCTTATATGTGAGCTCATGAATTTGTGTACGAATGCCAGCCTGACTGAATAACCCTGGGATTAACGCCTGTTCAACGCGTCCAGATCGAGGCCGAAGTACCGTAAGGTCGGTAGGCCGAATTCCAGATATTTTGAATTGTTCAATTGCGTGGTTCACTGTTTGAGTAATATTGATGTTACTGGCGAGCGCAAGATAATAGGCGAGGGCTGGCGATTTCGTTTCCCATAGCTCATACTTGATACGATTCGAGCCTGAAAAATTTGTCCCCTGCTCTTTGTTAACGATAGGCCGTCGATTCGTGTGACCAATTCTTATGAGATCTTCTACTTTGGTGAACGTGTAAATGTGCTCATCTGATGTAAGACTACGGCGTTTTTGTGGACGTGAAACTGTTGACTCATTTCTTAAGTATTGCAGAAGGATGGCCTCGGACTCATTGTATCTTTCGTCGACTGTAAAATCGATGTGTAGGTGGCCCTTCAAGTAATTGGGAACGGAGTCGGGTTCTCGCAGAGCAACAATTACCTTAGTTTTGTCCTGCTTCTGGAGCCCATCCCAATGAACGGCTGAAGCAAGATATGTCTCAATGCCTACACCGCCTAAACGATTGTCGGCTTTTTCTTTATACTTCTTTGTCGCGGTAACAATAATGTAGTCTGATTCGTAGATGCCCGCTTCCATAAATTTATTTTTGTCTGTGAGAGCATCTAAGTCGTATCCATCCCAAACGACGTGTAGCTCTTTAAATTCTTCCAGCGCGTCGGCTAGCTTCCGAACCCATTCTTTGTGAGTCTCTGAGTCCCAACTGTAAGAGAGGAATATCTTTGTTTTGTTCATAATAATTCCTTATTTATTTCATTGTGACCAACGGGGCTGCGCTTGACCTGCCGGGCGCCTCGTACCCGGTCATGGTCTGATCGCTGGTTATGGTGTTTTCGTCGTATATTAATATCCGTACGCACTCAAGGTCTTCAATAATTCATCAAAAAATTTGCCGTAATTATCCAGAGCACGATAAACGAGAGGTGCCTTTAATTTCATTGTTCCTGTTGTCTTGTTGTTAATGGTTGTCTCAGATAACTCAGTTTCACCTCTGTATGACGCTTTACAATAATCATAAACAACTTTGTGGTTTTTGTTGTCCAGGTCTAGAAATCCACCGGTATGGACTATAACGTTTCTTATTTTGCAGAAGTTTGAAATATGTTTCCACTCATCTGTAGCAAATGGCGTTGATATTTCATAAACTTTACTCAAATAAATCTTGCATTGTTCTATTCCGCTACCAGCAATATCCTTTAAAGTTATCTTATTCTTCGTATATACTTGAAGATGCTTACAAATATCACTTAGCTTTACTTCAAATAAGTTATAAGCTGTGCAGTATATTGAATTCCAATGAATGTCAGAGAATTCTTCCCCAATTTGGTACATCATGCTTCCATAATATTCCCCCATAGAGTACTTTACACCGTCATCTACATTTTTTAATTTTAATTCGTATTCTTCATTTAGCCTCTTAACTTCTTGGTCGATCAAAGATTCTATAAAATTGCAGAAATCTTTCAACATATGAAATTCATGCACGACAAAAAAACCAATCATATTTTTCACTGAGAACCTCTGGCAAAGTGCTGTGTTTATTGCCGTCTCTTTGAGTTCCCTTTACGCAAAATAAACCCAATAGCGCGAGAAATGACGACAATTGCTACGGCGGCGGTCTATATGCTTTTACAATTCCGTTCAGTCGTACTGCCATTGCGAATCGATAATGTATTGACGCAAAACGCCCGGCCGGTTCTGAGCCTGTGCGGGCGTTCTGATTGAAGAGATTGGGCAGTTTCATGGCGATTCGTCCCCTGTGGCTGCAGCGTTGTGTCGATTAGACGGTTGTAATCCTCTCGACGGCGGGTGTCAAGGAAGTTTTTGCCCCTGCATCCCCGTAGTATGGGCGACTACGCGATGGGGTCGTTAGAATCAGCCATCGGTGTGGATTCCCGTCGCGCTCGTTGCGCCGTCGCGTGAGCCCCGGCCGTTCTTGCCGAAAAAAAGGCCCCTTCGGGTGAAGGGGCCTTGGAAGGAATTTAGAGGGATTCCCCTCACGCCGCCAGTCGGATCTCCGCAATCACCCGATCCCATGGCGCCGACAGACGCTTGTCGGCAGTGCGTATAATCAGCCCCACGCGCTCCAGCGCCTGAACATCGTTGTAGACGTTCTTGTAATCCCGCGACAGTTTTTTGGCGAGAGCGCGCACGCTTTCCGGCCCGTCATCGTGCAGCCGCCTGAGGAGTTCGAGCCGGCGCGGCGTCAGCGCCTGGAGCAGTACGCCGAGATCCTGGAAGTAGAGCCGTTCAACCGGCTCTTCAACCGGCTCGCCAGCTTCGGCCCGCCGCCAGGCCTTGACGAACTCCTGGGCAGAGTCTTCCGCATCCCTGATTTCAACCCGTATGTTTTTGTCCATCCCTACTCTCCTCGAATACGCTTGATGTCAGCCAGAAAATCAGCGACGAGTGCATCGACATCCGTAAAACGATAGGGTTGTTCCCCATCGATTCCGTGTCGGTGATCCCCCTTGCCCCGTTCGTTGTCGTACCGCACCAGGCAATTCCCCTCGCTATCCCCGTAGTAGAGCCGGTATTTCAGGCCATCCGGATGATGAATCGTGCTCGGCACCTGCCAGAGAACCATTTCTCGCAGAGAGCCGTCGTCATAAACAAATCTGGAGCGATGAAGAAGTTTCGCGGCCATATGGTGTAATATGCCATCAATAAGACGGCAGGGCAAGAATAAATATTCAAGAGCAGGGGCGGGGAATGTGGCAGAATAACTCCTGCGCTCTTTCCCGCGCCTTTCGCGTAAATTCCGCACCGCACGTTCCTGAAAAAATATTTGTTGACAAATGCAACATTACATGTAATATTGCATGAAAACAAACCGCGATACTTAATCGTGCAACCAATCATGGTGAAAAGGGGGAAGGGAAAATGGCGACGGCGAAAGACTTCTTAATCATTGATTGTGAGGCGCATACCATGCCTCTCGACTTCAGGAAGCATATCAACTACTACCCTGGCACGCGCTATTTTTCCAAACCCGAAGAATCGCCGACGGGGAGATGGTGGTGCACCAATCCCGTTACGGGCGAGCGGCGTGAAAAGCCGGCCGACTGGACCAAGGAAGGGCTGATTGCCGACATGGACACTGCGGGCATCGACATGGCCTGCATGCTGCGTGAGTCGTTCCTCGGCCTTTCCTACAACGGCGTTCCCTGCTCCACCAACTACCATGTCATCGAGGCAATGGAGCAGTATCCGAACCGGATCATCGGCTGCTCCAACGTCGGCCCGCACCTCAACCGCGGCGTCAAGAATGCCATCAAGGAGCTGGAGATCCTCCACACGGAGTACGGTTTCAAGTGCACCAAGGTCTATTCGCCGGAAGACGGCGGGCCGATCAACCACAAGGATATGATGCCTTTTTACGAAAGGTGCCAGGAGCTGGGCGTTGTGGTGTTCATCCATACCGGCCTCGCCGTCGGAGGGCATTCTGACTATTGCAGACCGATGCAACTTGATGATATATGTTTAGCGTTTCCGGAGCTCAAGATCGTCGCCTACCACTTCGGCTGGCCCGAACACGAAACGCTGAACGCCCTTGCCTGGAAGCACAAGAATCTTTATATCGGGATGAGCGGCATGCTCGGACCGCTCTACTACGCGCCGGTCAAGCTTGCCCACATGGTCGGCAGCATCATGAACATGATGCTCGGCAGCGAAAAAATCGTGTTCGGCACCGACTGGCCGGCCGCTCCCGCCGATCTGCAGGTCCAGGCGATCCTCAACCTCAAGATTCCGAAGGATCTGCAGGAAGGGTGGGGATATCCTCCCATCACGGACCAGGATCGGGCGAACATGCTGGGGATAAATCTGGCGAAGCTCCTGAACATCGAAGTGCCTAAAAAATACAAAAAATGGGTGAAGTGACATGGTGGTGGGGCGGGGTTGTCCTACGGGCAACCCCGCCCCACCGCGGTCCACTTCAAAGGATTGGTGACTATGGGCGAGAGAAATCTGAATAATGTTGTCTACCAGAAGATTAAACAGATGATGCTCGATTACGAAATTACTCCGGGGCAGCGCCTGACGTTTGCGGATCTGGCGGAAAAGCTCGGGGTGAGTCGCACCCCGGTCAACAACGCCCTGAGCCTCCTCAACAAGGAGGGGTTTCTGGATTTTACCCCCAACCAGGGGTATACGGTCCACCAGATTACCAAGGAAGAGGCGGACCAGTTGTACGAACTGAGGACGATACTGGAACTCGGCGCCATCGAAAAGACCATCCAGAATCTGACCCCGGCGAAATTCAAAGAGCTGGAGAAGCGGGAGCGCCTGTTCAAGCAGTCGGTGGATGAAAAGCAGAGCAGGGGCAGATTCAGCCTTGACGAGGAGTTCCATGCCTACATCGTCGAGATGTCGGGGAACTATTATCTGGCCGAGTATTTCCGCGAGGTGTACCAGCGGATATTCCTCCGGCACCGGATCCGCCCCCTGAAGGGGGAGCGGGTGGTGCAGGTTCCCGCCGAGCACCACGAACTGGTGGAGGCGATCGGCCAGCGTGACGTGGAAAGGGCGAAGCGGATCGTGGCGGAGCACATTGAGAGCGGCAAGCAGTACATCTATTCGTTCATCTTCGATTGATCGGAGCTTGATCCATGTCGACTTCCGGCGAACATAACCTGGCACTCTCCCTCGCGCAGCGTGTCATCGAGATTCGCACCGCCACCCTGAGCGATGATGCGGTCCGCAAGGTCCGGCAGCACCTCCTCGACGGGATGGCATCGGCATTCATCGGCTGTCGGAGCGCGGTCTTCGCTGACATCGCGGCCGGCATCCTCCCCAAGTGGGGTGGGGTTCTTCCCCGGGGAGAGGACAGCGCCATGGCCTGGGCCTTTGCCATCAACGGCTCCGTGTCCGAGGACGGCTCCCGGGAGGGGGCCTGCCATCCGGCGGCTGTTGTGGTGCCGGTCATTCTCGCCTTTGGCGAGGGGAAATCACCGGAAACCATCGACCGGGCCATGGTCGCGGGATACGACGTCATGATCCGCCTGGCCCGGGCGGGTAATCCGCATTTTGCGCGCAAGGGGTTCCATGGCACGGCGGTCACGGCCCCCTTCGGTGCCGCGGCAACGCTGGCGCAACTGCGGGGTTATGATCTGGCGACCACCAGCCAAGCCCTCTGTCTTGCCGCCCTGGGTGGTTCGGGCCTGATGGCGGCATTCAAGAACGGCAGCACCCAGCCGCTGCAGGTCGGCTGGGGCGTGCGAAACGGCGTTGACGCCGCCCTGCTCGCGGAAAAAGGGCATGGGGGGTACGGGAATGTCCTGGAAGAGGGATTCTTCCCGGCATACCTGGAAAAGGGTCTGCACGAATCGGTCATGGCGCCGCTCGAGAAAGAGTATGCCATCGAAGGGTGTTATCTGAAGCCGTATCCGGGATGTCGCCATATGCATGCCTCCCTGGAGGCGTTCAGTACCATCGTCGAACGGCACGGGGTCGGGCATGGGGAGATCACGGCCGTCCGGGTGGGGACCTACCGGATTGCCCTGGAGACCGGCATCAAGAACGTGAAGAAACGTGGCGACGCCTATTTCAACATCCCCTATGCCATCGCCGCCCGGGCCGTTCTCGGAGCTGCCACCTACGATTCCTTTGACGAGAAACACTTTGCCGATCCCGATATCGTGCGGATGACCCGCCTCGTCACCGAGTGTGTCGATCCCGACATCGAATCCCGTTATCCCGGGCAGCGCGGGTCCCGCGTGGAGGTCGAACTGGCCGACGGCAGAACCTTCTCCCACAGCGTCAGCTATCCGCTGGGTGAGCCGGAAGCCCCCCTCTCCCTGGCGGTTACCCGGGATAAATTCGTCAGCTGCACGGACGGGTACCTGTCCGATGGCGAGCGTGCCGATATCCTTCGCCGCATGGAAGGGCGTTCGGGCGAACCTGCGGGACCCGATATTTGCGAAGTGCTGTCGAGGCGCCTTTTTTGTAACCGCTAGCATTACATGTAAAAATACATACAAAAGAACATGGCAGACCGGAGATCCCTATGAAAAGCGATGAATGGAAGAAGTCTCTTGAGGCGGATTACGCAAAGCGTGGGCGCAGGAAGCCGGTGTATTACTCCGAGTCCAAGATCGAACTGAATGACGTCTATGATCAGGACGATCTCAAGGCGGCCGGCTTCGAGGCTGAAAGGGACATCTCTTTGCCGGGCCAGTATCCGTATACCCGGGGGATATATCCCTCCATGTACCGTGCCGATTTCTGGGCGATGGGGCAATACGCCGGATTCGGAAACCCGGAAGCTACCAACCTGAGGTACAAGTACCTGATGTCCAAGGGGCAGACCGCCCTGGCCGTTGCGCTGGATCTTCCGACTCAGCTGGGGGTCGAGTCCGACGATGAACTGGCGGACGGGGAAGTGGGGAAAGCGGGAGTGGCGATCAACAGCCTCAAGGATATGGAGGCACTGTTCGACGGCATCCCCCTGAATACCACGCGCCAGATCTTCACCACCGCCAATGCCATCGGCCCGATCATGCTGGCCCTCTTCCTTGCGACGGGGGACAAGCAGGAGGTCGATCCGTCCGAGTATGTCGTGGTACTGCAGAACGATATCCTCAAGGAGTACGTGGCCCGCGGGGCCTATGTCTTCCCGCCGACCCCCTCCCTGAAATTCGCCGTCGATGCCATCGAGTACTGCACGAAGCACCATCCCAAGTTCAAGCCGATCTGCATCTGCGGTTCCCACATGCGCCAGGGGGGTGCCACCGCCGCCCAGGAGATCGCGTTCACCCTTGCCAACGCCCAGGCCTATATCGATGAGGCGTTGAGCCGCGGCCTGCATATCGATGATTTCGCACCGCTTCTGGAGTGCCAGCTATCGGTCCCCATGAACCTGTTCGAGGAGATCTGCAAGTACCGGGCGTTCCGGCGGATGTGGGCGCGCATGATGAAAGAGCGCTACCATGCGCAAAAAGAAGAGAGCATGAAATGCGTGATCCGCGTCTACACCACCGGCTATACAATGACGGCCCAGCAGCCGATGAACAACATCGTGCGGGTGACCATGGAATGTCTGGCAGCCATTCTCGGCGGGGTACAGAGCCTCTCCGCCAATGCCATGGACGAGGTCATCTCCATACCGACCGAAAAGGCCGCCAAGGTAGCACTCATGACGCAGCACATCCTTGCCAACGAGACCGGCATCGCCGACGTGGCGGACCCGCTGGGAGGGTCCTATTACATCGAGTCCCTGACCAATGAGCTGGAGAAGAATGCGCTGGCCATCATGGAAGAGATCGCCGCCAAGGGGGGCGCCCAGAAAGCCATCGAGGAGGGGACGTACCAGTCCCACTGCCGGAAGTCCGCCAGCGAATACCAGCAGCAGATAGAAAGCGGGGAGCGGGTCATCGTCGGGCTGAACAAATTCCAGGATGCCGATGACGTGGTCGACGCCGAGAGCTTCAAGTCCGAAGAGGGGATTCAGGAGCGGATCATCGCCAAGATGCAGCAGGTCAAGGCGGACCGGGACAACGGTGAGGTCGCCCGTTGCCTGAAGAAGCTGGAAGAGGATGTGCGGGCCGGCAAAAATACTGTCCCGGCCCTGATCGACTGCGTCAAGGCCTACGCCACCATCGGGGAGATGTGCAAGGTCCTCGGTGGAGTATGGGGATATTACAAGGAGGGGTCATCATGGATGTAGCGAAACCAACCCGCAGACCGCGGGCGTTGATAGGGAAGATCGGCCTGGACGGCCACAATCGCGGCGCCTACGTCGTAGCCCACGGCCTCAGTCTCCAGGGGGTCGAGGTTATCTACACCGGCCTGCGTCAGACCGCCTCGACGGTGGCGAAGGCTGCCGTACAGGAAGACGTGGACGTGATCGGCATCTCCTCCATGGTCGGGGCCCATCTTGCCATCGTCAAGAAGCTGAGAGCCGAGCTGGAAAAGCTGGATGCCCTCGATATCCCCATAACCATCGGCGGGATCATCCCGCGGGACGATTACGATCAGCTGTACGCCATGGGGGTCCAGAAGATATATCCCACCGGCACGGAGGTGAAGGAGATCGCCGAATACGTTTTTTCACTGGTAACGGAGAAGGAGTGGAAGTGCGCCGTGCCGGGAACCCTGAAGGGAAAGACCCTTCAGCAGATGTACCTGGTCGGCACGGAATGTTCCGGCTGCAACCGCACCTATTTCCCGAAGCGTCGCAATTGTCCTCACTGCCTGGACGATGCCCATGTGAAGGAGGTCGAGCTGAGCCGGACCGGGAAGCTGCAGAGTTTTGTCGTCACCAAGGCGGCTCCCCCCGGCTATTCCGTCCCCCACGCCCAGGGATACGTGACCCTCGGCGACAACGGGCCGACGCTCTTCACGCTCCTCACGGAGTATGACGAGAGCCAATTGCAGACAGGTTGTACCATGGGTTTGACGTGCGTCGAAACCCGTCGGGATGAGAACAACGAGCCGATCATCGGTTACCGGTTCAAGCCGGTTTAACGGGAGGAGAATCCGTCGTGAGAGATACATACGTACTCGGTGTGGGAATGAGCAATTTCGGCAAGCACCTGGACAAAAGTCTGAAGGATCTTGCCTATGACCCGATATGGGACGCGATCCGCGACTCCAAAATCGATCCCCACGACATCGACATCGCCTTTGTCGGCAATGCCTATGGCGGCGTCCTGCAGGGGCAGGAGTCGGTGCGGGGGCAGGTGATCATGCGCGAAGCGGGGATCACCGGCATTCCGATCATCAACGTGGAAAACGCCTGCGCGTCGGGGTCTACGGCATTTTACCTCGCCCACCGCGCCGTTGCCGCGGGGCAGGCCGAACTGGCCCTGGCCGTTGGAGTGGAAAAGCTTTTCTGCGGCGACACTCCCACGAGCCTCAAGGCGCTCTCGACCTCCACGGACGTGGGGATAGAGGGGCAGATGGGGATGCTCTTCGCCGGGATCTACGCCATGCGCTTCCGGAGCTACATGGCTAAATACGGCGTCACCCGGGAGCAACTGGCGAAGGTCGCGGCAAAGAACCACTTCCATGGTTCGCTGAACCCCCATTCCCAGTACCGCAAACCCTATTCCGTGGAAGAGATCCTGGAATCACGGACGATTGCCGACCCGATCACCCTGCTCATGACCTGCCCGCTGGGGGATGGCGCCGCGGCCCTGCTCGTCGGAACGAAAGAGATGGCGGAGCGGATGGGGAAACGGCCCATCAAGGTGGGGTCGAGCATGCTCGGGAGCTTCGACATCAGCGGTCGCGAAGAGCTGTCCATCGCGGCACGTACCTCGCGGAAGGCCTATGCCGAAGCAGGGGTAACCGCCAAGGATATCCAGGTCGCGGAGATCCATGACGCCGTCGCACCTATCGAGCTCTATCTCTACGAGGAGCTCGGTTTCTGCGAGCCGGGTGGCAGTGGCCGCATGATCGACGACGGGGCGACCCGCTATGACGGGAAACTGCCGGTCAATACCTCAGGTGGCCTGACGGCCAAGGGGCATCCCGCGGGGGCGACGGGGATTGCCCAGCTTGCCGAAGTCACCTGGCAGATGCGGGGCGAGGCGGGAGGTCGCCAGATTTCACCCCCGCCGAACGTCGGCATGACGGAAAACGGTGGCGGCAACATGGCGGGAGAGACCGCCGTGGTCGCGGTCAATATTCTTAAAGGGGAGTAACCCCTTACTATTCGCACAACGCAAGAATCACCGGGAAAAAAGCACTACACACATTGAGGAGACAGATATGGGAAATCAGATCAAGAAACCATTGGAAGGCATTAGAATTGTAGACCTGACGGCCTGGCTCTCCGGGCCGTACACCACGGAAATCATGGCGCACCTCGGCGCGGAGGTGATCAAGATCGAAAAGCACGACGGCGGCGACGCCGTCCGCAGCAACGGTCCCTACTTCGGACCCAACGGCATCACCCTCAAGCGCACCGACCCGCGCGACATCTCCCTCTGCATCCTCAAGCGCTCCCGGGGCAAGAAGAGCGTCTCCCTCAACCTCAAGTCGGAGGAGGGGAAGGATATCCTGCGCAAGCTGATCGCCACCGCCGACGTGGTGGCGGAGAACTTCCTGCCGGGGACCATGGAGAAGCTCGGCTTCGGGTATGAGGATCTGAAGAAGATCAAGTCCGACATCATCCTCGGGTCCTGCTCCGGTTTCGGCCAGGACGGCCCCTACAAGAATCTGGCCGCCTTCGATCCGGTCGTCGAGGCGATGAGCGGGGTCATGGAGGTTACCGGTTATGCGGAGAACGCTCCGGTGCGCCTCGGGGTCGCCGGCGGAGATTTGATCTCGGCCCTCTATCTCGCCATCGGCCTGCAGGCTGCGCTGCGCTTTCGCGACCAGACCGGCAAGGGGCAGCACGTCGATGTCTCCATGCTCGACTCCCTCTTCTCCTTCCTCATGGAAGAGAGCCTCGACGTCTTCCTCGACAACAACATCCCGATCCGCACCGGCAACCGGCGCCTGCGTCTCACCCCCTTCAACTCCTACCAGTGCAAGGACGGCTATGCCGTGATCTGCAGCGCGGCCGACAGCCACTGGGTCGGCCTCTGCAAGGCGATGGGGCGCGAAGAGCTGATCAAGGACCCGCGCTGCGAGAAGCTCGACTACCGGCAGCAGCACGCCGACTTCGTCGACGAGACGGTGGAGGCCTGGACCAAGACCCTGACCAAGAAGGAGGTCGTTGCCAAGGTCCGCGCCGCCGGGGTCGCCTCCGGCGAAGTGGCGACCATCCCCGAGGTCCTGGACGATCCGCAGCTCAAGCATCGCGGCATGATCACCGATCTCTATCATCCGGAGTTCGGCAAGGTAACGGGTGCGGTCGGCCACGATTTCCCCTTCCGCTTCACCGAGGCCGAAATCGGTTTCGAACTGCCGGGGGGGTACCTGGGAGCGCAGAACGAGGAGGTGTTGTGCGGCATCCTCGGTTACTCCAAGGACGACCTGGTCAAATTCAAGGCAGACGGTATCATCTGATGATGTAGAACGCAGGTTTAGTAATATGCCTGTGGCACCACGCGACCCCGCGCGGGGATGTATCAGGGATGAACTCCCCCGCGTGGTTGTGCAGCAGCCATGGGCGATTGAGCAGTCAGCAGCGATTTTCGACACCCAAATTCGGCACTATAAAAAACTGTTGCATTGTTAGTACAATAGTTGTATAGTGCAACTATCCCGATGCGGAGGACCCCTATGTCAAAGATACCCGAACTATTGGCCAAGCCCGGCAAGATAGGCACGATGGAGCTCAAAAACAGGCTGATCATGCCGGCCATGTGCACCAATTATACCCGCAACGGTCATTTTACCGATGCGGCATGCCATTACTACGGGCTCCGTGCCCAGGGGGGGGTCGGCCTCATCATCATCGAGGCGGCGGCCATCGACTATCCCATCGGCCGCTCGGTCATCAACTGCGCCATCTCCGACGACTCCTACATCGCCAGCCACAAGAAGCTGACCGACAGCGTCCATGCCGGGGGGGCCAAGATCGCCCTGCAGATCATGCATTCCGGCCGGCAGACCTCCACGGAGACGGCCGGTACGCAGCCACTTTCCTGTTCCTCCTTCGGCAGCGCCGAAGCGCTCGGCTATGCCACGCCACGGGAGATGACGCTGTATGAATGCAAGAAGACGCTGCGGCAGTTCGGCGAAGGTGCCCTACGGGCGAAGCAGGCCGGCTACGATGCGGTAGAAGCCCACTTTGCCCACGGCTACATGCTCAGTTCATTCCTTTCCTCCTTCATCAACAAGCGTACCGACGAGTACGGCGGGATGGAGGGGGGGCTCAAGTTCTGCAGCGAGGTGATCCAGGAGATCAAGCGGACCTGCGGCGACGACTATCCGGTGATCTGCCGGATCAATGGCGACGATTACTATCCGGCCGGCGGGGTGACCCACGTCGATTCCCGGATGATATCCGTCGCCCTGGAAAAGGCCGGCGCCGACATGATCAACGTTTCCTCCGGACTGCGCGAATCCAATCATCGTCTGCACGACCAGACCATGGCATCGCCGCGGGGTTCGTGGGTCTACATGGCGGAGGGGATCAAGAAGACGGTGAAGATTCCGGTCGCCGTCGCCAAGAGAATCTCCGAGGACATGGTGGAAGGTATCCTGGAGAAGAACCAGGCCGACTTCGTCTGTATCGGCCGTCCCCAGATATCCGATCCCGACTATGCGAAAAAGATCCTCAGCGGCAACGCGGAGGACATCCTCCCCTGCATCTGGTGCTGCCAGGGATGCTTCGACGTGCTCTGGATGCTCTATCCGACCACCTGCCTGACCAATCCGGCGGCAGGTCTGCTCGACGAAAAGTCCCTCGACCAGTACGGAGCCGCGTCCGAGAAGAAAAAAGTCATGGTGGTCGGTGGTGGCCCGGCCGGCCTGGAAGCGGCCCTCATTGCTGCCCGGCGCGGCCATGAGGTGACCCTCTATGAACGGTCCGCAAGGATCGGCGGCGCCTACCGCCTTGCGTCCACGTCCCCCACCAAGGCGGAGACCGAGCGCCTCTTCACGTTCTTCGAGCATGCATTGCCAAAGGCGGGGGTCAAGCTGGTCCTGAATACCGACGTCACCCCCGACCTGGTGGAGCAGGTCAAGCCCGATGTGGCGGTTCTGGCGGTCGGTACGGACCCGGCAGTCCCGGCAAAAACCCCCGGTGTCGACGGCAGGAACATTGTCGATGCCCGTGACATCATGAGCGGCAAAGCGACCGTGGGCGAAAAAGTCGTCATCTGGACCTGCAGCTACCAGTGCAGCTACACCTGCGGCGCCAAGCCCGCCCCCATCGAGGGGGACCCGACCGGGACCCATTCCAAGTACAGCTACGCCTGCTGTGCCGGCTATGCCGCGGTCGATACGGCCGAGTACCTGGCCTCCCAGGGGAAACTGGTCAGCATCGTCACCGAGCGCGAGAACGTCGTCCCCGGCATGGGGTACACTTCGCGCAACTACCTGATCAAGCGGTTCTACCCGGCCAACGTCAGGGTTTGCACCAGCGCCAAGGTGAAAGAGATCAACGAAAACGGCGTCCTGATCGAGAAGGCCGGCGTCGAGTTCCTCCTGGATGCGGACAGCGTGATCGTAAGCGTCGGCGAGCGCTCCAACAAGACCCTTGCCAAGGCGCTGGAAGGCAAGGTCAAGGAACTGTACCAGGTGGGTGACGGTGCAAAGGTCGGCAACGCGATGAAGGCGATCGAATCGGCGTTCAAGGTTGCCGTCACGATATGACGGCAGGGGATCGAAGAGCCCTGATACGGCTTTGAGCGCGAAGGGAAACAGTCAGGCAACGCTATGGGCAGAACGAACTTGAGGAGGAGCGTATGAAGTATTCGACGAAGGATGAGCAGCAATATGTGAACTGTACCCTCAGCGGACCGGTCAGGGTCTTTGTCAAGGACAAGAAGATCGTACGTATCCTGCCGCTGGAGTACACCCAGGAAGACGACGCCAAGCCCTGGTCCATAACGGCGCGGGGCGAAACGTTCGTCCGGCCGAACAAGGCCGGCATCGCCTGCTGGGTGCAGGGGAGCAAGCAGCAGATCTACTCCAAGGACCGCCTGCTCACCCCCCTGAAAAGGGTCGATTTTGATCCGAACGGGGAGCGGAACCCGCAGAACCGTGGCGTTTCCGGGTACGAGCCGATCACCTGGGACGAGGCCCTGACCATCGTCGCCAACGAGACCGAGCGGGTGAAGGACCAGTACGGGCCGTCCGCCATCGCCGTCACCGGCTCCTCCCACGACTCCTGGGGGAATATCGGCTACCGGATGAGCGCCCTGGAGCGGTTCTGGAACCTGGTGGGGTGCACCTGGATCGACCATGACCCGGACAGCTGGCAGGGGTCCTACTGGGGCGCCATCCATTCCTGGGGTTTCCACTGGCGTCTCGGTCAGCCCCCCGCCTTCGACCTCCTGGGGGATACGTTCGAGCACACCGACATGATCGTCTTCTGGAGCTCCGATCCCAACACCACCTCCGGCGACTACGCCTGGAACGAGACCGATCACTGGCGCTTCCACATGAAGAAGCTCGGGATCAAGTTCGTCTTCATCGATCCCCACTGCAACTACACCTCCGTCATCGACGGTGACAAGTGGATCAAGCCCAAGCCTGGCACCGACGTGGCCATGGCCCTGGCGATTGCCTACACCTGGATCAAGGAGGGGACCTACGACAAAGAGTACATTGCAAGCCACACAGTCGGTTTCGACAAGTGGGAATCCTACGTCATGGGTAACGAAGACGGCCAGCCGAAAACCCCCGAGTGGGCCGAGCAGAAAAGCGGCGTAGAGGCGAACGTGATCGTTGCCCTGGCCCGGGAATGGGCGAAGAAGCGGACCACCCTGGCTGGTGGCGGCCGTTCCGGCATGGGACATGTCATGCGCTCTTCCTACGGCCATGAGTGGTCCCGCGCCATGGTTCTCCTCATGGGGATGCAGGGGCTCGGCAAGCCGGGCGTCAACTACTACTCCACCACCGGCGGGGCGCCGGCCGATTGGGATTTCTTCTTCCCCGGCTACGCCGACGGCGGCATCAGCGGCGGCAGCGCCGGCCCGAAGGACCTGGGACCGCGCGGCTTCCCGAAACGGGCCACGGCCAGTCAGATCCGCCAGCGGATCAACCGTGCCTGTCTGCCGGAATGCGTCATCAAACCGCCGTATACCTGGCGGGGCGTGTACGGCTACTACGGGCAGAGCGCCCAGCAGCAGTTCACCGAGTGCACCTTCCCGTTCCCCGGCTATTCTGAGATCAAGATGATCTACCGTCAGGGGGCGTCGTATATCGGCACCATGATGGAGACGAACCGGTTTGCCCGCATGTACCGGGACCCGAAGCTGGAGTTCGTCGTCAACCAGACCATCTACAACGAGCCGGAGGCGAAGTTCGCCGACATCATCTTCCCGGTCTGTACCAACTTCGAGCGGTGGGACATCGGCGAGTGGGCCAAGATTTCCGGCTACTCCAACAAACTGAGCCCGACCAACGCCCGTGTCGTGGTCCTGCAGCAGCAATGCATCCAGCCGCGCGGCCAGTCGAAACCCGACTACCAGATTTACGCGCTGCTTGCCGAACGGCTCGGAATAGGCGAGCAGTTCACCGAAGGGCATCCGGACGAAATGAGTTGGATCAAGCGGATGTACGAGGTCTCCGACCTGCCCAAGGTCATCAGCTGGGAGAAGTTCCAGAAGAAGGGGTACTACATCATTCCCCCCAAGATGGACAAGAAGCCGGCTCCGGCCCTCAGGTGGTTCTACGACCAGCGTCCCATCGACATCCCGGACAAGCCCATGTCCTCAGACCGGCCGACCAACAGGCCGGATGGGTTGGCACGGCTCTCCACTCCCACCGGCAAGATCGAATTCGAGTCCCAGACCCTGAAGCAATTCGATCCGAACGATGACGAGCGGCCGCCGGTTCCCCACTATATTCCGTCGTGGGAGGGGTCCGAGAGTACGGAAATACTCAAGAACTACCCCTTGCAGCTCATCTCGCCGCATCCGCGGTTCACCTTCCATTCCCAGCATGACGGGAAGACTCTCTGGAACGACGAGATACCCCACCATCGCCGCCTGATCAACGGTTACCGCTACTGGGTGATCCGGATCAATCCGGCCGATGCCGCGCAGTACGGGATAAAGGAAAACGACCTGGTCAAGGTCTGGAACGACCGGGGTGTCGTACTGTGCGCCGCCAACATCACCGAGCGGATACGGCAGGGGACGGTGCACTCCTACAGCTCCGGCGGCGGGTATGATCCCCAGGGCGAGCCCGGGGTCAACACCACCATCGACAAGGGGGGGACGATCAACCAGCTGACGTCGTCACGGTTCCTGTCGAAAAACTGCGCTGGCATGGCCCCTGGTTCGTGTCTGGTTCAGATTGCAAAATGGACAGAGGGGGAGGTCTAACATGGCAAAGTACGCAATGGCAATAGATTTGAACAAGTGCATCGGCTGCTACAACTGCCAGGTAGCCTGCAAGGACGAGCACGTCTACAACGCGTTCCCGCCGGTTGCCGCGGAGCAGCCCGCCTTCGGCCAGTTCTGGCTCAGCATCGAGGAGCGGGAGCAGGTCTGGAACCCGTCGCACATCAAGGTTACCTATATACCCAAGCCCTGCCAGCACTGCGGCGACGCACCCTGCGCCAAGGCGGCGAAGAACGGGGCCATTTACAAACGCGAGGACGGGATCGTCATCATCGATCCCGAGAAGGCGGCCGGGCAGAAGGATCTGGTCGCGTCCTGTCCCTACGGCTCCATCTACCTGAACGAAGAGAAGGGGCTTCCCCAGAAATGCACCTTCTGTGCGCATCTCGTGGACGACGGCTGGCAGGAGCCGCGCTGCGCCCAGTCCTGCCCCATGAGCTGCATGTACTTCGGTGACGTGGAGGACCCGGAGAGCAAGATATCCAAATTCCTCGCCGCGAACCAGGCGGAAGCGTTTCACCCCGAGTACGGCACCAAGCCGAACGTGTATTATGTCGGCCTCCCCAAGCCGCACCTTTCCGGAACCGTCCGCCTGGCGGAGGGGAACGAGTGCGCGGCGGATGTGACGGTCACCCTGACCGGACCGGATGGTGCGAAGCGAACGGCGACAACCGACTGTTTCGGAGACTTCGACTTCAAGAATGCACCGCGGGGGGCATGTCAGATAGCCTATGAGCTGGCCGGCTATGCGACCCAGTCATCCCCGATCGTTCTCGACAAGGAGATCACGTTCCTGGGCGAGATCCAGCTGAGCCGCTGATCAGCAGCACGAAGCCGTCATGCAGTCCGGGGAATCTCCTCTGGCTGCATGACGGTAGTTTTTGGTTTCCCTAAATTACATGAAAAACTACATGCAATGCATGGGTACATAATTCACCAATTTATTCCTCTACGAGTGTCAAGGAGAACCAGATGAACATTCACGAGTATCAGGCAAAGGCGATTCTCAGGAAATTCGGTGTGCCGGTACCGGACGGCCACGTCTGCTACAACGGGGCGAGCGCCCGGGAGTGGGCGAAGCGTCTCGGCGACGGTCCCTGGGTGGTGAAGGCCCAGATTCACGCCGGCGGCCGGGGAAAGGGGGGCGGGGTCAAACTGGCCCGCACCTCCGACGAGGTGCGCAACACCGCACGGGACATGCTCGGCATGGTCCTGCGCACCCACCAGACCGGGCCGGAGGGGAAGGTGGTCACCCGGGTACTGGTGGAAAACGGCTGCAACATCGAGCGGGAGTTGTACGTCAGCCTGCTGGTAGACCGTACCACCTCGAAGGTGGCGGTCATGGCCTCCACCGAGGGAGGGATGGATATCGAGGAAGTCGCGGCCAAGACCCCGGAGAAGATCTTCAAGGAAGCGATTGACCCATTGGTGGGGCTTACCCCGTTCCAGTCCCGCAACCTCGCCTTCAGTCTGGGGCTGACTGGCAAGCTGACCACCAAGGCGGTCAGTCTGCTGCAAGGTCTCTACACCACCTTCCTTGCCTGCGACTGCTCCCTTTTGGAGATCAATCCGCTGGTGGTCACTAAAGAAGGGGACCTTCTGGCCCTGGATGCCAAGTTCGGCTTCGACGACAACGCCATGTTCCGCCATCTCCAGATCGGCGACATGCGCGACTTCGACGAAGAAGATCCCAACGAAGTCGAAGCCTCCCAGCACGACCTCTCCTACGTCTCCCTGACCGGCAACATCGGCTGCCTGGTCAACGGTGCCGGCCTGGCCATGGCCACCATGGACATCATCAAGCATTCCGGCGGTGACCCGGCCAACTTCCTGGACGTGGGGGGCGGGGCGACCATCGAGCGGGTCACCGAGGCCTTCAAGCTCATACTCTCCGACAAGAACGTCAAAGGAATCCTGGTCAACATCTTCGGCGGCATCATGAAGTGCGACGTCATAGCCACCGGGGTCATCGAAGCGGCCAAGCAGGTCTCCCTCCAAGTGCCTTTGGTGGTGCGGCTGGAAGGGACCAACGTCGAAATCGGCAAGAAAATGCTGGCCGAGAGCGGCTTGAACATCGTCGCAGCCGACGGCATGGCCGACGCCGCCAAAAAAATTGTCCAGGCTGTTGCAGCCGCCTAAAGGAGAGAGCCATGAGCATACTTATCAATAAAGACACCAAGGTAATAACCCAGGGGCTCGGCGCCACCGGTCTCTTTCATGCGCAGGGAGCCCGGGAGTACGGTACCCGGATGGTGGGGGGGGTCACCCCCGGCAAGGGGGGTACGGTCATCGATGGATTTCCGGTCTACGACACGGTCCGGGAAGCGGTGCACAAGACCGGTGCCACCGCGTCGGTCATCTACGTCCCCCCCCCGTTTGCCGCCGACTCCATCATGGAGGCGGTTGATGCGGGGATCGAACTGGTCGTCTGCATCACCGAGGGGATACCGGTTCTCGACATGGTCAAGGTGAAGCAGTACATGCAGGGGAAACAGACCCGGCTGGTGGGGCCGAACTGTCCGGGGGTCATCACCCCCGGCGAGTGCAAGATCGGCATCATGCCCGGCTACATCCACAAACCGGGGAAGGTGGGGGTCGTGTCCCGCTCCGGCACCCTGACCTACGAAGCGGTCTGGCAGTTGACCTGCGTGGGCCTGGGCCAGTCCACCTGCGTCGGGATCGGCGGTGACCCGGTCAACGGCACGAACCACGTGGACGTCCTGCGGATGTTCGAGGAAGACCCGGACACCGAGGCGGTGATCATGATCGGCGAAATCGGCGGCAACTCCGAGGAAGACGGCGCACGGTTCGTCAAGGAGCACATGACCAAGCCGGTGGCGGCGTACATAGCCGGGGTCACAGCCCCGCCGGGGAAGCGGATGGGGCATGCGGGGGCGATCATCTCCGGCGGCAAGGGAACGGCGACGGAAAAGGTGGCGGTGCTGGAAGAGTGCGGCATCAGCGTGGCCGCCAGCCCGGCCGAGATGGCCAAGGCGCTGCTGAAAATCTACACTCCCAAGAATTGAAAACGCAGGACCAACGTGAGTGCATGACGTGCGGTGGGGCGATTCATGTGCCAAGAGCGGGGTGATTGCATGGGAAAGTATAGCGAAAATGCCAGGTACGACGTGATTTCGATCAGGGTCACCGAAGACGAGAAAAGAAAAATCCAGGATATTGCCACCTCAAACAACATAAATATGACCAATTTTATTAGAGAAATTCTCTTCGGATCAGGTCTGATAACGAAGGGGAAGATCGCCGATTCAAGCTGTTCGGAGTGGATGTAATGACACCTGCCGGAAGATTGCGGAAATGGCACGATTACCTTCTTGACATGGACATATAAAGTTGTAGAATGCAACTAAATGAGACATAGTAAAACTACCTATTCATTTGAAGAGTCCCTTGGTCACCTGACCAGCCAGGCATCGCGGATGATCCTGAAGCGGATCAATCAGGAGCTGTCGAGGCGTGGCCTGCCCATAACGTCGGATCAGTTCTCCACCCTGGTGTATGTCTGGAATCAGAACGGACAGCCGCAGTATACACTGGCCGAGAGTCTGAACAAGGACAAGACGACCATGACGCGGATGCTGGCCGGTCTCGAATCGTCGGGGTTGATCGTTCGGTTGCCGGGTAACACGGATGCGCGGGAGAAAAATGTTTTTCTCACGGATCGCGGCAACCAGATGATGCAGGACGTGACGCAGGTTGTCCAGGAGGTGCTGGAAAATGCGATGTCCGGCATAGACGAGTCGGAGATCGAGATGTGCAAGAACGTTCTGAGAAAATTCTACGGAAATTTGTGCAGTTTATAGGGCGTACCGGCGGCTATCTTCCGTGATAGCCGCCGGCCCCACCATCCCCAATCCCCCCTGGATAATTTAGATGACATTTTATAGAGGTGGTGCAAAAAAAGATATTGACTCGGTGTTTGATTGCATGTAATATTGCATGCAAAAGCAAGCGCAAGGAGATCACCGTGAGCGAAGTGATAGTAGAACACCCTGCTGAGGGAGTGGCCCTGGTAAGGCTCAATCGACCGGAGGCGAAGAATGCCCTCAACCTTGCCGTACGTCAGCAGCTTGCCGAGCATTTCCGTGCCTTGGGTGCGGATCCAGCGGTGCGGTGCATCGTTTTGACCGGTGGTGGTGAATTCTTTGCTGCCGGTGCGGATATCAAGGATATGGCCGACAAGGGCGCCATCGACATGATGCTGCGCAACATACACCTTTTGTGGCAGGCAATTGCTGTTTGTCCGAAACCGGTAATCGCGGCGGTAAACGGCTACGCCTGGGGCGGTGGCTGCGAACTGGCCATGCATGCCGATATCATCATTGCCGGCGAGAACGCCTCCTTCTGCCAACCGGAGATCAAGGTCGGGATCATGCCGGGGGCGGGCGGTACGCAGCGGCTTACCAGGGCGGTCGGCAAGTTTCAGGCCATGAAGATGATTCTCACCGGCAAGCCGGTTTCGGGGCGGGAGGCATTCGCCATGGGGTTGTGCAGCGAAGTGCTGCCCGATGACGAAGTGCAGCCCGCGGCTTTGAAAATGGCGTCGACGATTGCCGCCATGCCCCCCATCGCAGTTGCACAAATAAAGGAAGTTGTGCTGGCTGGCCAGGATATCTCGCTGGATGCCGCCATCATGCTGGAGCGCAAGGCATTTCAGCTTCTCTTCGATACGCAAGACCAGAAAGAAGGGATGAACGCATTTATCGAAAAGCGGAAGCCTGTGTATAAAGGGAGGTAGGGATGTCGTTTGATGCGGGCAAAAACGATCTCGTCATGGGGATCATCGGTACCGGCGTAATGGGGCGGGGCATTGCCCAGATAGCGGCCCAGGCGGGCGTATCGGTCCTCATGCATGACGCCAAACCGGGAGCGGCGCTTGACGCCCAGAAATCGGTGCACGCCACGCTTTCCAAGCTTGCCGAAAAGGGGAAGATAACGGCGCAGGCTGCCGAAGCGGCGGTTGGAAGGATTTCCATCGTCGATGGGCTGGAGGGCTTTTCTGGCGCGGACATCGTCGTCGAAGCCATTGTTGAGAACATCCAGGCAAAGCACCAGCTGTTCCAGTCGCTGGAGGGGGTGGTGGGGGATAGCTGCCTGCTGGCCACCAACACATCGTCGCTGTCGGTGACCGAGATTGCCGCCGGTTGTCGGCTGCCGGGTCGGGTCGGCGGGTTCCACTTCTTTAACCCCGTGCCGCTCATGAAGATCGTGGAGGTCATCGACGGCATTCTGACGGAGCCGTGGGTGGGAGAAAGTCTCACTGCCCTCGCCGTTCGCATGGGGCATACGCCGGTGCGGGCCAAGGACACCCCCGGCTTCATCGTCAATCATGCCGGTCGCGGCTATGTCACCGAGGCGCTGCGAATTCTCGGCGAAGGGATTGCCGAGCATCACGTCGTCGACCGGATACTCCGGCAGGGGGCCGGTTTCAGAATGGGGCCGTTCGAGCTGCTGGACCTGACGGCGCTCGATGTGTCCCATCCGGCGATGGAGGCGATCTATAATCAATACTACCAGGAGCCGCGGTTGCGCCCCTCACCCATCGCCCGACAGCGCCTCATGGCCGGCCTGTTGGGACGGAAGGTTGGTCGGGGGTTCTATACCTATACCGCGGCTGGGGCTGAAGCGATCCCCGAGGCGGAGATTCCCGCTGTCCAGCCCACCTCGGTTTGGGTCAGTGCTGCCAGGCCTGCGGCCCACGCTGCCATATCCGGGCTCGTCACCAGCCTGGGGGCGCAATTGGACCACGGGGCGATTCCCGCATCCGATTCTGTCTGCATCGTCATGCCCCTCGGCGCGGACGCCACGACGGCATGTCTGGCCGAGAATCTCGATCCGACCAGAACCGTTGCCATCGACACCCTGTTTGGCCTGGATACCCATCGTACCATCATGACGACCCCGCTGACCGCACCGAATGTCATGTATGCGGCACACGGCCTGTTCGGGGGTGACGGCGTCCCCGTTTCCGTGATCCGCGACAGCGCGGGATTTGTCGCGCAACGGGTGCTGGCGGTTGTCGTCAATACCGCCTGCGACATCGTCCAGCAGCGTGTCACCTCCCCTTGTGACCTGGATCGTGCCGTCACTCTGGGACTCGGTTATCCCAAAGGCCCGCTGGCTTGGGGAGACAGCATCGGTGCGGGTAACATACTCGGGATTTTGAACGAGATGATGGCATTTTACGGCGATCCGCGCTACCGGCCGAGTCCGTGGCTTACCAGGCGTGCCAGACTTGGCGTATCGCTGCTCACCCCCGAAAACTGAGACCAGGAGGAACTACCCATGTTGGATGCCTATATCTATGACGGTTTGCGGACACCCTTCGGACGCCACGGCGGCAAACTCGCGTCGGTCCGACCCGATACCCTGGTAGCCGGGGTCATGAAGGCGCTGCTGGAGAAAAACAGCTTCAAGCCCGACGAGGTGGAGGATGTCATCATCGGCTGCACGAACCAGGCGGGGGAAGACAGCAGAAACATAGCCCGGCACGCGGTGCTCCTTTCCGGTCTGCCGGTGACGGTTCCCGGCCAGACCGTCAATCGCCTCTGCTCCAGCGGTCTGGCGGCGGTTGTCGACGCGGCGCGCGCCATAACCTGCGGGGAAGGAGAACTGTACCTGGCGGGGGGCGTGGAAAGCATGAGCAGGGCACCATTCGTCTTTGCAAAAGCAGAATCCGCCTACAGCCGTGATGTCAGGGTATTCGATTCCACCATCGGCGCCCGTTTTCCCCATCCGGAGATCATTTCCCGATTTGGCGGTGATACCATGCCCGAGACCGGCGACAACGTGGCCAGGGATTTCGCCATCAGCAGGGAGGATGCGGATATCTTCGCCGCAGGGTCGCAGGCAAAGTATGCAAAGGCGCTCGGGGAAGGATTCTTCGTCGGCGAACTGACCCCCGTTACGGTCCCCCAGGGGGGAAAGAAGACGCCGGTGATTGTCGACGCGGACGAACATCCCCGCCCCGAATCGGACCTTGCCTCACTGACTCGCCTGAAATCACTTTTCGACGGGGGAGTTGTCACCGCCGGCAATGCTTCCGGCGTGAATGACGGGGCCGGGATGTTGCTGGTCGGCAGCCGCTCTGTCGGGGTGAACAAGGGGATCGAGCCGATGGCCAGGGTTATCGCATCGGCGGCGGTCGGCGTCGAGCCCCGTATCATGGGGGTCGGACCGGTGACCGCCATACAGAAGGCGCTCGGCAGGGCAAAGCTGACACTCAAGGACATGGACGTCATCGAGATCAACGAGGCCTTCGCCTCCCAGGTCCTCAGCTGTCTGAAGCTGCTCGATGTTCCGTTTGACGACAGCCGGGTAAATCCGAACGGGGGGGCGATCGCCGTCGGTCACCCTCTGGGTGCCTCCGGTGCCAGGCTGGCACTGACCGCAGCCCGGCAGCTGATGAGGAGCAACGGCCGTTACGCCGTCATCAGCCTCTGCATCGGTGTCGGGCAGGGACTGGCAGTTGTCATCGAAAATGTTCGGCACACCTAGCATGCAGGGCAAGTGAGGCCACGTTATGGAAGCGACCCGCGAAATATACTGGAATATCGGCCACGGGGTGGTGATCCCCATGTACCTCCTGAGTATCGCAGCCGTTGCGGTGCTGGCATGGGGGTTCTGGAAGCGCCTCCCCCTGTATAATCTCGGCAAGCCGCTGGATCGCTTCGACCGGTACGACGAGCGGGTGAGGCGGATGATCGACGAGGTATTCGGCCAGGGGAAGGTGGCCCGGGTGAAGGACGGCGGGCTTCCCCACAACCTGTTCTTCTGGGGCTTCCTTACGCTCTTTGTCGGCACCCTGATAATCATGTTCCAGGCCGATTTCTTCACCCCGCTCATGCACGTCAACCTCCTTTCCGGTGAATTCTACAAGGCGTTCTCCCTGGTGCTGGACCTGGCCGGGCTCGTGGCACTGGTGATGCTGGGGGGGCTTTTCTGCCGTCGCTTCGTCAAAAAGCCCGAAGGGCTTGAAACAACGAACCAGGACTATGTCATCCACCAGTTGCTGTTCGCCATCCTGGTCACCGGCTTCCTCATCGAGGGCGCCCGGATGGCGGCCACCGAGCTGCAGCAGAATCCGGGGCTGGCCATCTATTCGCCGGTCGGTTACGTGGCGGCCCAGCTCTTCACCAGCTTTGACGAGCCCTCCATCCGTACGACCCACAAGGTGCTCTGGTGGCTCCACTTTGCCCTGGTGCTCGGCTTCTTCTGCGCCATTCCCTACAGCAAGCTGCGCCACATCGTCACCACCAGCATCAACGCTTTCTTCGCTCCCCTGGAGCCCAAGGGGACTATCGGTACCATCAACATGGAAGACGAGAGCGCCGAGCAGTTCGGGGCGGCCAAGGTCACCGACCTCACCTGGAAGGACATCTTCGACGCCGACGCCTGCACCAGCTGCAAGCGGTGCCAGGACCGCTGCCCGGCCTACGCCACCGACAAGCCCCTCTCCCCCATGAAAGTGGTCCAGCAGGTGGGGGAGGTGGCCGAGACCAACCCGTCGGCCAGTCTCTGCGAAACCGTCGGCCAGGATGTCCTCTGGTCCTGCACCACCTGCCGGGCCTGCCAGGATATCTGCCCGGCCAACATCGAGCACGTCAACAAGATCCTGGAGATGCGCAGAAACCTCACCCTCATGGAAGGGGCGTTCCCCGGCGACGAGGTGCGGACCGCCATCAGCAACCTCGAGGTGAACGGCAACCCCTTTGGCCTCGCCTTCGCCGCCCGGGGGGACTGGGCGGAGCACCTCCCCGTCACCCGCATGGAGAGTGGCGAAGAAGTGGACATCCTCTACTTCGTCGGCTGCTACGCCTCCTTTGACAAGCGCAACCGGGAGATCGCCAAAAGCTTCGTCACCATCTGCGCCGCCGCCGGGATCAAAGTCGGCATCCTGGGCAAAGAAGAGAAGTGCTGCGGCGAGCCGGCCCGGAAACTGGGGAACGAATACCTCTACCAGATGGTGGCCGCCGAGAACATCGAACTGATCAAGGGGTACGGGGTGAAGAAAATCGTTACCACCTGTCCCCACTGTTTCAACACCTTAAGCCGTGACTACAAAGACCTGGGGCTGGAGGTGCCGGTGGAGCACTACACCACCTTCGTCAACAACCTGCTTGCCCATGACAGGCTGCACCTGAAGCCGGAACCGTTCGTCGCCACCTACCACGACTCCTGCTACCTGGGGCGGTACATGGATATCGTGGCTGAACCGCGCAATGTTCTCACTGCCGCCGGCGCGAGGATCCTGGAGATGGACAAGAGCGGGTACGACAGCTTCTGCTGCGGCGCCGGCGGTGGCCGGATCCTCGCCGAGGAAAAGCTCGGCACCAAGATCAGCGAAAAAAGGGTCAAGATGGCCCAGGAGACCGGCGCACCGCTTCTGGTCAGCAACTGCCCCTTCTGCCTCACCATGTTCGAGGACGGGATCAAGACCGGCGGTGCCGAAGGGGATATCGTGGTCAGGGATCTGGCCGAGATCGTAGCCGAACGGATCGTGGCACAGGGTTGAGGCCTGCCGAGGGGGATGACGTGTACGAAAAACAGTACGACATACCGGTCAACGAGGCCGGTCCGTTTCCAGTACCGCTGACGGATCAGATTGAATGTGCCCCTTTTGAAGAGTATCTGGGGATGAAAATCGAGAAGTCAGACCGCAGTGGTACGGAAATGTCCATGCCCTTCAACGTCAAGCTCGCCCAGTCGAAGGGGTTGATGCACGGCGGGGCGATCGCTTCGCTTGCCCATACGACCTTGGCCGTGGCGATAAAGAAACAGCTGCCGGTGGGGAACGATATAGAGATCATTACCTTTTCGCTCCGGTTCCATCTCCCCGTGCGGGGCGGAATGGTCCGTGCCAGCGGAAGAGTCATCGAGGAAACCGACAGGGATATTCGGGGAGAAGTTCTGGTCTACAACTGCCATGGTGAGAAGGCAGCGACCTTCAGCGCGGCCTACCGCAAGGAGAGGGCCCGCAAGCTGTCCTGATTTGCCACAAGACCCACAGGACCTATAGGTCTTATAAAACCAATGGGCACCAGGAAAAGTCTTACTCAGGAGGTACATATGAAGATACTGGTCTGCATCAAACAGGTACCGGACATGGAGTCGCGGTTCAAGCCGGCGGCCAGCGGGGTCTGGTACGACGAGAGCGACCTGGCATGGCGGATGAACGAATACGACGAATATGCCGTGGAACAGGCGGTGCAGCTGCGGGAACAGCTGGGTGAAGGGTGTGAGCTCACCGTTCTCTCCATCGGCCCGGACCGGGTGGGGGAGGCGATCAAGAAGGCGCTGGCCATGGGGTGCGACCGTGGGGTCCACGTCCAGGACGACGCAGCCGCCACCAAAGACCCCTGGCAGATTGCCGCCATCATCGCCGCCTACGCCAAGGACCAGGGGTACGACCTCATCTTCACCGGCATGCAGTCCCAGGACCGGGGCTCGGCCCAGGTGGGGGTCACCGTCGCCGAAGACTTGGGCTACGCCTGCGCCACCACCCTGGTCGGCTTCGCCTACGATAACGGGACCGTCACCGCCAAACGGGAACTGGAAGGGGGGATCAAGGGGGTCGTCAAACTGACCACCCCGGCCCTGGTCACCTGCCAGCTCGGCCTCAACGTCCCCCGCTATCCCACGCTTCCCAATATCATGAAGGCCAAGAAAAAAGAGATCCAGAGCATACCGGTCAGTGAACTCCTCAAGGAAGAGCCCCTGGCCGCCACCGTAAGCTTCCACCCCCCTGCCAAGAAGGGTGGCGGCATCGTCCTGGAAGGGGAAGTCGGGGCACTGGTGGACCAACTCATGGGGATACTCAAAGAGAAGACGACGGTCTTGAGATAGGAGACGACAATGAAAGCACTACTCATCGGCGAATACCGCGAAGGGAAACTCCTGGAGAGCAGCTACGAACTGTTCGGCTTTGCACAGCAGCTCGGGGCGGAAACCGCCCTGCTGCTGGTCGGAAGCGACAGCCAGCTCCCCGCATTTGGCGGCACCCTCTACCTGGCCGACGCAAACCAGTGCGGGGAATACAACCCGGACCTGCACAAGCAGCTGGTCCTGGATGCCGTTCAGAAGGAAAACCCCGACTACGTGGTCTTTCTCCACTCCTCCTACGGGTGGGACCTGGCGCCGCGGGTGGCGGCGAAACTGAAAGTTGCCCAGGTATCGGAAGCCATCGGTCTTACAGATGGTGGCTTCGAAGTGGGGTGCTGCAACGCCAAGATGCGGCGGACCGTCAAGCCGACCACGGCGAAAGCGGTCATCACCATCCAGGCCGGGGCCTTCCCGGGACTGCAGCCGGGTGGCACCCCGCAGGTGCAGAAGATCACTGCAAGCGTAGAGAGCAACGTCAGCTTCAGCGGCTACGAGCCTGCCGAAGCAAAAGACGTGGACCTGACCCGTGCCGAGGTGATCGTCACCGCCGGGCGGGGAGTGGGGAAAAAGGAAAACGTGCCGGTCATCGCCGCCCTGGCCAAGGCGCTGGGTGGAGAACTGGGCGCGAGCCGTCCGGTGGTGGATGCGGGGTGGGTAGAGCACAGCCACCAGGTGGGGACCACCGGCCAGACGGTAAGCCCCAAGCTGTACATCGCCTGCGGGGTGAGCGGCGCCATCCAGCACCTGGCGGGGATGAAGAAGTCGGACTTCATCGTCGCCATCAACAAGGACAAGGACGCCCCCATCGGCGAGGTGGCCGACGTCCTGGTGGTGGCCGACGTCCTCCAGTTCGTCCCCGCGCTGACGGCAAAGATGTAACTGTTAAAAAGGTTGTTATCGCCGCCATGGGCGCCTTTCACTGTAATGGTGGGGAGGCTGCCGAACCTCCCCCGTTTTTTCCCACAGCCAATGGCTGGTCCAGTGGGAGAATGGGCACGCATTGAACGAATGACCGTTGTACCCTGACATCAAATCTGTTCCGCAGTCGAAAGGAGCCATCGTATGATAAAAGATGAAAGTACCCTGAATGTCATGATCGAAACCGTTCAGAAATTCGTCAAGGAGCGACTCATTCCCTTTGAGGAGCAGTGCTCGGAAAATGACGAGATCCCCCATGAGATAATCGATGAGATGCGGGAACTGGGGCTGTTCGGACTCTCGATCCCCGAAGAGTACGACGGGTTGGGACTGACCCTCGAGGAAGAGATCAGTGTCGTGCTGGAATTATGCCAGGCATCACCGATCTTCAGATCCGTCATCGGCACCAACGTGGGGATCGGGGCTCTGGGTATCGTCATCGACGGCACGGAGGAGCAGAAGAAAAAATACCTGCCGAAGCTTGCCGCCGGCGAAATTATCGGATCGTTTGCCCTGACCGAGCCGGATGCCGGTTCCGATGCCGCGTCCCTGCGGACATCGGCGGTGAAGGACGGCGACCACTACGTGCTGAACGGGACGAAACGGTTTATCACCAATGCGCCCGAAGCCAGCGTCTTTACGGTATTTGCCCGGACGAACCCGGAAATCAAGGGGGCCGGCGGCATCTCCGCCTTTCTGGTCGAAAAGGGAACTCCCGGCCTGTCCCTGGGAAAAAATGAAAAGAAGATGGGGCAGTGGGGCGGGCACGTGTGCGACGTGATCCTGGATAATTGCCGTGTGCCGGCCTCCGCCATCATCGGCGAGAAGGAAGGGGTCGGTTTCAAGACAGCCATGCGGGTACTGGATAAATCCCGTACCCACATAGCTGCAGTCTGCGTCGGCGCGGCGACCCGCATTCTCGACGAGGCCCTCAAGTATGCCGTTGAGCGGAAGCAGTTCAACAAACCGATCGCCGAATTCCAGCTGATCCAGGCGATGCTTGCCGACAGCAAGTCGGAGATTTACGCGGCACGGAGCATGGTGCTGGAGACGGCCCGCAAGTACGACCTGAAAAAGAACATTTCCACCGAATCCTCCTGCAGCAAACTGTTCGCTTCGGAAATGGTCTGCAGGGTCGCGGACCGGGCCGTGCAGATTCTCGGTGGGTCGGGCTACATCCGCGATTACGCCGTGGAGCGCTTCTATCGCGATGTGCGCCTGTTCCGGCTCTATGAAGGCACGAGCCAGATCCAGCAGCTCATCATCGCCCGCAACATGATTAAGGAAGTCAGCTGAGGTCTTAGAAAAGTATCTCCTCTTCCAAGTGGGGATACTTTTTTACCGCCATGTGTTACATGTAATATTAAATGTAATATTTCGCCCAAGCTTTTTTCGAGGTGCCCATGCTTATCGTCGTCTGCATCAAGCAGGTTCCCGATACCACCCAGGTACAGATAGACCCGGTGACAAACACTCTGGTGCGGGAGGGGATACCGTTCATCGTCAACCCCTACGACACCCATGCCCTGGAGGAAGCCCTGCGGCTCAAGGACCAGTTCGGGTACAGGGTCGCTGCCCTTTCCATGGGGCCGCCCAACGCCGAGGCCACACTGAAGAAGGCTCTGGCTCTGGGGGTCGACCGGGCCATCCTTCTGTCCGACCGGGTCTTCGGGGGTGCCGACACCCTGGCCACCAGTAATGTCCTCGCTGCGGCCATTCGCAAGCTGCACGACGAGTTCGACAGGGTTGGCCTTGTGCTCTGCGGCAAGCAGACTATCGATGGCGATACCGCCCAGGTCGGTCCGGGGATTGCCAGTCGCCTCAACTTCCGGCAATTGACACTCGTAGACCGTATCGTGAACCTGGACCCCGTCGGGAGGAAGATCCGCGTCAGCCGGAAGCTGGAAGGGCGCCACGAAATCGTGGAAACCCCCCTGCCGGCCATGCTCACCGTCGTCCGCGAACTGAACCGTCCGCGCTATCCCAAGGTCCCCATGCGACTGGCTGCGGCGGAAGCCATCGTCGAGGTCTGGAACAATCAGGTGCTCAAGCTCGATGAACAGAGCATCGGCTTGAAAGGCTCCCCCACCTGGGTCAGCAAGATATTTTCACCCGAACGGGCCAAGGGGGAAATCCTTGGAGACGGTTACGGCGACCCGGAAGGGACGGCGCAGCTTCTTGTCGGCAGGCTCCTGAGTCAGGACTTGCTGGCGTTGTGAAAGGAACCATCCATGACCGAACCTAAGAAACCGCTGAAGAAACCGCGTGGCGTGGCCCAGCTCATCGCCGGCACCTGTATCGCTTGTGGCGCCCGTTGCCAGAGCGTCTGCCCGGTTAACTGCGTCGACATGAACGACGCCGGCGAGCCGGTCGTCGACACCGCCAAATGCATCGGTTGCCAAAAATGCGTCAAGATCTGTCCGGCCTCCGCCCTGGAGATGTACTTCACCTCCGAAGAGCGGAAGATCCTCGAAGAGCTGGCCGCTTCGGCCCTTCCCGTCGAAGAGGAGATCGACCCAGAAGCCGCAGCCCTGGCTGAAAAGCTGGCAGCCTACCGCGGGGTATGGGTCTTCATCGAACAGACCGAGGGGGAACCGGCCAAGGTCTCCTGGGAGCTGCTCGGCGTCGGAAAAGAGCTGGCAGCCAAACTGGGAGTGGAACTGTGCGCCATGGTCATCGGCGAAAACGTCGACCACCTTTGTACGGAAGCCTTTGCCCACGGCGCACGGAAGGCCTACCAGGTGGACGCGCCGGTCTTCCGTAACTACCGGACCGAGGCCTACGTCGAGGCCTGTTGTCACCTTATCGACCAGTACAAACCCGAGGTCATCCTCATGGGGGCCACCGGCATGGGACGCGACCTGGCCGGTGCCGTGGCCACCCGGGTCGGCACCGGTCTCACCGCCGACTGCACCGGCCTGGACATCGACGGCAAGCGAAATCTGATGCAGACCCGCCCCGCCTTCGGCGGCAACATCATGGCCACCATCATGTGCGACAAATTCCGCCCCCAGATGGCCACCGTCCGCCCCAACGTCATGCCCATGCCCGAGCGGAGGGAAGGCGCCGATGGCGAAACCGTCCGCATCGACTTTACGGTACCCGAAGAGAACATCTTCACCAAGGTCATCGAGATCATCCGGGATGCCAAGAGCACGGGCCAGGTCGACATCACCGGCGCCGACTTCATCGTTTCCGGCGGCCGCGGCATGATGGCCCCCGAAAACTTCGCCATCCTCCAGGAACTGGCCGATGAACTGAGTGGCGTGGTGGGCGCTTCCCGTAGCGCCGTCGATGCCGGCTGGATGCCGGGCGACCGCCAGGTTGGCCAGACCGGCAAGACCGTTCGCCCCAAGATATACATCGCCTGTGGTATCTCCGGTGCCATACAGCATCTGGTGGGGATGCAGGACTCGGACATCGTCATCGCCATCAACCGCGACCGCAACGCCCCCATCTTCGAGGTTGCCACCTATGGCATCGTCGGCGACCTGTTCCAGGTTGTCCCGGCTATTACCCGTACGATCCGGGAGATGAAACAACAGAAAAGCAGGGACTAGGGACGGGGGCCAGGGACTCGTGAAACCAACCCCAGCCTCTCACTCTAGCCTGACTCCTAGCCCCAGCCCCTAGCCCCTTGGATACGAGGTTTACATGACACCCAATCCGACTATCTTCACCCCGCTCCTGATTGTTTCCCTCGGCATCTTTGCCTGGGGGTGCTGGCGCAGGCTCAACCTCGTTGCCCTTGGCGCCAGTGAAAACCGTTTCGACAGCTTCGGCCGGCGCATGGGGGAAATGCTGCTTTACGCCTTCGGCCAGAAGCGGGTTCTGGCGAGCCCTTTCGGGATCAACCACTTCGTAATTTTCTGGTCGTTCCTCATCTTGCTCATCGCCAATACAGAGTTCATGCTGCACGGCGTATTCCCGTTCATCAGCCTGGAGAACCTGCCGGCGAGTCTCTATCTCCCCCTGTTGCTGGTGCTGGATATCATTTCGCTGCTGGCCCTGGCGGCTGTCGGCATCGCCGCAGTGCGCAGGATCGCTGCTCCGCCGTATCCCGAGGCCCGCACCATGGAGGCATTCTTCATCCTCGGACTGATCGCGGTCCTCATGCTCGCCTATTTCAGCATCAATGGGTCCCGTATCGCACACGGCGAGATGACCGCCGCACTTCCCTGGCTGCCGGTGTCGGGGCGCGTGGCATCCTTCATCCCCTCTGCGTCGGCCCCCTCGTTCTACGCCATCGGCTGGTGGACCCATGCCGTCGTTCTGCTCCTGTTCATGAACTACCTCCCCTACAGCAAGCACCTCCATATCCTGACCGCCATCCCCAACTGTTTCTTCCGGAGGCTGGAACAGCCCAATACCCAGCCGCGGGAAGAATTCACATCGGGGAACGAGTTCGGTGTGGCGCGGGTCGACCGTTTCAGCTGGAAGGACCTGCTGGATTCCCTCTCCTGCACCGAATGCGGCCGCTGTCAGAATGCCTGCCCGGCCGGCATCACCGGTAAGCCCCTCAATCCGCGGGGGATTATGCACGAAATCAAGGTCAATCTGCTCGAAAACGGCCCTCTTCTCAAAAGAGGCGAGAAACCGGTTCGTCCCCTGATTGGCGAAGGGGAGGGGAGCTGCCCGGAAGGGGCGATCTGGTCCTGCACCACGTGCGGTGCGTGTATGGGGGTATGCCCGGTCTTTATCGAGCATGTGCCCAAGATCGTCCAGATGCGCCGTAACCTGGTGGAGGAGGAGGCCCGGTTCCCCGAGGAGCTGCTCAACCTGTTCGAAAACATGGAAGGTCGCAGCAACCCGTGGGGAATAGCCCCGACGGAGAGGGCCAAATGGTCGGCCACCCTGGAGGTAAAGCCCTTCGACCGGGAGACCACCGAGTACCTGTTCTACGTGGGGTGTGCCGGCTCGTTCGATTCCCGCAACAAGCACGTGACGGTGGCGTTGGCCCAGCTTATGGACCGCGCCGGTATCTCCTGGGGAATTCTGGGGAAGGATGAGAAGTGCTGCGGCGACAGTGTTCGCCGTTTGGGGAACGAATTCGTCTTTGACCGGATGGCCCGGGAGAACGTGGCGCTCTTCAGGGAGCGGGGAGTGACCAAGGTCATCACCCAGTGTCCCCACTGCTTCTCGACCCTGAAAAACGACTACCGTCAGTACGGTCTGGAACTGGAGGTGATCCACCATTCCGAGCTCCTGCGCAACCTGGTGCGGGACGGCAGATTGGCGCTCGATACATCGGCAGCGGCTTTCGGCGCCACCGTATTTCACGATTCCTGCTATCTCGGGCGTCACAACGACGTCTACGATGCGCCCCGTGAGGTTATCCAGGCCGGTACCGGCACAGCTCCCGTAGAGATGGGGAGAAACCGCGACAACGCCTTCTGCTGTGGTGCGGGAGGGGGACGGATGTGGATGGAGGAGCATGCCGGCACGCGGATAAACCTGGCAAGGGTAGAAGAGGCATTACAGCAAAAGCCGGATACGATCTGTGTCTCCTGCCCCTACTGCATGACCATGTTCGAGGATGGGTTGAAGGACGTGAAGGCCGAAAACGTCAGGGTCAGGGACGTGGCCGAGATTTTGGCGGAAGCGGCGTTACGGTGACGATGGATCATGACAATCGGATACCCTGGCTGATGTCTTAAAATAGAACGACGGAATGTATTTTAAGGGGTTTGGCTAGGTGAAGCCAGTACGATTGTGATGCTCTGCGGTTTAAATCAATGTTATTTAAGTATGTTGCGACGCTAATAGGTGTGATTATTTGTAGCTGAAATAGTTTATTTTATGCAAACATTATTTTATAAATGAATTTTTGTGCTTGAAATGCGGTGTATAAAGTTGTATAGTACAACTATATCTTGCGGAACCAATGGAACCTGGCCGATTCGGGAATCCGGCCAAGAGAAAAACCAGATCAACTTGCAGGCGGAGACCTATAATGAGCGCTACCACTCTCCAGCTGATCACAACATTTCATCACGTAATCCGGGAGCAGACCGGCAATGACGTCACCATAGCACGTGCCAAGACGATGGTTGCCCTCGCGAGTCTCACCTGGCCCACCCTCGGCATCGCGATCGCACCCCATTACATAACGGCGGTGCGCATCATGTGGAAATCGGACGATTTCGATGCGATGGACATTGGTGGTTCGTTCCGGCGGGACCCGGTGGGTGACGATGCCTCCATCATCATCGACAGTGACGAGCAGAAGGAACTGGTCATGATGGACGAGATGCGCGCATGTGCGGAGTTCATACCCCTGTTCGGCAGACAGAGTCTGGAACGCTTCAATTCAACCCTTGCGGGGCTCTATTCCCGCAGGGCAAACGGTGCTGCGCTCCCCTCGCCCGGGAGCGCGTCGAGCAGCGAATTCCCCAACGAAAAAGAATACCGGCAGCTTTACGAATGGCTTGTGGCACACGGTGCCGTCTCTCCGGACGGCGGGTGGCGGACGGTCGAACGATACATCCCCGCATAGGGGAGGAGACGCCGGAATGATACCCATCGAAGAAGCGCGACAACTTGTTTTGCGGCATACCGGACTCCTCGGGAGTGAAGACGTTCCTCTCCTGCAGGGGTTGGGGCGCGTTGTTGCCGAGGATGTGGTCGCTCCGTGGAATATCCCCCTGACCGACAGTTCCGCCATGGACGGCTATGCGTTTTCCGCTTCCGCAGGTCATGGGAAGTGCCTCCGGGTTGTCGGATTTCTCCCGGCGGGGGAGCGACGGGATATCCCCCTTGCCGCGGGAGAGGCGGTGAGGATAATGACCGGCGCTCCCCTTCCTCCCGGCTGTGACACCGTCGTACCAATCGAAGAGGTGGAAGAGACGGTCGAAGGTATCAGGCTGCGGGGAGAGGCAAAGGCCGGGACCCACGTGCGGAAGGCCGGAGATGACGTGAGGTCGGGTGACTATGTGATCGAGGCCGGGACCACCCTCAGACCCCAGGAGATCGGCCTGCTCGCCTCCCTGGGAAAGGTCTCGGTCAGCGTGTACGGGGTTCCGTCGGTTGCCATCATCGCCACGGGAGACGAACTGGTGGAGTCCGATACCCAACCGGTGCCGGGCAAGACGATCAACAGCAACAGCTTGAGCCTTGCCGCCCAGGTCCTGGCGTGTGGCGGCAGACCGCACATTCTGGGGATTGCGGCGGATGAACGGAAAACCGTGTGCGAGAAAATCGATGAAGCATTGCAGTACGATGTTATAATAACTACCGGAGGGGTGTCGGTGGGGGACCGGGATCATGTCAAGGAGGCGATTCAGTCCCTGGGAGGGAAAATCGTGTTCTGGAAGGTCCATATGAAGCCGGGGAAACCGGTTGCCTTCGCACTGCTCAAAGGTAAGCCGGTGTTCGCCCTTCCCGGCAATCCCGTATCGGCCATGGTTGCCGGCGAGCTCTTCGTCAGGCCCGCACTTCTCACGATGCGGGGGGTGCGGAATGTATCCCGTCCGGTGGTGAAGGCGACGGCAAGCGAAGGGTTTCGCAATGCCGGCGAACGTCCCCATGTCGTCTTTGTCAGCGCCGCACTGAATGAAGGGAAGTACGTGGTAGGGGCCACGGGTCGCCAGAGTTCTTCCCGCCTCTCATCGATGACGGCGGGGAATGGTTACGTGCAGTTGTCGCCCGGGGCCTGCCTGGAAGCTGGCGACGTAGTGGATGTCACCCTGATGGATATCGCGACGGATAGGAGGATGGACAATGCCGCTCCGTGATTCGTATGGAAGATCCATAAACTACCTGCGGCTCTCCATAACCGACAGCTGCAATCTCAAGTGTCTGTACTGCGTCCCTGCCACCGGCTGCCGAAAGAGCAGGAAGGACAATCTCCTCGGGTATGATGAGCTGTTGCGCCTGACCAGGGCGGCAGTCGGCATCGGGGTGGAAAAGGTCCGGGTGACCGGGGGGGAACCCCTGTGCAGGCCCGGAATCACGCCGTTCCTTGAAAAACTCGGACAGATCGAGGGGCTGAAGAAGCTCGTCCTGACGACGAACGGCATCCTCCTGGAGGAGATGGCGGAAGGACTGAAGAACGCCGGGGTGAGCAGCCTGAACATCAGTCTCGATTCGCTGCGACCGGAGCGGTTTTTCAGCATTACGCGCGGGGGTGACCTCAAGCGGGTGTTGCGGGGGATCGAGGCGGCCGAGCGGGCCGGCATCCGGAACATCAAGATCAACGTCGTAATGATGAGGGGGGTGAATGACGACGAGTTGTTCGATTTTGCCGCCCTGACACGGGACACCCCTTACAAGATCCGGTTCATCGAGTACATGCCCACCTTGAACGACGGCAGGGAGCGTTCGCTCATGGTCCCCGGCGAGGAGTTGCTGGCAAGGCTCGCCCGGGCGTTCGAGGTCGAGAAGGTGGAAAAGGATACGATGGACGGCCCGGCGGTTTACTACCGGATTGCGGGCGCCCAGGGGGAGCTCGGCCTGATAACCCCCATTTCGTGCCATTTCTGCCATGAATGCAACCGTATTCGGGTTACCTCCAGCGGCATGCTCAAGACCTGCCTGTTCGATAACGGGGTGATGAACCTGAAACCCTTCCTCGGGGAGGGGGGAGATGGTGAGTTGCAGGAGGTGCTGCGCCGGATGGTGAGTGAAAAACCCCGTCAACACTCGCTACATGATGAGTCCGTCTCCCGCCAGCCCATCGCCATGTCGTGCATAGGCGGGTAGAGTCGGCAATGCCGGAAAATTCGAACAAGGTGGTGACAGCCATGGAAGGTGAAGTCGTCGCAGTCTGTATCAGTGAGAACAAAGGGGAGAGGAAAACCGTCGTCCCCCAGGGGGGGGAACTGCGTGTCGACCACGGCATCGTCGGCGACGCCCATGCCGGCGACTGGCATCGGCAGGTAAGTCTGCTCGCCGAAGAAAGCATCGAGAAAATGCGCCGTCTGGGCCTTTCCGTTACGGCCGGCGCTTTTGCGGAAAACATCACCACGAGAGGACTCGACCTCGTTTCTCTCCCGATAGGCACCAGGCTTCATCTGGGTGAGGCTCTGGTTGAAGTGACGCAGATCGGCAAAGAGTGCCATACGCGCTGCGCCATCTATTACCAGGCTGGCGATTGCGTCATGCCGAAAGAGGGGATTTTCGTCAAGGTTATCCGCGGCGGGATGGTCAAGCCGGGCGATACCGTCAAGGTTGAACAGGCGGCATGATCTTTTCGTAAGTGTGCTGAGTTCTGTTGCTGGCGATAGTACGGCTGATTCGCACGGAATATTTCGTTGAACAAAACCTATAATAACACAGTTTAAAAACAGTTTCTTCGCTCCTCGCACAATCCTTCCAGTTAAAACTACTTATTAGTCAGCAAGTTACAAGTTAATTGCCCATCATGTGGCAATGGTTGCAGGGTTGAAATTGTCATGTCGCAGGTGAAATTGTCATGCCGCATGAAAAAAATTGCTTGCACTTTAAACAATGTTCTGTTATCTTGCATGTAACATTGCATGCAAGATAACATGTTGTTTGGGTCGGCGGGATGGAGCATGTGGTTGTGGTGTCGTTGCTAATAGCATGTGCCATCGGATGCGAATTTAACACGTAAACCATTAACGGAGAGAATGTAATGGATTCTTCGATTTTTCTGCTTCTCGCCCAGGATGCATTGACTAACGGCGCCATCTACATCCTTCTTGCCATGGCGACAATCCTGATTTTCGGGGTCACGCGCATCACCTTCCTTCCCCAGGGAGAGTTTGTCTCCTACGGCGCCCTTACCCTGGCGACCCTGCAGATGGGTAAAGTTCCGGGCACTGTCTGGCTCGTGCTGGTGCTTGGGGTGGTTGCGGCGATCATGGAGGCTTTCCGGTTGCAGCGGGCGGGGTTGAGTCGCGAGATTCCCGTTGCGGTTGTCAAAACACTTATCCCGCCGCTCGTCGTTTCCGGCATTGGCTATGTCTGTGCACCACTCAACCTTAATCTCGGCTTGCAGGTGCTCCTGACCATAATGATAGTGACCATGCTGGGACCGCTCGTCTACCGGGTCGCCTTCAGGCCCATCGCCGACGCGTCGATTCTTAACCTCCTGATCGCGGCCGTTGCGGTCCATTTTGCCCTGGTCGGGTTGGGGCTCCTCTTTTTCGGGGCGGAGGGGGTCCGCACGCCAGCATTTTCCGAAGCGCAGATCAACTTGGGTGTGTTGACCATCACCGGGCAGAGCATCTGGATCTACGTAACGAGTATCGCCTTCATAGGTCTTCTGGCATATTTCTTTGGCAGGACGATGTATGGCAAGGCGCTGCGTGCAGTTGCCTTCAATCGTAACGGCGCGCGCCTGGTCGGCATCAGCCCCAGCCTGGCCGGTACGCTGGCCTTTGCGCTGGCCGCCCTGATCGGCTGCCTGTCGGGTATTCTGATCGGACCCATTACCACAATCTATTACGATTCCGGTTTTCTCATTGGCCTCAAGGGCTTTGTCAGTGCGATCGTCGGGGGCATGGCAAGTTATCCCCTGGCAGCGGGTGGGGCGCTGCTGGTCGGTTTTTCCGAGTCATTTTCCTCATTCTGGCTGAGTGCCTACAAGGATGTTGTGGTGTTCACCATGATCATACCGGTTCTTTTGTGGCTGTCGCTGAGGAGTGTTCATTTCGAGGAAGAGGAATAAAACATGGGTGATCATACCGGTTCTTCAGTGGCTGTCGCCAGCGAATCTTCTCATCAAGCACGGGGAATGATATCTATGCGACGGGTTGGATTGATTGTTTTTCTGGCGTTGGTGGCGATGATACCTCTCTGCCCACCCTTCTATGTCACCATGGGGAGCTACATCGGTCTCTACACCATGGTGGCGCTTGGCCTGGTGCTTCTGACCGGGGTGACCGGCCTGACATCGTTTGGCCAGGCGGCCTTCATGGGGCTGGGGGCTTACACGACCGCGGTTCTGACGACCACGCTCTCCTGGTCTCCCTGGCTTGCGCTTGTCATAGCTCTGCTCTTGACCATAGGGGTTGCCCTGGTTCTCGGGGCGATCACGCTGCGCATGGGAGGACATTACCTGCCGCTTGCGACGATTGCGTGGGGAATCAGCCTTTTTTTCCTCTTCGGTTCCCTTCCGGAACTGGGGGGGCAGACCGGATTGAGCGATATCCCCGCGCTTGCGATTGCAGGGGTGGAATTCCGCGATGAACGCATCTACTACTATCTGATCTGGCTGGTCTGTCTTGTTGCCATGTGGGGGACCGTCAACCTGCTGGACTCTCGGGAAGGGCGTGCCATCCGGGCGCTCAAGGGGGGGCTTTCCATGGCCGAGGCATTCGGTGCCAGTGGCCTTCGCCTCAAAATGGTTGTCTTCGTCTACTCCGCTATCCTCGCCTGCCTCGCGGGGTGGCTCTATGCCCACATGCAGCGTTTCGTCAACCCTTCCCCTTTCGGCGTCAATACCGGCATCGAATTTCTCTTCATGATAACCATCGGTGGGGCAGGGAGCATTTGGGGGTCCGTGGTCGGCGCTACCCTGATAACCTTCCTCAAGACGGCCTTGCAGGGGATCCTCCCCAAACTCATCGGCCAGACCGGCAACTTCGAAACCATCGTGTTCGGGGTGATGATTATCCTGGTTCTCCAGTGGATGCGCGGTGGTATATGGGTGTTCTTCGAGCGGTTTCTTCCGTCAAAGCCGAACAAGGCTATCGGAGATACGTCGGATCTGCCGATGCGGACACAGCCCCAGCGGGGAGAACCGTTACTCAGGGTTGACGGGATACGCAAGGAGTTTGGCGGTCTGGTGGCGGTCAAGAACGTGAGTTTCGATGTGTGTGCTGGCGAGATAGTCGGCCTTATCGGTCCCAACGGCGCGGGAAAATCCACGACATTCAATCTCATCAGTGGGGAGTTGCCCCGTACGGACGGGAATGTCTACCTGGGCACCGAAAAAATCAGCGGGCTGCGCCCCTCCAAGATAGCGCGACGTGGCCTCAGCCGGACCTTTCAACACGTAAAGCTTATTCCCGGCATGACGGTCATCGAAAATGTCATGATCGGCGCCTATCTGCGGACCAGCGAAGGATTCTTCTCAGCCGGCTTGCGGTTGAACCGGACGATCGAGAAAAAGGTCGGTGCCGAGGCGGCGAAGCAACTCAAACGGGTTGGGCTGGAGGAGAGCATGTATGTCCCCGCCGGGAGCCTGCCACTCGGTAAGCAGCGCATCGTCGAGATCGCCCGGGCTCTCTGTTCCGATCCGATCCTGCTCCTGCTGGACGAGCCGGCTGCCGGCCTCAGATACAAGGAGAAGCAGGAACTGGCCCGCTTGCTGGAGCAGCTCCGGGGTGAAGGGATGACCGTATTGATTGTCGAGCACGATATGGAGTTCCTGATGAACCTGGTCGACCGTATCGTGGTCATGGAGTTCGGGAGAAAGCTTGCCGAAGGGCTGCCGCACGAGATCCGCTCCAACCCGGAGGTTCTCGAAGCATATCTTGGGGGTGTGTGATGTCGGAACGTTTGCTTGCGGTGCGAGACCTGAATGTCCGCTACGGGAAGGTCGAGGCGATATACCAGGCATCGATCAGTGTGGACAAGGGAACCATCGTCAGTGTCATAGGGCCCAATGGCGCCGGCAAGACGACCTTGCTGAACGCCATCATGGGGGTGCTCCCGTCAAAGGGGGGGATCGAATTCTGCGGTACTGACATCGGCAGGCTCACCACCGAGCAGCGGGTGACCAAGGGGATGTGCCTGGTTCCGGAGTCCCGGGAACTTTTCGCCCAGATGTCGGTGTCGGACAACCTGGAACTGGGGGCTTTCACCCGTTACCGCCGGAGGGACAAAGGTATAAAGCGGAGTCTCGATGAGGTGTATGAACTCTTCCCGCGGCTCCTGGAACGGCGCACCCAACTTGCCGGCAGCCTCTCCGGCGGCGAGCGGCAGATGCTCGCCCTGGGGCGGGCCCTCATGAGCAAACCGACCCTGTTGATGCTCGACGAGCCGAGCCTGGGACTGGCCCCACTCATCGTCAAGGAGATCCTCCAGAACATCAGCAATCTCCGCTCCACCGGCGTCAGCATCCTGCTCATCGAGCAGAATGCCCGCGCCGCCCTGCAGATTTCCGATTACGGTTATGTTTTGGAAAATGGCGATATTGCCATGGAGGGGGCGAGCAAGGACCTGGCCAACGACCCGAAGGTCATCGAGAGCTACCTGGGCATGGGGGGCGCAGGACAGGAGAAGGAGAGGCAGTAGCGCTTCATGCAGCATGCATCATATCAAAACCGACCGAAGGGAGTACGAAACATGAAAACAATCAGACTGCTGGTAGGGATGTTAACGATAGTTTTCTCTGCAACCATGGCGATGGCGGATATCACCATCGGCGTCAACCTGTCCACCACGGGGCCTGCCGCTTCCCTCGGCATCCCCGAGAAGAATGCCCTCAGTTTTGCTCCCAAGACCATAGCTGGCCAGAACGTCAAGTTTGTCGTCTATGATGATGCTTCTGACACCACCAATGCGGTGCAGAACGTCAAGCGTCTCGTTTCCGAAAATCAGGTGGACCTGATTCTCGGCCCGAGCACGACCCCCACGTCCCTGGCGGTCATCGACGTGGCTGCTGGTGCAAAAACCCCCATGCTTGCCGTTGCCTCGGCGAGCGCAATCGTCAAGCCGATGGATGCAAAAAGGAAATGGATTTTCAAGGTAACGGCCAATGATGACATCTATGCGACGGCCATGGTTGATCACATGGTAAAGAAGGGGGTCAAGACGGTCGCCGTGATTGCGGTGGATGACCCCTATGGTGAGGCCAATACCAAGGAGTACATGACGCTTGCACAAAAACACGGTATCAAGACGCTGATGGTTGAGAAATTCAAGAGGACCGACACCAGCGCAACGGCTCAAGTTCTCAAGATTATGGGCAAAAAACCTGACGCAGTGTTCATTGCCGCTATCGGGACACCGTCAGCCATGCCGCATCTGGCGCTCGTCGAGCGTGGTTACAAAGGAAAGATATATCAGTCCGGTGCTGCGGCAAATTCCGAGTTCCTCAAGGTCGGTGGTAAAGCGGTAGAAGGTGCGTTTATGCCTGCGTCGCCCGTGCTGGTGGCAGAACAACTCCCCAAAGGGTATCCCACAAGGGATGAAGCGCTCAAGTTTGCCAAGGCGTACGAAGGAAAGTTCGGTCCCCGTTCGACCTTTGCGTCACACATATGGGATGCCTTTAGGGTCCTGGAGGTAGCTATACCGAAGGCACTGAAGGCTGGCAAGCCGGGGACACCCCAATTCCGCGAGGCGCTGCGCACCGCAATCGAAAACACCAAAGGGATCAAGGGTGCGGGAGCCGTGTTCAACCTGTCGGCGACCGACCATTCGGGGGTGAACCAGCTCGGCATGTCCGTGATCAAGATCGAGAACGGGAAGTGGGCGCTGGAAGACCACACCAAATTTTAGCCGGTTTCATCCGGAACCTCCGGATGAGGCTCTGATTGGTTTCCGTCCGGAACTCTATTCCGGACGGAAACTGCTATTACGAAGGAACTGCAGGACTGTGATTTTTATGCGTTGAACATGTGGCGAAGAACAGGTGCAGCAAACAACGAAGAGGGGGAAAACATGAAAAAATGGACGGCAGCACTCAGTATGTTCGCAGTCATTTCTTCGGCAACAGCGGCCATGGCAGACATTACCATCGGGGTCAGCATCGCAACGACAGGGTCTGCGGCCTCTCTCGGTATCCCCGAGAAGAACAGCCTCGTCTTCGCCCCAAAGACCATTGCGGGGCAAAAGGTCAACTTCGTTGTCTATGACGATGCCTCGGATACCACCACGGCGGTACAGAACACCAAACGGCTCATCTCTGAAGCTAACGTTGACCTGCTCATCGGCCCAAGCACGACGCCGAACGCTCTCGCAATGGTTGAGTTAGCCACGGAAGCCAAGACCCCCATGATTTCCCTCGCGTCGGGAAAACCGATCGTCGTCCCCATCGAGAAGCGGAAATGGATCTTCAAGATGACGGCCAACGATGAAATCGCCGTAGGCGCCATGGTCAATCACATGGTCAAGTCGGGGGTGAAAACGGTGGCAGCGATCGCGACGGATGACCCCTACGGTGAGGCCAAGCTCAAGCCGTTCGCTGAGTTGACCGCAAAACACGGCATCAAGGTGCTCATGGTCGAGAAATTCAAAAAGACCGACACGAGCGCCACGGCCCAGATACTGAAGATCATGAGCGCCAAGCCCGATGCGGTATTCGTTGTCGCGGCGGGAACGCCGTCGGCAATGCCCCATACGGCACTGTACGAGCGTGGCTACAAGGGGAAGGTCTATCAGTCCGACGGAGCGGCGAACTCCGATTTCCTCAGGGTGGGTGGCAAAGCGCTGGAAGGTGGGCTGGTGTCCGCATCACCCGTCCTGGTAGCCGAGCAACTGCCGAAGGGGTATCCCAACCGGGAAGAGGCCCTCAAGTTTGCCAAGGCGTACGAAGGGAAATTCGGTCCCCGGTCGACCTTTGCATCCCACATGTGGGACGCTTTGAAACTTGTCGAAACCGCTGTGCCGAAGGCGCTGAAAAAAGGAAAGCCGGGTACGCCTGAATTCCGCGAGGCACTGCGGGATGCGATCGAAACGGCCCACGTCAAGGGAGCGTATGCGGTGTTCAACTTTTCACCGACCGATCACTCGGGAGTGGACGTGACCGGTATCGCCATGCTGAAGATTGTGAATGGAAAATGGAAGCTCGAAGATTACGCTAAGTTCAAATAGTTCTGAACCGGGGGGACGGACAGTCCGTCCGTTCCCCCCGACAGTTCCCTGCAATTGACGGAGACCCCGATGAAATTCAAAGACATCTTGGTTCATCTCGACAGCTCACCGCAGTCGATGAACAGGCTCGATCTGGCAATCAGAATTGCGAAGGAGCACGGTGCCCGCCTGACGGGGTTGTATGTGGTGGTTCACCAGCAGTACCGGCCGGAAAAGGAACATCTGGGCCAGACGATTGCGGAAATTGAAAAGGCGTTCCTGGAGAAAACCGCCGGTGAAAAGGTGGAAGGGTGCTGGATCTGCGCCGACTGGCCTGTTGTCGGTCTCAGCGTGGTGGAAGTGGTGAATTACTATGCCCATTCCAAGGACCTCGTCGTCGTCGGACAGGCAACCCGCGACCAGACCAAGAGCAGTGTGCCGCTCGATCTTGCCGAGCGGGTCATCCTGGGTGCCGGTCGGCCGGTTCTCGTCGTACCGTACGCAGGGAGTTTCGCCTCCGTCGGGGGCCGGGTGATCGTGGCCTGGAGGCCGGGGCGAGCTGCTGCACGGGCGGTCAACGACGCCATGCCGTTCCTCGCGGCGGCCAGCGAGGTCTGTCTGCTCGAAATACGGCCGCCCGACGGGCAGGGGGAGGTGGATGGCTTCTCACCCAAGGCAGACATCGTGGAAAATCTGCGGTGTCACGGCATCAAGGTGACGGAAGAGAAGCTGGTTACCGGAAATATCCCGGTTGCCAACATCCTGATGAACTATGCCTGGGAAAACGGTTGCGACCTCATCGTCATGGGGGCTTCCACTTCGGGCAAAGGAACCGTGAGCCTGGGGGCGGTGGCGCACCAGATGCTGGATCTCATGACGATTCCCGTTCTTATGGCCCATTGATCAGATGCCGGTATGAGGTGGGTATCTGCCTCGATGTGAGCCGTGTGACTGCCGGTGGCGGAATAAATGAAGGGGGTCAGCTTTGACGAGCTGACCCCCTTGTTGTTTTGTGGTACCACGACCCGCTTAATCGTTCAGGTCGATCTCGTCGCGCTGGCCCAAGCCGACCGAGTTGTCGATGAAATAGAGGCGACGTGGGACAACCTTGTACCAGCAGACCTTGGTCAGGGCCTTGGCGATGGCAGCCGGGGCCTGCGCCAACATGCCGACGACGGGAAACTTCTTCCCGTAGAGCTTCCGGGCCTTTTCTTCCTCAACCCCGGAAATTTTGCTGGCCATCCCTTCTATCTGCACCCCCTTGATCTCCAGCCAGTCGGTGTAATCTTCCTGGATTGTGACGGCGACCAGCGGGTTGCGCGCCAGGTTCATGCAATGCCGGCTTTTGGGTGATGACAGGAAATAGAGGGTGTAACCATCGTTGACGTAGAACACCGCAGCGGCCCAGATGTCCGTGCCGTTGCCCGTGGCCAGGGTCGCGACGTTGTGCTCCTTGAGGTAGCGTTGCACGCGTGTGCGTGGTCTCTTTTTCATAGGGAATAGGTCAATAGGTTTCGTTTCGGCGCACTACCCAAAACTTCATGGGCTGGAGCGGGTCCGGTGAAAGGTGACCGGGTAAGGCTAGCACAGAACAGGCACAAGTTAAAGAATAAGGCCTTGCAGTCGCTATTGCAAGGCCTTGATTTTTATGACAGAGACGGAAGCGAACCGCCGATACGAGGATTTTCAGGCTGTAGCGCTGGCATCGTCGCGCAGCGGCGACTATGACCATAGCGCGGTGTCTTCCTGTGCGGTTATCTCCCCGTAATTGTCTTGTGGCACCCTTGTTGCTAATTTACTGGGTTGAGGAAGTGTCTCTTGTAGTTGTCGGCTATGCGGCTCTTCCGGGCTGATGTCTGAGGGACTGATATGCACGCATTATGTCACCTTGTTACGTTATATGACGATATTGAGGTGGTAAAGGAACTTGTTATTTCTGGGTTTAATGCTAACGTGCTCAGCCAAATGACATGTTGTACGGAGAATAATCGCATGGGTAGGGACGCTTTCAATCCGTTTATCATAACGGGGGAAAATACCTCCATCATCGAGGATATCTATCTGCTGGCGGCCCTGATAACCTTCGATTCCGGCATCACCTATTCCCTCCGCTACGACAAAGTGTCCGGGCGGGTTTCCTATGAGGTGCATGGCAGGATATCGGAACCCATGCGCAGGTATTATGCTGGCGAGGTCGCTTCGCTGAAAACCTACATCGGCCACGTCAAGGCGCTCCGTTCAGCGGCATTTGCGCTGAAGAATTCCGTCAAGAGCGCAGGCTCGCTGACTGTTAAACAAATGGAAGTAAGATAACCACCGCACCGAGGTGATGCCCAATGGGAAAAGTGATCCAAAAGAAAATCCAGGGAATGAGTCTGTGGGCCAAAGGCAGTCTTGTCATCACGCTCACCCTGCTGATGTCGGTCTTTATGTATCAGGGGTGGTATAAACCGTTTATCTCATCGGCGGCAACTGCTACGTATTCGTACACATTCACGGGGGGTGCTGCCGGTTGGACTGGTGTCACCGGGACGAATACGGCCACAGCATATTCGGCAAATACTCTGACAACGACCATTTCGGGCAGAAATAGAGCCGATGCCAATGTCGGCTGGCAGGTTTCCGGCATTACGTGGGAGTCTCTGGGGGTGCCGGCCGGTGCTACAGTCACAGCCGTTGACGGAGCCTACGACTGGCAATGTTCTACCTATACTACTGGGGCATCTTCCAGTTCCGGGAACCTTACCATTACTGATGCAGCGGACGGAAATTCGACCACTCTTGAATCAGAGACGTTATTTGCATCAACGACGACAGTGGCAACCCGAAATGCAACCGGCGCAGTTGCCGTGCCGGCAGCTCTACAGGCATCCAACTCAAGCATAAAGATAAAACTACTTGGTACTCTGGCAACGGGTAACAGCGGTACCGCTTCAGTCGTCAGGGTCAGCGACAATGTGGCCTTGACCATCACCTATATCGTTGACACTACCGCACCCACAGTCTCTTCAGTTGCAGTGCAATCAGGATTAGCCGTGGACGTTACCTTCAGCGAGGCGATGGGGACAGGGGTCACGACGGCGGCGAACTATACGGTGTCGGGCACGGGCAAGGGAACACTGACGAGCAACCCCACCAGCGTAGCCCTGGTTTCCGGGAGCACCTACCGCCTGACTTGGGCTTCCGGAGAGATGGTGAACGGCGGGAACATAACGATAACGGTAGCCAACGCCCAGGATGTGGCGGGCAACGCGATAGGCTCGCCCAACAGTGGCACGCATACGGGTGGTGGCATCGGCACCGCGCCCACCGTTTCCACAGTGACAGTGCAATCGGGACTGACGGTAGACGTGGCCTTCAGCGAGGCGATGGGCGCTGGAGTGACGACAGCGGCAAACTATACGGTGTCGGGCACGGGCAAAGGCTCATTGGCGAACAACCCCGCCAGCGTCGCCCTGGTTTCCGGTAATACCTACCGCTTGACCTGGTTGTCCGGCGAGATGGTGAACGGCGGGAACATAACGATAACGGTAGCAAACGCCCAGGATCTGGCCGGCAACACGATAGGTTCGCCCAACAGTGGCACGCATACGGGTGGCGGCGTCGGAGCAGCACCAACGGTATCGTCGACCATACCGGCTGCCGGCGCTACATCGGTACCGCTTAATAGCACCGTGACCATCAACTGGAACGAAAACGTCGATTGTGCCACGGTCACTACCTCCAGCGTTACCGTAAATCCTGCGGTCACCTGGAGCAAGACCAGTTGCTCAGGCTCGCAAGCGGTTTTCACGCCGTCAGGCCAGGCTAATTCGACCACCTATGCCGTTACGGTCGGGACCGGCGTTACCGACACGGCCGGCAACCCCATGTCGGCTGCCTACCCCTTCTCCTATACCACCGTGGCGGGAGGACCTGTCAACGGCACGACAGCGGGGACCGCCACCGCCATCCAGGCAAGCCCGACGTCCATCACGGTCTCCATGCCGTACACCAATGACAGCGATGGCGACAACTATTACCGGGTCGAGTACCAGGAGGATGCCGGCGCCTTCGTTTTCTGGGCACCGAATCCGCAACTTCATTCCGCAAGCCCCTTCACCACGACCATCACCGGCCTCACGACCGGAAAAACCTACACGGTGCGGGTGACCTACGAGGACCCGGATGGGATCGTCGGCGGAACCGCGATCCAGACGCTTGCTCCCCTTACCCTTGCCGTTGCCGACAATACGATGCTCCACAACAGCAAGCGCTTCCCCGGTACCACCAAGTGGGGGGGGAACTGGGGGATCGCGGGTGGGCAGTACGGCGCCTTCGGCTGCAGTACCTGCCATGTGGCGGGCTCTTCCAATATCAAACGTATTCGGCCAACCATTACCGCGCCCCAGGGGAGCTTCCCCGGCAGCGCCGTCGTCTTCAACTCCATGACCTCATTCGGCAACGATGCCGGCGGTCATACCACCTCTCTGCATGTGTGTGAGGTCTGCCACAGCCAGAACAAGTACCACAATTTCAACACCACCAATAATACTGATGGCCTGGCGCATGAGAACAACGGCGACTGTACTACCTGTCATCCCCACAACGACGGATTCCGCGCAGGCTGCGACGTCTGCCATGGCAATCCCCCCACTACCGCCGACAACAACGGGAGCACCACCACCGGTCTCGTCTGGAAACCCACTGCAACCGGCGCGACGAGCCCCGGTGCCCACGACAAGCACGCAATTGCTTTGGGGATGAAATGCGTCACCTGCCACAACGGCAACACCATGCCGACGGTGAGCAATACCATCCAGATGGGTTTTGCCATCAATGGTACCAATGCTCCCGGGTTTAGTGGCACCAGGGCTGGCGGCAGCTATGACGGATTTGTCCCCACAGCCCCCTACAGCTTTGTAACCGGTGACGGTGGGGCCACGACGGTCACCCAGACGGGGAGCAACCGTTGCACCACCGTCTATTGCCACGGCGGCTGGACCGGCAGTAACGGGAGCATAACCAACCCGTCCTGGGCTGGCGGTTCTACCCAGGCCGCATGCGGCACGTGCCACGGCACGACCGCTGCGACCGCACCGACCGCCGGCAGTCACGGTCGTCATGCGGCGAACGGCGCCGGCCAGCTTGCCCTGTTGTGCAGCACCTGTCACGGGCCCGACCCGACGAACAACGGCCATGTGAACGGCAGGGTGGTATGGAATCTGGCGACCGGCGACAACCGCTTCGGTGCCAGTGCCACGTACAAGACCTTTGCTAACGCTTCCACGGCAGCACTTGCTCCCTACGGCAGCTGTACGGTATACTGCCACAGCTCGGTACAGAATGCGACCGGTACGACGGTAGCAACCCCGACCACGTCGGCCGTCTGGGGCACGGCAGCACCCCTTACCTGCGATACCTCCAACTGCCACGGAAATCCTCCGGCAGGGGGGAGCCACAGCAAGCATAATACCTACTCCTATGCCTGTGACATTTGCCATTCCGGTGCCGGCAACGAGACCGCCAAGCACGCCGATTACAAGATCGATGTCGCATTCAGCGGCCTCGGCAACGGCGGGACCTATACCCAGTCCGCCGTCAATCCCCCGGGTAACGGATTCGGCAGTTGCGGTACCATATACTGTCACAGTTCGGGACAATCGGCCGACGGCCTGAGCGCAACACCGGTCTACGCAGGGACGAACCCGGCCTGGGGTGGGACGGCGGCCTGCGGTAGTTGCCATGCTACTACGACGCTTGCAACCGGCAGCCACACCCAGCATCTGGCTCTCGATACCAACTGCGGCAACTGCCATACCAGTGCGACAGCAACAGCATACAGCAACGCGGCACACGTCAACCAGTTGATCGATGTGGCAGACAGCTACACCAAGGGGGGAGCCCCCGGTAACGGGTACGGTACCTGCTCCACCGCCACGTGCCACGGCGCAAATTCTCCGGTCTGGGGCGCCAATACCGCGAATGCCACCTGCACCAAGTGCCACGGCAAGCCGACAACCATCGCCAACTACAGCACCGCCAACGCCTGGCAGGCAGCCCCCGGCTATGCCACAACAGGCACCGACATAGCCGGCCAGACCGGCACCTTCACCAATGGCGTTTCAAATGATGCCCAGGTTGGCGCCCATGACGCCCACCTTCGTGCCGTCAATGCTTACACCGGCAGACGGGTCCTCTGTACCGATTGCCACGCGATACCGGCCAGCGGGACACACGCCAACGGGGCTACCGACTTTGCCTGGAGCAACCTGGCCCAGAACATCGGCACGACAGGGTCGGTAAGCACCCGCGGTACCCTCACACCGACGTATAGTGCAAGCACCTGTTCCAACACCTACTGCCACGGTGCCAAGCTTGCCGGCGGGGCGGATACGACACCGGTTTGGACCGATACCGCCTATCTGACCCCCTATGCCAAGAACGCCACAAACTGCGGCAAGTGCCACGGTGCACCGCCAACTACGGCTCCCTCCACGTTCCTCCACGCGGGCATCGCGATTACCGACGATTGCGCCGGCTGTCACAACCATAACGGTAGCGGTCCCACCCATATCGATGGTATCCTGTACGGCGCCGGTAACTGCGATTCCTGCCATGACTATGACACGGTTGGCGCTACCTATTCAGCCGGTAGATGGACCGGCGGCACCTGGGGCAAAAACTACCTGGATGGGACGGTACACGAAGGGTGGGGCGCCCACGCCAAGCATATCAATTACATCAAGACGCGGCTCAGCATAGCCACGGCACTTGACCCGGCGGGGCAGACCTTCGGCTTGGCGGGGACGAACCCGGAAAAGGTCTGCGGCACCTGCCATTCCAATGACACGGCGAACCACTCAATGGGTGGCAGTACGGTACGCTCGATCAATTTCGGTGATGGAACCTTTAAGATGGGGGGAGCGACTGCCGGTACCAGCCTGCTGTTCGGTACGACATTCCCGGCACAGAACCCGCTCTACAACGGAGTGAGTGGTGTTGCCTCGGCCACGACTGCGAAGACATGTGCGAACCTAAGCTGCCACTATTTCACTACACCATCCTGGTAGACACATATACCAGGGGAGGAATATGTTAATGGGAAAATTCATTGTAAATACTATTCCGGGTAAGAACTGGTACTCCAAAACCAGACCGGTGCTGACTCTTGCACTGCTTGTCTCTTTATTCATGGGCCAGGAGCTGTATCGGCCGGTAGAGTCCCTGGCTTCGGGAACCATTACCACCTGCAGCGGTTGCCACGAAAATCCGCCGGTTGACGGGACAGCCCGCAATACCCCCGCCGGCCGTTTCCAAGGTTCCCACAGCACCCATACGGGTACGGCAGCCGGTCAGTACGGCTTTCTCTGCACCAGGTGCCACGTCAATAACGGAACCAACTACGCACATGCCAACGGCATTATCGATATAGTCAGTCCCCTCAACGGTGAAGGGGCCGGCAGGGTCTACAGCCGCACCAATCCTCCGGCTGACAACACCTTTACCCCCGGAACCTGCTCCACCTATTGCCACAGCGACGGCAAGGCAACCCCCACTACCTATGCCACACCGACCTGGGGAATGGCGGTATCCGGCGACTGCGGGACCTGTCACCGGGTGCAGAACACGTATACAAACATGGCGGCAGCCGGAACTCCCTCTGCACTGACCGCGGCTCACTACAAGCATCTGGCCACCGACCGCTACGGCCTCAACACCGCCTACAACTGCGGTGCCTGTCATGCGGATACCGCCAGTGACAACGCGACGCTGCTCGTTTCCGGCGGAAAGCATGTGAACAACGCCCGTGACTGGAAGTTCGGCACCTTTGCGGGCCTCAACCAGAGCGGCGGGACCTACACCACGAGCTGCGCCTCGACCTACTGCCACAGCAAGGGGGTCTCGACCACCGCGCCGTTTACCGCACCGATAACCAACATTCTCTGGACGGCCGGCGCTGGCTCCTCAAACTGCACCACAACCTGCCACGGAGGCAATAACACCACCGCGTACATCACCACAAACGGCCCGATGAACAGCCATGTGGACCATATCGCCACCGACACCTATAACCTGACCTGTGCCGAGTGCCATGCCGACACGGTTGCGGCAGGGAGCAGCACCACCCTCAACGCCACCACCGGCTACACGAAGCACGTCAACGGGGTGAAGGATTGGAAATTCGCTTCGGCGGTACGTGGCAACGCCGCCATCAGTCAGGCCACCGGCACGTATACTACCGGTACCTGCGCCAATCTCTACTGCCACTCCAAGGGGACGATGATGACGAACGCTCCCGGCGCCTCCACCTACACCGGGAACCATGCGCCGTTCCAGTCCCCCACCTGGACGAGTACCTTCGGCTGTAACGGCTGCCACGGGGATGCAACCTATACCGATGGCCGTCCCGCGTACACCAGCGGCACTCCCAAGGCGAACAGCCATGTCGCCCATGCCTCGATCACCTGCGAAAAATGTCACTACGCGACAACGACGACAGGCACGACGATCACCAACTTTACCAACCATGTGGATGGCAACTACGACGTTTCCAACCAAGCTGCAACCATAACCTACACAATGGGAACCATCACCGGTGGCATCCCCGCAGGTGGCACTTGCAGCACTGCCGCTGGGTGCCATGGAAGCGCAACGTGGGGTGGCCCTTCCATGAACTGCCTCACCTGTCACAGCGTCGGGGTAGGGAGCCGCCGGCAGATCGTGGCTACCGGAACGGCTGCAGACGGTACCGGAGGAACAACCGGCGGAGATTTCGTCCGTGCCTCCCGACATGTCAGCAACGGCACGACGACGCAAATCGTCAAGCACTGGGACTGCATCGTCTGCCACCGGGAAGGAGATACCACGACAGGCAGGACCACCTCCCTCCACAACGACGTCGCCAACGCCGATGTCAAACTGCGCAACGTGGACAGCTACACCACCGGCTGGGTCTGGAACCGGTTGACCATCGGCGGCCTTACCGCTGCAAACAAGACCATCATGCGCAACGACATGGACCGCTTCTGCATCACCTGCCACGATTCCGACACCTCGGCCTCCGGCAATGTTGTCCTTCAGCCCAACGGCGCTGCTGCCACCAATACTGCCGGAACGGAGACGGGGGTCGCGAACTACTACGCCGCAGTCGCCGCCGAGGGAGGGACATCGGCGTACGTCAACTTCACTGCTACCAACCTCACGCGGACCTATCCCCTCGATGACATCTCCACGTCTGTCACCGGGGCAATCACCGGAGTGACGGTCACCATCGTGGCAAAGGGTGGCGCTGCCGGAAATACCATGTATCCGGCGATCGTATCCGGCGGCACGACCTATGTGGGCACCGCGTCGACCCTGACAACCTCGTTCGCCCCCTACTCCTATACATGGGCCACTAATCCGAATGGCGGTGCTGCATGGACCATTGCTACGGTCAACAGCCTCCTCGCCGGAGCACGGACGGGTACCTTTGCCACGAGCCAGCAGCTCGATCGGGTTTATGTCACGGTCAACGGCCTGATCACCGATCTCGGCACGGGGACCAAGCTGGTTACCGGTGCGAACATGGGAGGCGCCTCGACGATTACCGTCAATGCGACCAATACCGGCATGGTAACGGGCACAAACCTTGCCAGGAAATTGACCCCTTTCAATACCTCAGATACCCAGCAGAATGCAAAAGAGGGGGTAGCTGCTCTCAAGACCATGCGGAGCGGCAGGGGGGTCACCGACGTTCGCGGCCAGTTCAACTTCCAGAGCCTTTTCGGCAAGGGATGGGCATCCCATCACAACCTGAACATTTTCGAGAAACGCTACTCTAACGTCCCCACTGATCAAGCTGTCGGCTCTGCCACCGCGACGGGGATCCAGTCAACGGCGTGGAACACGAGCACCACGACCAAAGAGGGGGTCGCGTTGAAGGAAAACGTTGGGCTCCACTGCTCTGACTGCCACCTCAATGAGGTGAACGCTCATGGTTCATTGAGCTCGTTCTATATGCTGCAGAACAGCAGCGGAAATGATGCCGCCTTCACCAACTCCGGCTCGAATTCATCCACTGAAAACTGCGTCAGGTGTCACTTGAACACCGCCTATGGTGGTGGCAACACCGCTACGGCAACCCGAGTGGTTCATAATGCCGGCACCGGCAGGTGCCAAAATACCCTGGGTACTACAACCAATGATCAGGCTAGCCTTGGTGCAGTCGACGCTACTGGCACGACTGAACTTGCCTGTCTTGGCTGCCATGGCGGGAACGGGGATGGCACCCAAGTCAACTTCGGGATGATTCACGGCACCAACGAGACCTATAATCCGTCTAACACCGCCACCGGAATTACCAAGCGCTACCGTTTCATGGGTGGCGGGTCATGGACCGAATACTCGCCAGTTGCATCAGGTACTGCCGCTACAGACACTTCCTGGGAAAGCGGTTCCGGCACAACCTACACCTGTTATACTATTTCGGCAGTGACCTCGTTTGGTGGGTGTACGCATCATGGTGGTTCACAGAGCGGTCTTGGAACCAACCGCAAAAGAACGTTGGAATACTAGGGCTAAGTACATGGAGTTACCTGATAGGGGGGACGCAAGTCCCCTCTTCTTGTTAATAGGAGAAAGGGCTGTATGGAGAGGTACCGTTTGCAGCTGAAAAAATCTGCCCTCTATGTTTTTCTGATACTCGCGTTTGCAACCGCTGTATCTGCACAGAACATCGAAGGCTCGCTGGTAATCAATTACAAGAACCTGTTGCTCATCAAGGAGAATGGGGAAAGGGAGCGGGCCATCCTGCTGTCAGACACAGTCTCTTACAAAAACTTCAACTCATTGCAGGATCTGGAACCGGGCAACCGCTTAAAATTGAAACCTGTCAGGGAACTGGCCGGTATTACTGTTTCCGATAATCTTGAGCTTGTGCGTGGGGTGGAACCATTCAATCCAGCAGTGGTTATCCGGTCGTTCGAGTTGTGGGACAAGATTGTCGCAGGGAAACAGATGGTGCTTCTTGATATCAGGCCCGTTGGGCAGTTCGCTGGCGGCCATATTCCCGGTGCCCGTTCACTTCCGGCTTCATCTGGGGAAGCGGGGTTGCAGTCTTTGATGAATGAACTGAAGACGGAGAAAGATATCCCTGTTGTTTTTTACTCGGCGGATGATTCTGATGAACGCGTGAACGACTACGCAAAGATGGCTGTTTCCATGGGGTATACCGGCAGCCGGGTGTTGACGGCCGGGATGGCAGGGTGGCTGAAGGATGGTCATTTTGTTGCCATATCGGTCGATACCCTTAATAGGATCGTCAATGCCGGGCAACCGCTGGCCCTTGTAGATGCCAGGGAGGAGAGCGTCTACGTAACGGCACACCTTCCCAGCGCCATTACTATTCCAAACAGTCGTCTTCATCCGGACATGTTTATGGCTTATGATGCAGCTGATCCCATTTTGTTCTATGGCACCGACGCCTCGGACAGGGAGCCACTGGAGGCGGCCCGGAAGGCGGCAAGCTGGGGGTACCTGTACAAAAGTGATTCACCGGTAATGGTGCTGGAGGGGGGTCTGATGGCCTGGAGAAGGGCCGGCATGCAGGTGGAAACTGGAGAAACCGGGAAAAACTCCGCAGGGATACCCCGCGCCACCCGCGGCATGATTTTATTCGATGAGTTCAAGTCCCTCTGGGGAAAACGGGCGAACGAGAAGACGAAGCTGTTTCTCGATGTCCGCTCCCGGTTGGAACTTATGGATGCAAAGCTCAAAAACATCGCCCATATTCCGGTGGACGAGCTTCCCTTCAGGTTGGCTGAGCTTCCAAAAGAGAAAGAGATCCTGGTGTACTGCAGTAGCGGGCGAAGGGCAAGAATTGCCTACCATATTCTGACGCAGAATGGGTACCGGACACGATACGTCGGCCGAATGCTTTCGGTTTCAAGCGATGGAGAGGTTCACTGACTATTTCTGGGGTCTGTACCTGCTTATTTTTTTGAGGTTCTGCCGCGCAATCTCGACGTAACGGGCCTCGGAGGGAATCCCTGAGGCAACCGACAGGTATTTCTCCCAGGCGGTGGCCTCTTCCGGGCTTTTCATCTCCTGGTAAATCAAGGCGATGTTGTACCAGGAGTAGGGAGCTTCCTTCTGCAGTGTTGCTGTCTTGCGGTACTCTTCCAAGGCTTTTTCGTACTGTTTCTGCTCACGGTAAACCGCTCCCAGGGTGTTGTGCAGAGTGGGGCTGTCGGGGATGATTTCGCGTGCCATGTTCAAGTACGTCAAAGCGTTTGCATAGTCCTTTTTCTGGTAATAGATGAAACCGAGGTTTTCAAGAGCCGGCCCATGCTTTGGATCGATCTTCAGGGCGGTCTGGAACGCCTCCAGCGCTTCATCGCTTTTACTATGGTCAAGATAGAAGTTTCCGAGTTTTACATATCCCGAGGCATCGCTGGGATTCTTTGCGGCGGACTCTTTCATCGAGTCGACGCTTCGGTTAATCAGGTCAGTCGGGCCCAAACCGGCGATCGGAGAGGGGCTTACGTTCTGGCTGGCCTTTCTGCTTCGCCAGGTGACAAGCAAGATGCAAATGAGGAGAATAACTGCCGACAGGGCTATAATATGGTTTTTCTTCATGGTTGTGGAGTGTATCTGTAATGGTGTATGCTTGTCAACCGTGTCTGTGTACATGTCGACGAGAAATAGGGCCTCCTACAAAAAACATAGAGATGATTATTACCTGTTCGGCAGCAACCTTGTCGCAGGGACAGTCCTCTAACTTTTTGGATTATGATGAAGCATTTCTCCCTACATACAGTTATTAGTTTATCACTGGGCATTTTATTGTTTGCCATACTCTATATGGGGATGGGATGCCTTTTTCAAAAACAGATTTTTGTGCCGCTTGTGAGCAGGTTATTTGAAAGTCGGGACAAAGAGAGCGCCCAAATACAAGAAACAATCCAGCGTTACAACAAGGTGTTCACCGATCTGTACGTGAGTGACGGCCAGGTGATGAGGCTTGATGACCTGCCAGTCAGAACTGTTCTGAAGCATGAAATATACCGCGAACTCGATTTTTTGCGGGCAAAGGAACTGGTGCTCATCTACGATATGGCCTCCCTCAAGTTTGTTTCAACAAAATTTATGTCTCCCTTTTCCGCGGAGGTAACGACATTTGAAGAGTGGAACTATGTGTACCGGAAAGGAGCGGAGAGGAAGCAGGCTGGGAAGGTCAAAGGACTGGGCTCCGGTTTCAGGTACCATATGATCAAACAGCAGGGCGGCTGGAAAATAGCCGATGTGGACCCTGTGAAGATCGCCTCCGAGGAAAAGGATGAATTCAAGTATTAAGCTGTTGCGACAGGCCTCTTCCTGGCAGGTCATTTCATATCTTCTGCTATCCTTGCTGCTAGTATTCCTTCCGGTAACAGCTGCGACCGGGCTTTCCGCTGCCGACTTTCTGGGACTGCTCCCTACAAAGATATTTGTGCTGCTGCTGTTCCTTGCATCGCTTATGCGCCTGATCCGGGCGTGTGGAGACAGAAGTGGTGTCCTTTTTCCGCTAGGCTTTTCTGTTGTCTTTTTGGGGCTGCTTATTAATTACGCTTTTTCATTTACAGGGATCACTACTCTTGGCCCAGGAGAGGAATTTGCGGGTACCGGCTATGAGCGGACAGAGACTGGGATTTGGGGATGGCATCCGAAACTGCGGTTTAAAGTCGAAAAGATTGAAGGGGGAAACCCGGCAACGGCAGTGCTCAAACTAACCACCCGGGGAAAGCAGGAAGTATTGCCGTTGGCTGCCGGTTCTTTCGGGGGGCGATATCTCCAAAATCTCTTTTCATACCGCATAAGGGCCCTCAAAACGGGGATCGCGCCTCAATTCGTCATTGCCTCGCAATCCGGTACAGTTCTGGACTCCACCCTTGTGAAGGCGGGGAGCGCTGAAAGCGGCAATGCCGAATATTTCAGGAGCCCGGCGCTGCCGCATCGCATGTACTTCAAGGTCGCCAATGATGTGGACAAGCCAATCGCCCTTATGATTACCAGGGGCAAACTTACCATTCAGGACTGGAAGACGCTTAAGCAGGATGAAAAACTTGAATTTGAGGGATTTGTTGTTTATTTTTCTGAAGTTGTGAAATGGGTTGAAATAGAAGTCAGCTCATTTCCCGGCAATCCTGTTATTTTCGCAGGCGCTCTTATAATCCTTGTTGCCGGAGTAAGCATGTTATTGGGGCGGAAGAAACGGAAGGAAGCTGTTTAACAGAAGTTAACACAGGACATACAACCGATAGGCTGGTGTACCTGCGGTGTATTTTGGGTGTGCTTAAGTCTAATCTGATTTTCCTATCATCTGCGTCAATATCTGCGCCAAAGAAAAACAGGCACTTACGGTCGGTATCGTAAGTGCCTGTTATTATGGTGCTAAATGGTGCCCAGGGACGGAATCGAACCGCCGACACGAGGATTTTCAGTTAGACTTGAGTTTATCATATGTATAATATCAATAAGTTACAAACCAACAAAATTGCAACAGATGCACTATAACTACAATATTCGCAACATATTTGCAACAGGGAAAACCTCATATCTCAAGAACAGTAGCAGCATGTGCTAACTTGTTCGGAGACAAGTGAGCATACTTTTCTGTTACCTGTATAGTACTATGACCTAGCCACTCTTTGACCACATATAGGTCGATACCTGCATTGACCAACCTTGAAGCGCAAGTATGCCTTAGAGCATGAAGGATAAACTCATGGTCTCGATCAAGTCCCATTTGCATCCTTACCCATCGCCATGCATGCTCAGCTTGGTAAGGCTTTAGTGGAAATGGTTGGATACGGCTTACTTCCTGCCTTTGAACAAGGATTCTTTTAACCCTAGATGTCATAGGTATGCTTCTTGGTCGATCACCCTTGTTGACCCATATCGTTAGCAGATTAGTCCCGTAATTTACATCATCATATTTGAGAGCTAGTGCCTCTGATAACCTCAAGCCAGTATCCACTAACACTTCCACAAGATCAGCTACGTCAGGATAAAACCATCTACGTTTGCTGTGGGTGGTTTCTCGTAATAGTACTAGAATTCTTTGTTCCTCTTCTCTGCTCACGGTCCTGATCCGGCCCTTTCTTTCCTTCCGAAGCTTTATGAAGTCCCAAGGCTGCTTGTGGTGTCTAAGAAGGGTCTTTAATGCAGCAAAGAACCTGTTTACAGTAGATGACGTAGCACCTCGTTTTTCCAACTCAAGCACGATCTCTGCTACTACATACTCTGTCACATCTCCAATCTGCCGATCTCCCACTATCTTCGCAAGATTCATGGCGCGGCCATAAGCCCGCTTTGCATCTTTGCAATGTTTCCACCTCGCTTCGTAACACATTTCAACTGCATCCTTGAAAGGTAATCTTGCTGCTCTCTCCTGAGGCGTAAGCTTTACTTCATTGAGTGCTTTCTGACGTTCCATGGCAGCAAATTGCACTGCTTCTCGCTTGGTAGATTTACCAGTTGATTTTGCTATGCGGACACCATTAACCATGATGTTCATGTAAAAGACTTTTCCCCTCTTATAGATAGACATATTTGATCCTTTCCTGATTCCAGGCACAAAAAAAGAGCCTAGTGGCCCCTGTTGTCCTGAAATGGTTAAGTTGTTGGATTTGATTGTTGCTACTTGGTAGGTTATCTGGTCTGCGTGAAGGTCTTGTACAAGGCGGGATTAATAGAAATAGAGGTCTTACTTTTCAACTTGGCATAGATCAGTTTCAAGACCATGTCTCCGCAAAAACTACAGGTCACGCTCCAAGCTGAATCTCTTGCTGGAAGGAATACATCCGTTTCTCCATCTGCTGTCCCATACCTGATCCCATGTGCTATCTCTCCTGGTCGAATTGTCTTGTTGCAAAGTTCACATTTCATAAAAGCCCCTCGTTGGTAAAAGAGAGATACTTGTCACCAATAATGATGTGGTCGAGTATCTTGATCCCTAAGAGATCCCCTGCTTCCTTGAGTCGTTTGGTTATCTCAATATCTTCCCTGCTAGGGGTAGGATCTCCGGTAGGATGATTGTGGATCAGTATTATTGCTGCTGCTGAGGAGAGGAGTGCTGTCTTGAAGGTTTCCCTTGGGTGAACAATGCTCTGGTTAAGAGAGCCAACAGATACGGTATCAATGCATACAATCCTGTTCTTGCCATCCAGATGGAGGGCGAAGAAGTATTCCTTGGTCTCATTTCTCAGGAAGCTGAAGGTTGCATATACCTGTTCTGGAGAGGTGAACCTGTTCAACGGTTGGAGGTAATTGGTTATCTCGTCTTTTACGGTGAGGGTTTCATATACGGCTTTGATCTGTTTGAACTTGATGCTTCTGGTCTTGGTGGATACTTCTTCTTGGCCGAAGAGGGTTTGAACTGTCATGATGGTTTTCCTTTCTGAAATGAAAAAAGGCAACCTGTAGTGGTCGCCCTTTTCTAATAATTTGAAGGTAACTATGCATTTTTCGATACATATATTCTTGAGTTATCCACTTTTAAATATCATTTTGCACCTCCATGACTTAACGGTATATGTCCAGCAAAAATAGCAGCACCACAAATTAACTATTGACACGTAAAAACAGTTAGTTAAACAGCATGCCTCTCTAATGAGCAAAGAGCTAAAGTACCTGTAGAAACATTACATTTTTGAAACATATCCACAGCTACAGAAGAGTTATCCACATTTGCTGTGGAATTGCATGTACTCGGCAACTATCTTAATGATTCCGCGTTTACATTTGATGCATGTGTCATCTGGAGGGTAGTAGTCCTCATATATCTGATTACAGGTATCGCACTTAAAATAGGCCATGATGTTTCTCCTTTTAGATGAGGTAGTCAATCAATCTGCTGGCTATTGTCCTGGGGGTCATATGTTCCCACTTGCGGCCCAATACATCTGTGATCTGGTATTCCGAGTGCAGGAATATTGTGTTAATCGGATCTGGTTCGGAAGACATATAGGCATCAAGTCCTATGTAGCCTAGAGTCCTGTTAATGGTCAGAACGTAGAGGCAAATACTCTTGGTGAAGACATGTACTTTGTCCCTGAATCCTGCATGGAGAAGGTAGCTCTTTCCCTGGTGCTCCAGAACCAATCCTTGTGAAAACAATCCTTTCTGTTGTGCTTCGTCAAAAGTCATTCTTCTGATAGCCGGTTTAATTACGGTCATGTTCTCCTCCTTAAATTAGCAGATTGATATACTTTAATGTCTTGAGCTAAGAGAACGTCTTACAGCGCAAATTTGGAGCTTTGGTGAATGGTTCTGGTGGGTAAGAATGGCAGAATTCTGTTACTTGAATGAGAGTGGTGGAGAACAATTCTCTTCATTCTGGTTTTATCTAGCTTTGGCTAATATTATCGGCTAGATAGACTAGATACCCCGCAAGTAATGATGGAGGTCCTAGTGCTAGAAGATAGAGATGGAGTGTCCTGGATTCTTCTTGTTGTTGTTGGATCAATGTATTACCGCAATAGCAGCGGGCTATTGCTTCTCAGCTAATTGGTCTGGATTTGTGTACGTGGTTGGATTGGTCGTGTTAGGTGGGTTAATACTTTAGAGTTAATGCTTTGGTGGGATTATGCTGCGATGTTTTCTACAGATTCGACCTCTTCACCGTCCTTCCTGTTCAAGATATAGTCTGCTCCCTTCTGGGCTTGGGCAGCTGCATGGATCAATAATGTCTTGTCATTCTTCAACTCCTTGAGCCATCCATGGATATATGCAGCACTGTTCTCGATGGTCTTCTGTTTGATCCCCGTATAGCCACATAAGAATGCTGCACCCATCTCAGCTATAAGCTCCTCCTTGGAATACTCGTGTGAACCGAAATAAGAAGGTTCAAGGACGCTCTTCCTCGATAATCTGGAACTATGACCTGTTGCGTGGGTTAATTCGTGGAACAATGTGGAGTAATACTCTTCTGGAGTATCAAAGGTGCTCAGGTGTGGTAGTTGGATGTAATCGAGAGATGGAGAATAGTATGCTTTGTTACCTCCGAATCGGAGTTCTGGTCTTAGAGGCATGTTCTTGATTATCTGCTCTGGTCCCAAGAGAGGATGATTGTCGTTATGCGCTTCCGTTGGTTCCGGTGCTGGTATCCCTTCTGTCTGGTCGATATTGAAGACATTGTAGTAGCGTAACAGGGGAATTTTACTGGTGGAAAGGGTACTGTTTAAATCAGTACCCTCTGTGCTCTTGTCCAACCACTTCCAGAATACTACAGGAGTTGACCTCTCTCCCCTCTTTACGTGTCCTCCCTTGTCTTGCACCTGCTTAAAGGTAAGCCAGTAAGGTGAGTTGTAGGGAGTGCAGGAAAGTAGGAAGTGATTAATCCCCCTATAGCTCTTCTTGCTGATCAGGTTCTTGGGATCATTGTTCTCTGCATTCCATGGTTTCCTCCAGGGGATAGTTCCTTGTTCCAATAGCTCCATAATCCGATTGTTGATGATCTCGTAAACGTTAGACATACGAATTCCTCCTTTTTTAGGTATAGGTATCCCTTTACGGAGATACCTGTTGGTTGTGCTGTTTGATTGGTTAGTTGGATTGGGTATTACGGGTGGGATTGATGGTGGGGATGCTGCTCTATTGGTTCACCTCCTTTCAAATGGAAAAGGCATGATCAGTTATGACCATGCCTCTTTTTATTGGACCGTGGGGTTCCGAATTTTTAGTTTTGCTCTTGTATCATTTCATCTGTCTACACGGATGCTATAAAGGTTTTGGACTAGTCACGGTGCTTTTTACTTAATTACAATTATGGGAATAATAAGTCAGCGATTCATCTAATTTACCAATCTACATAATTTTGCATAAATAAATAAATAAAACATCAATGATATCGTGCCAATACGGGCATGGAATAAAAATACATTACCAGTGTGACTCATAGTCGGTTGATTTAAAGTCGACATACAGATACTTAACGGATACGAGGGAGGGCATCCGATGGAGATCAGAGAAGCTGTTGGTATGAGACTCAAAGAATTAAGATTAGCTAAATGCCTTTCTCAGGAAAAATTAGCTCTTGAAGCAGACATTGACAGAACATACACAAGTTCTGTAGAGAACGGAAGAAGGAATATCTCGATAATCAACCTACAACGATTTGCATTAGTGTTGGGAGTTTCAATAAGAGAGTTTTTTGATTCAGACCTATTTGAAAAATGATAACAGGAGATGCTATGTATTTCAATGATGTGGTTGTTTATTGTGATGAGCCTGCTGATCAAAAACTATTTATTTCGTTTCAAGAAATTGCTCCCATTCTTAAAAATATTCCACGTACAAACATAAAAGTATATCCTCAAGCCCCATCTGCTATAAAGATTTCTGAATATAATAATTTAATATCATTATTTAAATACGATAGACCCGATCTGATTTTTGCTCGTAATGGAATTCCCTTGCTTGTTGTCGAGTTAACAGAACATGCATACACTGGAGATAATGGTTTACAACGTTTTGTTAGAGTTGCAAGTGCCGCAGAGAATTCTGTACCATTCATTTATTTCGGACCGTTAGCTCGTGTAAGGGATGATGAACTTGATAAAGCAGAAGATGTTTCAAAACTTTCGAAGAGAAGCTTGACATCAGATTTTTTTGAAGGAATGGCCGCATTACATAAACATTATGGGTCATATCAGCTTTATTCGGAGTGGGCAACAGCTTCAAACGGCAAAGTAATTAAAACTACCTTATCTAATAGGGATGATTTTACTTCTGTTTACAAGCACCTATGTGATCTGATTGTAGCTATCCTTGATTCGAATCATAGTGGCAATAAATCTAAGTATCACGAGTTACTTCAGAATAATCAGGCCGAATTGCTGAGACTGTCTGGAGTTAAGAATACGAAGTTTTCTGATGTTAAATTTGAACTTTCAAGCGCTGAGGCAAAACAAATAATACTTAATCCTCATATAGTACTTTCAAGAATGGGAGATTATTTCCATAAAGGTAAGCCTGATAAGTTACTAGCATTATACGCGTTACGAACATCAAATTTTAAACATGTCTACATAATGGGTAAGACATATAAATTTAATCCCATAAAAGATACAATGCTTGATAAATTATTTTTGTTGAAGCAAATGAACAATAAATCTCTATGCTATTTTTCAGGTTATAAATGGAGATCAGATCCCCACTGTGGAGTAGCCGTTAATTTATTTGCTAGGTATTGCCTTCCTTCAAAAAGTTTCAAACCTTTAATCCTATTTTACCCTAGAGTTTCTATTTCAAATGAAAAAAGTGCTCAATTAATCAAAGAAACTAAAGAAGCAGCGTTTATTCAACTTTTCAAGGACAGGTACGGTAAAGATTTTAAAGAAAAGCTAGTGCAAACGACAAGTTCATCCGATCTTTACCATAGTTGGGTCGCTTCCACTAAGCAAGGCCGTATATTTTCGCACTATTGTTCAATTATTGTTTGCAACGATGGGATTATAATAGGCGATAAACTTGGGGAACTACTATAAATATGACACAAGAAGATATTGCATTTGATGGAATCATAAAATACATTACATCTGATCCGAAATTACACTTGATAAGTGCTCATCCACCAAGCGGTAAAAGCTATACTACTGATTTAATAAGGTTTCCATCGCCAACTCAAAAGAAGACAGGAGCAGAACGATACCATGTAGATATTATATTTTGCTCCAGTACTCACTTATTTTTATGCGAAGTTAAAGGTTCTACTGCTGAATCGCAACAAGATATTTTGAAGCTGAATAGTTTAATTTCACACTATTCAGTAGACAAATTAAAGAAATTTATCATTGATAGGCTTACAACAAAGTGCGATCTATTAAATCTATGCAACAACGTTGTGATCTGTATCGGTGCATATAACCTCAATAGTAATTTAGAAGATAACGTCTTATACCTTATCTCAGATGGAAGCGTGGTAGGTATTCATAGCTCAACCCCAATGGTTGATATTGAACATTAGTTATCAAGAATCAAATATTAAGATATAATCTAAATCTGATTTGATATTGCTGTTAGCGCTTTTATGATATTTTGCTTGTGCGTGATTGATGGGTCTAGTAATAATTCTAGAACAATTTATATCCAATTCTTTGGCTTTTAAGACCACTGATTCAACAACAGGAAGTTGCTCTTCAGCTAAGGTGCTGTTTCCAATTACAACACAAATCTTAGACCGTTTTTTTGTTAATCTTGCACCGTTGGCAATACAATCAACTATATCATCAATGTAACCAAAGACATCCTCCTTCTTTGATGTCTTGAAGCCATCTCGCACTTCTCTCTTCAGAATATCTTTTCGATTATACCCTCCCCATTCAAGTTCAAATCTAAGTACATCAGAACTATATTTATACAGTGCAAAATACGGAGGGTGCATTATTGTAAAATCAGATATTCTTGAATCACTTACTTTGAAGGATCTGGCATCACCTAACATTAGTTTCGGAATTAATGTAGAATCATATGAAGGTAATGACTCAATCAGTTTTGCATTTGCAGCAATATTAGCAAATAATATATCTATTACTCGTTGCTGAGGTTTTTGTAGATCATGAAATATCCTCCCGGTTCGGACTGAAGCATTGGAGCATTTTCTAATAATTCCCAACCAACTAACAAAAAGAAAATTATAAATATCAATATCGTCTTTATATGTATCTAACGCTTCTCTGGAGATAGATAGAAGATCTTTAGTTTCGGCTGTGAACCATTTGTCAATATTACGCATGACCGGTATATAATCATCAGATGGTGATATTTTATTCCAACCCTTACTGCGCAACAAAAGGTCGCTATATACCTTATCCAACTTACTGTTGGCTATTTTCGTTGTCTTAACCTTAGAGACCATAATAGATAATCCATTTGAATCCAAACCAACGCTTCTAAATCCATGGACTATTGACTCTACCAAAGTGGTTCCACTACCACACATCATGTCGACAACAACTGGTGTTGATATTGTGGCCGGCACAAACTCACGGAGGATCTTTGCAGTCAAGACTGGTGGAAGTTTACCAAAATATCTAAATAACGAGTGAGTCAGATAATTTTGATCTTTATTTGTACCAACATCTCCCCAAACTTCAATATTACTATTTTTCAAAAACAATGACATGCTGACCTTTCATTTTCTTGTTTTGAGTTTGGCCTGTATGGTTATTTAAAACGTGAAAAGCATGTTTTGCTAGTTTTAAGTTATAGTCTTTGCCAAGCTCAACGGTTATAGCTCCTATCGGAATTCTAATGTAATCTATTTGTCCATCTCCGACAACAAGAGCTAAATGGCCTCCTTTTTCAAGAGATTCGGCAGCATTTTTTATAATATTACCCCAATTTACAATATACTTCTTTAATCCATTTGTTTCGTGCAAAAAACTACCTCTACATTTAAGTTCCTTTTGCCATATCTGTTTATGACATATATCAAGTATAGCAAGTTGTAATTGAGTAGCCTCGGAGAAAGCTGTATTAGTTAGATATGGCGGATGGATAGAAATGAAATTGTACTTTTCTGTACTGTCCCAATTAATGGCATCTTTACATAAAACTTTGGCAAGATCTTTGGAAAATTGATTCGGTAAAATTCTGTTACTATCGCATACCTTTTTGGATTTACTTGAAAATTCTTTTAGTAGTGTGCTTTTTGTTTTTTTATTTAAATCTAGTTCTAGATTCATCTTCTTGACATTAGCAAAACTAATCTTTCTCAGACATGATAAAATTATCATCATAACCAAGTCTCGTATATCATCATGAGGTGACAAACTATCAAGTGTTGAAAGAGCGCAACTTAGTTCTATTAACGCATCGTTATCAAAGTAGTCTTTACATAAACGCAATTTGTAAGGAGTAAATGTCGATGACGTGGCAAATAGTGGTGAATCTGAATTTAATTTTGCTAAAGCATTTATAATACTTTCACATACTTGCTTAAGTTGATTTGAGTCAACCTGTCGTGAAACGGATGTTGATATCAATCTACTTACAGGGTTAATGTCCCATCCAACACATTCGATATTCCGAACAACTGATTCTGTAAGTACTGTCCCACCTCCAACCATTGGATCGAGGACCTTACCTGTCCCTCCGTAAAAATCATTTATAAGTTTTGAAGCAATCTGAGGCGGAAATTTACCAATATATCTAAAATAACCGTGCGTTAGATAAGTTGTGTTAGCTGAAGGAGGTACTTCCCATATCTCTTGTCCATTTTCTGTATATACATCGATTTCAGGATTCTTACTTAAGGTATCAGCATTCATCAGTTCCCTCTTTCTCCATAGTTAAAACTATCATTAATTCTGTGCTATTACACTTCACTCAAGACAAACAGAGCGCTCACGTTAACTCAGTGATTGCCATAAATACCAGGCTGTATGATATCTATATGGTCTAAACCGATAACCTAAAACTATAAACTCTTCTATATTTTTTATAACATATCACTAATGTCCGGCTAAATTTGATTGTACATCTATAACATGCTGTAATTGCATAATTTGCAGACAATTGTTCATTTTTCGATTTGAATTTTGTTTCTAATCGAAAGGCAACAAATTCAATCGGTTACAGCCGTAAAACTGCTGTTATTTCAGTTAACCGGACAGCAATGATACCATATAGCTTCTTTGCAGGGTAGATTCTATTCGTAAGTGCACCACGTGAGTTAACCAAAGGACATGGCAGGCAAATCTGGTAGTGTGTGAAGCGCGACCAACACATACCCCAGGAGGAGCCCCCCATGTCCTACACGCATCTTACCGCAAAAGACCGTTATTCATTAGTAACCCTCGGGCTTGAAGATATAACAAAGGCAGTTTAAACCGACTATTCATATCACATCAAGCATCTAATATCAATCTCGTAAACCCCGTAAGAGTGGGGAGCGGTCAACTAAATGGTATGCTCTCGGCCAGTAACCGATGATAAGCCATGTCCTGAGCCTCCGCGATCTTATACCCTTTCTTCCTCAGCAGGTATACTAACCGACAAAAGGCTTGGTATTCCTCATTTGATAGGTCTTTGTAATCGGGCTTAGGTTGTGTACAGCAAATGGAATACATGATTACCCGCCCACTTTAGATGTCATGCATTGGGATATGTGGGGTTCCGGTTAATTGTATATCAGAGGCCGATATCTTAAACCCTCCTGGCTCCTGAAAATGAAAAATGAAAAAGGTGGGGAACTGTCCTAGCTAACTACCCTACTGTCCTAGCTCAAATCTATAGCCGTGACAGTGTAAAGCACCTACTATCAAGGGATTGTCCTAGCTGTCCCGGCTGTCCTAGCTTTTTTGTGAATTGTTTTTATATATTACAAATTGGAGGATATATATATATCCCCCTATGTTTTTTTATTTTTTATCAATTATAGCTATGACAGCTAGGACACCCAGGACAGAGGTGCTTCTATCAAGGATTTACAGCGTCCTAGCTTCATTTCAAAGCTAGGACACCCAGGACACTTACCCTACCAATTGACAGCTTGTTTTCCATAATACTCGTCTACTTGTTCCGATGATTGATACATCTTCCTACTGATCTTCATTTTGGCAAGAACTTTTGTACAGACCCATTGCCTAAAAATGACAGCTTCTTGCTTTTTACCGTGCAACATGACAGCATACAACCCTGCCTTATTAATGCACAGCATCTTCCTCACGCCAGACTGAACATGTACTTTACATTTCATGGTATCGTCGAGTTGCTTAATCAGATTTGTTGTATTTGATTTCGACATACCCAGCATTGAGCAAACGTCCTGCACTACACACACAATCTGGCCTTTAACCCTACGAGTTCTGATACGCTTATGTCTTGAACCAAATATTACACATAATATTCTTCTCATTTTTATATCCTCAACTCCTCCTGCCACTAGAAGCAACAGGAGGAATATGCTTTCTGTATTATTAATTATGGTCTTCTGTAGGCCATTCTATTTTTTGATTTACAAACTGTTCGAAATATTCTCTACATTTATCGAGCGTAGGTAACACATATATGTTGCGTCTTATGGTTACTACAGTCTTTTTCTTTTTGTTAAACTCACCTTTTGGCATCATTTTACTCAGTTGAGTTCCTAGCTCATTGTCTGCCGCTTTATGCCTAACCCCTAGATTGGTCACATATTCCAGGTAGTCTTTGTATAGATCATCAGTTGTGATTTCTCCATCATTCCATCCATTAACATTAAGTCTTCCGGTCTCAAGCTTGTGATACCAGAACTTTTGTGCTGGAGTTAGGCTCATCAGTTTTGTTTCAAGTAGCGCCGTAGTCTGTGGAAATTTTCTGAGATTAATACCTTTAAGGTCGTAATTTATCAGATAATGTAATAATGCTTCCCTACCACTATTATCCATCTGCATTCCGATAGCATCGAAATAAGCATGGTCCTGTTTATGTTTATCTGATACATCCAGAACAAAAAATCTTCTCTCTTCTGGCCCTGCGGGTACAGCCCAATCATTGTTGGTGGCAAATATCATATGTAGATGGTTCTTCATCTTGAAAGCATTTTCACCCTTGCCCTCTATCGTCAAGTATGGTTCGGTAATTAAGCCCTTCAAAACCCCCTCTGCTGCTTTATCCCCAGCCCAGAAGGCTTCGTCAGCCAATAGAACAACAACATCCTTCATATGTGCATTAAACTTACCTGTTAGCTGAGAAGTTTGATTCATGGGCAAGTAATGACGACCAAACAGAGAACCAAACCCATTAGCGAATACTCCCTTGCCAACCCCCATAGCTCCCCGTAACACAATAGCAGTTCCTACGAGATTATCAGGGTGCTGCACCGCATGAGCCATCCATGCAATAATATAGTTGAACACTTCCTTGTTGCCATTGGCGATGTTTTCTTCGATATGCTTAAGGTAAAGGCCGCAATCTCCTTCTTTCGGCTCAACTGCAAATCCTCGCCAGAGGTTGTAGTATCCTTCAGGGGTATGGCCTGGGGTAAATATCAAACCTTCATATTGTCTACGCTGTGGATGATTAAACCAAGCATCCCCAAGTCTTTTTGATTTGCCTTCCATCTGAATATATTTATTGCTGAAAAACTCCTTAAAGTCCTTTGGTGCAGATAGTTCGATATCTGGCCAGCTAAAAACCGGACAGTTGATTTCCTTCAATACCCTACATTTGCCACCTACCATTACAACCGCATATTTCCCGTTAAGCTCCTCTATCTCGGAGGGTGTCTGGTTCATTTGATATCTATAGGCACTCGTTACAATCTTCTGTAACTCAGCATCCTCCAAAGGTTCGTCACAGCTCTGGTTATTCTCTGCAACTACCTTCTCTGCTTCCTCAAGTGGAAACTGGTTTCTTTTACATTCAATTGCCACCTGGAACAGCTTATTATTCCTACTACCGACAGGAATACTCTTTTTCTCGGCAGCTTTCTTCTCACTAGCCAGCTTTACTAGCCATTCAGGAGCATCAGCAATCGAAATTCCTGGATCATCAACTTCATATCTGTTCCCGTCAATCACGGAAGGAGGAGCAACTATATACCCACCATTACACCTAATATCGAGACCTGAACCTATTTTACTTGCACTGTTTCGAATATCATTACTCTGATAACGGAATAGCAAATGGTATCCCCCTGAGGGAGTGTTATGTCTCCTGGTAACGGGCAAATCACCATACTCGCCAACCAATGCACCAACAGACTCATTGCCAAGAGCACCATTCTTCACGTCAACATCGAGCACCAGAAATCCTGACCTTTGCCCTGTAACGATACCTATATTTGCATTAGGCCATTCATCCCACCATTGCTTAATAACAGTAGGGTCTGTGGTTGAATTATCACCCCAAGCCTTGATCTTGGGGGTCTTATCATTATCGTTGATAGGGAAAACTGCTATCCCGCTACCTGCATATTCAAGTGCTGCCTGCTTTAGATTTATATTTATTGTTTCCACGCTTCATACCTCGTAATTTAATAATTAGCCCTCTAGCCGGGGCTTTTTGTTTTTGTGCCATTGGCATTTCTCCTTTTATATACGTTCTGGGATCATTCCCGGTTAATACTCCACTATATGATCAATTGAATGCTCCCACCTCCTCACCCTGGATATAAACAATTACGTCCGACATACGATATCTCACCATTCTGCCAATCTTAAAAAACTTGGGACCTATATCCTTCCACCTCCAGTACTCCAAGGTCTTTGTCGATATTCTCAACATGTCGGCAACTTCCTTCTGGTCCATCAATCTGTCTTGGGGATTATTTCTGAAAAACTCGTTCTTTGTAATGTCCTGCATTTGATGCCTCCGATAACTTTTGTATTTTGACCAGTGAAAATTCCTGATCTTGTATCTGTTATTAACTCACCTCTTCGAAAAACGCAGGGGAATTTCAAAGTGATCAATACTGAGAGGTCATATCTGATAATAAGTACTCAGTTGAAAATTAATTTGTAAAATATAAAGAGGAGAGCACATGGCTCCCCTCCTGGGTCTTTCAGATATTCGGTTGTAATTGGTCTGACTGTTATTCTGCTATGGTGTGCTTAGTGAGGTATTCCTCGATTTCCGCCTTGCTCACGGTAATACCTGCTTCCTTGGCCTTCTGGAGAAGGATGATCTGCTTGGCTGCGGCCTTGCGGGTGTGTTCCTTCGCCTTCAGATCCTTGGCGACGAGTTTCTGATGATATGCATACTCCTCTGCGCTAATTTCAAATTTTTCCATGATATTTTCTCCTTTTAATTGTTGGTTAATGGTTGATTGTCGTACCCCAGACACACAAAAACCCTCTGAATCTAATCCAGAAGGTCTCGTTGTGTTGAAGCGGTGAATGTTTGTTGGATGCAATTCCCTTATTTCATTTTATCCCTCCCTTCTTTCTAACGTGTTCCACCCCCATGAATAGCACTATTCTTCATTCATTCCCTCCACCCCCACAAATAGCAATGCTTTTCTACTTTATTTTCTTGTTCGTTATCCGTTCTACAATCGTTCTTTTAGTCTATTTATATTTAACGTCAAAACTCTTATCTTCTCCATAAATAGCACAAGCACGATTTAACTATTTAAGAGCAATATATTACCTAATCATCTGATTCTTCTAGGTATTCTATCATCATCTGCGGGGTAATTTCTTTGACTGGGCTATAGTTTCTACCCGTCAATTTTGTTAACCATTCGTAAAGCATACTCTTTTGCTCTTTTCTCTCAGTTCTTGATTGCTTTACCGGAGCATTCTTTGAATTCGAAACAACATATTTTAGCCTGAAGATACCTACAATATACGGACATATGCCCTCTGGTGCTATCGCAGTATATTCGTCATAAAACTTGTTATCTTTCCTACATGATTCATAGCCCACACTTTTTAACGCCTCCTCTATTATCGTGCAATTTCGACCCCTCTTTTCATTTAGCTTATTCCCAATATTAATTTTAACATCAAGGTCATACAGAACCATTGTATCTTTATTGTCAGGTGGGCTATCCAAAGCAACTACCGCCTTATAGACCAATCCAAGATCTTCTAGGTTCTTAATGGCTGATCTAATGCGATCATCATCGACAGGGATGTCTTTAAATAAATCCTTTAAAATCGTCTTAAAATGAGTGCTTTGGCATAGTTCGGATTCTTTGCCACGATAGATATCTATCCCTTTATGATTGCCGATCTTATGCATTTCATAATTAACATATATGTTTTGATATGGCCTTACACCCCCAAATTTGATGTCATTATGGTTATACATCATAAGCAGAATGCGAGCTAAAGTCTCTCTATCTTTGAATCTCAATAGATGTTTAAGCTTTTTGCTTTTATTTTCATCTTCAATTAAATCATTATGAAACCATACTTGATCATTGGAATCACAATCGTATGTGTTCAGTACCCATTGCACATATCCTTTTCTTCCAAATCCCTTATTTGGAGGCGGCGTTTTTAATAATGGTTTAGGTATATAGTTCGGATTTGCAACGTTGGACTGATTTAAATATTCACGTTCTTCATTTATAGCAAAGGCATGAGATTGCCACTCACTCTTAGTGTATAATAACTTTTCGCCATTGGCTGATATGTTCTTTAAGTAATTACATGTTCTGCTATATTGTTCATTATTCAAACCAAGCTTTTTTGATATGCCAGATTTGCCAATTGTTGAGAATGATCCAGATATATCTGCATGTCTAGCTATTGTTAAATAGGTGTATATTTGCATTGCAGAAGAGTTGTTATCTCTGATTAGCAACTCAACAGCTTTGCTTGGTATCCAGAAAGAGCCATGTCCCTTCTTGAGCTTACTCTTGATTTTAACTTTTGTTTGTTCAGTATTCTCCATGCAAATACCTCATAAAAATAGTGCAACAGATAAGGTATCCGTTGCTCGAATATAATAGTATATTGTTATTAGCCAGTTACAGCTCTATATCAGGAATTGATGCAAATGATGACGCAATTTTGATTCAATATGGAGGATACTTACCACATATTAGAAGCTGATACAACAAGGGTTTGAAGGTTTTAGAGGACTCGGTTTTTTATGTGCGGATCGCTTTTCATCTGCACATAAAAAAGCGAAACAAAAAACATGTTGAAATAACCAGGAAGGATAACTATGAGGAAGGGTAGGGGATCATGGTCATGCTTGGAAAAAAGTGACCTAGGGGTTACCGATCTTTTCATTTACGATATGAATATTCAATACTCTACCTGGGCCTAACTTATAAAAATGAAATCATTACCGGAATCATCCTTTCATACTCCCTGCATATCTACCCGTACCGAGAACAACCACCGATTCGAGTAAATGCGATCCCTGAATAGTTTATTGGTACTACTCTTACATGATTTATTTCACTTGATTTTTTTGAGGTGAGTACTCTAAATCCTCTGCACATATAATAATATCAGTTAGTTACTGAATAGGTGTTGCAAATGGTGTTGCAAAAGCATGTTGCGGTTGGCGTTTTGCCATAGAGGTAATTTGATGGAATATAAAGTAGTTGTGGATTTTATGGCTCGCAACTTTTCTGTTCGGATAGCTTCATCATCTGAACAGAAAATTGCGAAACATTCCGGAGCAAGATCAGGAGGGAAGGTCATAAGCGGAGATAAAAAGGCACGTTTTGGATAAAAGAAGGGAGATTACTAATCCTGTCTAGGAGTCTGTTTTTCTTACTGGGTGATTTCCCATGGAACATACCACAAACCAACTCTCCATGAATGTTGTAAATATTTTCTACATGCGAGATTTGGCGGACGTGTTGAACATCAATATTGTAATACCATTATGTCGACTGGAATATTCTACAATTGTGTGCCTAACTAGCTGAATAAATTAGAATAGACATAAACAATTATTTAATCGAATAATGAAAACGGACGGTTATGGCTCTAATCTCTTATACGCAGTTGCTTGGGGGACACTACCAGAAATTCTAGTAGCAGGAAGGAGTACTCTTTTTGTCCAGGTAGCTCATTCATGACAGCATGCTGTACATGGTGGCATGTATCTGGTGTGGATTTGCTACGAGGTAACTTGTTGACGAGAAGCAAGAGATACCAGGGTCAAGTAGAGCAGAGGGAAGAGGGGGGGCTGCTGCAACAGGTTGCAACAGTATTCGCAACAGTGGGCAAAGAAAAAGCCCCCGCGTCGGTATGCGGAGGCTTGTGTAAATGGTGCCCAGGGACGGAATCGAACCGCCGACACGAGGATTTTCAGTCCTCTGCTCTACCGACTGAGCTACCTGGGCAAAAGAGTTACAATTTATAGCCTGATTCAGGTTGTATGTCAACAGGATTTTAAGCTCGTCTGCTCCTGCCGTCAGGCCCGGGAAATGAAGCGACCGTCCCGGGTGTCAACTTTCACCTTGTTGCCGGTCTCCAGGTAGGGGGGGGCCTTGATTTTCAAACCGGTTTCCAGCAGTGCTTCCTTGGTTTCTGCCGTGGCGGTGGCGTTCTTGATGGCCGGCGCCGTGTCGGTGACGGTCAGTTCCACGGTCATGGGGAGTTCGATAGTCACCATCCGTCCCTCGAACAGGCCGAGCACCACCTCGGTCCCTTCCAGCAGGAAGGGGGAATTTGCCGCGAAGTCGTCTTCGTCCTGCTCGAACTGTTCGTAGGTCTCCAGGTCCATGAATACTCCCCGGCCGCTGTCGGCGTAGAGGAACTGCCCTTTGTGCCGTTCGAAATCCGCCTCGTCCACCTTGTCGCCGGAGCGGAAGGTCTTGTCCAGCACCTGGCCGGTGATGAGGTTGCGGTAGCGGGTTTTAACCATGGTGTTGGCCCCCCGGGCGGAGGGGGACTGGAAGGTGACGTCGATGATGAGACAGGGGGCGCCGTCGAGTTGGATGACGATCCCCCGCTTGAAGTCGGATGTGGTCAGCATGGTGCGGTTCTCCTTTTCAGAAAGTTCCCCTTTTTAGCAGAAATTCGTGCTAAAAACAACCAGCAAGCAATCTGATCGGGAGTAGTGTCATGAAGATCGATACGGAGTATATCAAGCTGGACAGCTTCCTCAAGGCAGTGGCGGCCGTGGGGTCGGGCGGGGAGGCGAAGATCCGGATCGTCGATGGTGAAGTGCGGGTGAACGGCGAGCGCGAACTCCGCCGGGGACGGAAGCTCCGGCCGGGTGACCGGGTGGAACTGGCGGACCGGATCTACGAAGTGGAGTGACCGCCCCATGGACCTTCTGCAGATAACCGGGGAACTGGTAAGGGAGCTGGATCGGCTGAGATTCACACCGCCGGTGGCCCACGTCTACAATCCCCTCGTCTATGCCCGTCAACCCCACGAAGAGTACCTCCGCCGATACGGGAACGCCCCGAAGGAGACGGTCTTCGTGGGGATGAACCCGGGGCCGTGGGGGATGGCACAGACCGGGGTTCCCTTCGGAGAGATTTCGGTGGTGCGGGAGTGGCTCGGTATCGATGGCAGCGTGGAGCGGCCGGCGGACGAGCACCCGAAGAAGCGGGTAACGGGGTTTGCCTGCCGGCGGAGCGAGGTGAGCGGCCGACGCCTCTGGGGGCTGATCCGGAGCCGCTACGGCACCCCCGGGCGGTTCTTTGCCCGCTTCTTCGTTCTCAACTACTGTCCACTCCTCTTCCTCGACGCCGACGGACGAAACATCACCCCCGACAAACTGCGCCCTTCCGAACGGGAACTCCTCAACGCGGCCTGTGACCGGACCCTGCGCCGGGGTGTGGAATTTCTCCAGCCGTCCTGCGTTGTCGGGGTCGGCAACTTTGCCGCTGACCAGGCTGCACGCGCCCTGGCCGGTACCACTATCCGCGTCGGGCGCATCCTCCATCCGAGCCCGGCCAACCCCGCCGCCAACAAGGGTTGGGAAGAGATTGTCTTGCGCCAACTCGCGGAACAAAAGGTTCCCTTCTGAGCGACAACGGCGGATTCTCTCTCCCTCCCAAATTTTCCGCTCAATAGTGCGTAACCTACCGCCCAGATTGCGTTTAAGAGGCAATCCCCGCAAATAACGTTTCTCTTTCCTCGTTGTGGTGGCTAATTTTAGCCAGGAATCGTGGCCGATATTGGCCACTACTCTCTTTCCACCCCCATATTTTTACGCTTCCCTTCGCTTTAATTACTGTGATCTTGAACGGTTATGGGATGTATACATGATGGCATCGCAGTTGCACTAGAATGAACGCGCGGTGTATCGGGGGGCTCCGGTGCTGGTGATCCGCGTGTTTTTTTGACTATCATTCGTAACGGGCAGGGGAGAGGAGCAGCGGATGGCACGGAAAAAGCTGTATCAGCATTTGTACTTCCAGGTTCTGGCGGCGATTGCCCTCGGGGTGATGGTCGGTTATTACTACCCGGAGACGGGCGTCGCCATGAAACCGCTCGGGGATGGTTTCATCAAGCTGATCAAGATGATCATCACGCCGATCATCTTCTGCACGGTCGTTACCGGCATCGCCGGCATGGAGGACATGAAGAAGGTGGGGCGGGTCGGTGTCAAGTCGCTCTTCTATTTCGAGTTGGTCACCACCCTGGCGCTCGGGATCGGGCTCCTGCTCGTCAGCGTCATTCAACCGGGAGCAGGTTTCAACGCCGATGTGAGCAAGCTCGACACCAAGGCGCTCGCCGCCTATACAACCCAGGCCAAGTCCCAGGGCGTTGCCGACTTCGTCATGAACATCATTCCGTCCAGTGTCGTGGACGCTTTTGCCAAGGGTGATATTCTCCAGGTACTCCTCTTCGCCATGCTCTTCGGCTTCGCCCTTGCTGCCCTCGGCGACAAAGGGAAACGGGTTTACGCCCTTGTCGACCAGGCTTCCCATGTCTTCTTCGGCATTGTCGGCATTATCATGAAAGCCGCTCCCGTCGGCGCTTTCGGCGCCATGGCCTTCACCATCGGCAAGTTCGGGGTCGGTTCGCTCTCCAAGCTGGGAATGCTTATGGGGAGTTTCTATCTCACCTGCTTCATTTTCATCTTCGTCGTGCTCGGCACCATCGCCCGCGCCTGCGGTTTCAACATCTTCAAATTCATATCCTACATCAAGGAAGAGCTCCTCATCGTTCTCGGTACCTCGTCGTCCGAGTCGGCGCTCCCTCGGATGATGGCCAAACTGGAGAACCTGGGCTGTAAAAAATCGGTAGTCGGCCTGGTAATCCCGACCGGATACTCCTTCAACCTGGACGGCACCTCCATCTACCTCACCATGGCTGCGGTCTTTGTTGCCCAGGCCACCAATACCCACCTCACCATGACCCAGACCCTGACCATTCTGGCGGTGCTGCTTCTCACCTCCAAGGGTGCGGCGGGGGTTACCGGCAGCGGCTTCGTCACGCTGGCGGCCACCTTTGCCGCCATTCCAACCATCCCGGTGGCGGGTCTTGCACTGATTCTCGGCATCGACCGGTTCATGTCGGAAGCCCGAGCGCTCACTAACCTGATCGGTAACGGGGTGGCTACCGTCGTTGTTTCACGGTGGGAGAACGAGTTGGACGTGGTGCGGATGCAGCGGGTACTCAACAATGAGGCTGAGTTCGAGACCGATGAGTCGGAGCTGGTGGCAAACGAGTTAGACGATGCCGTGCCGGTGCTTGAGCAAGCCTAAACTGGCATCAATCAGGACAAGGGCCGCATCCGGACAGGGTGCGGCCCTTTTTTTGTGCGGTACGCACCTCAGATTCCTTTGCTTGACCTCTTCGGCCGGGGGGGTGTAAGCTGGTTTTCCATCCGCTCTCAGGGGAGGAATGCATGGAAAAGCGATCTGCTGATGAATTTGACCGGGCGTTGGCTCGCGTCTGTGAATGGTGCCCCGTCTGTCGTAGCGCACGGAAAACCCCGGAGGGTCTTGCCTGGCAGTTTGTCAAAGGGGTGGAAGAGGGTATCTGCCCGTTCTGCAGGGCCTATGCGAGAGTGCATGGGCGCATGGCCCACGAAAAGCTTCCCTGAAAGATGAGGAGAAAAGGTGGCGTGATGCGTAAGCTTTTGGTAGTGCTATGTACAGCGTTTATTTTGGTAACCACCGTAGCCTATGGGGAATCGGGACTTTCCGGCCAGGTGCTGGCCGAGATCAATCTGGCCAGGACCGATCCGAAGGCTTATGTGGGCTTTCTCCGCGAGTTTCGCAGCCAGTTCCGGGGCAAGGAGTACCGTCAGCCAGGTTCGCCCATCCTCATCCGGACGACCGAGGGGGTCCGTGCGGTAGACGAAGCGATGCGTGTCCTCTCCCGCCAGAAACCCCTGCCGCCGCTTACCTGGTCCGAAGGGCTTGCCGCTGCTGCCGCAGAACTGGTGGAGGATGAGGGGGAAAGTGGGAAAACCGGCCATGTCGGGCATACAAGCGGCTCGCCACGGGAGCGGATCGAGCGGCACGGGAAGTGGCAGGGGCTCATTGGTGAGTGTATCGGCTACGGGCCGGACAAGGCCCGGGCTATGGTCATGCAACTCATCATCGACGACGGAGTGGCGGACCGGGGGCACCGGAAATCCATCTTTACCCCGGCCTACCGTACGGCCGGCGTTGCCTGCGGACCACATCCCCGCTACGGAAACATGTGCACCATCGATTTTGCGGCGGGGTTCAGGGAAGAACGGTAGAACGAACGCTTTTCCCGCTGTAAACTTCCTTCCCCCTCGTTTCCCTCACACTGAGAAGCCCGCTCAAGCGGGCTTTCAACGTTTCAAGGGATACCTCGATCCACGACCCCCCCAGAAATTCTCCACCGGAGGCAGAAGCCGATGCATGGTCTGCCGTGTATCAATGTGTCCCGCCCCTTACAAAAGAAGAACAATCCACTTTCTCTTTATGCTTCTTCTGGTAACATTTCCCTTGGAGGCACGCGGGAACAGTTATCTGTCAGCGCAGGGGAAAGGGCTCTTTAGATGCTCCGAAAACGCGTGATGCCGGACTCTTTCAGAATTTCCAGCCTCTATTTGCTGGTTGGAGGGGCATGGGTTTTCTTTTCCGACAGGATTCTTGCGTTGCAGGCTGAAGACAAGGCCGCTGCACTACATCTGTCCATCGTGAAGGGATGGCTGTTCATCAGTGTCACGGCTGTAATGCTTTTCCTTCTCATCAGCAGATCCATGAAAGAAGTCAGCCGGTCGCGGGATTTCTACCTGAAGGTATTCGAAGATTTTCCTTCCCCCATCTGGCGTGCGGGGACCGACGGAACGTGTGACTATTTAAACAAGACCTGGCTTGCCTTTACCGGTCGCACCCTCGAACAGGAACTGGGTGACGGCTGGGCGGAGGGGGTCCATCCGGAAGACCTCGACCGCTGCCTGAAAACCTATCGGGACGCGTTCGCCTCCCGGCACCCCTTTGCCATGGAATACCGCCTGCGCCGCCACGACGGGGAATACCGCTGGGTGGTCGACTCGGGCAGGCCGTATTACGATCAGCATGATAAATTTGCCGGCTATATCGGCTCATGCCATGATGTTACGGCGCACAAGCAGGCTGAGCAGGCCCTGTCCCAGAGCGAACGACGATTCCGCGAACTCACCGAGAATACGAGCGACTGGGTCTGGGAAGTGGATCGCACCATGCACTACGTTTACGTCAGCCCGAAGATTGCCGATCTGCTCGGTTATGCGCCAGTCGACGTGCTGGGGAAGACTCCCTTCGATCTCATGTCTCCTGATGAAGCTGCACGTCTGCAGCCGGCTTTCGACGAATTTGTAACAGATCCGCGGCCAATCGCGGGTCTCGAAAACGTGAATCTGCGCAGGGACGGATCCCGCGTCGTGCTGGAGACGAGCTGCGTCCCCGTGTATGACGCAGAGGGGCGGTTCTCGGGATTCCGGGGTATTGACCGCGACATCAGCGCACGCAAGGAGGCGGAAGAAAAAATCAACGCCTTGAACGCCGAACTCACTCGCCAGGCAGCAGAGCTGGAGGTCGCCAACAGAGAGCTGGAGTCCTTCAGCCACACCGTCTCCCACGACCTGCGTACCCCGTTGACCAATATCAGCCTCAGCTGCCAAGTGATGATGGATTCCTGCGGCGCAAAACTGGGTGAACAGTGTAAGAATTTGATGCATGGCATCAGCGATGCCACCGACCGGATGGACAAGCTCATAACCGCTCTGCTGAATTTTTCCCGCATTTCCCGTAGTGAATTGAAGGTGAAACCGGTCGATCTTTCCGAAATGGTGAAGGTTATAGCCGCCGAACTCCAGCTTAATCGGCCTGACCGCCCTGCTGCTTTCATTCTTGCTGATGGGGTAATGGCCGATGGCGATGCGACTCTTCTCCATGTAGTCATGGCGAATCTCCTTGGCAACGCCTGGAAATATACCTGTAAGAAGGAAACGGCCGTCATCGAATTCGGCATGACGGTGATCGAAGGGACGCGGACCTATTTTGTCCGTGATAACGGAGCGGGTTTCAATATGAACCAGTCCGGTAAACTGTTCGATGCGTTTCAACGGTTGCACAGCACTGAGGAGTATGAAGGGCATGGGATAGGATTGACAACGGTCAAGCGGATCGTTCAACGCCATGGAGGCAGGGTCTGGGCAGAGGGAGAGGTGGGGAAAGGAGCGACCTTTTACTTTACCCTGGCGCCGGAACGGTAGTCGCCCCACTCTACGACGGTCTGAGGACCATTAAGCCCTTTCCTTTTGCGTATTTTCTGGTAATATTTCCCTAGAGACACAGGCAAAAATGACCTGATTCTCAGATGAAATAACAGGAGACAGCTATGAAAAAGACGTTCCTCGCAGCACTGATGATGTCCTTGATTCTTTCCTTGGCGGGGTGCGGGGGCCACGATAACCCACCTCCCCCACCACCGGTCGTTACCCAGATCCTCAGTGACCCGGTATATGACGGCGATATCTTTAAGGATACCCTTCTTCCTCCTGCTTTTACGGTGACACAGGGCATGACCCTGAGCCCACGTGTGCAAAGCGTGTTGGCAGGCATAGATCCGACGCCGGTTACGGGCGGGGAGTCCCGCGCGTTTCTGGATTTTTTCCTGGGTGGTACCGGTGGAGTCCCCATCAATGCCTTCATCAACTCGGCGATTCTTGACATGGTCGTCACGAGCAATATCTCCGGCCCGATTCCCCTTACCATCGATCTTGTTGCCTTCCAGCCGCCAACATTGCAACCCACAGATTTTGACCGTGCTATCCTGCCATCGCGGGCAACTACCACGGTAACTCTCTTTGTTACTCAGGCTAACGTAGCTCAGCAGGTGTCCATTGATGTGACAACTTTGATGGCGGAAGCACAGCGTCAGGGCTTGCCTGATTTTCAAGTGAGAATTTTATGCGGGGCCGGGATCATCGAAATCGACGATCCGACGGATCCCGCGGTAAATCGAGGCCAGTTTGCTCCTCTGCTGCAGGTTTCCTATTTCTGACGGAGCAGGCGCACAGAGTAAGGAGGCGTGCTATGAAACGTCTTGTGTTCATTGGTGCAGTTCTTCTCGCGACGGGGTGCGCGGCGGTCGTTACACCCCATGGGACCTATCTGGAACCGCTTCCCTTTGCGGTCACGGTGGCACCGTCCGTTGTGGCCGTCGAGTCGCCACCGTATGTCGACCTTCTCAGGCCTCTTCCTGAGGTTTACCTCTACCCGGACAGGTACATATACTCCTACGGGGGGTTGTATTACCATTACTGGAACGGTGGGTGGTTCTACGGGAGAGAACGGCGCGGCCCGTGGTATAACCTGCCGAGAAACTACTATCCGCGGGGCATGTACCGCAGGTAGGGCGAAGGGTACAACTCTCTCTATGACACAATGCAAAATGGCCTGCGAAAGCAGGCCATTTTGCGTTTCCTACAGCCGCACGCCGCCGAAGCCGGGTGCGCCGAGTTCCTGCGGGTCAGATCAGGCTCTCATGATTTGATCAGGCGTGCGCTTGCCACGACCTGCTCGAAGGTCTTGAGGTCGCGGTCGAAATAGTGTCGCTGGGGCGCGGCAAATTTCAGCACGTAAAACCACTCTCCCTGCATCAGGCCGTACACCACCCCTTTCATCTTCAACCCGTCGTCGGTCTTGTAGGCAAAGACGATCCTGAACCCCGGGTTCCCCGCGACCTTGGCCGACTTGCTCTCCTTGACCTGGCAGTCGTGCACCTTGTCGTTCGAAGCGATGTTGTCCATTATCACCTCGGACGCCTCCAGCGGGAGCATCCCCTTGCGGAATTTCTTTTTGGTGTGCTTGAGGCTGTCGTTCACGTTGATGCACTGTACCAGGATGCTTTGCAGGGGCACGCCGTCCCGGGTGATGAGGAAGTAGTCATCCGTGTTCAGGCGCATCCAGCCGTCCGGGAGGTCCAGGGAAACGTTTTCTCCCGTGGCGTTATAGGGACCCCCCGTTCTCACCCATGGCGCACAACCGTTGAGCAGAAACGTGATAGCAATAAGCAGGACAATTTTTCTCATCTATTCCCTCCATCCGTGAAAACGGGATCGTTATTTACATTGCGCCAGATAATCCTCGATATACGACCTGTCCGCCGCCCGGGGCGCCTTTGCGAGGTATGACCTGAAGGCTTTCTCCGCCTGGGACTTTTTGCCTTCCTTGAAGTAGAGAAGGCCGAGCCCCTTGTAGGCATCGGGGTAGGACGGATCGACGGCCACCGATTTCTGGAAGAGTTTTTTCGCCTTGGCCAGATCGCCGTTTTCCCCTTTCTGTCGGGCAATTTCGCCGAGAAGATAGTAACCGCGTCCGTCCTTGGGCCGAATCGCCAGGTACTTCTCTGCGCTCCGCTGGGTCCGCGGGAAACGGCCGGCACGGAAATCCATCAGGGCGTTGTCGATAAGCACCCCTGCCACCTTCTTGCGGAATGTTTCGGCGTTGGTCACACCGCCTGCCCGGTTCCCCAGCTCCTTCAGGTAGTCATCGTAATTTTCGCTGCGCTCCTTGAGGCGGGGGTGGCTAGCGAAAAAGAACGGCTCCTTCTGGTCGTCCTCCTCCATTTCGTCCTTGAGGTGCTGGAAGAGCTTGGGAGCTTCCCGCGGGTCATAGCCGGCCTTCACCACAAGATCGATGCCCGCCATGTCCGCTTCCGTTTCCAGATCCCGCGAATGACCTGAGATTGATGCCTTGGTGCCGATCTCTCCGAGGACGGTGGTCAGGTCGCCGACGCCGGGCAGGTCGCCGATGAGCGAACGGGTGGAGGCGAACATTGCCGACTTGTTGAGCATCCCCCGGAACTCCCTCACCTGGTGGCGATGGGTGGCATGGGTCATTTCATGGGCGAGGAGGGTTGCGAGCTGGGCCTCGTTGTCCATCCGGGCCAGGAAGCCGGTATGGACGTAAATCTGGCCGTTAGGGTAGGCAAAGGCGTTGCAGTAGGGATTTTTCAGGACATGAATCTGAAACGGTATCCGTTGATAGGCTTCGGGAGGCTGGAGTTTTCTGGCAATGCCGTTGAGATAGGCATCCAGTTCCCGGTCCTGGTAAAGCATGCCGCTCCTGGCAATGAGCTGCTCCTCCTCTTCGGAGCGATTCCAGAGCCGTTTTTCATCTTCCTCAAAGACAAAGTCCTTTGAGGTCACCGGCGGCAGGCTTGTGGTGGCGCAACCGGAAAGGGATGCCAGGAGAACAAGTGCAAAAATGATACGGATCATTTGCCCTCCCGTGGAAATTCGTTCAGGAGCTCCTTCACGAACGCCCTGGTGCTGTCCTGGTCGCGCAGGTCATAGCCGCCGCTGTCGTACACGTAATAGTTCCAGAGGATGTCCCCTTTCCGGTCGGTCAGGGCTATTTCGATCTCCGTTGTCCCCGATCTCTGCGCCGTGCCGAAGGGGTTGAGCGCCTGTACCACCCGTAACGCCTTCCGCCCCGAAGAGGATATCTCGTCTTCCGCCTGGACCAGCAAAAGACCCTCCGCTTTCTGTTTCTTCAGAAGTTTTTCCAGAGAGCCGACCGTGTAATCGAAATTTTTCAGCCGGTCGGGGAAAAAATTGGGGTTCTGCCCCTTCCAGTAATAGGCATGGGTGTACATGCTGTCCTTGACCGCCTCGTAGAGAGCCTTGATATCGTCAACTTCGTTCTGCAGGTCTGCAGATACCTGAAGGACCTTGACATTGATGTTCCACCGGGACAGGTTTTCGATGATGGCCTTTTCCACGTTCTTTCGCCCGGTTGCGCACCAGTCGTCCCGCTGCTCCCTTACCCCTCCGGCGCTCAATTCGCAGATCTTCGTGTCGGGGGGAAGCATCAGGACGTTCCTGATCTTATGGGCGCGGGCGTCCAGTTCTTCCCGATTGCTCTGCAAGGTCGGCGCACAACCGGTCATTGCAACAACCAGCACCACCAGCATTCCTGCAACTCTTCTCGTCATGTCCCCTCCGTGATCATAACAATGTCATACGCCTTTAGACGTACCCTGTCCGACTATATAGCACAACGTAATATGATGTATTCAATATATATTTTCGTGTTTCTTATGATTTCAGTAAGATGCACAACAAGTTTTTTCTTCGAAGGGAAAGCGGAATGACCATAATTGTGGTAGTGTAGACAGAACCATACGGAAGAGGAGGTACAACCGTGGATACCCTCGAAGCGATCAGGACCAGACGAAGCGTGCGCAAATTCTCGGACCGTCCGGTGGAGCCGGAAAAGCTCCAGACGGTGCTGGAAGCGGTACAGATGGCCCCCTCCTGGGCGAACATGCAGTGCTGGCGGTTTATCGTGGTGGACGACCCGGAGATGAAGGCGAAAATCAGTGAACTCTCCTACGTGGAGGCGTACTTCGCCCCAAAGGGATATAAGTCCAATCCTTCCCGGAAGGCACTCGCCGAAGCGCCGGTGGTGATCGTCGCCTGCGGTGTGCCGACCGAGTCGGGGGATCTGCGGGGGCAGCAGTACTATCTGGCCGATGTGGGGATTGCCACGGAGAACCTCATGCTCGCCGCCCATGCGGTGGGGCTGGGGACCGTATTCGTGGGGGTGTTCGACGAGGGGAATCTTGGCTACCTGCTGAATATCCCGCCGGAGGTTCGCATCGTCGGCCTCTTCCCCCTGGGATATTCCCAGGAGGAGCCGAAGTCCGGACCGCCGCGAAAACCGTTGGACGAGATCGTCAATTACGGAAAATGGAAGGGATAACCCCCAATCCCCTGCAGAAACGCACGAAAAAGCCCGCATCGAGCGGGCTTTTTCGTCTCTACTGTTATGTTCAAGAGTATTTGGGTCGCTGGGCAAAGCTCACGCGGACTTCCTGTCTTGTGAACGGTATGTCGGCGAGCTCTGTCACTGCCCGCTACTCACCGCTTGTAACCGATTCTCCGGAGCAGCTCCCGCCTCTCCTTCTGGTCCGTCTCCGTTTCAATTCCCTTGGGAGGGAAGCCGTCGATTACGCCGAGAATGCCCCATCCCTGGCTGGTCGAGGCGACGATTACCTGGAGCGGATTGGCGGTGGCGCAGAAGACGCGGCAGACCTCGGGGCAGCTCTTCACCTGGTTGAGGATATTAATGGGGTAAGCGTCCCGGAGCAGGATGCAGAAGACGTGTCCCGCACCGATGGCCTGGAGTGCGGTGATGCACCCTTTGATCAGTTCGTCGTCGTTTCCTTCGGTCCGGATGAGACACGGCCCCGACGCCTCGGTGAACGCAATGCCGAAGCGTGCGGTGGGGACGGTGGTGGCGATTATTTCATAGAGGTCTTCGGCGGTTTTTATGAAATGGGTCTGGCCGAGGATGATGTTGCATCCCTCGGGGATATCGATCTTCACCGGGTGGATTTCCAGGTTCATGTCCCCTCCTTGTCTGTGCAGGTGCAGCCCCTGTCGAGGTTTCCGGTCAGTGCAGGTCCCGTTTCACCAGCGGGATGTAGCTGACGGTCGGGACGGTCCGGCCGCGTCTTACCTTGATCCCCCTGACCACCAGGTAGAGAATGTTGTCGTCGGCGATTTTTTCCAACCCTGCGAAACCGGGATGGAGGAGTTTTTCTCCCGCCCCCTCGAAACGGACTAGCAGGTTTCCTCCCTGGAATGTCTTCATCACCTTGCCGATACCCCACGCGGGCAGTACGGGATGCCTTACCAGATCTCCCTTTGCAATCATTGTCCTCTCCCGGCAAATCTTGCCGCACCAAAAAAAGATTATAGGCGATTAATTTTATCCCCCTCTCTATGATTTGCAAGGGGGTTTTTGCCGTTTGACTAGTGCCGGTGCGCGCCCACTACCAGCGGGAAAATTTCCTTGCGCCGGCGCCGTAAAAGGTGTATCCGTGATGGTCCAAATTTTCAGAGAAGGAGATACACCATGGGTATTCTGTCCAACACCGCCAGTATCTGCCAGTTCCGGGTCGCGGGGGATATCCCCCCTGGCGACCTGTTCACCTGGGCGTCCGAACGGCTCGCCCGCCAGGGGTTCCAGTCCATCGAGGGGAGTTCGGCGGAGCTTTCCGTCGGCTGGGTTCACCTGGACGACAACCGGCAGAGCGACTTCGCCGTTCCCGCCGCCTTCTGGCGCGACCATTACCTGACCTTCACCCTGCGCCGCGACCAGCGGAAGCTCCCGGCGGTCCTGCTCAAGGCCTACCTGCAGGTGGCCGAGCACGAGCACCTGGCCGCCAATCCGGGCCTCTCCCGGGTGCCGAAGCAGAAGCGGGAGGAACTCCGGGAAGCGGTGCGTGCTGCCCTCCTTTCCAGGACCCTCCCCGTGCCGACTGCGTGGGATGCTGTCTGGGATACCCGGACCGGCCTGGTGACCTTCACGGCTCTGTCTCCGGCGATAATCGAGCTGTTCGAGGCCCAGTTCAAGAAAACCTTCGAGGGACTGCGGCTGGTGGCGGTCCACCCCTATGCCCGTGCGGCCGAAGTGGTAAGCGATGACCTGCAGCCAGTCCTGGAAAAGGCCAACCAGGCAACCTCCGAGGCGGCCCTCGACCTGATCCGGAGCAACCGGTGGCTCGGAACCGACTTCCTCCTCTGGCTCCTCCACAAGACCATGGAGGAGTCCTCCGAGTACAGGGTTTGTCGCCCCGGTCCGGCGGGGGAGAACGACCCCTTCGTCGCCTACCTGAACGACCGGCTGGTGCTCCAGAACGCCGGCGAGAACGGGGTGCAGAAGATCACGGTGGCGGGTCCCCAGGACCATTTCAGCGAGGTCCGCACCGCCCTCAAGAACGGGAAGGTGATTACGGAGGCGACCCTCTACCTGGAGCGGGAAGAGCACGTCTGGCGGCTCACCCTGAAAGGGGAGATGTTCCAGTTTGCCTCCCTGAAGGGCCCGGCGGTGCAGATCGAGAAGGACAACACGGTGGATGCCGCGAGCGAGCGGGAGGCGGTCTTCTTCGAGCGGATGCATATCCTGGAGGAGGGTTTGCAGCTGTTCGACAGCCTCTACGCCACCTTTCTCGCCGACAGGCTCTCGCAGGGGTGGGGGAGCGAGGCTGCCCGCATTCAGGAATGGCTGGCGGGGGAGTGAGGGCAAAAGATCTGCGTTCGGCCGTTAAGGGGAGGTGACGCTCTCTACAAAAAAGCCTGCTTTTGCAGGCTTTTTTGTATTCTTGTCGTCGGGACTCAGTCGATGGGGAATTGCCGGAACCGTTCCACCGCCCCGGGAATCTCCTCTGCCCGGATGTTGCCGAAGGCGAGCCGCAGATACCCCTCCAGTTCGGGACCGAACACCTCCCCGGGGAGGCAGAGGATACCCGCTTCCCGGACAAGGCGTCGCGCTATCTCGCGGCCGGTCCGTCCCGGGAAAGGGTGGCGCACCCAGCCGAAGAAAGTGCCGCTGGCGACGAGCTGGAACGGGTTCCCCGGGCGGGCGAATTCGGATCGGAACAGGTCGTGGCGACGTTCCATCATGTGCCGGTTGGCGGCGACCCAGTCGTCCAGGTTATCCACGCCGTACTGTACTGCAAGCTGAGTCAATCGGGGTTGGCAGACCACCATGGTATCCTGGGCCTTGAGGGCATGGTGGATGAATTCCTCCGATGCGGTCAGAAGCCCGGCCCGATAGCCCGTCAGGGCATAGGTCTTGCCGAAGGACATGATCTGGACGAAATGATCGCACCAGTGCGGGTCGGCGAACAGGTTGTGGGGCGCGGTACCACCGGCGATGAAGTCGCTGTAAGTCTCGTCGAGTACCAGCGCGATGCCGCGCCGGGCGGCGAGGCGGTGGAGCTTCTCGATCGTTTCGGGGGGAGTGACCGCGCCGGTCGGATTGGATGGGGAGACGATGAGGATGGCGCGGGTCCGCTGGGTGATGAGGGCGGCGATTCCCTCCACCGACGGAACCCCTTCCCTGGCCTCGATGAAGGGGGCGTATACCGGGGTAATTCCCAGGGTCTGGAGGGCCATGGGGTGATCGAAGTAGGCCGGCAACTGGACGATCACTTCGTCACCAGCCCGGCAGAGGGTCACCATGGCGAGCCAGAAGGCCTGACTGGCACCGACGGTGAGGCAGAGCTGGCCCGGAACAGGGCCGGCGCCATAGATCCTTCGGTAGCGGGCACAGACAGCCTCCCGTACCTCGGGCAGCCCTTCGTCGGGCGAGTATTTCGCTACCAGCGGGTCGTCGAGGAGTCCCTTCAGGTGCTCCGTCAACTCCCGTGCCGGTGGGTAGTCGGGAATCGCCTGGCAGAGGTCGACGAGAGGGCGATCCGGGTCGGCCGGCCGCTCGGCGAGCCACCCCTTCACCTCGGTGATGGGGGGAAAGTGGACACTCCTGATCTGAGGTGAGATGGGGAATTTCATGGCGGCTCCGTGTTGGGGATGATCTTTTACTCAAGACTAGTGCATTCCCGTTCCTGCGTCAATCGGCATCCGGCCGAGAGTTTTGTAAAAATGAGGGCAATTCCCCCTCTCCCCAGCCCTCCCCCACAAGGGGGGAGGGAATAGTGGGGGATTTTACAAGATGTTCTGGTGGAACAGAAAAGCCCCTCTCCTCCTGCCGATGGAACTGCAGGAGGAGAGGGGCTTCCGTCTCTGTGGTGGTAACCAGCTACGGGCAGCCGCAGCCGGTGGAGAGGGCGAGCTCGTACCCCTTGCGGACGAGCCGCGCCACATCCTTGGCGTGGTAGGTAAGGATGATGTCGGCACCGGCCCGCTTGAAGCCGAGCATGGTCTCCATTACCACTCGCTCCTCGTCGATCCAGCCCATGTTGGCGGCAGCCTTGATCATGCTGTATTCGCCGGAGACGTTGTAGACCGCCAGGGGGAGGTCGAACTCGTTCCGGAGATCGCGGACGATGTCCAGGTAGGGGAGCCCCGGCTTGACCATAATGATGTCGGCCCCTTCTTCGATGTCCATCTGGGCCTCCCGGATCGCTTCGCGGCGATTGGCCGGGTCCATCTGGTAGGAGCGGCGGTCGCCGAACGCGGGGGTGGATTCTGCCGCCTCGCGGAACGGGCCGTAGTAGCCGGAGGCGTATTTGACGGCGTAGCTCATGATCGGCAGATTGCCGAAGCCGCTCTCGTCCAGAATCTCCCGGATCGCCATGACCCGGCCGTCCATCATATCAGACGGGGCGACCATGTCGGCGCCGGCCCGGGCGTGGGACAGGGCTTCCTTTGCCAGAAGCTCCAGGGTGGCGTCGTTGTCCACGTCGCCGTCCTTGATGATGCCACAGTGGCCGTGGTCGGTGTACTCGCACATGCAGACGTCGGTGATGACCGCCAGCCCCGGTACCTCTTTCTTCAGCGCCCGGATGGTTTCCTGGATGATGCCGTGCTCGGCGTAGGCGTCGCTTCCCACCGCGTCCTTCGTTTCAGGGATGCCGAAGAGAATCACCGCGGGCACTCCCAGTTCATGCACCTCCTGGGCCTCGGCGACGATGTGCTCGATGGACTGCTGGTAGATGCCGGGCATGGAGGATATCTCTTTCCTGATTCCTTTGCCGAAGGCGGAGAACATGGGATAGATCAGATCGTTGGCGGAGAGGGTGGTCTCGCTGACCATCCGGCGGAACACTTCTTTGCCCCTGATGCGGCGGGCACGAAACTGGGGATAGAACATGCTGATTCTCCTTGTGCACGGCTTGTATTCTGCGAGTTACATCCTGGAACGATAGTAGTTTACAATGTCTGCGGTCAACGCTGCAAGGGTATATTCGCGGGGCTCGATATGGACCTCCAGACCGAGATCGCGGCAGGTACGGGAGGTTATGGGGCCGATGGAGGCAACCGTCACTCCTTCCAGCAGGTTCAGGAAGCGGTTTTCTCCCAGAAGGTCGGCCAGATTGCTGGCGGTTGAGGAGGCGGTAAAGGTGACACAGTCAACCCGGCGCTCCTCCAGTGCCGTGAGCACCGACGGCGGGACGGCGTCCGGTGCCAGATTGCGGTAGGCGACCGGCGCGGTAACTTCTGCTCCCCGCTGCGCCAGACCGGCAGGAATCACCTCACGGGCCCGGTCTCCTTTGGGGAAAAGGATCTGCTGACCGCGGATATTGCGGGCTGCAAAGGCGGCAACGACCCCTTCTCCCTTGTAGTCGTCCGGTATCAGGTCGGCCCTGATGCCGTGGTGCTGGAGCAGTTCGGCGGTTTTCGGCCCGACGGCACAGACCTTACAGGGGCCGATGGCCCGACTGTCGAGCTCCAGCGCGTGGAGACGGCTGAAAAAGGCGCCGACCGCATTGGCGGAGCTGAAGATCAGCCAGTGGAAATCCGCCAGGCGGGCAATGGCGTCGTCAAGTCCGGCAAAGCTTTCCGGCGGAGCGATCCGGATGGTTGGGCATTCCAGCACACGTGCCCCTTGCGCTTCCAGGAAACGGGAAAATTCCCCCGCCTGGTCGGCGGCCCGGGTGACCAGAATCGTCCTGCCGAAGAGGGGACGGTTGTCGAACCAACGGAGTTTCTTCCGCAGGGTTACCACTTCTCCCACGACGGTAATCGCCGGTGCCTTGAAGCCGGTTTTGCGCGCCGTCTCGGCGATGTCGGCCAAGGTGCCGGTGAGGACCTCCTGGTCCGGTCTGGTCCCCCAGCGAATGAGCGCCACCGGCGTCTCCGGAGGGCGGCCGTGGGCCATGAGGCTTGCGGTGATCTGGGGCAGGTTCTTGATCCCCATATAGAAGACGATGGTGCCGCTTCCGACGGAGAGCCGTTCCCAATCTATGGTGGAAACGTCCTTGTCGTGCCCTTCGTGGCCGGTGACGAAGGCGACGGAGGTGGTGAAGTCGCGGTGGGTGAGTGGGATGCCGGCGTAGGCGGCGGCCCCGATGCCGGCGGTGACGCCGGGGACGATCTCGAAGGGGATTTGATGGGCGACCAGCGCCTCACACTCTTCACCTCCGCGGCCGAAGACGAAGGGGTCCCCCCCCTTGAGGCGGGCCACAATCTTCCCTTCCAGTGCTTTCTGGACAAGGAGATCGTTAATCTGCGACTGTTCCCGGTTGTGCGCACCGCCCACTTTGCCGGCATAGATAAGCTCTGCATCTTGCCGGGCATGGCGAAGCAGTTCCTCGTTGGCCAGGTAGTCGTAGAGAATTACTTCGGCCCGGCCGATGCACTCCCGCCCCCGGACGGTGATGAGCCCCGGATCGCCGGGACCGGCGCCGATGAGGTAGACGAAACCGTTTGTTTGAGGATATTTTTGCATGTAAAGCTATTTCCCAGGGGGAACGTCGATTTTGTGCAAGGTCAAGGAAGGCAAGGCGTGACGCGGAGACGTAGTACCCATACATCGGGCATAAACAGCGCTACGTCGCACAATTTTGCGTGCAAAATTGGACCGCGGAGGCGCCCCGCAGGGGGCGGCCAGCAGGCCGAGTCACAAGAAGCTGCGAAGCCTGACGCCGAGGTTGCGCAAAAGCGGCGTTCCCCTAGACCGGGATTTCCTTGTCCCGCGACACTTCCCTCTGATACACCTCGGCCAGGATGGCGTGGGCGCCGTCCTTCAGGAGCTGTTCGGCGAGGGTGATTCCCAGTTTTTCGCACTGCTCCACCGGGCCGCTGATGGTTCCCCGCACCGATTGCGCGCCGTCCACTGACGCGACGAAACCGGTCAGGACCAGTTCTCCATCGCTCACTACGCCGTGGGCGGCGATGGGGACCTGGCATCCCCCCTCGCAGCGCCAGAGGAGTGCCCGTTCGGCCCGCACCGCGTGGCTGGTGTCCGGATGGTTGAAGAATGCGATGGTCGCCTTGATCTCTTCATCGTCGAGCCGGCACTCGATGCCAAGGGCACCCTGGCCGATGGCCGGGATGGAGAGGTCGGTATCCAGGTACTCGGCCACCTTGTCGGTGTAGCCGAGACGCTTGAGTCCCGCTGCGGCGAGGATGACCGCATCGAGCTTGTCCTCTTCCAGCTTCCTGATGCGGGTTTCCACGTTTCCCCGGATGATGACCATCTCCATGTCGGGTCGGACCTTGAGAAGCTGTGCCTGGCGCCGCAGCGCGGAGGTGCCGATACGCGCACCCTTCGGCAGATCGGCGAACTTCACGCCGCGGGAAATCACGGCGTCGCGCGGGTCTTCCCGTTCGGTGATGCAGTAAAGGCCGAGCCCCTCGGGGAATTCGGTCGGCACGTCCTTCATGCTGTGGACCGCGATGTCGATGTCACCACGCAGCATCGCCTCCTCGATCTCCTTGACGAACAGTCCCTTGCCGCCGACCTGGGCCAGGGGGACGTCAAGAATCTTATCTCCTATGGTCTTGATCTTCACCAATTCCACCGTCATTCCCGGGTAGCGTTTCTCCAGCTCGGACTTCACCCAGTTTGCCTGCCAGAGCGCCAGCTGACTGGCGCGGGTTCCTATGCGTAACTGCTTCGGTGCCATAACAACTCCTTTTATGAGGGCACTAGGCAATGGACAATAGGCTCGGGGGAAACCCCATAGCCCATAGCCCATTGTCTAGTGCCCGATATTATTCTTCCAGTTCTCCCAGCTCTTCAGTTTCTGGTTGCTGTGCCGCCATTTCCAGGTCGAACAGGTTGCGGAGGGCATCCACGTAAAGGTCGGTGCGGCCCCCCTGTCCAGCCCGCTTGAGGAGGCTGGTCGGCTGGTGGAGGAGCTTGTTGATGATGGCGGCGGTGCACGCCTCCAGTCTCTTTTGCTCTTCCGGTTCGATATCCTTCCAGTTGGCAAGGGTCTTCCCCAGTTCTACCTGGCGTACCTCCTCGAACTTGCCCCGGAGCGCCACGATGGTCGGGGTGGCGTCCAGGGTGGAGAGCCATTTGAAGAACTGGCCGATCTCCTGGTCGATGATGGCCTCGGCCTTCTGGGCTTCCCTGTTCCGCTGCTCCAGGTTGGTGGCCACCACCCCCTGGAGGTCGTCCATGTCGTAGAGGTAGACGTTGGGTACCTTGTTGACCCGGGAATCGATGTCCCGCGGCACCGCGATGTCGATGAAGAACATCGGTTTCTGCCGGCGGCGGCGAATCACCTCTTCCACGTCCTTCGGGCCGATGATGTGGTGGGGGGCGCCGGTGGAGGAGAGGATGATATCCGCCTTGTGGAGCTGGTCGAACAGTTCCTCGAAGTTGACCGCCTTGCCGTCGAATTCTTCGGCCAACTTCACGGCCCGCTCGTAGGTCCGGTTGGTAACCATGACGCCGCGGACGCCGTTGTTGAGGAAGTGCTTGGCGGCCAGTTCGCACATTTCGCCGGCGCCGATGAGCATGACGGTCTTGTCCGACAGGTCGCCGAAGATCTTTTTGGCCAGTTCCACGGCGGCGAAGGATACTGACACGGCGGAGGAGGCGATTTTAGTTTCGGTGCGGACCCGCTTCGCCACGGAAAAGGCCTTGTGGAGGAAACGGTTGAGGATGATGCCGGAACTCTTATACTCGGCAGCGTAGCCGTAGGCAGTCTTGATCTGTCCCAGGATCTGGGGCTCGCCCACGACCATGGAATCGAGGCTGGCGGCGACCCGAAAGACGTGACGGATGGCCGTTTCGCCGTGATAACTGTAAAGGTGCGGTTCCAGGGCCTCCATGGGGATGTGGTGATAATCGGTCAGGAAACGCTTGATGCGGGCTATCCCGCCGGCGATGTCCCGGGTGGTGGCGTAGATCTCCACCCGGTTGCAGGTAGAGACGATGATCCCTTCGGTGATGTCTTCCAGCGCCACCAGTTCCCGAAGCGGCTTGTCCATGTGGGTCGGAGCGAATGCCACCTTTTCCCGTATTTCGACGGTGGCGGTCTTGTGGGACAGTCCCACGACAACGATATTCATGAGTTGGTTGCCTCTACTTATAGCTGTGCAGCCCGGGGAGGAGGAGATTGACCCCGAGGAAGGTGAACAGCATGACGAAAAAGCCAATTATTGCCAGGATGGCAGCCCGACGGCCGCGCCAGCCGGTGGTGAGTCGGCCGTGGAGCAGGGCTGCATAGATGAACCAGGTTATGAGGGACCATGTTTCCTTGGGGTCCCAGCTCCAGTAGGTTCCCCACGCGGTTTCGGCCCAGATGGCGCCGGAGATGATGGCGAACGTGAGGAGCGGAAAGCCGAAGGTGAGGCAGCGGTAGTTGATCTCGTCCAGGGTATCAAGGGAGGGGAGCTTCTGGTACAGTGGGCCGAGCCGCTTGTTCTTCAGGAAATGCTCCTGGATCAGGTACATGATGGCGGCACCAAAAGCCACGGCAAAGGTGGCATAACCGAAAAAGGCCATGGTGGTGTGAACCGCCAGCCACTTGCTCTTGAGCGCCGGGTTGAGGGGCGCGATGGCGCTCGGAAAGAGGGCCGAGATGAGCAGGATGACCAGTGCCAGGGGGGTGACGAAGGAGCCGAGGATGGATACCTTGTATTTGCGTTCGAAGGCGATGAAGATGCCGACGATGGCCAGACTGAAGAAAGAAAGGGACTCGTGGAGGTTGGTGATGGGGGTGTGCCCCGCCTCCAGGTAGCGATCGAGGGTGAACATGCAGTGAATGATGAATCCGCCGGAGATGACCCAGTGGGAAATGCGACCGAGGGTCGGGCGAGGCTTGAAGAGATAGAAGAGGTACGTCAGGGTGGCCAGAAAGTAGGCCCCCATAGTCAGGTTGAAGAGCAAGGCGTTCATGAAGTCTCCCGTTCCCGTATCCCGAGCTCGGCCAGGGTGAAGCCCGGCCCGAAGATGTCCGCCAGGATGGTATCCAGTGCGGCTGGGGGCTGGCTTTTCAGGAGTAGTGGCAGGTCGTGGTCGAGCAAGGCATTGAAAAGCTCTTTATTGTATGCGGTGTTACCCTTTTCCGTCAATAGCTTTTCGCGGATTGCCCCAAGGAGTTCCAGAGCGGCACCGTATTCCCAGCCGAATCGCTCAGTCAGCTCTGTCCGGAGCCGGGCGGCCAGGGCGGGGCTTTTGCCGCCCGTGGAGATGGCGATGAGGAGGTCGCCCCGACGGACCACGGCCGGCGTAGCGAAGGTGGAAAGCTCAGGTGCGTCCACGATGTTGGCCAGAATGCCGCGGGTTGCGGCCTCCTCTGCGACGGCCCGGTTGACAGAGGCGTCGCCGGTGGCGGCAAACGCCAGGTGGACGCCGTCCAAGTCGCCGGGACGGTATGCACGGGACCGATGATCGATCCGCCCTTCCCTGCAAAGGCCTTCCAGTGTGGGGTCGAGGTCAGGTGCGATGACGGTCACCCGTGCTCCAGCCGCCAGGAGCCCCTCGCATTTGCGGGCGGCAACTGCACCTCCGCCGATGATGGCGGTCCGCCGGCCGGCGAGGACGAGATTGACCGGATAGTGCCGCATTCATAGCCTCCTTGAAGGTATCGTTATACTGCTGCTTCTTGGTCCGGTACTGGATCATTTATAGCACCCTTGGGTGCGGGGATGTCAACCGATTATCACCGTTGCTGCGGGGGGTGGTAGAGCCCTCTTCATACGCCGGTGGCGGGGAATTACCACTTGCATTTTTCCCCCGTATGGTTAATATTGAGACAATCCATATTATGAGATTAAAGGAGAAACAGCGCATGGCCAGCGAAAAGGTGTGTACGTTCGGGGATGATAATTTTGAGACTGACGTGCTCCAGGCCGGAGTGCCGGTTCTGGTTGATTTCTGGGCGACCTGGTGCGCACCCTGCAAGGCGATCGCACCCTTGGTCGACGCCATTGCCGACGAATATGACGGGAAGGTGAAGGTCGGCAAGGTGAACGTGGATGACAACCCTGCAACTCCTGGCAAGTACGGGGTCCGCGGCATCCCGACGGTGATCCTGTTCAAGGATGGCAAGGTGGTCGACCAGGTGGTGGGGGCCGTCCCCAAGGCCCAACTGGAAGCGCTCATCAAGAAAGCCCTCTAGGGGAAAGGCCGTAAGCGTGAAATTTCCCAAGCTTTTCAGCCTCTTCTTGGCCCTTGTAACGGCGTCTCTTCTTTCGCCCGTTGGGGCGAACGCCGTCCTGCAGAAGGGGGATCCGGCTCCGCCCATAAAGGTAACGACGACGTCCGGCCAGCAGGTGACCCTCGCCAATTACCGGGGGCACGTACTGGTCATGGATTTCTTTGCCACCTGGTGCGTACCCTGCCGCGATTCCATTCCCCATCTCGTGGAACTCAACCGCAAATTCGGCAAGCAGGGGCTTCAGATCCTCGGCATGAGTGTGGACGATGGTGGAGACAAGATCGTGAAGGAGTTCGTCGTCAGCAAACGACTCAACTATCCTGTCGCTTTGGTCGACGAGGACCTGCAGATCGAGTATGGCCTTCGCTCCGTACCCACCATTTTCATCATCAGCAAGAAGGGGGTTGTTGCGGAACGCTTCCAGGGATTCAACGAGGACATCTCCCGGAAGATGGATGCTGTAATCGTGAAGTTGCTTGCGGAATAGGTTCCGGGGATACCGGAACGGGAAGAAAGGAAAAGGCGGTGCCGAATCAGGCGCCGCCTTTTTTGTTGTTCACAAGTTGGAGATGGATAGCCCGTGCCAGTTCGCCGGTGATGCCCGGAACGCCGGCGAGTTCTTCCATCGTCGCCTCTCCCATCCGCTTCAGGCTGCCGAAATGCTTGAGGAGCGACTTTTTGCGGACGGGACCTATGCCCGGAATGTTGTCGAGTTCAGACGTCAGGGATGTTTTGCTGCGGAGTGTCTTGTGGTACGTGATGGCGAAACGGTGGGCTTCGTCCCGGATACGGGCCAGGAGCAGCAGTGTGGGGGAGTTCTGGCGGAGTACAACGGGGTTCTTTCTGCCGGGGAGAAAGACCCGCTCATCGCTCTTGCTGATCTCCGCGGCTGCCATTTCCCGGGTAACCCTGCTTTTGGCCAGCGAGGCTGCTGCCACATCGTCGATCCCGAGTTCACGAAGGACCGCAGTCAGTACGCTGAGCTGGCCGCGTCCCCCGTCGATGATAATGAGGTCAGGGAGTTCTCCCTTTTCCGGCATATGCCGGAACCGGCGGTGAAGGACTTCATGGAGCATGGCGAAGTCATCGGCACCGGAGACGCTTCTGATGCGATACCGGCGGTAATTTGCCTTGTCCGGTTTCCCGTCCGCGAAGGCGACACCGCTTCCTACCGCTTCCCCCCCCTGGAGATTGGATATGTCATAGCATTCGATCCGTCGGGGCAGGCAGGGTAGATGGAGACGTTCCTGCAGCTCAGCGAGAATTGTGTGAGAATCGGCGGCGCGCTGCTCCTTATCCCGGGCGGAGGTGATGGCGTTCTTCTCCGCAAGTCTCACCAGTTCCAGCTTGGTGCCGCGGAGGGGGTGGGTGACCGCTACCCGTTTCCCCCGCTTTTCCCCTAGGAATTCCGCAAAAGCGTCGCTTTCCGGCAGGGGGAGGGGGACGAGTAGTTCATCGGGAATCATGACCTCGCCGCTGTAGTACTCACGGAGAAAGGAAGCGATCCCTTCGGCGTCGTCCAGTTCCCAGGCAAGGGAGTAGCTCCGACTGCCGATGAGGCTGCCACCGCGGATGAAGAGGAGAGAGAGTTCCATCCGGTTCCCTTCCCGGTGAAAGCCCACGACGTCCGCATCGCCGACGTGGCTAACCATCTTCTGCTTTTCCACGGTCACCCGGATGGCCTGGAGCAGGTCGCGATAGCGAGCCGCTGTCTCGTATTCCTCCTTGCCCGCCGCTGTCGCCATCCTTTGTTGGAACAGTCGGACCAGTTCGCTACTTCTCCCCGATAGGAAGAGCGTTGCCCCGTCCACGAGCGCTGCGTAATCCTGAGGAGAGATGAGCCCGTGGCAGGGGGCAGAACATTGTCTGATCTGGTAAAAGAGGCAGGGGCGCCGGCGCCGCCGGCATGTCTCCAGCGGATAGTGGCGCAGGGGGAATATCTTGTAGAGCTGCTTCAGTACCTCGCGGGCAGCGGCGGCCGATGCGTAGGGGCCGAAATAACGGGCGCCATCCCGAGGGACTTTGCGCACGATGCCAAGGCGGGGGAATTCCTCGGTCGGATCAAGGCGGAGGGAGAAGTAGGTCTTGTCGTCCCGCAGGTTGAAGTTGTAGCGGGGGCGGTACTGCTTGATGAGGGTGTTTTCAAGGATAAGCGCTTCTTTTTCGGTGTCGGTAACGATTACCTGGATGTCCGCTACCCGCTCCATGAGAAAACGTATGTGGTACCGGGCATCGCGGGCGGCGGTGAAGTAGGAGCGAACCCGCTTTTTCAGTTCCCGGGCCTTGCCGACGTAGAGCACCTGGCCGTCTTTTCCCTTCATCAGGTAGACACCGGGTGCGGATGGCAGGTTGTTGATTCTGGCGCTGTCCAGCATCTGCCAAGTATAGCGGCATTAGCCTTCTGCTGCAAAGGGTTTTCCTGGTCAGGACGGGCACCGGCGGACTCTTGCCCGCCGTCGGTGGGTTTTTCAGGTGATTTTACGTGGGGTTAGGGGGCGCCCACGCCTGTATTCACCGTTGACAAGCCCTGTTTATGATGGTATGTATCCATAACAATTTTCTACCCACTCGTCCCATACCGGATTGGAAAGGTTAACCCCGTGGATTTCTTAAATATTTTCCGCGCTGCAGTCTGCAGATGCCTCGTGGGGGTTATGCTCGTAACCTCGCTGTTTGCCAATCCCGTCTTCGCCCTTGATTCGGAAGATTCCCAGATTTTCATCACTGGCTTCAACGCGTATCAGAAAAGGGATTACCAGGGAGCCATTGACAAGATGTCCCTCGTGCTCCAGAAATACCCCGACACGCCGCTGCGCGACATGGCCATCTTCTGGCTTGCGCGGGCCAATTACAAGGCCGGTAACGAGAAGGACGCCGCCCGGTATATGGCCCAGTTCCTGCGCGAATATCCCGACAGCCCTCTCAAGGGGACCGTGGAAGACACTTTGCTGCAGAGCGCGGCCCGTTATGAGAAGGGGGAACCGGTCCTTGCGGCGGGACAGGATAAAGCCGCGGCCGAGAAGCTGGTGGCGGAGAAGGCCGAGGCAGAGCGCCAGGCGGCGAAGAAGACGGAACTGGAACGATTGACGGCCCAGAAAGCCGAGGCCGACCGGCTGGCGGCTGAGCAGGCTGCGACTGCACAGGCGGCAGCGGCAAAGCTCGCTGCGGACCAGGTAGCAGCAAAGGCTGCCCAGCAGAAGGCTGCGGCGGACCGGCTGATTGCAGAACAGGCAGCCGCCCAGAAACTGGCTGCAGAGAAGGCCGAGGCAGAGCGCCAGGCGGCGCGGCTGGCGGCACAAAAGGCTGAATCTGACCGGCTGGCGGCTGAGCAAGCGGCAGCGGCACAGGCGGCTGCCGCGAAGCTGGCTGCAGACCAGGTAGTCGCGAAAGCTGCCCAGGAGAAGGCCGAGGCGGACCGGCTGATTGCAGAACAGGCAGCCGCTGAGAAGTTGGCTGCAGAGAAGGCCGAGGCAGAGCGCCAGGTGGCGAGGAAGACGGAACTGGAGCGGCTGGCGGCACAAAAGGCAGAAGCCGATCGGCTAGCGGCTGAACAAGTGACAGCTGCGCAGGCGTCTGCCGAGAAGGTTGCCCTGACGGTGCCCCCGGCACCGGTGTCTCCGATAGCTACCACTCCGGCCGTTGTGCCCGCGCCACATTCCGATGCTATGCGTGAAAAGGCGATCGCCGAGTACAAGAACGTGATCGACCGCTATCCCGGCACCACGGCAGCCGTTTCGGCCGCAACAAAGCTGAAAACCTTCGGGATCGTCTATCCGCCGGTATCGGCCGTTGCGTCGCCTGCGGTTCGGCCGGGAGAAAAGGCCCAGATACTCACCCTCGAAGTAGACCAGTCGTCCGCCATGACCTTCAACCTTCTTCCCATGGAGCAGAGTTCCGTGGTGGGGAAACGAGTTATCATTCCGTTCGAAGTGTCGAACAGGGGTAACGGGGTGGACAATTTCGCATTCGAGTCGGGCTTCCCTGCCGAATTCAAGGCCCAGTTCGCTTCTGCCGCCGAGATGAACGTCCCCCTCGGCAGCACCCCCCAACTAGCGCCAGGGGAAAGTTTCCGGGGCGTTGTGGGAATTACCATTCCGCAGGGAGCCATAGACGGGCAGAAGATCTCTTATCCGATCCGCCTCAACTCGCAGGCTACCCCGGAAGTATCCCAGACACGCCAGGTCTCGCTGGTTGCTTCCGCGCCGCTCCTGCGGGCGGTCATCAAGGGAGACAAGGGGCTGGTTCTTCCTGGCGAAAAAGTCACGTACCGAATTGCCCTTCTCAATATCGGCACCTCGGCGGCAGCCAGTGTGACCATGCGGCTTAACTATCCTCCCCAGTACGAACCGGTGGATTTTGCCGGGGCCGGCTTCCGCAAGGATGTCAATGGTGTACTGGAGCACGACCCGCTGCGGATCAATTCCGGCGAGAGCAAGGAATTCAACCTGGTATTCAAGCTGAAGGATGAAGCCATAGCCAGGCAGGAACTGTTCCTCAGGTGCGACACGGTTAACAATGAACTCGATACCCGGGATTCATTCATTTCCACGGCGGCCCTCGTCCAGGGAGTGAGCGGCGTTGCCGTGCGCACCACGGCGGGCAAGGTGGCGGCCATACCGGGCCAGACGGTTACCATCCCTCTGGTGGTGACCAATACAGGGAATCTTACGGAAAATATCGAAGTGAAGCTCGATCTTCCGGCGAATCTGCGGGGAACACTCTTTCACGATCTGAACCGGGACGGGATCCGGCAGGTCAATGAGCCTGCCATTACCCGGACTCCCTCACTCTCTCCCAAGGAAGAGGCCTACCTGCTCCTGGAAGTGGCGACTCCGTCGACCGTGAACGACGGTTCCGAGGCGCGCCTCGGCCTGGTGTTCGTGCCGGAGAGTGAGCGGAGCAAGCAGGCGGTTCTGAATGCGCTCGTGGTATTTACCCGGCCAGTGGTGGAAATGGTCATGTCGGGCAAGGGTGGGAAGCTGAAGCCGGGGGATGTGTCGTCCTTCGAACTGACCGGCGTCAACCGAGGGTCGCTGCTGGCCCGAGTGGTGGAGATGCGGAGCTCCATGCCGGCAAACCTCGAACTGGTCACGTCCGAGCCCCCCGTTTCGGGGGGACAGGACGGGAACTACCTCTGGAGATTCGCGGAGCTGGGTGCAGGAGAGAAGAAGGTGGTGAAGGTGACGTTCAAGGTGAAGCAGGGGATTGCGGTCGGTACCAGCATCCAGGTGAAGAACACCATAACCTATGAAGATCCACTGGGGAACGGGTACTAATGGAAACCAATCGCAGAGTGTTCATGCTGATGTTGCTGCTGGCGGGGACGCCGGCACTGGCCATGGCGGCGGACGAGTATAATCTCTATACCCCTCACAAGGTTGCCTCGGGGCAGGCTCCCTCCTCACCGGCTGAAGGTGTCCTGACCAGGACCATCACCATCAAGCGTGGCGATACCCTCTGGGGGCTCTCCCGGAAATATACCGGCATGGGCTCCTATTTCCCCCAGATACTTCCCTTTAACACGATCGACAACCCCGATCTCATCTATGCCGGGGCCAGCCTGCAGGTTCCTGTTGCGCGGGGGACGTCTGCCGATGCAGCTGCCAAACCGGTTAAGGCAGTACAACCGCCGAAGGGAACGAAAGCGACGAAGGCCGGGCATACGGCCACGTCACACAGGGAGAAGCAGCGCAAGAGAGTCGACAGGGCGGCAGCCGCTCCTCGTCATACCCCTGTTACCGCAGCGCCGGCCGTTACCGCTACCGGCACGGGTTCTCCTGCTGCCGCTCCCACTGCCGGGAGCCAGGCGGACTACCAGCGCGCTGTCACCGTTTACAAGAAGGGAGAGTACCGGGAGGCCCTGGACGCCTTTGACTTGTTCCTGGCCCGGCATCCCGATTCTCCCCTTGCTCCCGACGCAACACTTTACCGGGCGGACTGCTACATGAAGCTCTCAGAACGCTGACGTCCGCCGATCTTTCCGCGGCGGTCATGGCGGTTTCACCGTAGCCCCACCGTCATTGCATCTCCTCTTAACCAGCCCACCCCCGGTTTACCCAGCTGTTCCCAGCACCTCCAGCCGGAACCGCTCGATGCCAATCTCCTCGACAATCCGTCCCAGACGCTGCTCCTGCGGCCAATTCCTGTAAAGCTCAATGATGCGGGCGATGATTGCCAGCACCGCTTCCTCTCCCGGCACGTTGTCTACGAGTAGATCCCCCAGACGGGGGCGCGCGCCGGCATTACCCCCCACCATGATACGCCACCCCTTGGGGGTGCCCATTACGCCGATGTCCTTGACTGCCGTTTCGGCGCAGGAAACCATGCAGCCGGAAACCCCCATTTTCATCTTGTTGGGGAGTTGCATGGCATGGTAGATGGCGTCGATTTTCAGCCCCAACGAGACGGAATCCTGGACACCCCGCTTGCACCAGGTGGTGCCGGGGCAGATCCTTATACTCCGGACACAAAGGCCGATGGCGGCCCCCGGCTGCTGGTCAAGTTCGGACCAGATGGAGTCGAGATCCTCCTCGCGGACTCCGAACAGAGCGATGCGCTGGGCCGAGGTGAGCTTCAGTTCCTTCACGCCGTACTTGTCGGCTACGTCGCAGATCTTGCGCAGGGCGTCGGTTGTGGTAATCCCTCCCGGGATATGGGGGGCAATGGCGTAGGTTTCACGGTCGCGCTGCAGTATTGCCCCCTTGGCGATACTATCCTTTTTCATGGTTGTTCCTTTTCAAACTCTTGTAATGTGCCTCTGTTAATGGGACGGTTGGTTAGTGGGAAATGTGCAGTCGTCAGTCTTCTATCCGGCTCGTATCGGTGGTTATGAAACGGGTGCAGAGAAAGCAGAAACCTGCAGCCAGTGCGATCGCTGCCGGCGTCACCAGCAGGGCGTTACGCAGGCCCCACCGGTCCGACAGCCATCCGAGCAGGGTTGGTGACACTGCGTCTCCCAAAGCGTGGATAAAGAAGATGTTGACGGCGAAGGCCATGGCGCGGATTGGGTGGGGCGTAACATTGACGATAACCGTGTTGAGGGGGCCGGTGTTGAGAAAGAGGAAGAACTCGGCGCAGAATGTGGCGGCCAGGCAGCTGGTGAGGGAAGGGGTGAGAATGGCGTAGGCGGCGACAGGGGTGCCGAGCAGGAAACCCCATCCCGACACGAGCAGATAACCTTTTGGGGTTCTCGACTGGCAGCGATCGCCGAGCCAGCCACCCCCCAAGGTCCCGGTAATGCCGGCCAGGACGGTGATCCCGCCGAAGAGGGTGTTTGCCTTTGCCACATCCAGGTTGTGCATGCGGCAGAGAAAGGTGGGGAGCCACTGGGCGAGGCCTCCGAGGGCAAAGGTCATGGCTGCCATGGCCAGGGTGTTGGTGACAAAGGAGTGGTTGGTAAAGAGGACCGCGTAGTTCCGCTCAACGAAGGTTGCGGTGCCTGGCGTGGTGGTAGTAGCGCCGCGAACCGGCTCGTTGAGGAACCAGACCGGCAGGGCAAGCATGATCCCCGGCACCCCCACGAGGAGGAAAGCGGTTTTCCACCCGAGATGCTGACCAATGAGACCGCCGAGGAGATAGCCGAGGGCGCTTCCGACCGGGATTGCGAGGTAGAAGTAGGAAAGTATCCGGCCGCGCCGCTCCCGGGGAAAGTAGTCGGCAAGCAGTCCGGGGGATACGGTCCCGAAGCTCGCTTCTCCTATACCCACGGCAGTGCGTGCGGCCAGCAGGGTCCGGTAACCGATGGCTACACCGGCTCCGACGGTGGCGATGCTCCAGATGGCCAGCCCTCCGGCGGCAAGCCGGACCCGGTTCCACCGGTCCCCCATCCATCCCATGAGTGGTGCCGCCACCATGTAGCAGACCATGAAGGCGCTTCCCAAGAGGCCGAGAGCGGTATCGGAGAGGTTCAGGTCGGCCTTGATCAGGGGGAAAACGGCATAGAGCACCTGCCGGTCGATGTAGTTGAGGAGGTTTACTGCCAGGAGCAGTGCCAGGGCAAAGCGCGGGGAGGTGGTTGGCTGTTGTCGGGTCATGGAAGGTTAGTTCCGCAGGAGAGGCAGCGCGCCGTCCCCTACAGCTTATCCTCCACCGACCGGACTTTTCCGGCCATGGTATGGGGCGACTTGTCGCGCCGGTCGTCGATCTTGATGAGGGTTGAAACCCGTACCGCGCCGGCGGCGAAGACCGACTCCTGCATCTGTCGGATGACCCGAAAAATCTCGTCCAGGTCCCCTTCGAGTATGGTCCCCATGGGGGTGAGCTGGTGGCTGATTCCCGCCGCGCGGACGATCCTGATGCACCCTGCCACGTAGCGGGAGACCCCGGTATCGGCAGTCCCGAGGGGGGTTATGCTTACTTCGACAACAGCCATGTCGGCCTCCTTTACTGGCGGTATTTCTCGCAAGGTCCTGTCCGTGACCCCGACGGTGGGTTGGTAACAGTATAAATGGTGCAGACCCCCTGATCGTTCTGGATGCACGCCAGGAACGTGCAGACCAGGTAGGCACGGTCGGCGGGACGGGTGAGAAGCTGGTCGAGCTTTTCCGCCACCTCGGGGTGGCTGCCGATGGTCACGGCTGCCTGCTGGCGTTTCTTGTCCATGAGTGCCTCCCGCTCCGGATTCGATCATCTCTGTAGTACCAGAATCAGGTACAGTTTTCCATGCAAAAACTGGGTACGTAACCAAATTGAAGCATAAGGGAAGAGCGGGGACTCTCCCTCCGCAAAGAGTCAAGTGTACCGTCCATCATCCAAATGAACCAAACCTTTGTGCAAGGGTTTTCCCTTGAACCCACGAATGGCATTTTCTTGCGGGATTCTTTCCTCCAGGAGAGCCCCCGCTCTCCATTCTGGTGAAGTGGTGCTAGCGCAGGGCCAGTTCCTGGTCCTCCAGTTTCTTGATCCGGTCCCTTAGTTCCGCTGCCGTTTCGAAGTTCAGCTCCTTCGCGGCGGCCAGCATCTCCTTACGCAGTTTCTTAACCAGTTTCGGGATGTCCTGCAGGGGTACGTACTCCGTCCGGGGGTCAGCGGCGACGGGAATGGTGTAGTAGTCCTGTTCCTCCAGGGATTCCAGGATGGAACTGAAGCCCTTCCTGATGCTCTGGGGGGTGATGCCGTGCTCCTGGTTGAATGCCAGTTGCAGTTCGCGGCGCCTGGCTGTTTCGCCGATGCATTTCTTCATGGAGTCGGTGGTGGTATCGGCGTACATGATGACCCGGCCGGCGACGTTGCGGGCGGCCCGACCGCAGGTCTGGATGAGAGAGCGGGCGGAACGGAGGAATCCTTCCTTGTCCGCATCGAGGATCGCCACGAGCGATACTTCGGGGATGTCGAGCCCTTCCCGGAGCAGGTTTATCCCCACCAGGACGTCAAACTCCCCGAGCCGCAGATCGCGGATGATCTGCATTCGCTGGATAGTGTCGATGTCGGAATGGAGGTACTTCACCTTGACGCCCAACTCCCGGTAGTAGTCGGTGAGCTCTTCCGCCATCCGTTTCGTGAGGGTAGTGACGAGGATCCGTTCACCCTTGGCCACTGTCTCACGTACTTCATGGAGGAGGTCGTCCACCTGTCCGGAGGCGGGGCGGATCTCCATCTCCGGATCCACTAAGCCGGTAGGACGAATAACCTGCTCCACAATGGCCCCCTCAGCCTGTCTGAGTTCGAAGTCGGCGGGGGTGGCGGAGACGTAAACCGTCTGGTTGAGTTTGGCGGTGAACTCCTGGAAATTGAGGGGACGGTTGTCGAGGGCTGAGGGGAGGCGGAAACCGTAGTTGACGAGGGTTTCCTTGCGGGAGCGGTCACCCCGGTACATGCCTCCAACCTGGGGGACGGTGATGTGGGACTCGTCGATGAAGAGGAGGAAGTCCCGCGGAAAGTAATCGATGAGGGTGTAGGGGGGCTCACCTTCATTCCGGCCGTCGAAGTGGCGGGAGTAGTTTTCGATCCCCTGACAGAACCCCATCTCTTCCATCATCTCGATATCGAAGAAGGTCCGCTGCTCGATGCGCTGTGCCTCAATCAGCATGTTTTGCGACTTGAACCAGCGGATCCGCTCTTCCAGTTCGATGCGGATCTGCCCAATGGCCCGTTCCAGGGTTTCCCTGGTTGCCACGTAGTGCGAAGCGGGGTAGATGGCGCATTTGGGGAGTCGTTGCATTACCAGACCACGCAGGGGATCGATCTCGCTGATCGCCTCCACCGTGTCGCCGAAGAACTCGATGCGGAGCGCCCGCTCGTCGTCATGGGCCGGAAAGATCTCCACACTATCCCCCCGGACCCGGAAGGTGCCGCGGTGGAAGTCGATGTCGTTCCGCTCGTACTGAATCTCCACGAGCTTCCTGAGCAGGTCGTCCCGCCCCACGTCTGCCCCCTGGTGGAAGAAGATGTGCATCTCCTGGTATGCAGCGGGGGAGCCGATGCCGTAGATGCAGGAGACCGACGCGACGATGATCACGTCCCGGCGGGTAAGGAGGCTGCGCGTGGCGGAATGGCGGAGCTTGTCGATCTCGTCGTTGATGGAGGAGTCCTTCTCGATGAACGTGTCGGTGGTGGGAAGGTACGCCTCGGGCTGGTAGTAGTCGTAGTAGGAGACGAAGTACTCCACGGCGTTGTCGGGGAAGAGCTCCTTGAATTCCCCGTAGAGCTGGGCCGCCAGGGTCTTGTTGGGGGCGAGGACGAGGGCAGGGCGGTTGGTCCGGGCGATGACGTTGGCCATGGTGAAGGTTTTCCCCGACCCGGTGACACCAAGAAGTACCTGGTGCTGATCCTCGCGGAGAATGCCGGCCACGAGTTCGTCGATGGCCCGGGGCTGGTCGCCACGGGGGGTATGGTCACTGACCAGTGAGAAGGTGTCCATGGGATGGATAGTACCATGCCCCGCGGTCCTTTGCATGGGGAAATATTCTCCCTCGCGCAGGTGCAGGCGATAGTTTGCAGTGCGGGAATGCTTGATTTTTTCCACCACCGGTGCGATACTCTGGGCAAATTCAGAACGTTGTGCGGAGGTTGTATGTTTGGCTTCGGGATGCCGGAACTGATTATCATCCTTGTTATTGTCCTGGTCGTTTTTGGTGCGGGGCGTCTTCCGGAAATCGGTGGTGCGTTGGGAAAGAGTATCCGGAATTTCAAACGGGCCTCGGATGGCAAGGACGAGATCGAGATCAAGCCGAAGAAGGATGGCGAGACGAAAAAAGAGGAGTAACTCCCTTTTCCGGCATTTTCGCTGCAATTTTTTCTCCCGTCCCTTCTCTCTCCCCAATTCCCCCCGGTTGCCATGGTGGGGGAACCTCGACGATTTTATTAATTAACAAATGATGTGAATTTAGTTCCCTGCCGACCCCGCCGTCAGGCGGCTGCACGACTGGGGAATGCCGCGGAAAGCGCCTGACGTCGCATCGGCGCTGGCGAATTGCCTTGAAAAACTGTCCGCGACTGATATACTTGCCTTGTTGTCCCTGTCGACGGCGCTCTGCCGTCATCCCGTTTCCGTTTTGCCGGCAGTAATTTAATTAACAATTCGTCCCCCACGCCCGGGTACTGGTGGCGTTTCCGGGGAAGATGTCCGATACCGTGGCTGCTGGAGGTCTGCGTGGAGTTCGCGTGCTGCTGGACGAAAAAGGAACTCGCCCCGGAGGAGTGCCCCAATATTGCCGAGGGGGAAGAGGAACTGTACAGCGTCTACCGGCGACGGGTTGTGGAAAAGTGCATTGATTGCCCCCTGTTTGCCAATGACCTGCTCCGCTTCAAGGAGTCCGGTCACCCCCTGTCCGAAATTTTTTCCATCGTCGTCAGCGAATTCCTCGACCAGAAGTCCCAACTCCAGTCATTGGGTGGGTTCCTCACCAGCAAGACCCGGGAGATCAAGTTCCTCCACGAATTGAGCCTGGTGCTGCAGACATCCGTCGACCTGGATGAAGTGCTGTCGGTGGCCATGACCGCCATTACTGCCGGCAAGGGGTTCGGCATGAACCGGGCCTTTCTCCTGATGACCGACAAGGAGCGGCAGGCGCTGTGCGGCTACCTGGGGGTCGGGCCGCGTACCATGGAGGAGGCGTGGCATATCTGGGAGGATGTCAACCGGTCCAACCTGACCCTGCGGGATATGGCCCGCCTGTTCCAGAAGAACAAGCTGTCGTCGGAGAAGGTGAAGTTCAACGACATTCTCGAACGGCTGAGCGTCCCCCTCCGCGATCAACAGCACGTCTTCAACCGGGCGTTGCGGGAACGGAAACCGATCCTCGTGGAGAACGCTTTTTCCAACCCGGACATCGACCCGGCCCTGGCCCAGCTCCTGGGGGTGGACAGCTTTCTCATCATGCCGCTCATCTCCCGGCACCGCCGCATAGGACTCATCCTCGCCGATAACTGCATCACCCGGAAACCGATTACGAATCAGGACCTGCAGTCGATGGAAACCTTCGCCTTCCCCGTGGCCTTCGCCCTGGAACGCGCTTCGCTGTATGAGCGGCTGCAAGTTGAGATCGACAAGCTTACCGTCGCCAACATCAAGCTCAAGGAACAGCAGGAACTGATCGTCAAGATGGAGAAGATGGCCCTGGTGGGGCGGATTACCTCCAGCATCGCCCATTCCATCCGCAATCCGCTCATGATTATCGGCGGTTTCGCCAGGTCGCTTCTCAAGAACATGGAGCAGGATGACAGCAAGCGGGACTACCTGGAAACCATCGTCCACGAGGCGAAACAACTGGAAGGGGTGCTTGAGGAGGTTCTCTCCTATTCGGAATCCCTCTATCCCGCCCTGGATACCTGGGACATCAATCAGCTGATCAGCGGGGTCAGGGATGAACTGGCCGGACAGCTGGCCCAGCGCGGCGTCACCTGTGTCCTGGAACTGGCGCCGGAACTTCCCAAGGTATCCATCGACTACCGGAAGATCGCATACTGCATAAAAACCATCATTACAAGTTCCCTGGAAACCATCACCGGCGAGGGAGAGATCGTCATCCGGACCTGGCGTGATGACGGAGTCGTGGCAGTGAAGATTTCCGACAACGGTACTCCGCTTTCTCCGGAGATGGTGGAAACCCTTACCACACCATTCATGGTAACCCAGAATCTGGGGACGGGCGCCGGTCTGCCGCTCTGCAAAACCATCCTGGAAAAGCACGGGTCGCCGTTTATCATCGAAAGTTCCCCCGAGGGGGGGACACAGTATATCATCAGACTGCCGATCAAGGAGGGGATGTGACATGGCACGTTTACTCGTAGTGGACGACGAAAGCAGCATCCGGCTGCTCTACTCCCAGGAACTGGCCGATGCGGGGTACGACGTGGTGACCGCAGGCAACGCCGCCGAGGCGGTGGCGCAACTGGAAGGGGGAGAGTTCGATCTGGTGGTGCTCGACATCAAGCTGAAGAACGAAAGCGGCCTCGACCTGCTGCAAAAGATCGTCAAGGAGCGGCACGAGATGCCGGTCATACTCTGTACCGCTTTTTCCTGTTACAAGGACGATTTCTCCGCCTGGCTTGCCGACGGTTATGTGGTCAAATCGAGCGACCTGCAGGAGCTGAAAGAAGAAATCAGGAAGGTGCTGGCCAAGAAAAGCAGGTAAAGGTAAAGAAATGGCAAGTTTGCTGCTTTACCTCTACCTGTGAGCGAAGCGGACGCATACCTTTACCTGATATTCATATGACAAAGGAGTACATGCTATGAAAGCCGTGATTATGGCGGGGGGCTTCGGCACCCGCATCCAGCCCCTGACCAACAGCCTGCCGAAGCCCATGGTCCCCCTGATCAATCGCCCCATGATGCTTCATATCGTGGAACTGCTGAAGAAGTACGAGATCACGGACCTGGTAATGCTCCTCTACCACCAGCCCCACATAATCAAGAATTTCTTCCGGGACGGTACGGATTTCGGCGTCAAGATAACCTACGTCACCCCCCTGGAGGACATGGGGACGGCCGGGGCGGTTAAATGCGCCGAAAAGTACCTGGATGACCGGTTCCTCATCATCAGCGGCGACCTGCTGACCGACTTCAACCTGCAGAAGGTGATGGATTTCCATGAGCACAACAAGGCGCTGGCGACCATCACCCTCACATCGGTGAAAGATCCCCTGCAGTTTGGCGTCGTCGTCACCAACAAGGAGCACCGTATTACCCAGTTTCTCGAAAAGCCGGGGTGGGGAGAGGTGATTTCCGACACCATCAACACCGGCATCTATGTGCTGGAGCCGGAGATTTTCAAGTACATCCCCGCGGGGGAGAACTTCGACTTTTCCCAGGACCTCTTTCCGAAACTGCTGGAGAACAGTGAACCCCTGTTCGGCTTCACCGCCAAGGGGTACTGGCGGGACATCGGCAACACCGATTCCTACCGCGAGGCACATCACGACATCTTCAAGGGGAGGATCAATGTCAGGATCGATGAGCCGAAGCAGGATTTCGTCGGCCGCGACCTGCGCCTGGGGGCGGATGTCCGCCTGGCCGATCCGTCCCACCTGCAGGGGACCGTGGTCATCGGCGACAACTCCCAGATTCTCGGTGAGGCCCATATCAAGGATTCGGTGATCGGCCGCAACTGCACCATCGAGCCGGGGGCCAAGCTGAACCGTTGCGTGATCTGGGACAACGTGTACATCAAGAAGGGGACACGCCTGAATGACTGCGTCATCTGCAACAACGTCCGGATTGGCCAGGGGGTCGTCATCGACGAGGGGGTCATCATCGCCGAAGAGACCTCAATCGGTGAAGAAGTGTATATCAAGCAAGACGTCAAGGTCTGGCCGCGCAAGGTGATCGAGGCAGGGGCCATCGTCACCGCCAACCTCATCTGGGGGGAGAAATGGAAGAAGTCCCTTTTCGAGGGGGCGATGATCAAAGGGCTCACCAACGTGGAGCTGACGCCGGAGTTCGTGGCCAAACTCGGATGCGCCTACGGCACGTCGTTTCCCAAGGGGGGATTCGTGCTGGCCGGCCGCGATGCCTACCTCGCCTCGCGGATGCTCAAGCGGAGCTTCATCGGTGGCATCCTTTCCGCCGGTGTCAATGTGCGGGACCTGCTGATGACGCCGTTGCCCATCGTCCGCTACAAGCTGAAGACTTTCGGCGAGCTGGGGGGGGTCTACTTCCGGCAGGCCGCAGACGACCCGGCATCCACCGAGATCATCTTTCTCGACAGTGATGGCCTCGATTTCTCGAGTTCCATGGGGAAAAACACCGAACGGGTCTTTTTCAAGGAAAACTTCCGCCGTGCCCACCATACGGAGCCGGGGCGGATCACCGAACTGCCGCAGGTCGTCGACTTCTACCGCGAAGGGATAACCCGCGGGCTCGACCAGGCAGGCATCCGCAAGGGCAAATTCAAGATCGTCATCGACTTCAACCACTCGCCGGCCGGTCAGGTGTTCCCTCCTATTCTCAACGATCTGGGGATCGACGTCATCAGCCTCAATGCCTATATCGACGAGGAGCGGGGGTCCAAGACCACCGAGGAGCGCCCGCTGGGTCTGCAGCAGCTGGCCAAGATCGTTGCCACCCTGGAGGCAAATGCGGGCATCTGGCTCAGTCCCTGTGCGGAGATGATTACCATGGTTGACGAGCAGGGCGCCATTTATGAGGGGTCCGGGTTGTTGGAGCTGTTCGTTGCCCTGATGCTCAAGGCGGGTGAGAAGGGGACCTTTGCGGTGCCCGTTCATGCCCCTTCCACCGTGGAAATCATGGCCCAGGAGCGCGGGTGCGCTGTGGTCAGGACCAAGAGCAGCGAGCGGGCCATGATAGAGGCGACCCTTTCGCCCGAAGCGGTCATGGCCGGGTCCATGGATGGACGGTTCGCCTTTCCCAAGTTCCAGGCCGCCTTCGACGGCATGTTCGCCATCGGCAAGGCGATCGAACTCCTGGCGGCGGTTGGCAAACCCCTTTCCCATATCCTGGCCGATGTCCCCCGGCGAGCCTTCCTCCAAACCTCCGTCCCCTGCGTCTTCGAACTGAAGGGGGGGATCATGCGCAAGATGAGCGAGGACAGCCTGGACAAGGAGGCCTCCTTCATCGACGGCATCAAGGTGCATTTCGGACAGGACTGGGCACTGGTACTGCCGGACCAGTATCTGCCGGTGGTGCACATAGTCGTCGAGGCCAAGGAACCGAAGGCGGCGCAGAAACTTCTGGATGAATACAAGAAAAAGGTTGAGAAGTGGAAGAAGGAACTTTAACCGCAGTTCAATGTTCCGGGTTCAACGTTACAAGTCCTTTTCCCGGGCTGACCTTGAACCTCGAACGTTAAACCTTGAACCTTGAACGGGATTGTCATGGCCGAGCCCCTTTCCATAGTTTTCCTCTGGCACATGCACCAGCCTTACTACAAGGAGCCGGTCCGGGGGGAGTATCTCCTTCCCTGGACCTACCTCCATGCGGTCAAGGACTACTACGACATGGCCGCCATCGTGGCAGAGACGCCGGGGGCAAAAGTCGTGTTCAACCTGGTGCCGTCGCTTCTGGAGCAGATCCGGGATTATGCCGGCGGAACTGCTGTGGACCCATTTTTGGTGCGGGGAAAGATGGCTCCCGCCGATATGACCGACGAGGACCGGCTCTTCCTCCTGGAAAATTTCTTTTCAGCCAATCGCCAGCGGATGATCGAACCCTATCCGCGTTATCTGGAACTCCTCTATCTGGCGGGAGATGGCGCGGCAACGAAGCTTTCTGACCGACTGCGCCATTTCCGGGAACAGGAACTCCTCGATCTGCAAGTCTGGTTTTTCCTTTCCTGGACCGGCGAGGCCGCCCGGCGCCGTTACCCGGCCCTGCAAAGACTGGTGGACAAGGGGAGGCATTTCAGCCCCGCGGACAAGGCGCTCTTGTTTACGACCCACCGGGAGATTCTCAACGAGATCATCCCCCTCTACCGGCGCCTGCACGAGGAGGGGAAAGCCGAACTTGCGGTTTCTCCCTATTTCCATCCGATCCTGCCGCTTCTCTGCGACATGAAAAGCGCCCAGACGGCCATGCCTAAGGCGACCCTCCCCGCACTACGCTTCCGCCATCCCGAAGATGCCCGTGCCCAGGTGACCGGGGGGATCGCCTACTTCAAAGATACCTTCGGGTTCGAACCGGTTGGCATGTGGCCCTCGGAAGGGTCGGTGAGTGACGAGGCACTGTCCATCATCGCCGAAAGCGGTCTGAAGTGGGCTGCCACCGATGAAGGTGTGCTCGTGCATACGCTTGCCGGTGGACTTGGTCCGGGACGGGAGAACCTCTATCATCCCTATGCCTTCCAGTCGGGAGAGCGGCGGCTGGGACTGTTCTTTCGCGACCACGCCCTCTCCGATCTGATCGGCTTTACCTACTCCCAGTGGGATGCCGTGCGGGCGGTGGAGGATTTCGTCGGCAGACTGCTGGACTTGCATCGGCGGACTCCCAATGCCAAGGTTGTGCCGGTTATCCTGGACGGCGAGAACGCATGGGAGTACTACCCCGACAACGGCCATACGTTCCTTTCCCGTCTGTACGGGGCAATTGCCAGCGAAAAGGGACTACGGCTGGCAACCTTCAGCGAGACTCTCGATCGGTCGGCGCCCCGGCAGGTGCTGCAGCACGTTCATCCCGGCTCCTGGATCAATGCAAACTACGGCATCTGGGTCGGTCATCCGGAGGAGAACCTGGGGTGGGATTACCTTGCACGGGCGCGGGCAGCGGTTGTAGAGTGGGATGGCGAAGTTGCGAACCTTTTGTCCTCTGGGACAATGGGCCTCGACCCGACCGCGACGATCGACGACCGGCGACAACAGCTTTGCCGGGCTCTTTATGCCGCCGAGGGGAGCGACTGGTTCTGGTGGTACGGCGATGACCACTTTTCTCCCCACAGCGACCGTTTCGATGCCCTGTTCCGCAAGTACCTGATCCACGTCTACACATTGCTTGGCAAGGAAGTCCCGCGTGAACTGTACCAGCCGATCAAGCAGAAAAGCCCGGCGGGCTTCGTGCGGGAGCCGGCCGCTCTCATAACCCCCACCATCAACGGGTTGGTGACGGACTATTTCGAGTGGCTGGCCGCCGGTCTCTACGACCTGACCAAGCAGGCGTCGGCCATGCATGCAGCGGAAAGCCTCCTGCAGTCCTTTTTCTACGGCTTTGACCGCAAAAACCTCTATTTCAGGATTGACGGGGTTTCCTCCCTCGACCGTTCCCTCCAGCCCGGAGACAGCCTCGGTGTCCACCTCCTCACCGAACGGGAATGGCGGGTCACTATGGATATGGGAGCTGGTGAAGCGAGGTTGCAGTGCAAGGGAGAAACGGGATGGTCAGATGCCGGCGTCGCCTGCCCCTGGAAAATTGCCCGGGTCTGCGAGGTTGCAGTCCCCATCGATGCCATCAACCTGGTGCCGGCGGGGAAACTGTTCGCCTATCTCACCCTGGTCCGGGGCCAGGAAGAGGTGGGACGCTGGCCGACCGACGCCCCCATGGTGCTGAAGTATGCGGGCCCGGATATCGAGTTGGAAAATTGGCTGATATGAATGGAGGCTGAATGTCAGAACTGCGCTGGGACCCCCTCAAGCTTCACTGGGTGATTATCGCTACGGAACGGGGACGCCGCCCCCGCGACTTCGCCGTGGAGGCAGAAACCGGCGTCCAAACCAGCTGTCCCTTCTGCTACGGAAACGAGGACAAGACCCCCCGGGAAATCTTTGCTATCCGTCCCTCCGGGCCACCCAACACGGTCAACTGGCAGGTGCGGGTTGTCCCGAACAAGTATCCGGCGCTGCGGGTCGAGGGTGAGTTGAAGAGTCGCGGTTACGGCCTCTACGACGTCATGGATGGCATCGGTGCCCACGAGATCATCATCGAGACGCCGGATCATGACCGGGGACTGGCGGACCTTACTCCCGCCGAGATCACCGGTGTGCTCCAGGCTTACCGTGCCCGCCTTCTCGATTTGCGCCAGGACAGGCGGCTTCGCTACATGGTGCTGTTCAAAAATCACGGCACCCGAGCCGGTGCGACACTTTCCCATGCCCACAGCCAACTCATCGCCGTGCCACTCACGCCGCCGGTCGCGGCGACCGAGCTCCGGATCTGCCGGGAGTTTTATGCCTCCAAGGAACGCTGCATCTTCTGCGACCTCATCGATTTCGAGATCTCCTGTGGCGACCGGATCGTGCGGGAGTTCGCAAATTACGTCATAATGACCCCCTATGCCTCCTGTTTTCCCTTCGAACTCAGGCTTTACCCGAAGCGCCATTCCCATGATTTCGCCCTGCTGGGAGAGGGGGACCTGGCGGAGTTGGCGGTGGCCATGAAAGAGATGCTTTTCCGGCTCAAAACGGTCCTCAAGGATCCCCCATACAACTTCATTCTCCATACGGCCCCTCCGACCCAGGACCGGCTGGGGAAGCCGGAATACTGGGGGTCCATCGAGTATGACTATCACTGGCACATCGAACTGGTGCCGCGGCTTACCCAGATTGCCGGCTTCGAGTGGGGGACTGGCTTTTTCATCAATCCGACGTCTCCGGAAGATGCGGCGACTTTTCTCCGGGAGGCAGAGGTCTGAAATGTGGCGTCCCGATGCGGGTGATCCCCGGAGAGTTCACGTTGACCCTTGCCCGCAGGTATGTGAGGCAGTGCGATGAAGATACTGTTTGTTGCTTCCGAAGTGGCTCCTTTTGCCAAAACCGGCGGGCTGGCGGATGTCACCGGTTCGCTCCCCGTTGCGCTCAAGCGTCTGGGGCACGACGTCCGCATTATTCTCCCCCTCTACAAAACCGTTGGCGAAGGACCGTTTCCCATCCACAAAGGGCGCAAGAGCGTGGAAATCCCGCTGGGAGAAACTCTCCGCAAGGGGTTCCTGCGGCAGAGCACGTCCGCCGACATACCGGTCTACCTCTTGGAAAACAGGTTTTTTTTCCATCGCGACCATCTGTACGGAACGCCGGCTGGCGATTACCCGGACAATCATCAACGCTTTGCCTTTTTTTGCCGGGGGGTACTCGACCTGCTGAAACGGATGGATTTTCGTCCTGATATACTCCATTGCCACGACTGGCAGACTGCGCTGGTTCCCGTCCTGCTCCGGTATGCGCACCGGGAGGACCCGTTTTTTATGAGCACGGCGACCCTGTTCACCATTCATAACCTTGCCTACCAGGGGTTGTTTCCCAAGACCTCACTTGGGGAAATGGGGTTCGACTGGTCATATTTCACCATTGACCGGTTGGAGTACTACGACCAGGTTAATCTTATGAAGGGGGGGATTCTCACGGCTGACTTGGTCACGACCGTCTCACCCTCCTATTGTAACGAGATTCTGTCCGTTGAACAGGGGTGCGGACTGGAGGGGGTGCTGGCGCAGCGTCGTGACGACCTGTACGGTGTCCTTAACGGGCTGGACCCCGAGGAATGGGATCCTGCCACTGATCGGCATATCTTCAAGACCTATACGCCAGCGGCGCCGGCGGGAAAGGCGGTCAACAAGAGAGGGTTGCAAAAGCGGCTCGGGCTGGAAGTGGCGCCGGACATTCCGCTTGTCGGCATGGTGACCCGGCTGGCGTCCCAGAAAGGGATTGACCTGTTGACCGCTATCCTTCCCCGTCTCGAGGGTGATGAGAACGTGCAGCTCGTGCTGCTCGGTGCCGGCGACGAAGCCTATCATCAGCTGTTTGAAGATTTCAATGCGCGAGGTGTCGGCAATATCTCGCTTAACATCGGTTACGATTCCGTATGCGCCCGGCAGATTTATGCCGGAAGCGATATCTTTCTCATGCCGTCGCACTATGAGCCATGCGGCCTTGGCCAGCTGATAGCTCTCCGCTATGGGGCGGTGCCGGTAGTGAGGAAAACCGGCGGCCTCGCGGATACGGTGTTCGATGGAAGGGACGGGTCGCGGGAGCCCAACGGCTTTACCTTTGATGACTTTACGGCAGACGCCCTGTGGGAAGCACTGCAACGGGCGTTGCAATCATACCGGCAACGGGATGCCTGGAAAAAACTGGTCCGGCGCGGAATGAGCAGGGATTACTCCTGGCAGCAGTCGGCTGGTGAGTACGAGCGGCTCTACCGTGTTGCGCTGGGAAAAAAGAGGTTATGAGACATGACGATGGTAAGGGATGACCTTGCGGAACTTGAGAAGGAAGTCAGAAAGCTCCTCGATGACAACCGGAAATTTCTTGAACGGGTGCTCGACGATGATTTCGAGCCGGACGAGGCGGCAGAAGATGAGGGGCCGGAGGTGACGGAGGAGTTGTAGCGCCAAAGGTATCAAAAAGAAAGCCCCCGGAATTCAGACCGGGGGCTTTCTTGCGTTCAGCGTCTGCAATGGGGATCAGTGTTTCGGGATGCTTTCCCCGGCCCCTTCGCCCGTGACGTCGTGACCACCTGCCATGTGGCAGTCGCTGCAGTTGGTCTTATACAGCTCGTCACCGATATCCACCGGGTGAACGAACTCTTTGACCTGGGTGCCGGCCGGGATGTTTTCCTGTTTCTGGCCAAGGACGGTGTGGCAGAGGTTGCAGTCCTTGGAGATGATTCGGCCTTCTGCTGACTTGTGTTTACCGTCATGGCAACGGAAGCATCCCGGCGCATAGAAGTGGCCGATGTTGTTCGGATAGGTGCTCCAGGATACCTTCATGGCGGGGAAGAAGTTCCGGTTGTAGATTTCCTGGACCTCGACAGTCGCTTTCTTTACGGCTGCTGCCTTTCCCTTGGCAACGGCAGGATAGTTCTTCTCGTAATACTCGGGGATACCCTTGGAGATGGAAGTCATCGCCTCGCTGGAAGTCTTGTAGGGTTTGCTCAATAACTCCACGGCAATCTTCTTGATGTAGGGGAGCGACTGGTCGATGTGGCCGGAGACGAAGTTTTCGTCCATTTCCTGACTCGGCGAGCGGTAGATATGGGTCGGCCTGTTGTGGCAGTCGGTGCAGTCCATCCGACGCTTTTCCCCTTTGGCGATTTCGTCCTTGGTCAGGGGCTTCTCAGTGTCCATGAACTCGGTGATCTTGCCATCTTTCCCCATGACTGCGATATAGGGGATATCGAAGCGCTTCTTGTCGCGGGCGATATAGTTAACCTCAGTGCCGATATGCCAGTGAATGCCCTTGGCATGGGGTGTTTTGGGTGTTCCGCCGATGTTGATCAGCATGTTGATCTCACGCGGCATGTTGGTTTCGTTGGGAGCATAATGGTAGAAGACCTTCTGCCGTCCAGAGTAGAATTTTTCCGGCCAGTGGCAGTGTTCGCAGGTGTCCCGCGCTGGACGGAGGTTTTCGATGGGGGTTTCGATGGGGGCCGGGTAGGTGTGGAAGGCAACGGCAAAGAGCTGACGCATGCCGGAAATCTTGGCTTTTACGTACCAGGCGGCACCGGGGCCGACGTGGCACTCGACGCATTTGACCTTGGCGTGGGGGGAGTTACTCCAGGCGGTATGCTCCGGTTCCATGACCGTATGGCAAAGCTCGCCGCAGAAGGAAGTGGATTCGGTGAACTCGAACCCTTTGAGGGATGCGATGGAAACGATGAGGACAAAGACTATGGACGCGACGATGAAGAAGATGAACAGGTGGCGCCGTGAGGGTTCGTTCAGGTCGAGGCGCGGATACTGGGGGATCTCCTCATCCAGAGACGCCATACCTTCGATGACCGCTTTGCGCCGCTGGTTGCGGACCCGCCAGGCACCGATCGGCACGAGAATAAGGCCGAAGATGAGCATCCCGGGGAAGAGGAAATACGTCAACAGTCCCAGGTACGGTTTCTCGACGCCGGTAATGGCCTCATAGGAGAGAAAGACGATGATCGCACAGGTGGCGGTAACCGCCAGGATCATGCCGATCAGGCTTATGATGTTCCAGGCGTAGCCTGCGGTTTTTCTGATGGCCATAGAGTGGGTCTCCTTTGTGGAAAAACAGTCTGGCAGTAGCGCGCCATAACTATCTAAATTGTGTCGAAAAACTGGTACAATTTACAACGCTGTTTCAGATTTTGTCAAACATAAAAATCTGAACGGCGATAAAATACTCTTGCCTTCACACCAAAAAATTTGTTAATATTCACAACTTTTAATTTTACCTGCTACATTCAATTTGTCCCTGCCCCTCGTTTTTCTGATAATTCGCCCTTATATACCACCGTCCGCCATCCTCTCCGCCTTGACATTCCACCCGCTTTTTGCTAGCTTCGCGGCAACACAGGCAACGTACGCAAAGGAGTTCCCTTCATGAGGAAAAAGCTCTTCATCCCCGGTCCGGTTGAGGTTGCACCGGAAATCCTGCAGGCCATGGCGACCCCCATGGTTGGCCACCGCATGGCAGAATATGCCGTCCTCCACAGGGGGGTGAAGGAGAAGTTGAAGCGGCTCCTTGAGACTGATTCGAGAGTATTCCTTGCCACATCGAGTGCTTTTGGCGTTATGGAGGGGGCTGTCCGCAACCTGGTGGGGAAACGTTGCGCCAATTTCTGCAATGGGGCCTTTTCCGACAAGTGGCATGACGTTACCCGCCGCTGTGGCAAGGATGCGGATGCGATCAAGGTGGCGTGGGGAGAGCCCATTACCCCGGAACTGGTGGATGCGACCCTGGCCACTGGCCGGTACGACGCCATCACCCTGATCCATAACGAGACCTCAACCGGTGTCATGTCGCCGCTCCCCGAGATTGCCGCCGTACTGCGCCGTTATCCGGAGGTGGTGTCGATCATCGATACCGTTTCGTCCATGAGTGCCTTCCGGATTCCGGTGGACGAGCTGGGTATCGACTGCTGCATCTTCGGTGTGCAGAAGGCTTTTGCGCTCCCCCCCGGCCTGGCGGTCTTCACCGCCAGCGACAAGGCGCTGGAACGCTGTGGGACGATCGAAGGGCGCGGGTATTATTTCGATTTCCTCGAATTCGCCGCCGCCGATGAGAAAGACAATACCCCATCCACCCCCTGCATTTCCCAGATCTATGCCATGGACCTGCAACTGGACCGCATGTTTGCCGAAGGGCTTGACGCGCGCTGGGAGCGGCACCAGGCGATGGCCGACTACGTCCGGGGATGGGTGATGAAGCGGGGATATGCGTTCTTTCCGGCGAACCCCTACCGCTCCGTGACTCTCACCTGTGCTGCCAATACCCGTGGTGACGACCTGGGTGCACTCAAAAAGAGGATGGGGGAGCGTGGGTATGCCTTTGACGACGGTTATGGAAAAATCAAGGGGAAGACGTTTCGTATCCCCCATATGGGAGACATGCAGCTTGCCGATCTTGAGGATTTCCTTTCCGTCCTAGATGAACTCCTCTCTCCGGTTTGACTGAATTAATTGAAAAGAAAGTTCTGCCGACCTGATTGTGTTCGGTGTTCCTGTTTTTTCTGATTTAGATGCTATAGTAGTTACGAGATGGACGAATGCTGGACAGAGTCCTGCGTACGCCGTGACCATTTAATGTCAAGCTGAGGAGGTTACCATGAAGTGCCCCAACTGCGGAGGGAGAAAGGCCATTGAGATCGACATTCACTCGGGAGGATTCTCTGCCGAGGCATCACCGGTGAAAGAATGCGGTAAATGCGGTCTTGTCTGGCGCATAAAGATGGTCGGTGACAAGTCCGAGATTGACATCATCAAACCTGCCAAGAAATAAAAACGGGGTTGCCGGCGGTATCTCGCGTTTTTAGATCGGTTCAAACAGCTCCTTCCCGGCACCGCAGACCGGGCAGACCCAGTCTGCGGGCAGGTTGTCGAAGCTGGCGTTAGGCTCCACGCCATTGTCCGGGTCTCCTGCCGCCGGGTCATACACGTACTGACATATGGTACAACGCCAACTTTGCATCCCTTTCCTCCCTGTGAAAAATCGTCCCTAGCTAGCTCGGAACGGGTGGGCGACAAACGCCTGCCCCTCTCCCCGAACTCAAGTAGAACAGTGGTGTAATCAATGCTTGCGTCCCATGCTTTCGCTCTGCACCCTTAGAACGACTCATGTTTGCGGGGAAGGTAACTGATCAGTTTGTTCACTGTAACACCCGGAGGCGCCGTGTCAACCGCCGGGCAAGTCGATATTAAATTTTACTTTGAATTTACAGAATGTTGTGCTATTTTAGCAAGCCTAAAAACCGGCATCATTACTTTCATAGAGAAGGGATACGAGGCATGAGTTACGAAGTTCCGAAAAACGAGCAACTGCTGAAATGGGTCGAGGAAGTTGCGGCTCTTTGTGAGCCGGAGCGGATTCACTGGTGTGACGGGTCGCAGGAAGAGTATGACAGCCTGTGCAACCAGCTGGTGCAAAGCGGGACCTTCCGGCAGCTGAATCCGGAAAAGCGCCCCAACAGCTATCTGGCTTGGTCAGATCCCATCGATGTTGCGCGCGTTGAAGACCGTACGTTCATCTGCAGTATTTCCAAAGACGATGCCGGCCCGACCAACAACTGGATGCATCCCAAGCAGATGAAGGAGAAACTCCACGGCCTGTTCAAAGGGTGCATGAAGGGGCGGACCATGTACATCATCCCCTTCAGCATGGGACCTCTCGGTTCCAATATTGCCAAAATCGGCGTGGAGATATCCGACTCACCCTATGTTGTCGTTAACATGCGGATCATGACCCGTATGGGAAAAGCCGTTCTCGATGTTCTCGGGAAAGAAGGCGAATTCGTTCCCTGTCTCCATTCCGTTGGTGCACCGCTGCAGCCCGGCCAGAAAGACGTTCCCTGGCCCTGTAACAAGGAAAAATACATCGTTCACTTCCCGGAAGAGCGGGCGATTTGGTCTTACGGTTCGGGTTACGGCGGCAATGCCCTCCTCGGGAAGAAGTGTCTTGCCCTGCGCATTGCCTCCAAGCAGGGGAAAGACGAGGGATGGTTGGCAGAGCACATGTTGATCCTCGGCGTTGAGTCCCCCACCGGCGAGAAGACCTATGTGGGGGCTGCGTTCCCCAGTGCCTGTGGCAAGACCAACTTCGCCATGCTGATTCCTCCCAAACCATTCCTGGAGAAGGGGTGGAAAGTCACCACCATCGGCGATGACATCGCCTGGATCAAACCTGCTGCCGATGGTCAGGTCTATGCCATCAACCCGGAATACGGTTACTTCGGTGTCGCTCCCGGTACCAACTATAAGACCAACCCCAATGCCATGATCTCCTGCGAGAAGAACTCCATCTTCACTAACGTCGCCCTTACTCAAGACGGCGATGTCTGGTGGGAGGGGATTGACGGGGAAGTTCCCGCCAAGCTGACCGACTGGCAGGGGCAGGAGTGGACCCCCGGCTGTGGCCGGCCGGCTGCCCATCCCAATGCCCGCTTTACCTCGCCGGCATCACAGTGCCCCAGTATCGACCCGGATTGGGAAAACCCCAAAGGGGTGCCGATGAGCGCCTTTATTTTCGGTGGTCGTCGCAAGGATACCGTGCCGCTGGTCTACCAGGCATTCAACTGGAATTACGGTGTCTATCTGGCCTCCACCCTCGGTTCCGAGACCACGGCCGCCGCTGTCGGGGCTACTGGCAATGTCCGCCGAGACCCCTTTGCCATGCTTCCTTTCTGCGGTTATCACATGGCCGACTACTTCGCCCACTGGCTTCAGTTTGGCCGTTCCATCGCCAAGCCTCCCCGCATCTTCAGCGTCAACTGGTTCCGCAAGGATGCCAATGGCAAGTTCATCTGGCCTGGTTATGGCGACAACATGCGGGTACTTAAGTGGATCGTAGAGCGTGTTCAGGGTAAGGCCGGTTCCGTCGAGTCGCCATTGGGTTGGATGCCGCGTTACGAGGATATGGACTGGGAAGGGCTGGAGATGAGCCGTGAGAAGTTCAATGAACTTATGTCCGTTGACAGGGATGTCTGGCAGAACGAGGTGCTATCCCACGAGGAGTTGTTTGTCAAGATGTACGATCGGCTTCCCAAGGAGTTTCTCCATATCCGTGAACTGATCTTGTCCGGCCTCTGGCGTTCGCCGGAGCACTGGGAGCAGATCGGCGATGCCCATCCCGAGGGGTGGAACGAGTAACAACAAACGCTGCGGCCTGATGTCCATCTGGTGAGCATCGGCAGTTGTACACATCATTAATGCAACAAGAGCTGGGCGACATTTTGGAAATGTCGCCCAGTTTTTTTGTGGTGAGTGTCCGGACAATCGGCGGCATTCTCACCCCATTGCTGCGTCGTGATGCAGTGCTATACTCTTGATAACTGTTTGAAAAACCGAATCTTGCTTGGTGTATGACCCGGCACCGTAAAATGGGGATGTCTGTCAGGGAGTTGATGGCTGATATTCATCGAATCGTGGTGGTGGTAAGGATTATTTCGTGCCGTGCGTATTTACTGCTTGACAAAACAGCGGTATTTTGTAAAACAATGTTTAATTGTACTGGTATTGCAAGTTGTATTGTTATTGCAGATAGTTGTATTTGAAAGGGTTAATTGGTCGGACCTAACACGTTCCATGGGACAAGGAGGGTTATTGCATGACCCACAGAGGAAAAGAGGATGAGCCAGGATTAGTAGAACAGTGTTCGGACCTGCCACGGGTTTTTGCCGAAAGAGGGATCTCACGCCGCGACTTCATGAAGTTCTGTACCGCCATGTCGGCGGCCCTGGCGCTTCCGCTGACGCTGGTGCCGAGGATCGCTGAGGCGCTGGAGAGCGACGGTCGTCCGTCCATTATCTGGCTGGAGTTCCAGAGCTGTACCGGCGACACGGAAGCGTTGCTGCGGGCTGCCAGCCCCACTGTCGGGGAAATCGTCCTCGATGTGCTCTCCGTCGACTATGCCGAGACGATCATGGCGGCCGCCGGCCACCAGGCCGAAGAAGCCAGGATGAAGACCCTGAAGGAGCTGAAAGGGAAGTACATCGCCGTCGTCGAGGGATCGATTCCCATGAAGGATGGTGGTATCTACTGCTGCGTTGCCGGCAAGTCGGCCCTCGATATCGCCCGGGAGGTGTGCGGCGGTGCTCTGGCCACCATCACGGTCGGCACCTGTGCGTCCTATGGGGGGATTCCGGCGGCGGCCCCCAACCCGACCGGCGCGGTCGGCGTCAAGGAAGCGGTGCCGGGCGCTACGGTGATCAATCTCCCCGGTTGTCCCGTGAACACCGATAACCTGGTGGCCACTGTCGTTCATTTCCTCACCTTCGGCAAGCTCCCTGCCGTCGACGGTAAGGGACGTCCGCTGTTTGCCTATGGCAAGCGGATTCATGACAACTGCGAGCGTCGCCCCCACTTCGACGCCGGACAGTATGTGGAGTCGTGGGGTAGTGAGGCCCATCGAAGCGGTCACTGCCTTTACAAGATGGGGTGCAAGGGTCCGGAGACCTTCCACAATTGCCCCATCCAGCGCTACAATGAGAAGACCAACTGGCCGGTGGGGTCTGGCCATGGCTGTGCGGGGTGTTCGGAACCCCAGTTCTGGGACACCATGACCCCCTTCTACCGACGACTTCCCAATGTGCCGGGGTTCGGCATCGAGACGACCGCCGACAAGATCGGTACTGGCCTGGCGGTGGCGACAGCAGCGGCCTTCGCAGCCCACGGGGTGGTGAGTGGGTTCCGGCATGATGATGAATCCGATGGGGGAAAGGAGGGGTAACCGTGGCTAAAATTGTCGTTGATCCGATTACGAGAATAGAGGGGCATCTCCGTATCCAGGCGGAAGTGGACGGGGGTGCCATCACCGATGCCTGGAGTTCAAGTACCATGTTTCGGGGGATCGAGAAGATACTCAAGGGGCGCGACCCGCGCGACGCCTGGTATTTCACCCAGCGTTTCTGCGGAGTTTGCACCACGGTCCACTCTATCGCCTCCATCCGGGCGGTGGAAAATGCCCTCAACATCAGAATCCCCCTGAACGCGGAGTTGATCCGCAACCTCATCATTGGAATCCAGGTGGTGCAGGACCACGTCATCCACTTTTATCATCTCCATGCCCTCGACTGGGTAGATGTGGTGTCGGGGCTCAAGGCCGACCCGGTAAAGACGGCCGCCCTGGCCGCGTCCCTCTCCGATTGGCCACTCAACTCATCCACCTATTTCAAAGGTGTCCAGGAGAAACTCAAGGCCTTTGTCGCCAAGGGGCGGCTTGGCCCCTTCGCCAACGCCTACTGGGGGCACCCGGCCTACAAGCTGCCGCCGGAAGCCAATCTCATGGCCACGGCCCACTACCTGGAAGCCCTGGACTGGCAGCGGGAGGTGATCAAGATCCACGCCATCCTCGGCAGCAAGAACCCCCATCCCCAGACCTTCCTGGTGGGGGGGATGGCGATTCCCATCGATCCCACTTCCCAGAATGCGCTGAACGCCGATAAGATCGCCGAGATCGGGGAGCTGCTCAAGAAGGCGAAAGATTTCGTGGAGAAGGTATATATCCCCGACCTCCTCGCCGTTGCCTCCTTCTACAAAGAATGGGCCGGGATCGGCGCCGGCGTGGGAAATTATCTGAGCTGCGGCGAATATCCCCTGGACAACAGCGGCAAGAGGGAAAAACTCTGGTTTCCCGCCGGGATCATACTTAACAGGGACCTTACCAAGGTCTATCCCATCGACCAGAAGAAGATCACCGAGAGCGTTGCCCATTCATGGTACGAAGGGAGCGACGCCGGCGTCCACCCCTATGATGGGCAGACCGAGCCGAAGTACACGGGGCCCAAGCCACCCTACGACATGATCGATACGACCGGAAAATACTCCTGGGTCAAGTCTCCCCGCTACGACGGCACGTCCATGGAGACCGGTCCCCTTGCCACCATCCTCGTCGCCTATGCTTCGGGACATGCAGGGGCGAAGGGTGCCGTAGACATGGTGCTCAAAAAGCTCGGTGTCGGCCCCGAAGCGCTCTTCTCCACCCTGGGACGCACGGCGGCCCGGGGGATCGAGACCCTGCTGGTGGCCCAGGAACTCCCCAAATGGCTCGACATGCTCGTTGCCAACGTAAAAGGGGGTGACCTGGCCATCCACAACGGCGAGAAGTGGGACCCTTCGAGCTGGCCGCGCGAGGCCGCCGGCTCCGGTTGGCATAACGCCCCCCGTGGTGCCCTGAGTCACTGGATCAGGATAAAGGATCAGAAGATCGAGAACTACCAGGCGGTGGTTCCCTCCACCTGGAACGCCTCTCCCCGGGACGAAAAGGGGCAGCGGGGTCCCTACGAGGCGGCGCTGGTGGGGACTCCACTGGCTGACCCGAGCAAGCCCCTGGAGATTCTCCGGACCATCCACTCCTTTGACCCGTGTCTCGCCTGTGCGGTCCATGTGATGGATGCCGAGGGGGACGAAATGGTGCAGATAAAGGTGGTTTAGGAGGCTGACCATGGGAAACCTCTCTGAAAAGTACGTATGGGAAGTGCCGGTGCGGGCCAGCCACTGGGTGAACGTGGTCTGTATCCTGACCTTGTCCCTGACAGGCTTCTATATCGGTTCTCCCGAGACCCTGGCGCTTACCCCCTCCCGGTATGTCATGGGGTGGATCCGTTTTGTCCACTTCGTCGCCGCCTATACTTTCGCCATCAGTGTTGCGAGCCGCATCTACTGGGCGTTCAGGGGGAATCGTTATGCCCGCTGGCAGGAATTCTTTCCCATTCTGACCAGGGACGGACGCCGGCACATGTTCGATACCTTTCGCTACTACACCTTTCTGAGCCGCCAGGTCCCCCATGTGACGGGTCATAACGCCCTGGCCGGCACAGCATACTCGGTAGTCTTTCTCCTCTACCTGGTCATGATTCTCACCGGCTTCACGCTCTATTCGGAGCATGCACCCCAAGGGACGCTGCACGCGCTACTGGGGTGGATGTTCGCCCTCTTTTCCAACCAGGGGATACGGCAGACCCACCACCTGACCATGTGGCTGCTGATCGCCTTTGCGATCCATCACGTCTACAGCGCCTGGCTCATGGACGTGAAGGAAAAGGGTGGGGTGATGTCGGGGATGTTCGGCGGCTACAAGTCGGTCCGGGATAGGAATTGACACGTGTCGACGCTCGTGCTCGGCATAGGCAATCTGATCATGACCGATGACGGCGTCGGTGTCCGGGTTGTCCAGCGCCTCCAGCGGGAGTACCGGTTTCCCCCCGAGGTGAAGATATTGGATGGGGGAACTCTGGGGCTGGACCTCTTGCCGTGGCTGGAAGGGGTTGGGCAGCTTCTGATGGTGGATGCCGTCGAAACCGGCTGGGAGCCGGGGACGGTGGTGCGGCTCGTGGGGGAGGAGCTTCCCATTGCCCTCAAGACCAAGCTCTCTCCCCACCAGATGGGATTGCAGGATCTCCTGGCGGTGGCGGAACTGCAAGGGTTTTCACCACGGGAGATGGTTCTCTGGGGGGTCCAGCCGGCGGTGCTGGAGATGGGAATGGAGCTTTCCTTGCCTGTGGCGGCCCAGCTCGATGAACTCGTCGAGCGGGTGCTGGCCGAGCTTGCGGCATGGGGGGTGGGGGGGCAGCCGATCGTCGGTTAGTTCTCCGGTCCCAATAGTTCCACGGTTGTTATGTGCCCGTGCCGGATTGCCGGCCGGGCGTTTTTTTGGGTGAAGAGCGGACTCTGCTGCGGCGAATATCGGTTGACGCACCGAATACCGCGGGTGTATAACACAGAGCCGGGGAGTGTCGGGAACGCGTGACGGGAGAGGGATGGATGGTAGAGGAACGGAAACCGATCGGGTCGTTAGGACGGATTGCCGCTGTGCTGCAGATTCTGATCGTTGTCGTGATTGTCGGTTTTGCCACCATGCAGCTCTTCCTCGGCAATTTTGCGGCGGCGATGTCCACCTTCCCCCTGCTGGTTATCTACTGGTTTTTCCTTACCGTCTGGCAAAAGCGCTCCTAGCACTTCAGCGCTCAGGGAGTTCAGACCGTCGTGCGCCATCCTCTGCTGAAAAACTTCGTCTCTTTTGCCCTGCCGGTCATCTTTCTGGCGGTCGCGTCCATGTCCCTTCCCCGTATTGCCGCGTTCCCTCCCGAATGGCAGGTGCACCTGGTTTCCGCTCCTTATCTCATCTTCGCCACTCTCCTTCTCCTCAGCTTCCACTTCAACCGCGGCCGGGTATTCTGCGTCGCCCTGCTGCTCGGTGTTGCCTACTGGAGCTGCCGCGCCTTCCTGCAGCAAGGGCTGGTGGACTTTCGCACCGGCATGATCTACCAGTCCCTGGCGGTCCTTCTTCCGGTAAATATCACTCTCTTCTGTTTTCTCCGGGAACGGGGAGTCCTGACGACCGCCGGACGGCTGCGTCTCGCTTTCCTGGCCGGCCAGGCGTCCATGGTGGCCTGGTTCGTCCGCTACAACTATGTGGAGATCCAGCAGTTCGTCGGCAAGGAACTGGTAGTCAACCCCTTTCTTGAGCGGTTCCTCATCCCCCAGGTGGCGCTGTTTCTCTTCCTCGCCGGAGGGCTCCTCATCGCCGGGAAACTGCTCGTTCGCCCCGCCCCCCTCGAGAGTGGCATGTTCGGTGCCCTGCTCGCTGCGGCTGTGGTCTGCAACTGGCTTACCACCGAGCACATCGTGCCGCTGTTCATGGGCACAGCCGGTCTGCTCCTCATCATCAGCGTCGTCCAGGACTCCCACAACATGGCGTATCGGGACGACCTCACCGGATTGCCGTCGCGCCGTGCCCTCAACGAACAGCTGATGGGGCTGGGGCGGCAGTACTCTATCGCCATGCTCGACGTCGACCATTTCAAGCGGTTCAACGACACCTATGGCCACGATGTGGGTGACCAGGTCCTCCGGATGGTGGCGAGCAGGATGCAGGGGGTCAAGGGAGGGGGCAGGGCGTTCCGTTATGGCGGCGAGGAGTTCACCATCCTTTTCCCGCACCGGTGTGTGACAGATGCCACTCCTCACCTGGAGGAGGTGCGCAAGAGTATTGCCGACTACCAGATGAAAATCCGTAGTGCCGATCGCCCCAAAGATGGTCAGGAGGGGAAGAAACAGCGTGGCGCCGGCAACGGCGACCAGACGGTATCGGTCACCATCAGCATCGGTGTGGCCGAGAGCTCTGACGGCTCTGCTACTCCCGAAGCAGTCATAAAGGCTGCCGATCAGGCCCTCTACCGGGCCAAGCACAAAGGGCGCAACCAGGTCTGCACGTAACTCTCACCCGAATCTCCGGATTCATTCACCCTCCCCCTTTAGGCCCACTTCCGGGTCCTTCCATCAAGGGAGGGGGGACATGTATCCGCTGTTCCCCGCGTTACTCTGCTTCGGTTATAACCTGCCGATTTTTGACCCACGTCATAATCTTTTTTCCTCTGCCGCGTTATGCTGACATCATCAACAGAGGAGGAAACCATGGAATTCAAGCAGAATCTCGGCAATCAGGCGATCCAGGACGTCATCGCCACCCACCCACCGATCGGTGACATTCTCAACCGCTACGACATCGGCTGCGTCACCTGCAAGGTGGGGATATGTCTCCTCAAGGATGTGGTTTCCATCCACGGCCTTTCCAAAGAGGATGAAGCGAACATAGAGGCGGAAATCAACACGTATCTGGCAGACAACGGAAAAGGAGAACAACAATGAGTCATCTTGGTTGCGGCTGCCCCGGCAGCATGGCGCGGGTCATCGAAAGAAGCGAAACGAACGATAACGAAACCGCGGCACAGACGCCGTCCGAACTGCGGCAGTGGCCGGTCCAACTCCACCTTGTTCCCCCAACGGCACCGTACTTCCGGGAGGCCGACATCCTCGTCGCGGCCGACTGTGTTGCGTTTGCGCTGGGAAGTTTTCACTGCGACCTGCTGAAGGGAAAGGCACTTGCCATCGCCTGCCCTAAGCTGGATGAAACGGGGAGTTACGTGGAGAAACTCGCGACTATCTTCCGGGAGAACGGCGTAAAGAGCATCACCGTTGCCATCATGGAGGTCCCCTGCTGCCGCGGCCTCGATGTCATGGTCAAGCAGGCGCTCGGACTTTCCGGCAAGGATATCCCCCTGGAAACGTTCATCATCGGGGTGGATGGCGAGAGGAGGAACTGACCATGGGAACGAAACGGGACATCACGACCACCCTGGTCAACGAGCACAAGCTGATTCTGCGGATGCTGGAGGTCCTGGAACGGAACGCCAGCCTGACGAGGGAGGGGAAGTATACGGACTACCGGTTCTATCTCGATGCGGTGGACTTCATCAGGAATTACGCGGACCGTTTCCACCACGCCAAGGAAGAGGATGTGCTGTTCGAGGCGCTGGTGGCAAACGGCATGCCGCGGCAGAACAGTCCGGTTGCGGCGATGCTGCTGGAGCATGACCAGGGACGGGCATTCGTCCGCGCCATGGAAGAAGCCGCCCAGGCGGCATTGCGAGGAGAACAGGGACAGGACAACGCCATCGCCGCCAATGCTCTCGGCTACCTGGAACTGCTCAGGGAACACATTGCCAAGGAGGACGACATCCTCTATCCACTTGCAGAACGTCTCATTCCCGATACCCTGCGGGATGGCATCATCGCTGCCTACAATGCGGCGGAAGCCAGGACGCCGACCGGTTTCGCGGCGCGGTACGAGGAACTCGTGAACAGCTGCGAAGGGAAGGTGGTCGACCGGGCGGCATAATTAGCGACTGCATTACATGATAAACGCAAAAGGGGAGGTCAGTCGACCTCCCCTTTTTTTCGTTCAATAGGACCTATACGTCCTATATGACCTATAGGTCCTATCTATCCGAATGCGGTACAGCCGGCCCTATCGGCTTAATCGGCGCTGCCACCGGCGAGGCCGATTCGACCACCAGAGGTGCGGGCACGGCAATCACCGGTTCGGACACCGGTTGGGATGCCGCTGGTGCCGGAGTTTCCGTGACCGGCTGTACAGCGGCCGGCTGGGGTGCGGCCGGCGCGGATTGCCGCGAGGTCGGCTGCGGTTCTGGTTGTGGCGCTGCGGACTTTTTCTCCCCGTTGCTGCCGTTGCCCAATAGCTGGGAATCGGGAGTGAGAAGCGAAACCATTTTTTCGAACTGGTCGGCGTACAGAATGGAAATTTTTGTCTTGGACGAGAGGCTGGATGTTTGCATCTTGCCGAAAGCCCGGCCTATGCCCTCGATGGTCTTGAATTTGACCTCCACCTTGTCGCTGGCATTGGCCTCCGCCTCGTCAAAGGCAGGATACTGAAGGGGGAGCAGGGGAGGGAAGGATAATAGCCGCTGGCGGAAATTGGGGTACTCCCAGAGCACAGTGCCGTCTGCATCCAGTATCTGGGCAGTCATGATCAGGTAGTCGTAGCTGCTGTCGAGATAGGACAGAAGGTTGCTGGAGCGGATCGAATCCTTTTTGGTAATGCCGCTTACCACGACGACCATGACCGCGTCCACACCGTTTCTGGTGATGTAATCGCGAAGTTCCTGCACCTTGAAGAAATACTTGTTATAGATCACACCAGCGTCGTCCCGTCGCTCGCGGCGATAGACCAGGTTCCCGACAAGCTGGTCGGGGTCGTCGGGGAGGAGTTTTACCGAGAAATAGGCGCCGGTATCCTTCAGCATGGCCACCAGTTCCTTTTCGCTCCTGCGGTTGGCATCCCTGACGAGATCGACGAGGGCACCCTTGTCCGGATAGCGGATGTCGGAGTCGGCGTCCACCAGCAGCGGGGCCACCCCGAGCACTCTCACCTTGCTCGCGTAGGCGTCCTTCGGGACATTGTAGTAATTGTGGGAACAGCCAAAGGTAAAGATGGAAATGAGAACGACGGGGAGTAGTTTCAGCATCCTGTTCACAGCCAGGCCTCCTGAGGAGAGTGTCGCGGTGGTAACCGGGGCGTTGATGTGCCGTTTATACCAGAAATGGCGCGAAATGGCCATGGATTAATCCTTGTCCTGCAGCATGATGAACCCCATCTGTCTCCCCGTATCGCCTCCGTCCCGTCGGTAGGAGAAGAACAGATCGTGATTGCAGCTGACGCACTGCGCCGCTGTGCTGATGTTCTCTTCGACGAGGCCGGACTCCAGAAGGTGGCGCCGGTTGGCCGCCCCCAGATCGAGCCCCCACTTTCCCTTCTCATGCTCCGTGGCGAACAGGTCCCAACCGGCGCCACTCTTTTTGAAGGTCTCCATGACCGGTCCGTCAACCTGGTAGCAGCAGGGACCGATGCCGGGGCCGACTGCCGCCAGGATGTCGGCAGGGCGGCTGCCGAATATCTTCACGAGCCCCTCGACCCCCTTGTGGGCGATGAGCCCGGCGGTCCCCTTCCAGCCGGCATGGAGCGCCGCGACAACCTTCTGTACCGGATCGAGGAGAAGGAGCGGCACACAATCGGCAACGCAAATGCCGATCATAACGCCGGGCTGGTTGGTGATGATGCCGTCCGCTTCCAGCTTGAGGAAGTGGCCGTAATCCGGATTGGGGGTGTCGAGTACCAGAAGGTCCACACCATGGACCTGGTTAACGGTCACCAGTCGCTCCAGTCGGGTGCCGAAGGCCCGGGCCAGCAGGCTCCTGTTTCCCTGCACGCTGTGGGGGGAGTCGAGGGTGTTGGTCCCCAGGTTGAATGAGTTGTAGGGGGGGCGCGAAAGACCTTCATGGCGGGTAGTAAAGCCCTGGACCGCCATGCCTGTTTTTGCAAGATTCAGCGGCTCCAGGTAGTGGACCTTGCCGATTTTTTTCATGTCCATACGAATGACTCCTTGTAAGTGCTCGGGGCGGCTTAATCCCTGCCCCCTGCAGGCCCGTTTTTGGGGTCTGGTCCCTGATTTTCCAGATACTCTATTATCCTGCCCATGTCCTCGGGCAGATCGGTATCGAACTCCAGGTATTCTCCGCTGGTGGGGTGGAGGAAGCCGAGAGTCTTGGCATGGAGCGCCTGGCGCCCCATATCCCGAATGAGCGCCCGCAACTGTGGATCACGGATGCCGGCGAGCCGGCCGCCACCGCCGTAGGTGTCGTCTCCCAGCAGCGGATGGCCCGCTTCGGAGAGGTGGACCCGGATCTGGTGGGTTCGGCCGGTCTCCAGCCGGAGCTTGAGCAGGGTTACGCCGCTGTAGCGGCCCAGAACCTGCCAGTGGGTCACCGCGTGCTTGCCGTGGCGCGCCTTGCCGGACATCTTTTTCCGGTCCGTCGGGTGCCGGCCGATGACCGATTCGATCCGTCCCTTGTCCGTCTTGGGAGAGCCGAAGACCAAGGCCAGATATATCCGTTTGATGGTGTGTTCCTTGAACTGGTGGGCCAGGGACTGGTGGGACGCATCATGCTTGGCCACGACGACGACCCCCGAAGTGTCCTTGTCGATCCGGTGTACGATTCCCGGCCGTAGTTCCCCGCCGATGCCGGACAGGTCATTGCAATGGGCGAGGAGGGCGTTGACAAGGGTGCCACCGCTGGTTCCCGCACCGGGATGGACCACCATGCCGGCCGGTTTGTCGACGACCACCAGGTCCCGGTCTTCGTAGAGAATGGTGAGGGGGATCGCTTCGGGGACAGGGGTGGCAGGCAACGGTGGGGGAATGGTGACGACGATCCGTTCGCCCCCCTTCAGTTTGACGGAGGGTTTCTGGGGGAGCCCCTCAACGGTCACCATGCCGGCCTCGATGAGCCGCTGTACCGCGGCCCGGGTGAGCCCGCCGATCAGTCGTGCCACCACCTGGTCGAGACGGGCCGGCTCGCTGTCCGGTGGATAGATGAATTCGTGTTTTTCCATGGGTCCGTCCCGGCTTGAAATGAAAGAAGGCGCGATTCCCTTAACCGCGCCTTCCCTGAAATGGATGTTATTGGGGGATTACCAGATGGACGATTCGATCTTGCCAGCCCGCTTGATCAGGACGTCCACCACGGCGATCTCGAAAATATTGGAGGAAGCCAGTTGGGGGGCGACACGGGAAACGAAGTGCTGACGTCCCTCTTCCAGTTCATCGGTCAGGACATCGAAGATGTTGTCGTTCTTGATCCCCTGTTCCACCTTGTCCCGGTTGTAGATGGCGACATCGGAGATGATGGCCCGGGCAAGGCGTCGTGCCTGTTCCGGATTATCGATGAGACTCATGGACATCCTTTCCCCGGCTGACGTCAGCCGCGCTCGAATCAGTCCCGTAACGGGCGGTTCGGGGGATTATACACCAAGTCCGTCGCTGTACGCCAGTTTTTTTCCTGCCAGCTGTGCGGTCAGCGGATGCGAAGGGCAAAGAATATGCTCGCATCCCCCCGGCGAACCAGGAAAACCGCGCTCCCGCGCTGCACCGCCTCTTTCATGGCCCGCCCGTAATCGGCAAGGTTGCCGATTTTCTTCTGGTTGACGGAGGTGATGATGTCTCCCGGCCGGATACCCGCCTCGGCTGCCGCGCCATCTTCTTCCACATCGCTGACGATGACGCCACTGAGTCCGCTGCCCAGCCTGTTGCGGGGGAGTTCATCAACCGCGAGGCCGAACAGGCTGGCCTGAGGCTCGGTCGAACGGGGCTTGCTCGCCGCGGCACTGTCGGCATTCCCCGTAGCCAGGGAGAGCTTTACGATTTTGCCGTCGCGGAAAATCTCCACCGCCACCTGCTGACCGACCGGCGTCTCGGCCACGACCAGCTGGAGCTGGCGGGAATCCTTGATCTCCTTGCCGGCGAAGCTGAGAATGATGTCGCCCCGGCGCAGCCCCGCCTTTTCGGCCGGGCTCCCGGCCATGATGTCGCTGACCAGCGCCCCGCGGGGCTTGTCGAGATTGAACGACCGGGCGATCTCCTGGGTTACCGGCTGAATCGCCACTCCGAGCCAGCCGCGCGTCACGTTTCCCTTCTTGATGAGCTGGGCCACCACCTGCTTTGCCATGTTGACCGGTATGGCGAAGCCGATCCCCTGTCCCGCGGCCACGATTGCGGTGTTGATGCCGATTACTTCGCCGTAGATGTTGAGGAGGGGGCCTCCCGAATTGCCCGGATTGATGGATGCATCGGTCTGGATGAAATCTTCGTAGGTCTCGATTCCCATGTTGGACCGGCCGGTGGCGGAGACCACCCCGACGGTGACGGTCCGATCAAGCCCGAACGGGTTGCCGATGGCGATGGCCCACTGCCCCACCTGGAGCTTGCTCGAGTCGCCCAGCACTGCCGCCGGCAGTGGGTCCTTGGCGTTGATCTTGATGACGGCTATATCGGTCTTGGGATCGCTCCCCACGACCTTGCCGCTGTATTCCTCCTCGTTGGAGAGCTTGACCTGGATGCTTTCCGCGTCGCGCACCACGTGGTCATTGGTGATGATATACCCCTCTTTGTTGATGATGAAGCCGGAGCCGAGGCTGTTTTCCCGGCGGTACTGGGGCTTGGGCTGGCGTCCGTCGAAGAAATCGTCGAAGAAGGGGGAAAATTCGAAGAAAGGCTGGACCAGCTTCTTTTTGCTGACGGTGGAGATGTTGACCACCGCCGGATTGACCGCCTTGACCACATTGGAGAACGCCTGCTGGGAGGCCAGGATGTCCTTGGGTACCTCCTTGACCGGCGCCTCGGCCTGACGGGACGATTCGGAAAAGAGGGGAGTCTCCTTCTTCTTGCAGGCAGACAGGGGGAGAACGAGCAACAGGAGACAGATCGGGATGCCGGACCAATTCATGGCAAAACCTCGTGAATACGTTGTGTTACGTTGATGTCGGCAAGGTTAGCCAAAATCCGTCCCGATGTCAATCCGCATTTGCCGAAACGAAAATCGCCCTTGACGCGGCGTGACCTTTTGCATATAAAAAATCTATACTACCTACAAGCCCTAAGACAAGGAGTCGGCTGTGACGGATATAAAAACGGAACTGAAGGATTTGAGGCTGGGGGAGAAAATCCGGAAACTCCGCCAGGAGCGGCGCTTCACGCTGCAGGAACTGTCCGACCTTTCGGGACTTTCCAAGCCGCTCCTGTCCCAGATCGAAAACGACCAGGTGATGCCTCCCCTCGCGACTCTCCTGCGGATCGCCAAGGGGCTCAAGGTGGGGATCCATTATTTCTTCGAGGAGGAGGGGGACCGGCAGAAGTACGTCCTTATCCGCGGAGAGCAGGTGGTTGCAACACCGCGCCGCCCCAACAGCGACGTCACCGGTGGCTACTTGTACCGTACCCTCGCCCCCGGCATCCGCCAGAAACATATGGAGCCGTTCCTCGTGGAGTTCGAGCTTACTGCCTGGGATGACAGCCACTTTTACCGTCACGAAGGTGAGGAATTCCTCTATATCGTGGAGGGCGAACTGGAGTTCCATTTTGGCAAAGAAGTCATGCGCCTTCTGCCGGGGGACAGTGTCTATTACGATTCGTCGGAGCCCCATGGCTATGTGTCGGTGGGTGAGACACGGGCGAAGGCGGTGGCGGTACTCTATACGAAGGGGTGAGGCCGGGATCCGGAATCCGGGACGTGTGCTCCGGTACTCGGGATTTTATGGGCTGGAAAAGTCAGAAGGGGGGTGGCCTGTGGGTCACCCCCTTTTTTATTTCCTGCGCTGTTCGAGGATGGCGGTGAATTCCTTGATGACCTGCAGGGCTTTCGGGTCGAGGTCAGTGAAGCGGAGTCCCATCCCGGCGGTGGGTTCCAGCCGGCTCCAGACCACTTCGGCCGAAATGCTGACCGGGGCTGCCCCCTTGGGGGTAAAGAACTGGAGCGTGACGATCCGTCCGACGGGGAGCGGTTCGTCGGTATTGACGCAGACTCCCCCCTCAGACAGGTCGAAGGTATGGAAACAGGAGGCGCCGTCCAACTCCACCAGCCAGCATCCAACTTCCACCGTCTTTCGCTTGCATGTCCGTTCTTCCAAGCAGTCCGTCCCTCTGTGTCAGCGTTGGCCTCTGACTTAAAGCTCTTCGCAGTCGGCCGGGTCCCAACTGTCCAACTGGCCGTTTTCCAGCTTCACCTGGATAGTGCCACCTTCCAGGGTGCAGCCGAAGGAAAGGCCTATTTCGCCGGTCTTAAGGTTTTTCAGGCGGACCGGTTCGTCCTTACGCTCAGTCCGGTTGCATACGGCAATGTGCTCGGATTCTTTCATGGCTGCCTCCTGTGGACCGTTTCACCAGAAATAGTAGCACGGAGCCGGGGGGATGCAAGTCAGGCGATGGCTTCGGCCTTCACCCCCTGGAGGGAATGGTCTGGCACCAGAGCCTCCCTTTGCTGTTTAGGGGCATCCTATGGTGCCAGCATGCGTTCAGGGCCGCGGATGACCGGTTTGGAGATCGCTTTCCCAAATCCCCGTAGCATGCCGTCGAATATGAAGTTATGGAAAGGGGTGACCGCATACCAGTACATGAGCCCCAAGAGCCCTCGTGGAAGGAAATGGGCGACCTGTTGCAGCATGGTCTTCCCGGGGGCGATCTCCTCAATGCGAAATTCAAGTGTCGCCTCCCCGGGGAGCTTCATCTCGGCGACGAGCAACAGCCGCTGGAGCCTGGTGACTTTCACCACCCGCCAGAAATCCAGGGCATCCCCCGGAGAGACCTCGAGGGGGCAGCGTCGTCCCCGGTGCAAACCCACGCCGCCGACAAGATGATCGAGAAAGCCGCGCAGCTTCCAGAGCCAGTCGGCATAGTACCAGCCCGATTCCCCGCCGATACTCATGACTGCCTTCCAGACTTCTCCCGGTGAGGCGGCCAGGAGTATCTGCCGGGAGTCATTGTAAAAGGTTCCCCCCGCCCAGTTCGGGTCGCCGGGGGTGCTCCATTCGGCGGGGGGGACCTCCCCCGCATCGGTCCAGGAGCTTTCGATCTGATGTTGCCGGACCCGTTCCAGTGCCAGCCGGATAGCAAGCCGGCAGTCAAACAGTTCCTGCGGGATGAGTTCGCGGATACGGAAGTCCTGGCAGACAACCTTGTTGCGCAGCCCTTCGGTCAAGGGCCTTGCTAGGACCGCTGGCACCGGCGTCAGCAGGTTTATCCAGAATGAACTCAGCCGCGGGGTGAGGATGGGGAGCGCAATAATCAGCCGTTTCGGCAGACCGGCCTCCTCGGCGAAGATCTCCATGAGCTGCCGGTAGGTAACGACCTGATCCTGGCCGATATCGAAGGTTTCGCCGATGGCCTGTTCACATTGGAGGCAGCCGGTGAGGTAGCGGAGGGCGTTGCGGACGCCGATGGGCTGGCAGGGGACATCGACCCAGCGTGGGGTGACGATTATCGGCAGTCGTTCCACGATATACCGGAGAATTTCGAAAGAGGCGCTCCCCGAACCGATGATCATGGCGGCCCGAAGGACCGTTACCGGCACCTTGCCGCTGCGCAGGATGGCGGCGACCTCCGTCCGTGAGCCGAGATGTTCGCTCAGGGCTTCACCTTCCTCGCCCAGTCCGCCGAGATAGATGATCTGGGTGAGCGCACAGGCTTCGGCCGCGGCGGCCATGTTGGAGGCGGCTTCCCGGTCGGCCAGGACAAAGTCCCCGTTCGTGTGGTTCATGGAGTGGACGAGGTAGTAGGCCGCGTTGCATCCCCGGCACGCTGCTACCAGGGAATCCCGGTCGAGAACGTCACCCTTCACGATCTCCAGATGCGGATGCCCGGCCCAGGGCCGGCTGTCAATTTTGGCCGGGGTGCGGGCAAGAGCTCTGACCCGGTAGCCCTCCTCCAGCAGACGGGGAATCAGTCGGGCGCCGATGTAGCCGGTGGCTCCGGTAACCAGGATGATGGGGGGGGTGTCAATGAGGGTCATGGAAGGTCCTTGTGGGAGTGGAATGTCACTCTGACGTCACGTGTGACGCAATTTACAAATTGTTTCGACAAAAACATTGTAACCGATTATTAGGGGAAATCGCTAACTTCATGAGTCACCTTGTCGGGATAGTACATGGCAGAGGCAATGAAACGGTTGCTTCCTGCCTCCCCTCTTGTGTTATTGCCAGATGGTGTACAATTATCGGTAGGCTGTTACGGGAGGGGAGATGGAGCGAGACGAAGGGATCGTTCTCGTTACCGGCGCAACGGGATTCATCGGCCGGCGGTTGGTCCGGAGACTCGTCGCCGAAGGGTTCAGGGTGCGCTGCCTGGTGCGTCGTCCCGATGCGGACCTGCCGGATGGAGTCGAGCTCGTGACGGGGGACCTGCTGGAGCGGCGGACCCTCGGCCCTGTGCTGGCAGGCATTGACACGGTCTACTACCTGGTTCATTCCATGGCCGGCGGCAGGGCCGGCTTCGAGCGGCGGGACCGGGAGGCGGCGGGGAATTTCGTGACGGCCGCGGAACGGGCCGGTGTGCGCCGGGTCATCTTTCTCGGCGGTCTGGGGGAGAGGGGAGAGAATCTTTCTGAGCACCTGGCGAGCCGTCTGGAGGTTGCGCAGATCCTGCAGGCTGGACGGTTCAGGACCACCTTCCTCCGGGCCGCCGTCATCATCGGTGCTGGCGGGGCTTCCTATGAAATGGTGAAGGGGCTGGTGGAACGCCTGCCGGTCATGATCACGCCGCGCTGGGTCTCCACCCTCTGCCAGCCCATTGGGGTGGGGGACGTGATCGCCTACCTGGTCGGCTGCCTCAAGGATGAGCGGACTGCCGGGGGGACGTTCGAGATCGGCGGTCCGGAAATCCTCTCCTACCGGGAGATGATGGAGCGGTTTGCCCGGATCGAAGGTCGACCATGTTTCATCGTGCCGGTCCCCTTTCTCACCCCCAAGCTCTCCTCCTACTGGGTGGGACTGGTTACCCCGGTCAGGCCGTCCATCTCCATGCCGCTCATCGAGGGGGTACGCAACGAGGTCGTCTGTCGGGAAGAGCGGATCAGGGAGCTTCTTCCCCTTCCGCTCACCTCCTACGACGAAGCGGTGAGGATTGCCCTTGCGGAAGAGGCGAAAACCGCTTAGAATTACTCCACTTAATCAGTCCAGTCACTCTTTCAATCGAACAGGAGGAGCGTATGAAGAAAAAGATCGGTGTGGTGCTTTCGGGGTGCGGGGTGTATGACGGCAGCGAGATCCATGAGGCGGTCTTTACCCTGCTCGCCATCGACAGGAACGGCGCGGAGGCGGTCTGCATGGCTCCCGATCTTGCGCTGGACGAGGTGAACCACCTGACGGGGGAAGCGACCGGCGCCAAGCGCAACGTGCTGGTGGAATCGGCCCGGATCGCCCGCGGCAAGATCCGCAATATCGGCGAGGTCAAGGCTGGCGACCTGGACGCGGTCATATTCCCCGGCGGGTTCGGGGCGGCCAAGAACCTCTGCAACTTTGCCATGAAGGGAGCAGAAGCGACCATCCACCCCGAGGTGGCCCGGCTGCTGCGGGAGATGGCGGCGGCGAAGAAGCCGATCGGGGCCATCTGCATTGCCCCTGCCCTGGTGGCGGCCACCCTGGGGAAGGAGTATAAGCCGAAGGTGACCATCGGCACCGATGCCGGCACCGCCGCGGCTATCCAGCAGACGGGGAGCGAGCACGTGCAGTGTCCGGTCACCGAGTTTGTAGTGGACACGGCGAACAAAATTGTTTCGACCCCTGCCTATATGCTGGCTGAACGGATTTCCGAGACGGCCGAGGGGATCGAGAAGACGGTCAAGGCGGTGATCGGGCTCATCTGAGGGGTTCGAGGATGCGGTAAAGGGAGGGCTTTTTTTCCTTTTCTATTTCGGCTGGTTGTGAACTAGGACTTGTCAAACGAAGGGTACTGGTTTAAAGTTTTCCAACGCATGCAGCTAAAGTTCAATAATTCAGGAGGACTACACTATGAAGAAAATCTGTTTGCTGGCGTGCCTGGTCTTTGTTTTCACGATGGTCTCCGGTACTGCCATGGCCGATGTCATCAAGGGGAAGGTAGGGGTTACCGGACGACTCGGCTTTGACATACCGGGCGATGGGGTGTTTTCGCAAAATTCCACCTTGAACGATTACCGGGCAAATGCCGGGGTCATCTTCGGTGGCGGCTTTCTCTACGGGCTTGACCAGAACTGGGCTGCCGAACTCGACATCACCAATACTCGTTTCGACGTGGACCATTTCCAGGGAGGCAACCCCTCGGCAAGCATCGTCAACATCAGTCTGGGGACACAGTACCGCTTCATCCCCCAGGAAAAGCTCGTTCCCTACATCGGGTTTGGACTCGATGTCCTGCTCAACGATCTGGACGGCTACGATGTGGATACGATAGCGGCGGGCCACGTTGCCGGCGGTGTTGACTACTTCCTCCTCAAGAACCTTGCCCTCAACGCGGAGGCGAAAATAGTCGCCGGTCCGGAAGCGGATATCGATCTAAATGGCCGGCGGGTGGGACGGTTCAGTACCACGAACTTTTCCACCACCTTCGGGGTCCGCTTTTTCTTCAACTGAGCCTACTGTGTCCCTTCACCCAAGGCGGCCTCCATGGCCGCCTTTTTTTATATTCGAGACTCTTGCAATGACATCCAGGGGGACTATTGTCCGTAGTTTACCGCGGCACATCCCGCAGTCCTGAATATCCTGCATGAATCTTTTGCAGAAATGCATAAAGATTGACCAGAGTTTTGCATGTGTGCAAACCTGTGCACAGGTTGACGTGGGACTGTAACTTCGGGAGCGAGGAGCTGCTGTCGGTGAAAAACAGCTGCAACGTGCTGTGCATAATCTTTATGTGCAGTATAATTATTATGTGCATCAAGCACCGGTGACCCCCTGTTCTCAGTCGGCACGATTTATGTACAAGAGAAAATATCTCTACGTTTTTTTCGCAGGTGGCGAAGGGAGCGACAAGCTGACAGCGAGGTGAATGGTATGGACACCCGGACAATTGACGAAGCCATTGACAAGTATGTTCATGAACGGATGGAGAAGGGGAAGCAGAAGGCGAGCGAACGGTTTCTCGCGTACGCCTACCTGCGGCACGGGGGGGATGAATTTCGCGAGTTCATGAAAAAGGTTGGCGGTCTTTCCCGCTACTACATGGACTTCCTCAGGGTGATGGAGAACCCCTTTCGCGGGCCGGAGATGGCGTGGCTTGCTTCCATGCTGGTTATAGGCGCATTCAGCTGCTACCTCATGAGTGTTGATGATGAACAGTTGCTGGGAATATGCGTATTTGCGGGAACCATCGTGCATGGCGGGGCGCTGATCCGTCTGGTGGCGAAGAAGTGGAGCGATGTCGGGGTGATGATCGCCATCTACCGGGAGATCGCGGAGATCGCGGACAGCGAGGCTTCCACTCCGGCTTGACGGGAAAATAATACAGGCAGAACAGGAAAAAAGGCGACCATCTGGCCGCCTTTTTTTGTCGCCTCGCCGGCATTACCGCAGAGACATGGTCAATGGGAATCCTTCAGGTTGAAGACCGGCAGGATTCGGGTGATACCGAAGAAGAGAACGAACGGTGTGATGGCCACGAACATGGCGCCGAACAACCCTTCCTTGAAAAGTTCCATGGTCTCGGGCCAGATGGGGAGACGGTACTCCATGAAGCCGGCGAAGGATGAAGAGAATGCCTGCCCGCCGATGACCACGTTCCAGCGCATCATGAAGACCCCCATCAGGACCAGCAGGGAGCAGAACACCACTCTCTTGAGCGAGAGGCGGGGGAGGAGCAGCAGGACGAACGGCAAGGCATTGCCGCAGCCGTACTGAAGGACGAATATCTTGAAGAAATCCTTGTCGTAAATGACGCTTCGGAGGATGTCCCAGGACTTCAGTGCCGTATAGCCGCGGAAGACGAGGTCGAGGATTTCCAGGGTAATGGCGAGGACCAGAAACATGAGGAGGTACTTGCTGGTCATGGTGACGACCTGAACCTCGGCGCTCTTCAGTTCGTCCGTAGACGGGAGCCAGGGTTTCTGCTGGCGCTTTCGGGCGGATATCATTTTCCGCAGTTCCATGGTGACGGTATAGGTGACGATGCAGAGGGCAATGCCGGAAACGACTGCCGAGCAGATGAAGATCACCGGCATGAGCGGCGTCATCCAGAGGGCGTTTGCCTTGACCGAGCCAAAGATGAAGCCGGCGTAGCCGTGGAGGAAGCAGGCGACGGGGATGCCAATCCCGGCCAGGATCTTCACCGCCTTTTCGTCCTTTTCCCGGGCTTCATGACTGATATCCCAGGCCCCCATGATGAGGATGCGGTAGATGAGATAGAGAATCCCTTCCCAGAGGCCACGTTCCCTTTTTTCGCCGAGAGTCGTAGCGGTTTCCACGAAGTAGGCACGATAGACGAACCAGATCTCCGACGCGACGATCAGGGCGTAGGTGGTGAAGACGATGCCGAAGGCGGCAATAGCCGAGGTGAAATGGGGGGTCATCATGACTTCGATACCCCGCTGGGGCTGCTGGAGGTGGAGCATGAGGGGCATCATCGCCACCGGCAGGAGGGCGAAGGAAAAGACCAGGGAAAAGCGGGCGATCTCCTTCAGCTGCTTGACGCCGAACACGTGATAGAGAGAGGAGAGGACGAAGGCCCCCGCAACGAGACCGGTCATGAAGGGGTACATGACGATCTGGATGGTCCAGTAGATGTACTCGTTGGGATAGCAGAAAAACTCCTTGATGGTCCAGGCTTCACCATGCACCATGACTATTTCACCTCCCTGGAAAGACCGACATAGAATACCTGGGGCTTGGTTCCGTACTCTTCCTTGAGGACTCCGACCCGTTCGGTCATGATGACCTTGGTCACCGGGTCATTGGGGTTTTTCAGATTGCCGATACGCCGCGCGCCGAAGGGACAGGCATCCACGCAGGCGGTTTTCATCCCCTTGGAAATGCGGTGATAACAGAAGTTGCACTTTTCCGCCACATGATACACAGGATGGAAGAAGCGGACGCCGTAGGGGCACCCCATGATGCAATAGCCGCAGCCGATGCACCAGGAGCGGTCGACGAGTACCACGCCGTCGGCGGTCTGGTAGGTGGCCCCCACCGGACAGACCTGGACGCAGGGGGGATTGTCGCACTGGTTGCAGAGCTTGGGTACGAAGAAGGCTTTCTCGATATCCTCGTTGCGGACCTCAGTCTGGTGTTCCACGCCTTGGTCGATCTTCGGCGTGGTAAACCCGTCCCGTCCCCCCTTGGGGGAATCGATGTAGGTCTTGCCGTCCCGGGCTACGATGTAGCGTTCCACCCAGGTACGGGTAACGTTGGCGTCGTAGGGGATTTCGTTCTCGATCTTGCACGCCTTGACGCAGAAGCCGCATCCGACGCATTTGTGGGTGTCAACCAGGAAGGCCCAACGGGTCGGAGACGGATCGTTCTTTTCCGCCAGAAGCCTTTTGGGGTCGAACAGTTCCAGGGCCGACAGGGGAATGGCCATCCCTCCCGCAATGAGGAGGGCTTTTTTACAGAAATCGCGCCGGTCGATCATCGTTTCGCCTCCAGTTTGGGGTTGTGGGGATAGTGGCAGAGGACACATTCCGCTTCCGGGTGGTGGGTTTCTGGGGTTATGCCGCGAATTGCGCCCCTGCCGCTGCCATTGTACGGGAGGCGGGCATGACAGCGGATGCAGAGATCCCGATGGCGGTCGATAGTAAGGGTCGGCGGGTCGTCCGGATGGTCCAGCGCCGGGCCATGACAGTTTTCACACTGGATGGCGGCGTGGGGGGATTGCCGGAGGTCATCATACTTGTCCTGGTGGCACTCCTTGCAGTAATCCATGGTCTTATACTTTACCTTGACCGCTTTCCAGTCGGCTTCGTTCCCCTTGCGGTGCCACCCGTACATATAGCCCCGCTCGCCAATGCCGAAATCCTTTGGTACGAGGATGGCTTTGGCCAACATTACCAAAACGATGACCCCGAGTACGATGTAGAGCGGCCGCCAGACATGACTCTTCACGCATGTACCTCCCCTGTAAAGATATCCTGGTGCGCGCGCCCAAAAGCCGGTCGGGAGCCAGGAGGTGTAACAAATCTATCAGCTAAAGCCGCAATTACAACGGCTGCGGGAAATCTTATACCAATTTCAGATCAAGGCGCTATCTGCGCTGGCTCGTCTTCGGCTCCTCAACGTACTGTCCGTACGCCTGCGTCGCCTCAATCCTCGCCGCCTTGATTTCATCCTTGATCTGAAATTGGTGTTATATTCCTTGCCCCGCTTTCCCACCGTTGGTGGTTGTTGTGTCGCTCCGCGCGGCCCCCTTCTGCCAGCGTCCCAGGGCGATGGATTCGATGGCCGCTGCCAGGCCGAAGGCGAAGACGCTCAGCACCAACGGCATGCCGTGCGTGCCGAGAAGGTCGTAGAGGAAAACTTTCACCGCGCCGATGACGGTTACCAGGATGGCGACGTTGCGGATTTCCCTGTTGTTGCGACGCACGGCAAACAGCATGAGGCCGGCGGCCGCGCTGGTAATAAGGATGGACTGGGCGCAGCGGAATGAATTGTTCACCTCCCCCGGAAGCATGACGATAATCTGGTAGATGACGTCCCTCAGCATGAAGAATCCGGTAGCCAGGGCCGCGAGCAGAAGCGCGACCGCGCTGTGGTCCCGTTGGTCGAAGCGTGAGAAGAAAGGGACTGTCGCGGAGGGAGCCGACCTGCGGGCCAGCTGGTAATGGAACAGGCTACAGACGGCGGCCAGACCTGCGGGGATGGCCAGCAGAAAATCGACACCTGCCGGACGGCTGCCGGTCAGGAAAATGGTCAACGCCACGGCGGGGTAGATCTGCAGCAGGTAAGAAATGACCCGGGTCCCCCCATTCTGCCATTTGCCCGAAATGATCATGAGGAAGAAGCCCGCTATCGATAGTGCCGGCAATGACAAGGGAAAGCTGCCGGATGCAGCGGGAAGGGCGAACGCCAGAAGGGTCGCACCGGCAAGAATGAACGCGTTTTCCCCCCTTCCCCCGGCCGTGTGCCGTCTGACCAGCCATGCCGCCAGCGAGAATTGGACGACCGCCGTGGCGATTCCCACCCATCCGAGCAGATGCTTGCTTCCCCCCCACGCGTTTACCACGTAGTATGAGTTGGCATACATGAGTGTCACATTGATCAGGGGAAGAAAGAAATCGAATCGGGATATCTTTTCACTACCGGCGCGAACGATTCCCGTCAGCGCGATCCCGGCGAAGGTGACGGTTAAAATGGCGAGCACCGGGAAGAACCAGGAGAGCGCCAGTGCTTCCGGCATCTGGTCGTGGCGTGCCAAGGGGAGCGTGAGCTTGAACGACCAGAGATAGAGCATCAGCATGCTCACCGCAAGAACGATCCAGCGGAGCCAGGAGCAGCGTTTCAGGCTGGTGGCAAAGAAGCCGAGCAGGTTGGCGGTCCAGAGAATCATGGCCAGGTAGGGGAAAAACGGGTTGGGGTAGTCGATTGCGGCGCCGGCCAGGCACATGCCGAGGGTCCCCACCGAGATAGGGACGAAGGCGGTGTAGCGGTAGCTGATCACCGCCATGGCCATGCCGGTTGCCATGAGTGTCAGGTAGGCGGGCACCAGGGGGAGGGACTGGAAGCGGGTATGGGTTTCCACCACGATCAGCGCCATGAGCGCTGCGCCGCAGGCGGCGAACACCGGTGCCAGTGGGCTTCCCTTGCCGTATTTGTACCAGCCGACCATCATGAGGATAGTCGCGTATGCCATGCCGAGAATCGAGCCGAGCAGGGTGTTGATGATGTTGTTGTCGGTGATGGTCCGGAGGATGAGCGCCACCACGAGGAGGAAGCAGAGTGTGGAGAGGCGGGGGAGGAGAGCGGTCTTGCCGGCCCAGCTGAGAATCTCCTCGGTCACTTCGTCGGGGGCGTCAGCCGAATGCCCGACCGGCTGGGTGGTCACGGTGGCGGGTTTCAAGGAGGGCGGGTGAACGACCGGAGTCGTTGTTGGCGTCACGGCCAACCGGGCGGCCAACTGCTCCACCGTTGCCGTCAGAGCATGCACCTGGGCGGCCAGCTGTTCGACCCTTTTTTCGAGCGTGTCGTCTGCCATCTGGTTTCCCTCCATGTGCACCGTCCGTGGAGTGGACGAGGGGGTCGCTGTGGCTGGGTGGTGTTACATTGTCAAATTCTTTAGCAATAAAACACAATCTATTATTATATTTAATATGTTGTTTTTAACATTAATAAAATCATAACAATCCGTAATTAAACATGTTTATTATATAACATCTTTTTATTGCTTTGACTACTAGGAAATCGTTTTATGTCGATTTTGGGTAGAACGGTCGGGATCTTAGGTTGGGGAAAAAAGAGGGGGGTGCAGGAGATGAAACGATCCGGAGCGAGTGGTTGCCGCCGGTGACGGGGTTGAGGTGTGGTGGTCACTACCTGTGGCTGGCAGGCGTTAACGGTTTTTCTCGGTTTTGACGATCTTGATCTCCCCCGTCTGCATGTCATACACCCAGCCGTGGAGGTTGAGATTTTTCCCCTTCATGGCGTTTCTGACGAAGGGATACTCCTGGAGGTGCTCCAGCTGGAGGCGGACATTTTCTTCTACTATCAGTTCCATCCGCTTCTCCGTAGGTATCTCGATGTGGAGGGCGCGCAGTTTTTCGTCCACCCTCTCCTTGGCCTTGTAGGCATTGATCAGCCAGATGGGGATGTACTTGTCGTCGCCGTTATCTTCGTCGAGGGCGGCGATCCCGCCGCAGCCATAGTGGCCGCAGATGACGATATCGGGGATCTTCAGGTGATTGATGGAGAATTCCAGAACCGCTGACAGGTTCCAATCGTTGGTGGCGACGATGTTCCCCACGTTTCTGTGGGTGAACACCTCTCCGGCCCTGGTCTGGGTGATGGTGTTGACCGGCACCCGCGAATCGGAACAGCCGATCCAGAGGACGGTCGGCTTCTGGTCCTTGGCGAGGGAGGCGAAGAATGCCTTTTCCTTCTCGAACGTCTCGGCGACGAACCGCTTGTTCCCTTCCAGCAGGGTAGTAATCATGGCATACCCCCTTGCGCGCCCGTGATGAAGGAAGTGTACTACACCACGAAGGCGCGGCAAGGGGAGGTGCCAATAATTTAGCACGTTGTTTTAAAGGAAATCGGGTTTCAGATAATCACCAGCCGACGAAGAGTCTACGAAATGGGCGCTGAAATAGGGCGTTGTGGTCAGCCGGCGTAGTCGACTGCCGCGGATGCTGCCGTGACGCTCTTCATGTAGGGGAGGATTTCCCCTTCGTGGTAGGGGTGGACCTGGTAGGCCTGCAGGTCCTCCAGGGAGTCGAAGCGGGTCACGAGGGCCAGGTCGTAGGAGCGTTCCGAGCGGATGACGTCAATCCCCACCTCCAGGTGGCGCAACTGGGGAACCTTGCCGTTCATGCTGAGAAGCTTCTCTTTCGTTGCGGCCAGGTTGGCGGCGGACTGGTCCTTGAGGCGGAAGAAGACGATGTGGGTAATCATGGGAAACTCCTTTACGGTTGGTTTGGTCGTATGACGGGCGCACCATACCCCGGCCGGGGCGGCACTGTCAAGCGATGTATGGGGCTGTTTCTCCTGAATCCGTAAGGGACACGCGGGCACATTCGCTCCACGAAACACTCACCCCTTACGGAAGGTTATCTTCCAGTCGTCCGAGCATCCGGAGCAGGCCATCGAGGATAGTGATGGGGTGGGGTGGGCAGCCGGGGATGTAGAGGTCCACCGGCAAGAGGCTATCCACGCCGTTATGAACTTCGGGTGAATCCATGAACGGACCGCCGTTGATGGCACAGGCGCCGCAGGCGATGACCAGCTTCGGCTCCGGAACCGCCGCATATGTTGTCAAGAGCGCCTCCCGCATGTTTGCCGAAACCGGCCCGGTGACGAAAATTCCGTCGGCGTGACGCGGACTGGCGACGAACTGGATGCCGAAGCGTCCCAGGTCGAAGCCGACCGTGCTGAGCACGTTGGTATCCGCTTCGCAGGCGTTGCACCCCCCGGCCGACACCTCCCGCAGCTTCAGCGACCGTCCGAAGAGCCCCCGCATCTTGGCGTCCAGCTTCTGGGCCAGCTTCCGCTCCATCCCTGCCGCGACAATCAGATCCTCCCGCCGGCTGGCGGCCAGCCGGGCTTCATTGCTGAACGAGACCGCCCCATGGGGGCACGCCGTGGCGCATTCGGGGCAGAACAGACACTTCCCCATGTCCAGAGACAGAGTGCCTTCCTGGTTATTATTGCCTTCCCGGTTCCGGGTCCCAGGTCCCGAGTCCCGAGTCCCGGAAGTTACCGCCCCATAAGGGCAGGCATCAACACAGAGCCGGCAGTCGGGGGGACAGCGTTCCGGCGCAAGGAGCGGATACCCCCGGAACATCTCCGGCAGCACCGCCGGCTCCGCCGGGTACTTGATTGTCCGGTGTTTCTGGTGGATGCGGGCGAGGATGGCTTTGAACATGGTGTGTTCCTGTTGATACGTGTGTTTGACGTCGTAGGGGCGCCCCAGCGCGTCAGCGTCTGTGTGCCGCCGCCCTGGTTGAAACTTACTTTTTCCCTTGTTTCAGATAGTCATAGATAACTTCGCCATAATCCACCGCTCCGTCTATGACCATATATTCCGCCTTCATAATCTCCACTACGGGAATGCTGCTCAGCGGATCGACACTAGACCCGCCCAGTTGCAATGTTGCTTTCCCCTTGTATAGCTCCTTCAGCGTGGTTTTCTGCATAAACGACGTCAGCTGCATGACATCGGGCGGGTCATTCTTCCTGACAGACGGAATGTACTTGAGGTTATACCTGGCCCTCGGGGGGCGTTGGACAACCGGCTCAACCTTCTCGCCTTTTTGGAAAGTCGCTTGCAGCAGCATTACGCCAAGCCGCTCCATGGTTACCGTTATCTTGCTCTGGTCTTCCACCATGGCAATGTCGGCCTCCTTCTTCGGGAAGCCCCAGATCTCCCGGCCGCTGATGGCTGGCGCGGTCTTGTTGAGGTAGAGAACGAGCGAATAACCGCCAGACCGTTTTTCGAAGTTCACCGGCACGACAAAACCGGCCTCCAGGTACGATTCGCCCTTGAAAAGTAGCTCGCCGTTCTGGTAGTCCGGGGTATTGAAGCGGCCAATGTAAAGTGATACGAGATTGTCCTTGTTCGGCGTCAACGGCTTGGGGACCAATTTCTGCAGAGCCTCGGCTGTGGTCTTGAAGGTAATTGATACCAGTTTTGAATCGTGGTATGTGCGCGGCGGAGTGCCGTATTCCGGCGCGAACAGCGGCATGCTGAAATCGGCAGCACAACATGCCTGGGTTGCGGCTGAGAAGAGGAAAAATCCAACCAGATTGGCCAAAAGTCTTCTTAGCATATTATGTTCTCCTTTTGTTTCAACGTCACAAGCCTGACCAGCGGGCGGTCACATGAATAAGGGGGTCAGGGCTCAACTCTCAACACATACTGACTGAATCTGTCTCTTGTTAATGGTTGAGACCTGACCCCTCTATGTTCCTTCCAGCTGGATGATCCTGTCAGCTCTTGATTATTCCTCTTTTTCGCCCTGGTATAAACCATGTGAATAGTAGCGCCTCTATGATCATCCTCAGCTTTTGACCTGCTGTATATTGCATCTCGACTCCCTCGTCGTCGATGCTGCTTTCAAGAAAATTCGAAATGATTTCTTTCGTGCGATCATGATCTTCCGGTGCAACCATAATCGTTTTCTTGTTGACTAGATCGATCTGCGGACCAACGCGCATGGAGCCAAAATAATCGTTTAACACAAAGTAGCGAATCTCGTCCGCATCCAGTAGGCCGCGAATCATTGAGAGCTCAAGTTCATCATTAGGAGAATAGAGGGCTATTGGTGGCTCCTCCGGTTTCTCGTCATTCTCTGGTGGAGGCGGCTCATGTACAAGATTGCTGTCGCAGTCAGAGCATTTTGAAAAGCCGTCACGATATTCAGTTCCACATCTTGGGCAAAACATCTCGATTTACCTTTTCTTCCAACGTTCAAGCTGAGGCACGCGGCGAAGCCGCGTTGCCTCTGGAGGATTGTTGGGTGTCAATTCTCCTCCATCCCTTTCGCCAAGCATAGCCCAAAGGGCAAACCCGCTCGACGCTTACGGCCTCGACAAAAAAGCTCGAACGGCTGTGATCGTGGCCGATGGCGCTTCCTCCATCAACCAGTGCCCGGCATTCTTGACAACGACTTCGGTCACATCCGTGGCAGCGTTGCGCATCACCACGGCTTCATTAGCGCCGAACGACTTTTCGCCGCCAACAGCCAACACGGGGATGGTGAGCTTCGTTTTCATTGCGACCTTATTGTCCTCGGCATCCTGCCGGATAGTGTTGAACTGAGCGAAGGCCGCATGCATGGCACCTGCACGCGCATAAAGCTTCGCGTAGTGTGCCCGAGTGGCTTCGTCTATTTTCGTGCGATCGCCCGCGAATTCGTTCCAGAAGCGGTCGAGATAGATGCGCTCGCGACCGGCAACGAGCCGCTCCGCGTCCGGGCCGCCGAAATCAAAATGCCACAAAGCAGGCAGACGCACGATGGAGTCCCAAGGTGGAATGCCGGGAACCGGTGCGTCCATCACTACGAGTTTCTCGGTCTTTTCAGGGTAGCGCACCGCATAGGCGTAGGCGACCATCGTGCCGATGTCGTGCCCGACAATCGCAGCTCGGTCGAGTCCGAGTGTGGTCAGCACAGAGCGGATATCAGCGGCCTGTGTGCGCTTGTCATAGCCGCCGGCTGGCAGCGACGAGAGCCCCATGCCACGCAAATCGGGCACGACAACCGTGTGGTCACGTGCGAGGTCTGCCGCAAGCAGTACCCACATGTCGCCTGTATCGCCGAACCCGTGTAGAAGGACTACGGCTGGGCCTTTACCGCCGACGCGCACGTGAAGCGTCGCGCCATCGGTCTGGATTTCCTGTGTTCGGAACGAGGGTGGATACGGCTTAACCTGTGCTGCCACCGGCGATGTCAGGACCAGTATGCCTAGCGTGCCTAGAAGGAATTTGAGCATCTTCTCTCCCATTGTTGATAGACCAATCGCCATTCTTCATGCCCAACGGCTCGGCACATGACCCGCCCGCCCAGTTTTTCGGGCGGTCGGCGTCGATGTGTCTTGTTGGAACCATCGTCTTCCTTTTTGAAATTTGGAGCTTTGAACTCTTCCTTCTCCCTCACTTAGCACCATCACGTTTTTCGATAGCCGTTTTGGCACCACCCGGCAACGCGTCATACATCTCTTGAATCCGAGCCGGAAGGGAAATTCTGTACTCAACAATCACATTCACTAACGGGAAGAGTTGCTCTGCTACCTGAGTGTCGTTCGCATCAAGTTGTCCTGGGTGTACGGCGTTGTTTCCCGTTACGCGGACAACATCTAGCGCTTGCTGAATCTGTTGTGGTAGCCCTAAAGCAACGAGCCCAGCTATATCCTCGTTGATGTTTTTACCGGTTTGTCCTAAATGAACCATGAGTTTTTGAATAGCAAGCCGAAGCAGGGCTGCAGCGCCACGGGGTGACTTTGTATAGATTCGAGCCGCTTCTTCATAATCTGATTGTACTTCCGCGGGCATATCAGGATTCGGTCTTGGAGCATTTCCTCTGTCAGGGAAAATATATGTGTCGCCGACCCATAGACAGTTGCTCCCACAGTTTTCGCATCGAGTAACTCTCAAAGGTGCTATTTCGACATGTGATTCGGGGTAGACGCCTTGGCTGGCCTTATCGAGTTCGTAGCCCCATTTGTATTGGCGGGCAAGTACACCGCAGTGTGGACACGTAAAAGACTTGTGGTGAATGCTTGGAGCTATAAATTTCATCTGTTACCTCGTGTTATTTGGACTTCCAACTAGTTGTTAGTAGGTTTCCCTATAAAAGTAACTTGTTTCTTTTATAGGTAATTTATCCCTTTTATAGGTAACCTGATTGATTACTTATATGAGTAATTTCTGCATCCAGAAATTCAGCAGGAATTCTCGCCCCCAGCACATCTTCGCCAGCAGTTGCCACGTTGCTGCTACAGATCGAACCCGCAGTACGACAGGTTGAAGCTCTTGTTGCAGAGGGGGAAGTCGGATATCTGCTCGTTTCTGAGGGCCAGGGAGAGGCCGGTCCAGTTGTGGAACGACGGGTCGGTGACCTTGTAGCGGGCGAAGCGCCCCGCCGCGTCGGTGATGGCGACGTGGCAGATCTCGCCCCGCCACCCTTCGGTCAGGGCCACTGCCACCATGCCACCGCCCGGCGGCTTCAGGTCGGTGCGGATATCCTTGCCGGGGAGCTGGCGCAGCTGTTCGGCGAGGAATTCAAGGGATTTTTCCGCCTCCATCCAGCGGACCAGGGTGCGGGCGTACACGTCGCCGGTGGGGGCGGTCACCACCGGTATCTGGCTCATCCGGAAGATGCCGAAGGGGTGGTCGCGGCGCACGTCGCGGTTGAGGCCACAGGCCCGGGCGGCCGGACCCACCAGCCCGATCTCCCGTGCCGTTTCGGTATCCACCCGGCCGGTCCCTTCGAACCTGGCCATGACCGACGGCGAATTCCAGAGGAGATCCACGGCGCCGGTGAGATCTTTCCTGGCCGCGTCGAGGCGGGCAAGAAGGTCGTCCTGTTGTGTGTGGCTGCAGTCGAAGCCGACCCCGCCGGGACGGATGAGCCCCCGGCCGAAGCGGCTGCCGCAGAGGACCGCGCTCATGTTCAGGAAGTCTCCCCGGATACGGCCGCAGTAGGATGCGGTGGGGAGGTAGCCGACGTCGCCGGCCAGCGCCCCCAGGTCGCCGGTGTGGTTGGCGAGCCGCTCCAGTTCCAGAGCGATGCCGCGCAGCACCTCGGCCCGGGCCGGCACCGGCATGCCGCCGAGGGCTTCAAGTACCATGCAGTAAGCCTGGGTGTGGCCGACGGTGGTGTCCCCGGCGACGGTTTCCATCCGGTAGAGGGTGCGGGGGTGGGGGCCGCCCGCGAGTCCCGCCTCGATTCCCCGGTGCTGGTAGCCGAGGGATATCTCCAGGTTGAAGACCTCCTCGCCGTGGCACTGGAAGCGAAAATGTCCCGGCTCGATGATGCCGGCGTGGACCGGGCCGACCGCCACCTCGTGGACCTCCTCCCCCTCCACCCGGTAGAAATCCATGACGCCCGGGAGAATCGGTTCCCCCTCTTCCCGTCCCCACGCATCGTGCCCCGGCCGGAAAGAGCGGTGGAAACGGACCGGCTTGAGCCCGGGGTGGCCGTCGGGGAGAAGCCCTGTCTCTTCGGCGATCTCCCGCTCGAACAGGTGGAGTTGGGGGATGAGTCGGGTGAGGGAGGGGACGGCGTTGCCCTTGACCGTGGTCGCCATGATCCCCAGGAGCCCTTTCTTCTTGTAGGCGAGAATGGCATAGAGATTGACCGTCTCGCCGGCCGAAGCCCCGAAGTAGGAGGAGACCCGCCAGCCGCCGTCGACGGCGTCGACGAGCTTCTGCAGAAAATCGTCGGTGGCAAGGAAGGGAATTTCCGTTAGGGGAAAGGCCTGGCCGTTATGGAAGGTGCGCAGGGACTCGGTCATGGCCGCAGTTCCAGGAGCGCCGCGGCATCCATGAGAAGTCGTCGAAGCGGTTCGGGGAGCCAGAGCCCGAGCATGAGCACGAGGAGCATGGTGGCCAGCGGGGGGCCAACGGTGAGGAGCCGGTCCCGGTAGGGGGTCCGGACCGTCTCCGCAGGTTCTTCTCCGGAAACGAGAGGGAGGACGGTGGAGGCCATACCGATGAAGATTACCGCCAGGAAGAGGAGGAACAACCCGCCGCTCACGTTTCTTCCCTGGATGAAGGCGCTGCTGACGATGGAAAATTCACTGAGGAACGGTGAAAACGGCGGCGAGCCGGTGATGGCGAAGAATCCGGCGAGGAACAGCCCCCCTGACCAGGGGAGCCGCCGCAGGACCCCTTTTACCTGGCTGGTGTTCTTGCTGTTGTAGGAGCGGTGGATGTTGCCCGACGAGAGGAAGAGCACTCCCTTGGTGAGACCGTTGTTGATGACGTGGAACAGGGCGCCGAACAGGGCCCCCTTCCCCAATCCCAGGGCAACGGCCAGTATCCCCACGTGCTCGACACTGGAATAGGCGAGCATCCGTTTGAAATCGGACTGGTTTACCATGAAGACGGCGGCGAATCCCATGGAAATGAGCCCCATGATCAGAAGGGTATCGAGGAAGAAACCGGCATTACCGGAGGCAGTGCAGATCTGGTAGATCCGGGCGATGCCGATGAAGGCGCAGTTCACGAGCCCTCCCGCCAGAAGCGCTCCCACGAGTCCCGGTGCCTCGCCGTAGGCGTCAGGCTTCCAGGTATGGAGCGGCGCCAGCCCCATCTTGGTGCCGAAGCCGACCAGCAGGAAAATAAAGGCTGCCTTGAGCCAGTCGGGTGAGAGCTTGCGGGCCGAGGAGATGAGCGGCTCCAGGAGCAGGGTCGGTTCCTGGCCGGCGACGATGGTGGAGTAGGCAAGAAAGAAGAGCCCCATGAGGGCGAGGGCGATCCCCACGGAGCAGATGAGCATGTACTTCCAGGTAGCCTCGATGGAACGGGCGTTCCGGTTGAAGTAGATGAGGGGGGCCATGGAGACGGTGGTGGTTTCTATGGCCACCCAGAGGAGCCCCAGGTGGTGGGCCGCGCAGACGAGTGACATGGCGGAAAGGCAGATGAGGAGCCCCGCGCAGAGCACGCGGTTGCTCCGCTCCCGGCGGTAGCCAAGATAGCCGACGGCGTAGACTGCGCAGACCAGGAACAGAACACTGATGCCGAGAAGTACCACCTTTCCCAGCGCATCCAGGTGTATCCAGTCGTTGGGTGAGGGGGGCGGAGTGAGGAGCAGCGCGTCGACGGTCAGGGCGGTATGGAGCACACCGAACAGCGGCAACAGCAACGGCCGCAGCCGGTCGCCGGGGATGAGCCAGGCGATGAGGGCGCCTGCAAGAGGTAACATTATGAGAGAATACAACATTGACTTATCCTTGATTTCTCAGGTGCTTACTTGAAATGTGGATTTTTTGCAAGGTCAAGGCGATCAAGGGATGACACGGAGACGTAGCAGCGCTACGTCGCACAAGGAATCCCGAAGATCAACGCAGAGATTGCGGAAAAGCCGCATTTCACTATTCTTTCAGCGTAGTCAGGCGCGATGTGTCGATAGACGAAAACTCACGGCTGATGTGGTTGATGATGATTCCCATGACGAAAATGCCGACCAGCAGGTCGAGGAGCGCCCCCGCTTCCACCATGACCGGCATTGCTTCGGTCAGGAGCAGACCGAATATGAAGATGCCGTTTTCCAGGACAAGGTAGCCGATAACCTGGGTGATTGCCTTGCGCCGGGTGGTGAGAACGAGAAATCCGGTCAGCACTGTGGCTACGGATGCGGGAACGAACAGGAGCCCTTGGTGCGCCGGCGCCAGCGGCAGCTTCTCCGCGAAAACGAAGGCGAATGCCGTCAGGAGCGCGCCAATTATGAGGGTTGTGACGTAGCCGACAAACGGCTCCGTTTCCCGGCGGATCTCTGCCTTGCGGACGGCGCCGGTGAGGAGCCAGGGGATGAGAAGCCCTTTGGCGAGGATGATGCCGACCATGATGGCCAAAAGGTGCCAGGAGAAGGGGTGGATAAGCCACGGAAGGAGGCCGAGGACCACCCCCTGGGCCGCGACGGCGCGGATGGCGAGGGCTATCCGACTCGAACCGAGGACGGCAAAGTTGATGAGCATGACGAGCACGAGGAGTTGGTCGGCAAAGGAACTCATGAATTCTTACCTCAACATCAGGAGCATGGCGAAGGCGGAAAGGATAGTGGCGGCCACGAGCATCTGCGGGATGCGGATCAGCTTGAGACGCGCCATGATCGACTCCACGACTCCGATGACTATAGCGAGAAGTATCATCGTACCGATGAAGACCACCCAGTCCACAGGACTGACACCGGTCTTGAAGGGTAGCGCTACCTGGATGAAAAAGGCCCCGAGTACGAACAGCTTGAGGGCCGCGCCATAGAGAATATAGCCGAAGGCGGGACCGCTATGGTCCAGCACCATCACCTCGTGGACCATGGTCAGCTCCAGGTGGGTGTTCGGGTCGTCGAAGGGTATGCGGCAGTTCTCCGCCAGCAGGATGATGAACAACCCGCCGGTCAACAGAAGCATGGCCGCGCCGGTGCCGAGCCAGTTGCCAGCGGCGGCCCGGGTGAGCATGTTGGTGAGGGAGAGGGAGCCGGTGAGCCGGGCTAACACAACCAAGGCGAAGAAAAGGGTCGGTTCGGCCAGGCAGGAGAAGGTTGCCTCCCGGGCCGCCCCCATCCCCTCGAAGCTGGAGCCGGTGTCCAGCGCTGCTGCCATGGTGAAGAAACGTGCCAGTCCGAAAAGGTAAGCGAACAGGATCATGTCGCCGGTGAAGGCGAGCGGGGCGGGGTGGTTGCCGAGGGGGATGAGAAGCGCTGCCGTTGCAATTGCGGCAAGGGTGACGACCGGCCCGGCCCGGAATACCCAGGTGGTGGTGCCGCTGAACACCGACCCCTTGCGCAGCAGCCGAAGGATGTCGTAATAGGGCTGCAGGTAGGGCGCACCGGTCCGCCCGGCGAACACCGCCTTGGTCCGGGCGATGATCCCGAGCAGGAGCGGCGGCATGAGGATAATGAGGAGCAGGTGGACGACGATGTCGGTCATGAAGCGCTCACATCTCGTTTGCCGTTTATGAGGCACGGAGTTTGTCGTGCAGTTAACTCGAAATTCATAATTCAAAACTCATGACTGCTGTTAATACGCCCATATAAGTAGCACTACCAGGGTGACGAAGGTGTAGAGGATGTAGAGGTGGAGTTGTCCATGCTGCAGCCTCCTGAGTTGGGCAAGCCGGTCGTTGGCGAGGCGCAGGACCGGCATGAACACATGTTCCAGCATGGTCTCCGGCACGTGGCTGGCAAAGCGGGCCGGGCCGGGGAGCGGTTCTTTCATGGCCGGGGAGGTCACGTGGGGGTGGAGGATGCCTGCAAAGGTCTTGACCAGCAGTTCCGCAAAGGAGGATGCGGTGTACTGCATGCGGGGCGTGGGGCGGAGGTAGCCGCAACCCCAGGTGACGCCGGCGGAGACCGGCTCCGCCTTGAGACGGCCGATGAAGTGTGCCGCAACGCCGCCGGCAAGGCAGATCTGAACCAGTCCCATGATGGTGATCCAGCCGAGAGGTGCGGCGGCGGTGAGAGCCGGTCCCGTCATGCCGACGGCCGGTTGCCATGAGTGCACCGCCCCGGCCAGCGGGCCGGCCATCATCCGGGGGAAGATCCCTATCCCCATACAGATGGTTGCCAGGAGGGCCATGGGGGCCAGCATGACCCTCACCGCCTCGTGGCCGTGGGCAGCCTCCTCCGCCCGGGGTACCCCGAGAAATGCCACCCCGTAAACCTTGATGAAGCATGCCACCGCCAGCCCCCCGATCAGAGCGAGGGCCGGAGCTGACAGCGCCAGGAACGCCACGGCGGTACCCCCTTCACCCAGGATACCGGAGAACAGCCCGACGTAGATGAGAAATTCGCTGACAAAACCGTTCAGGGGGGGAAGCCCGCAGATCGCCACCGCTCCCACGAGGAAAAAGGCGGCGGTGTAGGGCATGCGCCGGGCAAGCCCCCCCATCAGGTCAATCTCACGGGTTCCCGTGGCATGGATTACCGCGCCGGCGGCAAGAAAGAGAAGCGCCTTGAAGGTCGCGTGATTGAGCACGTGCAGGAGCGCCCCGGCCATGCCGAGGAGAATCAGGATCGTATTTCCCACGGCCTGGCCGATGAGTGCCACGCCGATCCCCATGGCGATGATACCGATATTCTCGATGCTGTGGTAGGCAAGGAGACGCTTCAGGTCATGCTGGCCTATGGCGAAGGCGACTCCCGCCACGCCGGAAATGATCCCTATGACGAGCACGGTTATTCCCCACCAGAGCGGGATGTTATGGAACAGGGAGAGGCTCCTGACCAGGCCGTAGATGCCCATCTTGATCAGGACCCCCGACATGAAGGCAGAGATGTGGCTCGGGGCATTGGCGTGGGCCGACGGGAGCCAGATGTGGAGCGGCATGAGCCCCGCCTTGAGGCCGAAGCCGAGGAGGGCGGTGACGAATATCCCGGTGGCCAGGGGGGTTGCGGCATTGAGAGAACCGGCGGGAGGGAAGAGAAACGAACCGGCGGCGCCCTGCAGGAGCGAAAACATGGCGAACAGGGAGAGGGTGCCGAGATGGGTGGTGATCAGATACAGGGTGGCCGCTTCGCGTACGTCGGCTTTTTCGTCCTCCGTGCTGAGCAGGAAGTAGCAGGAAAGGGCCATCACCTCCCAGGCCATGAGGAACAGCACGCCGTTTCGGGCCGTGACGAGGAGGGCCATGGCGGCGGTCAGCAGGCCGAAAAAGAAGGTGATCCGGTGCACGGTCGCAGGGTTGTCGGCCGCCGGCCAGTAGCCGGTGGCGTAGACGGCGCAGCAGCCGGAAATGGCGAACACCACAAGGAGGAATATCGCTCCAAGGGGGTCGACGCCGATCTCGCAAGGGCCGAAGGGGAGGCTCCAGGCGATACCGTATATCTCGGTACGTCCGGAGCCGAGGGTGGTAATGGCACCGGCCAGGCCGATCAGGCTGCCGAGGACAAGGATGGCGGTGGCCAAGTTCTGCCCAAGGGTACGGTTGCGGAGAAACAGTGCCGGTATCCCCGACAGGGCGGTCATCAGGATGGCGGCGATGATGAGGTTGCCGGCGGTCATCGGTTCCCCTTCGGCAAGTCGGCTTCGATCCCTGCGATAGTTGCCATGATCTCGGCCGCATCGGCCCGCCGCCGCAGAACATCCTGAAACCGCTCGTCCCGCAAGGCATAGGCGAGCTTCGCCAGGAGATGGAGGTGGGTCTTGACCGTGGGGCTCACCAGGGTGAAGAGGGTCTGGACCGGCAGGGAGTCGAGGGCTTTGAAATCGATCGGCTGGGCAAGAAAACAGAGGGTGACGAGGGGAGCCGTTACGTGGAGAAGGATCGGGTTGCGGACATGGGGGATGGCGATGCCGTTGCCGATGGCGGTGGTGCCGAGTGCTTCCCTGGCCAGCAGGACCTGGAGGAGAAAGTCGGGATCGACCTGGGGGGGGAGTTTGAGGAGGGCGACGACTTCCCTGAGGACGTTCGGTGGATCTCCTCCCGGAACATCGTAGTGGATTCCCCCCGCCTCGAGGGCTTCGGAGAGGGTGGGGAGTGGCTCTCCCTCCTCTTCCAGTGTGGCGGCGAATATCTCGGGGGAGACCTTGATGTTGTGCTCCGTCGCCCATTCCAGGAGGTCCACCCGGTTGAGACGGAGTTGATCGCTCATCTTGCTGGCGGTGAGCCCTTCCTTCCGTATCCAGTTGTGGACGGTTTTTTCATCCACCTGGAGCAGTCTGGCTGCTTCTGCTACGGAGAGGAGCATTGGGAACCCCCATGGTTAACTGGTGCGGTCTGACGGAGACATTTTCCCGTCAGCGCTTAACAGGGTGGCGGGAACAGTGCAGGGTCGCGATAGAACGGGATTATATGCCGACGCATTGCATCCGTCAACTGATTAATCCGGATATGCCATGGCAAGGTTTTTCACTAGTTCTAGAAGTTCACACGTCATCGGGGCTTTTCGTCGGAGCCGGTCATATGGCTCCCCCCGGTGGGACTGTGCCGCATAAATTCTGTTGACAAACCACACAAGAGCGGTTAATAGATTAACTATCCTCGCAAAAATCATGTCGGCTGTTTCTATTCAATTCTATCGCCATCCCGACCCTTTTTAACGGTACCCGAGCCCAAGAACTTCGTACGATACAATTTCAGTGAACATTCATGCCAGGATATATCCCCTCGGACGCCATGCCGTGCCCATCCAAAAAACTGCCACTTCCCCCATTTCCAGCATAGATTGCCCCAACTGCATCAACCAGGAGAACCGATGAACCTACAGGAACTGAAAAACAAGAAGATCAGCGAGCTTACTGCAATTGCCAAAGGGCTCAACATCGAAGGGGCATCCAGTCTGCGCAAGCAGGACATGATCTTCGCCATCCTCAATGCCCAGACCGAGAAGAACGGGATGATCTTCGGCGAGGGGGTGCTGGAAACCCTTCCCGACGGTTTTGGTTTCCTCCGGGCGCCGGACTATAACTATCTTCCCGGCCCCGATGACATCTACGTATCTCCCAGCCAGATTCGCCGCTTCAACCTCCATACGGGCGACACCGTCTCCGGCCAGATACGCCCACCCAAGGAGGGGGAGCGCTATTTTGCCCTCCTCAAAGTGGAGACGGTCAATTTCGAACCGCCCGAGGTGGCGCGGGACAAGATTCTCTTCGATAACCTCACCCCGCTCTATCCCGATGAGAAGCTGAAACTGGAAACCGCTCCCGATAACATGCCGATGCGGGTCATGGAACTGATCTCCCCCATCGGCAAGGGACAGCGCGGACTCATCGTCGCTCCTCCCCGAACCGGCAAGACCATGCTGATTCAGAACATTGCCAACTCCATCGCCGAAAACCATCCGGAAGTCTACCTCATCGTCCTCCTCATCGACGAGCGGCCGGAAGAGGTGACCGACATGCAGCGGTCGGTGAAGGGTGAGGTGGTTTCCTCCACCTTCGACGAACCGGCAACCCGTCACGTGCAGGTGGCGGAGATGGTCATCGAGAAGGCGAAACGGCTCGTGGAGCACAAACGGGACGTGGTGATCCTGCTCGACTCCATCACCCGCTTGGCCAGGGCCTACAATACCGTTATCCCCCCTTCCGGCAAGATACTCTCCGGTGGGGTCGATTCCAACGCCCTCCACAAGCCGAAGCGCTTCTTCGGCGCGGCCCGTAACATCGAAGAGGGGGGGTCCCTCACCATCATCGCTACCGCCCTCATCGACACGGGGAGCAAGATGGACGAGGTCATCTTCGAGGAGTTCAAGGGGACCGGCAACATGGAGGTCCATCTGGATCGGAAGCTGGTGGAGAAGCGGACCTTCCCGGCAATCGATATCAACAAGTCCGGTACCCGCAAGGAAGAGCTCCTCATCGAGAAGAGCTCCCTCAACCGTATCTGGATCCTCCGCAAGGTGCTCCACCCAATGAACGTTGTGGACAGTATGGAATTCCTCCTTTCCAAGCTGGCGGAGACCAAGGGGAACCAGGACTTCCTCGATTCCATGAGCAAATAGTTTCCATCCGGAAACGGTTTTTTTTCCGCCCTGGCGGTGTCAACCATCGGGTTTGCTTGTGCGGCGTACCGACGTACGCCTCCGCGCAACCCCTCGTTTTCCTTGCCAGGACGAAAAACTCCTCGTTTCCGAATTGGAAACCGATATGTCTCATCCGGAGTTTCCGGATGGGCACAATAGCCCGCTGGTGAGCATTTCCCGCCAAGGGTGTGACGGGCGAAAAATGTCTTGAAAAAATAAGTCGATAGTGCTACTTTTAGACCTTTCGAATGACCGAATAATGATACCGCCGGCACTTGCCCGGTGTAAGGAGGCAGAGATGAAAGAAGGAATTCACCCCAAGTATGAAGAAGTGACCGTCAAGTGCCTGTGCGGCAACACGTTCCAGACCCGTTCCACCAAGCCGGAGATCAGCACCGAGATCTGCTCGGCCTGCCATCCGTTCTTTACCGGCAAGCAGAAGCTGATCGACACCGCCGGCCGCGTCGAGAGATTCAAGAAGCGCTACGGAATGTAAGCACCCCCGTGGGGTGACAGGTTTGGTAAGGGGATTTTGTCGCTGGCGAAATCCCCTTATTGTTTTTTCTGCCCCCTTGTTTGCGGCGGGATGCCATTTTGGCTGTTGTCTTGACCCCGCAGGATATGCGATACTGCCCCATTAATCCTTTCGAGGAGTCGGCGTGAAAGTTGCCCTTCTGCAGCATACCCCCGAGCCGGAACTGACGGTGGCCCTGGCGGCCCGGCTCTGCTATTCCCCCGCGGACATCGACGAACTGAAGCAGAAGCTGGGGAGTGCCGACATCGAGGCATTTCTCGACAAGATCATGTCTCTCGGCCACCAGTCGGTGCTGGAGCATGCGTCATTCACCTTCGGCATCGAGGGGATATCCCGTGTCACGTCCCACCAGTTGGTGCGCCACCGGGTCGCCTCCTACTCCCAGCAGTCGCAACGTTATGTCTCCCACAAGGAGCGATTCTGCGCGGTCATCCCCCCCACCATCGCCGAACGTCCGGAACTGCTGATCCGGTTCGAAGCCCAACTGCAGGCGCTCCACCAGGCTTACGGCGAAATGGTTGAGGCGGGAATCCCCGCGGAGGACGCCCGTTACCTCCTTCCCAACGCCACGGAAACCAAGATACTGGTCACCATGAACGGGCGGGAACTGCTCCATTTCTTCGAGCTTCGCTGCTGCGAGCGGGCACAGTGGGAGATCCGGGCCATGGCGGTGGAGATGCTAAAACTGGTGAAGGCCGTTGCGCCGACCATCTTCCGGGATGCAGGCCCCGGCTGCCTCACGGCCCCCTGCCCGGAGGGGACCATGACCTGCGGGAAGATTAAGGAAGTCCGAGATAGGTTTCGCTCCCTTTGACGTGTAATCGCAGTGTATTAGAACGGAAACGTAGATTTTTCGCAAGCTCAAGGCTGTCGAGGGCTTGCACGGAGGCGTAGTACCCGCAAATCGGGCATAAACAGCGCTACGCCGCACACGCAGGGCCGAAGACTTACGCAGAGATTGCGGAAAAGCTGCGTTTCTCGGTGCCCATGAGGAAGACATGTCCAAAATTAACATCGGCGGTCAGGCTGTCATAGAAGGGGTCATGATGCGCGCCCCCCGCTCCTTGGCCATCGCCGTCCGTCGCCCCACCGGCGACATTGTCGTCAAGAGGGAAGAAGTCATCCCCTTGTCGGAGCGTTTTCCCATCGTGAAGCTTCCCGTCGTGCGGGGGGCGGTGGCCCTTTTTTCGTCACTCATAACCGGGATCAAGGCGCTCAACTTCTCCGCCAATGAGGCGATGGTCGAAGAGGAGAAGGAGGGGGAAGAGAAGCAGGAGCTTTCGTCCTGGGCCATGGCGGGGACCATGGCGGTAGCGTTCGGCTTCGGTATCCTTCTCTTCTTCATTCTCCCCCTCTACGTGACCAAGCTCCTCACCCCCATCATCGGCACCTCCAACATCGTCTTCAACCTTGTGGACGGCGTCATCCGGGTGGCGGTATTCCTCCTCTACATCTTTGCCATTTCCCGGATGAACGACATCCAGCGGGTCTTCCAGTACCACGGTGCGGAGCACAAATCGATCTTCGCCTTCGAAGCGGGGGATGCACTGACGGTGGAGAATGTGCGCAAGTACAGCTGCCTCCACCCTCGCTGCGGAACGAGCTTTCTCCTGATCGTCATGCTGGTGAGCATCGTGGTCTTTTCCCTGATTCCCAAGCTCTGGCCCTTCTACCTTAAGGCCGGCTCCCGGATCGTGCTCCTCCCCCTCATCGCGGGGCTTTCCTATGAACTCTTGAAATGGAGCGCCAAAAACGACCAGTCTCCCATCGTCAGGCTTCTTATCGCCCCGGGGTTGGGGCTGCAGCGACTCACCACCCGCGAACCGGACGACAGCCAGCTGGAAGTGGCGATCCGCTCCATGGAAGAGGCGCTGGCGGTGAATGCGGGATTCAAGGATGACCGGCTGGTGATCTGAAAATCATGTGACTCATAGGACGCGTAGGTCCCATGAGTCCTATCGATGTTACAGTTATTGTTAAGGATTTCATGATGTTTGACAAAATAGAAGAACTGGAACGGCGCTACCAGGAACTGGAAGCGCTTCTCTCCGACCCGGCGGTCATCGCCAACCAGCCTGAGTTTCGCAAGTTCTCCCGGGAACACGCCGACCTCACCGAGTTGGTGGCGGCCTACCGTCGCTATCGGAAGGTGCTGGCCGAGCTGGGCGAGAACCGTGAACTGCTGTCCGACCCGGACATGAAGGGGATGGCCGAGGAAGAGATGGCCTCTCTCCAGGAAGAACGGGAACGGCTCGAAGGGGAGATCAGGCTGCTACTCCTCCCCAAGGATCCGAACGACAGCAAAGGGGTCATCCTGGAAATCCGCGCCGGTACCGGTGGCGACGAGGCGGCCCTGTTCGCCGGCGACCTGTTCCGCATGTACAGCCGTTTTGCCGAAACGAACCGCTGGCGGGTCGAGGTGATTTCCGCATCCGAATCGGAGAAGGGGGGCTTCAAGGAGGTCATCGCCTCGGTGGAGGGGGACGGCGTCTACTCCAAGCTCAAATACGAATCGGGGACCCACCGGGTCCAGCGGGTTCCGGAAACAGAGGCCCAGGGGCGCATCCATACCAGCGCCTGCACAGTGGCCATCATGGCCGAAGCGGAGGATGTGGACATCGACATCAATCCCGCCGACCTGAAAATCGACGTCTATCGCTCCTCCGGCGCCGGCGGCCAGCACGTCAATACCACCGACTCGGCGGTCCGTATCACCCACCTTCCCACCGGAACGGTGGTGGCCTGCCAGGAAGAGCGGAGCCAGATAAAGAACCGGGCTAAAGCGATGAAGGTCCTCAAGACCCGTATCCTGGACACCATGAGCCAGGAGCAGAACGCCAAACTTGCCGCCGAACGGAAACAGCAGGTGGGGTCCGGTGACCGGAGCGAGCGGATTCGCACCTACAACTTCCCCCAAGGGAGAATGACCGATCATCGCATCGGCCTGACCCTCTACCGGCTCGATGCCATCATGGCAGGGGATATCGGCGAAATTGTCGATGGGCTCAGGGCATACTACCAGATGGAGGCGCTCAAACAGCAGAGCGAAGCAGCCTAATAACCCAGCGCGGAGTCTTGAAAGACTTTTCCTTCCGTTCTTCCGCGCTTCCGAGCTCCTGATGACAAGTCAAAACGAAACCTGGACGGTCCTGAAGGTCCTGACCTGGACCAAGGGGTATCTGGCGGAGAAAGGGGTGGAGAACGCCCGCCTGGAGGCGGAGTGGCTCCTCTGCGGGGTGCTCGACCTGGATCGGGTGGGGCTCTATCTTAATTTCGACAAACCGCTGACCGAGCCCGAACTGGCCCGGTTTCGGGGAATGGTGGCGCGGCGGGCACGCCGCGAACCGCTCCAGTACATTCTCGGCAGCCAGGAGTTCATGGGGATCGATTTTGCGGTAACACCTGCGGTGCTGATCCCCCGCCATGATACCGAGGTGCTGGTGACGGAGACGATGCAACGGGCCGGTGAAGGGAGCCGGATTCTCGATATCGGTGTCGGGAGCGGCTGTATCGCCATTGCCCTGGCCAGGGCGCTTCCCCGAGCGGAGGTCATCGGGGTGGAGGCGTCGCCGGAGGCGCTGTCCCTGGCCGAGAAGAACGCCGAGACCCACGGTGTCCGGGTGACGCTCTTCGAAGGGTCGCTGTTCGAGCCGTTCCCGGGGGAGCGCTTCGACCTGATCGTCTCCAATCCCCCCTATATCCCGACTGCCGACCTGGAGACCCTGCAACCGGAGGTGCGTGATTTCGAACCCCGCCAGGCCCTGGACGGCGGGACTGACGGTCTGGATTTCTACCGCATCATCATCCCGGCCGCGCCGAGTCACCTCAATCCCGGCGGCTGGCTCCTCCTTGAGGTGGGGATTGGCCAGTCGGAGCAGGTACAGGGGCTGTTGCAGAAGACCGGATCATTCACCGATATCTTCACCGCCAAAGACCCGAATGACATCGAACGGGTGGTGGGGGGAAGGCTAATGTAAGGGCGGCCCGCGTGGTCGCACGGGGGGGTACCCCACCGAATCAACAAAACAGAGGTATTGCAGTGGACAAATTAATCATTAAAGGCGGCAAGAAACTCTCCGGTGAGGTTACCGTGAGCGGTTCGAAGAACGCCTCGCTCCCCATTTTCGTCTCCACCATTCTGGCTCCCGGCCGTAACGAAATCAGCAACGTGCCGTTCCTGCGGGACATCAACACCACCATAAAGGTGCTGGAGACCCTCGGAGCGGTGGTTGAAGGGAACGGCAACGTGGTCGGGATCGACACCACCAACGTAAACAACCACGAGGCCACCTACGAGCTGGTCAAGACCATGCGCGCATCCGTGCTGGTTCTCGGCCCTCTCCTCGCCCGGCTCGGTAAGGCGCGTGTGTCGCTTCCCGGCGGCTGTGCTATCGGCGCCCGACCGATTAACCTCCACCTGAAAGGGCTGGCCGCCCTGGGGGCGGACATCAACCTTACCCACGGATACGTGGAGGCAAAGGCGAAGCGTCTCAAGGGGGCGCGGATCAATTTCGACATCTCCACGGTCGGCGGTACCGAGCACCTCATGATGGCGGCCGCCACCGCCAAGGGGGAGACGATCCTGGAGAATGCGGCCCGCGAACCGGAGATCGTCGACCTGGCCCTTGTCCTGAACAACATGGGGGCAAAGATCGAAGGGGCGGGGACCGACACTATCAGGATCACCGGGGTGAACGAACTGGGGCCGGTCAGCCACCGGGTGATGCCGGACCGGATCGAGGCGGGGACGTTCATGATCGCGGCGGCTATCACGGGCGGCGACATCAGGATCCGCAACATGCAGCTGGAGCACCTGGATGCGCTGGTCTTCAAGCTGCAGGACGCCGGCGTGGAGATCATCAACAAGGACAACGTGGTGCGGGTCAAGGGGCCGCGGAAGATCAGGGGGGTCAACATCAAGACCCGTCCCTATCCGGGTTTCCCCACCGACATGCAGGCCCAATTTATGGCGCTCATGTGCCTGGCCGACGGCGCAAGCGTCATCAGCGAAAACATCTTCGAGAACCGGTTCATGCACGTCTCCGAGCTGATGCGCTTTGGTGCCGACATCACCGTCGAAGGGAACACCGCAACGGTAAAAGGGATAAAGAAGCTTTCCGGCGCCCCGGTCATGGCCACCGACCTGCGCGCCTCTGCCTGTCTCATCCTGGCGGGACTGGCGGCGGACAACACCACCGAGGTTTCCCGCATCTACCACCTGGACCGGGGGTATGAGTCTATCGAGAAGAAGCTGGCGGGGCTCGGCGCGGATATCGTGAGGGTGAAAGAATAGTTTTTACCGACCGGGAGCGAGATTTTGGCCAGATCGTCGCCGGCCCGCAGAAGGTTTGCTGAGGCGTAGCAGCGCGACGTCGAAGCGGGGCTTCGAGGACACGGCGGCGATCTGGTCGGAAGGCCGCGTCCGTCTCTACGAGGATATATGACCGATTACATTACCATTGCCATTCCCAAGGGGCGGATCCTGCAAGAATCCGTGGCCCTCTTCAAGAAGATCGGGATCGACTGCGAGGAGCTCCTCTCCGACACCCGCAAGCTCATCTTCGAGAATCCGGTGCAGAAGATGCGCTACATGATCGTCCGGGCCACCGACGTTCCCACCTACGTGGAGTACGGCTGCGCCGACCTGGGGATCGTCGGCAAGGATACGCTTCTGGAGCAGGACAAGGACCTCTACGAGCCCCTCGACCTCAAGTTCGGCTACTGCCGGATGATGGTGGCGGAACCGGCGGAGCTTTCCCGCCATGACGATCCTGCCGGCTGGACCAACATCCGGATCGCCACCAAGTATCCCAACTTCACGGAAAAATACTTCACCCGCAAGGGGGTGCAGGTGGAGATCATAAAGCTGTACGGCTCTATCGAACTGGCCCCCCTGGTGGGGCTCTCGGAGCGGATCGTCGACCTGGTTTCCACCGGCGAGACCCTGAAGCAGAACGGCCTGGTGGAGGTGGAGACCATCGCCGAAATCACCACCCGCCTCATCGTCAATCGGGCGAGCATGAAGACGAAATACCAGCGGATCACGGAGATCATTGACGGTCTGGAGAAGCAGGTCTGACGCAGGTTGCTGAAAAGCAGCCATCTCGCCGCCGTCCTCGAACGCCGCGTCGTGCGGCGTAGCGCTGCTACGCCTCCTCCGGGCTTTCTGCGGGTGCGACGATCTGGCCGCTTTTGAGCAACCTGGAATTCCGAGATTCTTAACCCAGCAAAGGATAAGGCATGAAATTTCTCCATATTCACGATGCCGATTTTGACGCCCAGTTTGCCGCCATCCTGGCCCGGGGGGAAGAGACCGGGCGGGAGGTGGAGCAGGTCGTCCTCGACATCATCGCTGCCGTCCGGGCACAGGGTGACGGGGCGCTCCTCGACTACACCCGGCGTTTCGACCGGCTGGAGGCGGGTTCCGTTGCTGAACTGGAGGTTACGGAGGACGAGTTCAACGAGGCATTCGCCCGGGTCGACGTCGCCGACATCGCGGCCCTCAAACTGGCGGTGGAGCGGGTGGCACGCTTCCACGAAAAGCAGAAGCAGGAGACCTGGCTCTCCACGGAAGAGACCGATGTCCTCCTCGGCCAGATGGTGACGCCGCTGGAGCGGGTCGGCATCTACGTCCCCGGCGGTAAGGCGAGCTATCCGTCGAGCGTCATCATGAATGCGGTGCCGGCCAGGGTGGCCGGCGTCGGCGAGGTGATCATGGTTGCCCCGACTCCGGGGGGGGAGATAAATCCCCACGTCCTGGTGGCGGCCCGGCTCTCCGGCGTCGACCGGGTCTTCCGCCTTGGCGGGGCCCAGGCGGTGGCGGCTCTGGCCTACGGCACGGCGACGGTTCCCCGGGTGGACAAGGTCACCGGCCCCGGCAACATCTACGTGGCGACCGCCAAGAAGCTGGTGTTCGGCCAGGTGGGGATCGACATGATCGCCGGCCCTTCCGAAATCCTGGTCATCAACGACGGGAGCGGCACGCCGGCCCACATCGCCGCCGATCTCCTCTCCCAGGCGGAGCACGACGAACTCGCCTCCTCCATCCTCATCACCACCGATCGTGGTTTCGGCGAGCGGGTGGCAGCGGAGGTGGAGCGGCAGCTGAAGGAACTGTCCCGGGAGAGCATTGCCCGGAAGTCGTGGGAAAGCTTTGGCGCGATCATCATTGCCGGGGGTCTGGACGAGGCAATCGCCTTTTCCAACCGGATCGCCCCGGAGCACCTGGAACTGGCGGTGGCCGACCCCTTTGCCATCCTCCCCCGGATAAAGAATGCCGGAGCCATATTCCTCGGACACTTCACCCCCGAGGCGGCGGGTGACTATCTGGCCGGACCCAATCACACCCTCCCCACCGGTGGCACCGCCCGCTTCTTCTCCCCCCTGTCGGTGGACGATTTCGTGAAGAAGTCTTCCATCGTCTATTTCAGCCAGGGGGGGCTCAACCGGCTGGGGAAAGACATCGTCCGGATCGCCGAACTGGAAGGACTGGAAGCCCACGGAAAATCTGTCAGCATTCGTTTGAAATAATTTCAGGAGGTGCCCATGTCCCGCAAAGCCACCATCGAGCGCATCACCAGGGAAACCCAGATAAAGCTCACCCTCGACCTTGACGGCACGGGGGAAGCGAAAGTCTGCACGTCGGTGCCGTTTCTCGACCACATGCTCAACCTGTTCGCCCGCCACGGCCTGTTCGACCTGGCGGTCGAGGCGAAGGGGGACATCGACATTGACTTCCACCACACGGTGGAGGACATCGGCATCGTCCTTGGCGAGGCGCTGAAAGAGGCCCTCGGCGACAAGCAGGGAATCCGTCGCTACGGCCAGGCAACGGTCCCCATGGACGAGACCCTGGCGAGCGTGGCGGTCGACCTGTCGGGGCGCCCCTGCCTGGTTTACAACGTGCGGCTCCCCAAGGTGAAGATCGGCGAGTTCGACGTGGAACTGGCCAAGGAGTTCTTCCAGGCCCTGACTAACCACCTGGCGGCCAATATCCATATCAACGTCATGTACGGCGACAATGTCCACCACATTCTGGAAGCCTGCTTCAAGGCCCTGGCCCGGGCGCTTGACCAGGCAACCCAGGTGGACCCCCGGATCGCGGGGGTCATGTCGACCAAAGGGAAATTATAACGGCGGGACCAGTGACCAGGGGCCAGGGATCAGTAAAGGCTCATAAGTTTGCTCGATCCCCGGTTCCCGGTTCCCGGTCCCCGAGGTTCTCAGATGATTGCAATCATAGACTACGGCATGGGGAACCTCCGTTCCGTGCAGAAGGGGTTCGAGAAGGTCGGTTTCGAGGCGGTCGTTACCGCCGACCCCAAGGTGGTGCTGGAGGCGGAGAAGGTGGTCCTCCCCGGTGTCGGAGCGTTTCGCGACTGCATGCGAAACCTGGAGCAGGGGGGGTTCGTCGAGCCGATCCTCAAGGTAATCCGGGAGGGGCGCCCCTTCCTCGGCATCTGTGTCGGCATGCAGCTCCTGATGACAGACAGCGTCGAATTCGGCCTCTACCAGGGACTGAACGTCATACCGGGGCATGTGCTCCGTTTTCCGGAAGGGATGGTGGAGAGCGGCGAGGAGTTGAAGGTCCCCCACATGGGATGGAACCAGCTCGCCATCCGTCGCCGGTCACCGATTTTCACCGGAATCGAGGAGGGGACCAACGTCTATTTCGTCCACTCCTACTACGAAAAACCGGACGATGAGTCGGTCGTGTCCGCAACCTCCGTGTACGGCATCGAGTTCTGCGCCTCCATCTGGAAAGACAACATCGTCGCCACCCAGTTCCACCCGGAGAAATCCCAGGAAGCCGGGCTGCGCATGCTCAAAAATTTTGGAGAGTTTACGTGCTAGTCATACCAGCCATTGATCTGAAAGAAGGGAAATGCGTCCGCCTGGAACAGGGACTCATGGAAAAGGACACCGTCTTCTGCGACAACCCGGCGGAGCAGGCCAGGGAATGGGAGCGGCAGGGTGGGGAGCTGCTCCATATCGTCGATCTTGACGGGGCATTTGCCGGCGTGCCGAAAAACAGGGCCGCCATCGCTTCGATCATCTCGGCGGTTTCCATTCCGACCCAGCTTGGGGGCGGGATCCGTGACATCGAGACCATCGGGGCGTACCTCGACCTCGGTCTCTCCCGGGTGATCCTCGGCACGGCCGCCCAGCGCAATCCTCAGCTCGTGGAGGAGGCATGCAGGCTTTTCCCCGGCCGGATTGTGGTCGGTATCGATGCAAAGAACGGGATGGTGGCGGTGCAGGGGTGGGCCGAAGTGACCGGTGTCACCGCGGTGGATCTGGCGAAACGTTTCGAGGGGTACGGCGTGGCCGCCATCATCTACACCGACATCAGCCGGGACGGGATGATGCAGGGGCCGAACCTGGAAGCCACCAAGGCGCTGGCCGAGGCGATCACCATTCCGGTCATCGCGTCCGGCGGCGTTTCATCCCTCAAAGATATCGAGAACCTCATGGCCATCGAACCGGCCGGCGTCACCGGGGTTATCACCGGCAAGGCCATCTATACCGGCGCCATCAGGCTGACCGAGGCGGTGGCGCTGACCAAAAACTATAAACCGAATTAACAGGGATAATCAAAGGGTAGACTGGTTGATTCGGATTTATCCTGCATATCCAGCTCATTCTTGTTAATTGCCTTTAGAGGTCTTTATGTTGACCAAGCGTATTATCCCCTGTCTCGACGTGAAAGGTGGCCGGGTCGTCAAGGGGGTCCAGTTCCTGGAACTTCGGGACGCCGGCGATCCGGTGGAGATTGCCGAGATGTACGACCGGCAGGGTGCGGACGAGCTGACCTTCCTCGACATCACCGCTTCCTCCGATGCCCGGGATATCATCATCGACGTGGTGCGCCGCACCGCCGAGCGGGTCTTCATGCCGCTTACCGTGGGGGGTGGAGTGCGGTCGGTGGACGACATCCGCCGGCTTCTTAATGCCGGAGCGGACAAGGTCTCCATCAATACGGCGGCGATACACCGGCCCGACTTCGTGAGAGAGGCGGCGGAGCGGTTCGGTTCCCAGTGTACGGTGGTGGCTATCGACGCGCGCCGGGTGCCGGGAGAAGAACGCTGGGAAGTCTATACCCACGGTGGCCGCAATGCCACCGGGATCGATGCCGTGGAATGGGCCCGGCGCATGGAGGAGTACGGCTCCGGTGAAATTCTCCTCACGAGTATGGACCGGGACGGGACCAAGGATGGCTACGACCTTCCCCTGACCCGGGCGGTGGCCGATGCGGTCAGCATTCCGGTCATCGCCTCCGGCGGCGTCGGCAATCTGGACCATCTCTACGACGGTTTCACCCAGGGGGGGGCGAGTGCCTGTCTGGCGGCCTCCATCTTCCACTACCGGGAGTACACCATCCACGAAGCGAAAGAGTATCTCAAGGGGAGAGGGGTGCCTGTCAGGCTGTAGCTCGGCCCCCACCCGGCAAACGATAGGAACATGCCATGAACGAGTCACGCGACGATATCATCCAGAACGTGTACCAGGTTATCCAGGAGCGAAAGGCTAATCCTTCGGAGAAGTCGTATACCGCGTCACTCATGGCCAAGGGAATCGATACGATCCTCAAGAAGCTGGGTGAGGAGGCGACCGAACTGGTCATCGCCGGCAAGGGGGGCGTCAGGGACGAGATCGTCTACGAGACCGCTGACCTGATCTTCCACACCCTGGTGCTTCTTGGCCACTACGATATCCCCCCCGATGAAATCTATGCCGAGTTGCGCCGCCGCTTCGGCCTCTCCGGCCTTGCGGAAAAGGCGGCCCGCGTTCCGGTAAAATAGCCTGCCCGCCCCGATTCCGGATGGAACCCAGCCCCAAAAGGGCAAATTTTTCTTGACTTTACGGGTAGCGATGCTACTATGCGTATTCCGAAAAAATTACATACCGGCCTGACCTTTTGATTCACTTGTTATAAATTTGCTAGAGGGGGGAGGGGAATATGAATGCCGGGAGTAAAGGTAAAAGAAACTGAATCCTTTGAGCTTGCACTGAAGAAATTCAAGAAGCAGTGCGAAAAAGCGGGAATCCTTTCCGAAGTCCGTAAGCGTGAGCATTTCGAGAAACCGAGTATCAAGCGGAAGAAGAAGGCGATCGCCGCACGGAAGCGTGCGCTCAAGAAGCAGCGTAAAATGATGGATTAATCGAGGTTGGCATGTCGCTCAAGGATCAATTGACCGAAGAGATGAAACTGGCCATGAAGGCCAGGGATGAACTCAGGCTCTCGGTCATCCGCCTGGTCCGCTCCGCGGTGAAGAACCGTGAAATAGACCAGAAGCGGGAATTGGACGACCAGGGGATCAACGAGGTTATCGCCTCGCTGGTCAAACAGCGCCGGGAATCGATCCGGATGTTCGGCGAAGCTGGCAGGGCCGATCTGGTGGCCAAGGAGGAGCAGGAGTTGCAGGTCCTCCTGGCATTCCTTCCCCGGCAGCTCGATCGCGAAGAAGTCGGGGAACTGGTCGCCAAGGCCATCGCCGCAAGCGGTGCACAGGGGCCGAAGGATATGGGGCTGGTGATGAAGGCCCTGCAATCCCAGGTCGCCGGACGTGCTGACGGGAAGATGGTCAGCGAAGTCGTCAGGGAGAAACTGGCCCAGGTGTAGCCACGCATCTCGTTTGACGACAGTCGTTTTTTGCAGTGCGGAGTAGGGGCATTTCACGGGAATGCCCCTACTTTTACTTTACGGTTGCAATCGGGCACGGTACATGAACCTCATTGACATCCTTATCTGGGTTGTTTTGCTGGTCTTTGTGATCAAAGGGTTCATGAAAGGCCTGGTGCGCGAAGTCTGTTCTCTTCTCGGTCTGGTGCTCGGCGGCTGGGCCGCCTTCAAATACTATCCGTACCTTGCCGAATCGTTGCGGTCGGTCATCCGCGTTCCCCAGCACATTGCGCTGGTTCTTTCCTTCCTCCTCGTTTTTCTGGTCCTGGGGCTGCTCTTTTACCTGTTTGGCCACCTCCTCACCGTTGTTTTCAAGATCATGCTGCTTGGGGGGGTAAACCGGGTAGGCGGGGTGCTGTTTGGCCTGCTGGAGGGGGCCTTTCTCCTCTGCATGCTTCTCTATCTGGCGACCACCAAGCCGGTACCGGAACGGGTGAAGGGGTACCTCCAGCATTCCCGGACCGCCCAGTCGTTCATTGCGTCGGGGCGCGAGATCGTAGCAGGCTGGGACAGTTCCAGGCATGCGGTACCTCAAGGGCGCGTCAAATAGCCAGCGTTTCCGGAGCTGCTGAACGTACGGTTTAGCGCCCTGTTTGTGGACAGGTGGTACAGGGCGGGGAGATAAGATTCGCGATGTCGATGATCCCAGACGATAAGGTGAGGGAGGTGCGTGAGCGTGCCGCCATTCTCGATGTGATCTCGGACTACGTGAATCTACGCAAGTCAGGAGCGAATTTCCAGGGGATTTGCCCGTTTCATGGCGAAAAAACACCGTCATTCAACGTCAATCCGGCCCGGGAAATATTTCACTGTTTCGGTTGCGGCGTCGGTGGAAACGTCTTCACCTTCATTATGAAGATTGAGGGGCTCACCTTTCCCGAAGCGGTCAAATTTGTGGCCAAGCGGGTCGGCGTGGTGATCGAGGACCGTCCCCTTACGGTGCCGGAGCAGAAACGGCAGGACGAGCGGGAACAGCTTTACCGGATCAACGAACTGGCGGCGCGCTTTTACCGTCGTGTGCTGCTGGAGGATGGAGCTGGTGAGGCGGGAAGGCGTTACCTGGAACGGCGTGGCGTTGACGCAGCCACCTCCGAGGCATACCGGCTCGGTTTCGCTCCCGATCGGTGGGACGGTCTGGCCCATTTCCTGCAACAGCAGCGGGTGCCCCTCCTCCAGGCTGAAAAGCTCGGCATTATCCGGCAACGGGAGGGTGGGGGCTATTACGATATCTTTCGGAACCGCCTCATTTTCACCATAGCCGATCCCCAGGGGCGCCCCATCGGGTTTGGCGGCCGGGTGCTGGATGATTCCCTGCCGAAATACATCAATTCACCGGAATCGCCCATCTACCACAAGAGCGAGGTGCTGTTCGGTGTTGACCTGGCCCGCCAGCCCATGCGTGGCGAGGGGACGGCGATCATCGTTGAAGGGTATTTTGACCATCTGGCCCTCTTCCAGGCGGGGGTGAAGAACGTGGTCGCCACCTGCGGTACTGCGCTGACACCGGGGCACCTCAAGCTGCTGCAGCGCTATGCTGGTCGCTTCTACACGCTTTTCGATTCGGACAGCGCCGGCAAGAAGGCGACCTTTCGGGCGATGGAGCTCTTTCTCGGCGAGAATGTCCCCGCCAGCGTAGTTGAGCTGACGGCAGGCGAAGATCCGGACAGCTTCCTGAAGAAAGAGGGGGCGGAAGCCTTTGCCGGCCGACTCAAGGCGGCGCGGCCGATCTTCGAGTATTTTTTTCGCGATCTGGTGCAGCACACCGATACCGGCTCGGTAGCGGGCAAGGTGGCGGTAATCGACCAGTTGACTCCCTTTTTGGCGAAGATTTCCAATCCGGTGGAGCGCGATCTCTACGTACGGGAGATTGCCCGGGTGCTCGGGATCGAAGAACGGGCACTCCTGCGCAAGCTCGGGAGGGGGCCGGTCACCACGGCCGACATGACGCCGGTTCGGGGACAGCAGCGGGGAAGCCTCGGAAGCGAGGAAATGCTCCTGGCACTGATGGCAAAATTCCCGGAGGTTGCCGGCCGGGTGAGCGAATACGGTCCGGCGGGACTTTTTTCCCCGGCACATTTGCCGATTGCCGAGACCATCCTTGCCCAGCAGGAAACGGGCAATGCCGTTGACTGGGGATGTATCCTGGAGCAGATCGGGTCGCCCGAGGAGCGGAGCAGACTGGCGGCTCTCTTTGTCGCCGATGCCCATCTCGAGGAGATCGACCCCCATAAGGCATTCGACCAGTGCCTGCAGGCACGGGAGCGGGATTCCCTCAAGGGTCTGAAATCCCTGGCTCGGGAGCTGTCACAGCTGGATCCCGATTCACCGCGCTACCGTGAGCTGCTGGAGCAAATGGAAAGCTTGCGAAATAGAAAATCGCAATTATTATAGATATACGGATTTTTCAGGGGTGAAGTGAATGGCCAAAAAAAATATGGATGAAGTCAAACAGCTGATCGACCTGGGCAAGGAAAAGGGGTTTCTCACCTACGATGAGGTGAACGACCTGCTTCCTCCCGATATCGTCTCGTCGGAGCAGATCGATGACGTAATGAGCATGTTTGGCGAAATGGATATAGAAATCGTCGATTCTGCCCAGAAGGTCAAGATTCCCAAGGTCAAGCTCGACCTTGAGGAAGAAGAGGAAATGGAAGGGGAGCAGGAGGACATGGAGTTCGAGCCGGGAGCCCTCGGCCGGACCAGCGACCCGGTGCGCATGTATCTGCGGGAGATGGGGTCGGTGTCGCTTCTTACCCGCGAAGGGGAAGTGGAGATCGCCAAGCGGATCGAGGATGGGGAACGGGACATGGCGAGCGTCATCCTCAACACCCCGATCACCGTCAAGGAAGTGATCGCTCTCGGTGACAAACTGAAGAAATTCCAGATCAGCGCCGCTGAGATCAGCAAGGAAGTCGAAGAGGAAGAGCTGGAAGAGGATGAAGAGGATGTCCAGAAGATCCGCCTGCTTGCGGTAATCGACGAGATTGCCACACTGGACGCCCAGGCGGACCAGCTCCAGAACTCCCTCGAAAGCGGCTCCCTTGCCGCAAAGGAGCGGGACCGGCTTGCGGCCGAACAGCAGGAGATGAAGGCGAAACTTGCCGAATTGCTGAAATCCCTCCGCCTCAAGGACCGCCATATCGAAAAGATTGCCCAGCGGCTCAAGGAGCTGTCCTGGAAAGTTGACAAGGTCATGGCTGAAATCGCCGAACTTGAGCAGGAGACTCAGCTGCCCCACGCGGAGTTGGTGGCGGTTTTCGAGAAGCTCCACAAGAACGCCACCGAGGAAAAGCGCTCCCTCAAAAAGCTCGGCGGTGTTTCCCTGGATGATGCCAACAAGCTGGAGAAGCGGCTGCACGCAGCCGAAAAGAAACTGAAGAAGGTGGAGCAGGAGTCCGGTTTCCGGGCAACGGACCTTTCCACGGCGCTCAAGGCGATCGAGCGGGGTGAGGAGAAGGCCAAGCTGGCCAAGTCCGAACTGGTGGAGGCGAACCTGCGGCTCGTGGTCTCCATCGCCAAGAAGTATACCAACAGGGGGCTTCAGTTTCTTGACCTGATCCAGGAGGGGAACATCGGCCTGATGAAGGCGGTGGACAAGTTCGAGTACCAGCGTGGCTACAAATTCTCCACCTATGCCACCTGGTGGATCCGCCAGGCCATTACCCGTGCCATTGCCGATCAGGCCCGCACCATCCGGATTCCGGTCCACATGATCGAGACCATCAACAAGCTGATCCGCACCAGCCGGCAGCTGGTACAGGAGATCGGCCGGGAGCCCTCGCCGGAGGAGATTGCCGAACGGATGAGCCTGCCGCTGGACAAGGTACGCAAGGTCCTCAAGATCGCCAAGGAACCTATTTCACTTGAAACTCCCATCGGCGAGGAAGAGGATTCCCACCTCGGCGACTTCATCGAGGACAAGGGGGTGGTGTCGCCCCTGGAGGCGGTCATCAAGGCCAACCTCTCCGAGCAGACTTCCCGGGTACTTGCCACCCTCACTCCCCGCGAAGAGAAGGTTCTGCGTATGCGGTTCGGCATCGGCGAAAAAAGTGACCACACCCTGGAAGAGGTGGGACAGGATTTCGAGGTCACCCGCGAGAGGATTCGCCAGATCGAGGCGAAAGCGCTCCGTAAGCTCCGGCATCCGAGCAGGAGCAAGAAGCTCAAGAGTTTCGTGGAATAGCACCCGCCATGCATTGCACAAGGCCGCCCCGGGCAACCGGTGCGGCCTTTTTCTTCTCTTCAGTGACCGTTCTATATAACGGCAACCAGCGTCTCTTTCAAGGAGGAACGCCATGAGAACACTCATTGTGCTGCTGACTACGTTGGCATTGTCTCTTCCCCTCGGGGCGTGGGGGGAACAGAAAGACACCTCCCGGGAGAAGGACCTTTGTCTCCTCTCCCAGGAGAACTGTGGCCCGCAACAGGATACCCTTCAGCAGAGAATTCGGCGGATCAAGGCGGAGATTGCCAAGGGGTCGAGCGTCTACACGGAGCAGGAACTCCGCCGGCTGAACGCCATGCTGCAGGATTACGAGTTCATGTATGACAGGCTCATGTTCGGGCCTTCATCACGCTAGGAGAATATGTGCAATGGCGAAGGAGAAGACCCCCGTCACTCCTGCTGTCCGCGCTTTGCGTGCCGCCGGCGTTGTCTTTACCGATCACCTGTATCACTATGAGGAAAAGGGGGGGACTGCTGTTTCCGCCCGGGAACTGGGGGTTGACGAGCACTGCGTGGTCAAGACCCTCATTATGGAAGACGATGCCAGGCAGCCGCTCATTGTGCTGATGCATGGCGACCGGCAGGTTTCCACCCGTGAACTGGCCCGGCAGATAGGGACCAGGAGTGTTTCACCCTGTACGCCGGAAACTGCCCAGAAACATTCCGGGTATCTGGTGGGGGGGACCTCTCCCTTCGGTACCCGGCGCTCCATGCCAGTTTATCTGGAGGAGACGATCCTCGGGCTTCCCACGATCTACCTGAACGGGGGGAAGCGGGGGTATCTGGTGGGGATCGACCCACGGGAGATCGTAAGGCTCTTGAAGTCGATAGTGGTACGGGTAGCGATTTAAGGAGGATTCGGGTGCCAAGGGATGAAAGGCTTGAAGCGGCTGCCGCCGCGATCAGAAAAGCCCGCGCACTGGTCATAACGGCAGGCGCCGGGATGGGGGTGGATTCGGGACTCCCCGATTTCCGCGGTGACCGGGGATTCTGGAACGCCTACCCAATGTACGAGCGGCTCGGCCTGAGCTTTGTCGAAGCGGCCAATCCTGAACACTTTGAACGCGATCCCGCCTTCGGCTGGGGGTTCTACGGCCACCGCACCAACCTCTACCGGGAGACCGTTCCCCATGCCGGCTTCGGCCTCCTTCGGGGGTGGATCGACCGGTTCGGTCTCGATTATTTTGTCGTCACCTCCAACGTTGACGGCCAGTTCCAGAAGGCGGGCTTTGCCGAGGAGCGGGTACTGGAGGTGCACGGTTCAATTCACCATCTCCAGTGCACCCGCCCCTGCTGCGAGGCTATCTGGGACAACAAGGAGACAATTCCCATCGATATCGACACCATGAGGGCGCGCCACATTCCCGCCTGCATCCACTGCGGGGGGGTGGCCCGTCCCAATATCCTCATGTTCGGAGACTGGAGCTGGCTTTCCGGCCGGACCCGGCAGCAGGAGCGGCACTTCGATGAATTCCTCACCGACAACCGGGAAGTACCACTGGCGGTTGTCGAACTGGGGGCAGGCACTGCAATCCCCACTATCCGCAGCCTCAGCGAGCGGCTCGGTAACCGGTACGGCGGAGCGGTCATCCGCATCAACCCCCGCGAAGCCCAGGTTCCCCCGCCGTTCATCTCCCTTTCCTGCGGCGCCCTCGAAGGGGTGCGCGGCATCGACGGGGTGCTGGCGTCATGACGGTCATCATCCGGCGCAGGGAGAGGGTGGTGTCGCCACCGGCGGAAGAGCTGCAGTTTTTTGCCACTACCGGCAAGGGGGTGGAGGGGGTGCTGGCGCGCGAGCTGGTAATGCTCGGCATGGGAAACGTCAGCCAGGAGGCCGGCGGCGTCCGTTTCCGGGGGGGGATCGACGCTTGCTATCGCGCCAACCTCTGGCTCCGGACCGCCAATCGCGTTCTTCTGCCGCTGACCGAGTTTGCCTGTCAGAACCCGCAGGAGCTCTACGAGGGGGTGCGCACCATTGCCTGGGAGCGGTGGCTGACGCCGGATCTTACCCTGGCGGTGGACTGCAACCTGCGGGATTCGGCCATGACCCACTCCGGCTTCGTGGCGCTCAAGACCAAGGATGCCATGGTCGACCGGCTACGCGACCATTTCGGCCGCCGTCCCAGCGTGGACACGAAGGACCCGGACCTGCGGGTCAACGTCCACCTAGTGAAGAACCGCTGTACCATAAGTCTTGACACCTCTGGTGCGCCGCTCGACCGGCGCGGCTACCGGCTGGCGCGCACCGAGGCGCCGCTGCGGGAAACCCTGGCGGCGGCACTGCTGGAGCTGACCGAGTGGGACGGCACGGTCCCTCTCGTGGATCCCATGTGTGGCTCCGGCACAATCCCCATCGAGGCGGCCCTCAAGGCGGGCCGGCGGGCGCCGGGGCTTTTTCGCCAGTTCGGTTTCGAGCGCTGGCCGACCTTCGATCGGACCCTCTGGCAACGGTTGCTGGGGGAGGCGCGGGATGAGGCTCTCGTCACGCTGCCGGTGCCGATCGTCGGATCCGACATATCGGCACGTGCCGTTGCCACCGCCCGTGAGAACTGCGAACGAGCCGGGGTTGCCGGCCTGGTCCAGCTGGCCCAGCGGGAATTGGCAGATTTCACTCCGCCGCCGGCGCCGGGCATCCTCCTCGTCAATCCCCCCTACGGACAGCGACTGGGGGAAGAGGAAGCGCTCAAGCCCCTCTACCGGCAGCTCGGTGATGTCATGAAGCAACGCTGCAAAGGGTACACCGCCTATATTTTCACCGGGAGCGCGGAACTCGCCAAGTGCGTGGGACTCAGGGCCACGCGACGGATCGTTCTGTTCAACGGCCCCCTGGAATGCCGCCTCCTCAAGTACGACCTGTACTGACGGGACGCGACTGCTTAAAAAAAATCTTGACACGCACAGCCCAATAACATATTGTTAACTTTCGCTTTGCGGGCCTATAGCTCAGTTGGCTAGAGCTACCGGCTCATAACCGGTCGGTCCCAGGTTCGAGTCCTGGTGGGCCCACCACCTAATTTATCGGGATGATGTGGGGATGCCCATAAAGCGCTTGCGCAGATGCAAAAATACCCGTAAGGGAAAGAACAAAGAGTGCACACCGTAAGGTTGCACTCTTTTTCTTTGGATCGTGATGAATATCCCAAAAGTATCAGATGTTGTCGGAATCATTAATAAATTTGCCCCTTTTGCGACGGCGGAAGAGTGGGACAACGTCGGTCTCCAGGTGGGGGACTCCACCGCCCCGACGGAGCGGATCATGGTGTCCCTCGATCCGTGCCGGGAGGCGATAGAGGCTGCAATCCACCAGCAGTGCCGGCTTCTCCTCACCCACCACCCCTTCATTTTCAAGCCCCTCAAGCGTATCACCCTGAACGATCACCTCGGCAGCCTCATTTCCCACACAATCAAGCACGACCTGGCGGTGGTCTCCCTGCATACCAACCTGGATATTGCCGCCGGCGGGGTCAACGACCTGCTGGCACGGCGGCTCGGACTCGTAAGCTGCCAGCCGCTCAAGGTTACCGGCACGGAAGAACTGGTGAAACTCGCGGTTTTTGTCCCCCGGGGGCACGAGGAACGGGTGCTGGATGCCCTGTCCCGGTTCAGCAGCGTCATCGGCAATTACCGGGACTGCTCGTTTCAGGCGCCCGGAACCGGCACCTTCCGTCCCCTGGAGGGGGCCAAGCCGTTCATCGGCGAAATAGGGACGCGGCAGCAGGTGGAAGAAGTCCGGCTGGAGGTGCTGCTGCGGAAGGGAGACCTGGCATCCGCCCTCAATGCGCTTGTGAAGGCGCATCCCTACGAAGAGCCCGCATTCGACCTCTATCCGCTCCTCAACAGGGGGGAATCCCATGGGCTCGGGCGGATCGGGGAGCTTGCGTCACCCATATCCCTGCGGGAATTCGCCGTGGCGGTCAAGGAGCGACTGGCGGCGGCCGGTGTCAGGATGGTCGGGGCAGCCGATCACGCGGTGAAAAAGGTCGCCGTCTGTGGCGGTAGTGGTGCATCACTGCTGCGGGAGGCCCATTTCCGGGGAGCTGATCTGCTTGTGACCGGAGATGTCAAGTACCATGAGGCGAGAGAGGCGGAGGATCTGGGTATAGCCCTGCTGGACGCCGGTCATTTTGCCACCGAGCGCCTCATGGTGGAGGGGGTCAAAGAACTGCTGGGAATCGAGCTGGGGAAAAAAGGATTTACGTCCACGGTAATGGCTTACGAGGGGGAGAGGGAACCGTTCAGTTTCATCTGAAAGGACCTCTCCCTTTTTATTACAGTCCATATTAAACGGGAAGAAAGGGGAGGCGGATTTTGCAAAAGAATTTACAACTGCTTGGGGAACTGCAGAGGATTGATCTGAAGCTTGACGGACTGCAGGGGGAGAAAGAGGCGATGCTGGCCGAGATCGTCGCGCTGGAGGCGAAGGTGGCCGGTGCGCAGGCGGCGATTGCCGTAAAGAACGAGGAGTTTGCGGCGTTGGAGGCTGAACGGACCACGCTGGATGAGAACCTGGTGACGGAAACCGAGAACATCACCCGTTCCGAGGCGCGGCTGAAAGAAATCAAGACCCAGAAGGAATATCAGGCCGTATCCAAGGAGATCAGCACTGCCAAAAAGCTCACGACCGAACTGGAAGAGCAGATCCTGCAGAAGGGAGCCCAGGCCGAGGAGTTGCAGGCAGAAATTGCCAGTCAACAGGAGAACCTCCAGGCGCTCGAGCAGAATATTGCAGCCCAGAAGGGTGAGGTCGAGGAGCGGATTTCCGGCCTGGATTCGGGAATGGTAAAGGACATGGCTACCCGTGAAGCGATTGTGAAAGGGCTCCCCGTATCTGTCGTACGCCGCTATGCCAGGGTTCGGGAGCAACGGCGAGGATTGGCGGTGGTGGAGGCCAAGGACGGCTCCTGCCTCGGCTGCAACATGAACCTTCCTCCCCAGCTCTACAATATGCTGTTCCGCGGCGACGAGCTCATCACCTGTCCCCATTGCCAGCGTATGCTGGTGCTGTCCCCGGAAATCGCCAACGGGTGATACACGGTTGTTTTGAATTGAAGCGAGCAATTTTTCGTCAGGTCAAGGCGGTCGAAGGATGACGCGGAGGCGTAGCATTGCTACGCCGCACAAGGAATCCTGAAGGCCAACGCCGAGATGGCGGAAAAGGGCCGCTTCACTGAGTTTGGCCGAAGTAGACCAGATGGCCGCTGCCTGTTTTACAGGGAGAGGAAAGTCCGGGCTCCACAGGGCATGGTGCTGGATAACGTCCAGCGGGGGTAACCCCAGGGAAAGTGCCACAGAGAGAAGTCCGCCCGTTTCGGCGGGTAAGGGTGAAAGGGTGAGGTAAGAGCTCACCGGGTCCGGCGGTGACGTCGGATGCCAGGTAAACCCCACCAGGAGCAAGGCCTAATAGGGAAGCGCTAAGGACGGCCCGTCCGTGCTTCCGGGTTGGCTGCTTGAGGCCGTCGGCAACGGCGGCCCTAGAGGAATGGCCATCGCCCGGCGCCGGGTAACCGGCATCGGGAACAGAACCCGGCTTATGGGCTGCTTCGGCCAATTAATTCTGCGGTAACGATGGGGCGCTTCCGGGCGCCCCGCACTATTTGGAGCGTACGTGACCGACGAGGAACTCTGGCGCACCGGAATTGCAGCGCTGGCGCGGGAATATGGAGCATTGCCGCCAGCTTTGCGGGAGCGGATTGCGGAACTGGCGGCGCAAGTCAGGGAGAACAAACTGGCAATCCACGACTGCGTGACCGCCGTCAATGTCGGCGCCATTTGCGCCGACTGCCGGGGAGAGTGTTGCGCCCGGGGGAAGAACCACGTCACCGTCGTTGACCTCCTGGTCTGCCTGGTGGAGGGGAGGGAACTGGTCGTCCCCCGTTTCGACCATGATCTCTGCCCCTACCTTGGTGAGAACGGCTGTCAGATGGCTCCTCCCTACCGTCCCTTCGCCTGCATCATCTTCAACTGCGACCGGGTGGAAGGACTCATGGAACCGTCGGAGAAGGAGCGGCTCTACGGGGCCGAGCGCCGACTCCGCGCGCTGTACGGCGAGTTCGAAAAACTGTTCGGTAAGCGATTCATGGCCGGTCTGCTCATCATCTGCGAGCGGGATCTGGTACGGCAGGGAGCCACGCTTCTCGGCGTGGGGAATGGGGAAGCAAGGGAGAACTGATGGCGACCGTAAACGATCTGGTGCTGGTTCACATTGACAACAAGCCGGGCTTCTATGCCCGCATCGAGGATATCGTTCCGGACGTGAAACCGGGATGGTGGCAGGTCCGCCTGCTGGTGCTCACCGTCCCGATCCAGGTTTTTACCTGGATTCTGGACGAAAGCCAGGTGAGCGGCGCTCCCTACACCATGGGGGGAACGCCGGTCCGCCTGGAAAAGGTGGTAGCGCCTGCTGCGCCGGATAAGGAGACGTCACCCGCTAGGCCGAGCCCTGCTGTTGTCGGCAAGTCGCCGAAAAAGGGTGGTGGTGCCAAGGTGGTGTCGCTGGCGGAGCGGAAGAAGAATTGAAACAATCTGGTATATTACGGTAGGTTGTGTTTTGACGTGAATGATCACGCGAGTCGGTGCGGGACGTTTGCGTTCTCGTGGAATCCCTTTAGACGTACCCCTTTTGTTGAATAAAGACGTCTAATTTTACTGCCGTTTTTGCACCCCCTTTTCCGGTGTTCCCACAACCTCCCTCCGTTCAGGTAACTCCTTAAAAAGACGTCGAAAAAATCTTTTTCTTTAGACGAATTTTACCTTGACATCTCCCTTGTTGCTTTGTATAGTTTGACCACTTGGTGGTAAATTGTGGTAAATTGTGGCAAGAAGTGCCGGGAGAGCCATGTTCTGGGGCGAAAATCCAAGCACGATTGACGGTAAAGGGCGAACGAGCATTCCCGCGAAATTCAGGGAAGTGCTTGTTTCTGTCTTTGGTGACGAGCGTTTTGTCATTACCAAGGCGACCCCCGTCGATCTGGGTGATGGCACCTACGGCCGCGGCCTATCGGTTTATCCCGTTTCCGAGTGGAATGAACTGGAGCGAAAGATCAACGCCAACGAAGGAGGGCTTCCCACCTCCCAGTTGAATATTCTCAAGCGCCAGATACTGGGGGCAAAGGAAGAGTCCGCCACGGACAAGCTCGGACGGGTGCTGTTGACCCCCGCCCTTCGTCTCCATGCGGGGCTGGAGCGCGAGATTCTGTTTGTCGGCATGGGGAACCGCTTCGATATCTGGAGCAGGGAAATCTACCGCCGCGTTCTGGAGCAGGACGAGAAGAACTTCCCCGTTGACAATGCGCTGGGGATTTAGGTGGATGACTTCGAGCACATTTCGGTCATGCCCATCGAGGTGCTCCGCTATCTAACCCCCCGTCCCGGCGGGATATATGTGGATGGCACGCTGGGTGGTGCCGGCCATGCCCGGCAGATACTGGAAGCTTCCGCGCCGGATGGCATCTTGGTCGGGTTCGACCGGGATCCCGCGGCGCTGAAGGTTGCTTCCGAACGGTTGGCGGGATTCGGCGAACGGGTCCATCTGGTCAATCGCAATTTCTCCGACATGGCGATCTCCCTCGCCGAGTTGGAGATAACCGGCATCGACGGTCTGCTCCTCGACCTGGGTGTATCCTCCCACCAGCTCGATACGGCGGAGCGGGGATTCAGCTTCCAGCAGGACGCCCCCCTGGATATGCGGATGGACACCACGGCAGGGGAGACGGCCGCCGACCTGGTGAACGGTCTGCCGGAGCGGGAACTGGAGCGGATCATCAAGGAATACGGGGAAGAGCGCTGGGCACGGCGGATCGCCCAATTCATCGTCACGGCCCGCGCCGCTGCCCCCATCGAAACGACCCTGCACTTGGTGGATGTCATCAAGGGGGCAATACCGAAAGCCAAATGGGAGGAGCGTCTTCATCCGGCCACCCGGACGTTCCAGGCACTGCGGATTGCCGTCAACGAAGAGCTGGCGAGTCTCGAACAGGGGCTTGCCGCCGGCCTGCAAATGCTGAACCCCGGAGGGCGTTGCGTGGTGATTTCGTTTCATTCCCTGGAAGACCGGATCGTCAAGCAGGGTTTCCGCCGTCTGGCCCAGGGGTGCATCTGCCCGAAAAACCTTCCCCTTTGCGTTTGCGGCCATACCCCGCAGCTGCGTATCCTGACTACTAAGCCGGTCATGGCCGGCGACAAGGAAGTCGACCATAATCCCCGTGCCCGCAGCGCAAGGCTGAGGGCGGCGGAAAAGCTGTAATAGATACCCAGGAGAATTTTCATGTCGAACGCACGGGCAGTTTACAGCAAGGTGGCGGCCCCTCGCAAGCTGGAGGCGGTCTATGCGCATCGCTGGGACCTTTTCCCCTACCTCATGGTGGTGATGGTGCTCCTTACGCTGGTTGCCATCTTCCACGTCTGGTCACGGGTCAAGGTGATCGACCTCAACCTGCAGCTGGCCGAGTCGAGCCGCACCCTGAAGGAGCAGCAGCAGGAGCAGAACCGGCTCACGCTGGAGGTCGCCTCCCTGAAAAACCCGGCACGGGTCGAGGTGCTGGCCAAGGGTGAACTGGGGATGGCGCTGCCAACGGAACAGCAGGTGGTGGTCGTTAAATGATGGACCGCCGGGAAAAATGGACAAAGGTCCGCATCAGGCTCATCGGGAGCCTGTTTGTCGGCGCCTTTGCCATCGTCTCGGCGCGTGCAGTCTACCTGCAAGTGGTCAAGAAAGACCAGCTTCTGAAGCTGGCGGAGAAGCAGCACCAGAAAATTGTCCAGCTTACTCCGGGTAGGGGGGATATCTACGATCGCAACAAGGCCCCCCTGGCGGTATCGGTGGAGATGGACTCCTGTTTTGCGGAACCGCGCAGCATCGAGGATATTCCCGCTGCGGCTGCCCATCTGGCCCCCATTCTCGGAGTCAGTCGCGACGAACTGCTGAAAAAGATGCGGGGGAGCAAGAATTTTGCCTGGTTGCAGCGTCAGGTGACACCGGAAACGGCCCAGAAGGTCCGCGACCTCGAGATCGAGGGGATCGGTTTCGTCAAGGAGAGCAAGCGCTTTTACCCCAACGCGGAGATTGCCGCCCATGTCATCGGCTTTACCGGCATGGATCCCGCCGGGCTGGAGGGGGTCGAACTGAAATACAATTCCACCATCCTCGGCAATACCGGCTATCTCGTGACCGAGCGGGATGCGCTGGGGCGTGATGTGGCGCTCAAGGGGATGGTTGTGAAGAAGGCGTCCAAGGGGCAGAATGTTACCCTGACCCTGGACAAGAACATCCAGTATCTGGCGGAAAAGGAGCTGGCCAAGGCGGTTCTGGAAAGCCGCGCCAAGGCGGGGATCGCCCTGGTGATGGAACCGCAGACCGGCAAGATACTGGCGTTGGCCAACTACCCCAATTTCAATCCGAACTCGTACTCTAAATTCGGTCCGCAGCAACTGCGCGACCGGGCCGTCGCCGACAGCTTCGAGCCGGGTTCCACCTTCAAGGTTTTCCTTGTTGCCGCCGCCCTGGAAGAGAAGGTCGTTACCCCCCGTGATGGCTTCAACTGCGAAAACGGCAGTTACAACATCGGCGGGCGCACCATCCACGACACCCATCGTTATGGACGGCTCAGTGTGGCTGAGGTGCTCAAGTACTCGAGTAATATCGGCGCTGCCAAGATCGGGGCGCGCCTCGGTCCGGAGCGTCTCTACAACTACCTGCGAAATTTCGGCTTTGGCGAGCGAAGTGGTCTTGACCTCCCCGGCGAGGCGAGTGGCTACCTGCGAGGCCGTACCCAGTGGTTTGGGGTGGACCTTGCGACCATCTCCTTCGGTCAGGGAGTTTCGGCCAATGCGGTGCAGATTGCCACAGCCATCTCGGCGATCGCCAATGGCGGGGTCCTGATGAAGCCGTACGTAGTGGAAAAGATCAGCGACGATAACGGCACAGTGCTCCAGCAGATGACCCCTCAGGTCCGGCAACGGGTCGTATCGCCGGAAGTGGCTCGTACCGTTGCCAAGATGCTGGAAGGGGTCACCCTCCCCGGAGGGACCGGCACAAATGCGGCAGTGGACGGTTACGGCGTCGCAGGGAAGACCGGCACCGCCCAGAAAGTCGATCCCGTCACCCACGGCTACTCGGTTGACAAGCGGACCGCTTCCTTTGTCGGCTTCGTTCCCGTCGATAATCCGCGCCTGACCATCCTGGTTGTCGTGGACGAGCCGAAAACCAGCCCCTACGGTGGGGTGGTCGCAGCTCCGGCATTCCGGGCCATAGCGCAGCAATCTCTTTGCTACCTGAGGATTCCGCCTGAAAAAGAGCTGAAGAACAAGCCGGAGCGCATCGAGGTGAAGAGCCCGGCTGTCGAAGAGCAGCAAGCCATGGCGGCCGAAGGGACCATCGCGGAGGCGGGCGAAGGTGCGGTCATGCCCAATTTCAGGGGAATGAGCATGCGGCAGGTGATGCAGACCATGGAGAAGCGGGGGTTGAACGTAAAGCTGCTGGGGAGCGGCCGGGCCACCGAGCAGAATCCACCGCCGGGACGCCGGGTCGGGCCAAGTGAACCGGTCTGGATCAAGTTCGCCCCGGCGGCTTGAGGAGTTGCTGACGATGAAAAACCGTACCAACAGTTATCGAAAGAGGCCACAATGCTGCTGAGTGAATTGCTTACATCGACCACACCGCTCGCAACGGGCGGCACCGTGGCACTGGAGATCCAGGGGCTGTGCTATGATTCCCGTCAGGTAAAGCCCGGGGGTCTCTTTTTCGCATTAAAGGGGGTGGCATCCGACGGTCATCGCTTCATAGATACCGCACTGCGTGCAGGTGCGGCGGCTGTGGTGCTGGAAGACGAAGCGTTCGCACCGGCAGGGGCGAGTTGGGTAAAAGTGGCCGATGCCCGGCTGGCCATGGCCAGAATGGCAGCCGTTTTTTACGGCAACCCGACCGATGCCGTTCCCCTCATAGGTATCACCGGCACCAACGGCAAAACCACCACCACCTACCTGGTGGAGGCGATTCTTGCCGAGGCAGACATTCCTGCCGCCGTGCTTGGCACCATCAGCTACCGGTTCCGGGAGCGGATCATCCCTTCCTCCCACACGACACCGGAATCGGTGGACCTGCAACGGATGCTCCGGGATGTGGCGGATATGGGGGCGAAAAGCGTGGTGATGGAGGTTTCGTCCCATGCCTTGGAGCAACGCCGGGTAGACGGATGCCGGTTCGATGTCGGGGTCTTCACCAACCTTACCCGGGATCACCTGGATTATCATCGCACCATGGAATCCTATCTGGCGAGCAAGCAGCGCCTCTTTGGCGAGTTGCTCGTTCCCGACCAGGTGAAACCGAAACGGCGGGCGGTTGTCAACCTCGATGACAGCTATGGCAGCCAGGTGGCAGCGGTGACTGCCTGCCCGGTAATCGGCTACGGTCTTGGCGCCGCTGCGCAGGTGACGGCCAGGGATATCTCCTTTACCGTCGACGGCATCAGCGGCACGCTCGTGACGCCGGCCGGGGAAATTACCTTCCGGTCCGCGCTGCTCGGTCGCTTCAATCTCTACAACATCCTGGCGGCGGTTGGCGCCGGGGTGGCCCTCGATCTTCCGCTGACCGCCATCAGGAACGGCATCGAACGGCACGCCAGCGTTCCAGGAAGACTGGAGCGGGTCGCCAACGACCGGGGTGTTGCCTTGCTCGTGGATTACGCTCATACCGGTGACGCCCTTGAGAACGTGCTTCGCACGATAACGGAGCTGGCCGAAGGGCGGATCATAACGGTCTTCGGCTGCGGCGGGGACCGTGACCGCGGGAAACGGCCAGTAATGGGGGAGATCGCCGGGCGGTACAGTGATCTTGCCATCGTTACCTCCGATAATCCCCGTACCGAAGAGCCGGCTGCCATCCTTGCCGAGGTGCGTCAGGGAATCCTGCCGCTCGGTCTGCGGGAATACGCACCGTCCGAGGTAGCGGGGGGGATTACGGAAAAGGGCTTCTGCACCGTCGAAAACCGCCGTGAAGCTATCAAGCTGGCGGTCCGGCTTGCCCGTCCCCGTGATATCGTCCTTCTGGCGGGCAAGGGGCATGAGGATTACCAGATCATCGGTACGAAGAAACACCACTTCGATGACCGGGAAGAGGCCGCACACGCCTTCGCCGAGATAGGGAACTAGGGATGTTCAAGGTCGAGGAAATAGCCCGGGCTACCGGCGGCACCATCAACGGATCGATGCCGGTCGAAGTCTTCGGCGTTTCCACCGATTCGCGGACGGTAAAGGCCGGCGAGTTGTTCATCCCCCTGCGTGGTGAACGGTTTGACGGCCACGATTATATGGATGCGGCGGTCGAGCGGGGATGTTCGGTGCTGCTGGCCGACACGACGTGGCTGGCAGAGCACCCGCTGCCTGCGGGAGTCTGCTGCATCGCCGTGGCTGATACCCTGCGCGCTCTTGGCGATTTGGCAGCGTTTTACCGGCGGCGTTTCTCCGTCCCGCTGGTCGGCGTGACCGGGAGTAATGGCAAGACCACTACAAAGGAGATGCTGGCAGCCATCCTTTCCCTTACCGGTGAAGGTCTCAAGACGAGTGGCAACCTGAACAACCTGATCGGCCTCCCTCAGATGCTCCTGCAGCTGACCCCCGCCCATCGCTGGGGGGTACTGGAGATGGGGATGAGCGAGCCGGGAGAGATTGCCCGGCTGGCGGAGATCACGGCCCCGCATGTCGGGGTTATTACCAACGCGTTTCCCGCCCACCTGGAAACCATGGGAAGCGTCGATGCGGTGGCTCGCGCCAAGGGAGAGCTGTTCATGGGCTTGGCGGAGGGCTCAGTTGCCGTTTACAACGCCGATGATGCCCGCATTGCCGCACTGCCGGTCCCTGCCGGCGTAACGCGTCTGTCCTTCGGTCTGCACGGGGCGGACGTGACTGCCGTCCAGATCGAGGGGCGCGGCCGGCATGGCCAGCAGTTCGTCCTCCAGCTACCCGAAGCATCCATGACGGTCACCCTGAGGGCTTACGGCCGGCATAACATTTATAATGCCCTTGCGGCAGCGGCAGCGGCCGTTGCCCTGGGTATCGGCCCGGCGCTGATCCGCGAAGGGCTCGAGACCTTCACCCCCTACGACAAACGCTTCAAGGTGGAAGAGGTCGATGGCGTCGTCCTCATCGATGACAGCTACAATGCCAATCCTGCTTCCATGGCCGCGGCACTCGTGACCTTGCAGGAGTTGAAGGAAGAGGGGCGTGCCGTGGCGGTGCTCGGCGACATGCTGGAACTTGGAACGGATACCGGTCAGTCCCATCAGGATGTGGGGCGCCTGGCAGCCGGTTGTGTCGACCGCCTGTATCTGGTGGGGGGGATGGCCGAGGTTGTTGCGTCGGGAGCCATAGCAGCAGGTCTTGCCGAGGAGCAGATCATCGTAGCTCCCACCCATGACAAGCTCATTGCCGACCTTGCGCGGAGAACGCTTCCCGGTGATGTCATTTTGGTCAAGGGGTCACGCGGCATGCGCATGGAGCGGGTAGCCGACGCCATCAGGAACAGCTTCGAAACTGCAGACGGGAAGGGGACAACCTGATGCTTTACCATCTGCTCTATCCGCTGGCCTCCAGTGTCAAGCTGTTCAACGTGTTCAAATACCTCACCTTCCGGACCATCTACGCCATGATCACCGCCCTGATCGTCTCCTTCATCATCGGGCCATGGATCATACGAAAGCTGGAGGCGTTGCAGGCCCGTCAGGTAATCCGGACCGACGGTCCCGAGTCCCACCTCAAGAAGGCAGGGACCCCTACCATGGGGGGGGCGCTCATCCTGACGGCAATCATCGTTCCCACGTTGCTCTGGGCAGACCTGCGGAACGTTTTCATCTGGCTGACCCTGCTGGTTATTGTCGGCTACGGCCTGATCGGTTTCGTCGACGACTACAAAAAGGTGGTGGAAAAGGACCCGAAAGGGCTGTCACCGCGCCAGAAGATGTTCTGGCAGATACTCATTGCCGGTGCAGTGGGGATCATCCTCTATATGCTCCCCGGATTCTCCAGCGAGGTCTATTTCCCGTTCTTCAAGCGACTCCATCCCGACCTGGGGATAGTGTACATCGCATTCGCCACCATCGTCATCGTCGGGGCGAGCAATGCGGTCAACCTGACCGACGGATTGGACGGCCTGGCCATTGGACCGGTGGCGCTTAATGCCGGAACCTATATGCTCTTCTGCTACATCGCCGGCAACGCGCGACTTTCCAATTATCTGCAAATCCCCTATGTAGCGGGAAGCGGGGAACTGGCGGTACTATGCGGGGCGATGGTCGGGGCCGGCCTCGGGTTCCTCTGGTACAACTCCTATCCTGCCGAGGTCTTCATGGGGGACGTGGGTTCCCTGCCGCTGGGTGGGGCCCTGGGGACCCTGGCGGTCATCACCAAGCAGGAGATCCTCCTGGTCATCGTCGGCGGCGTATTCGTGATCGAGGCGCTGTCGGTCATCTTTCAGGTAGGTTCGTACAAATACCGAGGCAAGCGGATTTTCCGGATGGCGCCGATCCACCACCACTTCGAGCTGAAGGGGGTGGCGGAGCCGAAGATCATCGTCCGGTTCTGGATCATCACGATTATACTGGCGCTGGTGGCAATATCTACCTTGAAAATGCGGTAACGTTATGGATCTGAGAGGCAAAAACATCCTTGTTGTCGGTTTGGCCCGCACAGGTGTTGCGGTAGTCCGCTTCCTGGTCCGCCAGGGCGCACGGGTGACCGTTACCGACATGAAGGGAGAGGCGGAACTCTCTTCCTGGCTGGAGAAGCTTGCCGGCCTGCCGGTGGTGCTGGAACTGGGTAAGCATGACGAGGAGAGTTTCCGCACGGCCGACCTGATCGTGGTGAGCCCGGGGGTGCCGATGGATATCAAGCCGCTCCTGCTTGCCCGTGACGCGGGAAGGGCGATCGTGAGCGAAGTGGAACTGGCGAGCCGGTTCATCACTGCTCCCATCGCGGCCATTACCGGTACCAACGGCAAGACCACCACCACGACCCTGACGGGGGAGATATTCAAGGCGGCCGGCTTTGCCACCTTCGTCGGCGGCAACATCGGCAACCCCCTTATCGAAGCGGTGGAACCTGCATCCCCTGAAGCAGAGACAAATACGTATGAGCGGGTGGTGGTGGAACTCTCCTCCTTCCAGCTGGAGGGGATCGAGCGGTTCCGGCCGCGGGTGGCGGTGCTTCTCAATATCACCGAGGACCACCTGGACCGCTACGCCACGTTCCAGGAGTACATCGACGCCAAGGTGCGGATATTCATGAATCAGACTGGCGAAGATTTTGCGGTGCTCAATGTGGACGACCCGCTGGTCGCTGCCTGCGCAGATCGTCTGGCGGCGCGGGTGGTGCCGACGAGTCAGCGGCGGGAACTGCCGGAAGGGCTCTTCCACCGGGACGGTGTCATAACCTTCCGCTGGGAGGGACGGGAAGAGCGGTTTCCCACCGCTGGCTATCTTCTCCAAGGGGTCCACAACATCGAGAATATCATGGCCGCGCTGGCGACGGCGCTCCTCATGGGGTGCGACGCCGCTACCTGCCAGACTGCAATCACCGCATTCCGCGGCCTTCCCCACCGAATGGAACTGGTCCGGACGGTGAACGGGGTTCCCTGGTACGAAGACAGCAAGGCGACCAATGTGGGGAGCGTGGAGAAGGCGCTGGCCAGCTTCGAGAACATCACCCTCATCGCGGGGGGAAAGGACAAGGGGGGCTCCTATGCGCCCCTGGCGGAACTCGTCCGGTCCCGGGTGCGGCACATGGTGCTGATCGGCGAGGCAAAGGAGCGGATTGCCCGGGAACTGGGGGACCTGACCGACACGCACATGGCGTCATCCCTTGAAGAGGCGGTACAGGCGGCTGCGTCGTTGACTGAACGGGGAGGGGTCGTCCTCTTTTCCCCCGCCTGTTCCAGTTTCGACATGTTCCGTGACTACGAGGAGCGGGCCGAGCGGTACAAGGCGCTGGTTCGCGCGCTGGAGGAGAAACGGTGCTGAAGCAGATGGAGCGCTACGACCTGGTGATCCTGCTGATGGCGGTTGCCCTCACCTGCTTCGGCGTGGTCATGGTCTATTCCGCGTCATCCATCATGGCGGCGAAAAAATTCCACGATGGCTTCTTTTTCCTCAAGCGGCAGGGGCTTTACGCCCTGGTCGGATTCGGCATCATGGCCTTTACGATGACCGTGGACTATGAAAAATGGCGTCGCTGGGCGGTGCCGGGACTGCTGGGGTGCCTGGTGCTGCTGGTGCTGGTATTCGTACCGGGAATCGGCGGGACCGCCAAGGGGGCTTCGCGTTGGATCCGGCTCCCGGGCTTCAACTTCCAGCCATCGGAACTGGCCAAGATTGCCCTCATCGTCTACATGGCCTATTCCTTGGACAAACGGCAGGAGAAGGTAAAGTTCTTTGCCGCCGGCTTCCTCCCCTACATGGTCCTCCTGGCCGGACTGCTCCTCCTGCTCCTGAAGCAGCACGACCTGGGGGCGGCACTGACTCTCGGCATGGTGGCGATTGTCATGCTGTTTGCCGCAGGCACGCGGCCCCGTTACATCCTCGGCATGGTGGTGCTGGCGCTGCCGTTCCTCTACTTTCTCGTCATGAACGTAGACTATCGGCGCCGCAGGATACTTGCGTATCTCAACCCCTGGGAAGACCCCACCGATTCCGGCTTCCAGATCATCCAGTCGTGGCTCGCCTTCGGCAACGGCGGCATCCTGGGACAGGGTCTCGGCGAGGGGAAGCAGAAGCTCTTCTATCTGCCCGAAGCCCATACCGACTTCATCCTGTCCGTGGTGGGGGAGGAGCTGGGGCTCATCGGCGTGCTCATCATCGCCGCCATGTTCCTGCTCCTCGTCAGCAGGGGGGTACGGGTCGCGCTTCAGACCGACAACAATTTCGGCCGGTATCTGGCGTTCGGCATTGTCACCCTGCTGGGTATCGAGGCGTTCGTGAACATGGGAGTGGTGACCGGACTCCTTCCGACCAAGGGGCTGGCGCTGCCGTTCCTGAGCTACGGCGGCAGCTCGCTGCTGGTCACCCTGTTCGCGGTGGGGATTCTCCTCAATGTATCGTCGCGGATGCGGGGGACGCCATGAAACTGATCATTGCCGGCGGCGGGACCGGCGGGCATCTGTTCCCCGGCATAGCGGTGGCGGAGGAGTTCCTGGCCCGGGATAGTTCGAACGAAGTGCTGTTCGTCGGCACCGAGCGGGGGATCGAGGCCCGGGTGCTTCCCCGTCTCGGCTACCGGCTGGAACTGATCTCTGCTGCCGGTGTGCGGGGAAAGAGCGGCATTGCCCAGCTGGTCGGCCTTGCCAAGTTCATGCACGGCTATTCCCAGTCGCGGCAACTGCTCAAGAGCTACCGCCCCGACCTGGTGCTCGGCGTCGGCGGCTACGCTTCGGCCCCCATGGTCCTGGCCGCCCGGGGAATGCAGCTACGCCGGTTCATTCACGAGCAGAACGCCATCCCGGGATTGACCAACAAGGCCCTGGCCCGGGTCGCCGAAAAGACCTTCATCTCCCTGGAGGAGGCACGGAAATTCTTCCCCGAGGGGAAGACCCTCCTGACCGGCAATCCCCTGCGGCGCCAGATTCTGGACGAAGTGGCATCTGAGCAACCGGCTGTCGCGGATGAACGGTTCAACCTGCTGGTGTTCGGAGGGAGCCAGGGGGCTCGCAGCATCAACCGGGCGCTCGTCGCAGCCCTTCCCTACCTGGAGGCACTCCGTGGGGAGCTGGCCATAACTCACCAGACCGGCGAGAACGATTTGGTCGAGGTGCAGGAAGGTTATGAAAGGGCGGGGTTTTCAGCCGAAGTGGTTCCGTTCATCGACAACATGTCCGCCGCCTATCATCGGGCGGACCTGATTGTCTGCCGGGCCGGGGCGACCACCATCGCCGAGGTGACGGCCTGCGGCAAAGCGTGTCTCTTCATACCGTTTCCCCACGCCACGGACGACCACCAGCGCAGAAATGCCGAGGCGCTTCTCAAGGAGGGGGCCTGCTTCATGTTGCTGGAGCATGAGCTCACTGGTGAGCGACTGGCACAGGAGATCAGCGGGCTGGTCAAAGACCGGGAACGACTGGCGGCAATCGGCAGAAACGCCCGCAGCCTCAGCCGCCTCGATGCGGCGAAGGTGATAGTGGATGAGATGCTGAAGGCAACGGCGAATTAACAGGGATACCCTGTTAAACGAGAGGTTCTGTATGTACGGCAAAATAGAGAAAATCCACTTCGTCGGCATCGGCGGCATCGGCATGAGCGGCATCGCCGAAGTGCTCCTCAACTTGGGGTACAAGGTGTCAGGCTCGGACCTCCGGCAGTCGGAGATTACCGACCGGCTCGTCTCCCTCGGCGGCGAGATCTTCACGGGCCATGCCCGGGAGAACGTGGCCAACGTGGACGTAGTGGTGATCTCCAGCGCGGTCCACGACGACAATCCCGAGGTGGTTGAAGCGCGGGAGCGGCTCATCCCGGTCATTCCCCGGGCGGAGATGCTTGCCGAGCTGATGCGGATGAAGTACGGCATTGCCATCGCCGGCACCCACGGCAAAACCACCACCACCTCCATGGTCTCCACCATCCTCGGCTTTGCCGGGATCGATCCAACCATCGTCATCGGCGGACGGCTCGATTCCATCGGGAGCAACGCCAAGCTGGGACAGGGAAAGTTTCTGGTGGCCGAGGCGGACGAGTCGGACGGCTCGTTTTTGAAGCTCTCCCCCACCATCGCCGTGGTGACCAATATCGATGCCGACCATCTGGATTTTTACAGCGGCATCGGCGAGATAAAAGATACCTTCGTGGAATTCATCAACAAGATTCCTTTCTATGGTCTGGCGGTGCTCTGTCTCGACAGCACCAACGTGGCGGACATCATCCCCAAAGTGAAGAAGCGATTCTCCACCTACGGGCTTTCCAGTCAGGCCGACTTCCGGGCCAGCGACATCCGGCTGGCGGGGAACAGCACCTCCTTCGTCGCCCACTACCGGGGGGAGCGGCTGGGTGAAGTGTCCTTCAAGATGCCCGGCGCCCACAACGTGCTCAACGCCCTGGCCTGCATTGCCGTGGCCATGGAGCTCAACGTCCCCTTCGAGGTGATCCGGGAGGGGTTCCGGGATTTCGGCGGGGTGGGACGGCGTTTCCAGATCAAGGGGGAAGGGAAGGGGATCATGGTGGTGGACGATTACGGCCATCATCCTACCGAGATCCGTGCCACCCTGGCGGCGGCCAAGGGTGGATGGGGGGAGCGGCGCCTCGTGGTGGCTTTTCAGCCCCACCGCTATACCCGGACCAAGGAGCTGTTCGACGATTTCGTCAAGGCGTTTTACGATGCGGACGTGCTGGTTCTGACCGACATCTATCCGGCGGGCGAGCAACCGATCCCGGGGGTTACGGCAGAGGGGCTGGTTGCTAACATCAAAAAGCACGGCCAGAAGGATGTCACCTATATCGCCGATCGGGAAGCGCTGTGCGATCACCTGCTGCAGGTTCTGAAGCCGGGAGACCTCTGTCTCACCCTTGGTGCCGGCAATCTCTGGCAGGTGGGAGAAAAGCTCCTCAAGCGGTTGCAGGAAGATCTTTGACAAGCGGGCTGGCGAGCCTCCTGCGGGAGAGGCTGCGCGGCCAGGTGCTCGAAAACGAGCTTCTGGCGCGGCATACCTCCCTGAAGGTGGGAGGGACGGCCGATATTTTCGCCGTTCCGGCGGACCGCGACGACCTCCAGGCACTGCTGGCAATCCTCTCGGAGCGGAAAACCCCATACCTGCTCATCGGCGGTGGGTACAACCTGCTGGTGCGGGATGGCGGCATCCGCGGGGTGGTCATCTCCCTGGCTCGGCTGACGGCCCTCGAACCGCTCCCCGGCAACCGTCTCGACGTGGAGGCAGGGGTTACCAACCGGCAGCTAGTGAGCTTCTGCCGGGAACGGGGACTGGCCGGAGCGGAGTTTCTCGCCGGCATTCCGGGGACCGTCGGCGGCGCCCTCGCCATGAACGCGGGGGCCCACGGCGGGGCGATCCTGGAACTGGTAGTGAGTCTGACAACCCTGTGCCAGGGGAAGGTCGTCACCAGGGGGCGGACCGACCTCAATTACGGATACCGCCATCTGGAACTGGCCCCCGGCGAGATCATCCTCGGGGCAATGCTGCAACTGGCGACCGGAGACCCGGCTGCCCTTGCCGAGCGGATGGACGGTTACCTGGCCCATCGCCGCCAGCACCAGAACGTCGGCTTTCCCAATGCGGGGTCGTTCTTCAAGAATCCTCCCGGCGAGCAGGCCTGGCGCCTCATCGAGCAGGCAGGATTGCGAGGGTACCGGGTGGGGGGAGCGCAGGTGTCCGAAGTCCACACCAATTTCCTCGTCAACACCGGCGGGGCGACGGCCGCAGATTTCCTCGAACTGGCACGGATCATCAAGGTGCGGGTCAAGGAACAGTGCGGGGTGGAGCTTGCAGAAGAAGTGCGAATCGTCGGACAAAACGGGGACTAGGGACTGGGGAATGGTACAACCTATGACTGTGGAAGAATTAAAAACAAAGAAAATCGGCGTCCTCTTCGGCGGGCTCTCCGCAGAGCGTGAGGTGTCCCTGAAAAGCGGTGCCGCCGTCCATGGCGCGCTTCAGTCCCGGGGGTACCATGCCGTCACCATCGACGTCGGACGCGATCTGGCCCAGGCGCTGGAGCGGGAGCGGGTGGAGGTGGCGTTTATCTGTCTTCACGGCCGTTATGGCGAGGATGGGGCGGTGCAGGGTCTGCTGGAGCTGATGGGGATTCCCTATACCGGTTCCGGTGTCCTGGCGAGCGCCCTGGCCATGAACAAGATATTCGCCAAGCAGGTCTTTGCCGCAAGCGGCCTGACCGTGGCCTCGTACCAGGTTCTGCGGCGTGGGGAGAAAGCGGACCTCGCGGGGCTTGGATTCGGCTTCCCCCTCGTGGTTAAGCCCTCCCAGGAGGGGTCGTCGGTTGGGGTAAGCATCGTTAAAAACGCGGAAAGCATGCCGGCGGCCCTTGCCGAGGCGTTTCGCTACGACGGGGAAATCCTCCTGGAACAGTTCATCAAGGGGCGGGAGATCCAGGTCGGCATCCTGGACGACCATGCCATGGGGGCCATCGAGATCGTGCCGAAGAACGAGTTTTACGATTTCGAGGCCAAGTACACGGAGGGGATGGCGGAACATATCTGCCCGCCGGTCCTTTCCCGGGAGGTATACCGTAACCTGCTGGCACAGGGGGAGACGGCCCACCGTGCCCTCGGCTGTTCCGGGTACAGCCGGGTCGATTTCCTGGTGACCGAGGAGGGGGCGTGTTATCTCCTGGAAGTCAACACCCTGCCGGGGATGACTGCACTCTCCCTTCTGCCGGAAATTGCCCAGAAAGAGGCAGGGATCGCTTTCGGAGAACTGGTTGAGCGGATAGCCTGCGGCGCCGCTCTGAAAATAAACGGGTAGAAACAGCCCCTACAGTGACAAACTATGCGTGACCTGCACAAAAAAAAACCGAGGGTGGCGCCGAAGAACCGGCTGAAGAAGCCGCCCCGGCCCCCCATAAACTTCCGGGCCATCTTCAAGAAGGTGTCCCGGGCCGGCGGTATCGTGCTGGCGGGTGCGCTGGTCGTGGTAATCGTCTACCAGGTTCACGGCGTGGTGTCCCGGACCACCTTTCTCCGCCTGGAGCGGATTGAAGTTTCCCCCCTCACCCGGCTGACACGGGAGGAGGTCATCGACCAGGCCGGGGTGAAACCGGGCGACGGAATGCTCGGGCTGCGGTTGCGGCGCATCGGTGAGATGCTGGCGAAAAACCCCTGGGTCGAGAAGGTCAAGGTCCGGCGCTATTTCCCCCACACTCTGGCCATCGAGGTTGTTGAGCGGGAGCCGGTGGCGGTGGTCAACATGGGGTTTCTCTACTACCTGGACAAGCGAGGCGATGTCTTCAAACCCCTCACTGTCGGTGACCGCCTGGATTATCCCGTCGTTACCGGTGTTACGGAGGACGATCTGAGCAAGGACCCCGCAGGGAGCAAGGCCGCACTTCAGGGGGCCATCGAATTGATGGGGGTGCTCGCCAAGGGGTCGGTGTTCCGGCTGACGGACGTGTCGGAGATCCATTTCGACAAGGGATTCGGGTATACCCTCTTCACGGCCCAGGGTGGGGTGCCGGTCCGGCTGGGAAATGGTTCCCACGGGGAGAAGCTGGCACGGCTGGCGAGAATTTACGGAGACCTTCGGGCCCAGCTGCCCGGCCTGCAGTACATAGACCTGGACTACAACGACAAGATCATCGTGAAAAAGGGATAAGGGGGGTGGATATGACATCAGGGAGACGGGACAACATTATCGTAGGCCTCGACATCGGGACTACCAAGATCTGTGCCATCGTCGGCAACCTGTCGGAGGACGGACTCGACATCATCGGTATCGGCACGAGTCCGTCGCGGGGATTGCGCAAGGGAGTGGTCATCAACATCGAGAGTACCGTGGCCTCCATCAGGAAAGCGGTGGAAGAAGCGGAACTCATGGCTGGCTGCGAGATCAAGTCGGTGTATGCCGGTATCGCCGGAGGACACATCAAGGGGTTCAACTCCCAGGGAATCATCGCCATCAAGAACCGCGAGGTGTCGCCGGAGGACGTGAAGCGGGTCATCGACGCCGCCAAGGCGATCGCCATTCCCATGGACCGGGAAGTGATCCACATCCTCCCCCAGGAGTTCATCATCGACGACCAGGACGGCATCCGCGAGCCCCTCGGCATGAGCGGGGTCCGGCTGGAGGCCAAGGTGCACATCGTCACCGGCGCGGTGGCCAGCGCCCAGAACATCATCAAGTCATGCAACCGGGCCGGCCTTGACGTGGCCGACATCGTCCTGGAGCAACTCGCCTCTTCCGAGGCGGTCCTCTCCGCCGACGAAAAAGAACTGGGGGTGGCGCTGGTGGACATCGGCGGTGGCACCACCGACATCGCCATCTTCGTGGACGGCGCCATCAAGCATACGTCGGTCCTCTCCCTGGGCGGGAACCACCTCACCAACGACATCGCGGTGGGGCTCAGAACCCCCATGGCTGAGGCGGAGAAGATCAAGCAGAAGTACGGTTGCTGCCTCGCCTCTCTCGTGGGGAAGGACGAAACCATCGAGGTGCCGAGCGTGGGTGGCCGCAAGCCACGGATACTGTCGCGGCAACTCCTGTCCGAGATCCTGGAGCCGCGGGTGGAGGAGATCTTCACCCTGGTCAACCGGGAACTCGTGAAGAGTGGCTTCGAGGATCTGATCGCCTCCGGCGTCGTGATCACCGGCGGCAGCACCATTCTTCAGGGGATGCCTGAACTGGCGGAACAGGTCTTCAACCTGCCGGTGCGCCGTGGCGTTCCCCAGCAGATCGGCGGCCTGGTGGATGTGGTGAACTCGCCGGTCTATGCCACCGGCGTCGGGCTCGTGGTCTACGGCAGCAAGAACATAGGGATCCGCGAGTTCCCCACCTCCCAGACCGATGAGAACCTGTTCAGGAGGGTGAGCAGGAGGATGAAGGAGTGGTTCGGAGAATTTTTCTAGGGGGAAACGCCTCGAAAATCGACGTTTCCATGGCGGCTTTGTTATCAATCATAATCTAAATGGGGAGCACCACAAGAAAGGGGGAAGTACATGTTTGAATTCGATGAGAGCATTGACCAGAGCGCGAAGATCAAGGTAATCGGGATTGGTGGTGGCGGGGGGAACGCAATCAACACCATGATCAACTGCAGCATGAACGGCGTGGATTTCATTGTCGCCAACACCGACGCCCAGTCGCTCAGAAACGCCAAGGCGCCTTCCAAGATCCAGCTCGGCGGCCAGCTGACCAAGGGGCTCGGCGCCGGCGCCAATCCCAACGTAGGGCGTGACGCGGCCCTGGAAGACCGGGAGCGGATGGTGGAAGCACTCAAGGGGGCGGACATGATCTTCATCGCCGCCGGCATGGGTGGCGGTACCGGTACCGGCGCAGCGCCGGTCATCGCCGAGGTGGCCCGTGAAGTCGGCGCGCTGACCGTCGGCGTGGTGACCAAGCCGTTCTCACGTGAAGGAAAGCAGCGTCTTGCCAAGGCGGAAGAGGGGATCAGGGAGCTGAAGAAGCACGTGGACTCCCTCATTGTCATCCCCAATGACCGGCTTCTGGGGCTCGCCGGCAAGTCCATGACCATTCTCGATGCCTTCAAGCCGTCCGACGACGTGCTGCGTCAGGCGGTACAGGGGATCTCCGACCTCATCACCGCCTCCGGCTTCATCAACGTCGACTTTGCCGACGTCAAGGCGATCATGAGCGAGCGCGGCATGGCCATGATGGGTATCGGTCTTGCCACCGGCGACAACCGGGCCGCGGAAGCGGCCACCAAGGCGATCTCCAGCCCGCTCCTCGAAGATATCGATATCTCCGGCGCCAAGGGGGTGCTCGTCAACATCTCCGGTTCCTCCTCCATGACTATGGACGATTTCGATGCCGTCAACCGGATCATCCACGAGAAGGTCCACGAGGATGCCAACATCATCATCGGTGTGGTCATCGACGAGTCACTGACCGATACCATCAAGGTGACCGCCATCGCCACCGGCTTCGGTGACCGGTTCGACATGCAGAAGAGCCGCCAGGAACTGAAGGAGAATGTGGCGACCATGACCCCCCGGGTCAGTGAAATCAACCGGGAGATCCCGACCTTCATCCGCGAGAAGCACCAGCGGCAGGGGATTGCGCGGCAGAACAGTTTCTTCATGGATGAGGAGGAGCAGTACGATATACCGACATTCTTGAGGAAATCGGTGGATTAAAGGAGCGGGAACGCCACTTTTCCGCCCTGGCTGCGTAAGCCTTCGGGAACACTTGTGCGGCGTAGCCGCGCTACGCCTCCGCGCGTTCCCTTGGCAGCCTTGCCAGGACGAAAAATTGACGTTCCTTAGGTTCATCCCAAAATCTGTATGAAGATGTAATACTTTGTTAAGTAAGAAATGGTAATTAATTACCATGCGTTCTGACCGGCGGTGGTCCCCCTGCCGCCGGCGAGGCTTTCCCTACCCGGCCCTCCGTTTTTCCCCCTCCATGGGGGGCCGGGTCTTTTTCCCCTTTGTTCCCCTTCCGATTCGTGGTACGTTTTTCCCATGTCCTGGAAAATAATCGAAAAATACCGCCGGCTCCTGGCCGGGGAAGAGGGCATATCGACTCGCGGCTGGGGAGGGAAGTTGACGGTCTGCCTGGTCTACCCGAACCGCTACGCCGTGGGGATGAGCAATCTCGGCCTGCAGACTGTTCATGCCCAGCTGAACGCCTATCCGGATGTGGTCTGCGAACGGGCCTTTCTCCCCGATCCCGACGACCTCAAGGAGTACGAAAAGTCTCGCACGCCCCTCCTTTCCCTGGAATCCCAGCGCCCTCTCACCGATTTCCACATCATTGCCTTTTCCGTTTCCTTCGAGAGCGACTACCTCAATATGCCGGCTATCTTTCGCCTGGCGGGGATTCCCCCCCTTTCGGCGGAGCGGAGCGACTCCTTTCCCCTGGTGATGGCGGGGGGGGCGGCGCTGTTCCTCAATCCGGAACCGGTGGCCGATTTCCTCGACCTGGTCTGCATCGGCGAGGCGGAGCCACTCCTGCCGTCACTTCTCGACCTGCTCCGTAGCGGTTCCGGCGAGGGAAGGGGCGAGCTCCTGGGTCGGGCGGCAAGGCTCCCCGGCGTCTACGTCCCTTCCCTCCATGAGGTTGAGTATGACGGGCTGCGGATCGGGGCGCGGCGCGCTGTTAACGATGCGCCCCTCCTGGTGGAGCGGCAGTGGTCCCGGCATCTGGACCGACACGCCACCACCTCCGAGATACTCACCCCCCAGACCGAGTTTGCCGATATGTACCTCATCGAGCTCTCCCGGGGCTGTCCGCGCGGCTGCCGCTTCTGCGCCGCCGGCTTCATCTACCACCCCTATCGGCAGCGCTCGCTGGAGGAGATCAAGAGCCAGGTACGCAAAGGGCTCCGGGAGCGCCACAAACTGGGGCTCGTCGGGGCGGCGGTTTCCGATTTCAGGGGGATCGGCGAACTCTGCCGCTTCATCCTCCAGGAGGGGGGGAAGGTATCGGTGTCGTCCCTGCGCCTCGACCAACTTGATGGGGAGATGATTGCGGTCCTGAAGGCGAGCGGCCACAAGACCGTGGCCCTGGCTCCGGAAGGAGGTTCACAGCGGCTGCGCGACCTGGTGAAGAAGGATATCACCGAAGATCAGATACTTGCCGCCTGCGACCTCCTCATCGGGAGCGACATTCTTAACCTGAAGCTCTATTTCATCATCGGCCTTCCGACTGAGACCATGGCCGATCTGGAGGAGCTGGTGTCCCTGGTGGAGAAGATCCGGACCCGGGTCATCGCCGCGGCAAAGGCAAACCGGCGCCTGGGGGAGGTGGTCCTCTCCGTCAACCCCTTTGTCCCCAAGCCGTTCACTCCCTTCCAGTGGTGCGGCATGGAAGATATGAAGTCGTTGGAACAGAAGGCAAAGTACCTGCACCAGGCATTCAACCGGCTTTCCAACGTCCGGTTGCAGATGGAAAGCCCGCGGGAAGCATATCTCCAGGCGCTCCTCTCCCGGGGGGACCGACGGCTGGCGGCGCTATTACTCAAGGCGGACGAAATGGGGAGCTGGAAGCGGGCTGCCAAGGCGCTGCAACTCGATACGGATACCTGGGTGCATCGCTCCATTCCTCTGGACGAGACGCTCCCCTGGGATTTCATCGCCGGCGGCAGCAGGGAGCGGCTCGTGGGGGAGTACCGGCTCGCGTTTGCCGGCGAACCATAACCGTCCCGGCAGGGAATCAGTTTCTCACCAGGTCCGGGCGTACCCGTTTCGTCACGAAGATGACCACCCCGGCGACTGCCATCGCGACGATGAGGAGCGCGATGGAGGCGAGGGCGTTATTGAGGAGGTGCGGGGCGGTAAGGAGCATGGTGCCGAGGGAGAGCATCATGGTGCCGGAGATGAGCTTGAGGATCCGCCCCTGCCACTCGGTGAGCTTTCTCCCCCCCAGGGTCACGACGAACAGTGCCACGATGACCGCCAGGGGCACCATATAAATCCCGTTGTAGAGGGCCAGATAGAGGTAGTGCTGGAGCGGTGAAAGCGGGTTGAGGGTGAGGACCCGGGTGTAGACCATGGGGAAGCCGGCGGTGCAGAGAAGCTCGTAGCTGTTGGCGGCGAGTGCCAGCACCACCGTCCCGGTGAGCATGGCAGGAAGGGCACTGGCCCGCAGGAGGGCGCGCATCCGTGCGAACAGCTTCGGTTTCGCCTCATCGGGGATGGTGAGGGATACCCCTTTGTGGAACAGAAAAAAATCCTTGATGTTGATGAGGGCGATGACGACGGCGATTACCCCGGCCGCGACGGTCACCGCGGTCAACTGGCCAATGAGGAGAAAGAGGTTGAGCCAGGCCGCCATGAAGAGGAAATAGACCACCCCCGAGCAGAGGACGAAGGTCCCGCCGATGAGGAGCATCCTGCTACGGGAGCGGGCGTGGACCAGGAGGCTTAAGAGGAAGAAGAGGACGAAGAAGGCGCAGGGGTTGAAGCTGTCCGCCCCGGCGATGATGAAGGTGAAGAGGGGTAGGGAGATGCTGCCCCCCTCCAGTCGACCGATAAGCGGCAGGTCTATCGAACTGCCTGTTCCGGCGGTTGCTCCTCCTGCCGTGGCTCGTTCTGCCAGCTCCCCCTGCACGGCGGCCTCCACTTCGGCCCCCTTTTCCTTCGAAAATCCGGCAATTGCCCGGTGGCCGACGAAGATCATCGGGACGCCGGTCGCCTCTACCCCATGACGTTTCGCCATTTCCTCCAGGAGCGGCAGGTTTTCCCGGTGCTCCATCACCTCGTAATCTCTTACCACGAGAGCCGGGTAACGGCGCTGCAGTTCGGCCAGGAACGGTTTGGCCCGGGCGCAGTGGGGGCACCCCTCTCCCCAGAAAAAAGAGAGAACGACCTTTCCTCCATTCTTTCCCGCCGCTTCGTGTTCCGCGGAGCCGGCAGCAGAAAAACACCCCAGTAGAACCAGAACCGTCGTCGCGACTGTCAACGCCAACCGTTTCATGGAGGCCTTTCCCGTCCGGAGCAGTGTGAAATGGGCGGATTCAACAAGAGCAGGCTATTGACGCAGAGGCGCGGAGACGCAAAGAAAATCAACCCGAAAAAGCATGTAAACGCTGGCCAAATCCGATGCGCGCGGATTGTGCGTCAGTTTTTTGTTAGCCAAAACAAGTATACTGCGGTTCGTATCATCTGCAGGGGAACTTGCGGGACTTGAATGTGCAGCCTGGCGGGAAGGGGAATGGAATAGGGGCGGCGTTACCGGTAGTAATCGAAGAGGAGCTTGGCGGTGATGGCGAGGGACATGGTGATGAAGATCGGCCGGACAAACCGTGCCCCCCGGGAGAGGACGAGTCCGGCGCCGACCCGGGCGCCGAGAAGCTGTCCCACCCCCATCGTCAGTCCGGCGGTGTAATAAACGTGCCCGCCGAGGATGAACATGGCGAGGGAGACGATGTTGCTCGTGAAGTTCATCACCTTGGTGTAGCCGGTGGCGGTCGTCATGTTGTAGCCGAGGCCGAGCATGAGGGCGATGACCCAGAAGGAGCCGGTGCCGGGGCCGAAGAAGCCGTCGTAGAAGCCGAGGGCAAGTCCGCAGCAGAGGTAGAAGGGGAGCTTGGTCAGGCGGGGATGGATGTCCTCCAGCCCGAGGCGGGGGGTCATCAGGGTATAGAGGGCGATGGCGAGGAGGAGGAAGGGGATAATGCCACGGAGGAACGTGGGATCGAGCCGCTGCACCGTCAGCGCTCCGGCGGCGGCGCCGATGGCGGTGAAGGCGATCCCTTCCAGGCTCTCCTTGAGGGTGATGGTGCCGGCGCCGGCGAAGTGGTACATGGCGCTCCCCGAGCCGAAGGTCGACTGGAGCTTGTTGGTGCCGAGGGCGTACTGGGGGGGAATGCCGGTCCAGAGGAGCACCGGGACGGTGATCAGTCCGCCGCCGCCGGCAATGGCATCCACCAGCCCTGCGACCAGGCCGGTGGCGAAGAGGAGCGGCAGAAGCCAGTAGGAGATAGTCATGAGTGCTTGTCCGGGAAGGAGATGGAGTAGTGCCGGATGGCACTATAGCACAGCGGTGCGGGCTTGATAAGCAGAGATTGGCCATCGGCCGTGGTTGCGCCGACTGGAGAGTTATGCGGGCAGCGTTAGCCCGCAGGAGACCACAAGGGCGACCAGTCGGCCGCCCTTGTGGTGCGTAAGATCAACGATTCTGCCACTGGAACTGGTGGGGCCAGCTGCCGGGGGCGGCATTCGTGACGGCGGTGTGGCAGACGTTGCAGGCGGTTGGCTGGCCGCCGGGGCCATGTTTTTCCATGAATCCTTCCGCTCCTGCGCCCCGTGAGCCTGCATGGCAGACGCCGCAGCTGCCCATGGATTTTGCCTTGCCCTGGTACTGCAGGGCCTGGTAGTTATCCGTTGCCTCCCGTGACGGCACCATAGCGTGGGGGCTACCATGGCAGCCGGCGCAGTAGATGCCGCCATGCTCCTTGGCGTTGCGGTAGAGGATAGTGCCGGTGTCGACACCCGCAATCGCGCCATGGCAGGAGGCGCATTTCGGTTCGCTCTGCCATGGCACCCGGGCGCTGGAGATGATGGAGTAGGCTACCTGGCGCAGGGTGCCGTGACAGCTGGTGCAGTTACCGGTGACGGCGGTATGGGCCAAGCTGCGGTTGCACTTGGTGCTGGCTCCCGGATGGCAGTCGAAGCAGGCGGCCGGTGAACCGTCGGGTGCCAACCGGTCGGCATGGGCACGGTGGATGGCTGCGGAGAGGTATTTGCCGGAGTCGCCGGGGCCGGTGGTCCCGAGGGCGGGTGAGCCGTGGCAGCCGGCGCAGAGGACCGGCTGTTTGGGGACAAGCAGCCCGTCAGGTGGCTGGTGGAGCTTGTCGTGCTTCTGCAGGATGTCGAGAAACGGATTGTTGTTGTTGGCGGCGCTTGGCAGGTGGCATTTGGCGCAGTTGATTTCGTCGGAAGTGGGGACTGTCGTGCGCGTCTGGGCAAGGATGTTGCCACTGGCGTCCTTGACGGTGATTTCCGCAACCTGGTAGGGGTTCCAGACCCCGTTGTCGTCCACCGGCGTAACCGGTATGCCGTTCGCCTGGAAATGATCCGACTTCAGGACCATGCTGCCGGTCAGGCCGTTGTGGATTGTCGGGTCTTCCAGGTTAAGCCCCGTATTCGGGGCCAGGGAGATGCCGAACAGTGCCATGACGTTGTCCCAGAACTGGCCAAAGTTCCGCTTCGTGGCGGACGAGCTGTTGTTGACGATGCGGTACTCCACCGTAAGGCCGGCAGTTGCCACCTGGGGAGGATTACCCCGTTTTACCACCTGGGCCCAGACGGTATTGTAGGGGGGAAGGATGACGGCCGTGTCGTAGGACGGGTTCAGGCAGTGCATCCCTAGATCGTTCCAGGCGAATACCACGTACTGGGCGTTGGTAGCCGGAATGGCTGTGGTGCCGGGGTCGGAGCCGGAGCCGGAGCCGGAGGAGGAACCTCCGCCACAGGCGGTCATGACGAACAGGCTCGCCGTGCATAACGCTTTGGTGACTGTTGTGAATAGCTGTTTCATAGGGACACCTCGGGGAAGAGTCGAATGAGTAATGTGCACTAACTTTAGCATGAAATACGGGCGGGTCAATCTACGGTTGCATGTGGGGGAATCTGGTCAGGGAGTGTACGGGAACCGCTGCTGCACCGTTGCGACCGGTTCGGCTCCACCATTGAAGGTCTGCTCGGTGAACTCCACCCAGCCGTCCCGTCCGACGAGAAGAACGGTGGCGGAACGGGTGCCGTAGTCGGGGCTGGCGATATGGAGGGGAGAGAGGATCCGTTCCCGTTCCAGGCCGACGCCGGTATCGGGGAGGAGGTGATCCGGTGCCGGAGTGCGGTCGGCGAGGATGGCGAACAGTTCTGCCGGGTCGATCCGGTCATGTTGCAGGAGTTCCGCCAGGGCTGCCGTGCCTTGGCTCACCTTGGGCCAGGGGGTGTCCAGCAGCCGGTTGCTCAGGCCGTGGATGCCGGGGGAGATGGGGGTCGGCGGTCCTCCGCGGTTGGAATAGTGCCAGAGTCCCTCCGGGGTGCCGCAGATGAGATTGAAGCCGTTGTAGGCCGGGCCATGTGCCGCCACCTCTGCCAGGTAGGCGTCGGCCGGCATGGCTCCCCGCAGGAAGCCGCTCACCAGAAGGCCGCGGGAGGGCGCATTCGGCCGGTGCGCGGCGGGGTCCCGGTAGTTGGTGATGGCGGCGAGCCGGCCGGTGGCGGTGATGCCGAACCAGGTCCCTCCCACCTTCAGGTCCCGTCCCGCCAGTATGCGCGGATCGTCTTCCCAGAAGGCGGCAGGTGCCGTGGGTCGGTCATGGAATTCGTCCCGGTTGGCGGCCAGGACCAGCCGGTAATCCGGGTGGGAGTCGCGGGCGAAGAGAATCAGGCACATGGTGTCAGCGGGGCTCCACCTCGAAGGACTGGAAGTAGGGGATCTTGTGGTCCCTATCTCCCCCCTCTACGGCCCGGTAGCGGTAGAAAAACCGGAGCTTTTCCGGAGTTCCCCCCGAAGCGAGCGGCAGGTTGAGGGTGAAGGGGGCGGCCTCGTCCATCGGCAACTGGTTGGGGAAGAAGAAAAAGGTCGCCTCGGAGAGTGTTTTCCCCGCCCCGTCCAGAAGCGTGCCGGTAATCTCCAGGTCGTGCATGGAGGCAAAGCGGGTGTTCCGGGCGAACCCCTCGACGGTGTATGCCGTGGCGGACCGATCCACCCGCCAGGAGAGGGTCAGGTCGAACTGCTTATAGGTGCGGGGATAATGGGCCGGGTCGAAGCGGGTTTGCGCATACCCGTGGCAGGAAGCCAGCAGCAAACCGGTTACGGCGAGCACCATGAATCGATAGAACATCTGGTTCCTCCCGGGAAGGAGACGCCCCGTGTGCTGAGGCACCCAAGGACACCCTTCTGGCGTAAATTCCCGACGGTGTTACACTAGTATACACCATGAAGGGATGGAATCCATGGCGTCGTCCTGCGGACCGAAAGGAAGTGCACATGAAATCAGGGAAATGGCTCGTGGTTCTGGCGGCCTGCGTGGTTTTGCCATGGAGCGCCGCGCCGGCGAAGGAGGTACGCAAGATGGATGAACTGCAACTGACCAGCACCGTGTTTGCCAACGGCGGCGCCATACCCGCCACCTACAGCTGCGACGGAAGAGATGTGAATCCGCCGCTCGCCGTCGACAGAGTGCCGGCAGGGGCGAAATCCCTGGCGCTCGTTGTGGACGACCCGGACGCGCCGGTGGGGCTCTGGGTGCACTGGGTGCTCTGGAACATCCATCCCCGCACCGGCCAGATCGGCGAGAACAGCGTGCCAGCGGGTGCTACCCAGGGAAGGAACAGCTGGGGACGCACCAGTTACGGCGGTCCCTGTCCTCCCTCCGGTACCCACCGCTATTTTTTCAAGCTCTACGCGCTCGATACCATCCTCAAACTCGGTTCCGGCACCACCAAGGCCGAGCTGGAGCGGGCCATGGAGGGGCATGTCATCGGCAAGGGGGAATTGATGGGGACGTACAGGCGCAAGTGACCGCATCGACATGCATTGCAGGAAAAGGAGAGGCCGGCAGGATTGCCGGCCTTTTTGCTTCCGTCGGGGAGGGAAACAGGGTAGTATTCTGTCGCAAACATACGGAATTGCAGCGTTGACGGGGAGGTACAATGAAGAAGGGGAAACCGGCGAAAAAGTATTCCCAGGCGGGACGGGTGCACGACATCATCCGCCTCATCGAGGCGCGCCACGGTATCACCATCGAGGAACTGGCGGAAGAGGGGGGGGTGAACCGGCGCACCATCCACCGGGACCTGAACGCCATCGAGGAGGCGGGGTACCCCCTCGTCTCCGAATGGGAGGAGGGGCGCAAGGTCTACCGCTTCCTCACCCGCTTCAAGGACGTCCCCCCCATAAACTTCACCCTCCAGGAGCTCCTCACCCTCTCCTTCCTCCGTTCCCAGCTGGACTTCCTCAAGGGGACTCCTTTCCGGGAGGATATGGAGGCGGTATTCCGCAAGGTCAATTCCGTCCTCCCCCCCCGTTACGCGGCCCACATGGAACGGATCGCCCGGGTGTCCCTGCCGCTCTTGCAGGGTGCGCGGGACTACGGGCGGGTGGCGGAAGAGCTGAAACTCCTGCGCGATGCCCTCCTCTACCAGTACCGGGTCACCATCGGCTACCGGGCCAAGGGGGAGGGGCGGCCGGTCTCCTACCAGGTGGACCCCTACACTCTTCTCTTCTACAAGGGGGGGCTCTACCTCCTCGGCTATGCCCACAACCGCAAGGCGTTCCGGACTTTTGCCGTGGAGCGGCTGACCAAGGTGGAGGTGACGCGGGAGCGCTTCGAGATGCCCGAGGATTTCCGGCCGGAGGAGCAGCTCAAGACCGCCTTCGGCATCGTGGAGGAGGCGGCGCTACCGGTCCGGGTCCGGTTCGACGCCACGGTGGCCCACATGGTGCGGGACCGGCTCTGGCACCCGACCCAGCGGCTGGTGGAGGAAAAGGACGGGAGCGTGACCCTCTCCTTTCAGGCGGGGGGACGGATGGAGATCATCGCCTGGGTCCTTTCCTACGGTCGCCATGCAGAACTGCTGGAACCGGCGGAACTGCGGGAGGAGATGGGGAGTATCGCGGCGGAGCTGGCGGGGGTGTACGGCAAGGCGTAACAATCAGGCTGGGTAGAGATGTGAAACAACAATGGCGCCGGTTTGAAAAACGGCGCCATTGTTGTTCATGGAATACTTCATAATAGGGCTGGGTGTCTGGAAATCATCGCGCCCTTAATCAGTCATTGGGTAGCGACTTGCGGCTACCATTTTCCGGTCACAGGCTTATCTCCTGGAGTGCCAAAGGTAAACATGACATTGGTTGCCGAATCCCAGGTTCCATTGTCATCCATGTTAAGATACCATGTCCCGTCTGCAAACACTCCGATCTTACTAGTGCCGCTACCGTTCCAATCTACTGTTACCGGTACAGCACCCGAAAGGCCGGTGCCGTAAGCGTACAAACCGTCGGTTGGTGTGCCGTCCCATGCGCTGTTGCCGTTCAGGTCGAGATACCATGTCCCGTCATGGTACACTCCGATTTTCGTGGTTCCGGTTCCCGTCCAGTCTCCGGTAACCGGTACAGCACCCGTAAGGCCGGTGCCGTAAATGTACAAACCGTCGGTTGGTGTGCCGTCCCATACGCCGTTGCCGTTCAGGTCGAGATACCATGTCCCGTCATGGTACACTCCGATTTTCGTGGTTCCGGTTCCCGTCCAGTCTCCGGTAACCGGTACAGCACCCGTAAGGCCGGTGCCGTAAATGTACAAACCGACCGTCGGTTGGTGTGCCGTCCCATGCGCCGTTGCCGCTCAAGTCGAGATACCATACTCCGTTATCGTACACTCCGAGCTTACTGGTTCCGTGGCCCGTCCAGTCTCCGATGACCGGCACGGCTCCCGTGAGACCGGTGCCGTAAGTATACAGGCCGTCGGTTGACGTGCCGTCCCATGCCCCGTTGCCGTTCGAGTCAATGTACCACACGCCGTTACCGTGGAAAACGCCAAGATGGGCCGTCGCGCACGGTGCGCTGCTTCCCAGGCGGTAGAGCTTGTTCAGGCCGTTTTCGTTGGTGACGTACACCACGTCACCGCAGTTGTTAAGGTCAACCCCCCAGAGCTCGGTTGTCGGCGGCACGAGCACCCCACGGACACTCGAGACCACCCGGGAGAAAGATGCGGGGTTGCTTATATCCCGCTCGGACCAGACGATCTCGCCGCTATCGTTGATGGCCGTGCTTCGATAGTCAAGAACATCACTCGTCACCGCCACCGCCGTCGTGCTCCCTGCGGAAATCTTGTAAACCTGATTCGAAATGGGCCCGACGTTCCCGTCAGACCGGGTGAAGACCACGTCTCCTTGGTTGTTGATGTGCGGAGTTGCGCAGTAGTAAGCACCACTCGTCAGTTGCCCGCGGGTATTTGAGTATAGCTGGTAGTAATTCTGGCTGTCCTGCTGAATCCATACCACTTCTCCGCGGTCGTTGATGTCCGGGTCGCCGATCCAGTTTGTCTCACTTGCTGCCAATGTGACCGGCTGGCCGGCGATGATCCCCCGCAGGGTATAGCCGTAGGGGGTACCGTTGCTGTATTCCACCCAGACCATGTCACCCAGGTTGTTGATGGCTGGAGAAAAGTGCCACTTCGGTTCGTTGGTCAACTGACCACGGGTCGAGGAAAAGATCTGATCAGGATTCTGGCCATCCTGCTGGCTCCAGACCACCTCGCCCAGGGAGTTGATGGCTGCTCCAGACAATTGGCCGCTGGCCAAGACTTCCGGGCAGGGACCTGCACCACAGTTGATAGGCTCCAAGCCAGCGTTTGCAGAGACAGCAAAGAAGATGCTGAAATGAAATGCACAGATTACAAACAAGAGACGGACGATTGTCCCTGCTGCCTTGCACAACGATTTCACCATGATTTAACTCCCCACAAGTAAAATAGAGTATTTAGTTTGTTGATAAAAACTCAATGCCCGCTCTGTTGCCTCAACTTGAGAGGCCATGATAATAGAATAATTAAAGTGGATGCATTGGGGTATATCGCAATTTTTATGCCATTGCAATGGATTAACGTAACACCTGGACCTTTTGCTGGAGCCGGCAGGGGGAAATTGTGGGGACTAGCGGGAATGTAGGAGCGTGAAATGGCCCCCTGCCTCCCATTACAAGAGGCAGGGGACTGTGCTTATGTGTAGCAGGTATTACTTTGTGTTGTTGCGAGCCTGGTAGACGAGCACGCTTTTCGTGGCGTTGTTGCCTGAGGCATCCTTGGCTTTTACGGTAATTTCTGTCGTAATCGTATCGCCGTTGACCGGCTTGGACAATACCGTTTTGCCCACTCCATCAACCAGCTTGCCCGTGAGAGAATTTCCCACGAAAACGTCATAACTGGTTATGTTTTTGTCAACAGTGTCGGTTATTTCCACTGCAAGTTGCATGTTGCTGCCGAAGAAGGTCTCACCCGCTGCAGGGGAAAGAATGCGAATCGACGGCGGTGTGGTATCTGAAACGCAGATGGATTTTGATGCTGTAACCACGTTGCCGTTGCTATCAGTGAGGCTTAACATGGCACCGACCGTACTTCCCATGCTGACCGGGATGGTAAACACCGGGCCGGTACCGGTCAAGCCGGTTGTTGTTGACCACGTGAGAGCTCCGGCCTGTCCGCTCACTCCATTCAATGTCACCAATGCACCTTCTGGCCCCGAGGCCTCGACGCACTTGTCGGCATTCAGCACATTGGATATCTCGATCTTCGGCGGTATCTGCGCCGAAACCGGGATGTCACTGTTGTAGCGGATAGAACCGTACAGGGGCGGCCCTGTTATTTCGCACCGCTGTTCGAAATCGGCAGCGAACTGCAGCAGGTTACCATTTGTATCCCGCTTGACCTCGATCACATCGAACCGCCCGGCTGCCTGGTTGCAGCCGCGGCCGTCACCAAAGAGACTGATTCCAGGGTGAGTCGTATCGTTAAAGGGGGAACGCATGGCGTTTTCGTAGGCGCCCACTTGTAGCAGCTGTCCTTTCGGTGCCTCCAGAAGCAGGGTCCACCAGCTGGCATCCTGCAGCGGCACATAGGCTTGATTGTTCACGTTGAACGAATAAGCCATGCCATAAGGGCTTGCCGTTATGGTTGCATCGACACCATGGGTGAAAAAATATTCTCTGCCTTGCCCGATATAGTCTCCCGAGGGGCTCTTGAACCACAGGACAGACTGCCCGGCCAGGGCGGACAAGGGGAAAAGCGTACAGACGACTAACCAGCAGATAAGTTTTTTCATGCAATGATTCTCCTCTCCAATACTCAATTTATTGTGGGAAAATCGATTAGCATTATTTAGTTATAAATGTCAAATGTATTCTCCGTTCCACTACTCATGCGCAATTTGCAGCTGGTGTGCTTTATGACACGGACTTCCCCAATCACCCTTCCTCCCGCCCCCGCACATTGACAAACCCCCCTTAATGCTCTATACAATAAGACTTTCGGGGGTATGCCGTGGAAGAAAACCAGACCACACCTTTGTTGAAGATCATTCTCGACCGTATCGGGGCCCGGGGACCCCTTACCTTTGCCGACTACATGGCCGCCTGCCTCTACGAGCCGGGTCTCGGTTACTATACCTCGCCGGGGCGCAAGGTGGGGGCGGAGGGGGATTTCTACACGAGCAGCAACGTCCACGAGGTGTTCGGCCGGCTGATCGGCCGGGAGATCTCCCGCATGTGGGAGGTTATGGGGCACCCCGCCGGCTTCCAGATCGTCGAAGTCGGTGCGGGGAACGGCCGCCTGGCCAGCGATATCGTTGGCGCCATCGCCGAGCTTGCCCCGACCCTCTATGCCGGTCTCACCTACCGATTCATCGAGGCAGAACCGTCCCTGGCCGATGCCCAGCGCCTCATGCTGGGTGAGCACGCCGCCAAGGGTGCCTGGAGCACCCCGGCCGACCTGGCCGCCGGCAACCTCGCCATCACCGGCTGCATCCTTTCCAATGAACTTATCGACGCCCTGCCGACCCATCTGGTGGAGATGACCGCCGACGGCCTGCGGGAGGTGTACGTGACCGTCCGAGACGGCGAACTGGCGGAAGCGCTGGACGTCCCTTCTACGCCGGAGCTTCAGGCCTACCTGGCCAGGATCGGCATCCGGCTGGTCGAGGGGCAGCGGGCCGAGATCAACCTGGCGGCCGGCGACTGGCTGGCCGGGGTCGCCCGCTCTCTGGTCAGCGGCTTCGTCATGACCATCGACTACGGCTATCCGGCCGCGGAACTCTACTCTTCCCATCGCCTCAACGGCACCCTCCTCTGCTACCATCGCCACACCATCGAGGAAAACCCCTACATCCGCCCCGGCGCGCAGGACATCACGAGCCACGTGGACTTCACCAGCCTGGGGCTGCGAGGCGCCGAGCTGGGACTCCAGGAGGTCTGGTTCGGCGAGCAGTACCGCTTTCTCATGGGGGCCGGCATGATGGAGGAGCTCCTGGCCCTGGAGGCTAAGGCCACCACCGAGCCGGCGCGGATCAGGCACCGGCTGGCCCTGAAGAAGCTGCTTCTTCCCGACGGCGGCATGGGTGACACCTTCAAGGTCCTCATTCAGTCCAGGGGAGTAGAGAATCCCCGGCTCCTCTGCATGCGGGACTGGGGTAAAAGCTTTTGACAGTTACCCGCCAGCTGTTAGACTTGAAAATTATCCGCGAAGCTTGTCGTGGATAGTTTTCTCATGCAGGCCGGTTCTCCGCGAAACCCGGCCGATCCCCCCGCGGGGAACCGAAAGGACGCTTCGACGTGCTGAACGATCTGCGAGCAATTGTATTCGACCTCGATGGTACCCTCTATGTCAGCAATGACCTCGGCCGCGAAATCAACCTGGCCGCCAGCCGCTATATCGCCGAACTGAAGCGGATCGATCTGGTGGGGGCGGCGGCGCTCATCCGGGCCACCAAGAAGATGCTCTCTGCTGCGAGCGGCATCGATACCCCCCTCACCATGGCCATCATCGAGCTCGGGGGGGATGTCCGCGAACTGCACCGGCGGTTTTCGACGGAGATCGAGCCGGAACTCTACCTGAAGCGGGACGAGCGGGTGGTGGAACTCCTTCGGTTGCTGGGGGAGAGTTTCGAGCTCGCCATTTACACCAACAACAATGTGCTGCTGACGACCCGGATCATGAAGGCCCTCGGGGTCGGCGGGATGTTCAACCACGTTTTCACCATCGAGGATTCCTGGCGTCCCAAGCCGGACCGGCCCACCCTGGACGGGATACTCCAGGCCATTGGCCGCAAGCCGATCGAGTGCCTCTTCGTTGGCGACCGCTACGACATCGACCTGCGCCTCCCCGCGTCGCTCGGAAGTGCGGTCTTCCTGGCGAAGAACGTGGAAGAACTGCTGAACCTGATAAAATTCACCTGTGAGGAGAGCTGATGAGCGAGGAGAGGAAAGCGGTGCTGGACGCGATCATGCGGGCCATGGAGATCGAGAAGGAGACCTTCGACTACTATACGAAGGCCGAGCAGAAGACCTTCAACCCCGGGGGGAAGAAGGTGTTCCACTGGCTGGCACGGACCGAGGAAGAGCATTACCTGAAGCTCAACGAGCTCTATACTTCCCTTCACGAAGGGGGACGCTGGGTGTTCTACGGCGGTTCCACCATCGAACTGGAGCCGGACGGGCCGGGAGAGAAGCACGTCGGATTCGATACGGGTGACCGGGAGGCGCTGGAGATCGCCCAGGAGATCGAGAAAAAGGGGATCGCCTACTACGGCGAACTCATCGGGAAGACCACCGACCCGGACGGCAAGGGGATGCTGCAGACCTTGCTGGACGAGGAGCGGGAGCATTTGCGGGTTATCACGGAGAAGTTGAGCCAGCTGAAATAAATAGGGATATGCCATGACCACGCGGACGGAAAAGGATACCCTCGGGACGGTCGAGGTGCCGGCGGATGCCTACTACGGGGCGCAGACGGCGCGGGCGGTGGCCAATTTCCCCATTTCCGGACTTCGTCCCCACCCCGCGCTGGTCTGGGGAACCCTGGCCATCAAGAAGTGCGCCGCCAAGGCCAACATGGCCACGGGGCGGCTGCCCGGGGAGATCGGCGACGCCATCGTCCAGGCCGCCGACGAGGCCCTGGCCGGCCGGTTCGATGCCGATTTCGTGGTGGACCCCTTCCAGGCGGGGGCCGGCACCTCCCACAACATGAACGTCAACGAGGTGCTCGCCAACCGGGCCGAAGAGCTTCTCGGGGGAACACGTGGCGTCTATGGCCGGGTGAACCCTAACGACCACGTCAACATGGCCCAGTCCACCAACGATGTCTTTCCCACTTCCCTGCGGCTGGCCGCCCTGCGCCTCCATGCCGGCCTCGCGCCGGCCCTGGCGGGACTGGTTGCCTCTTTGCGCAAGAAAGGGAAAGAGTTCGACACGATCCTGAAGTCGGGACGCACCCACCTCCAGGATGCGGTGCCCCTTCGCCTCGGTCAGGAGTTCGAGGCCTACGCGGTGGCGCTGGAGAAGAACCTGGCGGGACTGGAGCGGGCGCTCCCCGGCCTGTGCGAGCTAGGGCTCGGCGGCACCGCCGTCGGCACCGGTCTCAACGCCGAACCCCGCTACATCGAGCTGGTGGTGGCGGAACTGGTCCGGGAAACGGGGTTTCCCCTGCGGGGAACGGCAAACCTGGTGGAAACGACCCAGAACATGGACCCCTTCGTGGCCTGCAGCGCGGCCCTCAAGGGGACGGCGATCAACCTGGTGCGGATCGCCAACGACCTGCGCCTGCTCGCCTCCGGCCCCCGCACCGGCTTCAACGAGATCGCCCTTCCCGCGCTGCAGCCCGGCTCCTCCATCATGCCGGGGAAGGTGAATCCGGTGTTGCCGGAGGTGACCGACATGGTGGGGTTCCAGGTCATCGGCGCCGACACGGTCATCACCCTGGCGGCCCAGGCGGGTCAGCTGGAGCTCAATGTCATGATGCCGGTGATCGCCCACAACCTCCTCTTTGCCATGGATATCCTCCGGAACACGGTTCTTCGGCTGGCCGAGGGGTGCATCGAGGGGGTCACCGCCAATGCCGAGCGGTGTCGGCGCTATCTGGACGATTCCCTTGGCCTGGTTACGGTGCTGGCTCCTTACATAGGGTACGCGGCGGCGGCCGAGGTGGCCAAGGAGTCCGCCCGGACCGGCGAGAGTATCAGGGAGATCGTGCTGGCCCGTGGGCTCCTGGAGCCGGAGCGACTGGCAGCCATCATGGAGCCCTACCCCCTGACGAGTCCGGGGGTGCCGGGTAAGAAAGTTTAAAAGCGGTTCAAAGTTCAAGGTTCAACGTCGGGCAGAAAATAGTGGCGTCGAACAAATAAAAGGAGGATCTTTACATGATCGAAGAGGTGAAGAAGGTGCTTGAGATGGTCCGGCCTGCCCTGCAGGCGGACGGCGGGGATGTGGAACTGGTGGAAGTGACCGATGACGGAGTGGTCAAGGTCAAACTGGTGGGAGCGTGCGGCCACTGTCCCATGTCCACCATGACCCTGAAGATGGGGATCGAGAGGACCCTCAAGGAGAAGGTGCCGGGAGTCAAGGAAGTGGTGTCGGTATAACCGGGCTCTGAATGGCTGCCGGCAGGCGGCGAAGGAGGTGGCGCTATGGCTCTCAAGGTGAAATCGTTCGGAATGGAAATTCGGCCGCTGAAAACCATGCAGGAGCTTGAGCAACTTGACGCGATGGTTAACGAGTTCGTTGCCCGGAACGGCATCAGGAAACTGATCTCCGTTGCCGACTCCTCCACCACCGACGACAAGGGGGAGACGATTGGACTGGTGCGGGTCATCGCGTACGAAGAGTAGCCGTGAGCAGTAAAACCACTGCGACGGGGAGCGGAGACGGCAGGCATCCGTCGTACATTGATTGATAGCACATTACGAAGGCGCGGGATATCACCGCGCCTTTATTTTTTGCTATACTGTAATATAAAGATAAAAGGGTGGAGAGCTTCACCCGCAGACGGAACGGGCGGATGACATGTCGTTGCTGAGGCGTAAAAGAGCATACCATCTGGTGCGGACCCCGCGGTTTTTCCGCTGGTTCCGGCACAACACCGATGCCGTTTTCTCCCACGGCAATCGCCTGGAGTTCTACCAGGATGGTGGCGAGTTTTTCCCCCCGTTTTTCCACTCCCTGCGCCAGGCCGAGCAGACCATCTTCCTGGAGTTCTACATCATCCACGACGATGCAACCGGCGGCGTCTTCGCCGACATTCTGCTGGCCGCCGCGGCCCGTGGGGTGAAGGTCTTTCTCCTCTACGACTATATCGGCTGTTTCGATACCCCGGGGGCGTATTTCCGACGGCTGGAAAAGGGGGGGGTGCGCTGTCGTCCCTTCAACCCCCCCCCGTTCCGGCGAGGGCTGGGATGGTTCGACCGGCGGGATCATCGCAAGATGGCCATCATCGATGGCCGGGTCGCCTTCGTCGCGGGGCTCAACATCGGTGACGAATACGGCGGGAACGGGGAGGATGCCGGGCGCTGGCGGGACGTGGGGCTCGGTCTCGAAGGGCCGGCCGTCTGCGAACTGTTCAGCCTCTTTCGGGAAAACTGGCAATCGGAACGGGGAAGTGGCGGCGAAGAACTGGCCGGTTTCAGCTGCTGGGACGCCGAGGCGGGGGGTGCCCAGGTGATGATCGTGAACGGTGGTCCCCATCACAGCCGCTCCCTCATCCACAACGCCTTCCGGATGGCCATTGCCGGAGCCGCCGGGAACGTGAAGGTGATGAACCCCTACTTCATTCCGGGACCCCGCATCGTCCGGTCACTGCTGCGTGCCGCAGGGCGGGGGGCGCGGGTGCAGCTCATCCTCCCGGCGGTGAGCGATATGCCGCTGGTCAGGCTGGTGAGCCGGAGCTATTACGCCCCGTTGCTCAGGGGTGGGGTGGAGATATACGAACGACAGGGAGCGGTGCTGCACGCCAAGGTGATGCTCATCGATGACTGCTGGGCGGTCATCGGTTCTGCCAACCTGGACCAGCGGAGCTTCCACCGCAACTACGAGGTTAACGTCATCGTTGATAGCCCCGATTTCGGCACCCAGGTCGCCGCCATGTTTCAGCACGACCTGGCATTCTCCCGGCGGGTGGTGTTGGCGGAGCACGAGCGGCGGGGATGGCTGGTGCAGTTCATGGAAAGGCTCTGTGCGCCGGTCAGCTGGTTTCTTTGAACCTGTTCAACGTTCGTAGTTCAAGGTTCAAAGTTCAAGGTTGTGAGGCAACAACCCTGATTACAGTTGGGTTCCTATTCGTATCTGAGGGCGTCGATCGGGTTGAGGGAGGCGGCCTTCCGGGCGGGGTAAAAGCCGAAGAAGACGCCAACGCCGGCGGAGAAGGCAAAGGCGATGACGATTGCCGTTGACGAGATGAGGGTTGGCCAGTTCATCAGTTTCGACACCACCATGGCACCGATCACCCCGACCCCCATGCCGATGATCCCGCCGACGGTGGTGAGGAGCACCGCCTCGGTGAGGAACTGGAGGAGGATGTCCCGCTGCTTGGCGCCGATGGCCATCCGGATGCCGATTTCCCGGGTCCGCTCCGTTACCGACACGAGCATGATGTTCATGATGCCGATGCCGCCGACGATGAGGGAGATGGAGGCGACGGCACCGAGGAGGATCGACATCACCTTGGACGACTGCTCGGAGACGGCGAGGATCTCGGAGAGGTTGCGCACCGTGAAATCCCGTTCCCGGGAAGGACCGATGCGGTGGCGCTGGTCGAGGAGCGCGGTCACTTCCTCTTCGGCTTTCTTCAGCACGTCCGCATCCTTTGCCTGGATCATCATGGCGCCGACAGAGTTGGGGAACTGGCTGCCGAACACTTTGCGCTGCGCGGTGGTCAGGGGGATGTAGATGACGTCATCCTGGTCCTGCCCTTGGGGGGATTGCCCCTTGTGCTCCAGCATGCCGATGACCGTAAAGGGTATTTTCTTGATCCGGATGATCTTGCCGATGGGGTCGGCGCTGCCGAAGAGGTTCTCGGCAACGGTCTGGCCGATGATGCAATTCTTGATTGCCCCATCCACGTCGGACGGGGAGATGTTTCTCCCCGAAACCAGTGGCCAGTCTCGGACGGTGAGCATGTCCGACGTTGTCCCCATGACGATGGTCGACCAGTTCTGATTGCCGAAAACCACTTGGGCCGATCCCCTTACCGTTGGTGCAACCTCGGCCACGGAGGGGCATTCGGCCCTGATTGCCTTGGCATCGTCGTAGGTAAGGGTCGGCGTCCCGCCGGAACCGGTGCGAAGACCACCGCTGGTGGTGGAGCCGGGGATGACGAGGAGCAGGTTGCTTCCGATGCTGGCGATCTGGTCTGAGATCATCTTGCTTGCGCCGGAACCAATGGCAACCATGGCGATGACCGCGGCGATACCGATGATAATGCCGAGCATGGTCAGAAGCGCCCGCATCTTGTTGACGCGAAGCGCCCGCAATGCTATCAGCATGCTTTGCCAGAGGGTCGTCATATTCTCTCCTCACGGGAAGCTTCTGCCACTTGCGGGTTGGCATTCGGGGTATCGGAGATGATCAGCCCGTCGCGGAAGATGAGGTGCCGCCCCGTATAGGCCGCAATGTCCGGTTCGTGGGTGACCATGAGGATGGTAATGCCGCGCCGGTTCAGCTGCTGGAAGATGGACATTATTTCAACGGATGTTTTCGAATCCAGGTTGCCGGTCGGTTCGTCGGCCATGATGATGGCCGGGTCGTTGACCAGCGCCCGGGCGATGGCCACCCGCTGCTGCTGGCCGCCGGAGAGCTGGTTCGAGTAGTGGTCCTCCCGGCCTGCGAGTCCAACCTGCGCCAGTGCGGCTATCGCCTTTTCCCGCCGTTCCGCCGCCGGTATGCGGGCGTAAACCAGGGGGAGTTCCACGTTTTCCCGGGCGGTGGTACGGGCCAGCAGATTGAACCCCTGGAAGACGAAGCCGATCTTCCGGTTCCTGATTTCCGCAAGTTCGTTACCGGCAAGCTTCCCCACATTGACGTCCTCAAGACGGTATTCGCCGCTGGTCGGGACGTCGAGGCAGCCGAGCATGTTCATGCAGGTCGATTTGCCGCTTCCCGATGCCCCCATGATGGCGACAAACTCCCCCCGCCGGACGCTGAAGGATATCCCCTTCAGTGCTTCCACCCGCTGGTCCCCCATGGTGTAGACCTTGGTGACGTCCGTGACCTTTACTACGTCATCCATCAGAACCTCGGCCCCATGGGTCCGCCCATCCCCCCCGATTTCTTCTGGGTCGTTATCTGTTCGACAATCACCTCGTCGCCTTCCTTGAGGTCTCCCCCTGCGAGTTCTACCTGCCCATCATTGCTGACCCCGGTAGTGACCTGCACCGGCACCGGTTTGTTGTCCTGGCCCAGAATATAGACCTGTTGGCCGCCGGCCTTCTTCTTGCGTTGGTCGCCGCTCGACGGTTTTTCAGCCGCACCTGTGGCGTTCTTTGCCCATTTCGACCCTTTGTCCCCCTTTGGTTTGAACCGGAGGGCTGCTGCCGGGATCTTGAGAACATTTTCCTTGTGAGCCGTCTCGACACTGACGTTGGCGGTCATCCCCGGCTTCAGCTTCATTTCCCTGTTATCGACGCTTACCACCACCACATACGTCACCACGTTCTGGGTCACAACCGGGGCGTTCCTGATCTGAAAAACTTTCCCGCTGAAGCGGTTTTCCGGATAGGAATCGACGGTGAAGGTGACCGGCTGTCCCACCTTGATGCGGCTGATGTCGGCCTCGTCCACGCTGGTGTCGATTTCCATCTTGGTCAGGTCCTGGGCGATGGTGAAAAGGGTGGGGGTCTGGAATGATGCAGCCACGGTCTGCCCCACGTCCACGTTGCGGGAGACGACGATGCCGTCCACCGGCGAGCGGATGGTGGCGTAGCGGAGGTTGGTCTCGGACTGGCTGAAGGTACCGCGGGTCTGGGCTACGGTCCCATCGGCCGCCTTGACGGTGGCAACTGCCTGCTCATACCGGTTCTCCGCCGTGTCGAAATCGCTCTGGGCAACGATGCCGTCCTTAAGGAGCTGACGGTTTCTCTCCAGGCTCCGTTTGGCATCGTTCAGGTCCGCCTTTGCCTTGAGCAGGTTGGCCTGGGCGGCGAGAAAGTTCCCCCGCGTCTGTTCCACCTGGGCGGCGAAGAGGGCTGGGTCTATCTGGGCGATGACTTGTCCCTTTTTCACGGGGGAGTTGAAATCGACGAAAAGTTTCTGGATGGTGCCGGAGACCTGGGTTCCCACCTGCACCGTCACCACGGCGGCCAGGTTACCGGTGGCAGCGACCGTGGAAACAATGTCACCACGTTCCACCTTGGCGGTTTTGTAGGTCACCTCGGGTTTCTTTTTCAGGGTGAAAAAAGCGATGCCGGCCGCCAGCACAAGTATGACGGCCGTCGGGATGAGGATTTTCTTCATTCACGACCTCGGTTCAGGTTTTTTGGGTGATCCCGCCGGCCTGGTTTCCCCATGTTACCCGTAGCGTACCAGGCGGCGTTCAGTGTCTGAATCATGCGTCAAGCGCTACTATACACCCTCTTCATGCCGTCCGAAACAAAAAAGCCCCCTGCATTTCGTACGCAGGGGGCCGGTTTCTGACGCCCGCCGTCAACTGCCGGCGGGCCAACTAGGGCAACCTTCTTTGCAGCGGGTTACCGGGCGAAGCATATAGATTGTAGTCCACATAACTCAGTAGGTCTCCTTTCGCTGTGAAGTTCCTTCCCTCGCCTTTAATTCCCGGAGGATGTACTTATGATAATCCTTGCCCCTTTCCTTGTCAACGGGGCTGCCGATTAAATATGCTTATAGAAATTTCTTTATAAAAGCCAGCAGAGCCCCTTCCTGTACGTCGAGCGCTCCGTCGGGGCAGAGCTCGCGGCAGCAGAAGCAGCGGATGCAGGCGTGGTAGTCGAAGACGAGCTTGCCGTCCTTGATGGAGATGGCGTGGGGGGGACAGGCGCCTGCGCAGATGCCGCAGAGACGGCATTTGTCGGGGATTGCGCAGGGGCGGGAGGTGAGGTAGTGACGAAGCCGGTTCTTGAGGAAAGGGGGGAGGCCGAACTGGACGTCGGAAATGTGGGGGAGCCGGAACGCCTTGACCCGTGCCTCCGCAAGGGGGAGGCCGCGGGTGGTTATGGTGGTGCGGTCGACGCCGTCCAGACCGAGTGTGTGGGCAGCCCGTTCCACGTAAAGGAGTTTGTTGGGGATACCGGCAATTTCGGCGGCGATCACGTCCACCGCCACCGGGTTGGTTCCTGCCAGCAGCAGGCCGACGTGGAGCGGATCGCCGGATGACGGACCGTCTCCCTCCATGGCGGTGATCGCATCCACAATGGTCAGTTCGGGCGGTCGCAGCAGGTAGATTTCCAGGAGCATGCGGGCGAACATGTCCCGGTCGGCCCCCGCCTTCAGGTGCCAGCCCGCCTTTGCGGTTCCGACCACTGTCCCGAACAGGTTCTTCACGGCGCAGGTCATGGTCATCATTTCGTGGGTCTTGAGCTTGGGGAGATTGATGACCTTGTCGGCTGCCAGATAGGCCTCCGCCACGGCAAACCGTTTGAACATGCCGGATCCCGGCACCTCCTGCGGGTTGGCGAACTCCACCAACTGTGCGCCCGTTGCCTCGACAACGGCGAGGATGCCGGTTTTCTCCGCTACCCAGTTCAGTCCTCCGATGCCGGGGGAATCTCCCACGAGCGGAATACCGCCGGCAGCCTGCACCAGTTCGATGACCCCCCGCACCACTTCGGGGTGGGTGGTGACCGCTTTCTCCGGTGCCTTGCCGGTGAGGAGGTTTGCCTTGAGGAGAACCCGGTCGCCGGTACGGACGAAGGTCTCCATCCCCCCCAGAGGTTCCAGGAGACGGATGAGGGCGTCTTTGACGAGGAGGCGGTCATAGCTTGCCGCCCGTTCGATGGTAACGGTGTGCATGGTTCGACTATAGGGTGTTTCCGGCCAGCTTGTCAAAGTGTTTTGAGCACGTTTTCCATGGCAAACCGGCCTGTATTCTGGTAATTTAATGTTGCCCATGAACGACCAGATCGCCCATTTTACCCGGTATCTCGGTACCGAACGCAACGTCTCTCCCCACACCCTTGAGGCCTACCGGCGGGATATCGAGCAATTTCATGCTTTTGTCCGGGGGGAGCGGGGGGATGACGCGGCGGTGGCGGATATTGACCATATCATGATCCGTCGCTACCTTGCACTTCTCCACAAGGAGTGCCGCAAGAGTTCCATCGGACGCAAGCTGGCGGCCCTGCGCGCCTTCTTTGCCTATCTGGTGCGGGAAGGGGAGGTGGCGCGCAATCCGGCCGAACTGGTGGCGACACCGAAGCGTGAGAAAAAGGTACCGTTCCACCTCTCCATCGACGAGGTGACCGCACTGGTTGAGGCTCCCCGGGAGGGGGAACTCCTTCCCCTGCGGGACCGGGCGATCCTGGAGACCCTTTACTCCTGTGGCATCCGTGTTTCGGAACTGACCGGCCTCGACGTCGGGGGCATCGACCTGGACGAGGGGCTTGCGAGGGTCCTGGGGAAGGGGGGAAAGGAGCGGATCGTTCCCCTCGGCAGCAAGGCCCGATCCGCCCTGGCGGAATACATGGCGGCCCGTAACCACCCGGCGGCTGCGGACCCACTCTTCGTCAACGCCCGGGGGGGGAGGCTCACCCGGCGAAGCGTTGCCCGTATCGTCGATAAATACGTCATTCGCATCGCCACCATGAAGAAGGTCTCTCCCCACACCCTGCGCCATACCTTTGCCACCCACCTGCTGGAGGGGGGGGCGGACCTCCGTGCGATCCAGGAATTGCTGGGCCACTCCTCCCTGTCCACCACCCAGAAGTACACCCATGTCAGCATCGACCGTTTGATGGAAGTCTACGACAAGGCCCATCCCAAGGCGCGGAAGTGATTGGCGCGCTGCGGTTACGGGACGAAATGAAACCATTGAAAGCATGTTCGAAAGGAGACAGAGGGGTGCGATGAAACTATGGATTGATGCAGACGCCTGTCCCCGTATCATCAAGGAGATCGTGTTTCGTGCTTCGGAGCGGCTGCAGGTGCCGGTCTGCCTGGTAGCGAACAAGAGTATGGCAAAGGCCCACTCCCGGCTTGTAACATCCGTGCTGGTTGAAGAGGGGCCCGATGCAGCGGATGACCATATCGCCGAGAATGCTGCTCCGGAGGACCTGGTCATCACCGCCGATATCCCTCTGGCCGCCCGCATCGTTGCCAAAGGGGGCGTGGCCCTCGACCCGCGGGGGGAACTTTATACGGAGGACAATGTGGGGGATCGTCTTTCCATGCGCGATCTGATGCAGGAGCTGCGTGGCGCGGGACTCGTGCAGGGGGGGCCGGCCCAGTTCAGTCTCACTGACCGGCAGCGGTTTGCCTCCTCCCTGGACCGGATGCTTACCCGTATGTTGAGGGAACGGCTGTGATTACGAAATTGGTGATCTGCCGCCTAATTATTCCTTGACATCGCGCAACCATACCTGATACGGTGTGAAAACATCCGCGGTTTTCCCGGATGAAATAACCAAGAAGTAGAGGAAAAGGTACATGGCAAACGGAACAGTGAAGTGGTTTAACGATGGCAAGGGGTTTGGTTTTCTTGAGCAAGAGAATGGTGAAGACGTATTTGTACATTTCTCCGCCATTACGGGTGACGGTTTCAAATCCCTGACCGAAGGCGACCGGGTAACGTTCGACGTGGTCAAGGGTCCGAAAGGCCTGCAGGCGGCTAACGTAACCAGAGTGTAACGATAACACTCGATAGCTGGAAAAAGCCCCGGAGAAATCCGGGGCTTTTTTTTGTCGTGAACAGGAAAAAGGATTGGGAACGGGATTGCCCGGTCAGTTGTTCAGACGGTTCAACCGGTTTTTGTAGACGTAGTTCATCCCCTGAAAATAGCCGAGCCCATCCAGCAAGAGCTCTTCCTGCGGGGGTATTTGGGTTGTCGTGCCATCATGCCGGGAAAAGCTGTAGAAACCGGTTTCTTTTTGTGGACCGAGGACGAGGAGTTTGTCCCCCTTTATGAAACCGAGTTTCTGGTAGGTGGAGATAAAGGCACGCTCCTCTCCGTCAGCCATGTTCATGATGTCTTTGCCGGCAAACCTGGTGGTGTAGCTGAAGTTCAGAAGTCCAAGGACTGTCGGCGCTATATCGATCTGGCTAAGCATCCTGTCTATTTTTTGCGGCTTGATAAGGGCTGGGGCATAGATGAACAGGGGTATTTCGTAGTTTTTTACCGGGAGCGCAATTTTGCGGGCGCTTCCGGCGCAGTGGTCAGCAACTATGACGAAGACGGTGTCGTCGAACCAGGGGTGCTTCCTGGCTTCCGCCAGTAACCTGCCGATGGCATAATCCGCATACTTGACTCCGCCGTCGCGGCCGGCTTTGGAGGGGATGTCGATCTTGCCGTCCGGATACGTAAAGGGGCGGTGGTTGGACGTGGTCATCACCATGCTGAAAAAGGGTCGGCGCTCCTTGTGGGATTTATCCGCTTCGCTGATGACCTTGCCGAAGAGGTCCTCGTCGCAGACCCCCCACGCGTTGGAAAATGTCACCTCGTCCTTGGCGAAGTTCAGACGGTCGACGGTCGCGAAGCCGTTGTTGGCGAAAAAGTAGTTCATGTTGTCGAAATAGCCATGACCGGCATAGATGAACTTGTTATCGTACCCCTTGGCCTTCATCACCGAACCCCAGGAGAAAAAATTTTCATTGTCGGGGCGTTTCACGATGGAGGTGCCGGGGAGGGGGGGGATGGAGAGGGTTATGGCTTCAAGACCGCGGACGGTCCGCGTCCCGGTGGCGTAGAGATGGGTAAAGAAGAGCGATTTGTCGGCAAGATTGTCGAGGTTGGGGGTGAGTCTTTTCGTGTTGCCGAATGCGCCGAGGTATTCGGCGCTCAGGCTCTCTTCGACAATAACGATGATGTTAGGGTGCCGTTCCTGACCGGCATGCTGGATGACGCGTGTTATGTCACGGGCATCGTTGCTTGCCAGATGATTGTTCTTTTCTGTGAGGAGCCCTCTGAGCCGGGCCAGGACCAGCTTGTCGTCTCTGCTGACGTAAAACCGGTTGTAGTCCAGTTCGTTGTTTCGGAAGGCGGCCGCAAGGTTGTAGATACCGTTCCCCGCCAATTCATTGGCGTAATTGTTCGGCGAGATGCTGGAGAGGGAAAGGTCGACGCAAAGATACGACATAACCGGCAGTATCGCGAAGATGAGGCCGGCCCGGAGCCGTTTGCCCAGTGTGGTGGTTGAGGAAAAGGAGTGGTTCAGCCGTTTTTTCACCAGGATGAATATCCCGATGTTCAGAAGGAACAGGGCGACCAGAATCCAGCTGACCGGATAGGACTCGCGGATGTTTCGCACCACCTCGGTAGTGTAGATGAGGTAATCTATGGCGATGAAATTGTACCTGGTGCCGAATTCGTCGAAAAAGACAAACTCCGAAACGACATTGAACAACATCAGGTAGGTGAGAACGAAACCTACCAGCCACACGACCGGCCTGAACCATCCACTGTTGAAGACCTTGTCCGGGAGGAGGGTGGCAACAAGGGCAAAGGGGATGGCGAAATAGGAGTAGGTGACACAGTCGAAGAAGAAGCCGACGCCGTATATTTTCAGGAGCAGAAGGGGATTTAAGTCCAGATTCGGCAGGGCCTTGACAAGGAGAATGGTCCTGGTGACCGTCGAAAATAGGATGACGATGGAAAATAATACGAATAATGAATGGTAGCGCTTGATTGCCGACATGGTGGTGTTTCCCGTCTAGGGCCAGGATTTGTATGCTGAAACTCCAAGCAGAATACCGTATTAACCTGCCGGAAGTACAGATTATTCGTGTTAACGAGGGGTTATGAGCAGAGGACAATACACGCGAACTGCAGGTGACAGGAGGTGGCAGGCAGGACGGAGGGGAACGTGTCGGGCAAGGATGGAAAGCTTATGTGCGGACAAGTTCTTAATTGAATGCTGCCGGTAACTGCACTATAAAAGGATTTGACGTTGTTGGCGGTGATTATTTCGTGGAGGGGACGTTCTGGTGAATAATCGATGTTTTCTCATTGTAAACCCCACGTCGGGTGGCTATTCCCCGCGGAGAATAGAAGAGATCGTAGCCACCCTGCGGCGACGGGGAAAAGTCCCCGAGCTTTTGCTCACGGGCAGTGCCGCGGATGCCAGCCTCTTCGCCCGGCGCATCTGCACGGAGGCGGCGGAGCCGTTCATCGTTGTCGGTGGTGGTGACGGGACTATCAACGGCGTTTTGAACGGGCTCGCACCGGGGAAAGCCACCCTGGCGATCCTCCCCCTCGGCACGGCAAATGTGCTGGCCAAGGAGCTGGGAATCAGGTCGCTGGAGGACGCGATCCGAAAGATCACAGGCGGCGAGGCGCGCTCTATGGCGGTCGGCCTGCTGGAAGCTCAGGAAGAGAAAAGGTATTTTTCACTCATGGCCGGCATCGGTTTTGACGGTGCCGTGGTCGAAGACGTGCGCCTCGGGGAAAAGAGGGTCGTTGGCAAAGGGGCGTATGTCCTTTCTGCCATGAGACGGCTGGCGGCGTGGGACCGGGAGCCCTTGCGGATACGGGCAGACGGAAGAGAGGTGGAATGCCACAGCGCTGTCATCTGCAACGGCGCCAGATACGGGGGTGATTTCGTGCTGGCTCCGGGGGCCGACATTTTCACGCCGGGATTTCAGCTGGTCTGCATCAAGGGGTGTACGAGGCGGACCTACGCAAGGCTCACCCTGGAACTGCTCCGGGGGTTGGTGCCGACGGAGCCCGGAGTTATCACGTTTCCCGCGCGGCTCCTGGAGATTTCCGTCCCCAAGGCGGTCCAGGTGGATGGCGATTATGCCGGCCGCTCGCCGCTGCGCATAACGGCGGTGGAAAAATTCGTAAAGGTCCTTGTCTGACCGGTATACCGGCATACAGTAGATGATGTTCCCCTGCATCCTGGCCCTGTCCCTGGCCGTTGACAATAGCCCGATGGGGGTTAGAATGTTCTTCGGTCTGTCCGAATCCACTGCAGCCAATGCAAAGGGGGTAATTATGATGAAACGATACTGGGGGAAAATGTGGTGGTGGCCGATCCTCTCGCTGCTGGCGATACTTTTGTCACCCTTTGCATCGACACCGGTTCAGGCGGGTGCCAACGATACGCTGGTCGTCGGCATGGAACTGGCCTATCCCCCCTTCGAGATGACCGACAAGGCCGGTACGCCGACCGGCGTGAGCGTCGACCTCGCCCACGAACTGGGGAAGGCGCTCGGCAGGAAGGTCGTCATCCGGAACACCGCTTTCGACGGCCTGATACCGTCCCTGAAGACCGGCAAGATAGATCTCATTATCTCTTCCATGACCGCCACCACCGAGCGGGCCAAATCCATAGATTTCTCCGCCCCCTATCTGGAAACCGGCCTCTGTCTCCTGGTTAAGAAAACATCCCCCATCACCTCCATCAAGGATCTGGACCAGCCGGGGCGGGTCGTGGCGGTGAAAAAGGGGACGACCGGCCATGTTTATGCGGAGAAGCACATAACCAGGGCAAAGGTGCTCGTCCTGGACAAGGAGGCGGCAGCGGTCTTGGAGGTGGTGCAGGGGAAGGCCGATGCCTTCATCTATGACCAGATGTCCACCTACCAGAACTGGCGGAAGAACCAGGACACGACGCGCGCACTGCTTGTGCCATTCCAGAAGGAATCGTGGGCAGTGGGGATTCGCAAGGGGAATGACCGGCTGAAGGAGCAGGTAAACGGATTCCTCAAGGATTTTCGCGCCCGGGGCGGTTTCGAGAAGCTGGGGGACACCTACCTGAAGGAAGAGAAGGAGGCGTTCAAGAAGCTGGGATATCCCTTCTTCCTATGAGAGGAGCGTGGCTTTTTCGCAATCTCTGCGTTGCCCTGCGGGAGCGGGTGCTCGACGCATCTTCCCGTACGCCTGTCCCCCGCTCCCGGAACCGTTATGAGTAGGGAAATTACGAGTCTTTTCTTCGCCACCCGTGCCGGTTCGGGAGAGTCGATCTCCCGTGCCGCACGGCTGATGGGCTTTCTGAGCGCCTTCCTCCTGGTGGCGCTCATTTTTTCCTTTGCCTTCCACCAGCTTCAGTACCAGTGGGGTTGGGAGTCAGTCTATGGCTACCGGCAGAAGTTCCTCAACGGCTGGCTCGTGACCGTTGCCATCTCGGCGGCCTCCCTCTCCCTCAGCCTCCTGATCGGCCTCTTCTTTGCCCTGGCCCAGAAAAGCCGCTTTCTTCCCCTCCGCTATTTCAGTAAAATCTATATCGAAGCGATCCGTGGAACCCCACTTCTTGTGCAGATACTCGTTTTTTTCTACGTGGTGGCCGATGCGTTCGGGGTTGGCAATCGCTATGCCGTGGGGATCCTTACTCTCTCGTTCTTTGCCGGAGCCTATATCTGCGAAATAATCCGGGCGGGGATCGAAAGCGTCGGGGAATCCCAGCTGGAGTCTGCAAAGGCCATCGGCCTTAGCCGGGTGCAGATATACCGCTACGTGGTCTTTCCCCAGGCGTTCCGTCGAACGCTCCCCCCCCTGGCCGGGCAGTTCGCCTCCCTCATCAAGGATTCGTCCCTCCTCTCCATCATCGCCGTGAGCGAGTTCACCCTCAACGCCCAGGAGGTGAACGCCTTCACTTACAGTACGCTGGAGAGTTACCTTCCCCTGGCGGTTGGGTACATGGCCCTGACGTTCCCCATTTCGCTTCTTTCCCGGTGGCTAGAGAAGAGCTTCCGCTATGAAACGTAAAAAAAGTGACGGGCTGCTTCATGAATAAGCTGCCGGTCCCTTTCCCCTCTCTCCTGGTCAAGTCCACTTAACGGATCGTTTTCGGGAACTGCTTCGCAAGCCCGTCCGCCAGAGCATCGGCAATGACGTGCCTGTGGGTTTTCATGTCATCCCAGACCTTGGCTTCGCTCGCGAAGTTTTTCTCGGCCAGCGCGTCTAACTGCGTCATATGGTGGACAGCAGTGTCTTAATCTGCGCGGCGAACACTTTCGTTGCGTGTCGGGTACTGGTTGAGAACTGACGAACGTGTGCGGCGACTTAAAAAAATAATGTTGACAATGAATATCATTTTCTATAAGTTCATAAAAAATGCATGGAGAGAGAAATATATGGCCCAATCTCAATTTTCTTGTCAACCGCTACGGAAAACTGGAGATCTGAAGTCGACGCACAACAGTGATGCTACGGATGTTCCCGGCTTGGACAGGCGGGACAGAGCACGTCGCTTGGCCTGGAAAGACATCGCAAAGCGCTTTTGCGACCCTCGGGACTGCCTTGCTTCCTATGTGGCCCTTGAGTCAGCTGAAGTGCTTGCTGGAGTCAAGCCCGCCAACCTGCTCTCCATTTCTGACCGCACGAATTCGTGCGGCAGGAATCCGTACCGCCTCTGGAAGGCATGGGGTAAGCAGGTGCTGGATGCAACTCCCTTGCAGGCGCATGAACTGGCAGATCGTGGACATTCTGTGCTGGTACTTCTCTACCAACCCGAGGCGCTGAAAAATCTTCTTCTCTCCCCGGCTATCCGTGCCATCCTTCATCGGGAGGGGTATGCCGACGACCTCTGCCTGACCGGGGTCTTGGACAAACTCACGGAAAGTCTGGCTGCTGGGGTCTTCCCCCACGAAATAGGCATGTTTCTCGGCTACCCCCTCAAGGACGTTGCCGGATTCATGGGGCTGGCAAGGATTCCCTTTACCTGCCAGGGGCCCTGGAAGATGTATGGCGACCCCCGAAACAGCCTCCGCCTTGCGGAAACCTTTCGCAGTTGCCGCGCCCGGATGGCAACGGACCTGGCGTGCTGCTCGTCCCCCTATGAGTGTCTTTCGGGTAATTCGTATCCCGGGCGTTCTCTTTTTTTACCCCACATATGAAAATGACTATCAATTTCTTTAATCGTACACCACAACCACAGGGGATATCCCTGCCACATCACACTCCTTGCCCCGGCAAGGCCAAACCAAAGGAGGAATCGGTTTCATGAAAAAACTTTTCACCACGCTGGCCGTCACGACACTCTTATCTGCCACGGTCCCCCTGGCCCACGCCAGCTCGCTTGAAGAGCTGCAACAACAGGTGGACGACCTGAATAAGCAGATGCAGACCATGAAGGAGAAAGAGGAGACAAAGGCCACGGAGCCAAAAGCAGAAGATGGCTATCTGAAGAAAACCTGGGACAGAACCAGGATTGGAGGGTACGGGGAACTTGATTATCTGTTCCGGAAAGAAAATGGCAACGGCAACGGCGGCAATACCTTTGAACCACGACGAATGGTCCTCTACGTCAATTCCGGGCTGGCGGACTGGCTCACCCTGAACACCGAGCTCGAGTGGGAACATGGCGGGGTTCCCGATGGTGGCCCCGACGGCGGCGTGTCGGTCGAGCAGGCTTTCCTCGACTTCAAGCTCACCAGGGCTTTCAATGTCAAGGCCGGTGTCATGCTGGTACCGGTGGGAGCGGTCAACCTTTACCACGAGCCGACCAACTACAACTCCACCACCCGTCCCCAGCTTGACCAGATCATAATTCCCAGCACCTGGCAGGAGATGGGGGCCGGCATCCATGGTCAACTTGGCGACAGGGTCGATTACCAACTTCTGGCCATGACCGGTCTCGACGGCAGCCAGTTTTCTGCGGAAAACGGCATCAGGGAAGGGCGTCAGAATTTCGGCAAAGACAGCAACCGCAATCAGTCGATTACCGGTCGTGTCGAACTGCGCCCATTCACCAATCTCTACACCAATATCTCTTTCTATACCGGCAATTCTGCTCCATCGGGAAAACCTGCAGCCTATACTACCGTCGCAGCCTTTGACGGCAAATACCGTATCGGCGATTTCGACATCATGGGGGAATACGCCCGTGTCTACCAGGACAACCCTGTGGCACTCGGCGTTACCGACATCGGTCATAACATGTCAGGCTACTGGGTAGAGGGAGCGTACCATGTCTTGCCGAAGAGCCTGAAACAGGGGAAATTGTCCGAAGCGGACGCGGTACTGTTCACCCGCTACTCGGCTTTCAACACCCAGGATGGCGGCGCAATGGACCCTTCCCTGGTAAGCGGCAGGTTCGATCGCACGTACACCACCTTCGGCATCGCATTCAAACCGGTACCGACCATGGTGGTCAAGGCCGATTACCAGATATACAGCGATCATCGGAGTGCCGGAGAGATCCCGCTTGACAACGACAAATTTCAGGTCACTCTTGGATTTGTGTTCTAACCGTGCGGGAATGCCATGGCGCTGAACAGACTGTTCGGCGAGGCAAGCTTCCGGTTCTCTGACCTCAAACAGCTACAACGACCGGTCATTCAACGAAGACCAGACGGAAATCAATGGCACCAGCCTCAAAATCAACATTAAGGGGTTATAAATGCGGCATATTCTGGTTTTTTCGGGGTTTATTCTTCTTTTCGCTGCGGTCGCATCGGCAGGTACGGGCCGGGCCTACTGGACATTCGATGCCGATCCCGTGGGCGGACTGCCGGCGGGGATGCATGGTTTCAGCGGGAAATGGCTCGTGCGCGCGGAGGCAAATGCGCCGAGCAAGCCAAACGCCCTCTGTCAGACGGGATCGGCGCACTATCCCGCCCTTGCTCTAAGCGACAAGGTGTACCGAGATGTGATGATATCAACCCGTTTCAAGCCTATTTCCGGCACAGAAGATCAGGCTGCGGGAATCATCTTCCGTATCCAGGACAAGGATAACTACTACATTCTCCGGGCAAATGCCCTGGAGAACAATGTCAATATTTACCGGTACCAGGGGGGAAGTCGTAGCGTCATCAAGGAAAGCTCAAAGACCGTATTTTCCGGGCAATGGCAGGAATTGCGGGTGGAAGTGAAGGGTAACAGGATACGCGGTTATCTCAATGGCGAACTGGCAGTGGAGGCGAACGACGATGTATTCAAAGCAGGCAAGGTGGGGCTGTGGACCAAAGCCGATTCGGTGACCTGTTTTGACAATGTCGAGGTTACTGCCGAGTAAAGCCGATGGGGCTAGCTGACCGTGTCCCGTGAAAGGAGTTCGGCAATGGTAAAACTCAGGATTGCCGGTATGGTGCTCGTATTGCTGATTGCAGCAACGGCATCCGCAACGGCGGCGGGGCTTCCCGATGGGGCAGTGATAGAGAAACTTACCGGCCTGAAGGGAACGGCAAACGAGAACGAAGGGGTATTCAAGGTGCTGATGCCCCGGTCAGACCTTTCCGCGAAGGTGGCGGGCGCGAAGATCACTCCTCCCATGGGACTCACCTGCTGGGCGGCATTTATAAAGGCCGGGGATGCAACAATGGTGATGGGGGACATTGTTCTCCTCGAAGATCAGATAGATGCCGTCATGGACGCGGCGTTGCATAACGGCCTTGAGGTGACGGCACTGCACAACCACTTCACGTTCGACACGCCCCGCATCATGTTCATGCACATTGGAGGTGTCGGCAGGGACGAGGATCTGGCTGCCGCCGTGGGAAGGGTCTTTGCCGCCGTTCGGGATACTGCGGGTGGCAAGGGGAAGGTTCCCACGACCGATATCGACCCGGCACAGTCGAAACTGTCCACGAACAAGCTTGAAGAGATACTCGGCAAGGGAGAATTCAAGAACGGTGTCTTCAAGGTCACGATCGGTAGGACGACAAAGATGCATGGCCACGATGTGGGAAAGGAGATGGGGATAAATACCTGGGCTGCCTTTGCCGGGACCGACAGCAAAGCGGTGGTGGACGGGGATTTCGCCATGCTTGAACCGGAATTGCAGGAGGTGCTGAAGACCCTGCGCAGAGCCGGCATCGGCATCGTGGCGATTCATAATCATATGACACACGAGGAGCCGCGGATCATGTTCCTGCATTTTTGGGGGACCGGCAATGCAGAACTGCTGGCAAACGGTATAAAAGGGGCGCTTGCAAAAACGGCAGCCGGTAAACGATGAGCAGTGAATACGGCGATGAGTGCACCCTGCGCGCACTGTCACTCTATTTTCTGCGGCTGGGAGCTACCGGTTTCGGAGGCCCCATTGCCCTTGCCGCATACATGCAGCGGGACCTGGTCCCCAAAGGTTGGCTGACCGACCAGGAATACGCGGAGGGGCTGGCATTCTCCCAGATGATGCCGGGACCGCTGGCGGCGCAGTTGGCGATGTGGATCGGCTTCCTACGTCACGGCACCCTTGGTGCATCCCTCGTCGGCATTCTGTTCATTCTGCCTGCGTTTCTCATCGTTCTTGCGATATCGGTGCTCTATGTCCGATTCCGGGGGCTTCAGGTCGTACAGGCGCTATTTTACGGCATCGGTCCGGCAGTGATAGCGATTGTGGCGATGTCGGCCGCACGGCTTGCATGGAAGACGGTGCACCGTCAGATTTCGATGTGGATGATTTTCGCGGCTACCGCAGTGGTGACGGTTGCAGCGCGCACTGAAATCGCCGCCCTGTTCCTTGTCGCCGGAGTTATTGGGTATCTCCTGTCGAAACCAGGTAACACAACGCAGCTCCCACCGCTTGCTGCAGTTCTTCCGATAGGCGCCGCAGCTTCGGCACCAAAACTTTCCGGCCTGCTTTTCTTCTTTCTCAAGGCGGGGGCATTCACCTTCGGCAGCGGGCTGGCGATAGTGCCGTTCCTTCATCAAGGGGTCGTGCTGGGGCATCACTGGCTGACGGAACAACAATTCCTCGATGCCGTGGCCGTCGGGATCATCACTCCCGGCCCGGTGGTTATTACCGCAGCCTTCGTCGGCTATCTGACGGCGGGGTTCTGGGGATCCATCGTTGCCGCCGCCGCAGTATTTCTGCCGGTCTATTTCTTCGTGCTCTTCATTGGGCGGCACATCATCAGGCATCGGGGCAATACGAGGCTGCAGGGGTTTATACGAGGGGCCACTGCCGCAGCCTCCGGCGCCATAGCGGGTGCTTCTGTCATCTTGGGAGAGCAATCCATATACGATGCCGTTACCGTTGCAACGGCTGCTGGGAGCTTCATCTTGTTGGTGTTGAAGGTTCCTGAACCTGCCATCGTTGCTGCCGGGGCACTTGTCGGACTATGGGCTAAGGGTTTTTTTTGATAGCACATTATGTCCCAGCAGGTTTATTGAAGCGCACAAGCGACCTAACGTGTAAATAACAGTAACGGAGATTACATTTGCCATGCGACTTGAGTTGACCGGCATCACCAAGCGGTTTGGCCCGCAGACGGCCCTGGATGACGTCACCCTGCAGTTGCCGGAGTTCCATGCCCTTGTCATCATTGGCCCCTCCGGCGGGGGGAAGACCACCCTGCTCCGGGTCATGGGTGGACTGGCGGTCCCCGACGCGGGGGGGCTATCGATCGACGGCGAAACGGTCGACTTTGCCGAGGAGAGCCTGCTTCGGCACCGGCGGAGCATCGGGACGGTCTTCCAGTCCTTCAATCTGTTTCCCCATCTTTCTGCCCTGGACAACATCACTCTCCCCTTGGAAAAGGTCCATGGCAATTCTCCGGCCGAGGCGCGGGAGACGGCCCATGCGCTCCTGGAGCGCTTCCAGCTCACCCCCCATGCACGGAAAAAGCCGGCCCAGCTTTCGGGGGGACAGCAGCAGCGAGTCGCACTTGCCCGGGCCCTTGCCATCAAGCCCCGGTTTATTCTCCTCGACGAGCCGACCTCCGCTCTGGACCCGGAAATGACCGCCGAGGTGCTCGACATCATCCAGGAGCTGCGCGTGGAGGGGCGTGACCTGATCATGGCCACTCACCACATGGGGTTCGCCCGTTCCGTTGCCGACCAATGCCTTTTCGTCTGCGACGGCAAGATGACGGAATCGGGGCCGGCAGCGGAAATGTTCGGCAACCCCCGGAGCGAATCCCTTCGGAAATTTCTGGCGAAAATCCTGAAATACTAGCGATAAAGCAGACCGATGGAGTTGCAACAAAAAAAGCCCGCATTTGCGGGCTTTCGAGTGCTGGTGGTCTGCTGACACTGGGGGGATGGCGTTTGTCGTGATTAGATGAAAAAAGATTTGATCCGGGAACGGGCTTTCCGGTCACCCTGCGCCGCTGCCACGATGGCTTGCCGTTCTTTCGAGGGGATGAGCGCGGTAAGATGCTCTTTGGCGAGGGACTCGCTGCCGGCGATTGAGGTCGCCATCAGGCAGAGAAACTCGATCGGCAGGCCATTTCGGAATCCCTGGACCAGTTTGCCGATCTCTTCGTGGCGTTGCTCGTAACTCCAGGTCTGGTAAACTTCCGCACCCACATCGTTGAGCATGTCGTCTCCTCTGTTCGGACGCCATCCACACGATCCCGTGGCATCCTCTGCTGGTTTATGGCCTACTTGCTTCCCTCGGCATCCTTTGGCTTGAGGTCGAATGCCTTGAGCGCCCAGTCGGTGTCGACGATCTTGAGGTAGCCGACGAAGCCCCAGGAAACCAGTGACTGCTTCTCCTTGTCCTGGGTCGCCGTCACGATGAGCCAGTCGCGAAATTCGAGTCCGTCCCACTGGGGCTGGGAATAGATCTCCTGGTCCGTGACTTTGTCACTGCCCGTGGCGACGAGATAGATTTTTTCCTTGTGGGCCGGTAAAAGCGGCTTGTTGTAGTACGCGTATCCGAAGGGGGCTATCACCAGGAGTAAAATGATCAGCATTTTCATTATTTCTTGCTCCGCTTCGAGAGATGTATGGCAAACAGTCCGCATTTGTACGGTAACGGCAGGAAATTGTCAACGTTTTTCAACGCAGGAAAGGCTGGTCGGTATGCCGCCAACTGACGGGAGCGACTGGAGGGGGACGGAAACCCCCTAATGGTCTTCGCCGTGGACCTTGTGCAGGTAATAACCGTAATTTCCCTCGTAAACGCGCATTTCGCCATGATCGATCTCGAACACCCGGTTCACAAGTGAACGGAGGAAGTGGCGGTCATGGCTCACCAGCACGACGGTACCGGCAAAATTTTGCAGGGCATCCAGGAGGATTTCCCGGGAGCGGATGTCCAGATGGTTGGTCGGCTCGTCCAGCACGAGAAAGTTGACCGGTCGCCCCAGGAGCGTGGCGAGCACCACCCGGCTCTTTTCTCCGCCGGAGAGGTTCTCGATCCGCTTTTCCACCGCATCTCCGCTGAAGAGGAACGCGGCCAGGAGGTTGCGGATGACGCCGATGGTGGCGAGGGGCATGACATCCTGCACCGTCTCGAACACCGTCTTGCGCGGATCCAGTATTTCCATGGCGTGCTGGCTGAAGTATCCCAGCTCGACATTGGCCCCGAGGGCTGATCTTCCAGCGGTCGGGGCGGTCTGGCCGGCGAGCACCTTGAGGAAGGTGGATTTTCCTGCACCGTTCACCCCGACCACCGCGATCTTCTCCTGGCGGCGGATGATGCCGGAGACGCCGCTGAATACCGGTTTTTCCTGCCCGTCGGGGGTGAGCCAGACCTTTCCCAGATTCTCCATCACTACCACGTCATCGCCACTCCGGGGCGGTTCGTTGAACTCGAAACGTACGGTCCGTTCTTCGGGGGGGATCTCGATCCGGTCGATCTTGTCCAGCTTCTTCACCCGTGACTGAACCTGGGCGGCATGGGAGGCCCGGGCGGCGAAGCGGGCGATGAACTCCTCTTCCTTGGCGAGCATATCCTGCTGCCGCTTGTGGCTCGCGAGAAGCTGTTCCCTGCGGATGTCCCGCTCCCGTTCGTAGAAGTCGTAGTTGCCGCCGTAGGTGGTGGCTGTCCTGTTGGCCACCTCGACGATCCGGGTGACGATGCGGTTCATGAAATCCCGGTCATGGCTCGTCATGAGAAGCGCCCCGTCGAAATCCCCCGCCAGCCACTCCTCCAGCCAGATGATCGACTCCACGTCCAGGTGGTTGGTCGGCTCGTCCAGGAGCAGTACATCCGGCTTCAGGGTCAGGATCTTTGCCAGGGCGATGCGCATCTTCCAGCCGCCGCTGAAGGACTCCACAGGATGGTTGAACCGGTCGGGGCCGATGCCGAGGCCGGTCAGCACCGTCTGGGCGCGGGTGTCCAGGTCGTATCCCCCCCGGTGCTCGAACTCTTCCTGGGCGACGCCGTAACGCTCCAGCAGGGCAGCCATGTCGTCGTCGGACTGGGGCTCGCACATGGCCGCTTCCATCTCTTTCAAGGCGGCGGCGAGCCTGACGGTCTCCGCCGAGCCGGCCATCACCTCCTCGAGGGCCGAACGACCCGCCATATCCCCCACGTCCTGGGAGAAGTAGCCGATGGTGGTCTTTTTTGCGCAGGTGATTTCGCCGGCGTCCACCTCCTCTTCGCCGGTGATGATCCGGAATATGGTCGTCTTGCCCGCCCCGTTGGGCCCTACCAGCCCGGTTCGGCTGCCGGTGAGAATCTGGAAGCTGGCGTCGCGGAAGAGGATCTGGGAACCGTGCTGCTTGGCGATGTTCGACAGGTGAATCATAATCTCTGCTCCAGGCATTGAAACATGACATTCTTTATAATTGAGAACTGAACCTGATAGCACGCCAACCCCCCGATTGACAACATAATTTTTGCCAACAAACGAACAAGGGGGCTCGGGCACGTGAAGTCCTCCCCCATTCTCCGGGGCAGTTTCTTCAGCTGATTCCTGCGCAAACATTATGTTGCCATGGGGACCGTTTGAGGTTATACCAATTCCACATCAAGGCGCTATCTGCGTTGGCTCGTCTTCGGCTCCTCAACGTACTGTCTGTACGCTTGCGTCGCCTCAATCCTCGCCGCCTTGATTTCATCCTCGATCTGAAATTGGTATTACAAGAGATGGAGGGACTGCAACGCAACGGAGGGGTCATGAATATCACCGCATTGAAGGATTTCGCTATTGTCGTGGGGGGGCTGGTGACGATTTTCGCCTTTGTCAACGGTCTGCTGGAATACCGGCGTCAGGGTGCGCAGAAACGGGTCGAGCATTTCACCATGCTCCGCCGGCGGCTGAAGGAAAATCCGGTGTTCAAGGAGATATGTGCCCTAATGTTCGACGATGACCCGCGACTGGCCGATTTCAGTCCTCAGGACAAGCGGGATTTTATCGGCCTCCTGGAAGAGGTGGCGCTGCAGGTGAACTCGGGGCTGATCCGGCCGGAACTGGCCCACTACATGTTCGGCTATTACACCGTAAAATGTCTGGAGAGCAAGGATTTCTGGGCGAACCTTACCCTCGACGAAGTCTATTGGAACCTGTTTTACGACTTCGCCCGGGAGATGAAGGCGAAGCAGGAGTCCCACGTCTTCCGGCGCGAGAAGCTCCGCTTCTGATCGAATGACGGCTTGAAGATGGAAATGAGCATGAGCCCAAAAAGGAGCAGGGTCTGGAGGATGGAGGAGATTGCCCCGAGCAGGTAGGTGCGGGCGTAGTCCCCGTCGTCGAAAATGGCGAGACGATTGGCGGCGGTCATGTCGGAGAGTTCCCGCAGCCACGGACCGAGGTAGAAGGCACCGAACAGGATGGCGCCCAGGGTGAGGAACCCCTTGACGACTATCCAGCGGTGTCTTGCCAGTCCCCAGCTGGTGAGGACGCAGAGCAGTAGCCCGCTGGCGGAGGAGACCACGGCGGCGGGCTTGATGAGGCAGTCGTCGACAGACCGGATGGCGTGGTTGAAGGCAAACAGTTCGTCGCCGTTCCTGGTGAGGCGGTCGTTGTGGAGCAGGACCAGGACGGTAAGTCCGCCGCCGATCCAGATGCAGGCGGCGGTGAGATGGATGCACTTAAGTATCTGGCGGGTTGTGGGATGGGCGTGTTGCAGCATGGCGGTACCTCCCGGCCTCCGTTCCGTGGAGGCGCTTGCCATTACCCCTGCAATTCCGGTTCCCGTATACGATGTACCCGATGGTTCTGTGTTAAACAGCTACAGTGGCAATTATACAGATTTACGAGAGGTGAGAAAAACCATAAATATGGGCCATGTGTGACACATTATGTGTCTTGGCCGGCACAGTGTCGTGCCATGTTGAGGGATCGGGAGTGCTGGCGGTGACACGGGAGTTGAGGGAAGAGGCCGCGCGGCAGCGGACACCTGCCGGAAGCCCTTATGGAGTTTGAGCCGGAAGCTCTGTAACAGTTGCTCAGAGCGGAAGCTGGTCAAGGTCCGCAGCGGGGAATCGACCGAAACGGACGTGGCACCGCCAGCACTCCTCTCGCTTCTTGTCGGAATGAAAAAAGCCTGCCGAAGCAGGCTTTCCCCCTGCAGATATCGGACGACGTCAACGGGCAAGGACAGTTAGATCGTCAAAATAGGTCTCCGCATCCCCCCTGGTCCAGAGGCCGATGGTGCCGGCTTTACCATAGGTGGCGTCCCGCCGGTCCAGGTACTTCTTGCCGTCGTAGTAGCATTCCATCCGCTCTTCGGTCATGACGATCCGCAGCGTGTGCCAGCCTGGCACTTGCTTCAGTTCTCCGGTGACCAGTTCGGTCGGCCAGCTGTTGGCGACCCTGTACAGCCGGATACTGTTGTCGAGCGGGTTGACGAGGGCGGCATAATAGTTCCCCGCGTCCACTGCCCGCCAGACAAGGCCGCCCCCCTGCCAACTTTTCCCCTCAATGACGCGAATCTTCACGCTGATATCCAGGTTCCGGTAGCTGGTGCCGGCGACCTGGATAAGGTTCAGGGTCCGGTCCGTGTTTTTTGCCCGCTGGGCCAGCACATTCGGTTGTGACGGGGCGGTAGGATCGGCTGCAATTCTCCACCCCCCCGCAGCACGGGCAAAGCCCGGCGGGACCGTGCCGACGCGGTCCTTGTCAAAATTCCACGTGGTTTTCCCGTCCGTGGCAAAGGAAGCAGCGGCGAACGCCAGTGCGCAGGCAGAAATCATGATAAATTTTCCCATCCGTCCGTACCCCCGGTGGAGTAGTTGCCATCTGTTACCAACTATAGCAGGAGATGGCAATAAGGCGAATGGTGTGCAAGGTTTTCCTTGCTTCCACCGGAGTCGGGAGAAGTGAAAAATCTGGCCAAAGGACGGTGAAACTTGCTACTATGGGGAGCAGTCACACCGATTCCAGAACTCCGTGGCTGAATTTTCAGACTAACCCCAAGGTGCAATCCCGTGAACATTCTCCTTATCCGCCCCCATCCGGGGAGCGACAAATTCGGGCTCGGCCCGTTTTTTCGCGTCGAACCCCTCGGTCTCGAATACATAGGTGCGGCCCTCCTGTCTAAGGGATACCGCGTGACGATCGCCGATCTTCGCTTCCGTCCCGGTACCGCCGCGTGGGTCAGGCGTAGCCGGCCGCAACTCGTCGGCATCTCCTGTCCCCATGCCCTGGAATACGAGCGGATCCGGGAAACGGCCCGCGAGGTGCGCCGGGTGAGCCCCGATGCCTTCATTCATGTCGGTGGCCATGCGGCGGCGGCATTTCCGGGACCGCTGGAATGTGATGACATTGATGCCATCTGTCTCGATGACGGCGAGGAGGTCGTTGCCCAACTGGCGGAAGCGCTCGACAAGGGGAGGCCCCTTGTGGATGTGCCGGCGCTTCGGCTCCGTACGAGAGACGGCTGGGTGACCACACCCCCCCTGGCCGAACGGACTTCGCTCGACCTCGTTCCATTGCCGGCGCGGGAACTGGTCGCACACCATCGTTCCGGCTACCACTGCCTCCTGTTCAAGCCGGTCTGGCTTGTCGAAACGGCCCGGGGGTGCCCCCACCGCTGCTCTTTCTGCTCAGTATGGCAGCTCTACGACCGCTCCTGCCGGGAACGGAGCATCGGTGCGGTGGTGGAGGATTTTGCCACGGCGGGGGACGCCATCTTCGTCGCCGACGACCTGTTCTGGCACAACCCCGCCCGCAGCCTGGAGCTCGCCGCGGCTCTCAAAAAACGCGGCGTCTTCAAGCGCTGGATTCTCGTCCAGACCCGCACCGATCTCCTCTGTCGGAGCAGTGAACTGCTGGCAGCCTGGCGTCCGCTGGCCAAGGATTTCGACATCTTCCTCGGCCTGGAAGCGGCCAGTGACCATGGCCTTACTGATCTGGCCAAGGATTCGGGAGTTGCGGAAACCATCGAAGGGGTGCGAATTGCCCGGGAGCATGGTTACGGGATCAACGGCAACTTCCTCATCGACCCCGACTGGACGGAAAGCGAATTCCATGAGTTGTGGGAGTTCATCGCCTGTCATGGCCTACAGCGGGCCGGCTTCACCATCCGCACCCCTCTGCCCGGGACGGAGTATTACAATCAGGTCGCATCCCGCATTGCGCCCCAGCCCTGGTCGAATTTCGACATGCACCACCTTCTCTGGGAGCCACGACTGGGTGTCAGGCGTTTTTTCGAGCTCTACACCGAGACCTGGCGCCGTTCCATCCTCAATACCTCCGGTGAAAAGAGCATGCTCGACTGGATGCGCCAGGTCCGGCCGTCGCAGATACCTTACATTGCCCGGGTCCTTTGGCGTACCCAGCAGATGATGAAGCCGTCGGCCTATCTGGAGGAGTACGAGGCGACCCGCGGGGCCGTCGCTCCCTGCGGTGCTTCAATCTCTGTTCCCGGTATTGCGGAATCGCCGCCCCATTCCTAATCTTGCCTTGACCTACGTTCATGAAAAAAGCCCGCATTCGCGGGCTTTTTTTGTGTCATAGCGTCGGGTACCGTCAGGTCACTTGACCATGACCTTGTACTGCAGCGTGAAATTTGCCCCGTTGCCGTTCATGGTGCCGGTCATGGGTATCCGCCAGTTGGTGACATTGCCGTCGTAGCCTACCGGTGCGCCTCCTGCACCGGAGGAGGGGACATAGGTCCAGGTGGCTCCGTTGTCGTTTGAGTAGACCGGCGTACCGAGGGTGAGCCCCGCCGCCGGGGAGCCGTCAATCATCTGGAACGGCACATTTGCCCCGAACGAATTCACTCCCCAGGCAATATAGGGACTCATGGCATCACTCAGTACCACGGAGGTGGCGATCCCGAGTCCCGAGTTGGTGGTCAGCAGGGTGTAGGTGATTATCTGTCCCGGTGCGGCGGCGGCCGTGCTGGCCTGTTTCACGAAGACCAGGCTCGGCAGCGAGAAGACGGTCAGCGTGGCGGAGGCGGCCGTACCTGTCAAGGGATTTGCCGGACCAGTCGCCACGGGTGCCGTGGTGGTATTGCTGACGGTGCTTGTTGCGGTCACGCTCTGGGTAATGGTACAGCTGCCCCCCGGCGTGATGGTCCCCCCGCTGAACCCCACGCTGGTCCCCCCGTTGATGCCGCCGGTGAGGGTTGCACCGCTGCCGGCGGAGCAGACCACCCCCCCTGCGGCATTGTTTGCCAGTGTACCGGTGTACGCATCGTTAATGCTGACACCGGTAAGGTTGGCCGGGTTGGCCGCGGGATTGGCCACCGTAATGACCAGGGAGGAGTTCCCTCCCATCCCGATGGTGGCGGGTGAGAAACTCTTGGTGACGGTCGGCGGCAGGTAGGCGGTGGTGCTCGAAGAGACGGGGGCGGACGGTGTGGGGTTCGCGTTGGTCGAGGTGATGGCGTTTGTGCTTAACGTGTTGGTGTAGGTGCCTACCGTCGCCGTTGTCACATCCACGGCAAGGGAGCATGCCCCGGAGGTGGGGATTGTTCCCCCCGCCAGGCTGAGGGTTGCTGTGCCTGCCGCTGCCGTTGCGGTGCCGCCACAAGTGCTTGATAGATTGGGAACTGCAGCGATGGACAGGTTGGCAGGGAAGGTGTCGGTGAAGTTCACGCCGGTAACGTCTGCGCCATTCGGGTTGGTGAGCGTAATCGTAAGCCGGTTGGTGCCGCCGACCTGGAACCCGCTGTTGGCAAATGCCTTGGTGACGGTGGGTGCCGTAAGGTAGGCCACCAGCGTCGCCGTGTTGCTGTTTGGTCCGGGGGACGTGTTTGTCGAGGAGGTGGCGCCCGAAGTGGTGTTGTTGTGGCTGCCGGTGGCGGAGACCGACACGGTGACGTCGATGGTACAGGTTACGGCAGCGGCGGTAATCGCGCCCCCCGTCAGCTTTATGCCGGTGGAGCTATTGGAGACCAGCGCTGCCCCGGCAGCATCGGTCAGGGTGCCGCCGCAGCTGTTGGCCACCGTGTTCACCCATTTCATCTGGGAGGGATTCGAGGGGAAGGTGTCCGTAAACGAGACAGAGGTAATATCTGCGCCAGCGTTGTTTTCGACAACGATGCGCATCACGCTAGTTGCCGTCCCCCCCGAGATGGTGACCGGCGAGGTGAGGAACGATTTCCTGATCGTCGGCTTGGTGACGACATACAGTGCATCGGATCCTGTGATGCCGATCCCCTGGTCCGATGCGCCCTTTCCCGTCGTGTTGTAATAGGTTGCCGGCGTGGTATTGGTTGCGTGAATGTCTGCCGCGATGGTACAGGCGCCGCCGGCAGGTAGCGATCCCCCCGTGAGGGAAATAGCGGTGCCGTTGGCAACGGCCGTTACCGTCCCGCCGCAGGTTGAAGTGACGTTGGGGGTGGCAGAATTGGTTATAGCGGCTCCGTTCAGCGTACCCCCAGTCGGCAGGGTCGCCGTGGTCGGATAGGTGTCGTTCAAGGTCAGTCCCGTCAGGCTTGTGGTCGTACTGGGGTTGGTGATGCTTATGACCATGCGGGAAATGTCTCCCGGTCCGACAGTATTGGGGGTAAATGTCTTGCTGACGGCGGGGGCAATCCAGGTCGCTGTGTTGCTGACGCTGCCGGTACCGGAAAAGGGGGTGGTCAGCGTCACGCCGGAGGTCTGGTTGGTATAGACACCGAGGGAGTTGGCGGCAAGATTGACCGTGAAGGTGCAACTCCCCCCGGCCGCCGGGATTTGACCTGCAGTAAGTTTCACCCCCAGGTCGCCCCCTGTGGTCGAGAGGGTCCCCGCAGTGGCCCCGTTCCACGACTGGAGAGAGCTGCCGGTGCCGCAGGGAGTTGCCGGCGAAAGAGCCGGAGGATTGGTGGTGGTCATGCCGGCGGGGAACAGGTCGGTGAAGGAGAGACCCGATATGCCTGCCGTGTGATTGTTGACGATGGTTATGCTCATAGTCGCTATGCCCGTTGTGGCGTTGAACGAAAAGGTCTTGGTGATTGTCGGCGTCGCGTTGACCATCAGTGTCGCCGAGGCCGCGGCGCCGTTGCTGCCGGCATTGGTCGTCGTTACCGCACCTGCGGGGATGGTGTTGGTGTAACTGTTCACCACGCTGGAGGTGACGTCGATGCTGACCGTACAACTACCGTTGGCGGGAATGGTCCCTCCCGAGAGGGAAACGGAGCCGCTGGTGGAGTTGACCGTGCCGCCAGTGCAGGTCGTGGAATTGTTGGGGATGGCAGCTGTGGTCACGTTGGCCGGATAGGTGTCGGTGAAGGCCGCACCGGTTATGGCGGTTGCGTTTGCATTGGTAAGGGTGATGGTCAGGGTAGAGGTCTGCCCCTTGCCGATGGTGGAGGGTAAAAACGCCTTTGTAACCGTCGGGGGAGAAAGTGCCGACAGGGTGGCGGTGTTGCTCCCCGGCCCGGCGGGGCTGGTTTCGTTGGAATTGACTCCTCCGGTGGTGTTGGCATATACCCCCGCCGCGGCGGCGGTGACGTTGACCGTGAAGGAACAGGTGCCGGCTGAAGCGATGGTGCCGCCGGCGAGGCGGATACCTGCATCGCCGCCGGTGGAGGTGAGGGTGGAGACTGTGGTCCCGTTCCACGCACTGAGAGTGCCGCCGCAGGGGGAGGCGGGGGTGACCGTCGGCGGATTGGCCGTGATCATGCCGGCCGGGAAGAGATCGTCGAAGGTCAATCCGGTCAGGCTCCCCGTGCCGTTGTTGGTAATGGTGAGGGTCATGGTCGCCGTGTCGTTCTGCGGGATCGTCGGGACGGAAAACGATTTGGTGATGGTCGGCTTGGTACTGAAGGTGACGGTTGCCGATGCTGTCGACCCTGTTCCGCCGTTGGTGGACGAGACGGTTCCGGTCGTGTTGGTATAGGTGGTGTTGGCGCTTGCCGAAGTTACATTGGCGGTAACGGTGCAGCTCTGGCCGGCGGCGAGGGTCCCTCCGCTGATTCCTATCGTGGTGCCGGTCACGGTCAGGACGGCACCGGAGCAGGTCGTTGCCGCGCCGGAAGGGACGGCGAATCCGAGACCGGCCGGCGACGAGGGGAGGGTGTCGGTGACGGCGATGCCGTTCAGCGTCTGACCGGCGTTCGGATTGGTGATCGTCAGGGTCAGGGTCGATGTCCCGCTCACGGCGACGGCGGAGGGGGAAAACGCCTTGGTGATGGTCGGCGCTTTCAGCACCACCGTGGTCGCGGTGGCGGGCGCGTTGTCGGACACGGAGAGCGTGCTGTCTATGACCACCGTGCCGACTCTAGCCGAGGCGGCATTGGTGTAAGTGCCGGGCGTTGCGGGAAGGTCCGCCTGAAAGACCAGGGTGCGGCTCGTACCGGCCGGAATGGAGAAGAGGGACGACCAGGTCAGGGTCGTCCCTGTGATGCCGGGGTCGGCCATGCCGGTTCCGTTGAAGGAGGATGATCCGGTGACGTAGGTTGCGCCGGCGGGCAGGACGTCAATGAACGAGTCCAGACTTACGGCTGCCAGGCCGGTATTGGTGGCGGTGAGGGTATAGGTCACCCTCCCTCCCTGGGCAGGGAGAGTGGCATGGCTCACGGCTTTTGTAAGTACTACAGCTGCCTGCGCTGATTCCACCGGCTGCAGACCTCCCGCAACCGAGTATGCGCCGCTGCTCAGGCTGGTGTGCTTGATCTGCGTACCACTTGCGATGTAGGAGACGGGGGAAAGCGTCGTGGTAACGCCGGTAGTGCCGACGGCACGGAAGTAGTAGGTCGCCACGTAATGGGTGTCACTGGATGATGGTACGCTGTTGATGTAGAGTGTGTTGTCGTAGGAGCCGGAGTTTCCCCCCGACAGGGTAACGTTGCTGCCGACCAGTTCGAAGGCGTCGGCGCGCCAGTTTGAAAAGGTGGCAGGGGTAAAATACATCGGTCCTGCCGCGGAACCGGTACAGGTCGATGGGGGATTGACACAGCCGATGGTGCCAGTGTCGCCATCGACGGTCATGGTGATGATTCCCCCCAAGGTTGCCGGGTTGGGGCCTGAGACGATAACATTGACCGAATTGGCGTTTGCCTTGATGACCGTATTATCAATCGTCATGGACAGGGTCGTCGTGGTATCTATCTGGGAACCTCCTGCAGAGGGGTTGCCGTTATAGAGCTTGATGTCGTATGTCTGCGTGGGGGAAATCCCGCCGGTATAGGACGTACAGATGTAATAGAAGACCGGCTTTGTCTGTCCTGCCAGGAGCGACCCGATGTGGTAGGCGCCGTCATCCCCTCCGCCGAGGGAAAGGTATCCCCCCGTGAACCCGTTTATGGTCACCCAGGCATCGGCAATCGTCGTGGTGTCGGTGACGTTGAGGGAGATGTATCCGCAGTTTGGCATGCCGGGATTCGTGGTGCCGGTATCCGTATAGAGCGTGGTGCCCGAGGTTCTCGCGACGGTAATGGCGGCATGGACTGGCGTTACCGCAGCAAGGAACGTCATGACAATGACGAAGAGTATCGCTCGTATGGCTGTATTGTGTGTTATACGCATGGGTCTTTACTCACTTTGATTCCAGGATCGTCATCTGTTCAGCCACGAGATGGCATCCTTCACCGAGTTCTGGTCGAACTTGAAGCGGAAGCGGACGAACGGCCCCCGGGCCGTATAGTCGGCGGCGGAGAAGTCCTTGTCGGTGAAACCGACGATGTTGTATCCCAGGCTGATCCAGGCGTTCTGTACGATATTGTAGCCGATGGACGCGCCCGTGCTGTAGGTGAACTGGCTCGTGTTCCAGGTATGGAGGAGGCTTCCCCGCAGGCCGATGTCCCAATCCTTGGTCAGATCGTACCGTCCCTCGATTCCCATCAGGTCCGTATAGCCGCTGTAATCCCTGCCGTCGATTGCCTCCCGCACATATTTGGTGCCGTACTGGAGCGAAATCTGGGTTCTGCCGTTCGGCTTGAAGTTGGCGTTCAGGTTGTTGACAATGCGCCGGTTATCCATGGTGAACGTCCCTCCCCGTTGCCGGTCGTAGAGGAGGTCGAGGCGGTCGAGTACGATCCAGCGGGTCAGCCGTGGACGGTAGGCAAGGCCGAGGCGCAGGTCGCCGCTGGTTTTGGTGAGCGTCGTGGCGTTGGAGTTGTAGAACTGGAACCGGGTCGACCACCCCAACCCTTCCGTCGGTTCCCCGACAAACGACGTCGTGCCCCCCCACCGCTCTTCGCTTTCGGCCGACCGGACTTCGATCCTTCCGTCCCAGTTCCAGTTCTTCTCGCGGTAGTTCGTTCCGACGGATACCGCAGTGAAATTATCCCCGCTGGCTGAGCTGCCGGAAACCGGAGGAGTATCCAGTTTGAACGTGTAGGCGTTCTTTATGGTCTGACTCCGCTCTACGCCACCGTCCACGCTCCACTTGTCGGTGAGTTTCACGGTCTGCCGCAGACCGAACAGGGCGAAGAGGCGGTCGCTGTTTTCCGCCAGGTCCTGCTCGACTGTGCTGTTCACGGTGCCACCTTCCCACGGCGTGGCCTTGACTCCGACCCTCGTGGTGTTGGTCTTCGACGTGGTCCCGCTGGTGAACTCCTGCTGGGCGAAGATTGTGGCGGCTTCAATCAGCTTGAAGTCTGCACCGAACGTGGTCCGGGTCGGGAAATCGACGTTGTTGTTGCTGCCGATGGACTGGTCGTGCTCGGCACGCAGGGTCAGACGCTTGTTGAGGGTCAGCCAGCTCCCTCCCATGGTCAGCTGGTTCGAGGAGTTGGTGGTGCCGTCTGCCATCTGGTCGGAGGCGTGGCGCACGCCGAGGTTGGCGGTGTACTGGCCATCGCTGTAGGCCGTTTTCCCTTCGATAACGTCACGCTTCAGGCCAGTGACGAGGTTCTCCTGGCGGTACGCCTGGCCACCGAGGGTGATCCGGTCGGTGAGTTTATAGGCCGCATCGACTCCTGCCTTGCGGGTGCCCGATTCGCTGGCCTGCTGCTGACCGAGCCCAAAACCGGGTTCCAGTTCCCTGAAGTAGACCCGCGCGTCGAGGAGTGGCGAACGGTGGGCAAGTTCCGCGAGATAGGCATTGCCGTCGCGGGATGGTCCGCCATAGCTCGTTTCGGTCCGGGCCATTTCCCCCTTCAGGGTCGTACTTGCGCCGAGCTTAACGGTGGTATCCAGCCCGTAGCTGTTTCCCTTACCGCTCACTTCACCCTCATGGATATAGGTAAAGCCGGCCTTGAGCTTCTGGTCGAAGAGCTTGACCCCTGCCCTGCCGCCGTAGGTGTATGACTCCGCACCGGTGTTCAGCGTTTCGTACTCGACCACTATATACACGGGATTGAAGTTATCGTCCCGGTTGGCAACCGGCTCCTTGAAGAAGATAGTGCCGGTGTCGTAATCGATACTGTAATCGGTAAAACGGCCCATGTCACGGGATTTCAGGACGGTTTCCCCATGGAACCGGTCGCGGATTTCTATGCGGATCTTGTCCGAGTTCAGCACGATGTTGGTGCGGGTAAGGTGATACATGCCGGAGGTGCCGTCCCCCCGGAGTTCATCCTTGACGTAGGACTGACCGGTCTTGCTGCCGAAGGCGTTGAGTTCGACATTCCTTCCTTGGAATTCCGTTTTTACGCCGGTCATGCTGCGGCTGTAACGGGAGAGCTCGGTGACGGTGAGACCGGTATCGAAATCGCCGAACAGGGCAGAGAACTGGTCCCGTTCCAGCTTCAGGTAGAGCTTGCGGGAACTTGCGGCGTCGTACTGCTGCTTGCTGGCATCGCCGTAGAGCGGGTAGTAGGCATTGGGGTCGATGGTCTGGAACAGGCCGTTGCTTCCGGTGGTGGAGTTGCTCTTCCTGGTGTCGTAGGCGGCGGTGAGGAGCCATTCTCCCTTGATTTTACCCTTGGCGTAAAAGGCGAGCCGTCCGTCGTCATAGAAGTTTTCGTCGCCACCGGCGGTGGTGAAGTTTTCCATGTGGCCGGAAACTGCGTTGTAACCGGCCGTCCCTTCCGCCAGGCCGACCAGAATCCAGTCGCGCAGAAGCGGTTTTACGTAGGTTTCCGTTCCCAGTTTCGCGTTGTTGTAGCCGAGGGTCACGCGGTAGAGGCCGCTGGAGTTGACCGGCTGGAACAGGATATTTCCCTTCTCGTCCACGTGGACCTGTTCGGTCATCCCCACCTTGGGCTCGGGCATCTCCCCTTCCTTCTTCATCGGTTTGAGCGTACCGTTCTGTATCTCCAGGTCGGTGGCTGCCGGAATGGGGGTGCCGTTAGCGTCCAGCAGTTCGATCTGGAGTTTGACCGGAGTCTTGCCGTCGGCAATGTTTCCTTCGGCCGATTTGAGTCGCAGGGAAGCGACCTGACCGCTCCGGATTACCGTGATGGTCTGGTTGAAGCGGGCGTTGCCGAAGGGGTCCATCCCCTGGAACTGGAGGGTGTGTTCCCCCTGGTCGCCGAAATTGACCCCGACGTAGCTGTAGATCGTCTTGCCGGACTTCTTGTCCTTCATGGTATAGCCAATGCGGTCGGCAGAGACCTCTTTCCCGTCAATGAGAAGCCGCGGCGTCAGCTGGGACATGAGGCTGGTGCGAATGCCGTTTATGGGGTTGATAAGGACGGTCCCCGGGCTGGGGGAGAGGATGCCTTCCTTTTCCTTGCTCGTTGTGTCGTCCTGCACCTCCGCCGGTTCCGTGGCAACCGGCGCTTTTTTCTCCGCCGGTGGCGGTTGGGGGACAGTGGCGGGAGCGCTTGCCACCGGGATCGACCTGGTTCCGCTCTGCTCCCTGGCCATTTCCACGCGGGTCATATCGATGATCCGCTGGGCCTGAACCCGGATTTCCACCCGCCGGTTGAGCGCCCGTCCTTCTTCGGTGTTGTTGTCGGCGATGGGGACGGAGTCCCCCTTCCCCTCGACGGTAAGGCTGGAGGGGGGGAGGTGGAGGGCTTCAATGAGATGGCGGCCGACGCTCTTGGCCCGGGCCAGGGAGAGGGCGCGGTTATCCTTGTGGCTATGGCGGTTGCGCGGGGCAATCCGTACATTGTCCGTATGCCCCGTAACGGTGATTTCAGTGACACGCAGGACCAGCATCAACCGGGCCAGCTCATCGAGCTGCGTCTTGTCGTCGTCGGTCAGTTTGGCGCTCAAGACGGGGAAATGGGATTGCAGGACGAAGTTCGACAGTGAAATCCGCTTTACGTCAGCCACCTGGCGGAGGAGGGTTTCCGCCGGAGGGGTTGCCAGTCCGGCGGCCGTCGGGGAGTCGAAGGTAAGAACGGCTCTGGTCGGCAGTTCCCCCGGTTGTGTCTGGGGTGGGATAGTGGCCGTGAAGCTTACTTTCCGTTTCCAGTCGCCGGGCTGGTTATCAAGGGGATAGGAGATGGCAGTGCCGTTTATGGCAGGATCTGCAATCACGGTATTCCCCAGCCTGCTGCTTCCCGGTTGATAGATTACCCCTTCGGGGAGCTGGATGTTCAGCCTGAGATTGCTGACCGCAACGGGCCCCCCCTGCAGCAGTGCCTGGTATGCAACGGTTGACCCCTGGAGGGTGCTCGTCAGTTCGAGGGTAACATCACCCTTTTGTGGGGCCATCTCCGGCGTGGGGCGGCGTTCTTCCATGGGGGCAGGGGCTGCCGTGATCGCCAACGGGAAGTCGACGCGCCACATGGTCCCTCCCTGCAGATCAACGAACTGTGAAAAGGCCCGTCCGGCAAAGCGGCTGTTCTCTTCACAGGGAATCGCCTGGTAGCCGTCCGGAAGTGAGTCGATATCGAGCTGGACCACATGAGTTCCCGGCTTGACCCCCTCGAAGTGGAACATCCCCCGGTTGTCCGTGTCAACGAAGGTCCCGTCCTCCAGATAGATCCTTACTCCGCCAAGTCCCTTGTCGCCGGCTACCGAACGGGACTCGCCGCAGCTTCCGACGAAAACCCGCCCCATGAGCAGACTTCGGCTGGACATGAAGTCGCTGGTCACCTGGACGGTAGCCGTTGCGGTATTGGATGTGGATCCGGCGCTGCTGGCTGCAGCGGCCTGGTTGGTGGCGTTGCCGGATACCGCACCGGCGGAAACCGCAGCCACATACCGAACCCTTGCGGTTGTTGCCGCCGCGAGGTTTCCAATCGGGAAGGTAAGGGTGCGTCCGTCGGCGGAAATGGCCGGATCGGGGGCGGCCAGATCGTTGACCTTCGCAGAGCCCCGCTGATAACGGAAACCGACAGGTAGTCGATCCGTGACAGTCACGCCGGGAGCTCCCGCCTTGGCGCTGGTGTTCTGGACGCTCACTTCATAGGGGAGGAAATCCCCCACGGCAACGACGGACTTGCCCGCGGATTTCTGCACCCAGAGATCCGTGGCGAAGGGGTCGACCGGTACGTCGATACGCAGGGCCGGCCCGGGGTTGATGACGAACGTCTCTCCCCGCGATGCCGTTCCCAGGGCGTAGGGTGCCCCCGGCAACTGCTGGAGCGCCGCCTCGGGAACCGTCGAGGGGACGATATATCCGGCGGGGGGGGTTACCTGTAACTGGTACGTGCCAGGACCGACGAAGGGGAAACGGTAGCTGCCGGGGGCGAAGGCGTATACCTTGCCCGAACTGTCGGTGGCTGTAGCTCCGGTAGTCACCGTTGCCGGGAAGCTGCTTGTTCCGTCGTCGCCAAGCACGGTTGCCTGTCTGCCGGTGCCCACATCGATGATGGTTACCGTTGCGCCGTTGACCGGTTCGCCCGTCTGGCTGTTGAATACGACACCGAGGGGGTCCACCAGGATTCCCGAAGCGGACGAGTCGGTACCGTCCACGGTATCGGTGTAACTTCCCTTTATCTGGCTCCCCTGGTGTACGCTGAGCGCTCCGGAATAGGGGGGGGATGCCGTTGACGTCGATGGGATGTAACCGACGAAGACGCCGGTATCGGGGTCCGTCTCGGTCAGGCGGAGGACTTCCACGTCGCCGGTCATGGGATCGTTCAGGGTGACGAGGACGGTCTCCCTCGCGGTCCGGTCGAGATTCTGGTCCAGGTCGGTGAGACGCACGAAGACAGGCTCACCGCTGTGAAATACCGTTGCAGTCGCCAGTGGCACCGGTTTGCTCAGGTCGATGGGGGTGGCGGACCCAACGGGAACCGGCGCAGGCAGATTGACGAACGGTGCGGCCGGGTCGCTGCCGGACCGGTATGCGGTTGTGGCAACATTCACGAGGGATGCCCCGGCGAGAGACGGGGCATACGCAAGGAATTCCAGGGATGAGTGGGTGCGTATTACCACCGTGACGGTTGCGGATGCATAAAGGGGTGGTAATTCAAAGCTTGATACCCTGGTCGTGTCGACGACCTTGTCCCCCTGGACGGGGGTGAGCGCCCGGGCGGGAGACGCGAAGAACAGTAACGGAAGGACCGCCAGGAACAGGAGGGATAGAAGATTGGTGTGTGCAGGACGTCTGCTATGGTCTGTTTCCGGACGCAGGAAGAGGTGTGCCGGCTGCATGACCGCACGCATCCTGTCCCCTGCGGAGTGTCTTTCCGCGGGTCGGCTGCCGAATTCATCGGCCCGGCGCTTACGCCGTATGTCCGACCAGATGCATTTCAAACCAACGGTACCTCGGTTTTAGCCATTGCCGGAGCAATGGTTAGTGGAAAAGGTGGTGGACGGGGAGAGAATTCTCTCCCCGTCCACCCGGGTCAGCCCAGGTCAGTTGATTTTGACCTGGAAGAACAGCTGTACGGCGTTTGCGGCTCCCGGAATGACGGTCCCCACGTTGTAGGTCGCGGTGCCGGCAGTGTAGTCGTAACCGTCGCCGTCACCGTTGGTGTCGGTCAGCGCGGTCGGAGCCGCAGCGTAGGTTGTGGCTGCGCCTGTCGCCTTCTTGGCGGTGCCTGCCTGGTAGGTGGTGAAGATGGTCATTGGATCGGTGATGACCACGCTGGTGGCGTTACTGCTGCCGTTGTTAGTTACAGTGATCCGGTAGGTCAGGGTGGCGCCCGGAGCGGCGTTGGGAATACCGGCGGGGAAGGTGGCGCCGCCGTCGATGGAGACCTCCTTGGTGACGCTGAGGCGCGGGGCCTGAACGGTGGTAATGGTCAGGTCAACGGGGGTGGCGGGTTGGGCGTTGGCCGCATCCCGTGCACTGACGTTGACATTGACGAAGCCGTCGGCGGCTCCACTCAGGGTGCCGGGGGTGACGGTCAGTGAGAAGGAGCCCCGCTGGCCTATCTGGGTGCCGGCGGGAATTGCTCCACTGGCAGTACCGTTGCCGTTGACGGTTATGGTGGATGTTCCCACCCCGCCATTGTCCACGATGGAGGCGACGGTATAGGCCTGGCCGAGGATCACGATCGTCTGGCCGACGGCAATGCCGTTGATAGCGCCGCTTGCCGGTGTGTCGTCGCTCGGGACGGTTATGGCGTACGTTCCTGCTGCGGGGATTCCGCCGGCCGGGATGGCGATGGCGACGCTCGATGCGCCGAGGGTGATGGACGCCGGAACTGTCGCATTCGAGCCGGAGATGCCGGATTGCGAAGCGATAGCTGACGTCAGGTTGTAAGTATCCAGGCCGTTGGCGTTGGATGTGAGGTAGTAGGTGTAGACTGCGTTGGTACCAACGACCGTATTCTGGTCGGCCGGCGCGCTCAGGGTCGGCGTAGATGCAACCAACGTGACTTTGACGTCGGAGGTTGCGGTGATATCCGCCTGGGGTACCCCTGCGGCGTTATTGTACTTGACGGTGGCAGTGTTGCGGATAATGGCAGTGGCTGCAGTGTTGGCTTCGGCTGACGGCGGAGCGCCGATGCCCGCTACCAGCCACAGTGCCAAGGCGCCCAGGAACAGGCGGCCGGCAACGGCGAAGCGTGGTGAAATCCGTGGTTTCATGGTGATCTCCTTTTCTATCCTGCTTTTGATGTAATGATTGATCGAAATGTTACCTGCCGTGTCGCTCGGAGGCGATGGCCTGATCTCCGGCCCGGCACGGGGGTGTCGCCGGTTGCCGGGTGGCGGTTTGGCTTGGTTTGGAAAGCTACTGCGGGAAATCGGGTCGTAAGTTGGTAGGTTCATATTGTTCCTCCATAATGATGGTTAGCTCTATGGAAAGGTCATGCTTCTCTGTGTCTATTTCACCTTTACCTGGAAGCCGAGTTTGCCGCTCCCCTTGGAGGGGATGGTCTTGATGGTCCAGCGAATGTGGGTATATTCCTCCGGCGAGGCGATGCGCTGATCAAGCTTGCCCGTCGGGAGCTTTACCTCGTAAGTGAGGAGACTTGGTTTTTTGAAGGTTTTTCCGTCGTCGATGGAGAAGCTGATGTCTGCTCCCTGGCCGGTAGCACTGCCGGGGAGATAGACCGTTCCTGCCGGGATCGGGTTGTCCACCACGGCGTTGGTTGCGCTTTCGTCGCCGGTATTGGCGTAGGTCAGGGTGTAGAAGAGGATTTCACCCGGAGTTGCGTTGGTGGCTGCAATCTTCTTGGTGGTTTTCTGGCCGTTCTGGAGAGTTACGACCTCTTTTCCCGTCTGGATGGCGATGGTCACCTGGGGTTTGGCCAGTGCCACCGTGGCTGTCAGGATGACGGTTAACATGAGTGCTGCTTTAATGGCCTGCTGTTTCATACGAACCTCCTTTAATGTTGCTGGTGTGAAGACAATGAGCGCTCCGTGGTAGAGGTGGACCAACCACCGCTGGTTCACAGACCGGCTGGGAGTTGTGACGTTATTTAACGGAATTGTTGACGAATTAAGGCGACCCACATCACTTTCCTTCATCATCTAAACACAAGTGGCCGAAATTGGGCGCAGATATCCCGTCGATTTGGGGAGGGGCATTCTGCGCTCTTCGGCGATTTGGCCCGCATCCAGTGCGGACCCGTAAATTCTGCGGTATCAGGTTGCCCTGAACAGGCACAATGGATGAGTGCTTTTAATTATTATTACACAGCAGTATTTGTGCCAGAAATATATCTCTATGGTTCTTTTTGCGTTGAGGAAATGGTGAAAATCCGAAACAAGACGACCAATACTATCCTAAATATCCGAAGGTGTAATAAAATTGTTTTTTTATAACATCGGTTCAGTAGGGAAATCAAGGGTAAATTATATAAAATTTCCGAAGGTTAGCGATAGTGGACCGGTGTTTCGGCGTTGAGTTATAGATAGGGGTTTGAGATAGTTACAGGATGTGATTCCGTGAAATAGCGGATTAAGCTATATTTTTATGAGATTTTTTAGAAAACGGATTGTCTCTGCCCGATGTGTCGGCGGTATGAAAAATCAGAAATGGAGCGGTTTTGCAGATTCACAAGGGGGGCACAAAGTGCACTGCGCAAAAAAAGCCCCGCGGCAAACCGCGGGGCTTTTTGCAATGCAGGTGGGACGCAGGCCTCTATTCGCAGAGGTCGAGCTTGACGTCCCAGTTCTTGACCTTCATGGTGCCGTTCTGCGCCAGGTTGAGGTGCATCTTGAAGGCGCGATCCCACAGTTGGGGTTCGTGGCCGATTCCCTTGGCCAGGGTGTCCTTCAGGGCCATCTGGTAGTAATCGGTGAGGATCGGTTTGTAGTCCGGATGGGCGCACTTCTCGATGATCTTCAGGGCACGGTCGCGCGGGCAGAGGCCACGGAGGTCGGCCAGACCCTGCTCGGTAACGACGCAATCCAGGTCATGCTCGGTGTGGTCGATGTGTGAGCAGTGCGGCACCACGCAGGAGATTCCGTTCGGGTCGGTCTTGGACGGACGGCTCGACGGGGTGTGCATGATCTTCAGGTAGCCGTTGCGCAGGAAGTCGCCGGAACCGCCGAGGCCGTTGATCATTCGTGTTCCGCCGACCAGGGTAGAGTTGGCGTGGGCGTACATGTCGATCTCCACCGGTGTGTTCATGGCGATGCACCCGAGGCGGCGGATCGGCTCAGGCGCGTTGGAAATGGAGAGCGGACGGAGAACGATCTTGTCGAAATACTTTTCCCAGTTTTCGAAGAAGCGCGGGAAGCCCGGGGTCTCGGAGAGGGACAGGGAGCAGGAGGAAGCACAGAGCAGGTTACCGCCGTCGAAGAAGTCGAGCATGGTGTCCTGGAGCACTTCGGTGTAAACCGACAGGTTGCGGAAGGGACCTTTGGCTAGACCGCCGATGACGGCGTTGGCGATGGAACCGACGCCCGACTGCAGCGGCAGCAGGTTCTCGGGGAGACGACCCATCTTGATCTCGTGGGAGAAGAACTCCATGATGTGGCCGGCAATGGCCTCGGAGGTGTCATCCTGCTCGGCAAATGCACGCCCTTTGTCGCGGAGCTTGGACTCGACAATAGCCACGATCCTGTCGGGATCGCAGGGGACGTACGGAGTGCCGATGCGGGTGTCGGCCTCAGTGATCAGGAACGGCGCGCGGCGGGGCGGCTTCTGCTGCATATGGATGTCGTGCATCCCCTCGAAGGAGGGCTGGCCGGTGTTCACCTCGATGATGATCTTGTCGCAGAGGTGGAGTGCCTCGGCAATGATGCCGCAGGAGGTGGTCAGGGCCAGGCCGCAGTCCTCGGTGATTGCCGAGACTTCGACGATGCCGATGTCGTAGCGGCCGTTGCCGGTGTAGAAGCCGTAGCCGGCGTCCTGGGCGAAGTGGCCGAGGTGCTTGTCACCCATCCGGATGCGGCCGGCGTTGATACCGGCGGCGATGTTCTTGCCGGTCTGGTATGGCCAGCGGCGGTCGATCATGTCCAAGGTCGCCCAGCGGTCCTCGGTTTCGGCCCCGACGGAGGCGCCGATGAACAGGTTGAACTTCCACTGGCCCTGGAGGTTGTTGGCCTCGACATGGTTGGCCAGGGCGATGGGCACCATCTTCGGGTAGCCGGCCGGAGTGAAGCCGGACCACATAAGGTCCTGGCCAGGCTGGAAGAACTTAATGCAGTCTTCAGCCTTGCATACCTTGCTGAGCAGGGACTTGCGACGAATGCGGCTTTCCAGTGTACCGAATTCAGACATCTTTCTACCTCCTGTTGGTGTGATGTATACAAGCCTAGATCCGTAATGAATCTTTGCCTTCGAAACCTGCGATGCAGCTGCCTGTACCGCAGCATGCAATATTAAAGTGTATTCTGTATACGGGAAAAGTAGAACCGGATTTTACTTTAGTGTATTCCTGGAGTCAAGCTTAAAATAAATTAAAGTAAGCCCACAGTAAATATCTCTGGAGGGAACCCTGCAATTTGGGTGACGAATCTGAGACGAAGCTGGAAAATCGACCGTTACAAGCCGTTCTCCAGCTTCAGCTCCCGCACCTGCCCGAAGGTTGACAGCGGCTGGTCGAACTTTTTCCTGTCGCCAACCACCGTAATGACCATAGCATCGGGGTGGAGGTACTGGCGTGCTGCCCGCAGCACGTCCTCCTTGGTGACCCTGGCGATGCGGTCCCGGTAGTTTTCCAGGTACCCGGAGGGATAGGCGTAGTATTCGAGCCGTGCCTGCTGGTTGACTATCACGTCCGGCTTGGTGAATCCGAAGAGGAAGGAGTTGACTATGGAATCCTTTGCCAGAGCAAGTTCCTGATCGGTGACCGGGGCCGTGATCATGCCGGTAATGATACTGCGCATGAGGGCGATGGTCTTTGCCGTGGACTCCGATTTGGTCTCGGTTTCGGCAATAAAGAGGCCGGTAAAACGTCGTCCTATATCGAAGTAGCTGTCCACGTTGTACGCCAGTCCCTGGTTGGAACGGACCTCCGTTACGAGTCGAGAGGTAAAGCCGCCACCAAGGATGTAATCCATAACCCGGATTGCGTAGAGATCCGGATTGTCCTTGTCTATTCCCAGGTGCCCCATCCGGATCGCCGACTGGTTGATTTCCTTGGGAGCCAGCAGGACCTCCGGCTTCACGTCGGGGTTCGGCTGGGCTATCGGCGGCAGGTCGACGGTCTGCCGTTCCCAGCCGGAAAATGCGGCATTGAGTTTGGCCAGCAGCTCGTCCCGTTTGAAGTCACCAGCCACTGCCAGGATCATGTTATTGGGGTGGTAAAACCGGCGATGGAAAGCGACCAGGTCGTCGCGAGAGATTTTTTCCACCGTTGCGATGGTCGGATAGCGCCCCAGTGGGTGTCCTGCGTAAACATCCTTGCGCAGTTCCCGGTCCGCCACCCCTTTCGGGTCGTCGTTCTGCCGGCGCAGCCCCTCGATGCTCCGCTTCTTCGCCAGGGCTACCCGGTCTTCGCGGAAGGCCGGTTGCCGGAGGACCTGGACGAACAGGTCCAGGGTCCGGTCCAGGTTTCTGGCGAGGGTGGCGAGGGAGACATTCCCCGCATCTGCGCCAATGCTCGACTCGATGGAGGAGGCCATGAATTCCAGTTCGCTGTCCAGCTTTTCCGGCGGGAGAACCGTCGTACCGCCGCTCCGCATGACTGCGCCCGTAAGGCCGGCCAGTCCGACCTTGTCGGCCGGTTCGTAGATGCTCCCGGTGCGGATAGAGGCGGTCATGTTCACGAGCGGCAGTTCGTGGTCCTCCAGCAGGTAGACAACCATGCCGTTTGCCAGTTCGACCCGCTCGCTCTTAGGAATGGTGAAGGTAAGGGGGGCATAGGTCAGGGTGCGCGGGTCTGCCGGTAGCGGTGCCGTTGCGCAACCCGCTGCCAGAGTGCACAGCACGACGATGGGGAGCCAGATTCCTAGACGTTTTCTCATTTCCCCACCTCCTTCTTGGTGATGAAGCCAACCGTACGGTTTTCCCGGACCAGGTATTTTTTTGCCACCCGCATGACATCGTCGGGGGTGACCTTGGCCACCTTCTGCCGATGCTCGATGAGGTAGCGCCACGTGCCGGCCACCGCCTCGTATTCGGTGAGGTTTCGAGCCAGACCGCCGTTGGAACCCATCTGGCGGACCTCTTCGTACTCCAGGCGGTTGAGTATCTGTTGCAGGTCCTGGGCCGCCACCGGCTCCCGCTGCAGTTTCTCTATCTCCGCGTAAATCGCCGTTTCAACTTCGGCAACGGTGTGGGGGGCGCGGGGAGTGGCTGCAATGATGAACAGGTTCGGGTAGCGGCTGCCGGGGGCGGAGAAGCTGCCGACGTCGGTGGCCAGCTGCTTATCTACCACCAGCTTCTTGTAGAGTCGCGAAGTCCGGCCGTCGGAAAGGAGCATGTCGATGACGTCGAACACGTAGTCGTCCGCATCGGGGAGGGTCGGTTTGTGGAAGCCGACCATGAAGTTGGGTTCCGCGTCGGCCAGGATTTCGATCCGTCGCTCCCCGTCCTGGTCCGGTTCCGTCACTGCCACCGGTGTCACTGGCGTGCCGGGGGGAATGGCACCGAAGTAGCGCTCCACCAGGGCGATGGTCTTGTCGGTATCGATGTCGCCGACAATGGCGATGATGGCGTTGTTGGGGGCGTAATACTTGTGGAGGAACGCTTCCGCCTTGGTCCGGGAGAGGTTTTCGATGTCCGACATCCAGCCGATGGTCGGCTGTCCGTAGGGGTGGGCATGGTAGGCCGCCGCGACAAAATTCTCCCACAGCTGTCCTTCCGGCTCCGTGTCGTAGGAACGGCGCCGTTCCTCCATCACCACATCCCGCTCCGAGTAGAATTCCCGTAGCACCGCGTTCTGCATCCGGTCGCTCTCGATGGTGGCCCACAGTTCCAGCTTGTTGGCGGGGAGGTTGATGAGGTAGGTGGTGCCGTCCTTGGCCGTGAAGGCGTTGTAGCCGCTCCCGCCGTTCTTGGCGTAGATCTGGGCGAACTCTTCCTTGACCACATATTTTTCCGCCTCCGCCTCCAGCTTGTCTCGATCCTTCTTCAGGGCGGCAATACGTGCCGAATCACCTTTTTCCCGCTTGGCCTTCTCGTCCATGAGCTGGATAGCGGTCGCCTCGATCCTGTCAAGGAGCGGTTTCTCCGCTCCGTAGTCCGTCGTGCCGAGGGTCTTCGTCCCCTTGAAGAGCATGTGCTCCAAAAGGTGGGCGAGTCCCCGTTCGTCGCTCCGCTCGTCCACGCTCCCCACCTTGAACCTGATCCAGGCGGCGATGGTGGGGGAGCTGTGCCGTTCCACCAGCAGAAGCTTCATGCCGTTCTTCATGGTGTGCTCCCGGACCTTCTCCTCCAGCCCTGCGGCGTGGGCGGTGACGGCGAGGAGGGCGCACAGCAACATGCTTGTCAAAAACCGGTACAGCCTATTCATTATTGTTACCTCTCGGATTCATGGCCCGTATCTTCGTTTCGGTAATACGGGGGTTCAGAACAGCGAAAATTTCACATATCGCTTCGGGTTTTCCTTGATGTCCTTCACCAGGGCGTTGGTGTCGTCTACCATCCGGTTCAGGCGATCATACAGTTCCTTGTCGTTCAGAATCTTGCCGGCGGTCCCCTCGCCGCGGTTCACCCGGGCGGTGATCTCCTCCATGGACTGGACGGACCGGTCGGCCCGCTCCATGAGTTGCATCCCCTTGTCGTAGAATTCCCGGTCACCCAGGAGCTTGCCGACGGTGCTCTCCTTGGAGGTTAGTTTCTTGTTGAGTTCCCGTACGTCGTCGGCCGCCTGGGCGCTCTTGTCGGCAACCGTCACCAGCTTGTCGTAGAGCTGGCGATCGTGAACGAATTTGTTCAGCGACCCTTCCGAGGATTGGATGTCCTTCAGCGCCTGGTCTGCGCGATTGAGAACCCCCACCAGCCGGTTGTAAGGCTCACTCTTGCGGGTAAGCTGCCCCAAGGTCCCTTCTCCCCGGTTGACATGGCCGGCGAAGGTGTTGAGTTCCGCGGAGAGGTGAACCAGGTTGTCATACAGGCGGGGGTCCTTGGCGAACCGCCCCAGGGTCCCTTCTCCCCGGTCCATGGTGTCCATCATCCGGTTGACGCGGTCGAATGCCGATCCTGCCTTCTGCATGACGTCGTCCAGCTTTGCCACCGACGTGCCGTAGAGGCGGGTTTCCGGATTTTCGACCACAAACTGGCTCGGGGTGACGTCCACGTACTTCTCTCCGAGGAGCCCCCTTGTCTTGACGGTGATCAGCGAGTCCCGGCCGATCTTTTTCAGGGACTCCCGTTCGACCTCCATGATCACTTCCACCGCGTTGGTCCGGTCGGGGTGTTCGAAGCGGATATCCTTGACCAGCCCCACGTCAACCCCTGCCAGCCAGACCGGCGCGCCGACCTTGAGCCCCGCCACGTCGGTCATGATAACCGACAGCTTGCCCTTGGGGATGAAGAACTTGGTCTTGTCCCCCATGACCAGTATGCCGCCGCTGAAGAATATCAGTGCGGCCACGATGAAAATACCGACTTTGACCTGGGACCAGGCGACGTTGTCACTTCGTTTCATGGTCGTTCCGATCGAACGCGTCTTTTCCGCAAACTCTGCGTAAGTCTTCGGGGGTGTTTGTGCGCCGTAGCGTTGTTCATGCCCGGTTTGTGGGTACTACGGCTCCGCACATCCCCTTGACAGCCTTGATCTTGCGAAAAATACACGTTCTTGTATGGATTTGATAGGTACTTGAAGGAGCCCCCTCCTGGCCTGCCCTTACGATTCCGGCAGATGGTTGTACCTGAACAGCGACTGCTCCGTCGGGGCGAAAAACTCGGTGATCGCGGGCAGGTTGCTGGAGCACATCTCTTCCCGGGTCCCCTCGAAAGCCAGCCGTGCCTCGTGGAGGAAGGAAAAACGCTGGGAGACGGCGAAGGCGGTCTCCATGTCGTGGGTCACCATGAGGGTGGTTTTCCCCTCCTGTTGCAGGCGGTGCATGAGGTTGCGGATGTTGTAGACCCCGATGGGGTCGAGACCCGTGGTCGGTTCGTCGAAGAAGATATACTCCGGGTCGGAGGCAAGGGCCCGGGCGATGGCGGCCCGTTTTTTCATCCCCCCCGACAGCTCGGCCGGGTAGAGGTCGATGGCCTGTTCCAGTCCGACGAAGCTGAGCTTTTCCCGGACGATTCCTTCGATTTCCCGCTCCGGAAGTTTCCCTTCCTCGAACAACCGGTAGCCGACGTTCTCACCGACGGTCATGGAGTCGAACAGTGCCCCCCCCTGGAAGACGATGGCGATGTGCTTGCGCACCCTTACCAGTTGGCTCTCTCTGAGCCCCGCCAGGGGTGTTCCGTCGATGCTGACCCGGCCGCTGTCCGGCGTGAGCAGCCCCAGCAGGAGCTTGAGGATGGTGGTCTTGCCGGCGCCGGAGACCCCCAGGATGGTCCGGTTCACCCCCCGTTCTAGGAAGAGATCGAAATCCTCCAGGATCTTCCGTCCGCCGAAGCCGAAGCAGACCTTTTCCATCCGTATGCCGCTTTCTGGTGCCAACGTACCTGCTCCTTTATTGTGTCTTCGACGTGAATCCGGGAGAGGTGAGTGTCCCGTTCTGCTCAGATACCCTCGTCCCACCGCTGTACGGCTTATTTCGCGCCGGGCCGGCTCTGCTCCATTTCGCCTACAGCGGCTGGCACTCGGGCACATTCGCTCCACGGGAGACTCACCCCTCACTGACGCAAGTTTGAATCTGTCTTAGCGGAAGACGATGAAGATCTTGGTCAGAAAAAAGTCCGATACCAGGATGAGGACCGACGCAAGCACCACGGCACGCTTGGCCGAATTTCCCACCCCCGCGGCCCCACCGCTGGTGTTGAGCCCCACGTAGCAGCTGATCATGGCGATGATCCCGCCGAAAAAGGCGGGCTTGAACACCCCCTCGATCAGGTCCTGGAACACCATGAACTGAGGGATGGATTTCCAGTACATGATCGGATTGATGCCGTAGCCGAAGGACATGATGTAGCCGCCGATCAGTGATATCGCATCGGTGACCACCGCCAGGAGGGGCATGGCTACAAGGAGTGCCTTGAGGCGCGTGGTGACGAGGCGCTTGACGATGTCAGTCCCCTCCACCCGCATGGCATCCACCTGTTCGGTGACTACCATGGTGCCGAGTTCGGCCGATATCGCGGAACCGACCCGACCTGATACCATCAGGGCGGAGAGGACCGGTCCCAATTCCTTGACCATGGTGACCGCCACCATTCCCCCCACATAGCTCGTGGCGGCGAAGGGTTTGAGCTGGATAAGGGCCTGCAGCGCCATGACCATGCCGGTGAAGAGGCCGGTCAGGGAGATGATGAAGAGGGAGCCGACGCCGATCTTGTCCATCTGGGTGGTGAATTCCCGGTAATAGAAGGGATGCCGGAAGATGTTGAGAAGCGCGCGCCAGGTAAGGGCGAAAAGCGCCTGGATTTCGAGGAAGAACAGTTTCAGCGTATTTTCGGCAAGCTTGAGGGGCATAGGTTCCGGCTATGGGCTATGGGCTATGGGCTATGGGCTGATTTCCTCGTGCCCCTTGCCAATTGCCTCGCGCCTGGTTTTTATTGGAGCGCCTGGGTGATGGCTTCCCGCACGTCTTCCACAAAGACGAATTCCAGTTCGTTCCTGACGTCGTCGGGGACATCTTCCAGGTCCTGGCGGTTGCGGGCTGGCAGAACGATCTTTTTCACACCGGCCCGACGCGCAGCCAGCACCTTCTCCTTGACGCCGCCGATGGCGAGCACCCGGCCGGTAAGGCTGATTTCGCCGGTCATGGCCACATCCCGGCGGGCGGGGCGGCCGGTCATGAGCGAGACGATGGCGGTGACCATAGTGATGCCGGCCGAAGGGCCGTCCTTGGGGATGCTCCCGGCCGGGACGTGGATGTGGATGTTGGCGTCGTCGAATGATGTGTCTGCAACATCCCACTCGCTGCCGTTTGCCTGCACGAAGGAGAGGGCGGCCCGGGCCGATTCCTTCATGACATCCCCGAGCGACCCGGTCAGGATCAGGTCCCCCTTCCCCTTCATCCGGGTCGCCTCGACGAAGATGATGTCGCCGCCGGCCTCGGTCCAGGCAAGCCCCGTTACCACCCCGGTCCGGTCCTTTTCCGCCGCCACCTCGTTGAAAAACCGGCGCGGGCCGAGAAACTCCTCCACCACCTCCGGTGTAACGGTCTGCCGGGCTTCCTTCCCTTGGGTGACTTCCTTTGCCACCTTGCGGCAGATGGTGGCGATGTTCCGCTGCAGGTTGCGGACCCCTGCTTCGCGGGTGTAGTCGCCGATTATTCTGGCGACTGCCGCCGGTTCGAAAGCTGGCGGGACATCGTGGAGACCGTTCTCTTCGATCTCTTTCGGGATGAGAAAGCGGGCGGCGATCATCTCCTTCTCTTCGGTTGTGTAACCGGCGAGGGGGAGCACCTCCATCCGATCCCTGAGGGGTGGCGGGATCGGGTCGAGCTGGTTCGCCGTGGTGATGAACATGACGTTGGTGAGATCGAAGGGGACATCCAGGTAGTGGTCGGTGAAGGAAAAATTCTGCTCCGGATCGAGCACCTCCAGAAGGGCGCTGGCCGGGTCGCCGCGGAAGTCAAGACCGACTTTGTCCACCTCGTCCAGCATGAAGACCGGATTGTTGCTGCCGGCCCGGTAGATTTCCTGGATGATCCGGCCGGGGAGGGCGCCGATGTAGGTACGGCGGTGACCGCGGATCTCCGCCTCGTCCCGCATCCCGCCGAGGGAGATGCGGATGAACTTGCGCCCCAGTGCGCGGGCGATGGATTTGCCGAGGCTGGTCTTCCCCACCCCCGGAGGGCCCACGAAGCAGAGGATCGGCCCCTTCATCTTTTCACGGAGGGAGCGGACCGCCAGATATTCGAGGATGCGTTCCTTCACCTTCTTCAGGTTGTAGTGGTCCTCGTTGAGGACCTCTTCGGCCTGGTTGATGTCCCGGTTGTCGGTGGTGCCGCTCTGCCAGGGCATGCCGGTCAGGTAGTCCATATAGGTGCGGGAGACGGTGTACTCGGGGGATGCGGGGTTGATCCGTTCCAGTCGCTTGAGTTCCTTATCGGCGATCTTCTTCACCTCGTCCGGCATCCGCGCGGAATCCAGCTTGCGGCGCAGGTCGGTGAGCTCGGCGGAACGGGAGTCCTCCTCTCCCAGCTCTTCCTGGATCTGTTTCATCTGCTCCCGGAGGATGAATTCCTTCTGGGTCTTGCCGACCCGCTTGGTCACTTCGGCCTGCACCTCTCCCTTGACCTGCAGTCGCTGGACCTCGGCGGTCAGCTGCATGTAGACCTTCTTCAGCCGCTCCAGGGGATCGACGGTCTCAAGCAACGTCTGTTGCTCTTCCAGGGGGAGATTGATGTAGAGGGCCACCAGGTCCGACAGACGGGCCGGGTTGTCGATGTAGTCGATCATCTTCATCACGTCGTCGGGAAGGGGCCGGCCGTAGGAGAGGGCGATCTTGAGGAGGGCGTTGAGGCTCGAAACGAGGGCTTCGGAGACCATAGTTTTTTCGGAGAACTCACGAATCTGTTCAACCCGGGCCAGCGTTACCGGCTTGTCCTCGATGGTGCCGGTCAGGCGGATGCGCGACAGGCCTTCAAGGGTCGCCTTGCCACCTCCATCCGGAAGCCGCTGGATCTGGGTGACCCGGCATGCGGTGCCGACCTCGTGCAGCGACGATAGCAGATCGCCGGCCGGCTCCGGCCGGAGCATCGCCAGGGCCACCATGTTGTCATGCCAGGTGGCTTCCTCGAAAATGGCGACCTCCTCCTGTTTGAGAAAGAGGGGGAAGATCATGTAGGGGAACGCCACCATCTCCCGCAGAGGGTAGAGGGGGATGACCTCCGGTACGGTGATTGTCGAGTGGTCCGGCATGGTTTGCATCCTTGTATTCGGGGTACGCTGCCGGTGCAGGGGCTCGCGGGTCTTTAAAGAGTAACCAGTTACGGCTCTCCTGTCAAGGCAGAGAGCTCTTCCCATTCCCCGTAGAGTGCGGCAATCCGTGCGGTCAGGGCAGCATGGTCATCGCCGCCGCGCCTGGCCTGCTCGGGGTCGGTAAAGAAGGACGGGTCGGCCATGCGGGTTTCCAACGCCGCAAGCTGGCTCTCCTCATGCTCGATGGTGGTTTCCAGTTCGGCCAGCCGCTTTGCCCGGCGCTGGGCTTCGCGCTGACGTTGTTTCTCCGTTTCCCGAAGCTGCTGGCGTTCTTCCTTGGAAGCCGGGACCCGGGATCCGGGACCGGTGCTGGAGAGCGATGCAGGAATGAGTGGCGAAGACGGAGCCTCGCCAGTATCTGACACTTCAGCTTTCTTCGCCAGGTAGTATTCGTAGTCGCCGTGATAGGAGGCGAGGGCGCCGTCAGCCACTTCCACCACCCGCGTTGCGAGACCGTCGATGAAATGGCGATCGTGGGAGACGAACACCACCGTGCCGGTGAAACCTTTCAAGGCGTCCAGCAGAACCTCTTTGCTGAACAGGTCCAGATGGTTGGTCGGCTCGTCCATGAGGAGGAGATTGGCGGGCTTGAGGAGCATCCTGGCCAGGGCCAGCCGGTTCCGCTCACCGCCGGAGAGGACCGCCACCTTCTTGTGGATGTCGTCGCCGGAGAAGAGGAAGGCGCCGAGGAGGTCGCGCAGTTGCGGCACCACGTCGTAGGGGGCGCCGGCCAGCAATTCCTCGTAGGCGGAGCGGGTGGGGTCGAGTTCGGCCGCCTGGTCCTGGGCGAAGTAATCGAGAACGACGTTGTGTCCCACTATCCGTTCACCTCCCTGGAAATCCCCCCCTGCAAGAATCCGCATGAGGGTGGACTTGCCGGCGCCGTTGTGGCCGACCAGGGCGATTCGCTCCCCCTTTTCCACGGTCAGGTCGATGGTGTCCAGCACCACCCGCTCGCCGTAGGCTTTGCGCGTCCCTTTCAGCTCCATGACGACCCGGCCGCTCTTGGGGGGCTCGGGGAAACTGAAGCGGATCCGTTTCCGTTCGGGGGGGAGAGTTATCCGTTCGATCTTTTCCAGCTGTTTGATCCGGGACTGGACCAGGGCCGCCTTGTCCGCCTTGTAGCGGAAGCGGCTGATGAAATCCTCCAGCTTGCCGATTTCCTCGTCCTGGCGCCGCTTCGCCTCCCGCAGGGCCATCACCCGCTCGTCCCGCTGGATGAGGTAGGCGGAGTAGTTGCAGTGGTAGTCGGTGAGGGTGTGGTTCCAGACCTCGGTGATCCGGCTGCAGACCTGGTCGAGGAAGAAGCGGTCGTGGGAGACCAGGATGACCGAATAGGGGTAGGCCTGCAGGTACCCCTCCAGCCAGTTGCGGGCCTCGATGTCCAGGTGGTTGGTCGGCTCGTCCAGGAGGAGCACGTTCGGTTTCATCAGGAGCAGTCGGGCCAAGGCGATCCGCATCTGCCAGCCGCCGGAAAATTCGCCGCAGTCCCTCTCCCAGTCGGAAGGGAGGAAGCCGAGGCCGGTCAGGACGTTCCCCACCTCCGCCTCCATGGCGTATCCCCCCTTGAGACGGAACTCCTCCTGCAGGTGGCCGAGCCGTTCCAGGAGCCCCGTGTGGGTTGGATCGTCATGGGGGACCACCCCGAGCCGGGCGGTCAGTTCCTCCATTTCCCGTGCAATCCCCTGGAGTTCGGCGAGGGCCGACATGGTTTCGGCGAAAAGGGTCCGACCACGGGTGACGATGCCGTCCTGGGGGAGGTAGCCGACAGTCCCTCCACGGGCGAGTTGGATGGAGCCGTCGGTCGGTTCCACCTGGCCGGCGATGATCCGCATGAGGGTGGATTTGCCGGCGCCGTTTTCGCCGACCAGGCCGACCCGCTCACCCTTCTTCAGGTGCCAGCCGATGTCGGTGAACAGCGGTTTGCCCGCGAAATCCTTGGAGAGGTGGTGGAGGTGGAGCATGGGGTTCCTTCGTTGGCAGATGGAAGCTATCGGCGAAAAAACGATTCTCAAATAGGACACGGAAAAGGCGGAAAAATCTGATAACGGCGGATTAACCTTTGAAACGTATGAAATCGAGTGGTCTCAAAAATCCGCCGTGATCCGCTTTTTCCGATTGTACCGTGTCCCATTCGTTTTTAAGGGTGGAGCCCATTGTAGGGTTTGAGGGGGAGGTTTGTCAAACGGTTGCTGGGGTAACGGCAGGTCTGGTAGCAGTTTTTTCTTAGTGCGGTGAATAAACTCTGTTATACTCTCAAGGTTTGATGCGCTGCAGGCCTCCCCGCCCGGGTAGAGGCCGCTGGCAGTTGCACTGACAAGGATTTCGCCGCGCGGGAAGCCTCCCGCTGCCGGCCAACAAACTTGCGGTACCGGGCGAAGCCTGGGCACCGCCACGAAAGGATTTACACCACTATGTCGAAAAAGATGCTGATTAATGCAATGCATCCGGAAGAGGCGCGGGTCGCTATTGTCGAGGACGGTCACCTGGTCGAACTGGATATCGAAATCGAGGGGAGCGAACAGACCCGCGGCAACGTCTACAAAGGAGTGGTGGTGCGTGTCGAGCCGGGGCTGCAGGCTGCCTTTGTGGACATCGGGCTGAAAAAGCTCGGGTTTCTCCAGATGGGGGAACTTCACCCTGACTATTGGCAGTGGCGCGACGATGTCCCGGAAGAAAACCGGAACCGGCGGCCGCGCATCCAGGAAGTGCTGCGGCGCGGCCAGGAACTTGTCGTCCAGGTGGAAAAGGGGGAGCGGGACATGAAGGGGGCGGCCCTCACCAGCTTCCTGTCGCTGCCGGGACGGTACATGGTCCTCATGCCGGGAAGTGACTCGGCTGGTGTCTCCCGCAAGGTGGAAAGCGACAGCGAGCGCAAAAAGCTCAAGGAGATGGTTGCGGAGTTGGATATCCCCGAGGGGATTGGCTATATCATGCGGACCGAGGCGCTTGGCAAGACGAAGACGGACCTCAAAAAGGACATCCAGTCGCTCGTCAAGCTCCACAAGGATATCCTCGCCAAGGCGAAAAAGGCCAAGGCGCCGGCCCTCATCTACCAGGAGTCGAACCTGGTGATCCGCACCATTCGTGACTATTTTACCGCCGAGATCGACGAAGTGCTGGTGGACAACGCCGAGGTGTACACGCAGGCGCGGGAATTTTTCAAAGTGAACATGCCGAAGTACGAAAACCTCGTCAAGCTCCACCAGGAGAAGCGGCCGATCTTCTCCCGCTACCAGCTCGAAGAGCAGATCGACCAGATCTACGAGAAGAAGGTGCCGCTCAAATCGGGGGGCTCCCTCGTCATAGAGCCGACGGAGGCGCTTGTCTCCATCGATGTCAACTCCGGCAAGTCCACGGGGGAAAGGGGGGTGGAGGATACCGCCTTCAAGACCAACATGGAAGCGGCCGAGGAAGCGGCCCGTCAACTCCGGCTGCGCGACCTGGGGGGGCTGATCGTCATCGACTTCATCGACATGCGCGATAAGAAACATATGGCGGAAGTGGAGAAGACCCTCAAGAACGCCCTGAAGGCCGACAAGGCCCGGGTTACCGTGGGAAGGATCTCCCAGTTCGGCATGCTTGAAATGTCCCGCCAGCGGATCAAGCAGACCCTGGAACAGGCGAGCTACCTGGAATGCCCCCATTGCGGCGGTCGCGGCAAGGTCAAGTCGGTGGAGAACATGGCCCTTTCCTTCCTGCGCAAGGTCCATGCCGCAGCAGCCAAGGGAACCGGCGCCGAAGTGCGGGGCGGCCTTCCGCTTGAAGTGGCCTACTATCTCCTTAACCGTAAGAAGCGCGAGCTTGCCCAGGTTGAGACCGATTACGACATCGAGGTGACCATCAAGGGGAAACCCACGTTCCTCATGAACCAGCTGGAACTGGAAGTCATCAAGCGGGAGAAGCCGGCGGTGGAGGAGGGACATGCGGAACCGGTTGCCGCCAAGTCCGCTGTCAAGGCTGCTGGGGGAGAGGCCGCGGCTGGCGAAGGGGCTGTGGTCGAGGACGGCAAGGGGAAGAAAAAACGGCGGCGCCGGAAAAAGGGGCGTGGCGAAGGGGTGGAAGCGCCGACAGGAGAGCAGTTGCCGATGGAAACCTCTTCTGAGGAACCGCCGGTTACCGTTGAGACGCCGGTTGTCGTTGAGGCGCCAGCCGACGTGTCTGCTGAGGAGGGTCACGTCGATGAAGCCAAAAAGAAACGGCGGCGTCGGCGCCGGCGCGGTAAGGGACATGGCCCGGAAGGTGTTGCCGAAGAGGCAGCTGCTGCCGTGGAATCGGCTGAAGCCCTGCCTGCGGATGCCGAAGAAGAGCCGGTGACTGGTGCCGCTGAGGAAGAGCACGGCGATGAGCAAAAGAAGAAACGGCGCCGTCGTCGGCGGCGTGGCGGCAAGAAAACGGAAGAGCTGGCTGTGTCCGGAAGCGATGAGGCTTCGTCGGATACCGGCAGCGAGCCTGCTGAAGCTCCTGCACCTGCGGTGCCATCGGCAGAGCCTGACGAGAAAAAGCCGGCCAAGCCCCGTGCTCCCCGGAAGAAGAAGGAACCCGCTGCTTCCCCGGCTGGCGTGGCCGAGACTCCGGCAGTGGAGAAGCCTGCCGCCGTCCCTAAGCCGCGGAGTCGCGCAAAAAAGGCCGTAGCTACCGAAGAGACTCCCGTGGCGGTTGCCGGGCAGGTGGGCGAGCCGGCTGCCAAGCCGAAAGCAAAACGGGCACCCCGCAAGAAGAAAGAAGAGCCGGCGGGGGAATAGCCGGCAGCAGGGAGAAGCCATGAAAGTCGTCGCTGTTGCCCTGGTCGTCTGGTTCATCAGTGTCGTTCCTGCGGGGGCCGCCCGTTTCGGCGGCGTGGAGGAGCTCTACTTCGGCCCGTCGGTGGATTATTTCCAGTGGAAGGAATTCCTGGGGGGGACACAGGTCGTCAAGGAGAGCGGTCCCCTGTTCGGGGTCGATGCCACTGTGGACTTGAACCTGCTCCAGACGGACGATGCGGGTGCCCTCAAACTGAAGGGGAAGCTCGGCCTGTTCGGCGGTGACGTGGACTACGACGGCAGCATCACCTCCACCAACCCCGCCTATGACGGCCTGCCGGTCAAAAGCGACGTGGTCCACTTCGGCGTGCGGCAGGAGGTGGACCTGGGCTGGCGGTTGCCCCTCCAGGAGGTTGCCGTCGAGCCCTTTGGCGGCATCGGTTACCGGTGGTGGCTGCGGGACATCGACAATTCCACGACCCGGGACCTGGCCGGCCAGCCCCTTGGGGTCCAGGGGTATACGGAGTACTGGCAGACCGTCTACGCCCGGGTCGGTGCCCGCGGGCGGTACGACGTGAACGGAGACCTACGGTTCTTTGTCGAGGGGGGTGCCAGGTACCCCTTTTACACCGAAAACGAGGCGGACTTCCCGGGGGTGGGCACGGTGACGGTCAAGCCGGGAGGCGCATGGTCCGCCTTCGCCGAAGCCGGTTTCCGGTACCGGAATTTCCGCACCGGTATCCACTATGAGGGGTTCCGCTTTGCCCAGTCGCCGGGAGTGAAGGGGTACAGCGTTTCCGCGGGGAAATACGTCACCATCTACCAGCCCCGGTCGGAATCGGACGTGGTAGGGATCAATTTCTCCTGGGCCATCAAGTAGCACAACGCCATATTTCAGCGTTCACTTCGTTGCTTTTTCGTCGGTCTCCTCAGCGTACTATCTGTACGCTTCCGGGGCCTCCATCATCTGAAATCTGACGTTGAACGGCATTGTACTATCGGGCGGATAGGGAAAAAGGCCGGAAATGGCGAGTGTATTAATCAGTTGCCGACATTGCATTGGCAGTCGAGGGAATCGATGGAGATGGTCTGCTACATAGCCCTGTTTGGCGCTCTGGGGTGTGCGACCCGCTACTTCCTGTCGGGGTGGGTCTACCGCCTCTGCGGCCCGTCCTTTCCTACCGGAACCCTGGCGGTCAATATCGTCGGAGCGTTCTGCATCGGCCTCATTATGGAGTTCAGCCTGCGCAGCACGCTCATCTCCCCCGCCCTGCGCATTGGCCTCACCGTCGGCTTCCTCGGCGGTCTCACCACCTTTTCCACGTTCAGCTATGAGACGTTCCGACTCCTGGAGGACGGCGAATTTATCATCGCCGCCGCCAACGTTTTGACGAGTGTGCTGCTCTGTCTTTTTTTCACCTGGGCCGGCATCATAACCGCCCGGGCGCTGTGACATTCGGAGGGATTGCCCATGACCAGGATCAGCGGAGAAATGGTACTGATGCGGATTTTCATCGGCGAGAGCGACAAGTGCGGCCGGCTCCCCCTCTACGAGGCGCTGGTCGAGCTGTTTCGCAGGGAGGGGTTTGCCGGCGCCACGGTGTTGCGGGGGGTGGCCGGATTCGGCGCCCACAGCGTCTATCACACCGACAAACTGCTCCGCCTCTCCAGAGACCTGCCGATGGTCATTGAGGTCGTTGACCGCCAGGAGCGGTTCGACGCCATCATGCCCCGGATCGATGCCATGATGGTGGGGGGGATGATTACCCTGGAAAAGGCGACGGTCATCCGTTACACCCACCAGCACGAAACCGGCACGTAGGCGTTTTTACCGTACTACCATTCTTTTATTCTCCATGCAGCAACCGATTGCAGCCACGCATGGCCTGTCTGTCGCTTTTGGCGCACTCCTGCCCTCCTTTAAGTACCTGAAAGTCCCTGCCACTGTCGTCTTGTAACATCTCCCCTCTCTGTTATAATCTCATCTGGCAACTTTTTTCCGATACGCGAGGCGGCATGAGCTCTACCGACAACATCAGCCCTGAATGGGTCGAAGCCCAGTACCTGCGCTGGCGGGAAAACCCCGAAGAGATGAGCCCCGAGTGGCAGGCCTTCTTCCGCGGTTTCGAACTGGGAGATTCCGGTCGTGAACCTGTTACAGGCGGGGAGTTTCTCGATCCTGCCATGGCACGCAAGCAGTCGGGCGTCCAGTCCCTCATCTACCGATACCGGGACATCGGCCACCTCCTTGCCTGCACCGATCCCCTCTCCCCTTGCAGGATCGACCATCCCCTCCTTTCCCTGTCCGCCTTCGACCTGGACGAGTCGGACCTGGACACCACCTTCTATGTCAGGAGGTTCAGACCGGTTCGCACTGCCATCTCTGCCACAACGGCTGAGCCGTCTGCCGCCACCCTGCGGGAGATACTGTCGGTCATGCGGGAGACCTACTGCCGTTCCATCGGCGCGGAGTTCATGCATATCCAGGACCCGACCGAACGGCAGTGGTTCATGGACCGGATGGAGCCGGTGCGCAACCGGCCGGCTTTCACCGTTGACGAACGGCTGGCGATCCTCGGCAAGCTCCAGGAGGCAGCCCTGTTTGAAGGGTTCCTCAATCGGAAGTTCATGGGGCAGACCCGCTTTTCCTTGGAAGGTGGGGAGACTCTCATCCCGGTGCTCGATGCCGCAGTCAACCATGCCGCTAACGTGGGAGTTGCCGACCTGATCGTCGGCATGCCCCACCGGGGGCGGCTCAACGTGCTTGCCACCATTTTCCGCAAGCCCCTCTCTGTCATCTTTGCCGAGTTTGCCGACAACCTTGAGCACAATGAGGTGGGGGAGGGGGACGTCAAATACCACAAGGGGTTTTCCGTCGATGTGGCAACCTCCGGGGGGAAGAGCATTCACCTTGCTCTGGCGGCCAATCCGAGCCACCTGGAGGCGGTCAATCCTGTGGTGGAAGGGAAATGCCGGGCACGCCAGGACCGCTATGAGGATGGCCGTGGAGAGCGGGTCCTGCCGGTACTCATCCACGGCGATGCGGCTTTCGCCGGCCAGGGGATGGTGGCCGAGACCCTCAATCTCTCCCAGCTGCCGGGATACCGTACCGGCGGCACTCTGCATATCGTCGTCAACAACCAGATCGGTTTTACCACTCCGCCGGAAGCCGCCCGATCCAGTTACTATGCCACCGACGTCGCCAAGATGATCATGGCTCCCATCCTCCATGTTCACGGCGAGGACCCGGAGGCGGCCGTCCATGCCGTCCGGCTCGCCCTCGATTACCGGCAGGCCTTCGGCCGGGACGTGGTGGTGGAGATCATCTGTTATCGGCGCTACGGTCACAACGAGGGGGACGAGCCCTATTTCACCCAGCCCCTCATGTACGGGAAGATCAAGGGACGCCCCTCCGTGCACCTCCTCTATGCCGATCTCCTGCGGGAGGCGGGGATAGCGGAGGTGCAGATAACGGCGCCGGCCGCCGCCTATACCGCCCGCCTGGAACAGGCTGTCGAAGAGCGTGTCGATGGTGCGGACCCGGGCTTCCAGGGGGCGTGGAGCGGGGTGCAAAGGGAATACTCCCCCGCCAAGGTGGAGACGGGTGTTGCGCGGGACGCCCTGGTGGCGGTGGCCGAGGTGATGTCTGCCATTCCCGCCGGTTTTACCCCCCATCCCAAGGTGGCCACTCTGCTCCAACGGCGGCGCGATGCGGTGACGAAAGGGGAGGGGATCGACTGGGGGACCGGTGAGAGTCTGGCCTTCGCGAGTCTGCTCCGAGAGGGGCATTCCATAAGACTTTCCGGTCAGGACGTCCGGCGTGGTACTTTCAGCAGCCGTCACGGCGTCCTTATTGACATGGGATCCGAGGATACCTGGATCCCTCTTTCTGCCGTGGCCACCCAAGGGGCGGCGTTCATGGCCTTCGACAGCATGCTGTCGGAAAATGCGGTGCTCGGCTTCGAGTACGGCTATTCCCTGGAAACCCCCGCCGGTCTCACCATCTGGGAGGCCCAGTACGGGGACTTCGCCAACGGCGCCCAAGTGATCATCGACCAGTTCATCTCTAGCGGCGAGACCAAGTGGGACCGGGTGAGCGGCCTCGTCATGCTCCTCCCCCACGGCTACGAGGGGCAGGGAGCGGAGCATTCCAGCGCCCGTATCGAGCGTTTTCTCCAGCTCTGTGCCGATGCCAACCTGCAGGTAGCCTACCCCTCCACCCCGGCCCAGTATTTTCACCTGTTGCGCAGACAGGTCTGGCAGCCGTTCCGCAAGCCACTCATCGTCTTTACCCCCAAGAGCCTCCTGCGCCACCCTCTCTGCGTCTCCCGGCTTGAGGAGTTGTCGGAGGGGTGGTTCCGGGAGGTCATCCCCGGCTCCGATTCCCCCGATCACGTCACGACGGTGCTCTTCTGTACCGGCAAGATATATTTCGAACTGCTGGAGCGGAAGAACCGCGACGGGAGGGAGGATGTGGCGCTGGTACGAATCGAACAGCTCTACCCTTTGCGCACCGATCTTGTCCGGGAAGCCCTGGCCCCGTTCCGGGGAGCCGTGACCTTCCGCTGGGTCCAGGAAGAGCCGCGCAACATGGGGGCGTGGGGGTTCGTCCGGCCGCACCTGGCGGATATCTTGGGGGCGGAGCCGGCATACATCGGCCGGCCCGACGCTGCTGCACCGGCGGTCGGTTCCCATCGGGAGCACAAGGTGGAGCAGGAAAGGGTCATGGCGGCGGCCTTTCAGTTGTGAAAATCTGATCTAATTAATGTATTCAGGAGTTTTACCATGGAAATCACAGTTCCCGCGGTGGGTGAATCGGTTACCGAGGCGCTGATTGCCAAATGGCACAAGCAGGACGGTGAACGGGTGGAGAAGGACGAGCCTCTCTGCGAGATCGAGACCGACAAGATCACCATGGAGATCAACGCCGAGGCGGCCGGAACCCTGTTCATAACCGTCCGGGAGGGGACGACGGTCGCCATAGGGACGGTCATCGGCGTCATCAAGGAGGGTGCGGTGCCGAAGGAGGCTCCTACGCCGCTGCGCCGGGAAGCACCGGCGTCGACCACTGCCGGTCCAACTCCCTTCCTCTCCCCGGCGGTGCGCAAGATGGCCCAGGAGAAGGGAATCACGCCGGAAACCCTCCAGGGGACCGGCCGGGGTGGACGGGTAACGGTGGATGACCTGTTGAATGCAGGGGTGGGTGACCAGGGACCAGGGACCGGGAAACCCGGAGAGGCCAAAGTCGCGGTGCAGGAAACTCTTTTCCCCCCGGTCCCCGATCCTTCAGGCCCGCAGTCTGGGTCCCGGTCCCCGGTTTCCGAAGGCCGAATCACCCGCATCCCCATGACCCCGATCCGGCGACGCATTGCCGAGCGTCTCCTGGCTGCACGGCAGCAGACCGCCATGCTCACCACCTTCAACGAGGCGGATATGGGGGCCATCATTGAACTGCGGAAGAAGCACAACGAGCACTTCCAGAAAAAATTCGGCGTGAAGCTCGGCTACATGCCGTTCTTCGTCAAGGCTTGCGTAGAAGCCCTCAAGGAGTTTCCAATGGCCAACTCCCGCATCGACGGCAACGATATCGTTACCCACCATTTTCATGACATCGGCATCGCCGTCAGTGGCGAGAAAGGGCTTGTGGTTCCGGTGCTGCGCGATGCCGACCGGCTCCATTTCGCGGATATCGAAAAGGGGATCGCCACCTATGCCGAGAAGGTCCGAACCAACCGGCTGGAACTGGCCGACCTGGAGGGGGGGACTTTCACCATCAGCAACGGCGGCATCTACGGTTCGCTCCTCTCAACCCCCATCATTAACCCGCCCCAGAGCGCCGTGCTCGGGATGCATGCCGTCCAGGACCGCCCGGTGGCGCGGAACGGCGAGGTGGTGATCCGTCCCATGATGTATCTCGCACTTTCCTACGACCATAGGATCATAGATGGCCGGGAGGCGGTGGGATTCCTGAAGAAAGTGAAGGAGTACGTGGAAGAGCCGGAAGAGATGTTGCTGGAGGGGTAGGAGAGTTCATGGGTAAATGGCACCAAATACTGCTGGTTGCGGGAGTTGCGGCAGTGATGCTGACCGCGGTGGCGTCGCCTGTTTCGGCGGACGATTTTGCTGGCAGGTCGGCGTACCGGAAGGGGAACTACGACCTGGCCCGGACTGAATTCGGGGCCGAAACGACGTCGGTTTCCCGGTTCTTCCTGGCGCTCATGGACCTTCGCGGCGAAGGGGGCCAGGACCTCGCCCGGGGAGTGAACTTCCTCCGCGAGTCTGCCGAGCAGAACTATTTCGCCGCCCAATACCTGCTGGGGACCCGTTATCTTTACGGGGTCGGGATACCTGCCGATCCGGTACGGGCAAAAAAGCTGCTTGCCGCGGCGGCGGCACAGCGTGACTACCGAGCGGTTGCCCTTTTGGAAATTATCGGTCGGGGGAGCCGTGGCGAGAAGCAGGACCTGAAAGGTATTGTGAATGCCGTGCGCAAGGCGGCCAATCGTGGTAATGCCGCGGCCCGGAATACCCTCGGGCTCATGTACCTCATCGGAGACGGCGTGCCGAAGGATCCCGCCCAGGAAATTCGCTGGTACCGGGCAGCGGCTGCAGGTGGCGATTCCCGGGCAAGTTTCATGCTCTCCCTCATGTATTACCACGGGGACGGCCTGCCGCGGGACCTGGGAGAAGCGGCGCGTCTCATGCAGGTAGCCGCGGAGCGTGGGGGAGCCCGGGCCGAGTTTTTCCTTGGTACCTTCTATTACCATGGCACCGGGATTCCCCAGGACAAAGGGCAAGCGGCTTTCTGGATCGGAAAGGCGGCGGAAAAGGGGTATGCGGAAGCCCAGCATGCCTATGGCATGATGCTTCTTGCCGGAGATGGTGTGCCGGTCGATAAGACCAAGGCGGTGGGTTGGCTCGTAAAGGCTGCAAAACAGGGAGACATGGGGGCTCAGGCGGTGCTCCGGGAACTCGTGGCTCTCCGGACCGCACCGGCGGGAACTCCTGCCATGGACCTGGGCCTGCCCCGTAGCGGTGGAGAAGCGTACGACACGGCAGTCGGCGGCACGTACCTCCAGGGGAAAGGGGTCGTGCTGGACCAGGGGGATTACAGCCTCAAGTTTTCCCTTCCCGATCTCACCGACGCCTATGCCCCCCCTCCCACCCCCGGCGCTCCCTCCGATCTGAGGTCCCGGCTCCAGGGGGGGAAATTCGAGATCATCTTCCGAACGGGGAAGTGAGCAGTTCGGTGCTTTTTTGCGGGACTCTTTTTTCCAGGAGAGCCCCCACCCCGACTTTGGGTACGTGATGTAACGAGCAAAAGATTTAAGGAGGTTCTGGCGCTATGGCCGAACAAGTATATGACCTGATCGTTATCGGTGGTGGGCCGGGCGGCTATGTTGCCGCCATCCGTGCCGCCCAGCTCGGTATGGGAGTGGCGGTGGTGGAACGGCGGGAGCGCCTGGGGGGGGTCTGTCTCAACGAGGGGTGCATCCCGAGCAAGGCTCTCCTCGATTCGTCGGAGCTGTTCGCCCTGGCGCGGGACAGGTTCGCCGGCCATGGCATCGATATCCCTGCTCCCACCCTGAATCTCTCCCGGATGCTGGCCCGCAAGGACGAAGTGGTGACCAAGCTGACGGACGGGATAGCTTTCCTGTTCAAGAAGAACAAGATTGCCCTCTTCATCGGCACCGCCAGACTGGCGGGAAAGGACGGAGATACTCATCAGGTGGAAGTTGAATTCTCGCGGGATTCGGGATCCGGGAGCCGGGACCAGGAAAAGCAGACCCTTTTGGGCAAGAGGTTCCTGCTTGCCACGGGGAGTACGCCGGCCGAGCTTCCCGGGCTTCCCTTCGACGGCGATCTGGTGGTCAGCGCCCGGGAGGCGCTCGCCTTCGATCGGGTACCGGAGCACCTGCTGGTAGTAGGGGGAGGGTATATCGGCCTGGAGCTCGGGTCGGTCTGGCGAAGGCTGGGGGCAAAAGTTACGGTGGTGGAAGTGCTCCCCAAGGTCTTGCCGAATATGGACCGGCAGGTCGCCGACACCCTCGTCCGTTCCCTGAAGAAGCAGGGGTTCACCTTCCGTCTGGAAACCCGGGTGACCGAGCTAGAACGTCGGGATGGCACGGCGATGGTGACCCTGAAGAGCGGTGACGTCACCGAACAGCTGGCGTGCGACAAGATTCTCGTGGCGGCCGGCCGGCATCCACTCACTGCCGGCCTCGGGCTGGAAGAAGCAGGGGTGGCCCTCGAATCGGGTGGGAGAATAGGGGTGAACGGCAACTACGAGACCTCCGTGCCGGGCATTTTCGCCATTGGGGACCTGGTGCATGGGCCGATGCTTGCCCACAAGGCGATGGAAGAGGGGGTGGTGTTCGCCGAGCGTCAGGCAGGGCAGGCCTCCCAGGTTGACTACGAATTCATTCCCGGTATCATTTATACTTGGCCGGAAGTGGCGTCGGTTGGGAAGACCGAAGAGGATCTCACCCGGGATGCCGTCCCCTATGCGACGGGGCGCTTCCCCTTTTCGGCCAATGGCCGTGCCCGCTGCATGGACGAGGGAGAGGGATTCGTCAAGATTCTCGCCCACCAGTCCACCGGCCGGGTGCTCGGGGTGCATATCATCGGCCCGCGGGCCTCGGATATGATCGCCGAGGCGGTGACGGTCATGACCTACGGCGGCAGCGCCCAGGACGTGGCCATGACCTTCCATGCCCATCCGACGTTGTCGGAGGCGATGAAGGAGGCGGCGCTGGATGTGGACAAGGCAGCGATACATGCGTAGGAACGGTCGTTTTTTCGCGATATCTGCGTCAGATTCCACGGCGCACAAGAGCGCCGTCATCTTCCTTGATCTCACAAAAAATCGGCCGTTCCGGAGGAGAAGAACATGAGCTCTAAGAATCTCGCAACCAAGATCCTCGAAGCCCACCTGGTGAAGGGTGAGCTGGTCCCGGGGACGGAAATAGCCATCAGGGTCGACCATACCCTGCTGCAGGATGCGACCGGGACCATGGCCATGCTGGAGTTCATCGCCATGGGTGTGCCGCGGGTGAAGGTGGAGCTGGCGGCCCAGTACATCGACCACAACCTGCTCCAGACTGACAACAAGAACGCCGACGACCATGTCTTTCTCATGACCGCCGCCCAGAAGTTCGGCATCCACCTCTCCAAGCCGGGAAACGGCGTTTCCCACCAGGTCCACCTGGAGCGCTTCGGCGTACCGGGCAAGGTGATGCTGGGAGCCGATTCCCATACACCCACTGCAGCCGGCCTTTCCATGCTCGCCATCGGCGCCGGTGGTTTGGATGTTGCCCTGGCCATGGCGGGACATCCGTTCAGTCTCCCCTGCCCGCGCATCATGGGGGTCAAGCTGACCGGCCAGCTTCCGCCGTGGGTCTCCGGCAAGGACGTGATTCTGGAGATGCTCCGCCGCCACACGGTGAAGGGAGGAGTGGGAAAGATCATCGAATACTACGGCCCCGGCGTGGCTAGTCTGTCGGTGACGGATCGGGGGACCATCGGCAACATGGGCGCGGAACTGGGGGCCACCACGTCGGTCTTCCCTTCCGACCATCGGACCCGGGAGTTCCTGGAGTCCCAGGGGCGAGGGGATTCATGGGTGGAGCTGGCCGCTGATCCCGACTGCAGCTACGACGACTACGACGAGATCGACCTGTCACAGGTGGAGCCGCTCATTGCCTGTCCGTCGTCGCCGGATAACGTATCGCGGGTGAAGGACGTGGAAGGGATCAGGGTGGACCAGGTGATCGTCGGAAGCTCGGTCAACTCTTCCTTCCGCGACCTCATGACTGTCTGCCGCATCCTGGACGGCCGGCGGGTGGCGCCCCATGTCTCCTTCAACATCAATCCCGGCAGCCGTCAGGTGCTGGAGAACGTGGCGGCCCAGGGGGGCTTCATGTCGCTGCTCCTGTCGGGCGCCCAGGTCCATCAGCCGGGATGTCTCGGCTGCATCGGGATGGGGCAGGCGCCGGGGACCAACCAGGTCTCGCTCCGTACTTTTCCCCGCAATTTCCCGGGGAGAAGCGGCACCAAGAACGACAAGGTCTACCTCTGCTCGCCGGAGACCGCCGCCGCCGCCGGCATCTACGGAGTCATCACCGACCCGCGCAAGCTGGGGGAGCTGATGGAATGGCCTGCCGTCCGGAATCCGGAGAAGTACATGGTAGATGACTCCAGCATCATCTATCCCCTCACGGACACGGGCGGGGTCGAGATCGTCACCGGCCCGAATATCGTGCCGTTCCCCGACTTCGACGAACTCCCCGTAGAACTGGCGGTCGAGGTGATCATCAAGGTGGGGGACAATATCTCCACCGATACCATCATGCCGGCCGGGAACAAGGTGCTTCCCTTCCGGAGCAACATACCGGCCATCAGCCAGTTCGTCTTCGAGCAGATCGATCCGGAATTCCCGCGGCGGGCCATGGAGAAGGGGAGCGGTGTGGTGGTCGGCGGCGAGAACTACGGCCAGGGTTCAAGCCGGGAACACGCTGCACTGGCGCCGCGCTACCTCGGCATCCGGGTGAAGCTGGCCAAGAGTTTCGCCCGCATCCATAAGGCGAATCTGATCAATTTTGGCATTCTTCCCCTCATCTTCAAGGACCCGGCGGACTACGGAACCCTTGCCCAGGGTGACACGCTCACCTTCAAAAGACTCCGGGGCCTGGTCGCCGACGGTGCAACGGAAATACCGGTACAGGTGAACGGGAGGGAGATCGTCACCCTCCTGGAAGTATCCGATCGTGAGCGGCAGGAACTTCTTGCCGGAGGAACTCTCAACCTTGTGAGGAACCATGCTTGAACAAGATCGCATCTGGCCGGCCATCGGCCAACACCTGATCGGCGCCCTGCTTCTGGCGATACTCGTGTACCTGGACAGTGAAGTGGCGGATCTCTCCTTCGTGATTTTCTACCTGATACCGGTGGCATGGGAAAGCTGGTATTACGGGAGGCGGGCCGGCATGGCAGTGGCATGTCTCTGTGTCCTCCTCTGGGTGGGAGCCAACCATCCCGAAATGTCCGGGAGAGGCAATCTGTTCCTCGTCTGGAACGTCATGGAGAAGCTGCTCTTCTTCGGTCTGACGAGCCTGTTCGTGGCCAAGCTCAAGAGCAGCATGGACCGCACCCAGGAACTGGCACGACTCGATTTTCTCACCAAGACCTACAACAAACGCTATTTCTGCGAACTGGCCGAACGGGAGATATACCGGTTCCAGCGCTATAATCGCCCCTTCAGCCTTGCCTATATCGATGCCGACAATCTGAAGACGATCAACGACACCTATGGCCACCACGAAGGGGACCAGCTGCTGGTGCTCATCGCCCGCACCATGCAGGCCGCCGTCCGGAAGACGGACATCGTGACCCGCCTGGGGGGTGACGAATTTGTCATTCTTCTGGCCGAAAACAACTTCACCCAGGCCGGCGTGGCCATTGGCAAGGTCAAGGCTCAGTTGGACGCCGCCATGGCGGCCCACCGCTATGGTGTTACGTTCAGCATCGGTCTGGTGAGTTTTCTGGACCCTCCCGTCTCTGTCGACCAGATGCTCCGTTTGAGCGACGGCCTCATGTACCGGGTAAAGGCGAGCGGCAAGAACGCCATCTGTCACGAAAAATTCGGTCTGGAACTGACCGGCGACTATGAAGACGTCACCGCGAAGGGAATCGAGCGCAGGAGTGCACCACATGAAAGAGACGAGTCTCCGGGCGATTTTGCCCGACCATGAACTGGTCAGGATGTACGAGCAGATGGTGCTCTGCCGTGAGTTCGAGGAGTCGTGCGCCGAGCAGTACACCAAGGGGCACATCACCGGTTTCCTCCATCTCTACAGCGGCCAGGAGGCGGTGGCGGTCGGCTCCACCCACGCTCTCCACAAGGACGACTACATCCTTTCCGCCTACCGGGAGCATGCCCAGGCAATCGTCCGGGGGGCGGAACCGCGGCGGGTCATGGCCGAGCTGTTCGGCAAGGCAACCGGTATCTGCAAGGGGAAGGGGGGCTCCATGCACCTGTTCGCCCCCGAGCTCGCCTTCATGGGGGGATACGCCATTGTCGGCGGCCAGTTCCCCATCGCCGTCGGGCTTGCCTTCGCTTCCAAGTTCCGGAAAGAAGGGCGGATCGCCGCCTGCTTCTTCGGCGACGGGGCGGTGAACCAGGGAACCTTCCACGAATCCCTTAACTGGGCGCGGCTCTGGGAGTTGCCGGTGCTCTTCGTTTGCGAGAACAACGCCTATGGCATCGGTACCTCCGTTGAGCGGTCATCGGCCCTGGCGGATATCCACAAGCGGACCTGCGGCTACGACATCCCGTCGGTGCGAGTGGACGGGATGGACGTCATGGCGGTCCACGCGGCGGTGAAGTGGGGAGCAGAATGGGTCAGGGAGCAGAACCGCCCCTACCTCATCGAGGCGCTCACCTACCGGTTCCGTGGCCACTCCATGGCCGATCCCGGCAAGTACCGCTCAGCCGCCGAGGTGGAGCTCTGGAAGGCCCGGGATCCGCTCCCCGCTTTTGCCATTCGCCTCATCGAAGAGGGGATCGTCACCCAGGCCGAGTTGGGTGCCATCAAACAGGAGTCGATCGCTATCGTGCAGGAGGCGGTTACCTTCGCTGAGGAGTCGCCGTGGCCGGAAGATGGGTCGGTCTGGGAGGATATCTATGCCTGAAATGACCTACCGTGATGCCCTCAACCTGGCCCTGAAGGAGGAGATGCGCCGCGACCCGTCCATTGTCGTCTGGGGGGAGGACGTGGCGCTGTACGAAGGGTCGTTCAAGGTGAGCAGGGGGCTGCTGGCGGAGTTCGGCGAGGAGCGGGTACTGGATACCCCCATCTCGGAGAACACTATCATCGGCGTCGCAGTCGGGGCCGCCATGGGAGGGCTGCGCCCCGTTGCGGAGCTGATGACAGTGAATTTCGCCTTGCTTGCCATGGACCAGATTATCGACCATATGACCAAGATCCGGTACATGTTCGGCGGCCAGGTGAACCTTCCCATGGTGATCCGTGCGCCCGGCGGCGGCGGGAGCCAGCTGGCGGCCCAGCACTCCCAGTCCCTGGAGACCTATTTCATGCATGCACCGGGGATGCGCGTGGCCTATCCCGCCACCCCCGCCGATGCCAAGGGGCTCTTGAAGACCGCCATCCGCGACAACAACCCGGTCATGTTCCTGGAGCACGAGCTCCTCTACAACAGCAAGGGTGAGGTCCCCGACGATCCGGAGTCCCTTGTCCCTTTCGGCAAGTGTGACGTAAAGAGATCCGGGACTGACATCACCATCGTTGCCTACGCGCGGATGACCATCCTGGCGCTCCAGGCGGCGGAGGAGCTGGCGAAGGAAAATATCTCCTGCGAGGTGGTGGACCTCCGGACGCTGGCGCCGCTGGATGCAGAGACTTTCGTGGCGTCGGTAAAAAAGACCGGCCGAGCGGTGGTGGTGGAGGAATGCTGGAAAACCTGCGGCCTTGGGGGGGAGATCGCCACCCGTATCTACGACGGTTGCTTCGATTCACTCCGGGCGCCCGTCAGGCGGGTGTCGGGTCTGGACGTCCCTATGCCCTACTCGCGCAAGCTGGAGAAACTCTGTATTCCCCAGGTGGCGGACATCGTCGCGGTGGTGAAGGAAACGATGGCGGCAAAATATTGAGTGACCACCCCCTATCCCCCTCCTGATTCAGGAGGGGGTGGCCGTGAAGGCGGGGGAGCTTGGCGTGTGTTGTCAAAATCGAATCGATATATATGAGGCAAACATGGCAACCGAAATCACCATGCCGAAGCTTTCCGATACCATGACCGAAGGGCGACTCGTGGTCTGGAAGAAGTCCCTTGGCGACAGGGTGGAGCGTGGGGACATAATCGCCGAGGTGGAGACCGACAAGGCGACCATGGAGTTGGAGGCGTTCGCTGCCGGGGTATTGACGGAGATACGGGTAAAGCCGGGGGAGATGGTGGCCGTTGGGACGGTGATAGGTTTAGTGGGGGAAGGGGGAGAGCAGCCTGCCTCAGTCGCTGCTCCACCGTCCGAGGCTGCACCCGTCCCTGACAACTGGCAGCCGCCACCTGAACTGCCGCCGGCCGAACCTATGGCAGCTGGGGATGTGCCGGAGCGCCTGCTGGAAGTCCCCCCCGATGCTGGTTCTTCTCCGGAGCCTCTCCTTCAGCCTGCTGGCAACGGAGAGAAGGCTTCCCCCCTGGTGCGACGCCTGGCGAGGGAAAAGGGGATCGTCCTGCGGGAAGTAAAGGGGAGCGGGCCGGAGGGACGCATCCTTCAGGAAGACCTGGAAAAGGCGGGGGTCGGGGACCGGACTCAAGAATCGGGCCTGAAGGGACAGGTGACCGGCAAAGAAGCAGTTGCAGAATCCGGAAGTAAAGAAGCGGCGGGAAGTGCTCAGCCCCTCTCCCGGATGCGGGCTGCCATCGCCCGTACGGTTGCCGAGGCGTGGCGGACCATCCCCCACTTCACGGTGACCGTTGCCGTGGATATGAGGGAGGCGGAGGAGGTGCGCCGGGAGTTGAAGGAGGCGGGGAGCCCCGTTTCGGTCAACGACCTGGTCGTGAAGGCCTGCGCCCTCGTCCTGGCAAAGTTCCCCTTGGCAAACGCCTCCTACACGGACGACGGCATCATCTTTCACGACGGGATCAACATAGGCATTGCCGTCAGCCTGGACGACGGGCTGCTGGTGCCGGTAATCGGCGGCTGCCAGGCCCTTACCGTCAGGGATGTGGCGGCGCGGAGCCGTGAACTGGTGGAACGGGCGCGGAGTGGCAGGATCAGTGAGCGCGAATTGTCCGGCGGGACCTTCACCATCTCCAACCTGGGGATGTACGGAATAGAGGAGTTCATGGCGGTTATCCATCCACCGCAGGGGGCGATCCTGGCGGTCGGGGCAATCATGGACGAGGTGGTGGTGCGCGACGGGCAGGTGACGGCAGGGCGGATGATGCGGATGACACTCTCCGCCGACCACCGGCTCCTGGATGGCGCCTACGGGGCTAAGTTTCTCCAGGAGTTGAAGAGAGTTCTGGAGAATCCCGTGGTCATGCTGGTGTGATAAAACATGCCTTATGGGGATATGGAAGTCACTGACCTTGGCATGATAGGGTTCGACACCGCCTACGCCCTCCAGGAACGGCTGGTCGCAGGGATAGCCGCCGGTACCGAGCCGGAGACGCTGCTCCTTCTGGAGCATCCGGCGGTCTATACCATCGGCAGCGGAGGGGATGGGGCAAATGTCCTCGATTCTTCGGTGGAGGTCCGGCGCATCAACCGGGGGGGGGACGTCACCTGGCACGGTCCGGGTCAACTGGTGGGGTACCCCCTCATCTCCCTCGACCGGCGGGGACGGGACCTGCACCGCTATCTCCGCTTCCTGGAAGAACTCCTCATCCGGGTGGCGGCGGAATTCAGCGTCGCAGCAAGGCGGGTGCCGGGGCGGACCGGTGTCTGGACCGGCGCGGGGAAGCTCGCCTCCATCGGGGTCGGGGTCCGCCGCTGGGTAACCATGCACGGTTTCGCCGTCAACGTGGTCCCCGACCTGGCGGCTTTCGACCTGATCAACCCCTGCGGCATCGCCGGCTGTCCCGTGACGTCGCTGGCGCGAGAATGTGGTGCGGCTGTCTCTATGGCAGATGTACGGAAAACGGCGGTGAAGTTGTTCGCGCCGCTTCTGGCGGACTGGATGCCGGAAAAACCGACAGAGAGAGATCCCATCGCAGATGTAGTTTGTCCCCTTAGATAAGAGCTTGTTGCGTGGCCGCCCAACGCAAGGCAGTCGCACAGGAGCGCCCCTACGAAACATGCTATTCCATTTCCCTATCTGATGAAGGAGGCCACCGTGTCACGCGAAAACTTCAAGGTACCTGTCGCACAACTGAGATGGGAGTGCGATCCGAGCCAGTTTGACTTTAACACCACTGCCGACCTGAACGAACTGGAGGGGTCCATCGGTCAGGAACGGGCCCTCAAGTCCATCGATTTCGGCCTCGACATGCGTGATGGCGGGTTCAATCTCTTTCTGGCAGGGGAGGCGGGGACCGGGCGCAGTTCCACCATCAAGAACCTGCTGAAGAAGCGGGCCAAGGCCGAGCCGCCTCCACAGGACTGGTGCTATGTCTATAACTTCAAGAATCCCGATCTCCCCTTGGCGCTGGCTCTTTCCGCCGGACTGGGAAGCGAACTGGCCGGGGATATGAAAGAGCTTTTGGAGAACATGCGCAATGTCATACCCAAGGCCCTGGACAGCAAGGAGTACGAAACCAACAAGTCTGCCATCGTCGAGGAGTATCAGGAAAAGAACGGTGAATTGTTCGGCCGTTTGGAGCAGGAAGCGGAATCGAAGGGGTTCGCCCTGCAGAGGACCGTCTCGGGTTTGGTGATGGTTCCCCAGAAGGAAGGGCGCAACTACACCCAGGAAGAGTACGAAGCGCTGGAGAAAGTGGAGCGGGACAAGATCGACGAGGCGGGGAAGGAGTTGACCGAGAAGCTCAACGATGTACTCCGCCAGGTGCGGGAGAACGAAAAGGCGACCAAGGATACCCTGTCACAGCTCGACCGGGACCTGGGGCTGGCCGCCGTCGGCCACCACATCGAGCCACTCAGGGAGAAATATGCTTCCTACGAAAAGGTCATTGCCTACCTGGAGTCGGTGCAGGAGGATATTCTCCTCAACCTGGAGGACTTCAAGGAGCAGCAGCCCCAGCAATCCCCCATTCCCGGTCTCAAGCTGCCGCGCCAGGAGCCTTCCTTCGAACGTTACCAGGTGAACGTCTTCGTCGATAACAAGGGGGCGGAGGGGGCGCCGGTGATCTTTGAGGCGAACCCCACCTATAACAACCTGTTCGGCCGGATCGAGCACATCATGCAGATGGGAGGAGTGGCCACCACCAACTTCACCCTGGCTAAACCCGGGGCGCTCCACCGGGCCAACGGCGGTTACCTCATCGTCGATGCCCGGGAGGTGCTCATCAACCCGTTTGCCTGGGATGCGCTGAAACGCTGCATCCGCAGTGGCGAGATCAGGATCGAGGACGTGCTTGAGCAGTACCGTTTCATGTCCATCGCTTCCCTGAAACCCGAGCCGATCCCGCTCCAGACCAAGATTATCATGATCGGTTCCCCCTGGATCTACTATCTCCTTTTCTACATGGAACCGGACTACCGGAAGTTTTTCAAGGTGAAGGCGGACTTCGACAGCCGCATTGCCCGGACGCCGGAAATCATGCGGGATTACGCCCTGTTCGTTGCCACTCACTGCAGGAGCGAGAATCTCCTTCACTTCGACCGGAGCGGGGTGGCAGGGCTGCTCGAATACTCGTCACGGCTGGTGGAGGACCAGGAACGGCTCTCTTCCCAGTTCATGGAGATTGCCGACCTGATCCGGGAGGCGAGCTACTGGGCCGGGCAGCAACAAAGCTCCGTCGTGACTCGTGAGCACGTGCGAAAGGCGATCGATGAAAAGATCTACCGGAGCAACCGGATCGAGGAGCGGATGCAGGAGATGTTCGATGACGGCACCATCCTCTGCGACACCGAAGGGAGCGAGGTGGGGCAGATCAACGGCCTGTCGGTCCTCACCATCGGGGACTACATGTTCGGTCGTCCGTCCCGGGTCACCGTCCGCACCTATATCGGCCGGGGAGGGATGGTCAACATCGAACGGGAGGTGAAACTCTCCGGGCCGATTCACGACAAGGGGGTACTCATCCTCACCGGCTACCTGGGTGGGAAGTTTGCCCACGACAAACCCCTCTCCTTCTCTGCCTCCATCTGCTTCGAGCAGTCCTACGAGGGAGTGGAGGGGGACAGTGCCTCGTCCACCGAGCTTTACGCCCTCCTGTCGGCCCTTTCCGGAGTTCCGATCCGCCAGGGCATCGCCGTGACCGGCAGCGTTAACCAATTGGGAAAAGTGCAGCCCATCGGCGGAGTGAACTACAAGATCGAGGGCTTCTATGCGGTCTGCAAGGCCAAAGGGCTTACCGGCGAGCAGGGGGTGATGATTCCGGCCAGCAACCTGCGCCATCTCATGCTTAAGGACGAAGTGCTCGAGGCGGTTAAAGAAGGCAAGTTCCACATCTGGAGCGTGGCCACCATCGATCAGGGGATCGAGATACTGACCGGTGTTCCGGCAGGAGAATGGCAGCCGGATGGCGGTTATCCGGAGGGGAGCATCAACTATCTGGTGGATGCGCGGCTGCGGGAAATGCTTGAGAGTATGAAGAAATTCACTGCTCCGGCGGAAAAGGAAGAAAAGAAAGAGCGGTGAGTATGGTTTTTGCATTCATTAGAATAGAGGCGATTCGGCTTCGACACGGGTAGATGTTTGCAGTGATTTCTCAGGATGGAAGATGGGGAGGGGCCGCATGGCCGCACCGAAGATTCTGCTGGTGGACGACGTCAAGCTGTTCATAGAACTGGAAAAAAGCTTTCTTACCAACTCGGACGTCTCCATCCTCACCGCCGAGGATGGGGAGGAAGCGCTGGAGATCGTCCGGCGGGAGCGGCCGGATCTGGTCTTCCTCGATCTGCACATGCCGAAGATGAACGGTGTGGCGTGCTGCACCGCCATCAAGTCGGATCCCGACCTCCTCTTCATCCCGGTCATCATGGTGACCACCGCGGGGCATGATGAGGAGATCGAACTGTGCAACAAGGCGGGGTGTGACGATTATCTTACCAAGCCGGTGGAGAGGAAGGCCTTTCTGGAAAAGGCTCGTTCCTACCTGCCGGACATCGAGCGGCGTGAGCCGCGACTCCAGCTCAAAACCCCGGCCCTCTTCAGGGATGGGAAGGGGGTTTGTACGGCTGCAGTTGCCGACATCAGCAGTGGCGGTATCTATCTGACGACGGATTATGCGGTTACTCAGAACGATGAGATGGAACTGGCGTTTTTTCTCTCCGACAGCGAGGTCGGCCTGATCGCCATCAAGGGGCGGGTGGCCTGGCTCAACAGCGGCAAATCCCGCAAGAAGTGGGACATGCCGGTCGGTTTCGGGGTAGAGTACACCAGTATCAGCGATGAAGCCCGTCAGGCGATCCAGGAGATGATCGACAACAGCGAGCAGGAGGAGTAGGGGGGGCCTGCTCGCCACCCAGTAAGGCAGTGATGCCGCCCAGCCGACCTGCTACAGCAGGGCGTCGATGGCGGCGAAGTCCAGGTAGGTTTCGGCGGTCGACTGGAGGAGTTCCAACTTCTCATGGTCGTCCGCCGTTATTTTTGAGACGTGGTCCAGAAGCTTGGTGAAGACCTGGGCAGTGGTTTCCTGGATGCGGATGTAGGGAACGCCGCTTTCATCCAGGATCTTCTGGGTGACGGGAGAGATGGCAGTATGCCCCGGAATCACCAGCCCGGCGATCTTCTCGCGGTACGTCGGTATGTGGTAGAGGGATGCGGTGGTGACGAGCAGTTCGTCCCGGGAACTGGTGGTGATGAGAAGGGTCGAATGCTGCAGCCCGTCGATCACCACCTGTGACGAGGCGGCTCCCAGCTGGATGTGGTGGGCTATCCGGTGCTGCTGGGTCGCGTCCCCCTTGAGCGGCTGGCCGAGACGTCGCGCCAGATTGTGGAGGGTCGGATTGGCCAGAACCGGCGAATAGTCGAAGGCCCCGGCAACCTGGATGCCGCTTCCGGCAAAGGCTTTCTGCAGGTATCCCAGTGACGACGCCCGCTTCTCCGGGATGAGCTTGTTGACGAGCAGCATCCGCAGCTCGGCCCCTTCACGTTCATAGAGTCCCATGTTCAGCCGGACCGAATCGATTACGTTGCCGATTCCTCCTCCCGCGACCATCACCACCGGCGCATCCAGCAGTTTCGCCACCTGGGCGTTGTTCAGCCCGATCACCGAACCGACCCCGCCGTGCCCCGCCCCCTCGATGATGAGAAAGTCGTTCTTTGCCTCCAGCTCGTTGCATGCCTCCCGGAGTTTTTCGATGGCGGTAGCGGGGGCCAGTTCGCCATCGATGAAGCGCTTGGTGGACCCTTTCGTCAGAACCACCGGCGACATGAGGCGGCGGTCCTCGGCCAGTCCGTAGATTTGCGCCATGAGCACCGCATCCTTGTCCATCGGTACGTCGTTGAAGGTGACACACTTGGGGCCGATGGCCTTCATGAAACCGACCCGGCCGTACTTCCGGCGGGCGAGATGCATGAGGGAGACGCTTATGGTTGTTTTACCGCAGTTCTGGCCGGTGGCGGCCACGAAGAGTTTTCTGCACATGACGCAATGCTCCCTTAAGTACGATCTGCTTGCCTAATACCAATTCCACATCAAGGCCCTATCTGCGTTGGCTCGTCTTCGGCTCCTCAACGTACTGTCTGTACGCCTGCGTCGCCTAAATCCTCGCCGCTTGATTTCATCCTTGATCTGAAATTGGCATAACTATAGGGCAGTGGCGGCCGACCGGGCAACTGTGTATACTCTATAATGCGTATACGGTGAAAGAAGGAGAGGTTATGGCGCGGGGAGTGGTCATCGTGGTGCTAACGATAGGTCTGGCGGCATGCAGCGGCGAGGCGGGCCGGAGCGGAAGCGGCCTGCCGGGGGGAGAGCTCTTTCTTCGTCACTGCAGCGGCTGCCACCCGGACGGCGGGAACAGCAAGTATCCCCCCAAGAGCCTCGACCGCTTCACCCTGGCGGCAAACGGCATTCGCACCGCCGACGACATCGTGGACAAGATGCGCAACCCCGGACAGGGGATGACCCGCTTCGACCGGCAGGCCATTGGCGATGCCGATGCCCGGAAGATCGCCGATTATATCCTTGCCACGTTCAGGTAGCCAGATCCCGTCGTTGCATCTTCGCGTCAGTGAATTCCCCACCAGAGCCACATCCGTGCCAGCAGGGCTGCCAGCCAGCGACCGGCGGCGTTGTCGGTGATCCGGTCCAGGTGGCGGTCATAGATGTCGAGGCAGGTGGTCGTCCCCGTGCCGGGAGCGAGGTTGCAGTGGAAGTTGCGGCGCACGTCCAGGGCAAAGGCGAGCTGCCAGGCATTATCCCTGATATAGCGTCCGGTGCCCTGCCACAGTGCCCGACGCTCTTGAGGGGTGAGGCTGCATATCAATTCCCCGAGCCGCTCCAGGATGGGGCGGAGTTGCAGTCTTTCCGTCCGGTCCTGGTGCCGGTAAAGACGGGGAAGATCGCGGAAGAACGGCTCCCACCCCTGGTTGGCGAAGTTCATGATGATGGCATTCAGTGCCTGGCGTGCCGCCAGCCCTTCCGTTTCGAAGCGGCGAGCCGACGTCCCGATTTCGGCGGGGAGGAGGAGCAGTCTCCCCCGGCGCCGGACGGTGTCGGCGAAACGGGTCTCGGCCAGCATAGAAAGGGTCTCGTCGAACGGGCCGACGTCAGCGAATGTTTCCCGTCCCACAAGGAGCCCCTGGTCACCGTGGCTGCATTCCGGGCGGTCGAGGCATGCCTTGCACTCGTAGTAGTAGTAGGGGAGGGAGGGGGCTGTTTCCGTGCGCCTGAAGCGGAGCGCAAACCGCCCGGCCAGGAGTGCGCCGGGGTCTGCCGACCGAGCGGTGGCAAGATGGAGCAGGCTCCGACGAAGAGCGAAGGGGTCGGAGAAATGTGAGTCGGCATGGAGAAAGAGGAAGCAGGGGGCCGCCGCCGCTGCGGCGCCGACGTTGAGCTGGAGTCCCCGCGCCGATTCCGTCTCCACGATGGTGACTGGGAAGGGGACCGTCGCTGTCAGCCGCCGGGCCAGTTCCGGCGTCCCGTCGACGGAATCTCCATCGCAAAGCACCAGTTCCAGCTCCACCTCACGCTGGTCGGCCAGGCTACGGAACAGGTCGGCCAGGCCGGCCGCTTCGTTGCGGGCGGGGACGATAACGGCAAGTTCGGGGTGGCAAGAGGAGTGGGGCATGGGGGACCTGTGGTGGGGAGGTGGGGAGGATGCGTCAACGGCCTCCCCGTACCTCCACCCGGTTGTCGTAGAAAGTGCTCCCTTCTCCCCGATCGGTAAGGCGCTGGGAGACGAGGGCGTTGACCGACCGGGGGCCGGGGGTGTGGGCGAGCCACCAGACACCTTCCGCCACCACTACCCCTGCCGGGACTCCGGGGGTTACCTTCAGGGAGAAGACCACCTCCCCCAGACGATTGAAGGCGGTCACCTCCCTGCCGTCCGCAAGCCCGCGCGCCGCCGCGTCGGCCGGGTTCATCTGGAGACGCATCCCCCCCTGCTTGATACGCAGTTCCTCCTGCTCGTAGAAGGAGGCGTTGAGGGCGAATGGGGTGGGTGCGGTCATGAGCCGCAGGGGGTGTTCCCCCTTCTCCTCGTGGGTGGGGAGGTAGCGGGGAAAGGGCTCCGGTTCACGTGGATTGAATATCTCCACCTTTCCCGATGGAGTAGCGAAGGGGGGGGCGACCGCGGGCAGCCGCAATTCCACCCCTTTCCCCTCTGCCAGTCGGGCGGTGTCGATCCCCTCCCGCAGCGACCGGGGGATGGCGAGGAGATGGTCGATGAGGTTGTCCGCACTCTGGCGGAAGAACGGCTCATCGAACCCCATGGCCCGGGCCAGGAGGGCGAATACCTCCCAGTTGGTCTTGCTCCCCCCCACAGGAGGGATAACCGGCCGGGCGCGCTGGATGCAGTAAGTGCCATAGGATCGGTAGATGTCGCTCTGCTCCAGGGACGAGGTGGCGGGGAGGACGATGTCGGCGAAAGCGGCCGTGTCGGTCATGAATCGCTCGTGAACCACGGTGAAGAGGTCGTCCCGGCCAAGTCCCCTGAGGACGGAGTTCTGGTCCGGGGTGACGGCGGCCGGGTTGGAGTGGTAGACGTAGAGACCCATGACCGGCGGGCCGGATAGCTCGGTGAGGGCATGGCCGAGCCGGTTCATGTTGACGATACGGGTCGGTTTCGTCATGAAGTCCTCACGGGTCACCTCGGCCAGGGCAAAGGCGCTGCCGGTGCTGACACCGCAAAAACAGCCGGCTCCGGGTCTCCCGTAGGCGCCGACCAGCGCGGGAAGGGTGGCGATGGTCCGGACAGTCATGGCGCCATTGCCGTAGCGGGAGAGCCCGCTTCCCAGGCGGATGAAGGGCGCGTTCGCTCTGCCGTAGGACGCGGCCATCTCCTCGATGAGGATGACGGGGAGGCCGGTGAGCAGGCTCACCTGTTCCGGCGGGTAGAGGGGAAGAATGCGGGATGCGAACTCCTCGAACCCCTGGACGTGGGCGGCGATGAATTCCCGGTCGAGTTGTTCGTCGCGGGCGAGCAGATGCATCAAGCCGAGGGCTAAAGCCCCGTCACTGCCGGGATGGACCAGGATGGTCCGGTCAGCCGCGGCGGCGGTCGGGGTCTCATAGGTATCGATGAGCCAGACGGTGGCGCCCCGCTTTTTCGCCTCCCGGACACCGTGGAGGAAGTGGATACTCGTTGCCGCGGCGTTGATCCCCCAGAGAATGACCAGGTCGCTGTCCGCCACCGTGTCCGGGTGGGGTGCCGGCGTTTCCCCCATAACTGCCTGCCAGCCGGCGTCCTTGGCGGGAGAGCAGATGGTCCGGGCCAGCCGGGAGGCCCCGAGGCGGTGGAAGAAGGGGTGGCCGCTGTTTCTCTGGACGAGTCCCATGGTCCCGGCATAGGAGTAGGGAAGGATCGCCTCCGCCCCAAAGGAGGCGATGATGTTCCCCCAGCGGGCTGCGACCCGTTCGATGGCCTCGTCCCAGTCGGCGGGGCGAAACTGGCCGCTTCCCTTGGGTCCGGTGCGAATGAGCGGTGTGGTGAGGCGGTGGGGTGAGTGGACCGTCCGCTCGTAGTGGAGCATCTTGGGGCAGAGGGTGCCGCGGGTGAAGGGATGTTCCGGGTCGCCGCTCACCCTGGTTGCCCTGCCATCCTCTACCTCAACCAGCAGGCTGCAGGTGTCGGGGCAGTCGTAGGGGCAGACCGAGCGCATGATGGTACCGGCCATGGTGCCTCCTCGTCGTGAAGTGCATACAGCATAACACACCCCGGCAAAAATGCAGAACAGCTTTCCCTGTCGGGCATCCGGGGAAATGTGTCGCCGAAGCGGAGCCAGGTACGGTACACTATAGATGGAATTGACAAGGAGCTACCGGTGAACTACCTCTTCCATCTTTACCTTTCTCCCGACACCCCGGCGGAACTGGTCGGGAGCATCCTCGGCGATTTCGTCAAGGGGCGGCTCGATGCAACCTACGCGCCGGACGTCACCCGGGGGATCGTACTCCACCGCCGGGTGGACAGTTTTTCCCACGACCATCCCGCGGTGCGGCGAAGCCGGTTGCGGATAGACGAGTCCTATGGCCATTGCCGGGGGGTGCTCGTGGATGTCTACTATGACCACTTCATGGCCCGGACATGGAATCGCCACCACCCCGTCCCGCTTCCCGTATTTGCGCGGCATGTCTATGCCGCCCTCCAGTCCCACCTGCCGAGCCTTCCACTCTCCATGCAACAGATGGCAACCCGGATGATAACCCATGACTGGCTCACCTCCTATCGGGATGAGGCAGTCATTGCCAGGGTGCTGGAACGGCTTTCACTCCGCCTGCGGCGACCGAACCCATTGGCATCGGGTGCCAGGGAGTTGCGCCGTAATTATGCCGGGCTCGAAGAGGATTTCGAGGAATTCCGGGAAGCGGCGGTGGCGTACGTGGAAGGGCTGGCAGGTGAAATCTGACGGCTTTCAATCGTTGACGCAGAGGCGCAGTGACGCAACGGGTGTCAGACCCTTGTCTCTATTTCACCATCTTGCCCGGTGATGCTGATAAAACGTTCTCTCTGTTTCAAAAGCTAACAAAAGACAATCAGCCATAAAAAAGGGCCTGCAGAAATCTGCAGGCCCTTCGTGCTCACGATGAGCGAGTTATTTCTTCTTCGCCGGCTTGGCCGGAGCGGCCGGTTTGCCCGGTGCTGCCGTAGACTGGCTCGACCAGTGGTTCAGGTCGTGGGCGATGTTGTGGCAGTCGCCGCATTTCGGGAACCTGGCCAGCATACCGGCCGGGTGCGGTACGCCGTGGCAATCCTGACACTTGGGTACCATCTTGTGTTTTTCCTGGTGGCAGTACACGCAGGCCAGGGACTTGTGCTTGGAGGTGCTATTGGTCAGCAGATCGAATGCCTTCTTGTGGCAGGCAGCGCAGTCTTTGGACGGCACGGTGGAAGCGTACTTCACGTTCTTCGGCTGATGAGCCTTGTGGCACTTGGCGCAGTCGGCCTGAACCATCGTCGGAGCGTGCGGCTTGTGGCACTGGACGCACTGCGGAATCCTGCCGTGGACGTTGTGGCAGGTGGAGCAGTAGAGTCCCGAGTGCTTGCTCTTGAATTCCTTCAGCTGGGCGATCTGCTGGGTGTGGCAGGTCACGCAGGGGTCGGTGACGTTGCTGGCGAAGGCGATATCCTTCGGCCTGTGGGGATTCTTGTGGCAGTTTCCGCACTGCCCCTTGAGGGTGTAGTGGGGTTTGCCTTCGTGGCACTGGTTGCAGTTCGGGATGTTGTTCTTCGAACTGGGGCGGTGCCCTTCATGGCAGTTGTTGCAGCCGACCTTCTTGTGCCAGCCGCCAGCCGCCTCGATGTCGGCGGGGGGGCCGGCATGGCACTTGACGCAGTCGTCGTTGGTCAGGGCAACCTTTGCTTTAGCCGGTGCGGGCGCTGCAGCTTTAGCAGCCGGTGCCGCAGCTTTAGCCGGTGTTGCCGCCTTGGCAGGTGCCTTGGCCGGTTCAGCGGCCATTGTCTGGAACGCGGTGCCGACCATGAGCGCGGTTGCCATGGCCAGACCGATAGCGAGCCTGACGAGTTTCGGTGTTTTCATCGATTCCTCCTTGTAGTTAATGCTGCACATCAAATTTCACGGCAACACGGGAAAGTGCTTTCCCTTGATGCGATATTTTCCGGACGAGGGACATCCACAGCCGGCACACATTGTGGGGGATTTTGTCATGTTTTTTGGGGTCAGTCAATGAGAAATACGTAATCCGTATACAGTATGCAAAACCGGCGGGGATATTATCATACTTGGCGGTGCCTCGCAACCATTCAGGGAGCAGTATTGCCGTGCGGCAGGTTTTTCCTTGCCGACTGGTGCCGATACTGCTATACATCTGCCATGGAACGGTCACAGCGGGTATCTCTCCTCGAGATTTTCAAGGTGTTTTTTTTCATCGGGGCGACCGGCTTCGGCGGCGGCATGGCCATCGTCTCCCTCACCGAGCGGGTCTGTGTTCACGAAAAGAAGTGGATCAGCATGGAAGAGTTCATGCATGGGCTCGCCTTCGGCCAGATACTCGGCCCGTTTTCCCTCAACACTTGCACCTTTGTCGGCTATTACCTGCGCGGCCCCGTCGGTGGCATCATTGCGGCGTCCGCTTTTATCGCCCCCTCGTTCATCCTGATCTGTCTGCTTTCCTGGCTCTACTTCACGTTCCACGAACTGCCCCAGCTCCAGTCGGCTTTGAACGGCACCAATCCCGTCATCATCGCCCTCATCATCGTGGCGGCAGTGGGAATGGGACGGTCCAAGGTGAAGGGGAACGAAGCCTGGCTCATGGCCCTGGCTGCCTTCGCCGCAGCGGCCCTGCTCAACGCGAGTGCTCTCACCATCCTGGTCGCGGCGGCCGTCTGGTCCTTGGGACGGAGCTGGTACCGACGGGAGCACAGCTGATGGGGGGGCTTGTCAAGCTGGCATGGCTGTTTCTGAAGATCGGTGTGATCTTCTTCGGTGGCGGCTACGTCCTGATACCACTCCTCCACCGGATCATGGTGGATCAACTGCAGTGGCTCACCCTCAAGGAGTTCCTCGACGGGGTCGCCCTCTCCCAACTCACACCCGGTCCCCTTGCCATGCTTGCCACCTTTACCGGATACAAAGCGGCGGGCTTTCCCGGCGCTCTCGTAGGGACGGTCTTCATATTCCTCCCCTGCACGGTGCTCATGCTCGCCATCTCCAGCCGCTACGAGAAGATGCGCAACATGGAACTGATCCGCACTACCCTGGACGGACTGTTGCCGGCAGTGGTCGGGCTGGTGGCCGCCGCTGCCTGGAACCTGGGGAAGACCTCCCTCTCCAGCGGCCGGGATTTCCTCCTCCTCATTGCCGGCCTGCTCATCCTTCAGTTCACCAAGGTCAGCCCCATGTTCGTCATTCTCGGGGCGGCGGCTTTGGGGCTCGTCTTTCACTTCAGCTGAAATCCCCCTACCTCGCGCTATTCAGGTGCGGTCACTCTCCCGGTCGGAACATCCGCGGGAATGGAGGGTCCTCTGCACCATCAGGCGGAAGAGTTCTTCCATGCCCGACTGGACGACGGGCGATTCGATGATACCGAAGGCCCTGGCAATGGCTTCGTACGTCGCCAACCCTTCGGAGTGGAATTCCCGCCGGACACCCCACTCAGTCGGCGGACCTTCGGGAAGCCGGACCATTTCGGCATGGCCGAGACCGGGAAGTCTTCGTCCCATCCTGGACGCCTGCCGCCAGTTGCCATCGGGAACCACCAGGGTGATGGGCCGGTCGTCACCCTCCAGAAAGCTTCTGCTGAGGATGGGGGTATCGTCTCCGGGGTAGAGGAGGAGCGTACGCCGACCGGGAACATCCAGGTCGCTGAAGTCGAGGGGACGGTCCCGATGGCCGTGAATGCGCAATTCGCTGTTGGACAGGGATTCAAGGGCAAGCGGGCCGGTGGCCGTTGTCTTGATCTGCTCGCGATGGTGCATCACGAGGACTAGCCGGGTGGAGAGGTCATACCGGGGAATCAACGGGCAGAGGCAGAGATGGAGATGCATTCGGCAACGCTGGCAACGTTCGCTTCGTTTTGACCTGGTACCCATAAAGGCGGAACTCACTAATATCTTCACATTTCTCAGTACTGCGGGAGCTGCTAAGTCCGAGCTGCTACTTGTCTCAAAATACTGTGCCGGGCGGGGTGAGTCAAGGACAAAGCAGGTACGGGGGAAGGAGGGGAGTCCGTCAGAGGCTGATCCGTTCGCCGGCGAGAAAATCCGCAACCCGTTCCGGCCGGTCCCGGAACGCCTGCACGGCGGTGTGGAGTTCCATGCTGCGGGAATCGAGGCCTCGCCGGTCGAGAGCCGTTGCCACGTGCATGAACGCCTCGTCGTAGAAGAATTTCTGTTCCAGGTTGAGCATGACCGGCTCTTCGTCGTCCATCCAGGTGATTTCCAGTGATTTCCGGCACTGGTCCGGGTCGGTGGCGGCGATGCTGCGGCACATGAGGGGGCGGAGCGGGTGGATGAGGCACCAGCCGCGGTGGTCGAGGAAGGCGCAGGGAATCCGGAGGCGAATTCGCTCTTCGTCGTCCACCCAGCGGAGGTATCTGGCGAACGTTCCCACGGTTTCCGCAAGTTGGGCGAAGGCCGGTTCCCGGAGCCAGGCGGCGATGGCGATCGCTTCGGGGAGGAGAACCGCCACGTTGAGACTGCAGCAGGCGGAACAACCGGCGTGGCAGGCGACGAGTGCCGCCTGCTCCCGGTCGCTCTCTTCGGCGAGTGTCCGTTCGGTGATCTGGACAGCAGTGTCGAGCATGGCACGCAGGCCCGCGGCATCGGCAGCTTCCGCAAGCTTTTCGCCGATGGCCTGCTGTAGCGTCGCGGAAAATGCCGTGTGGTCGACTCCCATGGTGCCGTCTTACCGCTTGAGCCGCGTCGACACGTAATGGGAGATGGTTTCCGCTATCACATCCGCCGGGTTCTTGGCGTTGTTGAAGACGAGGTGATAGAGGGTCGGGTCCGCCACGTCACGGTTGAGAAAATCTTTTATGAACTCTTCCCGCTGCCGCTGTTTCTTCCGGATGAGCTTTTCCGCCTCGTCCTCGTCGATACCGAGTCGTTTGGTGATCGACTTCAGTTTGAATTCCTGGGACGCGATCATGCGAAAGTGGTAGCAGTGGGGTTTGTCCTGGGTGAGGATCGATGCACCGCGACCGATGATGATGACGTTCCCCTTCTCGCTGAGGGCGACGATCTGCTTGCAGAGGAGCCGGTAGTAGTCCTTGTCGCTCTTCCAGCGGGAGGAGAAGGTGGAGACCATATCGTCGATGAAGCGGTTCTTCTCCCCAAGATTGTGCAGGAGTTCTTCCGACAGGTTGTGGTGCTTCGCCACCTCCTCCAGCAGCGCCTTGTCCATGACAGTCCAGTCGTCGCCGGTCTGCTTTTCCAGAAGTTCCTGCAGCTTCTCCGTTACGGGAAACCCTTCGCAGCCGAACTCGCGGGAGATGGTGATGGTCGGTCGGACCTTGTCGCCGCGCCAGGGCCCCTTCAGATTCCTCCGGCTGACTTCCAGGAAACTTGCCAGACGTTTTTCGATGGATGGAACCAGCAGTTTTTCAGACATTGTCAGCCTCCTTTGTCGTCGATGCGGAATTGCCGCCGGCTGCCGGCAGCAACGAACTCTTACTACTAAGTAGGCCGCGCTTTGGACGGTTAGTCAAGGGAGAGAGGAAAAAATTGTGTCCATTCCGCATCCGTCGTGTAAAGCGGCGGTTCACATCTTGCCGAGGAAGAATACCTGCAGGTCCTGGGTCGGCTGATAGTTGCGGAGATGGATCTCGGCCCGGGTGGGGCCGGTGGTTTTCAGTGGCCTGTCGAAGCAGGCGCTCACCAGTTCTTCCGGGGCCTTGTCGATGGTCAGGTGGAATTCCCCGATGGGGCGTCGCCAGTTGTTGGCGGTGGTGAGGATGTAGCCGAGCCAGATGGCGCTGCCGAAAACCTCTTTCCCCGGCGGGATGGTTCTGTTCAGCCATGTCTCGGCGTCTTGGTCAAGGCAGGCCCGCACGGGGATGTCGTCCTCGTCTTCGTTGCGGAAGGCCCGGAACCCAGTGTAGGGTGTGTAACGGTGATGGATGGTGACACGCGTGCCGGCGGGGAAGGTCTGGGTCCAGTGGCAGGTGATGGCCACCTGCCAGTCGGGCCAGCCGTCACCCCCGATGACCCCCGTCTCCCGGAATTTTTCCATGTCGGCGCCGATCTTGGCGGTGAATTGCTCTTCCGTGTCAGGGAGTCCGTCGAAGTCTTTGATGGAGATCTTCCTGGCGGTCAGGAGGTCGGTGACGTCCTTCCCCCGGGCCTGGGCGCGAATGTCCTTCCGGTAGAGGACCGGAGTGCCGTTCACCTCTACCGTGAAGTCGTCGAAGGAGGGGATACCGCCGGGGGGGGCGATCCTGAATTCATAGGGAGGAATGGGGAAGGCGACCTCGGTGGTGAGGTCCTGCGTGCCGGTGTTTCTGAAGACGTACGTGACGTCGACCCGTTGTTTGCCGATCCGGAGGTCTTCCCGCTCAATGACGATGTCTCGCACTTCCTTGAACTGCAGGCCGGTTGGGGTCACTTCCACTGCGGAGTCGTTGGCGTTGGCCAAAGGAGCGAACAGGAGAACGGAGATGAACAGCAGCGTTCCGGCAAGGATCGTCGGGAAGCGGGACATGGCGTGGTCTCTCCTTTCTCCCTGCGTCAGTGCCGCCCCGCGGCGGCGGGTCACTCCGTCGATACGACCACGACCATCCCGAGCACGCCGATAGAGACCAGGCGGGGACGGCTGATTTTGGTAACGGTGGCGGAACAGAGGAGATAGTTCCGGTAACGGAGGTAGCCGAACTCGTTTCTCAGGGCGCCGACGGCGGCGGAGAGTATACCGCTCTCTTCCCGGGTCCGTTCGGCAATTTTTTCCTTGTGCCGGTCGAAGCCCGGATTGGTGACGGCGAGAAGAACCAGCGTGGCAAGAAGTATCAAGGGGGTGCGGTAACGTTTCATGGAAGCTCCGATTATGGCGTCCAGCCGATGGCCTGCAGCCAGTCGGCGGTGGTCATTACTTTGCTGAAGAGCATCTGCTGGGTCACCAGGATGGCACGGTGGAGTTCCTCAGCTGTCACCGATCCGGCGGCGTTGCTGATAGAGAGTGTGCCGGTGGCATCGGACAGGAATTCCACGCCGAAACCGAGATGGCATGCCTGACGGGCGGTGGTGTCGCAGCACATCTGGGTCATGTAGCCGGCGATGGCCACGGTGTCGATCCGTCGCTTGCGCAGCCATGTCTCCAGGGATGTGCCGGTGAAACTCCCCGGCCACTCCTTGCCGAGGAGGAGGTCGTGGTGGCGCTCCGCTACGTCGGAAAGGAGTCCCCAGGCGGGCGTTCCCTTCCTGAATACCGTCGCATCGGCCTGGGGAGAGGCGTGCTGGATCACCACTACCGGGATGTTCCGTCCGGCGGCGGCATCCATCGCCCGCAGGATGTTGGCCAGGCTCCCGGCGGGGTGAGTGACCGGCAGCTTGCCGGTGAAGTACTCGTTCTGCACGTCGATGATCAGCAATGCCCGCTGCATGGTTATCTCCTCCCCGGCACTACGGCATACTGTCGTCGTTATAGAGAAAACGTGGGACGATGTCAAACGGAAAGGGTTCTGCCCGGCTGAAGCGACGTTAGCGACCGCATGCGCAAAAAAAGCCCCGGCAAGGTGCCGGGGCTTTCGCGAATGGCATGTAGTGGTGGGAAATTACTGCGAAGTGGCAAAATTTGCCTGCTTGACCACCATGTCCACCACCGGCAGCGCCGGCACCTTCTCCAGACCGTAGATTGCTTTCAGATCGATGTCCTTCGGCACGGCGCCAAGGAGCGCTTCTGCCACTTTCTGGCCGGCCTGACGGAACCGGAGCCGGGCCTCGACCGTTACGCTCTTCGCCCCATTGGCGGGGAAGCCGAAATGCACATCCTTGTACCCTTTGGGAGGGATGGTGTCGTGGCGGGAGAAGGCGGTGACTTTCCACGGGTCGATGGCGAAGTGGAAATCGTTCCCCATGCCGTCGGAGTTGAGGTTGCGGGCGTCTTCGGGCAGAGTGCCGTCAGGGTTGAGGGAGCCGCTCGTCATGATGACCTTGCCGCTTTCATCCTTGGCGATGACCTCGAGCCACATCTCCCTGACGTTGGTGAGGGAAGTGGGGAGGTTGTGGCCAGCGCGGATGTTCTTCACGCGGACTTTCAGTTCTGCCAGCCGGCCGTCGCGGTAGACGGGGGAGAGTTCCAGGTCGGCCGCCGACTTAAGCCGCTCTACCGCCATGTCATACTGCTGCATGAGGCTCTTGGCCAGTTTCTCGTCTCCCCCCTTTTTTGCCGCCCCGGCCGCCAGGTAGGAAAGGAGGAAGTTGGCACCGTTGAAGTAGTGGCGGTACTCTTCCCGCGTGGGCTTCACGAACTGGTCGGCGGTGCGCTTGAATACTTCCGTCTCCACCATGTGGCAGTCCTGGCAGAGGATCTCCTTCTGGGCATAGGGTCCGTGTTTCCACTCCAGGTAAGTGGCCTCGATGGGGAAGTGGGAGTCGTAGTGATAGACCTGATGACAGCCGGCGCAGAGGTCGGACTGGAGGTGGAGGGACGACTCTTCGCACTTGTGAAAGCCGGCGCCGCAGTTGTCGGACGGCTTGAAGGGGCCCCGTTTGATCAGGGTCTGTCCCCCCGTTGTTTCCACTCCCGGGGTCAGGATGAAAGAGCCGTTCTCCGGTTCGTGGGAGGGGGTCTGCCAGTGGGTGGTGCCGCTAATGGAGTGGCAGATGTCGCAGGATACCCCTGCCAGGGCCATGTCGGAAAGCCCCGCGTTCCCCGGACCCTTGATTTCGCCGGTAACTACACCAGCCGGGGAGTGGCACCCCTCGCACTGACGGGCGATATCATGCCCCACCGCCTTGACCCCCTTGTTAAGCTCTCCCTGATAGACCGGGTCCTTGAAGGCGAGGCTGTGGACCGAGCCGTTCCATTCCCGGTACTGCTTGGAGTGGCAGCCGCCGCATTTTTTCGGGTCATTGAAGGGGACGGAGGACTTGTTCCATTTGATGAGGGACGGGTAGTAGGGATAGAACTCCTGGTCCACGTCGAAGACCTTGGACGTGGCCAACGCAGATCCGACACACAGTGCCAGAAACAGGGCCGCGCAGGCCAGGGTGCGTATCAGGTGAAAGCGGTTCATCGCTACCTCCTCAGGATTGAATTTCAGTTGTTAAGTCTGTGTTAATGTATCCGATGGTGCTCAGGGTGTCAACCGGGGACGGGAAATTGTACCCTTACAATGTGTCGATGCCGGCTTCAAGGGGGCGGATTACGGCGGTCGTCGAAATGGGAAGGACTATGGCGAGTTGTTGGGATTCATGAAGGGGCGATTGGTGGTATACTATAACCAGGAAACAGGAAAAGGATTGCATGACAGAAAACACCGGTGACGCTACGTGCTGCCGGTGGTGAAAGGTGGTGGCAAGGATGAACGTGTTCGATTTCGCCATGGAAAAAGAAGAGGAAAGCCGGAAGTTTTACGAGAAACTGGCGGCAGCGGCAAGAACGAATGAACTAAAAACAATCTTCAACCTGCTGGCAGAGTCCGAACGGGAGCATCACGAGCACCTGGCGGCCCTGAAAGCGGGGACCGATTCTCGGCGGGCCGAGTCGGTCGTGCTCGAGCGGGCCAGGGACGAGTTGGGGAAAATCGTCGGTGAAGCTGTTCCCGAGACGATCCTGGCGGAGGATCAGGATGGATATGGCCATGCCATAAAAGCGGAAGAAGAGAGCATCCGGCTCTATGAAGAGCTGGCAGAGAAGGAGCAGAACGTGTCGGCAGCCGGAATCCTGAAACGGATCGCCGAGGAAGAGAAGCACCATCTGGAAGTCATGGAGAATATCTACGAATTCGTCGAATCTCCCCGTACGTACCTGGCCTGGGGTGAGTTCGGCAATCTCAAGGAATACTGATTGGCAGATTTATCTGGTCACGTTGCATGTGTAAAGGTGCATGTGTGAAAGCCCGCAGGAAACGGGCTTTTTTGCGGCTTCAGCAAGCTGATGGAGGTTTACGCGGCCGAAACGTAGCGTAAGAGTGGTATTTTGAGCATGGCGATTTAAGCCATCCACAAGAGATACGCCCCCACAGTAGCGACAACGAATCCGCCGATCCGTTTTGTCCAGGTGGAGAAGTTGACGACCCCTCTTGCCTTTACGAACGACTCGACAAAACCGGTGAACGTCCCGGCTGCCAGGATCAGCAGGCAGTGGCCGATGGCGTAAGTGAACAGCAACGTCGTTCCGTACAACACCCGCCCCTTGGTGGCCACGTAGGTCAGGATCACCACCAGCACCGGTGTTGCACAGGGGGAAGAGACCACTCCGAAGAACAGGCCGAGGATGAACGAGCCGACCACACCCCCCTGTTTCGGCTTGAAATCACGCTTAACCGGCAGACGGATTTCGTAGAGCCCCATCATCTGTCCTCCCATCACCAGCGCCACGATACCGGCGGCAACGTACCACCAGCCGCCGACGGTGCCGAACATGGTCCCCAGCAGCCCCGCGGCAGCACCGAAGGCGGTGAAGGTGAGGGAGAGCCCCAGGATAAATGCCAGAGAATAGCGGAATGCCTTACAGCGGTTTCCTTCGGCATAGCCGCCGACAAAGCCGACGACCAGCGGGATGGTGGCGAGCACGCAGGGGGAAGCCGAGGAGATGACGCCGGCAAGGAAAACGGCGCCAAAGGCCAGCAGCGGATAGGCGGCGACGATCTGCTCGATGTTGTCGAGAAAGGTCATTTAATCCCCAGCGCCTTCAATTCCCTGGTGATTTCGGCCTTCTCCATGAAGCCGATGTGGCGTTTGACCTCTTTCCCCTTGGCGTCGAAGAATATCTGGGTCGGGATCAACTGAACCCGGAACTTTTCCGCAGCAGCCTGATTTTCATGGACGTCGATGAACAGCACGCTGGCTTTGCTGCGATACTCGCCGGACAGGGATTCCAGGATCGGCGCCATCTTCTTGCACGGGATGCAGCTGCGCGCCCCCAGGTCAATAACGGTCGGTTTGCCGGAAGAGAGGGCCTGTTTGACAATCGCATCGGTGGCGGACGGGAGTTCGGCGCGAGCTACCCCGGCAAGCATCAGGATACAGGAAAGGACTGCTATGCAGCGTTTCATGGATGTTCCTTTCAGTGGATTGTGTTGGTGAAGCTCTATAGCATCCCCATGATCTCCGCTACGGAAGCGACCTTGCCAGAAAACTTCACCTGACCGTCGATCACCAGCGCCGGCGTGCTCATGACGCCGTACTTCATGATGGATGGTATGTCTTCCACTTTCACCACCTCGGTGCTTGCGCCGCTTTCTTCCACGGCCTTCTTCACGTTCTCGTAGAGGGTCTTGCATTTTGCGCAGCCGGTTCCCAGTACCTCGATTTTCATGTCATATTCTCCTTTACAGTAGTGCGTTGAACAGGTAGCCAACGATGACGATAGCTATTGCAACGATACCAAAGAAGGTTGCCAGGAGCGGTTTCTTCAGTACGTTGCCGAGAATGATCGCTTCCGGCAGGGAGAGGGCGGTTACCGCCATCATGAACGCCAGCACGGTGCCGATGGCCATCCCCTTGGCGGTGAGGGCCTGGACGATGGGAATCACCCCCGCGGCATTGGAGTAGAGTGGCACACCCAAGGCCACCGCGACCGGAACAGCGAGGGGGTTGTCCCGTCCTGCCCAGCGGGCCAGGAAATCCTGCGGCACGTAGCCGTGGATAAAAGCGCCGATGCCGATACCCACAACAACGTAGGGCCAGATCTTCTTCAACAAACCGAGGGTGTAGCCACGGGCATAGGTGAGCCGTTCCGGCCAGCTCTGCTCGGCGATCTCGGCGTTCCCCACCCGCATCTCCCAGACATAGTCCTGAACGTACTTTTCCATGTTCAGTTTGCCGATGACGATGCCGGCGACGATGGCCACTGCCAGGCCAGTGCCGATGTAGATGAGGGCGATTCGCCAGCCGAACATCCCCCAGAGCATGATCAGGGCCACCTCGTTGACCATGGGTGATGAGATAAGAAAGGAAAAGGTCACCCCCAGGGGCACTCCCGACTCCACAAAGCCGATGAATAGCGGCACCGCCGAACAGGAGCAGAAGGGAGTCACAATCCCCAAAAGGGCGGCCATGACGTTACCAACATACTCCCGTTCATGGGAAAGTATTCGCTTGGTCTTCTCCGGAGGAAACCAGGAGCGGATGATGGCGACAACATAGATGATGGTGGACAGAAGGAGAAATATCTTCACCGTGTCGTAGATAAAGAAATGGAGCGCCCCGCCAAGACGGGTTGTTATATCCAGGCCGAGCCATTGCTTTACAATCAGGTCGGCGAACTGTTCAAGGAATGAAAACATGTTGGTATCTCTTCATGGAATGATCAAAGAATGCTGCCATGGTAAAAAAATCATGAATTGCAGCCACATTTTTCTTCTTATTATGCGGCAGCGAACCAGTGCCGGGTGCGGTTGCAGAAGGAGCAGACCGACAGCATGACCGGCACCTCCACCAGGACCCCCACCACGCAGGCCAGGGCAGCCCCTGACTCGGGGCCGAAGATGGTGATGGCGACGGCGACGGCAAGTTCGAAGAAGTTGCTGGCGCCGATCAGTGCCCCCGGAGCGGCAACGTTATGGGGAATCTTGAGCCATTTCATCAGTCCATAAGCCAGGGATGAGTTGAAATAGACCTGGATGGTGATTGGTACGGCGATCAGCAGCACGTGGAAGAGTCGGCCGGTGATGTTGTCGGCCTGGAAGGCGAAGATCAGCACCAGCGTGGCCAGAAGGGCTCCGATTGCCACCGGGTGAAGTTTGGGCAGGAAGGCGTTGTTGAACCATTCCGGGCCGTGGGATCTGATCAGCACGTTGCGGGTGATGACCCCGGCGGCCAGCGGGATGACGATGAATACAACCACCGAGGTGAACAGGACGCCGAAGGGGACGATCAGGTTCGATGCGCCGGATACGAGAAATTTGACGATGGGGGCGAAGAACAGCAGCATCAGCAGGTCGTTCACCGAGACCTGCACCAGGGTGTAGCCGGGATCACCGTCGGTCAGGTAGCTCCAGACAAAGACCATGGCGGTGCAGGGGGCGGCGGCGAGGATGATACTGCCGGCAATGTACTGATCGGCCTCGGCCGGGGCGATCCAGGGGCTGAATACCAGCCGGAAAAAGAGCCAGGCGAAAAAGGCCATGCTGAACGGCTTGACGATCCAGTTGACGAACAGGGTGACGAAGAGCCCTTTCGGATTTTTTCCCACATTGGCCACCGAACCGAAATCGACCTTGAGCATCATCGGGTAGACCATGAGCCAGATCAGGACAGCGATGGGAATGTTGATCTGGGATCCCTGACCAAACTCAAGCCCACGCAGAGATGCCACCGCCTGGGGGGCCGCCTTGCCCAGCGCCACACCAATCACCATGCAGATGGCGACCCAGACGGTCAGGTATTTGTCGAAAAAACTCATCTGCTTTTCCATCATTCCTGCTCCTATTGAGTACGGCGTACAGCGATTTTTTTGCGATTTCTTTCTTTAATCCGGATTTACGGATTAATTCGGGCAAAAAAATTGCTCCAAATCGTCGATGTGTGGTGGGGGCGGAGACTCCGCCCCCACTCCCAGATTTGGGAACTCCGATAATTCCACTCGTCAGGCGCAGACATTCCCGCGACTCAACCCGCGAAGTCGCTCAATATCTGACTTTGCCACCGTATTGCCGTGAAAGAAGTGGCGCAGGATGGGCAGCAGCGACTGCTGGAGTGGGCCGAGCTGTTTGAGAATGGAGTAGTAGATCCATACCCCTTCACGGCGGTCGCGCAGCCATCCCGCATTCCTGAGGTGGGAAAGATGTCGCGACACGGTGGACTGGGGGAGTTGCAGGACCGCCATCAGGTCGCAGACACAGAGCTCTTCTTCTTCCAGGAGCAGGGCCAGGACGCGGAGACGGGTTTCGTCTTCGAGGGATTGGAAAATCGTGGCAATGGTTTCCATGACTCGGAATATATCCGTACAGGCGGATGAAGTAAAGAGGATTTTTTGCATGTACCATGACGCCCTGCTTCAGGGGATTGGTGTGGACGGCGGCGTACGTCTGGTGTAGAATCGCCGTCGCTATCACCACGACTGTTCCGAGGTACATGACATGACGCAATTCGTCAAAGGGCGGGGGGCAAAGAGCGGCCTGCCGCCGGGGACCCTGGTCCACATCGGCGAGACGATCGACCGGCCGGTAACCATTCACGTAATGGACTACGACGAGGCGGGATGCCGGGAGACCCAACTGCAGTCCGTTTCCCAGTGCATCCCCTACCGGGACACGCGGACGGTTACCTGGATCAACGTGGACAGTGTCCAGCAAGCAGATATCGTCCAGCAGCTAGGGGAGTGCTTCGGCCTCCATCCCCTGGTGATGGAGGATATCCTCAATACCACCCAGCGGCCGAAGATCGAAGTATACGGCGACTATCTCTTCGTCGTCATGAAGATGCTGCACAACAATGGGCACCCCGAGGTCCGCGCGGAACAGGTAAGCTTCATCCTCGGCCCCACCCATATGCTGTCGTTCCAGGAAGGAATGGCGGGGGACGCGTTCGATCCGGTCCGGATACGGCTCCGGGGGGGGAAGGGGCGCATCAGGGCAGCCGGCGCCGATTACCTGCTCTATGCCCTCATCGACGCCATCGTCGACAACTATTTCGTGGTGCTGGAGCATTTGGGGGAGGAGATCGAAGCGCTGGAGGACGAAGTGGTCTCCCGGCCGACCCCCCATACCGTCCGTCGCATCCATGGCATGAAGCGGCGGATGATCTTCCTGCGCCGGGCCGTCTGGCCCCTGCGGGAGGTGCTCGCAGCCCTGCAGCGGGGAGAATCGGAACTGGTACAGGACGCAACGCTGATCTACCTGCGCGACGTCTACGACCACACCATCCAGGTGATGGACTCGATCGACACCTTCCGGGACATGCTCTCCGGCATACTGGACGTCTACCTGTCGAGTCTCTCCAACCGGATGAACGAAATCATGAAGTTCCTTACCATCATCGGCACCATCTTCATCCCCCTCACCTTCATCGTCGGGGTGTACGGCATGAACTTCCAGAACATACCGGAGCTGAAGTGGCAATGGGGCTACTATGCTGTCCTGGCCCTCATGACGGCCATAGCGGGGGGTATGCTTGTCTATTTCAAGCGGAAGCGGTGGCTGTGAGGACTCTGTCGCTTCTGTCAGAATGAATCGTTCGTCAAATATCCTCCTGATGCGGCAGGAACTCTGCCAGGTCGGGGGAATTCCAGAACGAAAAAGGGGACCATCGCCGGTCCCCTTTTCGCATTCAGCCAGGACTATTCCTTTGCTACCAGGTTTTGGGCAGGAATAGCCGCACTCCGAACGTTCCGATAAAACTCATCGGATCATATCTCCCTATGGTCGAGCCGTTCAGTAGAATGTCGCTCTTGCTGCCGGCTACAAACCTGAAGTCGACGGTCGCTACGATGCTTTTGGTGATGAAGTAGTCGGCCCCGAGAGAGGCGTGTCCTCCGTAGGTCCAATCTATGTCTGAATTCGTTATGTCACCCTTGATGAAATCGGCGCCGGCACCCACGTAGGGGACCAACCGGTGCTCGGGCATGAGCCGGTACTGGAGGCCGACCGAGATGTCGGTGGTCTGCTGTTCCGCAACTTTGCTCTTGTTGATCTTGATGTCCGTGGCAGGGGCGTGGGTAACGTCAAGTTCGAGGGCGAAGTTGTCACCCAGACCGTAGATCAGCCCACCACCCCCCGCAAAACCCGTCTCATGTTCACCTATTTCTGCACCTCCCACCTCAAGGTCTTTGAGCGGCACGGTAAACCCAAGCTTGCCTGTCAAGCCCAGCCTGCCGTTGATGCTTTCGGCCATGGCGGTAGATGTGAGCAGGACCAGGCTCAGGATACAAGAGATGATGATACGCATAGTGCCTCCTAGAAGAATGAAATCATTTAGCATATAAAACTAGTCAACATTATGGTGTGGTTTCCAGGGTAGCAATAAAACCCCCATAAGAGTAAACGAACCCCGTAGCATTGTTCGGATCAGCAGCCTCAGCTTTGTATATGACAGAGCACGAATTCTTGGTTACACCAGCTGGGAGAGCTACAGTTACCCCGGCATTGAATATGCCTAAACCAGTGTCATCAGTGGTAACTGTTCTTGCACTTGTTTCTGGAGAATCGATGAATACAGGACAATTGCCGATTTCGCTGTAAACACTTATTGTCACTGGAACACGCGTGCGTGGGATCCCGTTGTTATCCAGTATCTGAAACGGGACCAGTTGTAGAATTACTCGCGAAGTAGGTGCTGGGTCCTTGATAGTTACTGCCAATGTGTTCAGTGTGCCGTCGGGATCGGTAGGGTTTTTGGTTGTTAAAAATTTGATGATATTACTTTCGCTACGCATGATCTTGAATAAGCCGATTGCGGTGACGAGCTGATTGTTCGCCGAAGTAGACGCCTTGATAATTACATCAACAGCCGACGTGGTTGTTGACCCCGCCGTGAGGAAGTTTATGGCTTTGCCACTGGAATCAGTGGTAACTATTGCCGGATTTATGGTGACCGGCCCCGTGACAGCCTCGAACTTGATCGGCTGATTGGCGACAGGGTTACCGCTGGAGTCTTTCAATGTGGCGGTGGCAATGACGATACTGTTGGGTCCCACGGTGGTGCCGGTCCCCGATGGTGCGGTAACGCTCAGAGCGAGATTGTAGGAAAGCACGGTCCCGCTTCCGGTGGGTGTGGGCGTAGTAGAGGTTGAATCTGCGGTACTGCCAGACCCCGAAGAGAACGGGCTACTGGTTGAAGACGAACCGCTCCCGCAACCACCTATCGACAGCAACATGAGAGAAACCAGGACCGGCGCGATCATTTTCAGGCTGCGCATAACTCCTCCTTTGTATGATGACATTCGGATGATTATTCCGATATCGGGATCGTGTTCTTTGTAAAGGCTGATGTGCCGCGTTGCAAGCCTCGGGCGCGACGGGAAACCCTGGTTTTGTGAGAATCGGATTATAAATGTACTTTAAGCAACGCAAAAGTCAAGGTTGAAGTTAGAAAAACTTCACTGTGGCAAGGGGTTTCACTGGCTACGTTACAGAGAACAGCGTGGAAATGGGGCTTGCGGGTACGGGAAGGAGCGAGTTTTGAACCTGTGGGGTTGTCGTCGGGTGCATGGCCTCGTCCTTCTATGTATCAAGCCGGGAAGGGGTTTCCGCCGCATAGATGCCCATAGAGACCGGCTACCCTGTTTATCGTCCCATCCCCCCTTGATTACTGTCTGAAAAATTGTATGATTTGTGTTAGTTATGCTTAATACTACGGGAGGTGGACTATGAAGGGATTGGGTGTGATGGTGTGTGTGGCGATGCTCTTTGCTGCGGGGTGTGCCACGGAAAGTTTCGTCAAGGAGCAGACGGACCCCATCAGTAGCCGGATCGACAAGCTCGATTCGCGGCTGACGGGGATTGAAACGAAGCTCAATGACCTGGAGAAGAAGGTGGGGCAGCCCATGGCCGACCTGGATGCAGCAAAGAGCGAGGTTGCCGCTGCCAAGGCCGATGCCCAGAAGGCGGCGCAGGCGGCACAGGCGGCCGAAGGAAACTCGGTTGCGGCGGCCAACCGGGCCGAAGCAGCGGCAGCCAAGGCAGAAGACGCGGCCAAGCGGGCCGATACCTCCGCGCAGAAGGCGGAAAAGGCATTCGAGATGCAGCAGAAAAAGTAACGCAGGTAGATGTGAGTGAACGGGCCGCGGTGAGAATGCCGCGGCCTTTTTTGTTTACACTGTAGTTTCAGTGGGTGATGTCGGCAGGGATGCCGCTCCGCAAACGGAGCGCCTTGTCGAGGAGGTTCATGTCCACCCGGTCCACGAGCCCGCGCTGGGTCAAAAGCCCCGTTGCCACCCCCAGATAATCCATATCTTCCTCGCCATCATCATGTGCTTCGATGTAAACTCGTCCCCCTTGCTCACCGACCTTGATCGGTTCCCGGACGATGGTGACCGGCGTACCGACCCGGACCAGCCGGAAGAGGCGGGGGATATCCTCGGGGTAGAGGCGAATACAGCCGTGGCTCACCTCCCGTCCCGTTCCCCAGGGGCGGTTGGTGCCGTGGATCAGGATGCCATCGGCGGAGAGCCGCAGGGCATGGCTGCCGAGGGGGTTGTCGGGGCCGGGAGGAATGACGGTGGGGAGTTCCGGGCGCTCTTTACGGATGGAGGGGGGGACATGCCAGGGGGGATCAACAATCTTCTCCCGAATACGGAAGGTACCGGTTGGGGTTGCGTGTCCCTCGCTGCCGATGCCGATGGGGAAAGTGGTCACGAGGCTGCTGCCGGCGGCGCGAAACAGGAGATACAGCCGCAGTTCGGAGAGGTTGATCACGATTCCTTCCGTGTTGGCCACGGCGGGGAGGAGCCAGACGGTGGGGAGCCGTACTTCTTTGTCGCTGCCCGGTACAAAGGGGTCGAGTCCGGGATTGGCAGCGATGATCTCGTTATACCCCAAGTCATACCGGCGGGCGATCTCCATGAGCGACTCGCCGGCTACCGTCACACACCGCGACGGGTCGCCGATGAGCGCTTCGCCGCCGGGATAGGCGGCCCCTGAGGCAGGGGAGTGGAAAACCAGGAGGAGAAGAGACGGCAGAATCAGGCTGATGAAGGCACGCATGGGGATCCCGTATTGCGGTTGTTTCGCGAGGGGTGAGCGTCCCGTTCCGCTCAGAGTACCCTCGTGCCGCCGCTGTATGGCTTATTTCGCGCCGGCCGATTGGCCGGTTCTGCTTTATTTCGCCTACAGCGGCTGGTACTCGGGCACATTCGCTTCACGGGACACTCACCCCTCGCGGATGGCGGTGTGTCCTGTAAAATCAGTGGGCTTCGCTCCAGTTCCTACCGTAGTTGATGTCCACCTTGAGGGGGACCCTTAGCGGGACGGCGTGCTCCATCTCGTGGCGCACCAGTTGCTCCATCACCATCTTTTCAGCTTCCGGCACCTCGAACACCAGTTCGTCGTGGACCTGCATGATGAGCCGGCTCGCAAGCCCTTCCCGCCGCATACGGTTGAACACCTTCACCATCGCCTGTTTGATGATATCGGCCGCCGACCCCTGGATCGGGTAGTTGATGGCGTTCCGTTGGGCGAAGGAACGGATGTTGCCGTTGGAACTGGCGATGTCGGGGATGGGGAGACGCCGGCCGAGGATGGTGGTGACGTATCCCTTCCCCTCAGCCTGCCGCACGCAGCTGTCCAAATAGGCCATGGCCCCCGCGTGCCGTTCCTTGTAATGGGCGATGAACTCGTCGGCCACCTTGCGCGCCACGCCGAGCTGTTTGGCGAGGCTGAACGCCCCCTGGCCGTAGATGACGCCGAAGTTGATGGTCTTGGCCTGGCGGCGCATCTCCGGCGTGACCATTTCGGGGAAGAGGTCGAATACCTCGCTGGCGGTGCGGGTGTGGATGTCCTCGTCCCGGGCGAAGGCGTCGCAGAAGACCCGGTCCTCCGACAGGTGGGCCAGGACCCGGAGTTCGATCTGGGAATAGTCGGCGGAGAGGAGGAGGTGCCCTTTCTCGGCAATGAAGGCGTGGCGAATCTGGCGACCCTCCTCGCTCCGGACCGGGATGTTCTGCAGGTTCGGGTCGGAGGAGGAGAGCCGGCCGGTGTTGGTGACTGCCTGGTTGTAGGAGGTATGGACCCGGCCGGTGGTGGGGTCCACCAGCTTGGGGAGGGCGTCGGTATAGGTGGATTTCAGCTTGGAGAGGCTGCGCCAGGTGAGGATCAGCCGGGCGATCTCGTGCTCCTCCGCCAGCCGCTCCAGTTCCTCCACGTTGGTGGACCAGCCGGTCTTGGTCTTGGTTTTTTTCCCGGTGGGGAGCTTCAGCTGCTCGAACAGCACTTCCCCCAGCTGTTTGGGGGAGTTGATGTTGAAGGGGCCCGGCGCCAGGGCATGGATGCGCCCCTCCAGTTCCCCCATCTGCGTCCCGAAACCGGCGGAAAGCCGGGCGAGGAGCGGCAGGTCAAGCTTCACTCCCGCCAGTTCCATCTCCGCCAGGATCATCACCAGCGGCATCTCCAGCTCGAAGAAGAGCCCCTCCAGTCCAGCTTCCTTCAGCCGGGGAAGGAAGAGCCGATGGAGGAGGAAGGTGGCATCCGAGTCCTCGCAGGAGTACGTGGTTGCCTTCTCCACCGGCACCTGGGCGAAGTTGACCTGCTCCTTCCCCTTTCCCGTAACCTCCGTATAGGAGATCATCTTGTGGTCCAGGTGTTCCACCGAGAGGGAGTCCAGGCCGTGGCTGGAGCGGGCCGGATTGAGGAGGTAGGAGGCGAGCATGGTATCGTACCAGATTCCCTCCATTTCTACGCCGTTCACCCGGAACACCTGGTAATCGTACTTCAGGTTCTGGCCGATCTTGGGACGGGCCGGGTCGGTGAGAAGTGATGCCAGTTCTGCCAACACCTCCTGCCGGTCCAGCTGGTCCGGCGCGCCGGGGTAGCAGTGCCCTACCGGGATGTAGGCCGCCTCATGTTCCCGGCAGCTGACGGAGATGCCGACGATCTCCGCTTCCAGGGGGTTGAGGCTCGTGGTCTCCAGATCGACGGCGAAGGCGGGGGCTGCCTTCAACTCCGCCATGAGCCGGTCGAATGCAGACGTGTCGAGAATGGCCCGGTACTGCTCGCTGGAAAGGGTGGCGGTGCTCGTCAGCTCCTTCATGAGGGTGGTGAAGCCGTACTCCTTGAACAGCTCGGCCAACCGCTTGTTGTCGGGAGGGGAAAGGGCGAAGTCGTCCAGGCGGTAGTGGATGGGAACTTGGCAGTCGATGGTGGCGAGCCGGCGCGACAGCCGGGCCTGCTCGGCAAACACCCGCAGCTTCTCCCCCATCTTCCCCTTCACCTCGCCTGCCCTTGCCAGCAGCTCGTCCAGGGTTCCGAACTCCTGGATCAGCTTGATGGCAGTCTTCTCGCCGATGCCGGGGACGCCGGGTATGTTGTCCGACGTGTCCCCCGCCAGCCCCAGGATGTCGATCACCCGGTCCGGCCCGACGCCGAAGCGCTCCTCCACGTCCCTGATCCCCGACGCTTTCTCCTTCATGGTATCCAGAAGGGTAACCTTGTCGCTGACGATCTGCATAAGGTCCTTGTCCCCGGTCACCACCACGGTGGCGAGCCCTTCCCGCTCGCAGTGCCGGGCAATGGTGCCGATGATGTCATCCGCCTCGAAGCCGGCAAGTTCCAGCGCCGGGATGTTGAAGGCGCGGACCATCTCCTTGATGGGGGCGATCTGAGGGACCAGATCGTCGGGCATGGCTGACCGGTTGGCCTTGTACTCCGGGTAGATCTCGGTCCGGAAGGTGACCCGTCCCACGTCGAACACAACCGCTACATGCTCCGGCTTCCGGTCTTTGAGCACCTTCAGCAGCATCTGGGTGAAGCCGTAGAGGGCGTTGGTGGGAAAGCCCGAGGGGGACGAGAGGTGGCGGATGGCGTAGTAGGCACGGTAGATGTAGGAGGAGCCGTCGATGAGGTAGAGGGTGGGTTGCTCGGCCATGTCTTATTCCTCTTCCCGGGTGAAGATGACGAAGGCCATGGAGGGGCGTTTGCTCGATTCGCGCATGGCGAAGTGGAGGCCGTCGAAGCGCCACCCCTCGCGGGTAAGCTCGTTGAGGGCAGTCTCGATGGTATCCTCAGTGACGGAATTGATTTCCACGACCTTGTATTTCAGCACGGTACACCCCTTGGCTGGATTTACCCGGCATATTAGCCCATCTCCGGCCGCTCTTCAAGGGGAATAACGGGTGGTGCACCGTCTGGAGGCCTTGCATAAAAATTGAACCATTTTAATAGGTTAACGGTTGCAAGGGAGGGGGAATCTGCTAGACTTGCTGCAAAAGAAAGGAGGCCCGGAAAAGAACCTGCAATCGGCCTGAACTTGCCATGTCTCAACCTTAACCAAAGGGGTGTCCGTATGACGAAAAAAGATGCTGAAGTGATCGAACGCCTGGCAAACGAGATGGAACTGGTGCTGGAAACCGACTACGAGAAGAAGGATATGAAGGAAAAACGGGCGGTGACGAAATCGGCCCTGTATGACGGCTCGAAAAAACTGAAACATAGCATCCCCAAGGGGAAACGGGTTTAGGCGTACCGCCACCCGTCCTGGGGACGGAGAGATAAAGGGGGGGGGAGAAACTGGTTTTCTCCCCCCTTGATTTTTTGCCAAGGCTGCTTATTTTGGTAGCGATGGTGAAACTAAGCATGCAGGAGGTACCACATCATGGCAATCGTCAAGTACAATCCGTTTCGTGACCTGAGGACCATGCAGGACCAGATGAACCGTCTCCTCGATATGACCTGGAGCCGGGAGAGCGGCGAGGAACTGCGAGAGGGACTCTGGCAGCCGGCAGTGGACATCTACGAGGATGAGACGTCGGTGGTCATCAAGGCCGAAGTGCCGGGGATCGATCAGAATGACATCGAGGTGCGGATCGAGGATAACACCCTCACCCTGCGGGGTGAGCGGAAGCATGACCAGACCGTCCAGAAGGAGAACTACCACCGGGTGGAGCGGTACTATGGCTCGTTCCAGCGCAGTTTTTCCCTCCCCCACACCATCGACCAGGGGAACGTTCAGGCCACTTGCGAGAAAGGGATACTGACCGTGACGCTGCCGAAGAGGGAGGAGACGAAGCCGAAGCAGATCAAGGTCGAAGTGAAGTAGAAACGCGGCTTTTCCGCAATCTCTGCGTTGCCCTTCGGGACTCCTTGTGCGCCTCGACCTTGCGACAATTCAAACAGAATTGGACAGCGTAGGCTGCCCGGAGGGTGAGGCCGCAGGCCGAATCAAAAATTCACGTTTCTAACTGATACCAATAAACAAAGGGGACGGATTTGATCCGCCCCCTTCTTTGTTAGCGTTCAAAAATGTCCAGATGCAAGGCGGCAAGGAGAAGGCGACGGAGGCGTACGTCGGTACGTCGAGGAGCCGCCGACGAGCCAACGCCGCAGATGGGCGTTTTTCAACGCTAACACTATTCGTTCATGCTGCCGGTCCGGTATCCTTGCAAATCCATCGCCACATAGGTAAAGCCGGCCCCCTTGACGGCCACCACTACCTCCCGGCGCAGGACCGGGTCGAGCAGTCGGTCGATCTCTTCCTCCCCCAGTTCGATCCGGGCGGTTTCCCCGTGGAATCTGACCCGGTAGGTCCGAAATCCTTTTTCCTTGAGGAATTCCTCGCAGGCTTCCACCATCCGGAGCCGTTCCGGCGTGATTTCCACCCCGTAGGGGAAGCGGCTGGCGAGGCAGGCGTAGGGCTGCTTGTCCCAGGTGGTGAGCCCCAGTTCCCGGGAGAGCTGGCGGATATCGGCCTTCGAGAGCCCCGCCTCCAGCAGGGGACTTCGGATGTTGAGCTCCCCCAGTGCCCGGCGACCCGGCCGGTAGTCCCCAAGGTCGTCGGTGTTGCTCCCGTCCACGATGACGGCAAAACCGAGTTCCCCGGCCCGGGCCGCGCAGAGCTGGAAAAGCTCTTTCTTGCAGTGGTAACAGCGGTCCTTGGGATTGCCGGCGAAACCGGGTATCTCCAGTTCGTTGGATTCCACCACGATCTGCCGTGCGCCGATCTGTCGGGCCAGGTCCGTGGCCGCCCGGAATTCCGACTCCGGGTAGGTGGGGGAGGTGGCGGTGATGGCACCGGCCCGCTCCCCCAGGAGGTCGTGGGCGACCTTGAGGAGAAAGGTGGAATCCACCCCGCCGGAAAAGGCGACCAGCACCGAACCCATCTTCGTGAGAATCCCCTTCAGCCGTTCAAATTTTTCGTGCAATTCGTCCATTATCACTCCGAAAACGAAAAGCCCTTCCGGGCTTTTCATGTGTCTTTTCGGGGACGAGTAATTTTTCGCAAGATCAAGGCTGTCGAGGGTTTGCGCGGAGGCGTAGTACCCATAATCGGGCATAAACAGCGCTACGCCGCACAAGTGAGCCCGAAGGCTTACGCAGATATTGCGAAAAAGGACCGTTCCCTATTAGTCAAACACTCCGGTGGAGAGGTATCTCTCCCCCGTATCACAGAGAATCGTCACCACGTTCTTCCCCGGTCCAAGCCGTCTGGCCAGCTGGAGTGCGGCGAAGACGTTGGCGCCGGATGAAATTCCCACCAGAAGCCCTTCCTCGCGGGCGAGCCGGCTGGTGGCGGCGTAGGCGTCATCGTTGCCTACCTTGATGACTTCATTGTAGACCTTCCGGTTCAGCACGTCGGGAACGAAGCCGGCCCCGATCCCCTGAATCTTGTGGGAACCTGGTTCACCGCCGGAGAGGACAGGGGAGGCGGCCGGTTCGACGGCGGCGATGATGATCGCGGGGTTATGCTGCTTCAGTACCTCTCCCACACCGGTGATGGTACCGCCGGTTCCGACTCCGGCGACGAATCCGTCGATGGTCTGGCCGTCGAGGGCGCAGGTGATCTCCGGGCCGGTAGTCCGCCGGTGCACATCGGGGTTGGCAGGATTCTTGAACTGCTGCATCATCAGGTGGCCGTGGGCCGTCACCAGCTCTTCCGCCTTCTGCACGGCGCCACGCATCCCCTGGGTGCCGGGGGTGAGGACCAGTTCGGCACCGTAGGCGGCTAGCAGCCGCCGCCGCTCGACGGTCATGGTATCGGGCATGGTGAGGACCAGCTTGTATCCCTTGATTGCGCAGATCATGGAGAGGCCGATACCGGTGTTGCCGCTGGTCGGTTCGACCACCGTGGCGCCGGGCTTGAGATGGCCTGCTTTTTCCGCCGCCTCGATCATGGCGAGGCAAATGCGGTCCTTGACGCTGCCGCCGGGGTTGAAAAATTCCGCCTTGGCGTAAATAGCCGCAGACCCGGGCTCTTCAAGGTGTGCCAGGCGTAGCAGCGGGGTATTGCCGATCTGCTCCAGGGTGGCGGTGCTGGTAAATAGAGGCATGTACGTTCCTTTCGTCATATGTAGTAGACGAATCGGTGATCCTGTTCCTTCTTTACACCCAAGGCCTGCCCCCGTTCGCAAAGGTCTGTCAGGGTCAGTTTCCCCAGGTAGTCATTGAGCAGGACGCCCGCCTCGTTCCATACGGTCTGGGTGACACAGTGGCCGCTGAAGGTGCAATTCTCTTTCTTCTTCCTCTTGCTAGCGACACATTCCACCAGCATCACATCGCCTTCCGTTGCCTCGATGATCTCCCTGACGGTGATCAGTTCCGGACTGCGTGACAGGTAGTATCCCCCCCGGGGTCCTCGTTTGCTCTTCAGGATGCCGTTCTTCTTGAGACTCTGGAATATCTGTTCCAGGTAGCGGGGGGATATCTCCTGGCGGCGGGAGATGTCCTGGATCTGGGTCGGCAGATTGCCTGAATTGTAGGCGATGTCAAAGAGGGCGCGCAGCCCGTACCTGCTTTTGGTCGAAAGTCGCATGGGGTACCTCGTGTACGATTTGCCATTCAATCTACTATACTTTATCACCATTATCAAGAAAATGGCACATGTTGCGCGCCCATTCACCACAACGGTACTGCTGTATTCTGCCACACCCTTTCCGGGTGACATTCTTTTCCGTGAAACTAAATCGAGCAAATTTTTCGGGGTTTTCAGCTATTTGGCGGGATGGGTAATTGCTTTCCCCCGGCAAAATCCTCGGGCTTAACGGTTAAACGTCCATTCTGTCTGCTGCTGCGGTTTTTCCTTTCCGGCTGGCGCGGTTATTGAATATTACTGATTAATAAATTGATTCAACCGGTTAGCGAGGAGAGTCATGCCTGCCGAGGAAGCAACGGAACTTTATGCAAAAGGACTGGAAGCGCTGGAAAACGGTCATTACTACCTGGCCCGCACCTGCTTCGGACGGGCATACGAACTGGAACAGTCGCCCCGCACCAGCTCCTACCTTGGGCTCGCACTGGCCAAGTCCACCGGCGGTTTCCCCCAGGCCATCGCCTTCGGCCGCGATGCTACATCCCAAGATCCTGAAAACCCGGTCTACTATCTCAATCTCGGCCAGATCTATCTGTTGGCCGAACAGCGCCACGAAGCCCTGATCATGTTCAGGTTGGCGCTCCATCATGGGGCTGACTCATCGGTCGTCTACGAGCTTGAAGCACTGGGTGAGAGGAAGCCTCCCCTTTTCAGGAACTTGCCGCGGAGCCATCCGCTCAATAGGTATCTCGGCCTGTTGCTGAGCAGGCTCGGGCTCAGGTGAAAAGTGAAAAGTGAAAAGTGAAAAGTGAAAAGTGAAAAGTGAAAAGTGAGGGCGTCGCGGGACTGGACGCCCTTTACTGTTTGAAAAGGGGAAGGTGCCGTCGGGCAAGTGATTGACTGCCACCTGCTCCGGTGGTACCTTTGCCCCCATGCGGACGACGGAGTGTGAATCGATTATCCTCGGGGCCACGGACTACGGGGAAGCGGACCGTCTCGTGACCTTTTTTTGTCATGAGCATGGCAAGCTGCGGGGGGTCGCTCGAGGAGCGAAACGAAGCCGTCAACGATTTGGCGGGGCGCTGGAACCATTTGCCCGCCTCCACCTCCAGGTCAGTCTGAAGGAGGGACTGGTGCGGATACAGGGGGCGGACATTCTCACTGTCTTTCCCGGAATCCGCACGGACCTGGGCCGCATCGGCTGCGCGGGCTATGCCTGCGAACTGGTAGACCGCCTGCTGCCGGAGGGGGGTGCCAATCCCCGCTTGTTCCGGCTTCTCGCCGCCTTCCTCGAATTTCTGGATCACTCTCCCTATGCCGAATCGGCCCGTCGTTTTTTCGAGATAAACCTGCTGAACATTCTCGGTTACCGGCCGGCACTGGAACATTGCGCAGGCTGCGGCGCCGGGCTGGCCGGCCTGGAAAGACTGGGCTTCAGTGCCACTGCCGGTGGGATTCTGTGCCGGAACTGTGGTACCGGATCCATGCCGGTTACGGCTGCCACCGTCACCCTTCTCCACCGTTGCCTCTCAACCGGCCGCTTCGGTGCCGTCGATTTCCCGCCTTCGGCGCTGGCGGAAGCCGGGAAACTCCTCGATGCGAGCATTGCCATTCACCTGAGCCGACCCCTCAATTCTCTCGTTTTTCTCTGCGAACTCAAAGAACAGGCGCCGGGCGGTTCCATCCAAAATGATTGACCGGCGCGGTGAGCCGGGTTATAGTACGCGTTCGATTCTCCACCAGAAAAGTCACGGATTGAGGCGATGGCAGCAGTAGACCTGAGAAAACTTCCCCCCCAGAGTATCGAAGCGGAAATGTCGCTCCTTGGCGGCATCCTCATCGACAACGATGCGATCAATCGGGTAATTGAGATACTGGAAGTGGATGATCTCTACCGGGAGTCGCACCGCAAGATCCTGCGGGCAATGATTGAGCTCAGCGAGCGAGGGGAGCCGTGCGACCTCATTACCATGTCCGATATCCTGAAGAAGAAGGGGGACCTGGAAGAGGTCGGCGGCGGGGCGTACCTGGCCACCCTCGTCGATTATGTGCCGACCGCTGCAAACATCGCCTACTACAGCAAAATCATCAAGGAAAAGGCGGTGGTGCGCAAGCTGATATCTGCTGCCACCGAGATCGTCACCCAGGGGTACGACGAGCAGGTGGAGGTGGAGAAGCTCCTGGACGGAGCCCAGAAGGTGATCTTCGAGATATCCGAGAACAAACTCCGCCCCGCCTTCGTGCAGGTTGGCGCCGTTCTCAAAGATACCATCAAGAATATCGAGAAGCTCTACGAGAAGAAAGAGCACATCACCGGCGTCCCGACCGGCTTTACGGATCTGGACGAAAAAACCGCCGGTTTCCAGCGCGGTGACCTTATCATCATTGCTGGCCGCCCCTCCATGGGAAAGACCGCCTTCGCCCTCAATATAGCCCAGTATGCGGCGATCCATGCCGACCAGCAGCAGCCGGTCGCCGTCTTTTCCCTGGAGATGAGCAAGGAACAGCTGGTGACCCGCCTCCTCTGTTCCGAGGCCCGCATCGATGCCAGCCGGCTCCGCACCGGACACCTCATCGATTCCGACTGGGACCGGCTTGCCCGGGGGGCAGGAAACCTACACGAAGCGAAGATTTTCATCGACGATACCCCGGCCATTTCCGTACTGGAGATGCGGGCCAAGTGCCGTCGCCTCAAGGCGGAGCACGGCATTGCCTTGATCGTGGTCGACTACCTCCAGCTGATGCGGGGTGGATCCAACCCCGAATCCCGCCAACAGGAGATTTCCGAGATCTCCCGCTCCCTCAAGGCGCTTGCCAAGGAGCTTGATGTGCCGGTGGTGGCCCTTTCCCAGTTGAACCGCGGATTGGAAAGCCGCACCGACAAACGGCCGATGATGAGCGACCTCCGCGAATCGGGTGCCATCGAGCAGGATGCCGACGTGATCATGTTCGTCTATCGTGGCGAAGTCTACGAGAAGGAGAACGAGGAGTTGAAGGGGAAGGCGGAGATCATCATCGGCAAGCAGCGTAACGGACCGATCGGGATAGTCGATCTAGCGTTCCGGGGGGAATACACCCGCTTCGAGAACCTGAGCCGGCGGGACGAATATTAATACGGTGAAAAGTAAAAGGTGAAAAGAAAAAAGTGAAAAGTTTGAATCAATACTATGAACTTTTTACCGTTCACTTTTCACTTTTCACGAATTAGAGAGGTATACCATGATAGATCCTTCGGCACGCATCAGCCCGACTGCGACCATCGCTCCGGATGCGGAGATCGGCCCCAACGTCATCGTCGGCGACCACTCGTCGGTGGGGGGCGGCACCCGGGTCATGGCCAACGCGGTCATCGGCCCCTGGACCACGGTCGGCTGCAACAATACCATCCACTACGGTGCCATCGTCGGCCACGATCCCCAGGATTTCGGCTACCACGGCGAGGAAAGCTACCTGGAGCTGGGGAACGGTAACATCATCCGGGAGTATGCCACCATCCACCGGGGAAACCGCGCCGGGACGAAAACGGTGGTCGGCAACGAGAACTTCCTCATGATCCAGTCCCATGTGGCCCACAACTGCATCCTGGGAAACAATATCATCGTTGCCGGGGGCTCGCTCCTTGCCGGACACGTGGAGGTGGCGGACCGGGCCATCATCTCCGGCAACTGCGTGGTCCACCAGTTCTGCCGCATCGGCGGGTTTGCCATGATGCGCGGCCTCTCCCGCACCTCCCGCGACGTTCCTCCCTACTGCATCATGGACGAGACCCACACCGTAAAGACCCTCAACCTGGTGGGTCTGCGGCGCAATGGTTTCGACCAGAAACGGGTCCGGGCCATCAAGAACGCCTTCGCCGTCCTGTTCCGGAGCGGTCTCAACATGCCGAACGCCGTGGCCAAAGTGGAAGCGGAGCTGGAAGTGACCGACGACGTGCGGCACCTGCTCGACTTCATCAAGTCCTCCAAGCGGGGGGTGTGTTTTGGGAAAGGGCAAGCCGTGGGAGATTTCGATTAAGGCCGGGGCAGAACAGGCAAAATCTTTATTGACGCAGAGACGCAGAGGCGCAGAGAAGGCATAATCTGAAAAGAGTTTTTTGGGGTTCCCCGCGTCTCTGCGCCTCTGCGTCAAGGTTTTAACTACGTAACACTCTATTCCAATGAGCAAGGATATGACCATGACAACTTACAACCCCTTACGGGAACTGCCGGCGAGCGCCGGCTACAAGGCGGGGGACGTGTTCGTCCTCTGCGGAGAGCTGTTCGGCCGCGGCTATGCCAATGGCATTATCGACGAGGCGCGCCGGGCCGGCATGACCATCATCGGTACAACCGTCGGGCGCCGTGACGCCGACGGCACACTTCGCCCCCTGAACGACGCCGAACTGGCAGAAGCTGAGGCGAACCTGGGGGGTAAGATCATCAATGTCCCGCTGGAGGCCGGTTTCGACATGGAGCCGGACGGCAGCGGCAGCACTCCCCTGGATCAGCTCAAGGGGATAAAGACCGACGAGTGGGAGGCGGTTCGCCTGAACTGGGAGGGGATCGAGGCATCCCGCCAGGCGGGTATCCGGCGCTTCACCGCCAATATGACCTGCGTGGCGACGGAACTGGAACGACTCATCCCCTCCGGGGCGAACGTGCTGTTCGTCCACTCCATGGCAGGCGGCATTCCCCGGGCACGCATATTCATGCCGCTCCTGAACAAGGTGTTCAAGGGGCAGGGGGAGCGCTTCATCAGTTCGGAGACATTCTGGAATTCTGAACTGGGACGGCTCTGCCAGCTCTCCTTCGACGAGGTGACGGCCGACACGTTCCGTTACCTCATTGACGCCACGGCTGCCATCCGGTCACGCAACATTAGCGCCGGCGGCAGGGTGAGCTACGTTGCCTACGGCTACCACGGCTGCGAAGTGCTCGTCAACGGCAACTACACCTGGCAGACCTACACTCCCTATTTGCAGGGATGGGCCAAGATACGCCTGGAGGATGTGGCTACGGCCGCCTGGGGGGAAGGGGTGCATGCGACGGTATTCAACTGCCCGGAAATCCTGACCAACTCCAGCGCCCTCTTCCTCGGCGTGGAAATATCCCTCTATCCACTCCTGGCCGCCCTTGAGAAGGAGGGTGACGGCAAGCTGGCACAGCAGGTACGGGAAGAATGCCAGTCGCTGCTGAAACCGGATACCGGCATCGGGGACATCCTGGAGAAGGCCAACAGTTACTTGGCTTCACCGGTTTTGGCCCCTTTCGGCGACTATGCCGGATGGCCGCTCCACAACACTCCTGAACTTGCGGAGCTGATGCTCGGCTGCTCGGAGGCGCTCATGGGGATGAACGCGAACCCGAAGGAAATCGTCTGCGGGGTCCTTTCCCGGGCGGTGTTCAGCGGCGTCGGTCGGCTCATGTTCGATACGGCGTGGTCGCCCGCAGCACCGGTTTTCTGGCTGAACCATGACGTGATCGCACGCCGGTTGCTGAAGGGCTGACGACGTAGTCGATCATTACCCAATCCACTGAAGGTGACGAGCGCTTATGCCCCAGAAGGTGCTGCTGGTCGATGATGTCAACATGTTCCTGGAGCTGATGAAGGGGTTCCTCAAACTCTCTTCCGTGCACGTCCTGACCGCGAGCGACGGGGCGAAAGCGCTGGAGATCGCCCGGCGGGAAGTGCCCGCCCTTGTCTTCATGGATCTGCATATGCCGAACATGACCGGCGACGAATGTTGCGCCCGTCTCAAGGCCGACCCGTCTCTCCGGAACATCCCGGTCATCATGCTGACCGCCGACGGGAAGGAGGATGACCGGGTCCTCTGCATCAAATCGGGATGCGACGATTACCTGACCAAGCCGATTGACCGCAACGTCTTCCTGGACAAGGCGCGCCACTTCATCCCGAGCATCGACCGGCGCGACCGGCGTGTCCCCTGTGTCGCCAAGGTCAAATTCCGGGTCTTCGGCATCACCCTCTCCGGCGACGTTGTGAACATGAGCGAACATGGCATCTACGTGGCGGCCACCTGTGCGGTGGAACTCGGGACGACCATGGACCTGGTCTTCGCCCTCCCGGACGGGAAGGGGTCGGTTGTCCAGACCAAGGGACGGGTCGCCTGGGTGAACGGTGGGGCTACGCGGCTGAAGGGGAGCCTCCCCGAAGGATTCGGGGTTGAGTTCATTGCCATGACTGAGGAGTCGACCGTCGCCGTGCGTGCCTTCATGGGGGCAGGCTGAAGGAGTCGGGGGATAAGTGATAACGGGAAAGGGGGACCATGCGGTCCCCCTTTTTTTGCGAGCCTTCTTAATCAATAGCGAATTGACGTGCTGGCGGAGTCCCGTCCGTTACAGTCGAGCCCTCTGCTGCGAACCTTGACCATCTTCATTTCATAACGGGCGACGCCGCAGTTTCCCGTGGATGCCTCCGAGGAAACTTTCGGCGGGCGTTCGCTGCCGCTCGGTCTCTCTCTCCACTCCCGAGACCCCGCCAGCACGCTTCCACTTTTCCCGGAAAGTATGTGTAGAGACGAATGTACGCTGCTTCAGTGTTGATGGGTTTGAGTTTCATCGGCGCTAATCCGCTGTTACCAGCGTTAATCTGCGCTCAATTGTCGTTAATCTTTTTATACGGCGCGTTATCCCTGAATGGCGACCGGCATGGCGCGACCGGGAATCTCGGACATGGCGAGGGGGGCGACTGGGGCAGTTGGGCCTGCCTCTTCGGCCACCTCGGCGAGGGTGACGAAGCGGACTCCCCGTTGGGTGAGTCGGGTGAGGAGGTCGGTAAAGACTTGCGACATTGCCATTCCCTCGAATTCGGTGTGGATGGTGTGGACGTTGAGTCCTGGCTTGAGAAGCGTGAGGTAGTGGTCGTTGATGGTTTCGGGGGTGATGCCGTTCTCACCGAGCAGTTCGTCCATGGTGGGCCAGGTGGTAGGGATCTGCAGGGTGCGAAAGGTTCTCCCGTCCATGACCGGGTAGAAAGGGTGGCTGCCGCGGCAGTCGCTGCAGTAGGAGAGGTGCATGGCGTCCTGCACCTCCAGCGAATCTGCGGAAACCGTCCATCCCGGCGCGGCCGTGGTCAGGGCACGGTGGCCGAGAACCTCCTGGTAGAGAGCGCTTGCCTTGCCCAGTTCCATGGCGGTCACCGGCTTGGGGAACCAGGGGAGGTAGTCGTGCCACTTCACGTGGTCCCAGCAGTGGATACCGACCACGTGCCCGGCCTTCTCGGTCATTTTAAGGACTTCGGGGAGCTTCGCGGCGATGATGGGGGGGGGAAGGAGGGTGCCGGAAAGGAGGGTCCGCAGGCCGAACGCGGAGGGTGCCCCGCTGCGGAGTTGCTTTTTCAGGAAGCCGGGGCGGAAGATGCGGCGGATCGCTTTTCCCGAGTTGTCCGGACCCATGGAGAAGTAGAAGGTACCCCTGATGCCGAACCGTGCCAGGATGGCAAGCAGGTTCGGTACGCCGTCGCGGGTGCCGACGAAGGTGTCGATGTCTACTTTCAGTGCAATAACTGGCTGGTTCATGTGTTCGTTTCGGGAAAGACGGGAGGATAGAGTCGCCGCTCGGTTCCGGCTGCCGGCTCACTCTACCTTTACATGGACGGAAATACAAGAGTTTTTCGGCTGAGGGGTGGATGTGGTATCCATCGGGGATGGATTGACCGCGGCGTCGTTGATGAGACATGTCAAAATAATGTTCATTAATAAAAAGCTGTGCTATAAGACGGGTAGGGGCTATTTTAAGATATCATTGGACTTACATGAATTAGCCACCGACTTCTGAAGAGGCTATAAGATGTTAACTGCAATAGTCTCCAACGAGAGGTTAAACCGGCTGCCGCAAAAACTTCGCGGCCCGGTGATCCAGCACCGTCAACGAATATATGGACACCACCACCCCATTCCCCCGGAGGACGCACGTGTTGAATCTACTGTTCAGAAGCGCCGCTGTTACGTTTATCCTGCTGGCCATCCTTTCTTTCACTCCGTCAGTCGTAAAAGCAGAAAAGACGCTGCCCGACCTACAGACCGACCCTCTCCTGGCGGCGATGCGGACGGAATTGCAGCGGGCGAAGGAGAGCCTGCGGCTGCCTGACCAGCCTGCTCCTTATTTCATCGAGTACTGGGTCCAGGAATCGGTCAGCGCCAACCTCTCCGGCAAGTACGGTGGGATCACTCACACCCACCCGGACCTGCATCCACGACGAGCCGCCGGTGTCCAGGTGCGGGTCGGCTCCTACGAGTTCGATAACATGAACCTCCCCCTGGCGCTGCGCTTCAACGCCACCGACTATGCGGATTTCATGGAAGAGAACGACTGGCAGCTCGCCGAGGTGCCGCTGGAAGGGGAAGGGGCCGCGCTCCGGTCGGCCCTCTGGGTCCTGGGGGATACGGCGTATAAACGGGCCGTGGGTGAATACCAGAAGAAAAAGATGCTCCAGTCCACGGGGGTTAAAAAGGAGCCGCTGGACGATTTCTCCCGGGAAAAGAGCGTGGTTTTCGTGGAACCCATCATGGAAGTCGGCGTCTCGGTGGATGACGAGGTCTGGAAGGATGCGGTCCGGAAGGTGACCGGCTACCTGGCGCGGCAGGAGGGGATCATGGAACCGACCATGGATATTCAGGCCGCCCGGGACGTGAATTACTACATGAACACGGAGGGGACGGTCCTCCGGACGTCGGAGCTCCTCTACACCATCGATATCTCCGCCTGGACCAGGACGCCGGACGGGATTAAGGTGGCGAATTTTCGGCATTTCCAGGTGCAGGACCCGAAGGAGTTGCCCGACGGGAAGAAGCTCCTGGCCGAGGCCGAAGCGCTGGCCCGGGAACTGGCCGAACTGCGAAATGCCGAGGAGTTCAATCCCTACAGCGGACCGGCAATCCTGGGGCCGGACGTGGCCGGGGTCTTTTTCCACGAGGCGCTGGGGCACCGGCTGGAGGGGGAACGGCAGAGGATGACGGAGTCGGGGCAGACGTTCCGCGACAAGGTCGGCGACCGGATCATTTCGGAGCAGATATCCATCGTGGACGACCCGACGCTCCCGTGCTTCAAGGGGAAAAGCCTGTCGGGGCATTACCGGTACGACAGCGAGGGGGTTGCGGCACAGAAGGTCACCCTGGTTAACCGGGGAAAGCTGGCGAACTATCTTCTCTCCCGGACCCCCATCAAGGGGTTCGCCGGGTCCAACGGTCACGCCCGCAGCCAGAACCCCCAGGCCAATCTCCTCTACGGCCACCCGGTGGGGAGGATGGCGACCCTGATGGTAGAGTCGGAGAACCGGCACAGCCTCGACACGCTCAAGAAGATGCTGATCGAGGAGGCGAAGAAGCAGGGGAAACCGTACGGGCTGATCATCCGGCACATCAGGAACGGTGAAACGGACACGAAGGGACCGAGTGCGTCGGGATTGGGGGGAAACTTCCAGGCGTTCAAGGCGACGCCGGTCCTCGTCTATGCGGTGGATGTGGCGACCGGCAAGGAGCGGCTGGTGCGGGGGGTGGAACTGGTCGGCACCCCGCTGGTGAGCCTGGAAAAGGTCATCGCCGCCGGCAACGACGACGATGTCTTTAACGCCTCGTGCGGCGCGGAGTCGGGGTGGGTCCCCGTTTCCGTCGTTTCCCCCTCCATCCTGACGGCGCAGGTGGAGTTGCAGCGGGTGGGGGGAAATCCCAAGCGGTCACCCCTGCTGTTTTCGCCCTTTCAGGAGAAGCGCTGAATCTTGAATGCTCGATGACCGTCACTAAAAAGGCCGCTTCCGGAAGGAAGTGGCCTTTTTAGTGACGGTTCGCAAAAACTACAACAGATGCTCGATCTTCTCCCGCTCTTCGATGAGATAAAAATCCAGCGTCTTGCGCAGGGCGTCGTCGATGCCGGTCGTCGGCTCCCAACCGAGGCATTTCCTGGCATTCTCGACGGAGGGGACGCGGGTCAGCATATCCTGGTATCCCTTGCCGTAGAAGGTTCCGGACGACACCTCCACGAGTTTGCAGGCCTCGGCCCGCTCCCGGTAGGCGGGGTACTCCTTTACCAGGGCGATCAGCTTCTCGGCCAGTTCCCTGACGGAGAGGTCGTTCCCCGGGTTGCCGATGTTGAAGATGCCGCCGTTCGCGCAGCCGTTCTCGTTGGCGATGATTTTCATGAGGGCGCCGATGCCGTCTTCCACGAAGGTGAAGGAGCGGCGCTGGTTGCCGCCGTCCACCAGCTGGATCGGTTCCCCCGCCAGAATGTTGTAGAGGAACTGGGTGAGTACCCGGGAACTCCCCTCCTTGGCGGTGCTGATGGAGTCGAGCTTCGGGCCGATCCAGTTGAAGGGACGGAACAGGGTGTACTGCAGCCCTTCGTGGTTGCCGTAGGCGTAGATGACCCGGTCGAGCATCTGCTTGGCACAGGAGTAAATCCACCGCTCTTTGTTGATGGGGCCGAGCATGAGCGGCGAGCTCTCCTCGTCGAACTCCCGGTCGGGGCTCATGCCGTAGACCTCGGAGGTGGAGGGGAAGATGACCCGCTTCTTGTGCTTCACGCACTGGCGGATGATTTTCAGGTTTTCCTCGAAGTCGAGTTCGAAGACCCGGAGCGGGTCCTTCACGTAGGTGACCGGCGTGGCGATGGCCACCAGCGGCAGCACCACGTCGCACTTCTTGATGTGGTACTCGATCCACTCTTTGTTGATGGTGATATCCCCTTCCAGGAAGTGGAAACGGGGATCGCCGAGGGAGCGCTCCAGTTTGTCGCATGCCATGTCCAGACCGTAGACTTCCCAGTCGGTGGTGGTGAGGATGCGGTGGGTGAGGGCGTTGCCGATGAAGCCGTTGACGCCCAGAATGAGTACTTTCATGAAATTCTCCTTTGGTGGTAACTGAACAGCTGAAGCTACTGCCGTCTGGCAATAACCAGTTTTGCTGCAATGATATCATATTTACCCAGCACTGCCTGACTGCACGACGACAGGCGGCTGTGCAGGGAACGGACGAGACCGGATGCCAGGAGGGCGACCAGGAATGACCCGGCTATGTCCAGGGGGTAATGGACTCCACAAAATACCCGTGCAAAACCTCCCGCGAAGGACAAAACAACGAACAGAAGTCCAGCGGTTCTGGTCCGCCGGCAGATTGCCAGCATGAGCGACAGTGCCAGCATGAAGGTCGCGTGGTCGGAAGGGAATGATGTTTCAGCCGCGTGCGCAATGAGCTGGTTCACCGGATGGTCCATGAAAGGGCGGGGATGGAAGTAGAGAAGGCCGATGGCGACGTTCATGGTGAGAGCGAACAGTGCTGCAACACAGGTCATCAGTACTTCTTCCCGGGATTCTTTCCTGAAGAACCACAGATAGCCGAGAAAAGCGATGAAGATGAGTGGCAGGTATTCGGCTAGGGCCACGGCAGCCGTGTCGACGATGACGTTCTTGCCGGCGTAGCCGTTTATGAAGGTGAACAGGGCATGATTCATGGTTGGTTTCTCTTGTCGAGGTGTTTCATTCGCTGCAGAATTTGACTATTCCTCCAGGAAACGCTTTGGCGAACTGGGCAGCGGGAATTTCGCTGTTCCCCTCTTCCTGGAGGGAGCGGATTTCCAGGAGGCCGTCTCCGGTGCCGACGAGAAGGGGGGCCGACGAAACGATGGCTCCCGGCTCGGCGTTTCCGGCCACCGGCCAGGCGCTCCAGACGATGACCTTCTTCCCGTCTTGGAAAGTGAAGGCACCGGGATAAGGGTGGGTGACGCCGCGTACGAGGTTGTAGATCTGTACGGCGCTCTTGGTCCAGTCGATAAGGCCATCGGCCGGTTTCCGCCCGCCGCAGTAGTTTCCCGCCTTGAGGTCCATGGGGATGCGGGGGGCGGTGCCGGCCACGAGCCTGGGCCAGGAGCGGCCAATGACCGTCACTGCCGCGGCGGTAACCTTATTGAAAACGTCGAGGGATGTGTCGGTGAATTCAATCGTCACCTTTTCCCGATCCACGATGTCGCCGGCGTCGGGTTTTTCCACCATGTAGTGGAGGGTCGCGCCGGTTTCCGTTTCGCCGTTGATGACGGCCCAGTTGACCGGTACCCGCCCCCGGTATTTCGGCAGGTACGAGCCGTGGAGGTTGAGGGAACCCCGGCGTGCCAGTTCCAGGACCTGCGGCTTGATCATGTTCCGGTAGTAGAAGGAGAGAAGGAAGTCAGGGTCGATCGCCCTGATCCGCTCCCTGTTCTCCGGCAGGTTGATGTCGGTGGTGAGGTAGGGGATGCCATGCCGGTCCGCCAGCTCCCGCACCGACTCGAACCAGATCTCCTCGGTGGGGGAGTCCTCGTGGGTGAAGATGAGCCGTACATCCGCCCCCTGCCGGAGGAGTTCCGTCAGGCAGCGATAGCCGACATTGTGATAGGCGCAGACGACAACAGAAGACATATAAAACCTTTTCTAACAGGGATATTCAGGATGATCAGGATGAAAGAAATTTGTCGGATTGCCTTCTAAAGGATTTTGACTTTATCCTGTATATCCTGTTCATCCCTGTTAATTCTGCTTTTTGTTTTCTTGCCCGTGCACCCGCCGTACCACATAGCGCGGCCGCTTCCTCACTTCCTGGTAGATCCTCCCCACGTATTCCCCCACCAGGCCGATGCCGAAGATGACGATACCGATGAAGAAGAAGAGGATAGCGAAGAGGGTGAAGACCCCCTCGACTTCAGCTCCCACGAGGAAGCGGCGTACCAGGAGGAAGAGGGCGAAAAGGACTGACGCGACGGAGGTGAAGATGCCGAGCAGGGCGAAGAGCTGGAGGGGGACCACGGAAAAGCCGGTCATGAGGTCGAAGTTGAGCCGGACCAGCTTGTAGAGGGAGTACTTGCTCTCCCCTTCCGCCCGTTCAGCGTGGGCGACCGGCACTTCACCCGGGTTGGAGGCGAAGGTCTGGGCCAGGGCGGGGATGAAGGTCGTGGTCTCCTGGCAGTGGTTGATATTGTTGACGATGTCGCGATGGTAGGCGCGGAGCATGCAACCATAGTCGCTCATGCGCATGCCGGTCATCTTGTTGGTGGTGATGTTGACGATGCGGGAGGCGAATTTGCGGAAGAAGGTGTCCTGCCGCTTCTGGCGCACACTCCCCACCACGTCGTGCCCCTTCTCGATCTCCGCCACCAGCTTGGGGATCTCCTCCGGCGGGTTCTGGAGATCGGCGTCCAGGGTGATGACGATGTCGCCGGCGCTGATCTCGAAGGCGGCGAGGATCGCCATGTGCTGGCCGAAGTTGCCGTTGAACTCGATGACCTTCACTTCCGGGTGGGTTGCGGCCAGCTCCTTGAGAATCTCGATGGAGCGGTCGCGGCTGCCGTCGTCGGTGAAGATGATCTCGAACGGCCGTCCCATCTGCTGCATGACCGGGTAGATCCGGTCGAAGAGGGGGTGGAGGTTCGGTTCCTCGTTGTAGACGGGGATGACGATGGAGATGTACGGTTTGTCGGGCATGGGGTGTCCTGTAGGGGCGCGGTTCACGCGCTAGGGCGGGGAAACCCCGCCCCTACGTTATTTTCTGTTTTTCGCAATCACTGTTTTCACCCCTTCCACCACGTCCCGGGCGTCGTCCATCGACATGAGCGGGAAGAGGGGGAGGGAGAGTATCCGGTCCGACGCGTAATCCGCATTGGGCAGTTCACCGGGGCGGATGCTCAGGGTGTTCCGGTAGTACTCGTGGTGGTGGATCGCCTTGTAGTGGAGGCCTGTGCCGATGTTTTCCTTCTTCAACTCCGCCATGAAGGTGTCCCGGTCGATGGCGAGCTTTTCGATCCTGACCAGCGGCGTGTAGAGATGCCAGGCGTGGCGCTGCTCGTAGGGGGCATAGGTGGGGAGGGCCAGTTCGGCCACGTCGGCGAATTCGCGGTTGTAAAATTCGGCGATATCCCGGCGTCTGTCGATGAAACCGTCCAGCCGGGGGAGCTGGTGGATGCCGATGGCTGCCTGGATGTCCATCATGTTGTACTTGAAGCCGGGGAGGACGATGTCGTAGTTGGGGGTGCCGCTGGCGGCGAACCGCTTCCACGCCTCCCGGCTCATGCCGTGGAACTTGAGAAGGGAGACTTCCTCGGCCAGCGTCTCGTCCGGCGTGCAGACCATCCCCCCTTCGCCCGTGGTGATGTTCTTGTTGGGGTGGAAGGAGAAGATGGATATGGAGTCGAAGGAACCGATCCGTTGCCCCTTGTATTCGGTGCCGGCGGCATGGGCAGCGTCTTCGATGACGGTAATGCCGAACTCTTTCGCCAAGGCGAAGATGGGGTCCATGTCGCAGGACTGGCCGGCGAAGTGAACCGGAATGATGGCGCGGGTCCGCTCCGTGATTTTTTCGCGGATCTTTGCCGCGTCGATGTTGAGGGTCCCCGGTTCGATATCGACCAGCACCGGTTTTGCGCCACAGAGGACGCAGATGCTGACCGTGGAGGCGAAGGTCATGGGGGTGGTGATGATCTCATCCCCCTCCTTGATCTTCAGCGCCAGGAGCGTCAGGTGAAGTCCGGCGGTGGCCGAGCTGAGGGGAACGGCGTAGGGCGCCCCAACGTAAGCCTTGAACTCTTCCTCGAAACGCTTCACCTTGGGGCCGGTGGTGATCCAGCCGGAGCGGAGGGAATCGACAACCTCGTTGATCTCGGCGTCGTCAATGGTGGGGCGGGAAAAGGGGAGAAAATCCGTGCGCACGAAGGGCCTCCGGCAGGTAAAATAACCTGTTATTTATGGCACAAAACTACTGATGGTGCAAACAATTTTCAGGCTGGTGGCTCGTTAGCGGTTGGTAATGAGCACCTTCTTCCTGGTGCGGGCCAATTCCCGGATGGGTGTCTTGACGAGGGCGCGGAACCCCTCCACGTCCGTGTGGCGGAAAAGGAGAAACACCGGCTTCGGGCCGTCCCAGAGCTGGCTGAACTGCTGCGCATCCATGAACCAGGCGGACTGGTCTCCCTGCTTGCAGCCGAATTCCAGCTCTCCCATGCCGCCGACGGTGATGACGCGCCGCCGGGCGTAGAACGGCAGCCCTTGTTCGTGGCCGAAAGAGGCGACCACGGCGTCCGGCCCGGCCTGTTCCCGCACGATCAGGCAAAGGTCCTTAGTGGACCTTGTCGGTGCCACATCGTTCATGATGGTCAGCGGGCCGGCAATTTCCAGCAGGTACGAACAGAAACAGAGGGCGACGAGGAGTGCCGCAAGAGTGCCGCGGCGGGCCATGGCGAAGACTGCCACCCCTTCGACGAGGAAAATCGAGCCGACAACCAGCCCGGAAAGGGGGGTGATATCCCGCGCCTGGGGAACATGGGGATAGATGCAGACGCCAATCCCGAGTATCGTCAGAATGGCGGCCAGCACGTATCCCTGGATACGCATGAGCCGGTCAGGCTCGCCCAGTTGCCGGACAAAAGCCCTCCCCATGAGGATGGCGAGGGGAGGGAAGACGGGAAGTATGTAGGGGACAAGCTTTGAATCGGATTTGGAGAAGAAAACGAAGATGAAGATGGCCCATGTCGCGAGGAAAAGGGCATTGAGCCCCGAGAGGCTGTGGCGCTCCCGCCATATCCCCCTGAGCCCGGAGGGAATGAAGAACGACCAGGGGATCATGGTGCCGAGCAGGACCGGGACGAAGAACCAGGGGGGCTGATAGCGGCCGTGGACCTTGGTGGTGAAGCGCTCGAAGTGCTCGTGGATGAAGAAGAAGCGGGCGAATTCCGGATTTTGCCGGGAGACGAGGATGAACCAGGGGGCGCTCACCAGGAGGAAGAGGAGGGTGCCGGTCACCAGGCGCATCTCCTTGAGAAGCCGCCAGCGTTTTCCCAGGAGCAGGTAGAGGAAGATGATGGCACCGGGGAAGACGATGCCGATGAGCCCCTTGGCAAGAACCGCCAGGGCAGCGAAAATATAGCCAAAGTGGCAGTAAAGCCCCCGGCGGGGCTCGCTGTCGCGGACTGCAATGGCGAAGCAGCCGAGACAGGCGGTCAAGCAGAAGGTGAGGAGCATGTCCGTTATGTTGATCCTGGATTGGATGAGGAAGCCGGTGCAGGTCCCCAGGATCAGGGCTGCGAAGAGACCCTCCCGCCGGCCAAACAGGGTGCGTCCTACGTGGTAGGTTATGAGGACCGTGAGCAGCCCTGCCATGGCACAGGCAAAACGGGCGGCGAACTCGTTCTCGCCAAAAAGGGAGAAGGAGATGGCATTCAGCCAGTAGAGGAGAGGGGGCTTTTCGAAATACTTGACGTGATTGAGTAACGGCGTGATGAAGTCCCCCCGCTCAAGCATCTCCCGGGGTATCTCCGCGTAGCGGGCCTCGTCCGGTTCAAACAGGGGGAGGCGGCCAAGGAACTGCAGAAATGCCACGCCGAAAACGAGAAGGAGTGCCACCAGGTCCCTTCTGGCGGGGCTCTCTTTGGCGGTGAGGAAGTCGGTGATAAATTTCATCGGAAGTGACCTTTACTTGGAATAGAATTTTAACCTGGAAAATATTTACGACAGAGGACGTGGAGGAGACAGGAGAAAGTCGATGGGGCTGTGGCGTTTCTTTGTGTCCTTGTGTTGTTGCGTCATAGAGCTTTGTTGCCTGGCGTGACGTTATGTCAGTTCCTCCACCGGTTTTTCCCGCCGGATGAGGTCGTATTTTTCGGCGGGGAACGGCACACGGAGCGTGATTCGCTGGTTGGGATGGGCAACCTGGAGCGGCGTGCCGTCGGAGCTCCAGAGCTCCGTCAATCGGTGTCTGCCACCGGTCATGCCACGGCCGATGAATTCCAGTTCGTCTCCCGGCTCGATCCGGTTACGGGCCTCGATGCCGAGAGAGCCGTCGCGTTTTACCTCTTCCACGATGCCGACGAAGTCGTGGCTCCTTGTATAGCGGGAACGGTATTCGTGGTCAAGGTCTTTGGGTGGACCGAGGAAGAAGCCGGTGGTATACCCCCGGTGGCTGATCTTGCAGAGTTCGTCGAGCCATTCCGGCCGGCAGCGGTAGTTCTCCGGATCGTCGCAGTAGCGGTCGAGCGCTTCCCGGTAGACCCGGACCACCGCCGCCACGTAGTGTATCCCCTTCATCCGTCCCTCGATCTTCAGGGAATTGATGCCACTTTCCACCAGTTCGGGGATGTACTGGAGGAGGCAGAGGTCCTTGGAGTTGAAGATGAAGGTGCCGGTTTCGTCCTCGATTACCGGGAAATACTGGCCGGGCCGGGTCTCCTCCACCAGGGCGTAACTCCAGCGGCAGGGATGGGCGCATTCACCCTTGTTGGCCGGGCGGCTGCTCATGGCACTGGAGAGGAGACAGCGCCCCGAGTAGGAGATGCACATGGCCCCGTGGACAAAGGCCTCCAGTTCCAGGCCGACGCGCTCCCGGACGTAACGCAGGTCGTCGAGGGACATCTCGCGGGCCAGGTTGATCCGGCTGATTCCCTGTTCCTGCCAGAAAAGGGCGCTCTTCCAGTTGGTGGTATTGGCCTGGGTGGAGAGGTGGATGGGGCGGTCCGGCGCGACCTCCCGCAGCATGGCGACTACTCCGGGGTCGGCGGCGATGCAGGCGTCGAGGGGGATGTCCCGCAGCGACTCCAGGTAGCGGTAAAGTCCGTCGATGTCGGCATTGTCGGGATAGGCATTAACGGTCAGGTAGACCTTGACCCGGTGGTGGTGAGCATAGGCGACGGCGCCAGCCAGTTCATCCAAGGTAAAATTGTCGGCATGGTTTCTCAGGCCGTAGGCTTTCCCCCCCAGGTAGACGGCGTCGGCTCCGTAGTGAATGGCGATCTTTAGCTTTTCCATGTTGCCCGCCGGGGCGAGCAGTTCCGGTTTGGTCATTGTAACTTCCTGGGTTGGGGAGCAAAGTTGGAAAACATGCCGGATAGTAGCACATCGACGACGTCAGATAAACCCGAAAAGGCGCTTTGTTCTTGACAAAAACGGGGAAATGGCATTTATTATGGTCAGTTTTTGATAAGGAGGGGGAATGCGTTCGATCTCGTGGGTTGTCGTGGCTGGTTTGGCGTTTGCGGCTTCCGGATGCAGCGACTATGACGTCATTCTGAAGAAGCAGACGGAGATGGATGCCCGGCTGGAGCAGCTGATCCAGGGGAGTGCTGCTGCCAACAAGCGGGTGGCCGAACTGAGCGGCGAGGTGAAAGAGTTGCAGGCGAGGGACAAGGCCCAGTCTGCCGAACTGGATGAACTGAAGAATACGGTTGCTCCCCAGCTGAAGAACCTCAAGCCGTCCCTGGAAACCCCCTCCCCGAGCGTGACCGAACTGCCTCCCGCTGCCACCCCCAGGATCGAGGTGGTGAATAGCGATGCGGCCCCTCCCGATAGCGATGCCGGCCCCCAGGAAGCCTACATGAAGGCTTTCGGCCTGTTCAGCAGCAACAAGTATGGTGAAGCCATCGAGGCCTTCGAGGCCTTCATTCGGAATCATTCCTCACATGAGTATGCCGGCAATGCCCAGTATTGGATCGGTGAGTGCTATTACACCCAGCGCAACTACCCACTGGCACTGGAGGCGTTCAACAAGGTGGTGAGTAATTATCCGAAAGGTAACAAGGTTCCGGACGCCATGCTCAAGACCGGTTACACCCTCTTCAATATGAACGAACCGGCCAGGGCCAAGGCGGCCCTTAAGGCACTGGTCGACAAATATCCCCGGAGCCCGGCTGCGGTGAAGGCGAAGGAACGACTGGGACATTCTTAGAACTTTCAGATGGAACCAAACTATCCCGTGAGGTGTCTATGAAACTAACTGTGCGAGCACTTCTGTTTTTACTGTTGTTGACGGCCGGTTATACGGTGGCTTGGGCTCAGGACGAAGAGCCGACCATCTATGTGATTCAGAAGGGTGATACCCTGTGGGGGCTCTCCGACAAGTTCCTGAAGGATCCCCACTACTGGCCGCCCCTCTGGGCGAAAAATCCGAGTATCGGCAATCCCCACTTCATCTTCCCTGGCCAGAAACTGAGGATATTTGCAGACCGGATCGAGATAGTTGACGAAAAAGGAGCGGTTCCGCCCGTTCCTGCCCCTTCGCCTGAACCGGAGGGTGTGGTTCCGGAGCGGGTATTCACCGTGACGGGCGGAGAAGGTTTCCTGCTGGAAGGGAACGCCCGGCCGGTAGGTCACATCATCTCCACCTTTCAGAACCGTCAGATTGTCGGCGAGGACGACATCGTCTATGCCGACATTGGCAAGGTCCAAGGGGTAAAGACCGGCGACCGCTTCTCCATATTCAAGGAAATGGAAGCGGTCAGCCATCCGGTAAACCACGTGATCCTGGGACACCGGGTCATCCCCCTCGGTTCGCTGCAGATTTCCGAACTGGAGGAGAAATCTTCCAAGGCGCTCATCACGAAATCGTACCTGGAAATAGGTGCGGGGGCATACCTGATGCCGTACCGGGAGCGGAAGAAGATCGTATCGCTCAAGGCGCCGGCGAAGGACCTGAACGGCTATATCGTCGAAACCCAGACCGGCAACAAGGCTATTGCGACGGGTGACGTTGTCTTTCTGGATATGGGGAAAGGGAACGGGCTTGAGCCTGGCAATATGCTGTATGTGGTGCGTGACGTGGTTCCCGATCAGAAATTTCTCAGCTTGCCGATCGGCAAACTTCCGATAGACGTGGTCGGGGCGGTCGTGGTGGTTGAGACCGGTGAAACCACATCCACGGCGCTGGTAGTCAAGAGCATCGACACCATTTACCGAGGAGATCGGGTTGAAATGAGAAAGTAGGCAGGCGACCGGAAAGGGGGCCCAATTCGCGGATTGGACCCCCTTTTTTTATTTGATTTGAGACAGGTCCATGCATGGAACATTTTTACTGGTTTGCCCTGAAATCGGTTCCCCAGGTGGGAAATGTGACATTCCGTCGCCTGCTGGAACAGTTCGGGACACCGGCCAGAGCCCTTGACGCTTCGGCGGAAGAACTGGCAAGAGTCAAAGGGGTCAGCGTGGCGGCGGCCGCCGCCATCGGGAACCATGATTACCGGCCAGCGGCCGAACGGGAATGTGAACTGCTCATGCGGAGTGGCGCCAGGGTCGTCACGCTGCTGGATGCCGACTACCCCCGATCCCTGCTGGAGATACCCGATCCGCCCCCCTACCTCTATGTCAAGGGTTCACTGACGGGGCTCGAGCCTGCCGTGGCCGTGGTCGGTTCCCGTCGTGCCTCCAGTTACGGGCTGCTTGCCACCCGAAGGCTGGCTGGTGATCTGGCGTCCCACGGTATCACGGTAGTCTCGGGCATGGCGCGTGGCGTTGACACGGCAGCCCACCGGGGAGCCCTGTCCGGTGGAGGGCGAAGCGTCGGCGTACTGGGGTGCGGTGTCGACGTGGTCTATCCGCCGGAAAACCATGAGTTGTTTGCCGCCATGGAGGAGAAAGGCGGGCTCGTTTCCGAGTTCCCCCTGGGGACCCTCCCCCTGGCGGAGAACTTTCCCCGCCGTAACCGGATCATTAGCGGTATCTGCCGCGGGGTCCTGGTGGTGGAGGCGGCAGAGCGGAGCGGCTCCCTCATCACCGCCCAGTATGCACTGGATCAGGGCCGGGAGGTATTCGCCATTCCGGGAAACATCACCTGCAGTTCCAGTCGCGGAACCAACCGCCTCATCAAGCAGGGGGCCAAGCTGGTGGAGACGGTGGAGGATATCCTGGAGGAACTGCCGCAGCGTGGGGAGAACCGGACTTCGCAGGCTGTCGTGCCGGCATTTGAGCTCACCCACCAGGAAGCGGCGATCTATACGATCCTGGCGGCGGCACCGCACCATATCGACGATATCATTGTAAAAAGCGCATTGACAGTGGGGGATGTTTCCGCTATTTTACTGCGCCTGGAATTGAAGGGGGCGGTGCAGCAACTCCCGGGGAAACTTTTTGCGCTTGCATGAAACAACAGAGGATACAACTCCTGTTAGACCATGGAGGACACTGAGGGGCATGGAGAAAAGCCAGAGGAAATGGTTTACTCCGGAAACTCTCCTTTTCCTCTGTGCCACCTGTGGTAGAATTCAACTTAATCAATCAGCGCGGTGAATAAATGTCCCAGCATCTCGTCATAGTCGAATCTCCGGCCAAGGCCAAGACCATCGAAAAGTTCCTTGGCAAGGAGTACCGTGTCCTTGCCTCTTTCGGCCATGTACGGGCACTTCCCAGCAAGCAGGGATCGGTGGATATCGAGCACGACTTTGAGCCGAAATATGCGGTTCTGCCTGAGAGCAAGAAGCACATCGACACGATCAAAAAGGAACTGAAGAACTGCGATTCCCTTCTCCTGGCCACCGACCCCGACCGTGAAGGGGAGGCGATTTCCTGGCATCTGCTGGCGGCGCTCGGCCTCGACGGGAAAAAGTCGATTCCGGTCCGGCGCGTGGTGTTTCACGAAATCACCAAGGACGCCATCGTCGATGCCGTCAACAACCCCCGTGACATTGCACTTGACCTGGTGGACGCCCAGCAGGCGCGGTCGGTTCTCGATTACCTGGTCGGTTTCAACCTCTCTCCCTTCCTCTGGAAGAAAATCCGTTATGGCCTGTCCGCAGGGCGGGTGCAATCGGTGGCGCTCCGTCTCGTCTGTGAGCGGGAGAAGGAGATTCAGGCGTTTCAGAGCCGGGAATACTGGTCCATTGGAGCTCAGCTCGCCAACCACGCCCGGCAGCGCTTTACCGCCAACCTGGTGGAGGCGGAAGGGAAGAAGCTCGGCAAGTTCGATATCCCCGATCAGACGGCCGCCGAGCGTCTCGTGGCCGCACTTGGCAAGGCATCCTACCGGGTGGAGAAGGTCACCAGGAGCGAACGGAAACGTTCACCGTCTCCCCCCTTTACCACCTCCACTCTCCAGCAGGAGGCGGCGCGCAAGCTCGGCTTTTCCGCCAAAAAGACCATGTCCATTGCGCAGAAGCTCTACGAGGGGATCGACGTAGGTGAAGGATCGGTCGGTCTCATCACCTACATGCGTACGGACAGCGTGGTGCTTTCCAACCAGGCGCTTACCGAGGCGAAAGAGGTGATCGGGAACCTGTACGGCAAGGAGTACACCCTTGCCAAGCCCCGCACCTTCAAGAACAAGGCGAAGAATGCCCAGGAAGCCCATGAGGCGATCCGCCCCACTTACATCGTCAAGACCCCCGCTGAACTGAAGAAATTCCTCTCATCCGACCAGTTCAAGCTGTACGAACTCATCTGGAAGCGTACCGTAGCGTGCCAGATGGCTGAGGCCCTGCTGGACCAGACTTCCGTCGATATCGGTGCGGGTGAAGGCTTTGTCTTCCGGGCTGCCGGTACGGTCATTCGCTTTCCCGGCTTCATGAAGCTCTATATCGAAGGGATCGACGACGAGACGGAGGAGAAGGAAGGGACGCTTCCCCCCCTTGCCGAAGGTGAATCCCTGTCGCTCGGGGAGCTCCTTCCGGAGCAACACTTTACCCAGCCCCCTCCCCGATACACCGAGGCGACGCTGGTCAAGACCCTGGAGGAATATGGCATCGGCCGGCCCTCCACCTATGCCAGCATCATGAACACCCTGGTGGAGAGGAAGTACACGAGGCTCGACAAGAAGCGGTTCTTCCCGGAAGATGTGGGGATGGTGGTGAGCGATCTGCTCGTCAACCACTTCACCACCTATGTGGATTACAACTTCACCGCCTCCCTTGAAGAGGAACTGGACCAGGTTTCCCGTGGTGAAAAGCAGTGGAAGCCCCTCCTGCGCGAGTTCTGGGGGCCATTCAGTTCGCTTCTGCACCAGAAGGAGGGGGAGGTCAGCAAGTCTGACCTGACCACCGAGGCTACCGACGAAATCTGTCCCGACTGCGGCCAGCCGCTGGTGGTCAAGCTGGGGAAGAGAGGGAAGTTCATCGCCTGCTCGGGCTACCAGGCCGGTTGCAAGTATACCCGCAACCTGGAGCAGTCGGCCACGGAAACCGCGGAGCCGGTCTTTTCCGAGGAAAAATGCGACAAGTGCGGCAGCCCCATGCTTATCAAGGATGGCCGCTTTGGCAAGTACCTGGCCTGTTCCGGTTACCCCGCCTGCAAGAACATCCAGCCGCTGGTCAAACCGAAAGGAACCGGAATTGTCTGCCCCGACTGCAAGGAAGGGGAGTTGACCGAGAAGAAATCCCGCTACGGAAAGCTCTTCTACTCCTGCAACCGCTACCCGCAATGCAAATTTGCTCTCTGGGACCCCCCTCAGCCGGGACCCTGTCCGAAATGCGGTTTTCCGCTCCTCGTGAAAAAGGTGTACAAGCGGGAAGGGGAATTCCTCAAGTGCCCGAAAGAAGGGTGCGACTACAAGCTGGGGGGCAAAGAGAAATAGCCCGCTGTCGAACGCAAGGCGGGGAGCGATCCCCGCTTTTTTCATGATACAAGGAGTTTTTCATGCCAAGTGAGACGCATGAGCAGTGTGGCCAGTGTCGCTTCGCCTACGCCCGCATCGATATGGAATGCTGGGGTGAAACCAGTGCCCGGCGGGTCATGTGCCCCATCTGCGGCTGGACAAAGTATGAGGAGCATACAAGCCTATCTGCATCGTCCACACTGACCAAGCGGAATGAAAAGCGAGGATACGGTGCCTACCGCCTGATCCCCCCTGGTGGATTTTCCGGGTACAACGCGTTCCATGCGCCGCCGGCGGATGGGGTGGTGAGCCAGATCAGGGAACTGCTCGACAAAGGGTGGAAGGGGTATCTGACTGTTTGGGACGAGGGGAAAGGACGGCCACGGCTTCTGGCCGGCTCACCACTGCAGAAGTTCGACGTTTCCTCTGACGATGGCGAATGACACCATGACGCAACTAACGATCATCGGTGCCGGCTTGGCCGGCTGCGAAGCGGCCTGGCAGGCGGCGCAGCGGGGGGTATCGGTCACCCTCCTCGAGATGAAGCCGGTCAGGTATTCCCCGGCCCATCACCTGGAAGGTCTCGCCGAACTGGTCTGCTCCAATTCCCTGCGGGGTGAGTCGCTTGAAAACGCCGTCGGACTTCTCAAGGAGGAATTGCGTCGACTCGGCTCCCTCTTCATGATGGCGGCCGATGCCACCCGCGTGCTGGCCGGTGGGGCGCTGGCCGTGGATCGTCAGCTGTTTTCCGACTATGTCACCGACAGGATCGAGACCCATCCTCTCATCCGGGTGGTGCGGGGTGAAGTGACGGAGATTCCGCAGGACGGGACGGTCATCGTCGCCTCCGGCCCCCTGACGAGCGATGCCCTGGCCGGGGAGATAGGCCGGCTCACCGGCGACTACCTCTACTTTTACGACGCCATTGCCCCCATTGTGACGGCCGATTCCCTCGACATGGGGAAGGTGTTCCGTGCCTCCCGCTACGGCAAAGGGGATGGGGACGATTACCTTAACTCCCCGCTGGACGAGGGGGAGTACCGGGCTTTCGTGGCTGCACTCAATGACGGGGAAAAGGTGCCGGCCCGGGAGTTCGAGAAAGTGGTCCACTTCGAGGGGTGCATGCCGGTGGAAGAGCTGGCGGCGCGAGGGCTCGATACCCTCCGTTTCGGCCCCATGAAGCCGGTGGGCCTGGTCGACCCGCGTACCGGCACCGAACCCCATGGGGTGGTGCAGCTTCGCCGGGAGGACCTGGCCGGGACCATGTACAACCTGGTCGGCTTCCAGACCAAGCTTACCTGGCCGGAACAGCGTCGCATCTTCCGGATGCTGCCGGGGCTGGAGCATGCCGAGTTCGTTCGCCTCGGCTCCATGCACCGTAATACCTTCATCAACGCACCCGCCCTCCTTCTTCCCACGTTCCAGCTCAAGAGCGATACGCGCATGTTCTTTGCGGGGCAGATCACCGGCGTGGAAGGGTATGTGGAATCGGCGGGGAGCGGGTTTCTGGCTGGTCTGAATGCCGCCCGTCTTGCAGTGGGAGAGGCGTTGACCGTCCCCCCGCCGGCAACGGCCCTGGGGGCACTGGTGCGGCACATCACCAACACCGAGCCCCGCCATTTCCAGCCAATGAATGTGAACTACGGCCTCTTCCCCGACCTTCCCGGACGGGTGAAGAAAAAGGAGAAACGTGCCAGGCTGGCGGAACGGGCACTGGCAGAGCTGGACGGATGGCTGAGATCATGATAGGGGCGAACCTTGTGTTCGCCCGGAATTGACGCGATACCAGAAGCGGGCGATCCAAGGATCGCACCTGCAAGGGGAATGAATGGACAAGGATAAGGAAAAACAGGAAATATCGGTCATCGGCCGGCTCTTTTGCATCGAGGTGCTTCTCCTCCTCATGGGTATTGGATCCCTCGTTTCGGGAGTTGTGACCGGCCAGGCTACCCAGATGTTCTGGGGGGTGATGATCATAGGCGGCTCCATTGCCCTCTATTTCGTCCGGAAGAAGGACTGGAAGAAGCACTGGGAGGAGCAGGAGGCGATGCAGCAGATCTATGAACAGAAAATGAAGGAAAAGAGAGAGCAGGAACATGGCGATAAAAAATAGGATCGTGCTGGCATCGGCCTCCCCCCGGCGGCTTGAACTGCTGGCATCGGCAGGAGTTGAGGTTGACGTTTTCCCGAGCGACATCCCGGAAGAAGAGATGCCGGGTGAGACCCCCGAGGATCACGTTCGGCGGCTGGCGCGGGACAAGGCGTTCTTCACCGCGGGGAGAACAGAAGGGCGCTTCTTCATCGGGGCTGACACGGTGGTCGTCTGCGCCGGCGAGATCATGGGAAAACCGGTGGATCCTGCCGACGCCGAGCGGATGCTGAAAAAGCTCTCCGGCGTCCCCCACGAGGTGATCACCGGCTATGCGATTTTCGACAAGGAACGTGATGATGCCCTCTGCGATGCCGTAACGACCAGGGTGTTTTTCAAACCACTCCGGGACGGGGAGATCGCCGCCTACATCGCGACCGGCTGCCCCTTCGACAAGGCAGGGGCCTATGCCATCCAGGGGGGGGCGGCCCACATGGTGGAGCGGATCGATGGCTCCTACACCAACGTTGTCGGGCTGCCGCTGTGCGAGGTGGTGGAGGCGCTGCGGAGGCTCGGGGCACTGCAGGAGTGAGGCACAATTTCAGAGAATGCAACTTCACCAAAAAGGCGGTCCAATCGGGCCGCCTTTTTTATATTCCTCCACAATTTCTTCACTATCGGGTCAAGATGGTTCAGTTGTGTGACAAGCGTGGTAATTGATTGTTGTCAGAATCACCCCTGAATTTCTGGTGGCCACAGAATTTTGACAATGTAATAGAACAGGGTAGTATGTTAAGTGATTTGAGTATGTTAACTATAGCTCGTCAAAATTTCTGCCGTGAGGGGTCGGACACTACGCCCCTTCATCTAACGAAGGGAGCATTCAATGAAGATAATAACACAGACAGCTTCTACAATTTTAATTGTCATTTCGCTGGCATTTCAATCAATCGCGGGAACAACATCATATTCCGTTATTGACTTGGGTTCAATGGTCACTCCAACGGCGATCAATAACAAAGGACAAGTCGTCGGATACAAAACAACTGATGATGGGCATAAACATGCATTTCTTTACGAGAATCAATTATTGACAGATCTTGGTACCTTCGGTGGAACCGATAGTGAAGCATTGGGCATTAATGAATCGGGTTATATAGTGGGAAACTATAGTAACAATGACTATAAGCAGGCTTTTCAGTTGTACAATGCCCAATTCACAGATTTGTTTATAGCTGCTGGTATGATCGAAGCCACAGGAATAAACGATCACAACGTTATAATAGGAAGCATAGCCAATGTGCCTGATATGGGAGAAAATCATGTGATTTTATACGACAATGGTAGTGTTACAGACTTATCTGCAGAAGGAGAACGTCAAGGAATAGTATATCCTGGGATAAAAGGTAGCCCCAGAGGGATCAATAATCTGGGACAAGCTATTCTTTTCCAGGTCCCGTGCGGCAGTTGGGAATGTGAACATTCTTATCTTTATAGCCAGGGTACGTTTACCAGACTGTTTCCTTTCAATGCAACAGATATCAATGACGTGGGACAAGTAGTCGGATCCGGTATAGTGGCGTGGGTGCATATTGACGGTTTCATATATCAGGAAGGGGAAATGACCCGTATTAACGATTTCGGTGGCAGTTATAATTACCCAACAGCTCTTAACAACTTGGGGCAGGTCATTGGAACGGCACAAAGCCCTTTGGATTTTATCCTCCATCCTTATATATACTATAACGGAATCATGACCGACCTGAATACCTTGCTCCCTGCAAGTTCAGGCTGGAATATCGAAGAGGTCCGTGATATCAATGACAAGGGACAGATCATTGGCTCCGGCCTCCTCAACGGGGAACGGCATGCATTTATTTTTAGCCCACTTGTGCAAACGGTACGGATCGATATCAGACCATCTGATCCAGATAATGAAATCAAACTTCGCACTAATGGTAAACTCACCGTGGCGATCTTCGGTTCTGCGGTATTTGATGCCACTGCTATCAACCCCGAATCGGTAACATTGGCTGGAGCTGATGTGCAAAGAGTGGGTAAAGGGGATAAATATCTATGTGCAATCGAGGATGTCAATGGAGATGGCATAGAGGATTTTATCTGTCACATATACATAGACCAGATTATTGTCGAACCAGGTGCTTCGTCGCAACTCCTTGAACTGGAGGCAGAAACCTTTGCTGGGCAAAAAATACGGGGTGAAGACAGGGTGTATCTGATTTCGAAGCAGATCTAGACCTACTACATGGGAATCCGCAGGTGACAAGGAATTCCTGTCCTGCAAGCTAGTTAACGTTAAAAGCTGCATTTGTTAGCCCGAAAAGTGAAACCGTCTGCTCCGGAGATTTCCATGCCCATCGCCGATAACCTGAAAATCATCCAGGACCGCATCGCCGCTGCTGCCGTCAAGGCCGGACGTGACCCGGCCAGCGTGCGCCTGGTGGCCGTCTCCAAGACCCAGTCGGCGGAAGCTGTTACCGGCGCGGCCCGGGCCGGGCAGCTCCTGTTCGGGGAGAACTACGTCCAGGAGTTCGCCGCCAAGGCGGCCGAGGTGAAGGAGCCGGTGGAGTGGCACTTTATCGGCTCCCTCCAGAGCAACAAGGTGAAATATCTGGCCGGGCTCGTCACCCTCATCCACTCGGTGGACCGGCTCTCCCTCGCTGAAGAGATCGACCGGCAGTGGAGGAGGCTGGGTAGGAGCTGCGACGTGCTGATCCAGGTGAACATCGCCGAAGAGGCGACCAAGAGCGGCACCACGAGCGCCGGACTGCTCGATCTGGTGCGGTCGGTGGCACGGCTTCCCCACCTCCGGGTGCGCGGCCTCATGACCATGCCCCCCTTCTTCGACGACCCGGAGGGGGCGCGCCCCTACTTCCGGGAGCTGCGACGCCTTGCCGGTGAGATCACCGTTATGGGGATTCCCGGCGTGACCATGGCGGAACTCTCCATGGGGATGTCGGGGGACTTCGAGGCGGCCATCGCCGAGGGCGCGACCCTGGTGCGGATCGGCACGGCGGTCTTCGGGGAGCGGCAGTACCGGTAACTGCCCAATTTCTTTCTGCATCCAGCCATTTTTCCATTCCCTTCTGTAACCGTTCTGTTATACACTCATCCCTATTCACACATCCCCTGGAGGTTTATCGTTCAATGATGTCCCGCATTGCTTTCGTCCTGTTTGCCCTGCTCGTCACCCTTACTCCGGCCTTGGCCGCCACTCCCCAACTCAAGCAGCAGAAGCCCGCGCTCACCCAGGAGGTGAGTGTCCCCATTCTCCTCTACCACCGTTTCGGACCGACCGTCGCCGACGGCATGACCATCAAGACTACCGTTTTCGAAGAACACCTGAAATACCTGCGGGACAACGGCTACAAGGTAATTCCGCTCCGTCAGCTGGTGGACTGGTATCTGAAGAAGGGGCCGGCGCCCGCTCCGAAGTCGGTGGTGATCGTCGAGGACGATGCCCACAAGACGGTATACAGCGACATGCTCCCCCTGGCGAAGAAGTACAACGTACCGGTGACGGTGTTCGTCTACCCCTCCGCCATCTCCAATGCCAAGTACGCCATGACCTGGGATCAACTGCGGGAGTTGAAGAAGACCGGGCTGTTCGACATCCAGTCCCACACCTACTGGCATCCCAATTTCAAGAAGGACCGGAAGAAAATGGCGCCCGCCGAGTTCGAGAAATCGGTGGATACGCAGCTCACCAAGTCGAAGGCGCGGCTCGAAAAGGAGCTGGGGGGAAAGGTGGACATGCTTGCCTGGCCGTTCGGTATCTATGACGACCATCTGCTGCAGAAGGCGGCTGCTGCCGGCTACATAACGACCTTCACCATCGAGCGCCACCACGCGGGCGCTTCCGACACCGTCACGAAGCTTCCCCGGTATCTCCTCATCAATGCCGATCAGGGGAAGGCGTTTGCCCAGATACTGGCGGGAACGGCACCCAAGCGGAACATCGTCTACTGAAAAACGGTGAAAGTTGAAAAGTGACGAGAGCGGAAAGAAGCACGCGTGTCCGGACTGCACCTTTTGCCAGTGGTGCAGCGACGACCGGTGCAGCCTCTGCCTGCGGCAGGGGTGTCAGGGGAAGCGGAAGCTCTCGCTCCAGGAGCAGATCGCGCTCTATGACGCGATCAACCGCGGAGATGCTCCGTCTCCCCCCGAGGGGGACGCTCCGAAATGAAGGACAACAAAGCCAGGCTCGCACCTGGCTTTGTCTTTTTCTGAAAATGTGTTAAGGTTGCGACCGGTTGCCCATGTTATGAAGCAGTGATCCGAGGAGGGACGATGACGAAGCGGCAGAAGCTTGGCGAAATTTTTGTCGAGAAGGGGCTGGTTACCCCGACGACGCTGGAGCGTGCGTTGCTCAGGGCTAGACGGCAGAAAAAAAAGGTCGGTTTTGTGCTGGAGGACATCGAGGTCATCACGGGGGAGGAGCTTGCCGATGCGCTGGCCCAGCAGTATGGCTACCGGGTGGTGAGCGATTTTGCCCGGTTCAAGTTTTCTCCCGATGCGCTCCGTCTCCTCTCGGTGGATGTGGCGCTCCCCAATCTCCTCTTTCCGCTCAAGGTGGAGAATGGCCGGCTCGCCATTGCCATGGCCGATCCCACCGACACCCGCATCATTGCCAACATCGCCGCCAACCACAGCCTGAAGATCGTCCCCTACATTGCCACCCGCCGGGATATCATTGCCGCCATCAATCGCCATTACTTGGGAAAGACCAGTGAAATCTCCGGCGAGGAGCGGACCATCCTGGTCGCGGAGGACAACAAGCTCCTCTACACCATGCTGAGCAATATTCTTACGCAGGAAGGGTATCGGGTGGTGGTGGCGATGGACGGGATGGAAGCGTACCAGACGGCGCTGGCCGAGGCACCCCAGGTGATTCTCACCGACAAGGAGATGCCGAAGATGGACGGCTATGCCCTCTTGTCCGCGCTCAAGAATCTGCCGGAAACCCGACTGATCCCGGTGATCCTCCTTACAGGGGTGGCGGACGGCGACGAAGAAGCGCGCGCATTCGAGAAGGGTTTTTTCGATTTCATGGCCAAGCCGGTGCGGGAGGCGACGCTGGTGACGAGGGTGAAGCGGGCATTGCAGTACTATGGCCAGCTATGACGAATCCGTAAAAAGTCCATCTGCTGATTGTCAGCTTGCCTTTAGTGCGAACGCTTACACGCCCGCACCAATAATTGCTCCTCAATTATACGTCGTTGCGGCGTACCTGCCAGTACGCCTCACTCCTCACGGATCGCAAGCCTTGCATCTGGAGCTTTCTCCGAATTCATCCAATCTCCTACTTCCCTCCCGCCAGTTCCTTCGACCGGGCCGTGGCCGCATCCACGGCGTTAATGACCGTCCCGCGGAACCCTTCCTTTTCCAGTACGTGAAGCCCGGCAATGGTTGTCCCGCCGGGGGACGTCACCTTATCCCGGAGCATGGCGGGGTGTTCGTGGGTTTCCAGGAGCAGCCGCGCGGTGCCGTAGACGGTCTGGGCCGCCAGGCTCGTTGCGATGTCGCGGGGGAGACCGTTCTTGACCCCCGCGTCGGAGAGCGCCTCGATGAAGGTGAGGACGAAGGCCGGACCGCTGCCGGACAGGCCGGTGACCGCGTCGATGAGTTTTTCTTCCACGATACAGGCTTTTCCCACGAGCTCGAAGATGCGTCGGGCGGTGGTGAGGTCGTCAGTCGTGGCGTTGGCCCCGCTGCAAAGGGCTGTTGCCCCTTCCAGAACCAGTGAGGGTGTGTTGGGCATCACCCGCACGACCTTGACGCCGGTGGCGAATGCCGCCTCTATGGTGGAGGTTTTCACCCCGGCCATGATGGAGACCAGCAGAGTGGCGGGGCCCACGACACCGGCCAGTCCCGCCAGCACCGGTTCCGCCATCTGAGGCTTGACGGCGAGGAACAGGATGTTGCTGTCGGCAGCCACCCCCCGGTTATCGCCGCTGACGTTCACACCGTAACGGTCATGCAGGAACGTGCGCCGTTCCGCCACCGGCTCTGCCACTGCCAGGTCACCGGCCGGCATTCCCCCCGCCAGGAGCCCCTTTATCAGGGCCTCAGCCATGTTCCCCCCGCCGATGAAGCCGATCTTTTTGTCTTTCAGCATATTCTCTCCTTGCCGGGGCCTATGGCCCGGAATCAGTTCGTTCATTTCGGTGCAGCTGTATGAATGAGTAATAAATCCCTCTTCAAATGTCAATAAATTTGGCGGTGCCGAAGGGAAATAATGGCACTATTTCACCTTTTCCCCGGGGACACCGGAACCGGTTTTGTTGCCGTCGGGTAAAATTTTCCGGAGGGCTCAAAAAATGATTGACACGGTGTGGGGCATGTACTATAAAGCTTTGCTCGTGTGCTTGGGTTTAAACATAAAGTTTAGCATTTCTAAACCCGGCACATGACAGAAAGTTTACCAATGCTAAACCCGCTGATTGACAATAAGTTTAGAAATACTAAACTTTGCGGGAGCGATGCGTTTACCTGTGCTGAACGTGGAGGACTGTTTGAAGATCGGTGAACGGTTGAAGCGGCTGAGGATGATCAATTCCCTGACCCAGGAGGAGCTGGCGAGTCGCGCCGACCTGACGAAGGGGTTCATTTCCCAGCTGGAAAACGACGCCACATCTCCGTCCATTGCAACGCTGAAGGACATCGTCGATGTGTTCGGGGTGAGCATGCAGGAGTTTTTCAGCGATACCGACGACGACGAGAACGTGGTGTTCGGCAAGGACGCCCGGGTGCAGGCCACTGACGACGACGAGAAAATAAAGGTCGAACTCCTGGTCCCCGGCGCCCAGAATCGGGAGATGGATCCGGTGCTCGTGACCCTGGAGCCGGGTGAGGAGATGGACGAGCAGCAGTTTCACGAGGGGGAGGAGTTTGGTTTCGTCCTCCTGGGGAAAATCCAGCTCCGTCTGGACGATCGGCTCCACACCATCAAGAAGGACGAGTGTTTCTATTTCACGTCGGATAAGAAGCATTCGGTGAAGAATATCGGGAAGACGGCGGCGAAGATATTGTGGGTGGTAACACCACCCACCTTTTACTATTGAGGGATGCGATCTTCCGACCATATCCCCGCCGTCTCCGGATGCTCGTTGTGCGGCGTATCTCCAGTACGCCTCCGCCGGCATTCCTGCGGGTGCGAGGATCTGGCCGAAATCTCGCATCCCTTAGGCAGTGAAGACTTTTAAAACCTGCGTGGCGTCAGATTTGCGATGATGACGGCGACGGAGAGGAGGAAGGCCCGCAGGCGTAGCAGCGCTACGTCGAGGAGCAATCCGACGAGCCGGCGTCGTCAGGGCGCAAATGTGGCGGCACTCTTTGGAGGAAATGATGAGCAAAGTTCTGATAATAGGTGCCGGTGGAGTTGGACAAGTGGTCACCCACAAGTGCGCCCAGCGTAGGGACATCTTCAGCGAGATCACCCTGGCGTCCCGGACGAAATCCAAGTGCGACGCCATCGCGGCCCAGATTCCGACGCCGGTCAAGACGGCCCAGGTGGATGCGGACAATGTTCCCGAACTGGCGGCCCTGATTCGGCAGGAGCAACCGAAACTGGTCATCAACGTGGCGCTCCCCTACCAGGACCTGACCATCATGGACGCCTGTCTGGAAACCGGTGTGGATTACCTCGACACCGCCAACTACGAACCGCTCGATACCGCCAAGTTTGAGTACTCCTGGCAGTGGGCCTACCAGGACAGGTTCAGGGATGCGGGGCTGATGGCGCTCCTCGGCTCCGGCTTCGATCCGGGGGTGACCAACGTCTACACCGCCCTGGCGGCGAAAAAGTATCTCGATGTGGTGGAAGAGCTCGACATCATCGACGCCAACGCCGGGAGCCACGGCCAGCCCTTCGCCACCAACTTCAACCCGGAGATCAACATCCGGGAGGTGACCGCCACCTGCCGCCACTGGGAGAACGGCCAGTTCGTCGAGAGTGCACCACTCTCCACCAAGCACGTTTTCGACTTCCCCGAGGGTATCGGTCCCATGAACATCTACCGTCTCTACCACGAGGAGATGGAGTCGCTGGTCAGGCATATACCGACCATCAAGAAGGCCCAGTTCTGGATGACCTTCTCGGATAACTATTTGAAGCACCTGGAGGTATTGCAGAACGTGGGGATGACCCGCATCGACGAGGTGGAGTTCCAGGGGCAGAAGATCGTCCCGATCCAGTTCCTCAAAGCGCTCCTTCCCGATCCGGGATCGCTCGGGCCGCTTACCAAAGGGAAGACCTGCATCGGCGTCATTGCCCGCGGTACCAAGAACGGCAAGCGCAAGCAGGTCTACATCTACAACATCTGCGACCATGAGGCGTGCTACCGGGAGGTCCAGTCCCAGGCCATCAGTTACACCACCGGCGTGCCTGCGGTGGTGGGGGCCATCATGATGCTGACCGGCAAGTGGCACAAGCCGGGGGTCTGGAATATGGAGCAGTTCGATCCGGAGATGTTTCTTGAAGTGCTTGGCCCCATGGGGCTGCCGACGGTTGTGGTCGACGGCGGGGAGTGGCCTACGCTGTAGGAACGCCATATTTGCGCACTGACGACGCCGGCTCGTCGGCCCGCTCCTCGACGTAGCGCTGCTACGCCTGCGGGCGGCCCTCCTCTCCGACGCCGTCATCATCGCAAATCTAACGTTCCTTTTATAACCAGCCAGAACCAGAATTGGATGTGCCGCAAGAGCAACAATACGGGACTAACAGTCGGAACGAAGGTTGATAAATTCCCTCTGCGTTCCTCCGTGTCCTCTGTGGTGAAAAAAGGTTCTAACATTGACCGGTATCGACATTCCGAAAATTCTCCAACTCGCTCCGTCCCCCGCCTACGTGGTGGACCTGGGGCGGTTGCGCCATAACCTGGCCATACTGGACCAAGTGCAGCGGCGGAGCGGGGCGAAGATCCTCATGGCGCTGAAGGCGTTCGCCATGTGGTCGGTCTTTCCCCTCATCCGGGAGACGCTGCACGGCGTCTGCGCCAGTTCGCCGTGGGAGGCACGGCTCGGGCGGGAGGAGTTCGGACGGGAGGTCCATTCGTTCGCCGCCGCCTTCAAGGAGAGCGATGTCGTCGAGCTGTTGCAGGTGTCCAACCACCTGGTCTTCAACTCATTCAACCAGCTGGAGCGGTTTCGCCCCCTGTGGGAGAAGGAGGCGGGGCGGGTCTCCGTCGGCCTGCGGGTGAACCCGGAGCACTCCGAGGGGCACACCCCTCTTTATGATCCCTGCGCCCCCACGTCGCGCCTCGGCATTCCGCTGCGGGAGTTCGAGGGGCGGTCCCTGGGCGGCGTCGAAGGACTGCATTTCCATACCCTCTGCGAACAGCTGTTCGAGCCGCTGGAGCGGACCGCCCAGGTCTTCGAGGAGAAGTTCGGCCGGTTCCTGCACGGCATGAAGTGGTTGAACCTCGGGGGGGGCCACCACATCACCCGCGAGGGGTACGACATCGACGCCCTGGTGGAGCTCATCGCCTACTTCAAGGGGAAGTACAACGTGGAGGTCTACCTGGAGCCGGGGGAGGCGATCGCCATCGGCACCGGCATCCTCGTCGGCGAAGTGCTGGACGTGGTGCACAACGAGATGGACATCGCCATTCTCGACGTCTCGGCCACCTGCCATATGCCCGACGTGCTGGAGATGCCCTACCGTCCCGGCATCACGGGTGGCTTCGATCCGGGGGTGAAAGCGCACACCTACCGACTGGGGGGGCCGTCCTGCCTGGCGGGTGACGTCATCGGCGACTGGTCCTTCGAACGGCCCCTCACGGCGGGTGACCGGCTCGCCTTTGAGGACATGTCCCACTACACCATGGTGAAGACCACCACCTTCAACGGCATCCAGCATCCGGCCATCTGTACCTATGAGCCGGAGACCGGGGAGTTGAAGGTAGTTCGAACGTTTTGCTACGAGGATTTCCGGAACAAGTTGTCGTAATTGGTTTGATTTTAAATTTTCCTGGCATCGCCCGAGGTAAACTATGGTATCCGAACGCTGGTCGATAAACGATTCCTCTAAAATCTACAACATGGACAACTGGGGGGCAGATCTCTTCTCCATCAACAAGAAGGGGAATGTCTGTGTCCATCCCTCGTCCAACTCCAAGAATTCCATCGACCTCCGGGTGCTGGTGGACGACCTGATCAAGCGGAAGATCAAGCCCCCCATCCTGCTCCGTTTCATGGACATCCTCCAGGGGCGGATCGCCAGCATCAACCGGGTCTTCAGGAACGCCATCGCCGAGAACGACTACCCGGCCAAGTACCAGACCTTCTACCCGATCAAGGTGAACCAGCAGCGCCAGGTTGTCGAGGCGATTGCCAGCTACGGCAAGCGCTACAACCTCGGGCTGGAGGTCGGTTCCAAGCCTGAACTGGTGGCGGGGATATCCATCTCCAGCGGCAATAACCTCCCCATCATCTGCAACGGCTACAAGGACACCGAGTACATCGAGACGGTCCTCTACGCCACCAAGATCGGCTACGACATCACCCTGGTGATCGAGAAACTGTTCGAGCTGGAAAAGATCATCGAGCTGTCCAAGAAGACCGGCATCCAGCCCAAGCTCGGCATTCGGGTCAAGCTCTCCTCCAAGGGGACCGGCAAGTGGGCGACCTCCGGCGGCGAGGATGCCAAATTCGGCCTCCGGATGGCGGAGATCATCGCCGCCATCGGCCTTCTGGAGGAGAACGGGCTCATCGACCAAGTGAAGCTCCTCCATTTTCACATCGGGAGCCAGATCACCAAGATCGACAAGATCAAGACCGCCCTCATCGAGGGGGCACGCATCTATGCCGAGCTGCGGAAGATGGGACTCGGCATCGAGTACGTGGACATCGGCGGCGGCCTGGGGGTGGATTACGACGGCTCCAAGTCCAGCTACTTTTCCAGCGTCAACTATTCCATCGACGAGTACGCCAACGACGTCATCTACCAGATCAAGAACATCTGCGACGATGCGGGGGTGGAGTGCCCCAACATCATCTCCGAGTCGGGGCGGGCCACGGTCGCCCACTATTCGGTGCTGGTGACCAACGTGCTCAACACCAACACCCAGCGCCTCACCCCCGACTTCGAGGAGGACCTGGAAAAAGCGGAAAAGCTGGCCCCGACCGTCAAGAAGCTGGTGGACATCCACAAGAGCATCGACCGCTACAGCCTGCGGGAGGACTACCACGACACCCAGCAACTGATCCAGGAGGCGGTGAGCCTGTTCAACCTGGGGTACCTGACCTTGCAGGAGCGGGCCATCGCCGAGTGGCTCTACGGCAAGATCATCAGGAAGATCAACGGCATCGTGGAGAAGATCAAGCCGATCCCCGAGGAGTTGCAGAACTTCCAGCTGGCCCTGCGCCAGACCTACTTCGCCAACTTCTCCCTGTTCCAGTCGGTCCCCGACTCCTGGGCCATCGACCAGCTCTTCCCCATCGTCCCGCTGCAACGGCTCAACCAGAAGCCGGACGTCATCGCCTCCATCGCCGACATCACCTGCGATTCGGACGGGGAGATCACCAGTTTCGTGGGGGAGAACGGCCGGACCAAGTTCCTGCCGCTCCACAAGATCCGCAAGGAGGAGGAATACTACATCGGCTTCTTCCTGATCGGCGCCTACCAGGAGATCCTGGGGGACCTGCACAACCTGTTCGGCGACACCAACGCCGTCCATATCACCTTCAGCAAGAAGTCCGGCTACATGATCGACACGGTCATCAACGGCGATGCCTGCTGGGAGAGCCTCAAGTATGTCCAGTACAAGGGGCCGGAGATTCTCAAGCGGGTCCGGGAACACCTGGAGAAGGGGGTTGCCCAGCGCAAGGTCTCCATCGAGGAGAGCAGCCACTTCATCGAACTGCTGGACCGGACGCTGCTGGGGTACACCTACCTGGGGGAATGACCTCACCGCACAAAAGCTGGCAAAGCCCGTAGATTCCATATCTGCGGGCTTTTTTTATGGGCAGGGCTGCCGTGGCGCTGACGTGGTTTGGCTCACGCCTCTCTCCTATTTGCTCCAAGGGCACTTCTCCCCCACGGGTTCAGGATAAAATTGACGTATTCTGTCACACTCCTCCCCTACGCTGACCACCACGGCATGTCTCGCGGTTGTTTGAACCGCAGGCCCCGGTGGAGGAGGAAAAGATGGAGCTGGAAAAGCGGCTGGTGATCCTGGCGGAAAGTGCGAAGTACGACGTGTCGTGCGCCTCGAGCGGGAGCAAGAGGTACAACCGGGACGGCATCGGCAACGCCGCCTCCTGCGGCATCTGCCACAGCTGGACCTCCGACGGCCGCTGCGTTTCCCTCCTAAAGGTCCTTCTCACCAACGCCTGCATCTACGACTGCGCCTACTGCGTCAACCGCCGGAGCAACGACGTCCCCCGCGCCTCCCTCACTCCGGAGGAGGTGGCGGAACTGACCATCGGCTTCTACCGGCGCAATTACATCGAAGGGCTGTTCCTCAGCACGGGGGTGGTGCACGGCCCGGACCAGACCATGGAGCTCCTCATCCGGGCCGCGCGGCTCCTCCGCGAAACCCATCGCTTCAACGGCTACATCCATCTGAAGCTCGTCCCCGGCGCCGACCCGCTGCTGGTCGAGCAGGCGGGGCGCTTTGCCGACCGGGTGAGCGTCAATATCGAGCTTCCGACCCGGGAGAGCCTGAAGCTCCTGGCCCCGGACAAGAGCCGGGAAGCTATTATTGGACCGATGCGGACGGCGAGCGGTCTCATCACCCGGAGCCGGGAGGAGCGGAAGGTATCGCGCAAGGCGCCCTTGTTCGCGCCCGCGGGGCAGAGCACCCAGCTGATCGTCGGGGCGACCCCGGAGAGCGACCTGCAGATCATCCGCCTGGCGGAGGGATTCTACAACCGGCTCGGGATGAAGCGGGTCTACTACTCGGCTTTTATCCCGGTGGCGGGAGGAAACCGGTTGCCCGCACTTCCGGTCCCGCCGCTGGTGCGGGAGCACCGTCTCTACCAGGCTGACTGGCTGCTGCGCTACTATGGTTTCGCCGCCCACGAGGTCTTGGATGACGGCCGTCCCGACCTGGACCTGGCGGTGGACCCCAAGTGCGGCTGGGCGCTTCGCCATCTTGACCTCTTCCCGGTGGAGGTGAACCGGGCCGACTACGAAGTGCTCCTCCGGGTGCCGGGGATCGGCGTCCGCTCGGCTAAGCGGATCGTCCGCGCCCGCCGCCAGCAGCGCCTCTCCTTCGACGACCTGGCGAAGCTGGGGGTGGTGCTGAAGCGGGCCCGTTACTTCCTCACCGCCCGGGGGAAGCGGCTGGATGATCTGGACATGAACGAGGCGGTGCTCAGGTCGCGGCTGATGGCGCCGGCGACGACCAAAAAGGCGAGACAGCTCTCCCTGTTCGACGGTGCGGGGGGAGATGAGCTGGCGTCAGTGCTGACGGGGGAGTTGTGAGGCAGTTTTGAGTTCTAAGTTTTGAGTTTTGAGTTAACGACGAAAAGGCGTTGCCTATGACCTGCTATCTCTATGACGGGACGTTTGAAGGGGTGTTGACCGTCCTGGCCCTGGTGCGGGAGGCGGGAGAGGAGCCGAACTCCATCGGCACGACTGCCCCGGCCCAGGCGGGGCTCTTCGCTGCCATCGTCCGTGTTGAGACCAACGAAGAAGTTGCGGAACGGCTGCTGGACGAGATCGGCCGGCGATTGTCGCCGGCAACGGCCGCCCACCTCTACCATGCCTTTCTCAGCGAAACGGAAGGGGTGGAGATGCACCTCCACCGTTACCTCCGGCTGGGGTGGCGGGAGGGGCGGCGGCTCGACTCCCTCCTCAGCCACGAGTCGGTCCTGCCGGTGCACCAGCTGGCCCGTCGCGTACGACACGAGGCGCACCGGATGAAAGGGTTCGTCCGGTTCCGGAAGGTGCGGGAGGGGTTCTACTATGCCGCCCTGGAGCCGGACCACCGGGTCCTCTCCCTCATGGCCCCCCATTTTGCCGACCGTTTCTTCGACCAGCACTGGGTCATTCACGACGTCCGGAGGAACCTGGCGATCGTCCATGCCGCGCGACGGGAGGGGTGGGAGGAGGTGTCCCTGGAGCTGACCGGAGCGCCGGTCATGAGCGAGCGGGAGGAGTGGTTCCAGTCCCTCTGGCGGCGCTACTTCGACCGGCTCGCCATCGCCGCGCGGCACAACCCCCGCCTGCAGCAGAGCAAGGTCCCCCTCAAGTACCGCCGGCACCTGGTGGAGTTCTAGTTCTTACAATGTCCTCTCCACGGCGCGAAGGTACACCTCGCTTCGCCGCTTCCCTCCACGTGAATTCTGGTTTCTCAATTCTTTGAAGATTGTAATTTACAGACAATCGAGGAATGCGTATAGTCGGGTAAGTGACCGGCGCGTGCGGCCCATGGCGCGTCGATGGCGATTATAGAGGGGAAATTCATGTCGCCTACGGTGAGACGGAGTTGCGGCAACAACTGCGCGCCATGCGGGCAAGGTGGGATGCCGAGAGGAAACTCTGGTACGTGCGGTACGGCCTGATCCGCGGAACACCGCTGGTCGAACGACTGGCTGAACGGTATGCCTGACGAAATTTGCTATATAGGTAACCTGAGACATTACTTATATCGGGAACAAATGGAAACCGGTCAATAACGAGTTGACAAGAAAAAGGTGAATAAAATCGAACCTACAAAAATTCTCCACGGAGACCGTTTCGTCACGATGGAAGACATAAAGACCCACGTAGCAGTTAGTTGGGCAGCGCCTTACACAGGTGGTTATGACTGTGTTATTCCGAAAGGAATCGTATTAGTTGCTATACGTGATCAGCGAGATGGGTCGCTTGCTTTCAGCTGCATTCCGGTGAATTATCAGGAGCTTGAGAAGGTGTTTGTGCCGGCGTCAGATCGATTTGAATTAAAATACGCTGGTTACCACTTCGCCTTCACAAATACTGATGTCGGCGTACGTTTACAGTTGGTCTCACGATCGAGTGCAAACGAGAGAAGGAGATACGAGGCAAGAGAAAAAGTATCTGATCTTTTCAGAGACAACATATTTCTTCAGTCATTTAAGATCATCTTTATCTACGCATTCATCATATTAACCTTACCAATAAAGCCTTTTGTAGACATGATTAGGAAAAGGAGACTGACTGCCAAGAAGAAAGCCGAGGAAAGCGAATAGAAGTCCGATTGCCAACACTCGGGTGCTGCCGTTTTCGCTTCGCTACACAGCAGACCCTCAAGCCGTTGAACTAAATACATTTAAAGCATGTACTGTAGGAGCTGCTATGAGAGTTATCTGGGCATTTATGATTTCATTATGCATTTATTGCAACATGCTCGTCTCGCCTGCGATTGCAGCCGACCCTGTTAGCGAAGGACTGGCGGAAAGAGTCCTTGCCGCCTCTCAGCTCATCGAGCATCTTAGTACCTACAAAGATGCATACCAAGCGGTCGCCAATACCAGTCTCGTCACAAAAAACGATGAGGGGGAGCAAAGCCGTATGCTCCTGGCACTAAAAGAAAGCTTCGACATTGGTGCCATTCGAGGAGTGCTGTTACAAACTCTCATTTCCCGATACGACCAGCTTACCTTGAAACGACTTGCGGAGTTCCTGGAGCGTCCGGTTGTTGCGGCCATGATGCGGGAAGAGCGACGAATTGAAGAACCGGGCGTACAGGGGGAAATGTGCCAGTATCTCACAGACATCAGGGATACTCCACCGCCGGCGAAGCGAATCGAACTCTTGAATGCAATTGAGGCAGCTCTTCACGGCGCAGAAACCGAAGCTGACACCATAATTATGCTGTCCGAAAGCATGACGAAGTCTCTTGAGCCTTTTCTTGCAAAGGAAGTGCTGGCTCAGCGGCAGGACGCGGTGAGAAGGATGAAGGAGAACCGAGATGCGTTAGTCGCAGACAGTAGGCCAGAACTTATGCTGAATTACCATTTCATATATCGTTTAGCGGATGATGCACAACTTCGAGAATACATCGACCTGTTGCGGACTGAAATTGGAAGAACATACGTTGCATTTGCCTCCAGCACTGTTCCCCTTGCACTCGCCGAGTCAGAGCGCCGTGCTGCCGAAAAGATCGCCGGGATTGTCAAACAGCGGGAAACGTCCAACAAATGCATAGACTCTGACGCGGCAAACTCTGCAGCGCAGGTCGCGCATTGAGCCGTTAGGCAAAGGGAACAATATGGAAGAACAACTGGTGACAATCGCTGTCTTTGGTGCACCTTATGAAGCAGAAATGGCGAAAGCAGATCTCGAAGCGTGCGGAATTCCAGCATTTGTATTAGATCAATTTACCATAGGTGCTAACCCGTTATACTCGAATGCACTAGGTGGCATAAAGCTTCAGGTCCCTGCTTCATTTGCAGAAGAAGCGCACAAAATTATTACTGCACAAGTCCAGTTAGAAGGAGAACGTGATGATAAAGAACCAGTGAAAAATTGCAAAAAATCAGTCGCAAAGTCGTTTGTTTGGCTCTATCTGGCAATGGCAGCAGCTGGAACTGCTTTTGTTGTTTATCTCTTTGCGAAACTTTGAGAATGCCCAACAGACCGTTAGTCAGTTTTCGTAGAACTTGCCTGAAATAGCCCAACTATCGGCATGGCTCCGCCCTAAGTGACTGGCGGGTCACCCTCAAGCCGTTAACAGTGAAGAATCGGTTGATGCTGCACTTGGTGGATGAAAGGAGACGTAACATGCCCGAAGGCCAAGAGATCGAAACCGAAAACCTGCACGAAGCTATCAAGGAAGAACTTGAACGGGAAGGGGGATCGTTCCTCAAGCAAATTTCACTCACCACCGCGATCCTTGCGGTTCTCGCCGCTATCGCTTCGCTTCAGGCCGGAGCCACCGTCAACATGGCCCTGGTGCTGAAGACGGAAGCGACACGACTGCAATCCGAAGCATCAGACCAATGGGCCTATTACCAGGCCAAGGGGGTCAAGGCAGCGGTCCAGGACGCAGCACGCACGGCCTGGTTGGCCATCGGCAAGGTGCCTCCCGCAGCCTATGAAGAAAAAATGCATCGCTACGAAGAAGAACAGAAAGAGATCCAGGACAAGGCACGGGAGAAGGAACGAGAGCGGGACGAGAGGCTGAAAGAATCCGATCACCTTCTCCATAAGCATCATGGTTTCGCCAGTGCGGTCGCCCTCTTTCAGGTATCCATTGCTTTGGGCGCAGTGGCGGCACTTACGCGCTACAGACTGGTCTGGTTCGCTTCGCTGCTCACTGGCGGAGTGGGCATAATCCTCTTCGCCTTGCCAATGTTTCAATGAACGGGCAACTTAGATATAATCGATAAAGCCGCGAGGTAACCAAGGACGTCGTCATTGAAGTTCGTCGGCCTGTGCTAACAAATAACGCCACTCAGCGGCAGACGGTCTTCGCTTCGCTCTGTCGCTGCGAACCCCGCCCCGCAGGTCACGCCAGTTATTACCACACCGTTTATCAAAGGAGGCATTATGAAGAGGATAAGAACCCCGTTCGTGCTGCTGGCCTGCTTGTTTCTCCTTCTTTCCGTGTACCAGGAAGGGGCGGCAGAGGAGAAGGTCGTCGACGTGATAGTCAGCCTGAAAGGCGCTATCAATCCGAGGAACAGCGGGCACAACAACGCGCGGGCCGTGGAGGTTGCCGCACGGCATGGAGTATCCCCCAAATTCCTTTACGGGACGGCGCTTGTCGGTTTTGCCGGGCAGATTCCGGAGCGCCGGCTGGCGCGCCTGCAGCAGGATGCGGATGTGGAAAGCGTGACCTTCGATGCGCCTGTCTATGCGATTGGAAAACCGTCTGGGGGTGGCGGAACGACGGTGCAGACGGTGCCGTGGGGCGTCCAGCGCATCGGGGCCAGGTCCGCTTTCAATAAAGGGATCGGTGTCGATGTGTACGTCCTGGATACGGGCATCGATTCCGACCACAAGGACCTGCAGCCCCACGTGGGGAACGGGTACGCCGTTGTGGCGTGCACCGGGCGATCGTGCATTGCCCCCTGGGACGACGATCATGGTCACGGAACCCACGTATCCGGCACGATAGGGGCCATCGACAACGGCATCGACGTTGTCGGGGTGGCGCCGGAGGCGACTCTCCATGCCGTGAAGGTCTTGAACAAGCAAGGGTCGGGGACGATATCGGGAATCATCAGCGGGATAAACTGGGTCGCCGGCGAGGCGCTTGCCCGCGGCAAGGCGGCTGTCGCGAACATGAGCCTCGGGGGGGCGGGAAGCAAGACCGGTACCTGTACGTCATCGGGCTATTCGGGAACGGACAACTTCCACCGGGCCATATGCAATGCCCGGAACCAGGGGGTCGTATTTGCGGTCGCCGCAGGGAACGAGGGGGCCGACGCCCAGAACTCCACCCCCGCAGCATACGACGATACCGTCATAACGGTCAGCGCCACGACGAGCGGCGACGACTGGCCGACATGGTCGAACTGGGGGGACAATCCGGGAAGCTTCAACGTGTCGGCGCCGGTCACCATCGCGGCGCCGGGGGTGAACATCCTTTCGACCAGGAAAGGGGGAGGGACGGTCCTCATGAGCGGTACCTCCATGGCAACCCCCCATGTTGCGGGAGTGGCGGCCCTGTACCTCCAATCCCATCCGCACGGGGGCGATGGCACCGCCTTCGCGGATGCCGCGGCGTTCATCGCCTCGATGGCCGAAGCCACCGCTCCCTTTGCAAACAGCTCGGGACATCCGCACGGCGAGAATTTTCTCGGCACGAGCGGGTTGTAAGATATCCGGTCAAACGAGGCAACCATGGAAAAGCGCTTTCTCACCCCAGCGGAGACGGTCGGGGCCATCGTGGAGAACGGCAGACGGGTCCTTACCCAGTCCCGCTCCCGGGCGCTGGTCCTGAGCCTTCTGGCCGGCTTCTACATCGCCTTCGGCGCAGAACTGATGACGGTGGTCACCCAGGACGCCGCCACCTTCGTCGGCAGCGGCATCTCCCGCCTGCTGGGGGGGAGCGTCTTCTCCCTCGGGCTCATGCTCGTGGTCATCTGCGGCGCCGAGCTCTTCACGGGGAACAGTCTCCTCGCCAATGCGGCCCTCCACGGCGAGATATCCTGGCTGAAGCTGGCGGAAAACTGGCTCATCGTGCTGGTGGGAAACCTGGTCGGCTCCCTCTTCTTCGCCTGGCTCATGTTCGAATCGCGTCTCTGGCAGCAGGGGAACCTGGCGGAGCACGCGCTAAGGATCGCCACCGTCAAGTGCCAGCTCCCCTTCGAGGTCGCCCTGATCCGCGGCATTCTCTGCAACTGGCTGGTCTGCCTGGCGGTCTTCATGGCCACGGCGGCCCGCGACGTCACCGGCAAGATGCTCGCCTGTTTCGCTCCGATCATGGCGTTCGTGGCGAGCGGCTTCGAACATTCCGTCGCCAACATGTATTCCATCCCGACCGGACTCCTCTTGGCCAACGAGCTGCACCGTAACGATCCGGCGCTTACCTGGGGAAACTTTTTCATGGGCAATCTCCTCCCCGTAACGCTGGGAAATATTCTCGGCGGAGTGGTGTTCGTCGCCTTCGCCTACTGGTTTGTGCACCTGAAGCAGGGAGGCAGGGTGAAAGGTGAAAGGTGAAAGGTGAAAGGTGAAAGGTGAAACGGCCGGAAACGGGGTGCTGGTGTACTAAAAAGCAAGGGGCGGCTACCGATGTCGGTGGGCCGCCCCTTCCGGTTTATTCCTGCGCTCCCGGCCAGATGCGCATGCAGTAAGGGCACTCCTCCACGCCGTGCGGGATGGTGTCCCGCAGCTGCTCTTTTTCCCGAACCGCCGTGCAACGCTTCGGGACGGGGAATTTGTGGAGGGTGTTTTCCTTGACGAAATAGAGCATGGTCTTTCTCCTTTTCGTGAATGATATGCCGCCGGCTACGGCCGGCTCTTCCAGAAAAGTATGAACACCCACGGGCGTTTGTCAATGGCGACCTTCCGCGAGGATTGACAGGGTGGTCCGTCAGGGTATAGTGGTGCATGATGAGCGATGTGCCGGCCGCCAATAACCATCTCCTGACCGACCCGATACCCCGCCTGCTGCGCCGGCTGGCGGTGCCGGTCGGTATCGGCTTTTTCTTCAACACCATGTTCAACGTGGTGGACACCTTCTATGGCGGCCTCGTCTCCACCCAGGCGCTGGCGGTCATGTCCCTCGCCTTCCCCACCTTTTTCGTCGTCATTGCCGTGGGGGCCGGTATCGCCACCGGCGCAACCGCCCTCATCGGCCATGCCCTAGGCGGCGGGAAACTGGCTGAGGCCCGCCGCTTCAGCGTTCAGGCCATCTCTTTCGGCCTCCTCCACGGACTCCTCCTCTCACTTGTGGGACCGCTGGTGACGCCGCTTCTGTTCCGCTGGCTCGGGGCGGAGGGGGACTATCTGACCCAGGCCCTCTCCTACATCAACGTGCTTCTTGCGGGGGCGGTCTTCTTCATCTTCAACCAGGTGCTCAACGCCAGCCTCAACGCCTCCGGAGATACGAAAAGCTTCCGCAACTTCCTCGTGACCGGCTTCTTCCTCAACCTCGTCTATGACCCCTGGTTCCTGTTCGGCGGTTTCGGCGTTCCCCCCCTGGGGCTTCCCGGCATCGCCTGGGCGACGGTGGCGGTCCAGATCTGCGGCAATCTCTACCTCTTGACCCGGGTTCGCCGTACCGGTCTCCTGGCCGATTTTCACCCCTCCCACCTTCTTCCCCGGCGGCAAACCTATCTGGATCTGGCCCGGCAGGGGTTTCCCGCCAGTCTCAACATGCTGACCGTGGCCATCGGGATATTCGTCATCACCTGGTTCCTCGGGCGGTTCGGCAAGGATGCCGTCGCCGCCTACGGCATCGCTGCCCGGTTGGAACAGATGGCGCTTCTGCCGGTCATGGGGCTGAACGTCGCCACCCTGGCCCTGGTGGCCCAGAACAGCGGTGCCGGACGGACGGGCCGGGTAAAACAGACCATCCGGGGAGCACTGGTGCGGGGGGTCTCCCTCATGGCGGGCGTCGCGGCTCTCTTTCTCCTTTTCGCCGATCACCTGGTTCAGCTCTTCACCCGTGACTCCCGGGTCATCGCCATCGGCACCAGCTACCTCCACGTGGCAGCGCTGGTCTTCTGCGCCTATGTGATTCTCTACATCAACGTCTTCGCCCTGCAGGGTCTCAAACGTCCCCAGTTTGCCATCTGGATCGGCCTCTACCGGCAGTTTCTGGCACCCCTGCCGGTGTTCTACCTGTTCTCCATGGTCTTCGGCTGGGGAGTGAAGGGGATATGGTGGGGGATATTTCTCGTCACCTGGAGCGCCGCCATCGTTTCCATCGTCTATATCCGCCGGGTAATGGGGGCGCTGCCGGAGGAGATCGGAGAAGGGGGGATGGTATGAGCAGACTTGCCGACATCGCGCGGATGGCATGTGCTCCCGTCTGGTGGCTGGCGTTCATCGGGTTGTTCTTTGTTCTGCCCGATACCGGATTTGCCCAGACCGTCCCGGAGAAGCTCGTCTACGAACTGAGCTGGACCGGTATTCCGGTCGGGATGGCGACCCAGGAGATCACCGATGAGGGGGAAATGCGCCGGATCGTTTCCACTGCCCGCTCCAACGACTGGCTTTCCGTATTCTTTCCCGTGAACGACCGGATCGAGAGCACCCTGGAATCGGCTGGCGCACCCTTCCCGGGGCTCACCCGCCATTATCGGATGCAGATGAGCGAGGGGCGACATAGCCGGGACCGGGAGATCGACTTTGACCAGGCGGGGAGGAAGGCCGTCTACCGCGACCATCGTTCCGGCGAAAAAAAGGACATTCCCATCATCCCCCCTGTTTTCGACATCTACGGGAGCTTTTACTATGTGCGGTTTCTCCCCCTCGAGGTGGGGAAATCATTTGTGGTGACGGTACTCGACGGCAAGGATGTGGAACAGGTGGCAGTGCGGGTGCTCCGGAAGGAGAAGCTGAAGACCGTTCTGGGAGAACTGGACACCATTGTCATCCGTCCCATGGTCAAGTCGCAGGGGGTCTTCGAGGGGAAAGGGTCGGTGCATATCTGGCTGACCGACGACGCTCGTCGCATCCCGGTGCGGGCCCAGACCAAGGTCACCGTGGGGAGCGTCACCGCCAACCTGGTCGGAGGGAGTTACGGCCCGGCCACCCGTTGACGGCGGAGAGTTACCGGTCAGTCTGTCAGGTAGTAGTCGGCGTCGCTATCGTCCAGGCTCTTCCGGGCTCCGGCGGTGAGCCGGGGGATGACGACCTTGACGGGGAGCGGTGCCAGTTGCTGGATTTCATAGGGGATGCCCCGTTTCATGGCATGCCCGACCCCGGTGAGGACCACCACGAGCCGTTGCGGTTCCCGCTGGTGGTAGGAGAGGAGATACCAGGCCATGGTCTGGTTCCGCAGCTGCTGGGCTTCGCAGAAGTGCATGAATTGCTGTGTGCCGTTGCCGTGGTTTTCAAAGGCACGTCGGATGAATTCCATGTAGGGGGCGTCGATCCGGCAGCTTACCACGGTGGGGATCAGCTTTCGTGCGGCAGGCGGAAGGGATGCAAATCCGTCGCGGGAGACCATCATGGCGATCTCCCGCGGTACGTCGAGGGCGACCAGGGGGATGCGGTTGTTCCGCGCATAGAGGAAGATATCGTCGTACATGGCCCAGGGAATGTTCCAGCTCTGCTGGTAGGCCCTGACGAAGTCGGGCAAGGTAATTTCCCCTGCGACCCACCGGTCCAGGAGCGGCTGCTGGTCGAAGCTGAACATCTCCACGCCGATGGCAACCGGTATTCCGCGCTGCTGCAGGGCCTTGATCACGTCGAGTTGGAGGTTGTGGTGCTCCCGTTTGTCGTGAACTTCGCCGATGAATACCGCCTTGGCACCCTTCAGGTCCCCCACCATGGCGTCAAAATCGACGGTCTTGCCGTCTCTGACACGTTCGAAACGGCTTGCGCAGTCTCCATTCCCTGAAAAAAGCAGGAGCAGGAACAGGCAGGCCAGGAACCTGAAGCATTTCGCGGGGAAGGGTTTCATGTGTCTTCCGCCATCCCGGGCTGGCCGATTTCGGCAATCTCCACCGACAGTCCCTTGCCGGGGGCCGAAACATAGACGAACAGGAGATCGATCTCTCCTTCCCGCCAGGGGGTCCGGCGGTAATCCCGTGCAAACCGGCGGCTGATCCACCGTACCCGCCCCGCCGCGTCGCCGCCCCGCCTTTGCACCAGTTCCAGCGCAATTTCCTTCTCTTCGTTCCTCCTGGCTCGCACTTCCTCCTTCGTGAAAAACCCCAGTTCCCGTCCCCCCGGGTAGTCGGTCAGACAGAGGTCGTAGCAGAGAGCGTCCCGGATATCTTCCCGCACTTCCTGCGGCGCAAGCGCCTCTGCACAGCTCCAGAACGCAGCGAACAGGTCGGGCTGGGAAAGGGTGAGGGAGATATCTTCCCGTTCCCAGAATTCGGCCATGGCGGCGAAGATCCGCGCGGGAGAGGTGGTTTTCCCCCAGGCGGCAAGGGGGGTGGCGAACCGGCCGCTGTTGTACACGAGGTCCAGGAGCCGAGCGATGGTTTCGATGCGGCCGATCTCGCCGTAAGTGAGCCAGGGGGTCGTGAGTATCTTGTAGGGGGGGGTGGCGGAGAAGCGGTATCCTTCCTCCCGGGCGATGGCGCGCATGGGTGAACCTTTGAGCACCTTCAACGGCTCCACCTGTACATGACAATCCGTCTTTTCCCGCCTGCCGGCGTTGGCTGCGTCGGAAGCTTCTCGACGTACCGCCCGGTACGCCTCCGTCGCTTCCTCCTTGCCGCCTTGGCAGTCGAAAAAATACGAATTGTCGAAAGAGAGGAGGTCGAATACCTGCTGCAGCGAACGGAGGAAGCCGTTGAAATCTTCGTGGGGGAGGCCGGCCACGAGATCGAGGTGGACCGTGACGGCCGTTTCGGCCACGAGCCGCCGGACGTTGGCGAAGAGCCGTGTGAGGTCCGAACTCCGCCCGACCCGGGCAAGGGTCTCCGCCCCCTCAGCCTGGACGCCGATCTCGAACCGGAACCGGCCGGCCGGGACCCGCTTCAGGAACTCGATGTTGGCGTCGGTCAGGAGGTCGGCGGCGATCTCGAAATGGAAGGCGCTCTCCCGGTTGTGGTCGAGGATGTACTCCCAGATCCGGTTGGCCCGCACCGCATCGTAGTTGAATGTCCGGTCCACCAGTTTGACGGTCCTGACCCCTGCCGCCATGAGGATGTCCAGGTCGGCCTCGATGCGGCCCGGGGAGTAGCTTCGCACCCCCTTCTCCAGGGAGGACATGCAGAAGGCGCAGGAAAAGGGGCAGCCGCGGGAGGTCTCGTAGTAGACCAGCGGCTTGGTGAGATCCGCCAGCCCTGCGGCGAAGGGGGAGGGGAGGGTGTCCAGATCGGCCACCGGCCCCCGTTCCGGGTTGGCGACGAGCTCCCCGTCCGTCCGGACGGTTATCCCTTCCACCTCACTCAGCCGGCTAGCCGCCGCTTCCCATGAGACTCCGCCGTCCAGGGCCTGCAGGGCCTCGCGGAAAGTCACTTCCCCTTCCCCCCGGATGACCATGTCCACCGCCGGGTTGCGCTCCATCAGCTCGAACACCCCGTGGGACGCCTCCGGACCGCCAAGCACGATGATGGTGCCGGGACGGAGCTGCTTCAGGTCGGCGACGAGCTTCAGGGTCGCCTCGATGTTCCAGATATAGCAGGAGAAAGCCACCAGACCGGCCTCTTCCGCCACCATCCGGCGCAGCACCCCGTCTGCCGGCTCGTTCACCGTGAATTCCCGGATGGCGAACTCCGTATCCGGCAGGTCGGCGCAGGCGGCGGCGAGGGAAGGGAGCGCCAGGGAGGCGTGGACGTACTTGGCGTGGAGCGTTACGAGGAGGAGTTTCATGGGTAAATTGTAGCGGAAGGGAAGGGGGAAGACCAGCGAAAGTTACCCGGAACAGGGGGCGACGAATGCGTTTTCTTGAGGAGGATTGGCGTCCTCCACCGATTTTACGGAGAAGGTGACGGAGAATAGCCCAGATCCCGCAGTGCCCGCTCTATGGCAGGAATATCGTACCCGTCGACGATCCGCTTGCCGTTGTTGAAGACTACCATCGGTACGATCTCGCCATGGTAGCGCTCGCGCCATTCCTGGAGCGCTTTTTTGTCCTTGCGGATGTCCCGGCTGGTATAAGGGATTCCTTTTCGGGTGAAATAACTTTCCACCTTGGCGCAGTACGGTCAGCCGCTGCCGACGTAGATGGTGATTGACGGACGGTGGGAAGCTCCGGCGAAGAGCTCGGACGAGGTGGCGCAGACAAGAAGAGAAGTCGTGATGAGGAAGAGGGCGATTGCCATCACCAGGGTACTCTTCCCGCGCGGGCGGGGCGGGGGTGCGCTCATGCTCGGGCAGTTCTTCATAGAGATGTCTCCCAATTCCCATGGTTGCTTAACTGGATTCATTCACTTGAATAACGGTGTGCACCGAAGAGAGTTCATTCGCCTTCCCACTCATTGATTCTATTAAAATCCTTACTATGGCTGTTTTCTCGATGTTCTCATCGGTCATAGGTGAGGTTGCGTAGCTGGAAGGCACGTATTTTTGCACCATTCTCTCCAATATTTCCCTCTTCTTAATTGCCCCCTCCAACAGCTCGGCTTTTCCGAAACAAGCAACACTTCTGTAAATCTGACTTATCCCACACCCCCGTTCCCAAAGGACTTGAGGGCCGACTTCGTCTACTAAAAAACAAACGCGAGAATCGGCTCGAAGCGCTTCCATTTTTCTGCCGGATAGCGCACTGTGAAAATAAATGCAATCTTCAAAAAACAAGTAGTTTACTGCAACAACATAGGGCCCATCCTCAGTCGTGACAGCCAATCGACCGACTGGCATCCTCTCCAGCAAGATTTCCATTTCTCGTGAGGTCGTCATCTTCCGATCCGTACGTCGTGGTTCTGTTCTCATCTTTTTCTCCAATACAGCCTGGCTGGAAAATCCGGGGCAAATCGGCAACTCTGGTAAGCGAAGGCCAATGAAGGCGCACTATAATCCCGATTTTAGTCAGTGTCAAAGGAGATTAAGGCCAAAAGCTCCGCTCAGCCCGCTTGTTTCCGATCCGGCCGTCCGGCCTTGCCCGTGGCCGACGGTTTGTGGTAAGGTGACGGCATGAAACGAAAAACCTTGCCCAAACTCCTCTATGCCGATGCCAAGGGAAACATCTTCGACCATCCCCACCTCACCATGGCCGGGATGAACGGCACCGAGCCGGTCCTCCCCGAGGATGTGGAACTGATCCCCCTCCCCGAGGACAGCCGCCTCTTCACCATTCCCGATACCCCCCCCATGGCGTGGGACGCCAACAAGCGCGCCTTTGTCACCGTGGAGACGGTGCGTGAGGGGCGGCGGGAGCAGCGGGTCCAGGCGGTCTCCGCCTTCATGGCCCCCGGCTACGTCCGGACGCTGCTACCCGCCTGCGACTACCGCAAAAAGAAGGTCCATCTCCCCCTCTGGTCCTACACCGCCGTCGGGTGGGACGAGGAGCGGGAGCGGTTCGTGGTGGCGGCGAGCCGGGTGGACGGCAACGAGAACTGGCTCCCCCGAAACTACGACGACCGGAAGCTCGATCCCCTAGTGCGCAAGCTCGTGGCGGAGTTTCCCGACAACCGGCTCCTGGTGCAGCTGGCCCGTTGCGCCGTGGATTACCACTGCTTTGCCGCCAAGAACCTCTTCTTTCGCCGCTGGGAGGCACCCATTCCGACCTCCCCCGCCTGCAATTCCCGCTGCCTCGGCTGCATCAGCCTGCAACCCTCCGACTGCTGCCCCTCCAACCACGAGCGGATCGGCTTCGTCCCGACTCCCGAGGAGATCGTGGAGCTGATGCTCCCCCACCTGAACGAGGCTCCCGAGCCGATCGTCTCCTACGGGCAGGGGTGCGAGGGGGACCCGATCCTCCAGGCGGATACCATCGCCGAGGCGACCCGGCGGCTCAAGGCCGCCACGAGCCGCGGCACCGTCAATTTCAACTCCAACGGCTCGTTCCCCGACCGGATCGCGCTTCTCTGCGACGCGGGGATGGATTCCATGCGGTTTTCCATGAATTCGGTGCAGGAGGAGTTCTACAACCGCTACTACCGGCCGGTGGGGTACACGTTTTCCGCGGTGAGGGAGTCGGTCCGGCTTGCCAAGGAGCGGGGGCTCTTCACCATGATCAACTACCTGGTGTCGCCGGGGCTCTCGGACCGGGATGACGAGGTGGAGGCGCTCCTCCAGTTCATCGGGGAGACCGGGGTGGACATGATTCAGATGCGGAACCTTTCCATCGATCCCGACTTCTACAACACGCGGATGGGGGTGACGGGGAAGGGGATGGGGATGTACCGGATGCTGGAGCGGGTGAAAAAAGAGTTCCCCCGCATCCAGTACGGCTACTTCAATCGAACCAAAGAAAATTTCTTCCCGGCGGGGTACGAGGCGGGATGGCCGATCCGGGGGTAGTGCTTACCACCAGCGCCAGAGGGCAACGACCAGCGTGATGAGGAACACCATGGTCAGGTTCATGTAGGCCATGAAGTAGAATACCCGTACGTGCAACGGCGGCTTCACCTTGACCGCATCCAGTACCAGCGTGCCGATCCGCGGCATGGCCAGCACCCGGTCTTCACCGTGGGGTGCCTGGGAGAGCGCCTCCGTCAGATCGATCCCCGCCTGATGCCGGCGCATGTGCGCCCCTTCCTTCCAGAGCCGGCTCTCCGTCACATCGTAGACTCCCCCCTGATAGGCCACATAGGCAGGCCGACCCTCTTTGCCGTCGAAACCGGCAAGGGCTTCCAGCGTCAGATCACCGCCGGCACCGGCCGGCGTTTCTCCGTTTTTTATCTGCCGGCGGAGCTTCGGGCCGATGACGATGACCACGTAGAGGGCGGAGACGGCCATAATGGCGAAGAGAGAGACCTTGATCGTGAGAAGGATGCCGAAGCGGGTGGCGAGGATGAGCGCCGGGTCGGGGATCCGGTAGTGGGTGAGGATGGCGCCGGTCACGGCCATGACCGCCATGGAGGCAAGGCCGACCCGCATCTCCCCCTTCGGGAGGCCGGATGCGGCGTAGGCCGGCTTCAGCACCAGGTGGACGTAGAGGATGGTGCCGAACCAGAGGATGGCGGTGATGAGGTGGAGGTAGCCGACCGCCAGGCGAAAGAGCCGATTGGCGGGGGAGCGCTCCGGTGTCCCGGCGGGAGCCGGTACGGCGGTGGGAGCAGTGGCGAGTGCCCCGCTCTTCTGGAAGCCGAGGCCTGCCGCGGTCAGTTCGCCGCCACCGGCCGGGTCGAGATGGCAGGTCTTGCACGGTTGGCCGGTCTGGCGTGCGTACTCCTCGGTGGCCATGGCGCTCAGCGGCAGGGCCAGGAGCAGGAGAAAGAAAAGAAGCGTCCTAGCGCCTGATGGAAAAGTCATCGAACTCCCCCGTGTAGGTGCCACATTTCGCCTGTACTTCATCCACCCGGGACGCGCTGGGTCCGGTGCGGCACCAGTCGACGAGAGCCTGGACATTCGCCTCGTCCCCCTCGAAGCACCCTTCAACCGATCCGTCGGGGAGGTTCTGCACCCACCCTTTCACGTGGAAATGAAGGGCGTTTTGTTGTGTGAAGTGACGGAAGTTCACCTTCTGCACGACCCCCTTTACGATCACCATGGTACGAATTTTCATGCTGCTTCCTTTCGAAAAACATATGACATAGAGGACATATGGGACACAGAGGACACGGAATGTCGTCAGCTTTACTTCTCTGTTGTAAAATGGTTTTACCGGTAGTCGTCACGACTCCAGCATGGCGAGGAACTCCTCTTCTGTGAGCACCGTCACCCCCAGCTGCCGGGCCTTATCCAGCTTGCTCCCTGCCTCCTCACCGGCCACCACGTAATCGGTCTTCTTGGACACCGAGCCGGCGGCATGTCCCCCTTCGTCCTCCACGAGCTTTTTTGCGTCATCCCGGCTGAAGCGGGTGAGCGCTCCGGTGAAGACGAAGGTCTTGCCGGTGAAACGTCCCCCTACCTTTTTCTCCGTCACCGACGGTGTCACGCCCGCCGCCAGGAGCCGCTCCACCACCTCCATGTTGTCCCGGTTATGGAAAAAGGTCCGGATGCTCAGTGCGACCTGGGGGCCAACCTCCCGGATGGCGAGGAGTTCCTCTTCGCTCGCCTTCGCCAGGTTGTGGATGCTTCCGAAGGAGGTGGCCAGGAGCTTTGCCGTGTGTTCCCCCACGTGGCGGATGCCGAGGGCGTAGATGAAGCGGGAGAGCTCCCGCTCTTTACTCGCGGCGATGGCGTTCAGGAGGTTTTCCGCCAGCTTGTCCCCCATCCGCTCGAACTGCATGAAGTCTTCCTGGGTGAGAGTGTAGAGGTCGGCCACGTTCCGGACCAGCTTCAGGCGGAGCAACTGCTCGATGAACCTGTCACCCAGCCCCTCGATGTCCATGGCACGGCGGGAGGCGAAGTGGATGATGGATTCGCGGATCTGGGCCGGGCAGGAGAGACCGAGGCAGCGGACCGCCACCTCCTCGGGAATCTTCACCACCTCGGAGCCGCACTCCGGGCAGCTCGCCGGGATCGGGAGGAGACGCTCGGCGCCGGTCCGTTTCTCGGTCATAACCCGCACCACCGCCGGGATGACGTCCCCCGCCCGCTCCACCACCACGGTGTCGCCGATCCGGATGTCCTTCTTCTCCATCTCCTCCCAGTTGTGAAGCGTGGCCCGGGCAACCATCACCCCGGACACCTCCACCGGCCGGAGGTGGGCCACGGGGGTCACCACGCCGGTTCGACCGACCTGGGGGACGATGTCCTCCACCAGGGTCACCGCCTGGCGCGGCGGGAACTTTATCGCTACCGCCCAGCGGGGGGAGCGGCTCTTCTCCCCCAGCTCCCGCTGGAGAGCAAAGGAATCCACCTTCACTACCACTCCGTCAATCTCGTAGGGGAGGGTTTCCCGCTGGGCGGCCATCTCCCGGTAGAAGTCGATGATCCCCTTGACCCCAGCGACTGTCCGGATGAGGGGGTTGACCGGCAGGCCCCACGTGGCGAGGGTTGAAAGAAAGTGGCTCTGGGAAGCGAACTCCGTCCCTTCCACCATTCCCGGCGCATAGCAGAAGATGGAAAGGGGGCGGCGGGCGGTGATGCGGGAGTCGAGTTGGCGAAGGCTCCCCGCCGCGGCGTTGCGCGGGTTGGCAAAGGGGGGCTCCCCCGCCTCCTCCCGCTCGGTGTTCAGCCGCTGGAAGGGGGCGAGGGGGAGATAGACTTCCCCCCGTGTCTCCAGCAGTTTCGGGGGGGTGTCGGTGGCGAGCCGCAGGGGTATGGATTTTACCGTTTTCAGGTTCTGGGTGATCTCCTCCCCCGTGAAGCCGTCGCCGCGGGTGGAACCGACGGTGAAGCCGCCATTTTCGTACACCAGTTCCACCGCCAGTCCGTCCATCTTCGGTTCGCAAACGTACTCGATCTCCCGGTCGGCCGCCATGCCGAGGAAGCGCTTCACCCGCTCGTCGAACTCGGCGATCTCAGCCTCCGTGAAGGCGTTCTCCAGGGAGAGCATGGGGATCCGGTGCCGTAGTTGGGCGAACTTCTCAAGCGGCGCGCTTCCGACCCGGCGGGTGGGAGAATGGGGGGTGGCGAGGTCGGGATGCCGTTCTTCCAGTGTCAGCAATTCCCGGAACAGGAGATCGTATTCGGCGTCGGTTATCTCCGGCCGGTCTTCCTGGTAGTAAAGGCGGTTGTGGCGCTCTATTTCGGCGCGCAGCTCCTGAATCCGCTGCGCGGCGGCCTGGTTCTCCATGGGAAAGGGCTCCTTGGTAATGGTGGAGATTTTTTATAGCACAGGGGAGGGGGAAGGTAAACCCTTGGCATGAAACTAGCCTTCTTGATTTGCCGGGGGCGTTCTGGTATCAAGGAACGGAAGCGCGGAAGTCGGAGGCTGGAAGAAGCCTTTTACTTCCGCGCTTCGCTCTTCAAACTTCCGCACTCAAGGTTATTTCCCATGCTCGATCTCCATACCATGAACCCACCCCAGCTGGCGGCGGTGAAGCATACGGAAGGGCCGCTCCTGGTCCTGGCCGGGGCCGGCTCGGGGAAGACCCGGGTCATCACCTACCGGATCGCCTACCTGCTGGAAAAGCTCCAGGTGCCGCCGGAGCAGATCCTGGCGGTCACCTTCACCAACAAGGCGGCCCGGGAGATGCAGGAGCGGATGGCGGAACTGGTGGGGCGGGAGCGGTGCAAGGGGGTGATCCTCTCCACCTTCCACTCCCTCGGGATGCGCATCCTCCGGCGGGACATCGAGCGGCTCGGCTACAAGCGAAACTTCTCCATCTACTCCACCTCCGACCAGGTGGGACTCATCCGCCAACTCATGCGGGAGATCGACGATACCGGCAGGAAGTACGACGCCGAGACCGTCCTCTGGAAGATCTCCGGCGCCAAGAACGCCCTTACCCCCCCCGACCGTTACGTCCCCCGTCCCGGCGACGACTACGAGCTCCTGGCCGCCCGGCTCTATCCCCGCTACCAGAAGGCCCTGCAGGCCTGCAACGCGGTGGATTTCGACGACATCATCATGCTGACCGCCCGGCTCTTCCAGGAGCATCCGGCGGCGCTCAAGCACTGGCAGGAGCGATTCCGCTTCATCATGGTGGACGAATACCAGGACACCAACCCCGCCCAGTACTTCCTCATCAGCCAGCTGGCGGCCTACCACAAAAACCTCTGCGTAGTGGGGGACGACGACCAGTCCATCTACGGCTGGCGCGGCGCCGACGTGGAGAAGATCCTCGCCTTCGAGCACGACAACCCGGGGTGCCGGGTGATCAAGCTGGAGCAGAACTACCGCTCCACCGGCACCATCCTCTCCGCTGCCAACAGCGTCATCCGGAACAACCCGAAGCGCAAAGAGAAGACCCTCTGGACCGACAGCGGCCCGGGCCGGGCCATCGACCTGGTGGTGGCCGCCGATGACGAAGAGGAGGCGACCACGGTGGTGGAACGGATCCAGGTGGAGTGCACGCGGAACCGGATGGAGTACGGCGACTTCGCCATCCTCTACCGGACCAACGCCCAGAGCCGTGCCCTGGAGGAGCAGCTCCGCTTCGAGGGGATTCCCTATGTCCTCATCGGCGGGATGCAGTTCTACGAGCGGAAAGAAGTGAAGGACACCCTCTGCTACCTGAAGGCGCTGAATAACACCGACGACGAGCAGGCGCTCCTCCGGATCATCAATTTCCCCCGCCGGGGGATCGGCGAGGGGACCGTGCTGAAGCTCAACCAGTGGTCACTGGCCCAGGGGATACCCCTGTTCGAGGCGTTGGGGCGGGTAGGGGAGGTGGACGACATCCCCGTCGCCATCCGGGAGAAGGTCCTCGCCTTCCACGGGCTGCTGATCGAGGAGGCGGAACGCTTCCGGCACCGGAAGACGGAGCTGGCGGAGCGGGTGACGGCGCTCTTCAAGCGGGTCGGCATCGAGGAGGAGCTGTACCGGACCATCGACGACCGGGCCGTGGCCCGGCGCAAGGTGGAGAACGTTGAGCAGATCGTCAACTCCCTCGCCTCCTACGAGGAGCGGGTCCCCGCACCGACCCTGGCCGGTTTCCTGGAGAAGGTCTCCCTCATGGACGAGGACCGCTTTTCGGGGAAGGACAAGAAGGAGCACGGCCAGAACGCCGTCACCCTCATGTCGCTCCACTCCAGCAAGGGGCTGGAATTCCCCTACGTCTTCCTGGTCGGGCTGGAGGAGGAGATTCTTCCCCACAAGCGCTCGATCTACGAGGATTTCTCCATCGACGAGGAGCGCCGGCTCATGTACGTGGGGATCACCCGCGCCCGCCGTCACCTCACCATCACCCGCTGTCTGCGGCGGAAGAAGTACGGCAAGCTGGAGGAGCGGTTCCCCTCACGGTTCCTGGAGGAGATCCCCGCCGACCTCCTCAACGTCCAGCAGGCAGCCGCGGCAACCGTCCTCACCGAGGAGGAGACGGAGAAGGTGGCGAGCGACACCTTTGCCCGGCTGAAGGCGATGTTGGGCGGGGAGTGAGGCGCAGTTTTGCTTGACAACGGAGGTTACACAGGGTAGGTTGCGTTAACGACTCTTCAGTAAAGGATTTACATGGAGGGATGACGTAACGGAAAAGCCGCTGGCGGGGGAATGTTCTCCCGGGCGGCTTTTTGTGTTTTGTTTGTCAAAATGCGTTCGAAACGGGCCTGGATAATTTTCGCCGGAATTATGTGACGAGTAACATAACCCCCCTGTATCGGGGTGTATTGTACTCATTCCCTGAAAACCAACTTTTTTAGGGTTAATTAGCGGTATTTCGGCAGGTTCTCAAGCGAGTTTCTGGAAGAGTAACACAATCATATAACTCCTAGTTAGGCAGCAAAAAATAAATGGGAGGCTCTCATGCTTACTATCTCAAGTTGTGCAAAATGTGGCGGAGGGATGTTTAAAGTAGTCGAGAAAGAACCCCACGGTTCAAACTTCAAAGTAAATTTCGTGCAATGCTCGTCTTGTAATGCTCCTATCGGAGTGCTTGACTACTACAATCTTGGCACACTAATGAAAAAGCAAGAAAAGTCAATTGACGACATTGAATCAAGACTATCTAACATTGAACACACTTTGAGACAGATAGCTCACCATCTGAATCAACGTAGATAGCAGTACGACAATCATTAGGGTCAAGTTTCCCGGCGGCAATTAATTTCTTTGCTTCCTCTGTCCGGATTTCTGAAAAATCAAGCGGGCTGACAATCTTCTTGCCGGTGTATTCGTCTATCATGACTCTCTCCTTTTGTGCGCGAGAGAAAGACAATGCCTAACTCTCGTGTAGACACGGACGCGATGAACCCGCTCCGGTCACACTCGTGCACGTTATGGTTAAATAAAAAGGCAATCGAATGAGGAAAAACCATGAAAGCTTTACTGGTCGTTGCATGGTTGAGCTTCTTTGCATTTCTTTTCTACTGTAGTTTTTCAATGTTTCGTTACAAAAGTAAAGTAAATCCGTTAGAGCAGGAACGCTTATCCAAAGGCCTCTTTCCGTGGTGGTATTATTTATTTGGGACTCTTGGCATTATCCTCGCTTTAAATGGATTAGACGATTGGGTTTCGTTGGCTGGCATTGTCGTGATGCTCATAGTCGCTGGATGTGGGTGGAGGTGGAAGGTCAAGAAGGGATGACAATTACGAGGACCATAACTAGGTCCTGCACTACGGACTGTCTTCACGCTTTGCGTTCGAGGGCCATGCCCGTTAGGTGAATAAATGGAAAAAGAAAAGTCGCATATTTGCACGGAGTGTTTCTTCACTGGAACGCCGAAAGTCAGCGTCGGTCGCCTTCTTACCGAGTTCTTTACGAACCTGATTTTCTACACAAATGTTCCCTTCTTCCAGAAGGTGAGGCATTGCCCGGAGTGCGGAGGGCATTCGATGGTCTCAATAGAGACTGAAGCAGGTCGAATTGCTTTAGAAAAAAACAAAGGGAGAGGCAGAGAACTTCCAAGGCCGAGTGATCGAGAATTTTTGCGTATGTGAGTGAAGCCTGAGCGAAATGCCTCAAACCAAGGAAGAACGCCTAACCACGTCCTTCGACCTGCCCGAAAAGCTAGGCAGATCAAGGCCGACCCCGTTCGGCAGATAGTAATCTAAGGGAAGTATCTGAAAATGTCGCTCAAGTTGGAACGAACAGAAAATAGCGGTCAGTCCCTCAACCCTATCTTGGAAAATCACCTCCAGGCAGTGTTGCGCTGCGACCACCCAAGACTCTGGCTGTATGTGTTGCGTGCTCTCGCCAAGGGCAAACCAGTGACGCACGTGAGCATTGCCAGCGCGCTCGGAATGTCACGTGGCGATGTACGGTCGGCATTGACAACGTTCAAAGATATTGAGTATGACGCTGATGGAAACTTGGTTGCCTGTGGACTCTCACTTACCCCGACGCCGCATTGCTTCCAGGTTAACGGCCTGAATTTGTTTACGTGGTGTGCTTTGGATGCCTTGATGTACCCCGTGGCACTGCAGCAAACTGCTCAAGTGGAATCACATTGCCCCGTTACGGGCACTGCCGTTCGGCTGACGGTTACACCAGCAGGGGTTACCTTCCTGGCCCCGGCTGGAGCCGTCGTTTCCCTTGTGATACCCGCTGGTCAGGCAGGGTGCTGCACTATACGCATCGCTTTTTGCAGTCAGGTCCATTTCATAGCCTCGCCCCAAGCCGCGGATGCATGGCGGTCTATACACCCGGAAGCAACGATTCTCTCCGTGGAAGAGGCTTGGCGCCTGGGGCGTGCAATAGCCCAGCGTCGCCTGGCTGATGAGCAGTCGTGCGGTGTAACGTGAGTTTCCAGTAGTGGGACTAAATCTTGCTGTTGACCAATTTAATTTGAGGGAAACTAGTTATGGGTACTGAGCCCGGTCATGATGGTGCACGATGTAGCGTTACCCCTGATACTATAACGGTTACGGATACCACTCAGGAGATACTTGAAACAACAAGAACATGCCCATCCTGCCACTATACAGCTGACAACGAATTCGAAACGTGCCCAAAGTGCGGTCTTATTGTTAGAAAATATTACAAATATAGACAGCAGAATGTCTTAGAGACTTTTTCAGGGCTAATAGCATGCAAAACGTGTAGTACCGAGATAAGTATCAACTCGGCATTTTGCCCAAAGTGCGGAGAACCCGGTCACGGTGAGGTGAAAACCGGTGGCAAACATGCAATGAGTATTGTGTCGATTGTTTGTTTGCTTGTAATCATTATTGTCGCGCTTGTATTCAGGCAATTAACCCAGGATTCGAGAATATCGATCCCCTCCATTGAAACATCGCAAAAAACAGAACCAGACAAAACCACAACATCCCCTGCGGCAAATGTGCCGGCGGATCGAGAAGCTGCGAAACCGCCGGTTGCTTCTGTCGACATCCCGTACGCCATGGGCAATACACTGGGCATCACCAGGGCAAAGATCGTCTTTGCTACTGCAATCGACAAAGACAATATGCCGGGAAACGACCTTAGCAGAATCTCCATCAATGAAAAACAAATCGTGGCGCATGTCAAAATGCTCGGTCCCCCCGATAAGCCCTACCAGAGCACGGGCAAGCTCTACGACGCGGATGGGAACCTCGTCTTCAATTTCACCGCCCCCTCCGTTTCCCCCAAGACGGCGATATGGTACTCGTGGTTTTATCGCAACTTCGACAAAGCATTCGAGAAGCCGGGCATGTGGAAGTTCGTCTTTTTCGTCAATGGGGAACAAATTGCCGAACGACAGATTGAGGTTACTGCTGAATAAACAATTTCCCGAGTCTTGTAGGGGAATTAAGTATCAAACGAGGAGAGCGATCAATGAAGACAGTACTCGTCGGGCCGGTCGCGATCGGGGCACTGGACGAACGGATCGAGAAAGAAGTGACCATTCTTGTGGATAGATTCAGCGCGCTGCTGGAGAAACTGTAGGCAATCATCTACTCATTCAGGAGTTCCCCATGACTAAACCGAAAGCCTTGCTGCTTGCCGGATTCACCCTCTGGCCGATTGTCTACATGTTCCTGTTCATGGCGGTGATTTTTTCCCAGGTGTTCACCGGCATGGGTACGCACCCCACGGGCGACGGCATGCCGCTGGCCTTCAAGATCATCTTTCCCCTGCACTTTCTCACCATGCTGGAGATATTCGCCCTGATCGCCATCTATATCTGGCACATCTTCAAGACGGATGTCATTTCCCAGGACAAGAAGGCGCTCTGGGCGGTGGTCATCTTCCTGGGGAACATGGTCGCCATGCCGGTGTACTGGTATCTCTACATATGGAAATATGCAGACGAAGCCAGCCGGTGATTGTTATAATACTGGCGGTACCGTGGCAGTCCCGGTAACGATGAAAGCGCCTTGACTTGGAACTGTGCGCCATTAAAATGTATCAGGAAAAGGGGTGTGACTGCGCGTGAGTTCCGGCGGAGGAGATATCATGAAACGTCTGAAAATCAGCCTTTTTGTTGGTGTAGTGTGTGTTGTCCTGAGTGGGGGGGCCTTGTGGGGAGCCGATCAAGAGCAACCGGCGAACGAGCCGGCTACTGACAGCCAGCAGGCACCGCCGGAGCTTCCCTACCAGCCCCAGCCTTCCCCTTCGCCCCCTCCGTCTGTACCGGGAACGTCGGTCCCCGATGTGCAGACGCCGCCGGAGCCTCCCCCCGAAGCCCCTGCCGATCCGTGCAAGGGGTGCGTCTGCAGTGGGGCGATGGTCACGCCAGCGTGCCTGGAGTGCTGCCGGTGAGAGGATAAGGTGACTGCTGTTGGCGGAGAAAATCGACATGCTCGAACAGCAAAGGCCGCGGATTCCGCGGCCTTTGTCATGTCCAGAATATACTGAACCTATTTTCCCAGCGTTTTCTGCCCCGGCTTCCAGCCGATGGGACAGAGTTCGCCGGTCTGGAGCGCTTCCAGTACCCGCAGGGTCTCTTCCACGCTCCTCCCGACCGAGAGGTTGTGGACCAGTACGTACTGGAGAACACCGGTCGGGTCGATGATGAAGAGGCCGCGCAGGGCTTCCCCTTCCTTCTCGTCGAGAATGCCGTACCGGGCGGCCACTTCCTTCCTGAAGTCGGACAGGAGGGGATATTTCAGGTCTCCCAGGTCGCCCCGCTGGATCCAGGCAAGGTGGGAGTACTTGCTGTCCACGGAGGCGCCGAGGACTTCCGCATTCAGCTTCCGGAAGCTGTCGAGGGCGGCGTTGAACCCCCTGATCTCGGTGGGGCAGACGAAGGTGAAATCGTTGGGATAGAAGAAAAGGACCACCCATTTCCCCCGGTAATCGGCCAGTCCCACCTTCTTGAATTCGCCGTTGATCACGGCGTCCAGGGTGAAACCGGGGGCCGGTTGACCTACCCTGGCGGTGCCCCCATCCATGTGCGATTCCAGCGAGTGACTTGTCGCGAACATGCCGTGGGCTCTATCCACTTCAACCGCGAGGGCTCCACTGCCGCCGCACGCGAATATGGCGGCTGCGAGAGCCGTCCCGCCCATCCATTGTCGTCCATTCATTGGTGTAAGTCCTCCTGGCCTGGTGTTGGTTGCCTGTTGCCGAATGAAAGCCGGCAGGCACACTAGATTGTACTTCCCCCCGACCGGTTTGCAACTGCCGGCTGCCATGAGGACTGGCGAAAAGGCTTTCCGTCGCGACGGGATTTGTGCTACAAAAGACCATTATTTACCCCTAAAGGAGATCGTCATGAGCGAAGCAAAAAATCCCCAGGTCCTTATGGAAACCTCCATGGGGAAGGTCACCATCGAGCTGTTCCAGGACAAGGCCCCCATCAGTGTCCGCAACTTCCTCTCCTACGTGAAGGACGGTTACTATGACGGACTCATCTTCCACCGGGTCATCGCATCCTTCATGGTCCAAGGGGGAGGGATGGACGAGAACATGCAGCCGAAAAAGACCAAGTTTGCCATCAAGAACGAGGCGGCCAACGGCCTGTCCAACAAGCGGGGAACCCTGGCCATGGCCCGGACCAGCGTGGTTGACAGCGCCACGTCCCAGTTCTTCATCAACGTGGTGGACAACCCGTTCCTCGACCACCAGGGAAAAACTCCCGACCGTTTCGGTTATGCGGTGTTCGGCCAGGTGACCGCCGGCATGGAAGTGGTGGATGCCATCAAGGAGGTAAAGACCGGTTCGAAGGGGGGGCATTCGGACGTCCCCGTGGAGCCGGTATTTATCACGGCGATGAAGGTTGTCGAAGGGTAAGAGTGAAAAGTGAAAAGTGAAAAGTGAAAAGTGAAAAGTGAAAAGTGAAAAGTGAAAAGTGAAAAGTGAAAAGTGAAAAGTGAAAAAGGCCGACAGGAAATCCCCTGTCGGCCTTTTTGTTTTGTAGGTATGTCGAAGCTGCCCTACCAGTTTTCTCCGAGCAGCTCGAAGTGGGCCTGGGCATGGTTGCAGGCCGGGCAGGTGTCGGGGGCGTCGGGACCGTGGTGGAGGTACCCGCAGTTGCGGCAGCGCCAGGTGACGGAGGTGTCCCGGCGAAAGACACGGTTCTGTTCGATGTTGTCCAGGAGCCCGAGGTAGCGCTTTTCGTGCTGCATTTCCGCCACGGCGATGGCAAGGAATACGTCGGCGATCTGGAGGAATCCCTCCTCCCGCGCGACGGTGGCAAAGGAGGGGTACATGTCGGTGTGTTCGTAATGCTCTCCCGCTGCCGCTTCCCGCAGGTTTTCCGCGGTGGTGCCGATCCTTCCGGCGGGGAAGCTGGCGGTGATTTGTGCCTCGCCCCCCTCCAGGAACTTGAAGAGCCGCTTGGCGTGCTCCCTTTCCTGATTGGCGGTTTCCTCGAAGATGTCGGCCATCTGGACGTAGCCTTCATTTTTCGCCTTGGCAGCGAAGTACGTATAGCGGTTACGTGCCTGGCTTTCGCCGGCAAAAGCCGTCAACAGGTTGATTTCGGTGCGGGTGCCCTTCAGACTCATGGTAATCCTCCTTTGCTGGGATGGTTGATCCCCGGTGTCGCGGGAGATCTGCCGGGGATGGGGAATACATGTCGGTGCTGCCTGATTGTTTCGAGGGGGAGCGGACATGGTTGGAAGGGGCCAACATTACCGCTTCGGGGAAGGGGGTGTCAAGCCGATTTTGTCGCTTCCTGCACGTGTTCCTCTTCTTTTTTCTGGGGGGGCGCGGAGAACGTGATGCGGTTGCGCCCATCTGCCTTGGCCTGGTAGAGGGCGACATCTGCCGCATGGATAAGGGCCGTTGCCGAGTCGCCGTCTTCCGGGAATGCTGACAGCCCGATGCTGGCAGTCAATCGTCCCAGGGGGAGTTCTTCCTCGCCGGCGAACGGCTCGCATTCAATGCCGCGCCGGACCCTCTCGGCCACGAAAATCGCCTCCCGCTTCACGGTTCCCGGCAGGATGATGCAGAACTCCTCGCCGCCGTATCGGGTTACCATGTCCATGTCCCGCACGGAGCTCCGGAGAATCTTGGAGGTTTTCTTCAGGGCTTTGTCCCCGGCGATGTGGCCGTTGTAATCGTTGTAGAGCTTGAAATGATCCAGGTCGATCAGCATGACGGTGAGACTCAGTCCCTGCCGGACGCTCCGGTTCAGCTCCTCTTCCATCCGTTTCTCCAGGAAGCGCCGGTTATAGAGTTCGGTGAGCGGATCGGTGAGGGAGAGTTTCTCCAGCACCGCCGCCCGTTCCAGGGAGAGAGTCCGGACGATCATGGCCCCGGCGTGTTCCACGAACGTGGTGAGAATCTCCAGGTCCGCGTCGGTGAACAGCCCCTGGTCTTTCTTGTCCGCCAGGTTGAGCACGCCGAGTATCTGTTCCTTGAACTTGAGCGGCAGGCTGATGAACGACTTGGTCTTGAAGCGGGGTCTATTGACCCCCTGGCCGAGATTGGCCTTTTCGATGTCGTTCACCAGCAGGGGGGTGCCGTTCAGTGCCACCCGGCCCGCAATCCCCTTGCCGACTTTCAGGTTGAGGCTGCGTGCCAGGTTGAGGTTCATGCCGATGGCCGCCTCTATGTGGAGGTTTTCTCCCCGGTCGTCGATCCGCATGAGGGAGCCGCTGGTGGCACTGACCAGGTCCGCTCCCATCTCCAGAACCTGTCTGATCAGTTCCGTCTGTCCTTCGGTGAGGGCCAGGGAACTGATGATGGACATGAGTTTGTCGGAAAGGGACGTTTCCTTGCCGTAATCTGCCTGCTGCTGCAACTGACGTAGTTTGCCCGCCACCCGCCCGGTAATGATCTGGGTGAGGAGGAGATCGCGAGTGGGGAGTTCGCGGTCGAAGACGAACACCAGTCCGAACAGCTCGCTGGCGGAGATGAGGGGGATGCAGGTGAGCACGTCGGCCATTCCTCCCGGTATCAGCTCCTCCGCGTCTTCGCCCTGGAGCACGATCACGTCGGTGGCAAAGCCGGGAATCAGTCGCCGCAGCTTGTCCGTGCCGATGGTCGTCTGGTCGAGGGAGATGTCTCCCCAGGTCCGTTGCAGGAAGAAACTGCGGTCACCTTCCTCGGGGAGGGCTACGGCGATGGTCGGCACGTCGAAGAGAATGCCGAGGGTCTCGCTCAGGAGCGCCACCACTTCACCGCTCGTGACGGCGGCATCGATGTCCGCCGAGACCTGGACAATGGCGTTGAGCTGCTCAGTGGTCTTTTCCACGTAGATGGCATGGTGCTCTTCCTTCTGGAAGGAGGGGATGAGACTGTGTACCTTCTGGGCCACCCGGAGCAGTTCCATTTCGTTGACGGCGGGAAGTTTCTGCAGCTGGTCGAGGATTGCCATCGGGTTGATGTCTTCGGTGCGGGCAATGGTTTCCAGCTTGAACAGGTCGAGTGAGCGCTCCCGGACGCCACCGCCAATGACGCAGCACAAGGGGGCGGAGCATGAATTGAGGGGTACCGCGAAATTAAGAAGGCCGAGGGGGCAGTGAAAGACAGCGGGCTGGTTGGAGGTCACTACGCTTTTCAGCGCCTGCTCCACTGCAGGTTGGCAGATCCGTGTGCAGAGGTCGGCGGGCAACAGGGAGTGGCAGAGCTTCCAGCCGGTCTCCGAGGGTGAGCCGTTGCCGTTCTTGAAGCAGAAGACGTCGAGCTGGTAATTCGACAGAAAGCTGTGGCCCCTGAGGTTTCCCAGCAACTCTTCCGGCTTGAATGTGGATTTTGGGTCAGTCAAGGAACAGTTCCCTCGCCCATGTCACCCCGTCAGGCGGCGCCGCCGACGGTTATTTCAGCTATCAACAGGGTCGGCTGGGCATCGGCCACCGGCACACCCTGCCCATCCTTGCCGCAGGTGCCGATGCCGAACCCCAGGTCGCTGCCGACCTGTTCTACCTTCTTGAGCACGTCCGGCCCGCTGCCGGTCAGAGTCGCTCCCCGCACCGGTTCGCCGAGCATGCCATTTTCGATAAGATACCCCTCGGAGACCTCGAACATGAAGTCGCCGTTTACCGTGTTGACCTGCCCTCCACCCATCTTCCGGACGAACAGCCCGCGTGCTACCCCTTTGATGATCGATTCCGGCGGGGTGTTGCCGGGGGCGATGAGGGTATTGGACATCCGGACGATCGGTTTCGACTGGTACGATTCCCGTCGGCCGTTCCCGGTGGATGGGCAACCATCCTTCATGGCGGTGAGCCGGTCGTACATGTATCCCTTGAGGATGCCGTTTTCCACCAGCACGGTCCGCTCTCCCGGGGTTCCTTCGTCGTCGAAGGAGAAGGAGCCGCGGGCATTGGGGATGGTGGCGTCGTCAACAACCGTCACAAGGGACGAGGCAACCTGCTCGCCGATCTTGCCGGAATAGACCGACATGCCGGTCTGGGCCAGGTCCGCCTCCAGTCCATGACCGATGGCTTCGTGGACCATGGTGCCTCCCGCCTCGGCGGAAAGCACGACCGGCATCATTCCTCCCGGCGCCTTGCGGGCGGTGAGCATCATAACTGCCCGGCGGGCGGCCGTCAGCGCGATTTCCTCCGGGCTCTTCTGGTCGAACAGCTCGAAGCCGCGGAAGCCGCCAAGGGGTTCGTAGCCGGTCTGGATGATGTCCCCGTCCGCCGCGACCACCTGAGTCATGAAAACCGTGCCGGTGCGGCTGGTTTCATGAAATTCTCCCAGGGAGTTGGCGCTCTGGGCGCGGAGGGCGCTGTCACGGTACATCACCATCACCTGCCGGACACGCTGGTCGAACCCACGGGCGGCGCCTTCTGCGCGGTTGGCAGCGGAGACCTTGTCCTGCAGGGGTATGGCGGCCGGCGGCAGTTTAATGGGGAACCCGGCCCCAACAACTTTCGGGCGGAGGTCAATGGCGCTGCCGAAGTCCTTCCCCCGTACCGCCCTGCTGACCGTGTCGGCCAGGTCGAAGAGAGCGGCTTCGGTGATTTCATTGGTGTAGGCATAGGCGGTGCGCAGATCGGAAATGACCCGGATACCGACCCCCCGGTCGGTACCCGCCAGGACCTTTTCGATCTTGCCGTCCTCGCAGACGATGGCGGTGGAGGCGCCTTCTTCACCGTAAATATCGGCAAACTCCCCGCCGCCGGCAAGTGCCCGGCGGAGAATCCTTGCTATGTCGAAGCTGTCCAGCATGAGGGAGGTTCCTGTTCTCAGTACGCAATCGAAATGCCACCCCTGCGGGAAGCTGGTCCCTCCTCCCGGAGCTGGGAATGGGGAGGAGTGGAGATATCGTGTGACGGCCTAACGGCTATGAGGAAGTGGTGTGCTGTCAGCAGAAACGATAGGATGTGCCCCCGCAGGAGGAGGCGCGACTTCTTCCAGCGGAATTTCTCCTGCAAGGGCCAGGAGCAACTGCTCTGCATCCCGTGCGGAACAATCCGGGTAAGAAATTGTAACAATCCCCTCTGTCCTGTCAACGGTGCTGACAGTTAGCAATCCTTCATATGCCTCGGTGATAAACTTCAGATAGACCAGTTCACGCCGGCTGACCCGGAAATATCGCGTAATAGTCGGGTATATAACGGTATTCATCCAGCTCCTCGATTCCTACCTAAGTATCACTTAATTTAAATAAAAACAACTAAAAATTAGCATGTTGGGGAAATTCCTCGTCTATTTCAGGGAAATGTTGCGCCGGTTCCGGAGGAGCGAAATTGGGTGGTTATTTGACGGAGTGGTGGTGCAGGGTTGGCAGGTGGCCTCCAGGGGAGACCACCTGCTGAAGAATGCTGCAGAAGGAAGGGCTACCTTACCATTTTCGAGAGTTTCTTGAATTCTTCGGTTCCGGCTGTCCGGAGGAGCTGGAAGAGTGCCGCTTCGGTGGAGGTGATGACGGCACCGGCGGCGCGGGCGGTTTCGAGTCCGACGTGCCAGTTCTCCTTGCGGCGGCTCATCACGGCATCGCGCACCAGGTGAACCGTGTATCCCGCGTCAAGGAGTTCAAGCACCGTCTGGAGTACGCAGACATGGGTCTCCATGCCGGTTACGATGACCTGTTTCTTGCCCAGTGCCTGCAGCCGGTCGGGGAAGGGGCTTTCGCCGCAGCAGCTGAACGACATTTTCTCGATTGCCGGATCGGTCAGCCCTTCCTTGAGCGCGGGGAGGGTCTCGCCGAGCCCCTTCACGTACTGTTCAGTCGCGATTACCGGGATTCCCATCTCCCGGGCTGCCTCCTGGAGTATGGTGACATTGCGGGCCAACCGCTCCAGGATCTTTTCGTCCATGGCCCGGCAGAGCTTCTCCTGCACATCTATCACCACCAGCACTGCCTTGCTCCGGTCGAGAAAAAATGTATCCTTGACGCCCATAAATAGATTCCTCCTTTTCATTACCTGATTCACAGAGAAACGTGGATTTTTGATTCGGCCTACAGCCTCACCCTACGGGCAGCCTCCGCTGTCCAATTCTGTTAGAATTGTCGCAAGGTCAAGGCTGTCGAGGGATTGCGCGGAGACGTAGCGCTGCTATGTCGCACAAGTGATCCCGAAGACTTACACAGAGATTGCGGAATAGCCGCGTTTCTATCTAATCTTTCTTAACTTCGATGCCCAGCTCCTGTATCTTCTTCCTCAACGTATTGCGGTTGATGCCGAGGATGTCGGCGGCCCGCACCTGGTTGCCACGGGTCTTCTCCAGGACAAAGCGTATCAGGGGGCGCTCAACCTGTTCCAGCACCATCGTGTGGACATCGCCGCTCTCCATTTTGTCCATGTTGGAAAAGCAGCTGCGCAGCTTGATGTCGACGATCCCTTCCAGGGAGAGTTCCTCGTTGGCCACCCGCTCTCCGCTTCCCTTCTGCCGGCGCAGGCTGGGGAAGTCGGGTGCCGTGAGAAGCAGGTCGGAAGAGAGGATCACCGCTCGCTTGATGGTGTTCTCCAGTTCCCGCACGTTTCCCGGCCAGTTGTGGTCCGACAGGAGCTGGTAGGCGTCGGAGGAGCACTGTTTCAGCGGGGTTTCCAGTTCTGCACATGCCTTCTGGAGGAAGTACTCTGCCAGCTGGTGGATATCCTCTTTCCGCTCACGGAGGGGGACCAGTTGGATCGGCACCACGTTGAGGCGGTAGAACAGATCTTCCCGAAACTCCTTCTGCCGTACCTTTTCCTCCAGGTCCTGATTCGTCGCGGCAACGATCCGGACATCAACGGAGATGTTCTGACTCCCCCCGGTCCGGGTGACTTCCTTTTCCTGGAGGACCCGAAGTATCTTGGCCTGGAGGTCCAGTGGCATGTCGCCGATCTCGTCCAGGAAGATGGTGCCACCGTTGGCCTGCTCGAATTTTCCCAGCTTGCGCTCCACGGCGCCGGTGAAGGCCCCCTTCTCGAAGCCGAACAGTTCTGACTCCAGGAGCTCTTTTGGGATGGCGGCACAGTTCAGGGCAATGAACGGCTTGCCGAGCCGTTTGGAGTTGAAGTGAATCGCCCGGGCGATGAGTTCCTTGCCGGTTCCCGACTCCCCCTGGATCAGGACGGTGACGTCGGAGGGAGCTACCTTGCCGATGGTCTTGTACACCTCGCGCATGGCTGGCGAGTTGCCGATGATGGTCTTTTCCAGCTGGTAGCGGTCCTTCAGTTCCTCCTTGAGGACCGTAACCTGTGAGGTCATCTCCTGTGCCCGGTTGACCTTCTCCACGATGGCGTCGATCACGTCCAGGTCGAAGGGCTTGGTGATGTAATCGTACGCCCCCCGCTTCATGGCCTCCACGGCGTTCTTCATGCTCGCCTCGGCGGTCATGATTACGACGAGCAGGTCGCTTTTCAGTTCCCGTACCCGGTCGAGCAGTTCCAGACCGGTCAGGCCGGGCATCTTGATGTCCAGGATGGCCATGTCGTAACTATTGGCCTGGATGAGGCGCAACGCCTCGTCCCCGTCCCGGGCCAGGTCGACGCTGAACCCCTTCTTCCTCAGGGCCTTGGAAAGGACCCAGCGCATGCTCTCTTCGTCATCGGCGACCAGAATTCTGTTGATGGACATAAGTAAAACCTCTGTTCAAGGTTCAAGGTTCAAAGTTCGAGGTTCACGTCTTGCAACGTTGAACGTGGAACATTGAACGTTGAACGGATTTTATTGGATTAACGGCAACATGACGGTGAACGTCGTCCCCCGCCCCGGTTCCGACTCCACTTTGATCATTCCCCGGTGCTCGGCGACGATTTTCTGGCAGATGGCGAGGCCGAGGCCGGTTCCCTTGCTCTTGGTGGTGTAGAAGGGGGTGAAGAGGTGCTCAAGCTGCTCTTTGCCGATACCCGGTCCGTCGTCGGATACCTCTATAGCCACCATGCGGGAGCGCCGTTCCCCCTTCTGGGTCATGCTGTAGTCGGCGAGGACCCGGCTGCTCACCCGGACCTGTCCCGTATCACCCACTGCCTCTACGCCGTTCTTGATCAGGTTGAGGAAGAGCTGGGTCAGGAGCGCCTCGTCCGCGAGGATTGGCGGGATGCTCGGGTCGAACTGTTGCTGGAACGTGATCTCCCGGTCGTCCACCGAACGTTTCTGAAGAACGATGATGTCGCCGAGTATCTTGTGGAGGTTGACGGGGGCAAGCTCCAGCTTGCGGGGGGCCGCCAGTTCCAGGAGTTCCTCGACGATCCGGTTGACCCTCTGCACCTCCTTGAGGACTACCCGGAGATAGTCCCGCTGTTCACTCCCCTCCGGCAGTTCCATGGCCAGGAGTTGGGCCGCCCCCTTGATGCCGCCGAGAGGGTTCTTGATCTCGTGGGCAAGGCCTGCCGCCAGGGCTCCCAGGGATGAAAGCCGGTCGGCATGGCGTACCGCCTCCTCCAGGTCCCTGATGTTGGTAAGGTCACGCAGGAGGAGAATGGTGCCGATCCGTTCACCGTTTGCCATCAGGAGGGGGGAGGTGGTGGCACCAACCGGGATGGGGTGGCCGGTTTTCTTCAGCACGATGTTCTCGTGGTCGGAAATGGTCATCCCGGTACGGGTGGTTTTCTCGATCATCTCCAGGAGAAGGTCCTCTCCACGGAACAGCGATGTGAAGTGCAATCCCATCGCCTGGCGCCGGGAAACTCCTACCAGTTCCTCCGCCGCCGGGTTGATGAGGGTTATGCCCCCCTCCTCGGCTATAACGACCACGCCGTCGCCGACGCTGTCGATAACGTTGGCGTAATAATCCTGGAGATGGTTAACGGCCATGGACCGTACCCCCGAAAAAATCCTCCACGGCAGCGACGACCGCCGCCTTCCCCGTGATGCGGTTGATCTGGTCCCGGAACTGGGCGGCGCCGGCAAGGCCCCGGGCATACCACGAAAGATGTTTTCTCATCTCCCGCAGGGCAACCCGTTCACCCGTGAGTTCGATGAAGATATCCATGTGGCGCAGGGCAACCGCAAGCCGCTCCGCAGGAGTCGGAATCACCGGCTCCTCACCATTCAGGAGAGCGGCCGCTTCCCGGAACAGCCAGGGGTTTCCCAATGCGCCACGGGCCAGCATGATGCCATCGCAGCCGGTTTCCCCGATCATGCGGGCCACATCCGCCGCCGTGAACAGGTCGCCGCTGCCGATGACCGGGATGGTAACGGCTTCTTTCAGGGCGGTGATCTTCTCCCAGTCGGCATGCCCCTCGAACATCTGGGAACGGCTGCGGGGGTGGAGGGTGATGGCGTCGCACCCTTCGGCTGCGGCGATGCGACCGATTTCCAGGAAGTTGTCACTGTCGGCGCCCCAGCCGGTCCGGATTTTCACCGTCAGGGGGAGGGGGGTGGCACGACGAACCTCCCTGACGATGGCTGCCACCTTCCCGGGTTCCCGCAGAAGCGCGCTGCCTGCCCCGCTGTTGACCACCTTGCGGACCGGGCATCCCATGTTGATGTCGAGGAGATCGCCGTAACCTTCCACCAGCCGGGCCCCTTCAGCCAGAAGCACGGGGTCGTCACCGAACAGCTGGATCCCCAGTGGCCGGTCCGCCGGTGTGCTGGCAAGAAGACCGAAGGTCTTTTTCCCGTCACGTACCAGGCCGTTGACGCTCACCATTTCGGTGAATGCCAGGCTGGCACCGCATTCCCGGGCCATGAGCCGCATCGGGAGGTTGGTTATGCCGGCCATGGGCGCCAGCAGCAGGTTGTTGGGAAGCCGAAGCGAACCGATTACAAGGGGTTGTACCATGAAAAATATCTATTCCGGGAAAGCTTTTGCCTAATTTTTGTGCATACTAGCATACGCCGGAAAAAAGGCAAGGGAATTTTACCCCCCGTACCGACCCCCGACAAATGGGGGAAATCGGGCTGCCACCGGCCGTTCACGTTCCCATTGACATTTCCGTTGTCGCCGGGTACCCTTCTCTGCATCTATCGGGAGGGTGTACGGCTTGCGCATAAGTTACGAAACAGCGGGATCCTGTGCCAAGAGGATCGACATAGAAATCGAGGCGGGAGTTATCGTGGATACCGTATTCGTCGATGGCTGTCCCGGAAATACCCGGGCAGTGGCCGCGCTGGTAAAAGGGATGCCGGTTGCCGATGCGATTCGGCGTCTCAAAGGTATCGCCTGCCAGGGGGACACCTCCTGCCCGGACCAGTTGGCAAGGGCTTTGGAGGCAACGGTATTCAAAGGGTAGAGGCTCCCGGCGAAGGATGGGACGGAAAGCGGCTCCCCTACATATCAGCTAATCATGATTAACGAGGGTGTGATGGAACTGGTCGGCGGGTTCATGGTGATGGTTTCGATCGTGGGGTTTTTTCTCACGGTCCTCTGGTTCGTTCTCCCCTTTGTGATTTTTGCCATGAAGGGAAAACTTGACCGGAGCCATATCATTCTGGAAGACATTGAAAAACGGCTGACGGCAATCGAGGCGCGGCTCGACATGGTCGTTCCCCTTGCTTCGGCAGCTAGTAATTCGGAAGTTTCGACCGAAATCCCGCCTTCTCAAGCGCCTCCGTCATCTGGCGGGGAGTAACCTTCCTCCCGTCGTACCTGACCTCGACGAGGTTTTTCTTCATGTCGACCTTCACATCTGCAACTCCTTCCAGCTTGAAGAGCGTTTTTTCAACGTTCTTCTGACAGGAAGAGCACATCATGCCGTGCACGGTCAGGGCTACCGATGTCTGGCCCGCTTTTCCCTCATCCCCCTGCGCAAGGGGTATTCCCACGGAAATCACCAGCGCAATCACTCCTGCCGTAATCAGCCTCATCATCATTGTTCTTCCTTGTCCTGGTTTGGCGGTGGTTTGACCGCCTCCATGATTCGCGTTATGGCGCGTGAGAAATGTTCCACGACCACCGGGTCGAACTGGCTCCCCGCGCACCGGCGGAGTTCGTAAAGGGCTTCAGTTACCGAATGGCCCGGTTTGTAGGGACGTTCGGCCACCATGGCGTCGAAAGCGTCGGTGACCCCGATGATGCGCGCCTCCAGCGGAATGGCTTCTCCCTTGAGCCCGGCTGGATAACCGGATCCGTCATACCTTTCGTGGTGGTGAAGGATGCCGGGGATTACGTCCCGAAGTTGTTCTATGGGGGCGAGTATGGCCACCCCTTTTTCCGGATGCAGACGCATGGGGGGGAATTCGTCTTCCATGAGTGCCGCCGGTTTGTCGAGCAGGGCCTCGATAATGCCGATTTTCCCGATGTCATGGAGCAGCCCCCCAAGGCGCACCCGTTCCACCACGTCATTGGAAAGACCCATCTCCCGGGCGAGGCGGGTGGACATTTGCATGACCCGTACCGAGTGTCCCTTCGTCCAGGAGGATTTGGCGTCGATGGCGTTTGCCAGGCTGGTGACCGTGCTGATGAAGAGGATGTGGAGATCTTCGTAGAGCCGTGCGTTGCCGAGGGCTACCGCCATCTGGGAGGCGATCTTCTCGATGGTGAAGGTGGCCTCCGGTGTGAACTGCCCTGCATCCGTATCCCCTAGGAGGAGCACGCCGTCGATCCGGTCTTTTGACAGAAGCGGGATGGCAAAAAGAGACTTGATGCCTGCCTCCATCAGGCGGCGGTCCACGGGACTGAGTCGTTCGCGCGCCGTCAGGTCGCCGATTCGCTGGCTGGACTGGCGGGCAAAGGCCGCACCGGCTGTCGAGCGACCTCTGATGCGCGAGCCTGGCTGCATTTCCGGGGGAACGGTGATGCCGTTGCCATGAATAGCCGTTATCTCCAGGTCCTCTCCCTCCACCTGGAGGATGGCCACCAGTTCGGAGCGGGTGATGCGCTCGATGTGCTGCATGGCCGTTTCCATGATCTTTTCCCGGGAGAGGGAGGAGGAGATTGCCTTGTTGATCTCGTCCAGGGTCATGATGACGTCGATCCGGCCGGCCAGTTCGATGGCCATGTCCAGGGTTTCGTCGAACAGGCGCATATGGGAAACCACCAGGGCGGCATGGGAGACCATATCCCTGATTATGGCGATCTCGTCATCGGAAAAAGGAGGGAGTTTCCGTTCCCGGGAGACGAACACCGCCCCCAGTACCTGGTTGCGGACGATCATCGGCACGGCCAGCAGGTTGACGTCGCGCAGGATGCGGCGGAAGCGCGGATTGAGGAGTTGGGAACTGCCGGTGTCGGTGATGAGAAGGTGTTGTTTCTTCTGCAACAGACCTTTGATAAGGGGGATGGTGGCCGATGCGAGGGGCATCGTCCGGAATACCGGCTGGAAACGGCGGGGGAGTCCCGCGCTGTGCACGGGGGTGAAATCGCGCCGGTCCCGATCGAAAAAATAGGCCGCCGTCCAGCGACTCTTGACCATTTTCCTGAGCAGGCGGGAGAGGTCCTTCACCACCTCGTCGATGTCGTCGAGGTTGCTGAGGCGCTCGCTCCCTTCGATGATGGATTTGAAGATGTCGGCCATGGGTGTTGTACCGTCCGTAGTGAATTAAACCACAAAATTGGCCATAGTGCTTGCCAAAACAAGGATTTTTTATTACTATCCACCCTGTTTCCCCTCTGTTTCCGAGACGCCGGTGGCGCGGTCCGAAGGGGATGCATACCAATTTCAGATCAAGGATGAAATCAAGGCGGCGAGGATTGAGGCGACGCAGGCGTACAGGCAGTACGTTGAGGAGCCGAAGACGAGCCAACGCAGATAGCGCCTTGATGTGGAATTGGTATAACCAGCATGTAGAAGCGAGGAGGATGTCATACACATGGGGATTTTGCAGGGTAAAAAGGCGGTCATTTTCGGTGTCGCCAACGAGAAAAGTATTGCCTGGGCCGTGGCCGAGGCGTTCAAGCGTGAAGGGGCCGAACTGGCCTTTACCTATGCCAATGAGACGGTGGCCAAGCGGGTCATCCCCCTGGCCGAGAGTATCGGGTCCACCCTGGTACTCCCCTGCGACGTGCGGAGCGACGACGAGATCAGGGATACCTTCGGCAAGATCGGATCGGCCTGGGGGGGGATCGACTGTCTTGTCCATTCCATTGCCTTTGCCAACCGGGAAGAGCTGAAGGGATCGTTCCTCAATACGAGCAGGGAAGGTTTTTCCATGGCCCTGGACATCAGTGCCTACTCCCTCATTGCCCTCGTCAAGGAGGCAATGCCGCTCATGAAGGAGGGGGGGAGCGTGATGACCATGACCTATTATGGTGGCCAGAAGGTTTTTCCGAACTACAACGTGATGGGGGTTGCCAAAGCAGCGTTGGAGATGAGCGTCCGCTACCTTGCCGAGACGGTCGGCCAGGAAGGTATCCGGGTCAATGCCATATCTGCCGGGCCGCTCAAGACCCTTGCCTCTGCGGGGGTCGGCGGTTTTAACCAGATCGCCGGCCATGTCGCCGAAAAGGCGCCGCTCAGGCGCAATATCACCCAGGATGAGGTGGCCGGGGCTGCTCTCTACCTGGCAAGTGACCTGTCACGGGGGGTGACCGGCGAAGTCCATTTCGTGGACTGTGGGTACAACATCATCGGTCTTTAATGCCCCATTGTAGGGGCAACCCCTGTGGTTGCCCATCGTTAGTGGTAGGCGCGGGTGCCTGCCCTACAATCCAGAGGGAAGTCTATCAAACAGCTCCATGGCAACCTCACCGGCCTGAAGCCGAGCCAGCTCAAAGGGATTGAGCGCCTCTACCGGCGCCGTATCGGGATTGCCGACGTGGTTTCCCTCGATGTGGCGCGGGAGGTGGCCGAGCTGTCCCGCGATATTCGGCGCCAGATCGGTATCCTGGCCAACCGGTTCGGCGAGATCGAGTATGTCATCGTCGGTGACGAGCGGGGGCTCCTCATTCCCGAGCTTCCCGACTACCCCCTCGGCAAGAAGCTCCTGCGCGGCTTGCGGCTCATCCACACCCACCTGAAGGGTGAACCCCTCACCGACGACGACCTTACCGACCTGGCCATGCTCCGGTTCGACCTGATTGCGGCCCTCCTCCTCGATCCCCATGACACGACGATCTCCATCCAGAATGCCAGCCTGACCCCTTCTGCCCCCGCTGCTGCTCCCTACAGCGTCGATCCTCCCCAACTCTTAAACCGTTTTCAGTTCGATTTCGCAGCCTTCGTCGCCGAGCGGGAAAGCGCCCTTCAGCGTGCCGCCAAGGGGGCCAGAGAGGTGCGGGGTGGTGAGGAGCGGGGAATCCTCGTTTCGGTGACCACTCAGCCGCCGGGAGAGGCAGCCGATTCCATGGAGGAGTTGAAGGAGCTCGCCCGCACTGCCGGCGTGGAGGTGCTGGATACGCTGATTCAGCGTCCGCGCCAGTTCAACCCCCGCTACCTCATGGGGGAGGGGAAGATGCGCGAAGTGGTGATCCGCGCACTCCAGTTCGGCGCGACCCTGCTGGTCTTCGACCAGGAGCTTTCTCCGGCCCAGGTCCGTTCCATCTCGGAAATGACCGAGTTGAAGGTCATCGACCGGAGCCAGCTGATCCTCGACATATTCGCCCGCCGGGCCACGAGCCTGGACGGCAAGGTGCAGGTTGAGCTGGCCCAGCTCAAGTACCTTCTCCCCCGCCTGACCGGGAGGGGGGTGCAGATGTCCCGACTCATGGGGGGTATCGGGGGCCGCGGACCGGGTGAAACGAAGCTCGAAGTGGACCGCCGCCGGATCCGGGACCGGATCGCCAAGCTGGAGAGGGAGTTGGCCGAGCTGTCCCACGGACGTTACCAGCGCCGGCAGAAACGGGCTCGCTCCGGCCTCCCCATCGTCTCCATCGTCGGCTACACCAACGCGGGTAAATCGACCCTTCTTAACACCCTTACCCGGAGCGACGTCTTTACCGAAAACCTCCTCTTCGCCACCCTCGACACCTCGACCCGCCGCCTCCGCTTCCCCCGGGAACGGGAGGTAATCATCACCGATACGGTCGGTTTCATCCGCTCCCTTCCGCGCTCCCTCATGGGGGCCTTCAAGGCTACCCTGGAAGAGCTTCAGGATGCCGATCTTCTCCTGCATCTGGTTGACTGCGCGAATCCCCGCTGCGAGGAGCAGATCGCTCAGGTTGAACAGATTCTGGAAGAGTTGGATCTGGCCGACAAGCCGCGCATCCTGGTGTTCAACAAGAGCGACCAGCTTGCCGAACTGAAACGGCGTGATCCCCTGGCGTTCATGAAGGTGCGCCAGTTGACGCGCCGCTACGGATCCATCAGCATTTCCGCCCTGGATGGCGCCACCCTGGAACCCCTTCTCGTGGAGATGGAGCGCCGGTTCTGGCCTTTCTGACGCGCTAATCCGCGCCTCCCCGAATCTAATTGTCTGCACTTCCGCCTCCCGAGCCGCCGCGCATCCCGATTGACAGCCCGCCAATAATTGACTATACTGACCCCTCCTCGCAGGCTGCCATGTGTCGGTTACCCAGGTCGCGACAGTCCAAGGATCTTCAATGAAAACAATGTTCTCTCTTGCCATAGCCCTGCTGGTGGCAGCGCCGGTGCTGGCGGCTGAGTTGCCGGCCGGCAGTTCGAAACAGAACCCGCTTCTTGCCGGACTTGTCATGTCCGGGAGCATGGTTACCCCTCCCGCCGACGGGGTGGCTGCGTCCCGGGAGGCCTCCCATCTGGGGCGGGCTCTGGAACTCCCGGCGGCGGAGCTCTACCCGCTTGACGAACCGGCCGATGTGGCTGCGGATTTCGACCTGAAGCTGCCGGAAGAGGACCTGCCCGATTCGGACATCCCCCTCACCCTGAACGATAAGGTGCAGTATTTCGTTTCCTATTTCCAGGGTCGTGCCCGGCCCGTATTCGCCCGCTGGCTTTCCCGTTCCGAGCGGTACCTGCCGATGATGAAAGAGGTGCTTCGCAAGGAGTCCCTGCCGGAAGACCTCGTCTACCTGGCCATGATCGAAAGCGGGTTCTCTCCCCACGCCTACTCGGTGGCGAGCGCCGTCGGCCCCTGGCAATTCATGTCAGCCACCGGCAAGCGTTATTCCCTGCGCATCGACGGCTGGATCGACGAGCGGCGGGATCCGCTCAAGTCGACGGTGGCCGCCGCACTTTACCTGAAAGAACTCTACGGGCTGTTCAACAAGGACTGGTATCTGGCGGCAGCCGGTTACAATGCCGGCGAGAACAAGATTCTCCGGGCCATCGACATGTACAATAGCCGCGATTTCTGGCAGCTCGCCAAGGGTTCGTACCTGAAGCGGGAAACCAAGGATTACGTGCCGAAACTCCTGGCCGCTGCCATTATCGCCAAGGAACCGCACAAGTACGGTTTCGCCGACGTGGCCTACCTCCCTCCCATCGAGTTCGACACGGTCCCGATTCCGACCCAGACTGATCTCGATCTGGTGGCGCGTCTCTGCGACATTCCCCTTCAGACCCTGCGGGAATTGAACCCCGAGTTGCGCCGGTGGGCCACTCCTCCCGATTACCCGGGGTACGAGCTGAAGCTGCCGAAGGGGAAAAGGGAGTTGTTCGCGGCCGAATACGCAAAGCTCCCCGAGGAGAAGCGGTATACTCCGAAGGTTCTCTATACCCGCTACCGCATGAGAAAAGGGGACACCCTGGCCGGTGTGGCCAGTCGTTACGGCACCACCCCCCAGGTTCTGGCGGAGCTGAACCGGCTGGGCAAGGCGAAGAAGGTGCGCGGACGGGTGTTGACCATCCCCGTCCGACCCGAGGTGCAGGATGCCCCCGTCAACGTTGTTGCCAAGAAGGAAAGTCGTGAGTTCAACAAGTACTACACCGTGAAAAAGGGGGATACCCTCCACGCCCTGGCCAGACGTTTCAATGTTTCGGCCAGGATTCTCTCCGCCTGGAACAACATCCGGGAAAAAATCGCCCTGCGGCCGGGCCGGCGCATCATCGTCGCAAAGTATGTGGAGAAAGCGGGAGCCATGGTTCCCGCGGTGAACGAAAAATCGTAAGTCGGAAAGGATTTCCCACAGATGTATAATGCACTGATCTCCGCGGCGGTGGCCGTGGTCGTTTTCATCGGACTCAAGCTTGCGGTCGGTTCCTGGTGGATAGCCGCGCTGGTTTCGCCGCTGATGGCCATACTGGTCTTCTTCCTCATTTCCCGCATCGTCATGAAAAAGGTCATGGCCATTATGGAGACCGCCAATCGAGACCTCCAGGGGCAGCGGGTGGACAAGGCCATTAACGAGCTGAAGAGCGCCTTTGTCTATGGCAAGTGGCAGATGTACGTCACCGGCCAGCTCAACGCCCAGATCGGCATGATCTACTACATGAAGCGCGATTTCGGCAAGGCCTTTCCCTATCTGGAAAAATCGTTCTTCAAGAACTGGGTAGCCATGGGAATGCTCGCGGTCAGCTACATGAAGCGGAGCAAGCCCGAAAAGATGAGGGAGACCTTCGAGAAGGCGGTCCAGTGGAGCAGCAAGGAGTCTCTCCTCTGGAACGTTTACGCCTACTGTCTGACGGAAATCGGGGATACGGGAAAGGCCAAAGAAGTGCTGGAGCGGGGGCTCAAGAAGCTCCCCGGCGACGAGCATCTGAAGGGGAACCTGGCCCTGCTCGGGGAAGGGAAGAAGATGAAGATGCGCGGCTTCGGCGACATGTGGTTCCAGTTCCACCTTGAGAGCATCGGCGCGATCCAGAAACATCATGCGGCCGCCATGGGGGGCTCGAAGCGCCGGATAATCCGGAAATAGAGCCGGCTACGGCAGAGAGAAAGAGACCTTCGGGTCTCTTTTTTTATGAATCCGTGAGAACTGCGCGCCAACGTTCTGCCCAAAGTACCATGTGTTCCGCGGGACAATCATCCCTCACGGATTCACGTTTTTTGTTATACTTTTCATTCCGGGTGACCCGTGATCGATCTCGTTAAAACTCTCGTGGTGCTGGCCGTTCTCGTGGTACTCCTGCGCCGCAAGGTCTATCTGGGGACCGTCATGGCGGTGGGTTCGCTGCTGCTGGCGATTCTCTACCTCACCCCACCCCGTGCATTCCTGGGGGGGGTGTACCGTGCGCTGCTCGCCCCCCGCTCCCTGGAAATGACGGGGATGCTGGTCTTCACCATGATCATGGAGAACGTGCTCAGAAAGACCGGTACCCTGAAGCGGATGGTGGCAAGTCTGGCGGAACTCTTGCCCGACGGGCGCTTGATCATGGCGGCCATGCCGGCCATGATCGGCCTTCTTCCGTCTCCCGGCGGTGCGGTGTTCTCGGCGCCGATGGTGAACGAGGCGGCCGCCGGTACCACGATCGGCGCCGACCAGAAGGCGTTCATCAACTACTGGTATCGCCACATCTGGGAATACGTCTCGCCCCTCTATCCCGGCATCATCCTGGTGTCTGGCCTGACCGGTCTCCCCTATGCCAGCCTCTCCCTGGCCAACGCACCTTTTGCGGTGTCGGTGGTGGGGTGGGGGGTGTTCTTCTGTTTTACGGGAGTCGGTCCGGTGAGGATCGCACGGGAGCAGACGGCGGGGCGCTGGAAGGCGTTCGGTGTATTTCTCCTGGCGGTGGCCCCTATTCTCGTTACCTTGGTGCTCGTGGTGATCCTGCGGGTCAGTCCCGTCCCGGCCATGGGAGGCGTGGTGGTGCTCCTCTACCTGCTGCACCGCTATTCTCCGGCCAAAGTATGGGAATCCCTGCGCGAGAGCGTCTCCCTGAAGGCCGTATTTCTCGTGCTCGGCATCATGGTGTTCCAGGAAACCCTGCAGGTTACCGGTGCCCTCGATGGGGTGTCGCGGTTTTTCACCAGCAGCGGGCTGCCCCCCATACTCATCATCGTGGCCATTCCGTTTCTTGCCGGGTTGATGACCGGGCTTACCATTGCCTATGTGGGGATCACCTTTCCGCTCCTGCTGCCGCTCATGGGGGGAGCGACACCGTCTCTCGGGCTGCTCGCACTCGCCTTCGGCAGCGGGTTTGCCGGCGTCATGCTGTCGCCGCTCCATCTCTGCCTCGTGCTGACCCGAGAATATTTCAATGCCGACATGGCAAGGGTCTACCATCGGCTCTGGGTGCCGTCCGCCCTCGTTCTGGCCGCGGCCGTCATCCCGCTCTGGCTGTTCCGTTAGATTTCAAGGAGGAGCCGGTGGCTCCCCTGACAAACAAGGAGGTTTGACATGCTGAAAAAATCGCTGCTGCTGGTACTCTTTCTGGTAATTACGGCCTCCCAGTGGGGATGCGTATCCCTCGGGAGGTTCGAGCAGAAGGAGCAGGAGGCACAGACCCTCGACAAGAACCTGCAGGAGCTGCAGAAAAAATACCAGGACCTGAACAGCGAAAACGACGGGCTCAAGGCACGGGTAGCCAAGCTTACCGGCGAGGTGGAAGGGCTCGGCAAGGAGAAGGAAAAGCTGACAGCCGACAACAGGGAACTGGACAAGGTCCTCAAGTCGTCCAAGTCCGAATCCCTCGACAAGATTGCCGAGCTGCGCCAGAAGATCACCGACCTGGAAGGGGAGAACTCCCGGCTCAGGGATGACGTGGCCAAGCTCCAGAAGGCCAAGGAGGAAGAGGTCCAGAAGACCAGCAAGACCTACGAGGAGCTGCTGGAAAAGATGAAGGGGGAGATATCCAAGGGGGAAGTCACCATCTCCGAGCTGAAGGGGAAGCTGACGGTGAACATGCTCAACGAGATCCTGTTCGACTCGGGCAAGGCGGAAGTCAAGGCGGAAGGGCTCGAAGTGCTGCAGAAGGTGATCGATATCCTGAAAACCGTGCAGGACAAGGCGATTCGTATCGAAGGGCATACGGACAACAATCAGATCGTTGGCGCCCTGACCAAGAAGTACGCCACCAACTGGGAACTGTCGGCGGCCCGGGCCATCAACGTGGCCAAGTTCCTCCAGCAGCAGGGGATCGACCCGACCCTCCTGGCTGCCGTGGCGTACGGCGAGTACAAGCCGGTGGCGAGCAACGACACGCCGGAAGGGAAGGCCAAGAACCGGCGGATCGAGATCATTCTGGTGCCGAAGGATTAGCAGTCTGACGGCAGGGGCGGCGCTTGCTCCGCCCCTGCCATGGTGGTCCTGTCATGAAAAAAGAAAAAAAACATATGCCGAAGCCGAAGGATTTTGCAGCCACTCCGTTCCGGTCCCTCAAGGGGTTTCAGGCTGATTCGCCGGCTCCACCGACGCCCGCACCCACACCGGTTCCTCCCCCGGTGGCCGAGGACGACAGCGACCTGTTCCTGCGGGCGGTGGCCAATGTGCGACGCCTCCAGGATGAGCCCGCTCGGCCACGCCCGCAGAAACCAGCGGTTCCGCCGAAAGTGCGGATCGAGGCGGCGGACCGGCAGGCATTTCTCGAAGCCATCGAAGAGTTGCGGCTTGATGTGAACTTCCGCGACGAACTGCCGGACGACGTCGTCCCCCTCAAGCCGCTCCCCGTGAACAGGATGCGCCAGCTCAGGCGGGGAGCGCTCCGGATCGACTACGAGCTCGACCTGCATGGCATGACCCGGGACGAGGCGCTGGAGAGCCTGACCCGTTTCATCACCGGCGCCTTCAACCGGGGACAGAAAGCGGTGCTCGTCATCACCGGCAAGGGAAACAATTCCCCCGACGAACCGGTGCTCCAGGGGGCGGTTGCCAGTTGGCTGCGGGACCGGGGGAAGGCCATGGTGGCCGAGTTTGCCCCGGCGCCGCGCCAGATGGGAGGGAACGGCGCTTTCGTGGTATTCCTCAGGGAGAAGGATGGGAATCAGGGACTAGGGATTAGGGACTAGACAGGAGGGAGCAATGGATCGAAGGGTATTTCTCAGAATTCTGGGGCTGACGCCGTTGTTCGGGCACTGGCTGGTCAAGGAGCTTGCGGCCGCGGGTCAGTCGGTGCTGGCCGTCGCCGAAGGTACTGACTATGGGCGCATCACCCGTCAGGCTATCAATGCCCTTGGCGGGATGGGGCGCTTCGTGAAGCCGGGTCAGACGGTGGTGGTAAAGCCCAACATGGGGTGGGACCGGAATGCGGAGCAGGGAGCCAACACCCATCCCCTCGTGGTCAAGGCGGTGGTAGAGGAGTGTCTGAAGGCGGGGGCGAAAAAGGTCAAGGTCTTCGACCGGACCTGCAACGACGAGCGGCGCTGCTATATCAATAGCGGCATCGAGCCGGCCCTCAAGGGAATGAAGAACGTGGAGGTCAAGCACATCGAGGATGAGCGCTTCAGGAAGGTCTCCATCGTCAACGGTGTAACGCTCAAGGAATGGGAGCTTTACGATGAGGCGCTCAATGCCGATGTCTTCATCAACGTCCCGGTTGCCAAACATCACGGTCTCACCAAGCTCACCCTCGGACTCAAGAACGTCATGGGGGTGATGGGGGGGAACCGGGGGAGCATCCACAAGAAAATCGATGGTGCCCTGGCGGACATCAACAGTGTCATGAAGAGCCACCTGGTGGTGATCGATGCCACGAGGGTCCTCACCGCCCACGGTCCCCAAGGGGGAGATCTGCGGGACGTGAAGGTGCTGAACAAGGTAATCGCCGGTACCGACATCGTGGCGGCCGACGCTTATGCCACCACCCTCTTCGGCCTCAAGCCGGCCGACATCGCCGTAACCGTCGCGGCATACAAGCGGGGACTGGGGGAGATGGACCTGAAGAAGATCAGAATCGTGAAGGCATGACGGCCGCTTCTCGTCGCCTGCCGTCCCCCCTTAGCCGGGTGCCGGCAGAGCTTCTTTACGGTTCAGCGACAAAAGTTGTCTCTCGATGATCAGGGGGGCCGGGATACCGGCCCCCTTTGCTGTCTTGTGAGATTAATGTCGTGTCCATTACGTTCGTTGCGTGAAACTGCATGTTAAGGTGTATCCAGTTATCTGCCGGGTAGTTCCCTACGCTGCATGGGCTGCTGGGGCTGGGATACTGCAGGAGATTCCCGAGGCTGGACAGCCGGCCGTTGAACGGTCGGTGTCTGGGCAGGGGGCGCAGCCGGGCGTGGGGGACGTTGACCCTCGGATCGTACGGCGGCAGGCGCCTGGGGGGCCGCAGAACGTACGCCAGGGAGCGGCTCTTGCCAGCGTGGTTCACGCGGAGTCCCACGCTCCGGCCGCGGAGTCAGCTTTTGCGATCCGCCACGAACCTGCGGTTGGGGTTGGCGCGGCGTCTCCAGTTGACGGGGTTTTTCAGGCTTTACGGACTGCCGAGGCTGAGTCGGTCTGACCGAAGGTGGAGCAGGCTGAGCGGCTGGTGCAGCCGGCTTCACTGCGGCTGGCGCCGGCTGGCCTTTTACAGATTCTGCTTCCCTGGCGGGCTGCTTCCGCTCGCTTCGTGGCGTGGTCCGATATCTTTTGGCGGGCTGCTGTGTCGGCAGGGCCGGATGTTGTTCACGGATCATGGATTGGGGCTCGCTCCGCTTCCTGACCGGCATTTCCGTTCCAGTACGACCTCCCCTGAAGGCGGACCCCTTCTCTTCCCGCACGAGTCCCCTCTCCCTCCTGATCTCGCTGACATTGGTCTGTCTGACCCTCTCCGGCGGGCGCTTGGCCTGGGGTATGTTTCTGATGATCGGCATGGAGGTGGCCCGGGTCGGCCTGATGTTAGGTGGGCCCGCCGCGACGTTCGTTGCGCGGAACAGGTTTTCCCGTACCTTGACCGGTTCTCTCCTGCCGGTCAGGAAGGTGGTGCGGTTCACCACGGTAACGCCGTTTCGCACGTTGATGTTCCGGTACTTCTGGACAATGGTCCGGTTGATGGTGGAGGTGGCGATGTTAGCGCTCCATGGCCCGTAATAACCACGACCGTAATAAATTTCTCCCGGCGCCAGGGGCACCCATCCCACGTACGTCGGGGTGTGGACCCATCCCACGTAACCCGGTCCCCAGTAGACAGCACCGACGGTGGGGGGGACCCAGCACCATCCCACGTTGGTCACGAAGGACCACCTGCCGTAATGGTAGGGGCCCCACCCCCACGGTTCGTAGGATACCCAGACGTAGTCCGCGCCACGCCAGCACCAGCGGCCGATCTGGTAGGGGGCCCAAGTGACGGAGACGTTGAGGGGAGTCCAGCAGTAGCCGTAGTCGGTGACGTACACCCACCTTCCATAGTCGTCCAGGTCATGGCTGTAGTCGTCCAATTCTTCGGGGACGTAGCGCAGGCTCCGGTTCGACTGGGCGAGCTTGCGGTCCCGCTCACGGTTCCAGTTTTCCCACTGGTCCGGCGGGGGGAGGGGGGAGAGTTCTGCCGCCATGTCGACTCCGATGTGGAGAGTGTTGCCCGCCTCGACCCGGGTCGTTCCTTCCCTGTTCTCGGCGGCTGCGTACCCCTTCAGGACCGATACGTCGGTACTGCCGTTCTGTGTGACGTCGAGCATCAGGAGGGAGTTGTCGTAGCATCTGACGGACGACAGTGGGGTATCGATCTGGATCTGGTCGATTCCCCCCTTGCGGTTGTTGACATAGGCGTGGCCGCCGTTCAGGTAGAACTGGTAAGCCTCCTCCTGGAACTGCAGGAGGTCGAACGCCGTGGAAGAACCGAGCCGGATATACACCCCTCCCTGGAGCTGGATTTCGGTTCGCGCGCCTTCCGGTACCCAGAGCCGGTCCCCTTCCTGAAGGGGCATGTTGATGGAAGCGGCGACCCAGTCCTGGGTGTCGCTGGTATAGATCTGAACGTCCCCCTTGATCAGGCTTATCCTCGCCTGTCCCAGATCGGCGGCGAACGCTGCGCCCGGCAGGAGCGACAGGCACACGATCAGCAGTCGAAGAATCTTCATGAATTTCCTCCCCTAAGTTGTTGACGACACCGTACATTCTAGCGCACTGAGGAGAGATGTAAATGACATCTGGCGGTCATGGTTCGCGGGGAAAGGACAGCCTCCATCCGCGGGAACCGTCAAAAATCTTGAAGAATGAATAATTATCCCTATAATCTCTCCATGGACGGGGTGTTGTAAACGTAGGCTTTCCGGGAAGGCCGTCTGCTGCCCCTCTTTCCGGTGGTCTACATACTATCACGGCAGCGTGAGGAGACCATGGACCAGCCGCCTCTTCAATCCATCCGCAACATCGGCATCATCTCCCATATCGACGCCGGCAAGACTACCGTGTCGGAACGGATTCTCTTTTACAGCGGTGAGACCCACAAGATGGGGGAGGTGCACGAGGGGCTGGCGGTCATGGACTGGATGCCCCAGGAGCAGGAGCGGGGGATCACCATTACCGCCACCGCCACCAGCTGCCGCTGGCACGACTGCTGGATCAATCTGATCGATACCCCCGGCCACATCGACTTCACCATCGAGGTGGAGCGGGCCTTGCGGGTGCTGGACGGGGCAATCACCATCTTCAGCGCCGTGGAGGGGGTCCAGCCCCAGAGTGAGTCTGTCTGGCGCCAGGCTGACCGTTACCGGGTGCCCCGAATCTGCTTCATCAACAAGCTCGACCGGGTCGGCGCCGACTACCGGGCCGTCCTCGGGCAAATGGTGAAGCGGCTCAACGCCCGCCCTCTCCTCCTTCAGCTCCCCGTCGGGAACGAGGCCGGTTTCCGGGGTGTGATCGACCTTCTCTCCTTGGAGGTCCTCTCCTTTGACGCGGCAGACCAGGGGAAGACGGTGGTGGTGGGGCCCATCCCCCCCGATCTCGCCGAGGCGTCCCGCACGGCGCGTGACGAACTGGTGGAGGCGGCGGCAGATTTCGATGACACCATCCTGGCCGATTACCTGTCCGGTGCCGAGGTGACGGCGGAGCGTCTCAAGGGTGCCGTTCGGCGGGGAACCTTGGAGTGCCGGCTGTTTCCGGTGTTTCTCGGGTCGGCCCTGCGCAACAAAGGGGTGCAGTCCCTGCTCGATGGGGTGGCCGACTACCTGCCGTCCCCCCTGGACCTACCGCCGATCCCTGCCCATCGTTCAACGGCGGGCGAGCGTGAGCTGCTGGTTTGCGACCCCATGGCTCCCTTCTGCGCCCTTGCCTTCAAGGTCCTTGCCGATGAAGGGCGGAAACTCACCTGGCTGCGGATCTATTCCGGCACGCTCAAGGCCGGTATGGCGCTTTTCAACAGTTCACAGGGATGCTTTGAGAAGGCGGCCCGCCTGTTCCGGATGCATGCCCACAAACGGGAACAGCTGGAGACGGCCCGGGCAGGCGATATCGTGGCGGTGACCGGTCTCAAGGCGGCCCTGACCGGCGACACCCTCTGCACCCCCGACCACCATCTTGCCCTGGAGGGGCTGACCGTTCCCGAGCCGGTGGTCTCCCTGGCGGTGGAGCCGAGGGGGACTGAGGACAAGGAGAAGCTCCCTCTCGCCCTGGAAAAGCTGCAATGGGAAGACCCCACGTTCCGGGTCCATGAGGATGCCGAAACCGGCCAGACGATCCTTACCGGCATGGGGGAACTGCATCTGGAGGTCATCACCGACCGGCTGGAGCGGGAGTTCGGTGTGGGGGTCAAAACCGGCCGACCACAAGTGGTCTATCGGGAGACGCTGACACGAATGGTTGAGCGGCGCGAGGTATTCAGGAGGGAATTCGAGGGGAAGGTGCAGGGTGGGGAGGTTCTGCTCCGCCTGATTCCCCTGGCGCGGGGAGAGGGGGTGCGGGTCGCGATTTCCCTCCCGCCGGACGCGGTGCTGGCGAAGGAGCTGCGGAGTACCCTGACGGATAGCCTTACACAGGGATGCGCCGCCGGCTGCCTGACCGGGTATCCCCTCACCGACCTGGAAGTGCGGGTTCTGGAAGCCCCCGTCGAACCGGGAATAACTACCGACCAGGGGATGCGGGCTGCTGCCCAGCGGGGCATGGTAATGGCCGCCCGGGAAGGAGGGCCGATCCTTCTGGAGCCTGTCATGACGCTGGAGATCGTGTTTCCCCTCGACTGTTCCGGCAAGGTGCTCGGCTCCCTCCAGCAGAAGCGGGGACGAGTGGAGGGACTCCAGACCCACGGGGAGATTGAGACCGTCCGGGCGCTGGTTCCTCTGGCCGAGATGTTCGGCTACATGACAGAACTGCGGAGCGCCACCCGCGGTCGGGGCACCTTCACCATGGAATTTGCCCGCTTCGAGCCGGCTCCGGCCGATGTGCAGCGGCGGTTCGGCATGTAACCGGTCTTTTCAGGCGACAAAAAAACCGGGAACGCTCTGGGCGTGTCCCGGTTTTTTTGTGGACTTTTTTTAGCTACCACGGGTTGTCTTATGCGGCAAAACAGAAGGTATCCTCATCGGCACAATCGGATGTGGTTTCCAGAAAAGTCGAATCCTCAATGACTTTCGATATGCCGTGATTGACGGACCACGTCGTCTCGCAAACGTGGCACGTATTGATGTTTTCGGCGAAATCATCCGCATGCAGGTTGATTCCAACATACTCTCCATGGGTTTTGCAAACTGGACACGTCATTGCTGCTCTCCTTGTACTCATATCTTATTTTTAACTAGACTATAATCAGTTTTTTTGTAAAACGCAAGCGATAAGTGGAAAAATATCAAATAAAACGAAACGTTACAAGTATGTTGCGATGCTGGTCAGACCACTTTTTTGTTTTAATAATCTTTATAATTTTACCAATACTATAACTTATTGTAATATTTGTTTTATTTTCACAAAAACACGGTTTTATGGTATTGCCGGACGAAGCCGGCTCTAACGGAAGGGGGCGGCTTGTTTGTCGTACATAAATGTGGAATAGGGTAGTAGACGTGTTATGTCCGGGGGAGCGAGGCCAGAAAATCCAGCAGGGGGGCGTTGAATGCCTTCACGTCCTCCAGGTTGGCCAGGTGGCCGGCTTCCGGGATGATGGCGAGTCGGCAGCCGGGAATGCCGGCGGCTATGGCACTGCTCGTCGTGGGTGGTGCGGCCTGGTCGCATTCTGCGCCGATGGCAAGGGAGGGGAGATCAAAATCGGCGAGCAGGGGGGAGTAATCCTTCCGCTCGCGCATGGCGAGAAGCCCTCCCGCCAGCCCGGAAGTGGCGTTTTCGACCATCCAGCCGTACACCTCCTCTACGAGCTTGGGGCGCTCATGGGGGGTGTCGGGGGCGAAAAGGAGCTTTTCGAAGGAATCTGCCACCACCTGGGGGCCGAACCTCCGTACGTCGGTGGCGAGCTGGAGGCGCCTGGCCTTCCCCGCCTCATCGTCGCCGGTGGCACGGGTGGTGATGAACACCGCTCCCCTGACCCGTTCGGGGTAGCGCTCCAGCAGGTTGAAGAGAACGTATCCTCCCATGGACATCCCGCCGATGACCGCCTTTTCGATCTCCAGATGATCCATGAGTCCGACCAGGTCGTCGGCGTACAGTTCCATGCTGTAAGGGCCATCCGGTGCGTCGCTCTCGCCGAAACCGCGCAGGTCGGGAGCGATGACCCGGTAACCGGAAAGGGGGAGCTTGTTCCACTGGGGGCGCCACATCTTGCGGCAGAGGGGAAAGCCGTGGATGAGAATGACCGCCGGACCGCTGCCCGTGTCTTCATAGGCCAGGTTGATACCGTTGATGAGAGCGTTCATGGTGGGCTCCTTATAGTTGCAGAAGCAACGCTTCGGCGATGGTGTACCGATCCCTGCCGGCGCGCCCTTCCGGAAAATACTCCCGGCGAAACAGGGCATCTACCGCTACGAGGGCGGTATTGAGGCGCTCCAGGTCGATAACGGCACTGCCGGGGAGGTTGGTCACTCCCCTGAAATTCTCCGGGCAGAAATCGACCTGAGGGACGTCGTCCAGCCGGGTCAGGAGGGGAAGCCCGTGGGTGCGGCAGATGAGGGGGCGGGCGGCGTAGAGGAGGCAGCGTTCGTCCATGAGCAGGGGGCACGGGCCGTCCGGTGCCGACTTTCGTGCCCGGTCGCGGATCATGTCGGCCTGGGTGGGGGGAAGCTCATACATTGCCACGGCAAGGGCTATGGCTTCGACCGGCAGAAGGGTCAGGTGCCGGCAACATCCGGCGCATCCGGCCCGACAGACGATCTCTTCCGGGAATTCTTCACCGATAGCGGCGCACAGCTCGTCCACCCGGCCGATCAGTTCCCGGTAGTTTTTCAGCAGTTCGCTAAGGGATGGATTCGTGGCCATGGTTGTAGGATAACTGTAAAACCGACATCAGGTCAAGCTGCAGATGGATGGGGTCAGCGAACCTCCGGCAGACGGCGCTTGCGAATAGTGCCTGGTGACGGTATAGTTTTCGAAACTGCGGACAGGGGGATGGATATGACGGAGATGAGACGCTTCAGCCGCGTGAACTTTGATGCGGAGAGTTTCGTGGAGTTTGGCGGTGTCCGCGGGGAGGCCCACCTCATGGACATTTCCCTCAGGGGGGCGCTGATCGCCGCCGGAGGGCACCCTCCGGTCAAGCTTGGTGACCCCTGCAAGCTCACCATCCACCTGGACGGCAGTGATGTGGTGCTCAGATTCGAGGCCCAGGTGGTGCATATGGAGGATGACGAGATCGGCGTGAAGTTCGTGCGGGAAGACCTGGACACGATGATTCATCTGCGCCGGCTGATGGAGTTCAACACTGCCGATCCCGATGAGATACGCAAAGAGCTCGCATTCCTGATCAACACCCCCTGACGGAAGCGGCGTACAGGGAGAAGAAAAGAAAAGGGCCGATCCCCTCGGGGAACGACCCTTTTTTACTGGAGCACCTGCCTCAATCGAAATATAAGCTTAACCTATTGTTGCTAAAGGAAATATTGATGTTGTTTTTTTTGTGATGCCGTCAAAAATACCGTTAAAAACTCAAGCTACCCTCTTTCCTGGAGGTCAAATTTTCTGCATTCTATACCATGACGTAGGCATAAGGAACGAAAAAAGCCGCCCATCTCTGAGCGGCCTTCTTGATCTGCTATCCAGCATCCTCGTTACATAAGGTAGACGTGAGCCCCGTATCCTTCCCCCGCCTGGACTGCTTCCGCCGTGTTAACTTCCCCTTGCTCGCTGTGTACTGCCACGTCACCCAGTTCTGCATGTACTGCTTTCAGTGCCTCGATCAGCTGTGTTACCGTCATTTTCTTGCCCTCCAGTGTATTGAATTATGGTTAGAAACTACCATGACTCAGCCCTCTAAGTCAATAAAAAACGTAATAAATCTAGGATGTTACATGATTTAAGATCATTTTTGTCTTGCATGTTAACTTCCCCCCCGCCCACCTACCCCTAGACCCCCTAGACGACACCCACGCCCGCCAGTGAGAGTTGACCTGTCACGTAACGCCGCGCCATTTTCAAGAACCCCGATTTTCCGGACAAACCCCAATTCATTGGCAGTCGGGAAATACAAATTCATTGCCTACTGCGGGTTTATGCGTTATTAATGATTCTTCAGACTCTTGCTGATTTATGGATGTCTCATGCCTGTTAAGGGGAGGTTTCGATGAAATGGTTTAAATGCTTGTTTCGACTGTTTCCGGTTATGCTATTGGTCACAGGTTGTGCGTCATTATCTCCAGAGGCAGCAAGACTAATGACCATCCGTGACGGAGGTGTTATGGCCATGTTGGACTGTCAGGAGTTAGGTTATGTTACTGGCGATGCTGGTATATGGGGGGGCACTGCTGGCCTCGATATGGCATTTACGGATGCAAAGAACAAAGCTGCAGAACTTCCCGGAGCGAACGCTATCCTGGTAACAAGTAGCCGAATGAATCCCTCCTCCTTCGTTAATGCCAAAGTGTTTAATTGTTCCCAGAGGAAAACGCAGAAAATTGAAATTGTTAACCAAGCAATCCAACCAAGCCAGCAACCGAAAGACTTGGAAGCGACTATGAGGAAGGCTCGCATATGCCAGCAACAAGGTGGAGTCTGGGTCAACGATCAATGCGTCCTTGATATTAAGTGAGGGGCCGATTTCGGGTAGGACTTTTTTTGTCGCAAGATGATGGTAGCATATCAGGCGACGATCACCGAAGGAGGCCAAATGTTACCAAGAGACTTCCTGGCAATGATGGTGGAGGAAAATCAGCAGGACAGCCCAGCGTGGAGGCGGGAAATGCTCCGGGCAATGGAGGAAGTGCGGGGGGTCGAGGACAACACCCTGACACTGGGGGGGAGCAACCCGGAGGAAATAGCACGGGAGATATTCGATCAACTCCCGGGAGCAGCAAGCGCCCTGCATCGGATGCTGTCAGTAGTGGAACCACGGCACCTGCAGGAAGACGCAGCGGGGAGCGTAGTGGAACTGATAAGGATGCTGTACCCGCCAGTTCAAGCAGCACAAACCCTGCGGAGGCTCAAGCGGGAAATGAGGGACCAGCGCCGGCAGTAGGGTCGAAAAAGGTTCTTGAACTCCAGAGCAAGGGGGTAACACCATGAGTAAGGAAGTCTTTGCTACTATGCCCATAGTGCAGACATTCCCCGAATTGTCGAATACTACCAAGGCGAAGCCGTTGATGAGACTCCTGCATCTACGGGCAATGCTTCCTCCCAAGTATTTCAACCTTCCCCTGGCAGAGCTTCCGCAGAAGGAGCGGGATTATATGAAGGAAGTGCTGGGGAGGGGACTGAAACCGGAATACCTGGACATCCCGGGGGAAGAGTTGATGAAACTGGGGAAGGGACACAACATCATATAGCCACTGTTATCAAGGATTGACTGGCTACAGGTGGCTGAAATCTTGCAATACTAGACAGTGTAGTAAATATTGTAGTGTAGTGTATTAGACAAGAGAAGAATATAGGCGGGGCACACGTTCAACTTCCCGGTTACTGGCGGTTACGCAGGCGAAGTAAGAGGTAAACCCGCATCGGTTGCCGTGTTAACACGCAAGACGCCCCACGATATAGCTTCACCGTGAGGCGTCTTTTACGTTGCCATGTCAACTTCCTACCTGCAAAACCTTATCAATAGCAGGTTCCGGCTAATTTTAGGAATCAGTAACGCTGTCAGGAATGGCCAGTGCTCCGGCTTCATCTTGGGAAAGAGCCCCTGCTTTCAGCAACTCCCCTGCCAGAGATTCTAAGCGGTCCCGGCCTATTCCGTTGTACCCCGCTGGCAACTCCGCCCGCCTTGCATAGAGACCGTTTCGCCCGGTCTTGTGATACGGCCTCCCGGTGGCCTGTGCCGTCTCGATCGCTTCCAGAAAGGGCACCATATCGGCGGGAACAGTTGCAGCACCTCTGCCGGTCTTCTCGTTGGCGTCAATAACCTTCATCCCAAGGAACGGTGCAAGATGGGTGATTATCTCCCGCCATGAATCAGGGGATGTGAAGAAGTCATACCGTAAATAATTTTGCCCTTCACTCGGCAACCAGGCTGTAATTGACACGGGTTTGCCGTCTATCATGTGTGCTTCAACACGTGCAATCGGCTCCATGGGTCGCGGGGTTGTCTCGCAGATAACTACCATGTCGTAGTCAAATGGATTGTATCTCTTTGCCATCGTCTCCCCCCTGCGTCGTCTTTTAAAAATCTTGTCATTGGCATGACCTGTACGGGGTCTTGCAGCAATTTTTACGGCTGACCCTATACCTTGCCCTTAGTCGGCATCTTCTGGGGTGCTTTCCCCTCGTTTGTTCCACTGGCAATATTGAGCCAGTGCACAAGTTGCGACGGTACATGGTTGGGTATCTTCCCCTTGGACACATTCGTAACATTTCGCTCGAATTGCCGCTGCCTGGGTCAGTCTCTTCCCTCGAAGGTGGTGAATGTAGTCAGCCTTCCCTTTCTTCTTGGGCCAGTTCTTCTCTACGTTCTTAATGATCTGCTCTCTGTCCATCTGGTTCCTCCTGGTCAATCTGCCGATTTTCGCCGGCAGGTAGATAGTTGTTTTCGATCTTCGTCAACTGGTAACGGTTCCCTCTCTCCAGTTTGCAGCCGATCTCGCCGGTTGCCTGCTCCCTCTTCGCCCGTATCATGGCGGTTAGGTTCTGGTAATCTGGTTTCGTTGGTTCACTCATGCTTTCCTTCCCCACAAGAATTTTGGGTAGGTTTCCTTCCCCGCTCCCCATCCTTCCTATACGTTACCTTCCTCTTCCCTTACCTTCCATTCCCTTACCTTCCATTCCGGGGGTGAGGGCTCTTCGTTCATTCGGCGAATACTCGTCGAGGTTCTTTTTTATGGCTTGAAACTCAAGCACCCTCATAACTTCGTCATGGTTTTTCGGTATCACCCCGTTGGGCAGTGGATGTTTAAATGTTGGCCTATCAATTCTTTGGTGGCGCTGCCATCCTGTCACTCGCCAATAACTTTTACCTTCAACTTCGTATTCATCGACAAGCCCTTCCTGGATTAATTCGTCGACTAGTGAGGCAACATCGATGTCGTCAACAGGGAAAATCTGGGCTTTCAGACTTTTGATGCTTGCCGGGTGAATACCAGCATCATCGCAAAAGTTCCACAGGCCAATAAATAACAACCGTGCGATAGGGCTAAGATTCATTATTTGCTCGGATGTCCAAAATTCTGGTTTTACGGTTCTTATTCTCGCCATGGCTATATTCTCCCTTCCCGCACGACCCGCGACGCTTCACGGAAGAGCCAGGAACGGCAGTTCAAGAGGCGCTTTGCAGGTAGAGAGGCCCCGCGCTCGTATGCAATGATTGCGTCCCGTAAGGCGTCGCTGTCAGCGAAGGAAAACACGGCGCGGTGACTGCCGATCTGTCGAAGTACCTCAACGTTGAAATCGGCGGTGACGAGGAAAGAGGCAAGGTCGATGCTCTCGGTTTGGAATTCTCGTTGACTGGTCATGGTTACACCTCCTTCTCGATCAGGGCGCGAATGTCTTCTACTCGCCAGACAGTTGTTCTTGCGCTCAATTTTATGGCGGCTGGGTAACGACCTTTTTTGACGCCATCCCACCACGATGAACGTGAAATAGGGATGATTGCCGGTGTCGGAGGGTCTGTCTTGCTGTCCCCGACGATCTGGGAGAGACGGAGATAACCCGTTTCCGGGAGCCCTCCCACGCGGCCATTCTTCTTGCGCTGCTTCGTGTTAACTTCCATTGCTTTGCCCTTTCCGTGACGACGGCAGGGAATAAAAAAACCCCGGCATCGACACAATAGAGTGTCAACACCGGGGTTTGTAATAGTCCTCTGGGAGGGTTTACTGCCCGCTGTTCGTTGGTTTTTCCGAAACTACATAGACGTAGGACGCAGCCTCACGCGTGAAGTATCGGCGTTAAATTAAAAGTCGTGGTGGTGCTTGTGCCACTTCATTTCAACCCTGTTGCCGCGAATCGAAAGCAGCGATAGAGCCTTTCTGGAACCGTAACGCCCTGGGTCGTTCAAAAGCTTCTTAAGGGGGGCGCCAGGATGCTTTTTAAGGGCGCTCCAGACCTTATCCCGTGTCATTATCCACGAGAGGTATTCATCACCCTCAAGGCCCCCATGTGTCTGTTCCGTGCAATCTGGCAATCCAGACAGTTTGCCGTTTAGGATATTGAAGGTAACGTGCCCACTCATTTCCTGTGCCATGAATAGCGGCTTGCATATCATCTTGAGCAACGGGACAAGTTTCGCTTTTACGCCTGGGTCGCTTATGACGGGTTGACGCAGGCCACCTTGACCAAACATCAAGGGAATGGTGCCGCTGAAATTGTCGCCATGGCCACAGACCCTGGAAAGCTCTTTAACGAGGTCGGCAAGGGAAAGAGCATCCATTTCTGCTGTAATTGTTATATGTGTGTCAGTCATGTTTGACATACTACGTCCGAAGAAAAATGAATTTCAACAGTGAAGTATGTAGTTGTCCACAGCTGGCCGTTTTGACACGATAATTTTTTTAGATCGTTGGTTTTCTACTCCGCCTTGCGTAACGGTATCACCTTCGCCCCGCTCTTGAGCCCGTCCAGGTAATCAGCCCATGTCTGCATCATCTTCCGCCGTTCGGCAAGGTGCGCCGTGCGGTTGTAGGCTCTGCCGTTCGGGTCTTTCACGGCATGGGCAAGCTGATGTTCGATAATATCAGGCCGTATCTGTAGCACTTCATCAAGGATGGTCCGTGCCATTGCACGGAAACCGTGGCCGGTCATGGTGTCTTTGTCAAACCCCATGCTACGGAGAGCGGCATTAATTGTGTTGTCGCTCATGCAGCGATGGAATGAGCGTAAGTTGGGAAACAAATAACGGCTACGGCCTGTTAATGCGTGAAGCTCACGCAGTATCTCTACTGCCTGTCGAGAGAGGGGGACAAGGTGTGCAACTCTCATCTTCATTCGTTCTGCAGGGATGTTTCTCTCTGCTGCGTCAAGGTCAAACTCTGACCATTCGGCTTCTCTTAATTCACCCGGGCGAACAAAGAGAAGGGGCGCAAGCTGGAAAGCGCATCTGACAACGAAAGTCCCCTTATACCCATCTATCGCTCTCAGGAGGTGGGCAACTTCTTTAGGGTCGGTTATTGCTGGATGGTGCTTTACTTTCACGGGGGTAAGTGCCCCCTTTAAATCTGCCGATGGGTCACGTTCAGCCCGTCCGGTAGCCACGGCATAGCGGAAAATCTGACCACATACAAACCTTGCCCGGTGTGCTGTTTCGTGTGCGCCCCGTGACTCAATCCGGCGAAGCACCGCCAAAAGTTCTGGAGGGGTGATTTCCCCGATGGGACGGTTCCCAAGTGTGAGGAATATGTCACGCTCAAGCCTCTGCATTGTTCTTTCGGCGTGGCCTTCTGTCCATATGGTTTTCTGCCGAGAGTGCCATTCACGAGCAACCACTTCAAAGCTGTTTTCTGATTCGGCAACCGTCGCGGCCTTCTGTGCCTTCTTCACTTCGCCTGGGTCAACACCGTTGGCCAGGAGCTTCTTTGCATCCTCCCGGCGCTGTCGTGCATCTGTAAGGGAGACTGCAGGGTATGCGCCGAATGCAGCCGTTTTCCTCTTTCCATTATGCCGATAGTCACAACGCCAGAGTTTACCTCCCGTGGTTGTGACGAGTAGATAGAGCCCACCGCCATCCGCAAGCTTGTAATCCTTCTCTTTAGGCTTCGCAGTCTTAACTCGCATTTCAGTCATCGGTTGGATATTCTTTGGCATTGGCGCACCCCCTTTTGACGGTATCCATTTTCCTGTGCTGACGGTATACCTCCATGCATACCGTCAAAACTGCTAGATTTAAGCATACCAGATAGGACAATGCTGGACAATTAAAAAAGAAAAAGCCCCGATTTCTCAGGGCTTTCTGTACTGCTCCGGATGGTGCCGGATTTTAATTTGGAGCCACCTGCCGGAATCGAACCGGCGACCTATTGATTACGAATCAATTGCTCTACCATCTGAGCTAAGGTGGCGGGTACCTGTTGTCAGCAACCCGTCAAGCGAAGCATATTTAATACTATTTCCTCGGGCAAGTCAACCCTCAAGGGCGTTTTGTGGCAGCCAAAAGTCTGGGGGATTGTTGCCACGACTCGATTTGATGGTGTCGGGAACTATGCTGCGGGTAGATGGTGGCAGGCGGACGGGCGTGTTCGATGAACTTGTCGTCAATAATGGCATCAATTCAGGCGTATGTGGTAGACCGTGTCGGCTGGTGTGTCTGATGATGGGTTGATATCCGCATGCCTGCTGCCGGCGGTAATGAGCGCGGGCCCGGTTGCCCCGACGGAATCGGGGCCCTGCCGGCGGGAGTAGACCAGGGTGAACCGTACCACCCCATCAGCAGAAGCGGTTTTCTCGTTCACATAGTCAAAACGCCGCCCCTGGTTGGTTTCGATCGGCTGGGAGATGGTTACCGTTTCGCCAGGCCGAGCATGAACGATGATGGTGGTCCCGGGACAGAACTCATAGATCTTGAGCCGCTTGACTTCCCAGGGGAACCCTCCAACCTTGGCATTTGAAGGCGATTCGTGGACCATCCTGACCCCTTCCACTGCCCGAAACGTGAATCCTCCCAGCATGCGCTGGCTTCCGTCCGCGAAGAAGAGACGGGAGGAGACAAGGTCAAAGGCTTCAGCCGTGGGAGAATACGCGTTGCCGTTGCCAGGCTGCCGATCGAAGAAATGTCCTTGCCTGCCGATCAGGCGTGCGTACATGGGGATATCGCCGATCACCTTATCGACAATCAGGTAGCGGACTCCGTTTTTGCGCAGGACAGCGGCCATCTCGTCGTCGTTTCGGGCCAGCATGAACGAGGCTGCCTCTGCCATGCCGTGGGTTTCAGTGCCGTAATTGGTGGCGACTGAGGGGCGCTGGGCAACGGTCTCGATCCAGCCACCGTAGTCCCATCGGGCCATAACGCCGTAATCCGGAAACTGCTGGGGCCGAAGCGGGTCTCCGGCCGGTGGCGTGTGCTCGCGCAGCCAGATCATTGTCTCTTCAATATCCCCCCGGAAGGGGAAGGCTATTCCCGTCCGTGCCAGAGCAGTGTCGAAACCGATTGTCGGAGCAAGGACAACGACAAGGAGAATGGCTGCCCAGGTTTTTTTTGCACAGTCAGAGATTGACATCCGTCGGGCAATGTGGTTGGCCAGGATATGGAACGCAACCCCTCCCATGGCTGCGCAGGCAAGGGCAAAATATGCGCTGAACCGCTCCCTGAGAGTTGCAAGAAGGAGGGTGTACATTCCCAAGATAATGAGCTGGCGCCGCAAGGGTAAGGGGATGCTTGGCGTTTTCAGGAGAAAAGGAATGGTGAGAGGCACCAGCAGCGACGTAAAACCGAAATTGCGCAGCCATCCCGTTATTCCTCCTGGCCGCTGATACTGGGATATGGAATCGAGCCAGCTGTTTCCTCCGCTGAAGAGCTGGAGCCACAACGCATCTCGCGAGGTCAGTGCAATCAGGAGGGCCGCCGCAACAAGAAGTCCCAGGCAGGTGATGCCGAATTGTTTCCGGACGCCGTGGCGGGCAGATATTACAGCTGCGGAGAGAAATAGGGCCGCTGCTGCAAATAACGCAACGTGAAACCAGGAGACGATGGTGGCACTGAAAACGCCGGCGGTTCCCCATATGTCGCTCACGCAGATGACGGCGATGAGCAGGGTAGCTGTCAGGTACATCAACACCCCTCCTTGCGCCGTCCGGAGCGGCTCGTCGTCCGGGGACTCCATGAAGATGCCGGCCGTCAGGTCGAGGCCAATGACGACAAGGGGGAGAGCCGCACCTCGCCAGAGTGTGAGAAATACGGCGCTGAGAACGCCGGCGGCAATCCAGCGTCGAGTGCTCCCGTGTCCGTTTCTGGCATCCATAGAGAGTTGGAAGATGAGAAGAAAGAAGAGTGGTTCGATCATTTCGTTGTCGAAGCGACCAAGAACAGTTGTCTCGATATGTGCCGGAAGCAGGGCAAGCAAGCCGCCGGCAAGCAGGGCCGGAGTCCGGCCGATGCGGCTGACGAGGGAGCGATAGAGGATGACGACGGTTATTCCGCCGATCAGGGGAGGGATAACGGCGATGAGATGGGCAAGAGACTGCTGCAGGTCGTGGACGGTGCGAAAGGGCAATGCCAGTGCCGCGATAACATACTCCATGGCTGGCGGGGAAATCACACCCGTTCCAACCGGGAATCCCTGGAAATAATCATGGACACGGGGAGACGGGAAGGCCAGCAGGTAGACCATGATTTTGCGTAGCCGGATGTAGCAGTCAGGATCGAAAAGATAGACCTGCCCCGCCGAGAACACCTGCGACCAGGGAAGGCACCGGATCACGACAGCGAGCAGGAAAAGAAGGGCCGCATCCAGCCGCTTGCCGGTTGACCGTAGTGATCCTGCGGGAGAAGCGGATAGTTCTTGGGTGGTAGTCATGGCAATGAATACGGTATGCCGAGGTATTTCATCCCCCGCACCGGGTTATGCCTGGCGCGGGGGATGTGTTTGAGTGCCGGATCGGGTTGCACCGAGGTTGTCACCCCTTGGCTGCCTGTTTCTCCATGGCGTCGTCCATCACCTTGTAGGCGCAGAACTCGCCGCACATGGTGCAGGCGCCGTGGTCGGCGACTCCCGATTCTGCCCGAAGCCGCCGCGCCTTCTCCGGATCGAGAGCGATGTCGAACTGCCCCTCCCAGTCAAGCTTTTTCCGGCATTTTGCCATCCGGAGGTCCTTCTCCATCGCCCCCTTCACACCCTTGGCAATGTCGGCTGCGTGGGCGGCGATGCGGGAGGCGATGACCCCCTCGCGCACGTCCTCCACGCTCGGGAGCCGCAGGTGCTCGCTCGGCGTCACGTAACAGAGGAAGTCGGCGCCGGCCGCGGCGGCGATGGCCCCGCCGATGGCACAGGTGATATGGTCGTAGCCGGGGGCGATGTCGGTGACCAGCGGTCCGAGCACATAGAAGGGTGCCCCGTGGCAGAGCCGCTTCTGCAGCAGGATGTTGGCCTCGATCTGGTTGAGGGGCACATGTCCCGGCCCCTCGATCATCACCTGCACCCCCGCCTCCTGGGCACGCTGGGTAAGCTCCCCCAGTATGATCAGTTCGTGGATCTGGGCCCGGTCGGTGGCGTCGGCGAGGCAGCCGGGGCGGAAACCATCACCCAGCGACAGGGTCATGTCGTATTCCCGGACGATCTCCAACAGCCGGTCGAAGTGCTCGAACAGCGGATTTTCCTTGTTGTTGTAGGCCATCCATTCCACGGTGAAGGCACCGCCGCGGGAGACCACGTCCATGATCCGTCCTTCGTTCTTCATCCGCTCCACGGTGCTCCGGGTCACGCCGCAGTGGACAGTGATGAAGTCCACCCCGTCCTCGGCGTGCTTGATGACCCCGGCGAAGATGTCGTCCACGCCCATGTCGACGATGGCCTTGTTCTTGGTCCGGACGGCGTCGAGGGCGGCCTGGTAGAGGGGGACGGAACCGATGCAGGCGCTGGTTTCGGCGATGATGGCGCGGCGTATCTCGTCCACCGGGCCGCCGGTGGAGAGGTCCATGATGGCGTCGGCGCCGTGATGTACTGCGGTGCGCGCCTTTTCCAGTTCCTTGCTGATGTCCAGGTCGTCGGCGGAGGTGCCGATGTTGGCGTTAACCTTGGTGCGGAGACCTTTCCCCACGGCCAGGGGTCGGCCGTTGCCATGTTTCACGTTATGACAGATGATGATGTTTCCGGCGGTTATGCCGTCGCGGATGAATTCGGGGGATACCCCTTCGGCCAGGGCCGCCTCTTTCATCTTGTCGGTTATGATGCCCTTCCGGGCGTAATCAAGTTGTGTCATATAAGGCTCCTAGGTAAAGGTAGAGGTAAAGGTAAAGAAAAATCTAGGCTGCAGTGTCGCGCAGTGAATTAATGATTTTGTTGATTTCGTGGTAGAGACCATTCAACGCTTCATCCATGGTTGTTGAATCTTCTTTCGTCATATATCCGACTCTTACAGCGTAGTCGAGATGGCTCTGGGTTTCAGTCAGGGAGCCACGAGCGTTATAGTAAAAATTGATCTTATCCAGTGTGTGCTTCCTTCCGTAACCTTCGGCAATATTGGCGGATATGCTGAGGGCTGACCGGCGGATTTGAGAGGTGAATCCGTAATCTTCCTTTTTCGGAAGGTTGTCAGTGAGGGCATGGACTTTTTCGGCAAGTGCGATGGCATGCTGCCACGCCGGCATGTCTTTGAAAGATTTGAACATGCAGTCCTCTACCTTTACCTTTACCTGTTTTCTCGTGCTGCCAGAAAATGATTCACCGGCCCATGCCCTTTCCCCAAGGGCTGGGCGAGCTTGATGGCGGCGGTGATGAACTCCTTGGCCCGGGCAACCGCAGTGGGGAGAGGTTCCCCCTGGGCGAGGAAGGTGGCGATGGCGGAGGCGAGGGTACAGCCGGTGCCGTGGGTGTTCTTGGTCAGGATACGGGGGGCCGGGTAACGGGTGAAGGCGCTGCCGTCATAGAGGATATCCACCGCCGTTCCGTCGGGGAGATGCCCCCCCTTGATCAACACGCTACGGACCCCCAGTCGGTGGATGCGCCGGGCCGCCTCTTCCATCCCCGCTTCGTCCATGATGGAAAGCCCCGTCAGCTTTTCCGCTTCCGGTACGTTGGGGGTGAGGAGGTAGGTGAGGGGGAGAAGCCGCGCCTTCAGGGTCGTAACGGCGGTGGCATCGATGAGGCTGGCCCCCCCCTTGGCGAGCATCACCGGATCGACCACTACGATGCGCCGGCCGAACTCCTGGAGCCGGTCCGCTACCACCTGGACGATCTCCGCCGAATAGAGCATGCCGGTCTTTACCACGTCCACCGGGATGTCGCTCAGGACGGCCGTGAACTGCTCTCCCACGAAGTCGGTCGGGACGCCGTGGATGCCGGCTACCCCCCGGGTGTTCTGGGCGGTGAGGGCGGTAATGACCGAGGCGCCGTAACTGCCGAGGAGGGAGATAGTCTTCAGGTCGGCCTGGATGCCGGCGCCTCCTCCCGAATCGCTGCCGGCAACGGTCAGCACCACCCCGCGCGGCAGGGGGGCCTTCCGGTTGAAGAGGAGGGAGAGTTCGGCGGTGGCCAGGGCGGGTTCCTTCTGCCCGAGTACCCCGGAAATGACGGCAACCGCGTCGGCGCCGCTGTCGATGACCCGCGTCCCGTTATCCCTGTTGATGCCGCCGATGGCGACGATGGGAATGCCGATGTGCGGCCTGACGTCCGCCAGGGTTTCCGGGCCGACCAGATGCTCGATGTCCTTGCTGCCGGTCGGATACATGGCGCCAAAACCGATGTAGTCGGCGCCGGCAGCTTCCGCCCGTTGCGCCTCTTCCAGGTTGTGGGTGGAGACGCCGATGAGCTTCCTTGCCCCCAGGATTTTCCGGGCTTCCGCCAGGTCGCCGTCTTCCTGACCCAGGTGCACACCGTCCGCGTCGAGCTCCCGCGCCAAGTGCACATCGTCGTTGACGATAAAGGTAACTCCCGCCGTGGCGCACATCTGCCGCAGTTCCCGTCCCAGTTCGACTTTGGCTGCCCCGTCCCGCTCCTTGTTCCGGTACTGGAGCACGGAGATGCCGCCGGCGATGGTCTCTTGGACCCTTTCCGGGAGGCGGTTCCCCTGATCGGTAACGAGGTAGACCCCCCTGATCCGGGTTTCGGTCGTCCCTCGGTCCACCACGAGTTTGAGAAAATCCTGACTGCGCTTCATCATTATCTCGAAATAGCGGACTTGAGAAACAAAAAGCCGCGAATTAAAATGTTCGCGGCTCTCCACTGTCAACGGTCAGGGGATGGGGGCCGCTTTCCTACGCCGGGATAAACCGGATCAGGTTCAAAGGGTTTCCACTTCGTGGGGAAATGCCATTTTTCCGCAATCTCTGCGTTGATCTTCGAGATCGCTTGTGCGGCGTACCTCTCAGTACGCCTCCGCGCAATCCCTTGATCGCCTTGACCTTGCGAAAAACTGACATTCCCTGGGATTTCTGTGGATCTCAGTTCTTGCGAACTCCCCCAGCTGGCTGTCGATTGTAGCCTTGCAGACTACGGGATTATTGCCCATAAGTCAATGGATTTTCCGGTTTTTGGCTTTACAGAGGCGGTGGATAAGTGGTAGAAAACGTGGGATCAGTATCTGTGTTGCGGGCCTCGCACGAGAGCTTGTAATTCAACATTCAAAACTCATAATTCAACACTGGATTTTTATGGACAGTCGTCCCACGTTAGCAGAGATCGACCTGGCGGCACTTCGGCATAACTTCAGCCAGGTTCGCGCCACAATCCCCTCCGACTGCGGCATCCTGGCGGTGGTCAAGGCGGACGCCTACGGCCATGGCTTCATGGACATCTCCCTTGAACTGGAATCCCTTGGTGTGACAGCTTTCGGCGTGGCGTTCCTCGCCGAAGGGATACAGCTGCGCAAGAGCGGCATCGACCGGCCGATTCTCCTTCTCGGCGGCATCTACCCGGGGCAGGAGAAGAAGTGTGTCGGTTTCAACCTTTCAACCGCCCTCTTCAGCATCGAGCAGGCCCGGGCCCTCAACGAGACGGCTGGCCGGCTCTACCGCAAGGCACGGGTCCACGTGAAGATCGACACCGGCATGGGTCGGCTCGGGATTCCCGCCGCCGAGGCGGGCCCCTTTTTCCGGGAACTCAAGGGGCTTCCCCACCTGGAACTGGAGGGGGTCATTTCCCATTTCGCCTCTGCTGACGAACTGGACGAATCCGGCTGTGATTACACCACCCGCCAGGCCGGTCTCTTCGCTGCCGCCCTTGCGGAGGCCCATGGCCAGGGGTTTACCCCCCGCTATGTGCATATCGCCAACAGCGCCGCTGTTTTCAGTCAGAAGTTCCCCTTCTGCAACCTGGTCCGCCCCGGCATCGTCCTCTATGGGGCGCTCCCCTCCGCCGATTTTGCCGGCAAGCTGGACCTCAAACCGGTGCTCAGGCTCAAAAGCCGGGTCGCCATGCTCAAGTGGGTCGATCCGGGAACGAGTATCAGCTATGCCCGGCGCTATACCGCTTCCGACCGTCGACTCATCGCCAGTGTGCCGGTGGGGTATGCCGACGGGTACAGCCGCAGCCTCACCAACCGGGGCGAAACGCTTATCCGCGGCCAACGGGCACCGGTGGTCGGGACGGTCTGTATGGACTGGATCATGCTCGACGTGACCCACATCCCCGGTGTGGCGGTGGGGGACGACGTGACCCTCCTGGGGTGCGACGGCAACGGCAACTGCATCCACGCCGAAGAACTGGCGGAGAAGGCGGGGACCATCCCCTACGAGATCTTCTGTGGCATCAGCAAGCGGGTGCCACGTATCTATCTTAATAGCTCGCGCTGAAAAACGCCAATCTGCGTTGTTCCGCTTCTGCCTGCGTCGCTGCGGCGTAGCGCTGTTTATGCCCGATGTTTGGGTACTACGCCTCACTCCTCGGCCTTGCGCGCCTAGCATCTGGACATTTTTGAGCACGAGAAGGAATGCACATATATGACAAGAAACAAGATCAAACTCACCGCCATGGTGAAAGCGGCCGGTTGAGCGGCTAAACTGGGCCCGGCGGGTCTGGAAGACGCTTTGCGGGAGGTGGAACGGTCAGTCGATCCGGCCCTGCTGGTTGGGATGGAGACTGCCGACGACGCCGGGGTCTACCGGTTGGGGGAGAGGCTCGCCCTGGTGGAGACCGCCGACATCATCACCCCCCTGGTGGACGACCCGTTCACCTTCGGCAGGATCGCCGCGGCCAACGCGCTGTCCGATGTCTATGCCATGGGGGGGAGGCCGGTGACCGCCATGAATCTTGCCTTTTTCCCCGCCTGCTCCCTGCCACTCCATGTCCTCGGGGATATCCTGTCCGGTGGCCAGGCGGCGATGCGGGAGGCGGGGGTCTGTCTCGTGGGAGGGCATACGGTGGAGGACGACGAGCTCAAGTACGGCCTGTCCGTCACCGGTACCATCGATCCGGACCGGATCGTGCGCAACTCCACGGCCCGCCCCGGCGACCGACTCATCCTCACCAAGCCCCTGGGGACCGGCATCGTCACCACCGCCATCAAGGCGGACCTGGCCCCGGCAGATGTAGCGGTCGAGGCGGTCCGGTGGATGACGACGCTCAACGCCGTCGCGGCGGAGATCATGCAGGAATGCGGGGCGAGCGCCGCCACCGACGTGACCGGTTTCGGCCTCATCGGCCATGCCGCCGAAATGGCCCGTGGCGCTGGTGTCACCCTCCGGCTGGAGCGCCGGCAGGTGCCGGTCATGGCCGGCGTAGCGGAACTTATGGCCGACGGACTCGTACCTGCCGGCTGTTACCGTAACCGTGACCATTACGGGGGGATGGTGACGGGGGAGGGGGGCACAGGGGATGAACTCCTGCCGCTGTTCGATCCCCAGACCTCGGGGGGACTCCTCATTGCCCTGGACCCTGCGGCCGCCGAACGTTTCCTGGCAATGGCCACCGAACGGGGCTGCTTTGCCGTCGCCATCGGCGACGTGCTTTCCCTTGGAGACTCCCCACTTGTCATCGCCTAGGCGTCGCCTCGCCATCGCCATTGACCTCGGCACTACCACCATCGCCGCCTCACTTCTGGATCCGGTAACCGGCGAGCGGCTTGCCATGACCGGCGGCCTCAACCCCCAGCGGGTCTACGGCGCCGACGTGATTGCCCGTCTTGAGGTTGCCCACGCTTCAGCCGCCAACCGGCAGAAGATGACCGCCATCGTTAACGGGACACTGGCAAATATGGTCGAGAAACTGCTCGCCGAGGCCGGCGCTGACCTCCCTGACCTGGTGGGGATTGCCATCGCCGGCAATCCGGCCATGGAGCATCTTCTCCTCGGCCTGCCGGTGGAATCTCTCGCCTTCCCCCCCTACCGACCGCTCTTTACCTCAGGCCAGGCGATCACGACCAGGGATCTCGGATGGGACGTGACGCTGCCGGTGATGGTCTTTCCCCTCCCGGGCGGTTTCGTCGGTGGCGACCTGGTGGCCTTCCTTTTCGGTGTTGAATTGGCTGGTCCCCGGGTCCCGGGTCCCGGGTCCCGAGTTTCCGGCCTCCGCCTTTCCCTCGACCTGGGGACCAACGGCGAACTTGCGCTCCAGGTGGGAGAGAAGATATTCGCCACGTCGGCGGCCGCCGGTCCCGCTTTCGAGGGGGGGGACCTGGCCTGCGGCATGGCAGCCCTGGCGGGTGCCATCCACCGGGTGGCGATCGTCGGCGACCGGCTGGAGTTGTCCGTCATCGGTGGCGGCACCCCGGCGGGAATCTGCGGCTCCGGAGTGATCGAGACCATTGCCGGACTTCTGCAGGCGGGTGTCATTGACCCCACCGGCCGGCTCCTCAACCCTGCGGAGATCCCTTCCAACCTGGCCAACCGGGTGGAAAAAGTTGCCGGCCAGTCCGCCTTCATCCTCTACCGGGATGCACGGACCACGGTCTACCTCTCCCAGGAGGATATCCGCCAGGTGCAGCTTGCCAAGGGGGCCATCCGGGCCGGCGTGGAGGTGCTCTGCGAGCGGGCCGGTATACGGTGCGATGCCGTGGAAGAGGTGATTCTGACCGGTTCCTTCGGCGCTGAACTCTCCCCCCGCTGCCTAAAAAACCTTGGAATTTTCACCGAAAACATGGTAAAAATTGCCTGCTTTGTCCGGGAGGGTGCCCTCCGGGGGGTGGAGCATGCCATCTGCGTCCCCGACGGTTTCGACCGGGTGGCACGCCTGGCGGAGTCCATCCGGGTCATCCCCCTTTCCGGCACCCCTGCCTTCGAGAAGCACTTTCTTGAACAGATGAATTTCCCCACAGCGTGATTTTCGGAAAAACGGCAACAAACTTCAACCATTGAACCGCTAAGGCGCGAAGCTCGCAAAGACGGCGTCGAATCATTTTAAAACTTTGCGGTCTTTTCGTCTTGGCGGTTCAGAGATTTTTTTCATGTAAGGAGATAACCAAATGGCAACAATCACCCGCGCGCTCATCAGTGTTTCCGACAAGACCGGCATCGTCGACTTTTCCCGGGAGTTGTCTTCCTTCGGCGTGGAGATCCTCTCCACTGGCGGTACCGCCAAGCTGCTCCGGGAGGCGGGGCTGGCGGTTAAGGATGTCTCCGAGTTCACCGGTTTCCCCGAGATGCTGGACGGCCGGGTGAAGACCCTCCATCCCAAGGTCCACGGCGGTCTCCTCGGCATGCGGGGCAACCCGGAGCATGTGGCGACCATGAAGGCCCATGGCATCGAGCCGATCGACATGGTGGTGGTGAACCTCTACCCCTTCGAGGCGACGGTTGCCAAGCTCGGCTGCACCCTGGAGGATGCCATCGAGAACATCGACATCGGCGGCCCGACCATGCTCCGCTCGGCAGCCAAGAATAATGCCGACGTGACCGTAATCGTGGACCACAACGACTACGGTCTGGTGCTGGACGAGATGAAAAGCTCCGGTGGCGCGATGGCGCCGGCAACCAACTTCCGTCTGGCAGTGAAGGTCTACCAGCATACCGCCGCCTACGACGGGGCCATCTCCAACTGGCTGGGGAAAAAGCTCGGCGAAGAGGATGCAGCGTTCCCGCCGACCCTCACCTTCCAGTTCAGAAAGGCCCAGGGAATGCGCTACGGCGAGAACCCCCACCAGTCTGCTGCCTTTTACGTGGAACGTGATGTGAAGGAGGCCTCGGTGGCCACTGCCCGCCAGTTGCAGGGGAAGGAGCTTTCCTACAACAACATTGGCGATACCGATGCTGCTTTGGAATGCGTCAAGCAGTTCAGCGAAGGGCCGGCCTGCGTTATCGTCAAGCATGCCAACCCTTGCGGGGTGGCCATCGGTGCGACGCTCCTGGAGGCCTATGACCGCGCCCACAAGACCGATCCCGAATCGGCCTTTGGGGGGATCATCGCCTTCAACGGCGAACTGGACGAGGCGACGGCCCGGGCCATCGTGGAGCGCCAGTTCGTGGAGGTGATCATTGCACCGAAGGTTTCCGCCGCGGCCAGCGAGATCGTGGCGGCCAAGAAGAATGTACGGCTCCTGGAGTGCGGCCAATGGTCGACCGAGCCGGGACAGCGTCTCGACATGAAGCGGGTCAACGGTGGCCTCCTGGTCCAGGATACCGATCTTTCCCTGTACAGCGACCTGAAGGTAGTGACCAAACGGCAGCCAACGGAGAAGGAGATGATCGACCTCCTCTTCACCTGGCGGGTGGCCAAATTCGTCAAGTCCAACGCCATCGTCTACGGCAGGGACGGGATGACCATCGGCGTCGGGGCCGGTCAGATGAGCCGGGTCAACTCGGCACGCATTGCCGCCATCAAGGCGGAGAATGCGGGGCTTGAGGTAACGGGAGCGGTTATGGCCTCCGACGCCTTCTTCCCGTTCCGGGACGGTCTGGACAATGCGGCGGCTGCGGGGATCACTGCGGTCATCCAGCCGGGGGGGAGCATGCGGGACGCGGAGGTCATCGCCGCCGCCGACGAGCACAATATCGCCATGGTCTTTACGGCCATGCGTCATTTCCGGCACTGACGGCGATACGTCAGACGATGCGCGGTACTGCTGAAGGGGCACCCGGCCTGAAAACCCGTTTACGTGACCATTTGCCGCCGGTCCTTCTCCTGGTGGCGGTTACATTTGCCATCTATGGCCGGATTCTGGGGCACGAATTCCTCATCAACTGGGACGACAACCTCTACGTAACGGAAAACGAGACGGTGCGGGGTTTCTCCTGGCCCCATCTACGGGACGCTTTCAGCCATTTCTACGTCGGCAATTATGCGCCGGTGCAGATGCTTTCCTACATGCTGGATTATACCCTCTGGGGACTGCGGCCGGCAGGCTTTCTGCTGACCAACATCGTCTGCCACCTGACCAGCGGGGTCGTCTTTTATTTGTTACTGTTGCGGTTGCACGGCAGCAAGCTGGTGGCCATACTGGCTGCCTTCGTTTTCCTCTGCCATCCGGTCCAGGTGGAGTCGGTTGCCTGGGTCTCCCAGCGGAAGAACCTGCTGGCGATGGTCTTTTTTCTGGTATCCCTGTATGGGTATGCGGTCTACCGGGAACGGGAGCCGGCGGGTGGGCGGCCTGCCTATGGATGGTCGCTCGGAGCCTTTGTCCTGGCGCTGTTGGCCAAGTCGATCGCCGTCATCCTGCCGCCCCTCCTGGTGATCTACGATCGGTGCTGTTTCAAGAGCGGCCAGCAACGGGGCTGGTTCGACAAGATCCCCTACTTGGTGGCAGCGGTTGCCGTGGCGGTGCTCGCGCTCGTCAGCCAGGATCCGGCCTTGCGGTCCGGTGGAGGACGTGCCGGCTACCCCGGCGGTACTCCTTTGGCAACACTCTTTACCATGCTGCCGGTACTGGGGCACTACCTGCTGTTGCTGGTCTGGCCCGCCGATCTGAGTGCCATCTACAATCCGCAGATACGCACCAGTGTGGATATGACGGTCTTTCTGGCGGTTGGATTTCTGGTGATTCTGGCGACCGGAGGAATCTATCTCTACCGTCGTCACCGGCGAGCTTTTTTCTGGTATGCCCTGTTTTTTCTCGGGCTGGTGCCCGTTTCCCAGGTCGTGCCGCTCGTAACGCTCATGAATGACCGCTACCTCTATTTCCCCCTCCTCGGAGCAGGAGCTCTGGTGGGACTGGGAGTTGCCGGGCTGTCGACACGTGTGGGGGAGGTGGGGCGAAAGGCTCTCCTGGTCGGCTGCTGCCTTGTTCTTGTCAGTATGTCGTTCCTCTCCTGGCAGCGGGCCGGGGTCTGGCGGAATTCCCTCACCCTCTGGGAAGACTCGGCGGCCAAAACCCCCGAAAAGCCCGGCTCCTGGAACGGGCTGGCGCAGGCCCTGCTCCGTAACGGCAAGTCTAATGAGGCAATGGCAGTTTTCCGCCGGGCACTGGCTATCGATCCGAACAATGCCGAGGCGTGGAGTGGCGTCGGCGAAATCCTGCAGCGTGCCGGCCGGCTTGATGAGGCCCTGGCGGCCTACGAGAGGGGAATAGCTGCCGACTCCGACGATCCGACCATCCTCAACAATCTCGGCATTCTCCTGATGGACCGGGGAGACCTGTCGCGGTCCCGGGAGTATCTGGAACGGCTGGTCAGGAGTTACCCGAACAACGCCCCGGGCCATTATAACCTGGGGAACAACTACCACCTTGCCGACATGCCCGAAAAGGCTGCCCAAGAGTATATGACGGCCCTGCAACTGCAGCCGAGGTATGGAAAGGCGTTGGCTGCCCTGCTCAACCTCAGCCTGAAACAGCACCAGTTCGCAGAAGCCCGACGTTATTACGGTGAACTGGCGAGGGTGGGGGAGGTCGACGCCGATGCGGAATACGATATGGCTTGCGTCGAGGCGTTGGCTGAACAACTGGCGGCAGCCCTCGCTCACCTGGAGGCGGCCCTGCAACAGGGGTATCGGGACTGGGCCAACCTGTCGACTGATCCTGACCTGGCGCGTCTGAGAAGCCTCCCCGAGTACCGGAAGTTGGTTGCTCGTTACCTGGGAACACCCGATGGGACGTAGGTTGTCCTCGATGCCGACACACCCGGTTATTGCCGGACGAATAGCCGGGCATAGCGTAAAAGTAAAGAAAGGTAGGGAGATGATATGAAAATTCTGGTAATCGGCGGCGGCGGGCGGGAGCATGCCCTAGTCTGGAAAATAGCCCAATCCCCCCTGGTGGAGAAAGTCTACTGCGCGCCAGGGAACCCCGGTATCGGCCAGCTGGCGGAAAATGTCGCCATCGGGGTGGACGACCTACCGCAGCTTCTGGCCTTCGCCCGCAAGGAAAATATCGACCTGACGGTCGTCGGTCCGGAACTCCCCCTCTCCCTCGGGATCGTGGACCTGTTCGAGGAGTACGGTCTGAAGATATTCGGCGCCCGGCGCAATGCGGCGCTGATCGAGGCGAGCAAGGCCTTTTCCAAGGACCTGATGAAAAAATACCATGTCCCCACCGCCGCCTATGAAGTATTCACCGAGGTTGAGCCTGCGATCGCCTTCATTGACAGGCTCGGCGTCCCCATCGTCATCAAGGCCGACGGACTGGCTGCGGGCAAGGGTGTTATCATCGCCCAGACCAGGGACGAAGCGGTCGAGGCGGTCACCGACATGCTGTCGGGGAATGCCTTCGGCGAGGCCGGTTCCCGCGTGGTGGTCGAGGAGTTCCTGAAGGGTGAAGAAGCGTCGTTCCTTGCCTTCACCGACGGGAAGAACATCATCCCCCTGGCGAGCGCCCAGGACCACAAGGCGGTCTTCGACGGGGATACCGGCCCCAACACTGGTGGCATGGGTGCCTATTCGCCGGCGCCGGTAGTGACACCGGCCATTCACGAGAAGGCAATGGCTGAAGTCATGCGCCGCACCGTGGACGGTATGGCGGCAGAGGGGCGCCCCTATCGCGGGGTCCTCTACGCCGGCCTGATGATCGACGGTGACCAGGTGAAGACCCTGGAATTCAACGCCCGGTTCGGCGACCCGGAATGCCAGCCGCTCCTGATGCGGATGAAATCGGATATCGTGCCGATCCTTCTGGCAGTTGCGGAGGGGGACATCAGCCGGGTTGCGATCGAATGGCACGACCAGGCAGCGGTATGTGTTGTGATGGCGAGTGGCGGGTATCCGGGGGAGTATCGCAAAGGGGATGCCATCCTGGGGTTGGACGCGGCGGCGAATATCCCGGATGTGGTGGTGTTCCACGCCGGCACGGCGCTCAGGGGAGAAGAAACGGTTACCAGCGGCGGTCGGGTCCTCGGTGTCACTGCATTGGGGGGAACGGTGCGGGAAGCGATCGATCGCGCCTATCAAGGTGTCGCCGCCATCAGCTGGGACGGGGTGCACTATCGCAGGGATATCGGGAGTAAGGCGTTAGGCCGGGACTCGTAAAGCCGGGACTCGGGAACCGTAAACTCGACGGGACTCGTGATCCGGGACTCGGTACTCGTAAAAACTTAAACCGGGACCTGGGATCCGGGGCTCATAACAACAACATCTGAATAAGTGACCATTTAACGGTAACGGATTACGCTTCCCGAACCCCGGAATATCGGTGTTGGTTTTACGAGTCCCGAGTCCCGGATCACGAGTCCCGGCCTTATAAAAGGAGTGTATAAATGGAAAATCCACAGGTACTCATCGTCATGGGGAGCGATTCCGATCTGCCGATCATGGAAGAAGGGGCAAAGGTCCTGGCAGAATTCGGCGTTTCCTACGAGATGCGGATATCGTCGGCCCACCGCTGTCCCCGCAAGACAGCGGCACTTGCAGCAGGTGCGGCCGGGCGGGGGATCAGGGTCATAATTGCCGGCGCCGGTATGGCGGCACATCTGGCAGGCGTCATCGCGGCGGAAACCACCCTGCCCATAATCGGTGTCCCCATCGGCGGTGGATCGCTCAACGGGGTGGATGCCCTCTATGCCATGGTGCAGATGCCGGCGGGGATACCGGTGGCGACCATGGCCATCGGCAAGGCGGGGGCGAAGAACGCCGCCCTGTTTGCCATTCAGATGCTGGCGCTTCACGATGCCGGCCTGGCCGCCGCTCTCGTCAGTCATCGGGAAAAGATGGCGCTGGAAGTGGAAGCGAAGGACCAGGCCCTGCAAGCCTCCCGATAGTCGTCGGCGAAATTGAAGTCGCCTCTCTCTTTCCCGGATACCGGAATAGACAGGTGCCGGAGAGCATGGTTAACCCGTGCTAACATGCACTGGGAGGGGCGTCACGGGGATATTTTTGCTTGACAACGGTAGTGTTGTGTATTAGTTTTGCCGCGATTTACATTACAGACGAAGGAGGTGAAATTCGATGAAAAAGATTTTTGCTGCGATGGCGCTTACGCTCATCTGTGCAGTGGCCGCCATGGCTGCCGACACCATCAATCTGCCGGCCAAGAACGGCAACGTGACCTTCAACCACAAGAAGCACCAGGAGACGCTGAAGGATTGCAAGGTGTGCCACGAAAAAGGCCCCGGTAAAATCGAGGGTTTTGGCAAGGACGCCGCTCACAAGCTCTGCAAAGGCTGCCACGAGGAGAAGAAGGCCGGCCCGACCAAGTGTGGTGAGTGCCACAAGAAGTAACCGTTCCAGGCTCTCAGAAACAACGGAAAAGGGGTAACAGGGTTCTTGTTATCCCTTTTTCTTAGCCATAAATAAAATTAGTAAAATTAAATTATCCTTTTTGCGCCGTTTTGCATATAATCGCACGTTGATGTAGCACAGCATCACATCTATTATCTGTTCAGGAGAACACCTTGACTACCAAAGACCGCGGTTTTCTGCAAGCCCTCTGGGATTTTTTCTGCGCCCTCAAACTCTCGATTTCGCTCCTCATCCTGCTGGCGGTGACCTCGATTATCGGGACGGTCATCCCCCAGGTCCCCAACATCCCCGAGGAGTATATCCACTCCTTGAGCCAGACCAAGCTGCAGCTGTACGACAAGCTCGGCTTCTTCGACATGTACCATTCCTGGTGGTTCATCCTGCTCCTCTACCTGCTGACGGTCAACCTGATCGCCTGTTCCATCAAGCGTCTGCCGCGGGTCTGGAAGATCGTCTCCGAGCCGACTCTGGTGATGGACGAAGCCTTCGAGAAATCCCTTTCCCTGACCCATGATGTCAAGATGAAGGGGGAGAGCGCCACCCTCAGGGAGAAGATGGTTTCCTTCCTCACGAGCGAGTTTGCGAAACCGGTCGTAACGGAAATTGACGGAACCTGCCACCTCTTCGCCCAGAAAACCCCGTACAGCCGGCTGGGGGTGTACGTGGTCCACTTCAGCATCATCATCATTTTCATTGGCGCCATCATCGGTTCCTACTTCGGCTACAAGGGGTTCGTCACCATCGTGGAGGGGCAGAGCGTGGACAGCTTGACGAGCCGCTCGGGAAAGACCATCCCCCTCGGGTTTGCCCTCAAGTGCGAGAAATTCTCGGTTTCCTTCTATGACACCGGTGCTCCCAAGGAGTTCAAGAGCATCCTGACCGTGCTGGAGAATGGCCAGCCGGTTCCCGGTTATATCAACATTCCGACTATCGTCAACAGTCCCCTCACCTACAAGGGGATTACCTTCTACCAGTCCAGTTACGGCTCCGCCAGCGAGGGAGGTACCTTCTACTTCACCGTCCGCAGCCGTAAGGGGGGAGCACCGGTCAAGCTGACGGCCCGCCAGGGGGACAAGGTCCCGCTTCCCGGCGGTGGCACCATGCAGGTACTGGAGTCGACGGACGAGGTGCGCAATTTCATCCCGCAGTTTTCCGGGCCGGCGGCCCGCATCGAGGTGGCTACCGGCAGCGGGGCACCCCAGGCTTTCATCGTCATGCGCAACTATCCGGAACTGGATGAACAGCGGGGCGGGGACACGATCTTCTCCTACGATGGCTCGGACCAGAAGTTCTACACCGGTCTCCAGGTGGCCAAGGACCCCGGCGTCTGGGTCGTCTGGCTGGGCTGTGCCCTCATGGTAATCGGCATCTGCATGGCGTTTTTCATGTCCCACAAGCGGGTCTGGATACGGATCGCCAATGGTCATGTGGTAATGGGGGGGAGCGCCAGCAAAAATCCGGCCGGCTTCCAGCTCCAGTTCGATGCCCTCGTGGATAAACTCACTAAACTGTAACCCTTCGGAGGATACACCGATGTCCAGTTCGCTGTTGTTCAATGTCACCACCTTCGCCTATCTGGCGTCCACCGTTGCCTTCTTTGCCTTCCTGGCCAGCAGGAACAAAAATCTCGGTCTTGCCGGCAGCGGCATCGCCTTCTTCGGATTCATCGTCCAGACGGTCGCCATCGGCCTTCGCTGGCAGGAGTCCTACGCCATGGGGCATGGCCATGCGCCTCTTTCCAACCTCTACGAATCGGTGGTCTTCTTCTCCTGGACCATCATTCTGATCTTCGGGTTTCTCGACCTGAAATACAAGTACCGGGTGGTGGGTGCCTTTGTCGTCCCCTTTGCCCTCCTTGGCATGGCGTGGGCGCAGCTCGGCATGAACAGCGGGATCGAGCCTCTCGTGCCGGCCCTCCAGAGCAACTGGCTGCTCTACCATGTCATCACCTGCTTCCTCGGCTATGCGGCGTTCGCGGTCGCCTGCGGCATCTCCATCATGTACCTGATCAAGGAGAAGCAGGAGACGACCGACGGAAACTCCCAGGCAGGGGGTGTCATCGCCATGTTCCCTTCCATCAAAATACTGGACGACCTGAACTACAAGGCGATCATGATCGGCTTCCCGCTACTGACCCTCGGCATCATAACCGGCGCCGCCTGGGCCAATTACGCCTGGGGCACCTACTGGAGCTGGGACCCGAAGGAAACGTGGTCGCTTATCGTCTGGTTCATCTACGCAGCCTTCCTCCATGCCCGCATTACCCGCGGGTGGGTCGGGAGACGAGCGGCGATCCTGTCCATTGTCGGCTTTGCCGCCACCATCTTCTGTTATCTCGGCGTCAACCTGTTCCTTTCGGGGCTGCACAGTTACGGCGGACGGTAGCAGAAGCTTACACTACGGCTGTTCGGGAGAGTGAGAATGAGTGCATGGAAGCGGCTGTCTGTTCCTGCCCTGCTCGGCGCGATGCTGGCGTTTGTCGCTCCGTCGGGGGAAAGTGAGGCGGCCTCCGAGCTCAGATGTCTCGGCTGTCACCCCGCCATCGTGCGCGACAGCGTGGTGCACAAGCCGGTCGGCGATGGGGAGTGCGTTTCATGCCACCAGATGGTGCAAGGGAAGATGCATCCTTCCGAGAAAGGGTCGGTGACCCTTCAGGAAAAGGGGGAAAAGCTCTGCTACATGTGTCATGATAATCTTGCCGCCAAGAAGTTCGTCCATGGGCCGGTGGCGAGTGGCGAATGCCAGGCGTGCCACGAAGTGCACAAGTCCCCCAACCGCAAACTGCTGAAGGGAACCGGCGCCGATTTCTGCTTCATGTGCCACGAGAACAAATTCCAGTTCAAATACGGCCATGCACCTGTCGTGCAGGGTGACTGTCTTGCCTGCCATGATCCCCACCAGTCCGATAACAAGATGATGGTCAGAAAGCCCGGTTCCAAACTCTGCTTCGACTGCCACGATAGCGCTATCGCCAAGGGGAAGTCGGTGCACGGGCCAGTGGCGACCGGCGACTGTCTCGGCTGCCACCTGGTGCATGGCTCGCCGTACCGGCATATGCTCAAGCGCGACAATCCCGACCTGTATTACATGCCCTACAACCCCGCCCACTACTCGTTCTGCTTCGATTGCCACAACCGGGATCTGGCCAAGGACAAGCGGACCGATACCCTCACCGGATTCCGGAACGGGGACCGCAACCTCCACGAGCTGCACGTCAACAAGCCCGACAAGGGGCGTACCTGCAAGACCTGCCATGAGCCACACAACGCAGCCCAAGGGCGCCTCCTCAAGAAAAACATCCCCGGGTTCGGGAAATGGGATATCCCCATGTTTTTCACCGGCACCTCCACGGGGGGGACCTGTGTCGTCGGTTGTCACAAACCCAAATCCTATGACCGGGTCAGGCCCGTCATCAATCCGTAGCGGTCGTTGTTCGCCGGCAGGGATATTCCCTGCCGGCTTTTAGCACTCATTTTCTGGTGTATCCACGGAGGCAAGATGTTCCGCAAGCTCGTTCCGACCATTGTCATCCTGCTGACTTCAGGGGTGGTTGCAGCCCACGCCGCCATTACCTTCGTCTATCCTGCTCCCAAAAGCTGGGTGAAGCGGGCGGACTATCTCGTCCTGAAGCTGAATAACCCCGCCATCACCGGCGTCCGGGTCACCGTGAACGGCGAGGCGAGCGGGCTCCTGCCGATCGGCACGCCGGAATACCGGAAGGCGTTTCAGGATTTTCTCATTCTCCAGGCGGTCTGGGACAAGGGGAAGAATGACGTTGCCGTAGAAGCGTTCAGCGGCGACAAGCGGATTGAAACCGCGATGAACGATGTATGGTACAACCCGGGAGGGACGGGTCCCGTCGCCCCCGAGTACAGTCCCAATCGACTCCACGTGCCGGAAAACGAAAAGCTCTGCGCCCCCTGTCACCCCATGAATCCGACCCCTGCTCAACTTGCCAGCAGTCCGGAGAAGGGGAATCCCTGTTTCGGCTGCCACAAGAAGATGATGAGTTACACCTTCGTGCACGGTCCGGCAGGAACCTATTCCTGTGCCTACTGCCACGTGGGTGACGGAAAGTCCAAGTACGCCGTTGTCAAGCGCGACGCGGTGTTGTGCAACGAATGCCACGCCGACAAGGGAGATGAATTCACCAAGCGCAAGTACCTCCATGGCCCCATCGCAGCGGGACTGTGCGAGGTCTGCCACGATTCCCACGGCTCGCCGTATCCCGCCCAGCTCCTCATGCCGATCAACGAGCTCTGCCTTTCCTGCCACGAGGATGTGGGGAAGGGGTACCATGTGGTCCGCACCACGGCTGGCGCCGGTCACCCGCTGAAGTGGAAGATCGATCCGTCCAGGCCGTCATCTGGCAGGGAGATGTCGTGCATTTCCTGCCATAATCCCCACAGCGGCGACGTCCGGTATTTCTTCACGAACAATGCGGAGGACCGCTTGCTCCTCTGCCAGATGTGCCACAATAAATAAGAATTTTGTCGATTACAGCGGAATTAACCCAGCACAAAGAAGAGGTACGGTATGAAAAACGCAACAAGAGCACTGGTTAAACTCGCCGGTCTGGTCTTCGGTCTCGGCCTCTTAGCAGGATGCGCGGCCGAGCAGCAGGAGGTCAGGCACTATTACTGGCCACAGCTCCCCGATCGTCCGCGCATCGAGTGGAAGAAGGCATACAGCAGCCAGCTCGATTTCCCCAAGTCGGGATTCAGGCAGTTCATCTCCGCCATAGCGGGCGAGGAGGAGCCGATTCCCTTCAGCAAGCCGCTCGATATCAAGTCGAACGGCGAAGGAAAGGTGTATGTCACCGACCCGGCCATCGCCCTTGTCTTTGTGTATGACATGGTCAACAACAATGTCCACATGCTCGGAGGTGAGGAGGCGGTGGGGCAGTTCCGCTCTCCCGTCGGACTGGCCGTGGATGACGAAATGAACGTCTACGTCAGCGATACGGAACAGGGGATAATTCAGGTTTTCGACCGGAACGAGAAACCGCTGCGCACCATTACCACCAAGGACCGTCTGGAACGGGCCACCGGCATGGCTTTCGACAAGGTGCGCAAACGGCTGCTCGTTGTCGACACCCGGGGGCACAAGATCGTGGCATTCGCCCCCGACGGCACCTACCTCACCTCCTTCGGAGCGGGGGGGGATGCGGACGGCTATTTCAATTATCCGGTTGCGGTTGCGGTCAACAGCAAGGGGGAGATCGTCGTGGCCGATTCCATGAACGCCCGGATCCAGATATTCGACGGGGACGGGAAGTTTCTCCGCAAATTCGGTCGCCGGGGTGATGGCCCCTCCGACTTCCAGATCATGAAGGGGGTCGCGGTCGATTCGGACGATAACATCTACGTGAGTGAGGGGAAGGGGCACAAGATGCTCATCTTCAACAGCAACGGCGACTTCCTGCTCCTCGTCGGCGGGCTTTACTCCTCGCTCAATACGGGCAAATACGCTCCGGGTGGATTCATGCTCCCCCAGAGTATCGACATCGACAAGAACGACACCATCTACATCGTCGACCAGTTGAACAAGCGGTTTCAGGTCTTCCAGTACATCTCCGACCGCTACCTGCAGGCCAACCCCATTCCCGGGTACGTCCCGCCGAAGTAGCATGGTGGCAGCAGTGCCCCTTTTTGTCCGCCATTTCCCGGCATATGGCGGACTATGACCGGACATTTCAACGGATGAGAGGGTGGAATGAGTGGCATGGAAGTGCAGTTATTTAACCGATAGGGTGGGGTATTGACGGTTGCATCTATCGGTTAGGGTCAGTCGAGCAGGAGCAGTTTCGAGATATTTCAGAGTGTTAATTGTTATTGGTAAAGCTGGCTTCATATTTGCACAAACTCCTTTCGTATTCCGTGTTACATGGTGAGATTCAAGCTGGCATGCGATTTGCTAAGTTAGTCGTCATGGTATGCAGTAAGTGCGGGATAGCTATCCCCTGGGCTTGCAAAGAAACCATTAATGCTCGGAGCAATTACAAAGGTCTTTTTAAGACCGACACCAACAGAAAGGAGTAACACCGATGAAAAAAGTATTAGCCCTCGTGGCGGTCGTCAGTCTCATGGCCGCTGCAACCGTAGCAAGCGCAGCAACCATCAAGAACTCGAAGCATGACCTGAGCAGCGGCAGCACCGCCACCTTCAAGAGTTCTGGCGTGGGTACCTCCACCAATCAGATCTGCGTGTTCTGCCACACCCCGCATAACGCGATCCAGAACGGCTACCCCCTCTGGAACCGTTCCGCCGCGAGCGGCTCCTTCCTCCTCTACTCCTCGGGGAACATGAAGAACCAGTACGGCGCCCTAAAGGCGAGCCAGGGCTTCACCACCAACAGCGTCTCTCTCTACTGCATGAGCTGCCACGATGGCGGCCTCGTTGCCGGCCGGATCCACAACCTGCCGCTCGACAACGGCAAAGTGATTCCGACCATGACCCCTGCCGCTGATCAGATCACCTCCACGGCCAACCTGGGCACCAACCTGCAGAACGACCATCCGGTCAACTTCAACATCGTCAACTTCGGCGGCGCCATCGGCACCTCCCAGAACGGCGGCAAGGCCATCGGCGGGCTTACCACGACCAACCTCCCGCTCTTCAACTCCGGCCGTGGTACTTCCAGCCTCGAGTGCGCCAGCTGCCATGCGGTGCATGATCCGGGCTACGTGCCGTTCCTCCGCACCACCAACGCCGGCAGCTACCTCTGTCTGACCTGCCACAACAAGTAATGCGAATGTATACCTGCTGATGGTATCGAGGGGGATGGGAAACCATCCCCCTTTTTTTGTGCAAAGGGTGCGTGGCACCAGGCGCCGCGTCATTTCACCTGCAATATCGTGTCATATCGCGGGCTTTCGGAGAGAGGTGCACCCGCCCCGCCCGGGTGGTCAAAAATGCCTTGTGAATCAGCAGGTTATGGTGTATTGGAATGTGGCAATTAATTGACGCGGAAGGTATGGTATTTGCACACAAAAGGGGTCGAACAAGATTTACCAAATCACCGTACAAGTCGGCGAAGATATTGCGAATGTTTCACGACAGGTTAATGGCTCCCTGATGCGGATAAGGCACGACATATACTTACGGCTTCTGACTACACTGCTCTGTGCGATCTTCCTGCAGTTGTCGCCCCTTTCCGCCCATGCCAAGCTCTCCGGAGAAGCTGAGTTGGGGTACGTGAAGTACGATTCGAAAACCAACGGCGTTACCGAAAACGACGCCCGTTCCTTCCAGCAGCGCTACTCCCTCCTCTATTCCACGTCGAACCTCCTCGCCGGCGGCCGCGTGGGTGGGTACAATATCTCCCTCGGCTACGAATGGGCGGCGTTCAACACCAAGATGAAAACCCCGAATCCCGCCACCGACGTCTCCCTCTCAGCGAACCGCGGCCACGTCCTCTACGAAGGGGAGATTTTCATCGACCCGAAAGAACTGCCGTTCCAGTTCAAGGCGTTCAGCCGCGACCTGAACCGAATCCAGTTCAACCGGGACACGGTGATGGTTGGCAACCGTGCCGTTTTCGCCGACGATCTCGTCACCCCCAACCTCACCACCGACATCATCGACGGCACCCGCATCGAAAGCGGCGCCACCCTGCTCCTGGGGGTGCGTAACGGCCTGACCAACGGCTATAACGAGATTTTCCGGTATTTCCCCATGCTGCTGGTGGATTACCGGGACGAGATCAATCACGATCCCAAAAGCCTGTCCCCCGTCGATACCCGTCTGAGCCGTCTGGCGTTCGTGAGCCTCAACAAGAAGGACAACTGGTTCCATTACCGCACCAGCAAGTTCAGCGACTACCTCAATCCCTTCAACGACTGGACCGAGAAGGCATTCCAGATAGGGACCGTCGACCAGAACATGGGGCGCCGCTGGATCAGCTTCACCAACTGGATTAACCTCTCCGCCGACGGGACCTTCACCAAGAGGGACGCGAAAAACACCGTCAATTCTGTGGAAAGCTACGACCTCAATCTGTTTGGCATAGCCAAGCGCCAGAACTGGGAAGCACGTACCTACAGCACGTTCCGGCGGAGCATCGAGGACCAGAACCTGATCCATGAAGCGAACCTGCCGCTGTATGCCAATGGCGACCTGAGCCCGGAGACCGACTGGCGGTTCAGGTTCTACGACCACGAGAAAAAGCAGGCGAACGTCACTAATCCCCTGGAGAGAGACTCCGACCTGCTCGCTTCGCTACAGGTCAATACCTTCAAGCGTTCGTCCTTCACCCTGACCCCCACCCTGTCCGTGGAACGCTACGATTCCATCACGGGGAATACCCTTGCCGTCGAAGGTTCCGTCGAGACCACCAGTACCCGGCGGTTTTCCTCCGTATACGGGCTCTATGGCCGGTATTCCGGGAAGTACTTCGATTCCAACCAGAGCGGGCGGACCACGGGCACCTATACGAACCAGGAAATCGAGGGGCGCGCAAGCTATAGGCCATCAAACATCTTCTTCTTCGAAGCCGGCCAGCTCTTCCAGGTCGGTTCCGGCACCAACCCCGGCAATTCCGGCGGTTCCGCCGTGGTGGTCAACAGCGGATTCGGCGACAGCACGACGAGCAAGTTCTGGCGCACCAACGGCACGACCATCAACGATTACGTCCGCTCCGTCACCACCCTGAAGGGGAGCTGGTCCCCCGCAGCGCGTCTGCAGGTTTCCCTCTCGCTGACAGAGGATGTCCTGACCGCCTCAGGCCAGCCCGTGGATTACATCACCAGGGTGACCAACACGATTTCCTACGGTATTTCCGCTTTTTCCATGAGAGTCAGCAGCAGCTATTCCCGGGAAAATACCGGAAGCGCCAGCAACGACTGGCTGGAAAGCAGCGGCCTCGTCACCTACCAGCCGAACCGGTTCATTGATGCGTCGCTCAATTACCATTATACGCGGGAAAAAAGGTCCGACCAGACAACCACCTTTGTCAACCTGGTCCAGAAATTCAACTATTACCTCTACCGGACCAACGGTGTCAGCCGGCGACTCCTGGAGTTGAACGAGGAAATCAACTACAACGAAAACAGCACCGACTTCGGTAGCGCTGCCGTTACCAGCAAGAGTATTTTGCTGGGTGCCAGATACTATCCGCTGCGAAATTTCTTCCTGGCGGGTAATGCGCGGTATACGCTGACCGACCCGGGAGGGTTCAAGGCGTTTGTCTACTCTGCCTCAACGGGCATTACGTACAGCATGCTCCAGGTCAGCCTCGATTATACCTATGGCAACCAGGACGGGAACCTCAACTTCAAGCGGGTGGAAAAGCGGTTTTCCGCTAACCTGAAGAAATTTTTCTAGCTATAATCACAGGAGAACGGCCGTTTGAAACGGCTGACAACCACCATTACACACACCGGGTCTGCCCGGTTTTTCTTTTTGTACGGAGCGGAAAGTTGACTACCGAGATGACCAACAAGGTTTCCATCATCATACCGGTAAAGCCCGGCGGGACGGTAACTGCACTTGAGGGGCTGTCCCGGCTTGATTTTCCTCCCGACCTGCTGGAGATCATCGTCGCCGAAGGAGCGCAGCCGAGCGTACAACGGAACCGGGCCGCCCGGGAGGCGCGCGGCGACATCCTCTATTTTCTCGATGACGATTCCCTCACCGTTCCCGATTTTCTCCACCGAACGGTACGCCATTATGCCAACTCTGCGGTGGCGGCGGTGGGGGGACCATCCCTGACTCCTGCCAGCGATTCGCTCTTGCAGCGGAGCATCGGGATTGCGCTTGCTGCCCCGATGGGTGGGGGCGGGATGCGGAACCGGTATCGCAGGACCGGCATGGCACGAGCCACCGGCGACCATGAACTGATCCTCTGCAACCTTAGCTTCCGTCGCGACCTGTTTCTCGAATTGGGAGGGCTGGACGAACGGCTCTATCCCAATGAGGAAAACGAGCTCATGGACCGGGTGCGGAGGGGGGGGAGCGTTCTCATTCATGATCCCGACCTGGCGGTCTACCGGAGTCAGCGGCCGACATTCCGGGCTTTCATGCGGCAGTTCCTCAATTATGGCCGGGGGCGTGCAGAGCAGACGCTCATCAGCCGGAGTTTCCACCCGGTCACGTTCCTTCCGGCACTCATGCTTCTCTATCTGGCAACTGCTCCGTTCGTAACCAAGCCGGTTTACTATCTGCCGCTTTTGTGCTATGCAGGTGCTGTGGCGCTGGCCGCCTTCCAGGGGGCGTTACGGGCCCGGGAGGCAAAAGTGTTTCCCCTGCTCATGGCCATCTTCCCGACCATTCACCTTGCCTACGGGGCGGGGCTCTGGCGAGGATTCATCGGCTGGCCGTTCAAAAAAACCAGGGCAGGAGAACCGGTCGTTACCTTGCGGTGGGTTAAGGAATTCCCAACAGATCGCAGTTGAAATGGAGCAGTGTAAGGTTTGGTTTCTTTGCGGCTCTGCGACTCTGCGTTAATGGGCTTTTTTTATGGTCTAGGATTAGCAATGCAGAAATTTACAGACATACCACGGATATATCTCTTCATCGCGCTGTTCGGCGTCACCCTGCTCGTCTATGGAAACACCTTCCGCAACGACTGGACCTACGACGACCGGTATGTGGTGGTGGACAACCCCGATACCCATTCACTGGCGGAGTTTGCCCGGAACCAGTATCCCGGACGACCTATGCGCGAATTCTCCTACATGGTCGATTACAAGCTGTTCGGAACGAACCCGACAGGTTATCACGCCCAGCAGCTCTTCTGGCACGGCCTGAACGGCTGCCTTCTGCTGGCGGTTTTCCTTAACCTCGGTGTCGGGCCATTGCCCGCCTTTCTCGGTGTCCTGCTTTTCCTGCTGCACCCGCTGCAGGTCGAGTCGGTGGCGAATGTTGGACACCGAAAGGAACTGCTGGCACTCTTTTTCAGCCTCACTGCCGTTCTCTGGTATATGAAAGGGATGGCATCCGGCGGCCGAAGCCGGGTTCTGTTCGTTGTCCTGACCGCAGTGGCCTGTGTCGGGGCGCTTCTTTCCAACGAATCCACCGCGTTTCTGCCGTTGGTTTTAGTGCTCTACGAATATCTTTTCGTTCCGGCGGAGCGGCGGTTTCTGCTGCGTAGGCCGTTGCTGCTGGCGGGTTCCGTAATGGTGCTGGTCGGCACCGCCATCTACCATTACCGAGGGATGTTTTCCACCGCCCAGTTGATGGCTCCTTACACCAAGAACGGTTTCACCGACTCCCTCGACCATTTCCCCTATTACATGGGTGCGCTCAAGGTCGTTGTGCTCTATGTGGGCAAGATACTGATGCCGTTCAAGCTGGCACCCGAGTATGCGATCCGGTTCTCCAGCGATACGCTCCAGCCCGGAGCGCTGGCGGGGGCAGCACTGCTCGTGCTCCTCGTCTATTTTCTCCTGCGGAACGTCACCCGTAATCCGCTGTTGACCTTTTCCGGCGGCTGGTTTCTTCTCATGTACCTGCCGGTCGCCAATATCGTTCCCATATCGTACATGATGGCCGATCGTTACATGTACACCTGTCTGCCGGGAATGGCTCTCCTGGGAGCATGGCTGCTCGGGCGATGGCCCGCCAAAGCCATGGTCACCGGTTTCTGCTCCCTGCTCCTGATCTTTGCCCTTCTGACGGTGCGGCAGAACGGGTTCTGGCTGAATGAACACATCCTCTGGCGCCATGCGGTACAGGTAAACCCGGACTCCAGCTATGTCCAGTCGGGTGTAGCCGACAGCTACATCCTGACGGGTGATTTTGTCTCGGCGAGGGATCATCTGCGAAAGGCTCTGGAGCTTAACCGGTTCAATCTCAAGGCGTACCTTACGCTGGGGAGGGTGGAGGATATGCTGGGGAACCCGGAGGCTGCATTGAAGAACTACGAAATATTCCAGGCCTACGGGGATGCGGAGTTTCCCGTCGCCACGGTCCAGGTGAGAAACTATCTCCCCTATCTGCGGGAAAAAGTTCGGCTATTGTCTGAAAAAAAGAAATGAGGCGCGCGTGGATTTAAGTATAGTTGTTCCCATTTATAACGAGGAGGAGAATATCTTCGCCCTCCATGACAGCATCGAGAAAGCCCTTGCAGCGACTGGCCTGGAGTACGAACTGATCCTGGTGGACGACGGTTCATCCGACGGCTCGTTCTCCCTGCTCAAGGAACTGGCTGCAAGGGACGAACGGGTTAAGGTAATCCGCTTTCGCCGCAATTTCGGCCAAACCGCCGCCATGGCGGCCGGTTTCGATGCCTCCAGCGGAGCAGTGGTGGTCCCGATGGACGGCGACCTGCAGAACGACCCGACCGACATTCCGCGCCTCCTGGCGAAGATCCACGAGGGGTACGACGTGGTGTCGGGGTGGCGCAAGGATCGCCAGGATACCTTCATCAACCGGAAGCTCCCCTCTATCATCGCCAACGGGATAATCTCCCGGCTGACGGGGGTGCACCTCCATGACTATGGCTGCACACTCAAGGCGTATCGGCGCGAAGTGCTGGAAGGGATTAATCTCTATGGGGAGATGCATCGCTTCGTGCCGGCCCTCGCCTCCCAGGTGGGAGCGAAGGTGGCGGAACTGCCGGTGCGCCACCACCCCCGGCTCCATGGCACGAGCAAATACGGCATCTCCCGGACCATGCGGGTCGTTCTCGACCTGATGACCGTCAAGTTCCTCCTCAGCTACTCCACCAAGCCGATCCAGCTGTTCGGCAAGTGGGGGATCTACACGCTCATGGCCGGTTTCCTCAGTGGCGGCCTCACCATCTACATGAAGCTGTTCGAGCACATGAGCATGAACAGGAATCCGCTGCTCATCCTCACCGCTTTTCTTCTCTTCATGGGGGTGCAGTTTATCGTCCTGGGCCTGCTCGGCGAACTTAACGCCCGCACGTATTATGAGGCGCAAGGGAAGCCTATTTATGCGGTTCGGGAACGAATCAATGTGAAGTCGGGATCCGGGACTCGGGATCCGGGACTCGGGTAAAAGCCGAAGGTCGGGGATTCGGGACTCGGAACTCGGAACTCGGGACTCGGAACTCGGAACTCGGAACTCGGAACTCGGAACTCGGAACTCGGAACTCGGAACTCGGAACTCGGAACTCGGAACTCGGACCCCGGACCCCGGACCTCGGAACTCGGAACTCGGACCCCGGACCCCGGACCCCGGACCCCGGACCCCGGATCACGGCCACTATGGGTGTTAAGCATGAAAGATCATAAAGAGCTGGATGTCTGGAAGAAGGGTATCGACTTGGTTGTCGAGTCGTATCGGCATTCCGGAATGTTTCCTAAAGATGAACTGTTTGGCCTGACGAGCCAGATGCGCCGGGCAGCGGTTTCAATACCTTCCAACATCGCAGAGGGAGCAGCACGCAATACCAGCAAGGAGTTTGTCCAGTTCCTCCACGTTGCGCTTGGGTCGGCTGCTGAGTTGGAGACTCAGTTCATTATCGCCAAAAAGCTTGGTTATCTGGAAGAAATCGATGGTGTGCTCATACGCTTAGCTGCTGTTCAGCAAATGCTTAACGGCCTCATCCGCCATTACCGGAACAAGGGAACAACAGGTGTCCGTTAAACTTCCGAGATCTTCCGACCAAAGTTTTTCGGGTTCCGGATCCCGAGTCCCGGATCCCGGTGAGCAGGTACGGATCCCGAGTCCCGAGTCCCGAGTCCCGAACGTACTCCGTATCCTCATGCTCGCGCCCACTCCGTTCTTCGCCGACCGAGGATGCCATGTGCGCATCTATGAAGAGGCACGGGTACTGGTCACGCAAGGACATGAGGTCCGGATCGTTACCTATCACATCGGCCGGGATATGCCGGGAATACCCACGGACCGCATTCCGGCAATTCCCTGGTACAAAAAGCTCACCGCCGGCCCTTCCTGGCACAAACCCTATCTGGACATCCTTCTGTTCTTCAGGGCGCTGAAGACGGCACGCACCTATCGCCCTCACCTCATCCATGCCCACCTTCACGAGGGGGCGTTCATCGGCCTGTTCCTGAAAATGTTTCTCCGCATCCCTCTGCTATTCGATTGCCAGGGGAGCCTCACTGCCGAAATCATGGACCATGGATTCATTCGCAAAGGAAGCCTTCTCCATCGCCTCTTCAGCATGCTGGAGCGGTTGATCAACGGGCGGGCGGACTTTATCATTACCAGTTCAGGAGCCGCTGCCGATGATCTGCGCGGCAACTGGGGCATTCCGCCGGAAAAGGTGCTGGGCCTCATGGACGGGGTGAACACCGACGAATTCCGGCCTGTCCCCCGGGACGAGACCCGAAAGACACTCAATATTCCCCACGACCGGCCACTGACTGTCTACCTGGGGCTTCTCAACTCCTACCAGGGAACAGACCTCCTCCTGGAGGCGATCCACCTGCTCAAGATGCGGGATTGTCCACTCCATTTCCTTGTCATGGGGTTCCCCGAAGACGCCTACCGGCAAAAAGCCGTGGAGATGGGGATTGCCGACCGGATAACATTCACCGGCCGGATCGATTACGGCGAGGCGTCCCGCTGGCTCAGCGCCGGCGACCTGGCGGTATCCCCGAAAATATCCCTCGCCGAAGCCAACGGCAAACTCTTCAACTACCTGGCCTGCGGGCTTCCGACGGTGGTATTCGATACCCCTATCAACCGGGAGATCCTCGGCGATGCCGGCGTGTATGCGCGCTACGGCGATGCCACTGACCTGTCCGTTCAACTGGAGAATCTTGCGGAGGATGCTGCCCGACGCGCTGCTCTTGCCGCCGCCAGCCGTCGGAAAGCGGTGGAAGAGCATTCCTGGCAGGCGCGGGGGGGGCAGCTGGTGGAGGTGTATCAAAAGATGATACCTCTTCCCCCTCCCTGACCCTCCCCCGCTGGGGGAGGGAAATAGTGCCCTGCTTGGGACAAAGAGTTCCTCCCCCCAGCGGGGGGAGGTTAGGAGGGGGGAATATCTTGACCAACGAGAAAAAACTTTTCCTGCCGCAACCCATTCCAACTCCTCTGCTTGAAGCCGCCCGTGTTCTGCGTCGTACCATGACCGACGCAGAACAATTGCTATGGCATTGTCTGCGTCGTAAGCAACTCGGCGGTTTTCGGTTTCGCCGACAGCACCCGATCGAACGATTTGTTCTTGATTTTTATTGTTATGAAGCACGGCTAGCAGTGGAGTTGGATGGCGGACAGCATAACTATACAGATATAAAGGTCCGTGATGCTGAACGGTCTGCGTTATTGGCATACCATGGCATTCGGGTCATTCGTTTCTGGAACAACGAGGTTTTGTCAACTACTGAGGGAGTTTTGCAGAGAATTTATGATGCGTTGAATGAGTAGGGCTCCTGAATGCTATTCATCTTTCCCCCTTCCCCCTCCCTGACCCTCCCCCGCTGGGGGAGGGGAAAGTATGTGCCCTGCTGGAGCTGAGAATTGCCGGGGACTAAGAGTTCCTCCCCCAGCGGGGGGAGGTTAGGAGGGGGGAAGAGGACAAGCGTTCACAAGATGAACATTTCCCTTGCCTCTTTATGCCATTTCCGGTACTGTTCATTTCATGAACGATCACAGTGACAAGTCCGTCGATTCCTACCGTTCCTTCCTTCTCCTCTCCGAGATTGCCGGCGAGGAGCCCCTCTCCCAGCGGGAGCTTTCCCGCCGGGCCGGCATTGCGGTCGGGCTGGTAAATTCCTACCTGAAGAACCTGGTGGCCAAGGGGTACGTGCGGGTCAAGAACTTTCCCCGCAACCGCTACGCCTACCTCCTCACCCCAACGGGCATCGCCGAGAAAAGCCGGCTCGCCTACCAGCACCTTAGCTATTTCACCAATCTCTATACCGTCGCTCGGCAGGATTACCTCGATCTGTTTCAATCTCTGAAGGCGGGAGGTGTGGCAAGGGTGGTGTTCTGCGGGGTGGACGAGGTTGCGGAAATTGCGTATCTGTCCATGCAGGAGGCGGGGATCGAACTGGTTGCGGTTCTGGATGATGCTGCGGCGGGGGAGAAATTTTTCGGCTTGCCGATTATGGACGTTACACAGAGTACAGTGTCGGATACCGACATAATCGTTATTACCTCACTTAAACGTGCAGAGGAGTTTCTCGGCAAACTGCTCGATTTAAGGGGAGACCGGAACAGAATCTATTCACCTGGATGCATAGATGCCCCTCGGTCAGGGAGGGTGTAGATGTTGACTGTTATGTCGATCTTCGGTACCCGACCGGAGGCGATAAAGATGGCTCCCGTGATAAAAGAGCTGGAACGTCATCCAGAAAGCTTCAGGAGCGTTGTTTGCGTGACCGCCCAGCACCGGGAGATGCTCGACCAGGAGATAATGGAGATGTCTGACGGCAATAAAGTCGGAAGAGGAATATTGAACATGCTCGGGATGAACCGGGCGGTCATTTATGGGATGTTGACGCGGATATGGGGAGTTATTGCCGGTCCGGTTACCATGTTGTTGATCGCGGCACGTTTCACAAAGGAACAGCAAGGATTTTACTACACTTTTGGCAGTCTGCTGGGTTTGCAGGTTTTTTTTGAATTGGGCCTCCTTTTCGTTGTTGCACAATTTGCGAGCCATGAGTTCGTATATTTAAAATGGGGAGAGTCCGGGAGAATTGAGGGTGACACCGAACCGCTCAAACGCTTTGTGGAACTATTGTACAAGACTACTAAATGGTTCGGGGTGGCCTCGCTACTGATGGTAGTCGGACTTGTCCCTGCAGGACTCTACTTTTTCAATTATGGGAATGAAGGGGTTGTACATGATTTTTCATGGCGCATCCCTTGGATTCTTGCCGTTATCGGTACGGCATCGAATCTGTTAATCACCCCGTTTTTTGCCGTCATCATGGGGAGTGGCGATGTTGTATCGGTAAATCATCGAGAAATGTTAGGGGGCGTTGTCGGTTCACTGGTGTCGTGGTTTGTGATAGGAATGTACGGTGGTCTTTATGCGGTCAGTGCGGTGAGCTTTGGAATTAGCCTAATAGGATGGTCGTACCTAATCAGAACTAAGCCTGAATTGCTGAAACTGGCAATTAGCGGGATATTTCATCCCGAAAGTTTACCGAAGAGCTCACGGGGGATTTCCTGGTGGGGTGAAATCTGGCCGATGCAGTGGAGGATGGCGATTTCTTCTGGAGCTGCTTATTTTATAATGCAGCTGTTCAACCCTGTGCTCTTCCATTACCATGGTGCAGCTGTCGCTGGGCAGATGGGGATGACACTATCCGCAGCTAATGCTTTGTTAGGGATTTGCATGACTTTGCTCCTCGCTAAAAATCCTGAATTTGGAAAACTTGTGGCTGTTCGTGACTGGGTTTCTCTTGATAAACTATTTTTCAGAGTATTGATACAGGCTGCATCTCTAGCAGTAACAGGTGCTGTAATAGGAACATGTATAATCTGGTTTCTTCAATCTAATTTTAGTATTGGTCAGAGATTTATTCCTACACCTTATGCAGCACTTCTATTTGCGTCAATGTGCGTACTCGTTGTGATAAATGGGTTTGCTGTTTACCTTAGAGCACATAAACAGGAACCCCTGATGGTGGCAATTCTTATTTCTTCAATTATTCAAGGATTAGTAACGTGGTTATTGGGAATGCAATATGGAGTGCTTGGCGTTGTCATAGGGTTTTTTTCTGTAATGGTGCTCTTTATTTTGCCAGCAGTTTATTTTGTATGGAGACGCAGTCGGAAATATTGGCATACTGCTTAACTTGAATACGCATTCAAATGGAGAACAATAATGCTTAAGCATAAAATGAGGAAAGCATTGAATTTGTTGTTGGGGAAAAAACTCTTAAAGATTTACGAAACGTTTGCTGTACGAGTGAGTGACGAGTTTGAAGGACGCAAGATAGCCTATAATCCCAATACTGATATAGGTGAGGCTTTGTTTTTCAGGGGTGAATTTGAAAAAGATGAGATTGAACTGTGTAATAGATTCATTAAAAATGACAGTGTCGTTTTGGATATTGGCGCCAACATAGGGTTGCACAGCATTTCATTTTCGCGCCTTGTTCCTGAAGGTCTGGTAATTTCATTTGAGCCATCCAAGGACACATTCAGTTTGTTGCTGAATAATATTCAAGGCATCAATAATATTTTGCCTCTTAACATTGGGGTTTCAGATAAAACTCAACTTGCTGAATTTTTTGTGGCTTCAGACAATGCGTATTCCAGCTTAAAAGATACTGGAAGGAAAGAAATCCGTGGTAAAATGAACGTGCTTTGCATGAGTCTGGATGATTTGTTGCCAAAACTAGCTCTCAAACATATTGATTTTGTTAAAATAGATGTGGAAGGATTTGAGCAAAAAGTGCTTGAAGGAATGAAGTTGATAATTGATAAATACTATCCTGTTATATTCTGTGAAATTTATAAAGGTACTGATTCGAATGAAGATCCAGAAGCTACCGTGAAATATTTAATTGATAAAGGTTATAAAGCTTTTGTGTACGATGGGGTAAATCTGACCTCTTTTGTTAAGCACGACGATAGTCAGTATAATTATTTTTTTGTTCCGGATAATAGCTTATGACACTATGTTCTGTGTGCGGCAATTCAATTGAAAATTTTATTGATGGATTGTTTGATGACCGCTACGCGTATCCTGGTTACTTCACTTTGGTAAGATGTCTTGCTTGTGGCCACAAGCAATTACTTGCAGAATTCGACCATGAGGCTCTTCTGCAACTGTATACGGAATTCTACCCCCGTTCAACGTATGATCTAGCCAACTACAATCCGCATGGCGAAGTCCACGGATTGAAGCCTTGGCTGGTTGGTGAATACTGCGCTGCATTCCGATGGGTCCCCAGAAACGTTCGTGTCCTGGATATTGGATGTGGATTCGGCGAAACTCTTGGGTATCATCGGGCACGTGGATGTGATGTGTATGGCGTTGAAGCGGATGAGAACATACGACGGGTTGCCGAAAAATATCAATATAAGGTGCATGTAGGGTTGTTTGATTCAACTCTTTACGAACCAGGCTTCTTTGATTATGTGACCATGGACCATGTTATTGAACATGTTACTAATCCCCTGGAAACCATGAAGAGCATTGCTGCGATATTGAAAACCAATGGGACGGTTATTCTGAGTACTCCTAATGCAAACGGTTGGGGAGCACGATTGTTTGGCCGCCGCTGGATAAATTGGCATACTCCGTATCATCTACATTTTTTCTCCACCAGGTCGATGGCAATTGCTGCAGAAAAGGCAGGTCTGGTGTTAGAGCAGAGCAAGACCATCACGTCATCAGAATGGCTCCATTTCCAATGGTGTCATCTACTTTCTTTTCCCGACATGGGACAACCATCTTCTTTTTGGCTCCCCTCTTCAGGGACAAGATTTGAAACCACAAAAAAATACTTACTGGTTAAGCTAATCAGACGTACAAAGCTGAATCATGTGATTACCCGGTTTTTCGATTTGTGCGGATGTGGTGACAACAGATTGTTTTTTCTCCGCAAAACTGAAGTTAGTCACGATGTTTGTTAGTTATAACCTTTATAAGACCCCCGTCCGTCAAAGGCAAAAATAAGCCCTGACGATTTTGAATCGTTTTTTTGAACGAATTGGGTCAGCAGCTTCTCCGTTCTGACTTCATTTCGGAATCATCAGGGTCAGGAATCTTCGGCCGGCGGCACCGGAAAAGGGGCGCAATTCCATGATCCACGTGGCATTACTACTGAAGGAACAGTTTCTATATCTCAGACTGGTACAACAACAAAATCCGCCAGATACATTGATATATGGTCAACAATTTATGCGGAAAGGTCGAACACGGGCGGCACTGGACTTCGTTGCACTTCTCCAGTGCGCCCCCACAACGCTTCGTTAGGTCAACAGACACTGGAGGAAATGGAAATGTTAAGCAAGATCATGACAACGGCAAGGAACATAATCAGAAAAACGGGTTTCGATATTGTCCGTTCGGATAACCCAGTTTGTACATTCCATTCAGATCACTATCTGCGCCATAATGCAAGAAGGTTGGAGCACTTAGCGAGCTTGAGAATTCCTGTAACGGGAATGTCCGTTTTGGAAGTTGGAGCTGGCATTGGTGATCATTCACATTACTATATTGATAGGGGATGCAGAGTAACTATTACAGAGGCACGAACGGACAATCTTCAAATCCTAAAGAATCGTTATCCGGCCTGTGATGTGCGGTTTCTTGATATGGAACATCCGTCCGATATCAATGATTCTCCGTTTGATTTAGTTCACTGTTATGGTCTTCTTTATCACCTGAGTGCGCCCAAACAAGCTTTAACGTTTCTCAGTCAGAGCACTAGAAGAATGCTATTCCTCGAAACAAGCGTTTCATTTGGCGACAACGAAGCAATAAATCTTGTAACGGAAATGCAAACTGATCCGACTCAGGCTCACTCCGGTACCGGCTGCCGGCCAACAAGGGCATGGATATTCAAGGAACTTCAAGAGCTTTTTGAATATGTCTATCTGCCAACGACCCAACCAAACCACGAGGAATTTCCACTAGACTGGACGAATCCAGACGAGCATAAGGCTAGCCTACAGAGGGCGATATTCATCGCCTCCCGTGAACGGTTAGAGAATGAGAAGTTAAAACCATCTTTACTTCTTAAACAAATACGACATGAATAGTCTCATACGAAATGCTACTCCAGTATAAAGGTCGATTTGCAGTAGTGTTTTTGTGTAAAATCTCATCTGTAAGGCCTCCTTTGGAGAATGGGTTTCGCCGAAGTCTAGCATACGGCGTATGCCCAAGGGGGGCCTTACATAGTATCCAGTAGGGTCAATGCCAACAACAGATGATACATATTTAAATTCATGCAATAGTGAAAATGGACCGTTGGTCACAGTCATAATAGCTGTATTCAATGGCGAAAAATATATTGCGGAAGCTATTAATAGTATTACTAATCAGACATATGCCGATATTGAATTGATTGTTATTGATGGCGATTCCAAAGACTCTACTGTTGATATTCTGCGGGCACATTCTGAACATATTGCCTATTGGGTGAGCGAGCCTGATTCAGGGATTTATGACGCATGGAATAAAGGTCTCGCCGTAGCGAATGGTGAATGGATAGCTTTCCTTGGGTGTGATGATCTCTATTATCCGACTGCAATAAAGGATTATGTTGAGTATATAGCTTTACACAAGAATGAAGACCTTGACTTTGTTTCTTCACGGATCGAGTTGGTGAGTTCCGATCTGCAGCCTATCAAGGTGGTTGGAGAAAAATGGTCATGGGAATTTTTCAGGAAGAATATGATAGTTGCACATCCGGGATCGTTGCATAATCGAAAATACTTTTCTAAATACGGCATTTTTGACCCTACCTATCGAATGGCAGGTGATTATGAATTACTCTTGCGTGCCCATGAAGGTCTGGCTGCCGGATTCCTGGATAATATTACGGTAATGATGCGGGTTGGTGGCGCAAGTACTGATCTTGCTGTGTTTAAGGAAAATTATCGGGCGAAGACGGTGTCCGGAGAGAGAAACAAGTTCATCTGTTACTTTGAAGAAAAACGTAAATGGTGGTCAATAGCAAAATACCGTATTTTCAAGTACTGCTTCAAAGAGCGTAATCAATGAACATCGTTTTTTGCACCCGTAGCGATTTTCTCTCCGTCAAGGGTGGCGATACGGTCCAACTCCTGCAGACCCGGGAGTTGCTCCAGAACAGCTATGGAACGAATGTTGATGTCGTTACCAGCCCGGAGAAACTGAATGCAGGAAAGTACGATCTCTGCCACATATTCAATATCCAGAAGATCGAGGATACGAAAGCCTATCTGGCAAAATGCCGTACCGCCGGGGTGAAAGTTGCCCTTTCCCCTGTGCTGTGGGATTTCACTGCTGTCGTATCCTATACCTTTATGGTAAAACGCCTGTCAGCATACCGGCTGTCGGAGCGGCGAATGGGTTTTGCTTCCCGGTTGCTCAAGCTTCTTGCTGGTGTCGTGGGAATGCCGACAATACACACGCACAATTACCGGGAGTATCTGCGGCAGACCCTTTCCGCTGCCGATCTGCTGCTGCCCAATTCGGTTGAGGAGGCGGATGTGCTGGCCCGATTGTCGGGGCTTGATCCCGGTGAGCTGCTGGCCAAAACACGACCGGTCGTGAATGCCGTTACACTTACCGAGTCAAAGCCGGCTACAGCTGCCGACTTTGCCGGGGGGAACCATTTGCCGTCCGGTTACATTCTCCAGGTTGGGCGGATCGAACCGGGGAAGAACCAGTATTCCACCGTCAAGGCGTTGATGGATGACGGGCACCTTCCGATCCTCTTTGTCGGGAATCAACGGGTTAACCCGGCCTATTTCCGCGCGGTCGAGGAGCTTGGGCGACGGCGGGGCAATGTGTATTTCATCGACGAGGTTCCCCACGAGGATCTGCCCCTGTTCTACCGGAATGCCGCCCTTCACGTTCTCCCCTCCCTCGGAGAAACCACGGGATTGGTGAGCCTGGAGGCGCTGGGGTGCGGCTGCCGGGCTGTTGTGGCTGATGGGCGTTACTGTCCCTTCGAAAGCTATTTTAAAGGGGTTGCGACCGCTGTAGACCCACTGAATTACCTATCCATACGCCAGGGGATATTTGCCGAACTTGCCACGGAGCGGCACATGACAGCAATCAGCAGTCGGATACGGCATGATTTTTCATGGGATGTGGCGGCACGACAGACCCATGAAGCTTACGAGCGGCTATTGGCCGGTTGATCGCTCCATGATCGGATAGGATGAAACGATGCAACTACTGAGGAAAACAGCGTGGAACGGAGTTCAAAAGCTGAAACGGCTCATGGGTTTATTTGTGCTTACCATTGACCGTGATGCAGTGGCAGCGACCTACCTAAAAGGGAACGGCATCGAGATTGGCGCGCTCCACAATCCCTTGAAGGTGGGCGAGAAGGCCCGGGTCCGTTATCTGGACCGGATGTCGGTGGCCGATCTGCGTAGGCAGTATCCGGAACTTGCCAAGGAAAAACTGGTCAATGTGGACATCGTTGACGACGGAGAACATCTGGCGACGGTTGCCGACGAAAGTCAGGATTTCGTCATAGCCAATCATTTTGTTGAGCACAGCCAGAATCCCCTGCGGGCAATTGCCAACATGTTCCGGGTACTGAAGATTGACGGTGTTCTCTATATCGCGTTGCCCGACAAACGATATTCCTTTGACGTGGACAGGCCGGTTACGCCCCTTGACCACCTGCTGCGAGACTTCCGGGAGGGGCCGGAGTGGTCGAGAAAAGGGCATTTCGAAGAGTGGGTCCGGTTGGTCAGCAAGGTGGAACATCCCAAAGAACGAGACGAACTGGTCAACAAGCTGATCGCAATGGATTACAGCATCCATTTCCATGTCTGGAGCCAGAAGGAGATGGTCGAACTGGTTCTGTTCCTGCGGACAGTGCACTCATTTGAGATCGAGTTGATGCTGCGGGGGGGGGTAGAGAATATTTTTATCCTGCGGAAGACCGCCAGGTCAGTAGGTAGTTTGTGCTGACTCCGCCGCGGATTGCTGCCGTGACGGTTCTGTATCACCCCACCCCGGAAGTGGTTGCCAATATCCGGAGTTGGGCGGGGCAGGTGGATGCCATCTTCGTGGTTGACAATTCGGGGGGAGACATTCCCGCCGTCGTTTCCGCAATTGCCGCGCTGGGGAAAGTGGTCCTCACCCGCAACCGGGAGAATGAGGGGATAGCCCGTGCGCTGAACATCGGTGCCGAAAAGGCTGGTGAAGAAGGCTATGACATACTTCTCACCATGGATCAGGACAGCAGTGCGGCGCCGGATATGGTGGAGAAGATGCTGACCTGTCTTGGCGAGCGGGATTCGGCCAGAGTTGGTATCATTTCCCCCTTCCACATGACAAAATCGAGTGGTAATCCTCCTTCCGGCGTTGCGTGTCAGGATGTTATGACCCCCATGACCTCCGGCTGTCTGCTGAGTCTTGATGCCTACCGGGAAGTCGGCCCCTTCCGGGACGACCTGTTCATCGATTTCGTGGACAACGAGTACTGTCTCCGGTTGCGCAAACAGCGATTCCTGGTACTTCGGGCCAATGATGCACTGTTGCAGCACAGTGTCGGCGACACCCATAAATACGGGCCGTTCATTGCCACGAACCATTCGCCCCTGCGCCGCTACTACAAGACCCGCAACCGCTTCCTCGTGAACCGCCTCTACCGGCGGGACTTTCCCGGTCACTGCCTGTTCGACCGGGTGCGGCTGGCGAAGGAGATTGCCAGCATCATCCTGTTCGAAGGAGAGAAGCTGGCGAAACTGCGGATGATGTGGCGCGGCTATAGGGACTACCGGCGTGGGAAGTTCGGTAAATATGAAGAGTAAGTTGCTATGAAAATCATCTTTCTCGAGCTACATTCTCTTTCTCTGAAATGCAGGGGGTAGTGTGACATTAGACCCGTATTGCAACCGGTTTGATCGGCAGAGAGGCGAGTTCCGATGAAGATCGTCTTCCTCGCACCGTTCGGTCTCCGCCCCAAGGGGACGGTGATCGCCCGCATGATCCCGCTGGCTGCAGAGTTGCAGACGCTTGGCCACCAAGTGGTGATCATCGCCCCTCCCTATACCAACACGGAGGACTCGGGGAAGACCGAGGTGGTTAGGGGCGTTATGGTGCGAAATATCGCGATTGGTCCGAAGAATAAGGCTCTTGCCGCTCCGGCCCTTGCCTGGCGGATGTTCCGGGCTGCCTTGGCCGAAAAGCCCGATCTGGTCCACCTCTTCAAGCCGAAGGGGTATGGCGGCCTCGCGGGGATGCTCCTTCTCGCTCTCCGGCAGCTAGGGGTGCGGCTTCCCCCCCTGTTCGTGGATACGGACGACTGGGAAGGTCGCGGGGGGATGGAAACCCTCCATAAGTACTCGTTACCCGAGCGTCAGCTCTACCGTTTTCAGGAGCGGTGGATCCCCCTGCGGGCCGCTGGGGTAACCGTGGCGAGCCGGATGCTGGAAAATCTCATCCGGGAGATGGGGGTGCCGCCGGAACGAACGCTCTATCTTCCCAACTGCGTAGAAGCTGTACCCCCGGGTAATGGCGCTGCCGCCAGGGAGAAGTTGGGAATTCCGCCCGATGCACCGGTGGTGCTACTCTATACACGGTTTTTCGAGTTTGCCCAGGAGAAACTCCACTTTCTTTTTGACGAGATCTACCAGAGGGTTCCCGAGGTCAGGTTTCTGGTGGTGGGGAAGGGGCGGAACAACGAAGAAGCCCTTCTTCTCCAGGCGGGTGAGCAGAGAGGGTTTGCTCCGGCATTGGTAATGGCGGGTTGGGTGGAGCCGGCCGACCTCCCCAATTATCTGGCGGCGGGTGATGTGGCCATCTACCCTTTTGCCGACACCTTGGTCAACCGGTCCAAATGTCCTGCCAAACTGACCGAGCTGTTGCGCGCTGGCGTGCCGGTGGTGGCCGACCGGGTGGGGCAGCTGGCGGAGTACATCAAGCCGGAGGTCTCCGGCATCCTCTGTGATCCGGACGACTGGCGGGAGATGGCCGACCGGGTGATTGAACTGCTCGGAGATCCTCTGAAAAGGCGAACTCTAGGTGAAGCGGGGAGACGTTACTTGCTTGAGCGGTTCAGATGGCGGGATTTTGCGCTGCAGTTGCAGAACTTATATTTACAGCGAAAGGCTTAACGCAGAGACGCAGAGGTGCAAGGACGCAGGGGAAAACTGGGGAAAGGCTTTTTGAATCTTTTTGTTTGGTTTTCTTTTGCGATGATTGGTTTTACTGCGCCACCGCGTCTCTGCGCCCCTGCGTTAGGATTTTACAGGCGAAAGGCTTAACGCAGAGGCGCAAGGACGCAGAGGAACACCTGGAAAAGCTTATTTGAATCTTTTTGTTTGGCTTGTTATCCCTTTGGTTTATTGTTTTTCCTGCGCCTCTGGGTTAGGTATTTACTGAACAAGGGTAAATTATGATCGAAAACCAGATAAGCGGAAATATTGTCGCTTGTGCTGTTGAAGTTCATAGAAATCTCGGCGGTCCCGGCTTATTGGAAAATGTCTATGAAGAAGCATTGGCTTGGGAACTACAACAACGTGGCTTTGTTGTTGAGCGCCAGAAAACGGTGCCGGTAAAATATAAAGGGAATCTGTTAGCCTCACCGCTTCGTCTCGATTTATTGGTTGAAAATCAGATCATTGTTGAAGTAAAGGCAGCGGCTCAATATAACCCGATATTTGAGGCACAGGCGCTAACCTACTTGAGAATGCTTGATCTGAGACTTGCTTTGGTAATCAACTTTGGGGAAAAGTTTGTAAAAGATGGTATTCACCGGGTAGTAAATGGTTTGTGATTTTTGATGCTTAACGCAGTGCCGCAGAGAAAAACCAGGAAAGATTTTCTGCGCGTCTCCGCTCTCTGCGCCCTTGCGTTAGGATTTTACAAGCGAAAGGCTTAACGCAGGGACGCAGAGACGCAAGGACGCAGGGGAACACCTGGAAAAGCTTATTTGGATCTTTTTGTTTGGGTTATACCTTTGGTTTATTGTTTTTACTGCGTCTCCGCGCCCCTGCGCCTCTGCGTTAAAGCTTGAAAACGAAGAACACCGGAGCATTCTCTATGACTGAACGGAAAAAAAACCTGCTGGCGCTTGCCGGCTTGCTGGCGGTGCTGTTCATATACTTTGCCAAGATCCTCTTCACCCACCAGATAATCCGGGCGCCGGACATTACCAATGAGTTCTACTGGACCATCCGCCACTTCAAGGAGATGGGGTTTTTCGAGCTGTTCCGGACCCACCTGCAGGCCGGCTGGGACATATATGCCAACAGTGGCGGAACCGAAGGAGGCGGGACTGCCTCTATGCAGTTCCTTTATTACCGGAATCTTCTGTTCTGGCTCATTCCGGAACCGGCCAACGTGGCGTGGTTCATCGTCTTCCACCTCTTTGTCGGTGGTGCCGGGACCTACTGCTACTGCCGTGCCATCGGCTGCAGCAGGACGGCCGCCTTTCTCGGTGGTCTGCTGTTCGCCATCGTGCCGGAAAACGCCTCCCTCATCAACGCCGGCCATGCCCAGAAGATCGCCACCATCAGCTTCGCCCCCTGGGCCTTCTATTTCTTCGAAAAGGGGTTCATCTGCCGCCGGGTGATCTGGTTCCTCGCTGCCGGCTTCGTGCTCGCCTTCCAGTTCTTCAACATGCACTGGCAGATCGCCTTCTATACCTGTCTCGGGATCGGCGTGTACGGCGTTGGACGCTCTGTCGGCATCCTGGTGGCTGAACGGCAGCGGTCGCCGGGGCAGGTCGGCCGGCTGGTGGGGCTCAACCTGGTGACCATGTTCTTTTTCCTCTCCACGGTGGCCATCTCCCTCGTCCCCCTGGCGGACTGGTCCAAGGATACCACCCGCGGCGTGCAGACTGGCGCCAACCAGGGGCAGGGGGGGCTGAACCTGGATGAGGCCATGTCATGGTCCATGCCTCCCGAGGAGCTGGCGACCTTCGTGGTCCCCGGCCTGTTCGGATATTCCCGCCAGGAGGGGGGATACAATACCGGTGATATCGATGCCTACTACTGGGGACGGATGGTTTTCACCCAGACCATCGACTATATGGGGCTTCTCCCCTGGCTCCTCCTCCCCCTGCCGCTCATCTTCCGGCGTGACCGCTATACCTGGCTGGCGCTGGCGGGCGTGGTGGTCGGCATCCTCTTTTCCCTGGGTAAATATACCCCTTTTTACTGGTTTCTCTTCGAGCATTTCCCTGGCATCAACCACTTCCGGGTGCCGAAGATGATGATGTTCATCCCGGCCCTTGGCCTGGGGGTGCTGGCTGCCCGGGGGCTCGACATTCTCCGTGATGAAGGGGTGCGCGGGACAAGGGAGTTTCGCCGTTATCTGACTGCTGTGCTGGCGCTACCGCTCCTGCTTCTCGTCATGGTGGCGGTGGAGGCGGCCGGGCGGGACTTCTTGTTGAACCGGTTCATCGAGGCATTTGCCCAGCCGACCCGGTACGAGCAAGGGCCGCAACTGGTGATGAACCGCTGGAACAATCTGGTAAGGGAGACGGCAATTGCGACGGTGGTGGCGGCTCTCCATGCCGCTATGCTGTTCGCTCTTGCCCGAAAATGGCTTTCCCTGAGGATCGTGCTGCCAGTCCTTTTCCTCCTGTTTTTGGCCGATACGGGACGGGTGAACGCCAAGTTCATGCTGCTGCAGGATCTCCCCCAATCGTTGCGGGGAACCAAAACCCCCGTGATGGAGTACCTGGCCCGGGATTCGAAGGAGTACCGGGTCCTTCCCATGAACGGCCGCGATCCGATGCATTATGTGAGCAACGGCATTCCGGTGATGTTTACCTCCAACCCGGTGATGATGCAGCGCTGGCAGGATTTCCTCGACGGGTTTACCTTCGATTCGGCCATGCTGGATCTTCTGAACGTGAAGTATCTCGTCTACGACACCGTCCAGTACGAAAAGGAAAAGGACAAACTGGGGGACCGCTTCAGGCCGGTCTTTACCTCACCCGATGGGGCCGAAGTGGTACTGGAAAACCGGACGGTGCTCCCCAAGGCATGGCTGGTGCCGACAGTACTCGTAACGACTGAACCCCGTCAGCAATTGCCGGTTCTGCAGAGTCCGCTCTTCGACCCGCGGCGCCTGGCGCTGGTGGAGTCCCCGCCTTCCCTTCCCCTGGCTGATCAGGCGTCGGCTGGGACCGTGGGGGATGTTGCCGTGAAGAGCTATGAACCGAACTTCCTCAAAGTAAACGCCCAGACTGCCGGGAATGCCCTGCTGGTCATGGGGGAGAAGTATTACAAGGGGTGGCGGGCACGGGTGGACGGCAAACCTGCCGAGATTCAGCGGGTTGACTACATCCTGCGCGGCGTGTACCTTACGCCGGGGACCCACACGGTGGAATTCACCTTCGATCCGCTCCCCTTCAAGATCGGCAAATACCTGACCCTGGCTTCCTTCGCGTTTTTTGCCTTCATGGTGGCGCGGGAGATGTTGCTGAGAAAAAGGCGGGGTTAACCAAGGCATATAACGCAGAGGCGCAGGGACGCGGTGGCGCGGAGAAATCAAAGTCCTGAGTAAAAGCAGATATGTTTTCTCTGCGTCGTTGCGTCTCCGCGTCTCTGCGTTAATAGATTTGTGCATGTTAAACGTACCCCACATGGAGCAACTTTGAACTGTTGCGACGAAACCATTGACGAACTGCGGCGCTTCGATCTTCGCCTCATTCAGCCCCGTCATGGGTACCGATTTTCTCTTGATCCGCTTCTCCTGTGTGAGTTTGCCGACGTAAGAGAGGGTGAGAGGGGAGTGGATCTGGGGACCGGTTGCGGCGTGATCCCCCTGGTGCTGGCCCGTCTTGCGACGGGGGTACATTTTGTCGGCGTTGAGCACCAGCAGGCAATGGTAGGAATTGCTGAGCGTAATGCACATCTGAATGGGTTGGGGGATCAGGTGACGATTCTGGAAGAGGATGTAGGACGGCTGCGGGAGCATTTCCCCGTTTCTACCTTCGACCTGGTGACGGCCAATCCCCCCTACCGCCGGCGCGGCACCGGTCGCATTAGTCCCCGGACCGGGCGGGACCTGGCACGGCACGAGTCAACCGCCGGCCTGGCCGATTTTATGGCGACTGCAAAGTATCTGGTGAAACCGACGGGTCGGATCTGCTTCATTTCCCATCCCTCCCGGCTAGCCGAGTTCTTCGCCCTGGCGACGGAACTGAAACTGGCGCCGCTTCGTCTGCGGATGGTGCATGGATATGGAGATGCCGACGCGCGGATGTTCATGGTCGAACTGGCAAAGGGGCGGAAGGGAGAACTGCGGGTGCTGCCGCCGCTTTTAGTCCGTAACGAGGGATCGGATCAGGAAGGATGAAGACGATTCGGATATTTATCACCAGAGTGCTATCAGAAGGAGGTTGACCTTTGCTGAACGGAAAGAAAATTGCGGTGGTGCTTCCTGCCTATAATGCGGCAAAAACGTTGGAGATGACCTACAGCGAGATTCCCTTTGAGTTTGTCGATGAGGTCATCCTCGTTGATGACGCCAGTCGCGACGATACGGCCGAGGTGGCCCGGCGGTTGGGAATACGGACCATTGTCCACGAACAGAATAAAGGGTATGGTGGCAATCAGAAAACCTGTTACCGTATGGCACTGGAGCATGGTGCGGACATTGTGGTCATGCTCCACCCCGACTACCAGTACACGCCGAAACTTATCACGTCCATGGCTGCCATGATCGCCTTCGGCGAGTTCGATGCGGTGCTGGCCTCCCGTATCCTTGGCATCGGCGCCCTCAAGGGGGGAATGCCGCTCTACAAGTACCTTGCCAACCGGTTTCTGACCCTGTTCGAAAACCTCCTGCTCGGGCACAAGCTTTCCGAATACCATACCGGGTACCGTGCCTTTTCCCGGGAAATTCTGGAATCCCTTCCGTTGGAGAAGAATTCTGATGACTTCGTGTTCGACAACCAGATGCTGGCTCAGATCGTCTGGTTTGGTTACCGGATCGGCGAAGTGAGTTGCCCGACCAAGTATTTCGATGATGCTTCGTCCATAAATTTCAGACGTAGCGTGATTTACGGGATGGGGGTCATGAAAACGGCGCTACAGTTCAGACTGGCGAAGATAGGGCTGGCGTCTGGAGGAATTTTTGCCAAGGGGAGTGATTGTGCGGGGAAATGAGCTGTCCGGGACGGACAATCTTACCAAGGGTGACCTGCTCATCATGGGTACCTTGTTCCTTGTCGCCTTGGGGATAAAGTTCTACTTCCTGCAGTTCTGTCGGGTCATATCATCGGACGGTGTCGCCTATGCCCAGATTGCCCGAGATATACTTGCCGGGAGAGGATTTGCCGGCGCCACCCATTTTCCCCCCTTCTATCCGCTGCTCGTGGCCCTTTTTCATACGATGTTCAGCGACATCGAACTTGCGGGGAGACTGGCCGCAATGTTCATGGGGAGCCTGCTTGTCATTCCGGTCTATCTGCTCGCCCGTGAATTTTTTGACCGGCAGGTAGGCATCATGGCTGCCGTTCTCGTCATGGCCTGGCCCAGCCTCCGGCTATGGTCAAACGAGGTGATGAGTCAGTCAACCTACATCACCTTGGTACTGCTCGGTGGTTATCTCATCTGGCATGCCTGCAAGAGCAGGTCGGTGGCGTATGCCGTGGCCGGTGGCCTGGCCATGGGGATGGCGCACCTAACCCGTTCCGAAGGGGTGCTCGTTTTCCTTGTTCTCTCTCTTGTTCTTGCGGTCGATGCGGGGGTAAAACGTGACGGCCGACAATTCGTCTGTCTCCTGGCCGGGTGGTGTGCATTCGTTGTCGTGTTTTTTCCCTATGCCTACTTTCTCCATGAGGTAACCGGCACGTGGCAACTCACGGGGAAGAGCCGCGTTGCCCTGGCGGATTCGCTGATGGAGTATCTCGGCCGGCCCGACCTGAAAAGGGACCCCGCTTTCCAGGAAATCGGCTATCTGGACGTGGTGAGACGTTATCCCGACTTCCTTCGTCAGAATATTCCTGAGAATCTGATGAAATTCATCAGGGAATTTGTGCCCCCCTATCTCTGGCTGCTCGGCCTGCTCGGCTTCTGCACCGGCGGCTGGAGCCGGGATAAACTCAAGGAGCGGGCCTTTCTGATTGCCACCTTCGCGCCGATGGGGATCATCGTCGTTTTTTTCTTCATTGGGCCGGAGTATACCCAGCCGTACCTGCCGGTATTCTTCCTGTGGGTTTCTGCCGGTGCCCTCTGGATGGAGAAGCGGGCACTCGCCCTTGTGGGAGTGGGTCGCCATCCGCTCCTTACCCTGCGGGGGGCGGGAGGTATGTTCTCGCTGGCGGCAACGGTGCTGTTCGCTCTCTATCTCCTCGTTGGCCAGGTCCCTGCAGACCGTAATCTTCCCTATCACTTTTCCCAGGATGGGGGGCGGTATGATCACAAACGGATAGGTCAACTATTGAATGAATATCTGCCGAAATCGGCCAGGATAATGACGCGTTGGGGGAGGGTCGGGTTCTACGCGGACAGGGGGTGGGTTGATATGCCCCAGGCCAGTCTTGAAGAGATCGTGGCAACGGCCCGGAAGAGTGGTACCCGGTACATTGTAGTCGATGGGGCACTTGCCGGTTTGCGTCCGCAGTTGGGAGTTTTGTACGAGCCCCTCTTCGTCGAAGGTGCCAGCGGGGTCTACGTTGAAAAGGGGGATGGTTTCAGACCGCTCCCCGGCCTGAAGCTGTACTTCCTGTACCGGGACCCTTCCAGTGTGGGGGTTGCGGTCTACGAAGTGCTGGGATAGCACGTTCAGCTATCCGGCGGGTTTCTTTCATCGCTCCCGTTTCCGGGGTTCCGTTGCCAGATGCCTGCTCAGTAGGCCAGCGATGGCGTCACGCAGTTCCTGATCCGTCACGGCCGCCGTCTGTTCAGCTATCCGTTCCCGTTCGGCGGCGGAAAGGGTTCGTGACGGTGGCGGTGGAGATTTCACCGCTACAGGCTGTGTTTCCGGCTGACCGGCCCGGAGGTAGATATCCGTGACGAGGTCGCACCCGAGCCGGGCATTGAGCCGGGCCGTGATGTCCCGCTTGAGGAAGGTGAGTTGCTGCATCCAGGGGGAACTGGCAACCGTGACGGTCAGGACTCCATCGCGGAACCCGGTTGGGCGAGCCTGAGCTGCGATCGTAGGACCGACCACTTCCTCCCAGACGAGCCATATCTTTCCTTCTTGGAGACGTTTTTCTGCCGGCTTGCCGTGAAGTGCCGTGCCGATCAGGTCGGCGACGGCAAGGGGGCGTGGCATTCTCCGCCGTTTTTCATCGGCGGCCATAGCGTTTCCGGTGGAGGAATCCCCCGATAATCTGCCCGGCCACGGCTCCTCCCAGGGTGAGGGGGATGAATTTCCAGCTGAAGCCGGATTTGATGCGCAGGTAGATGATAAGGGGGATGGAGATGTGGACGTAGAAATACCAGCCGAAGGTAAATTTTTCATAGCTCTGCCGCAGGTAGCCGAATGGTACGTTTACGGCCAGGGCGAGCAGAATGAGACCGATGAGTGTCAAGAGGGAGTACATCGGCCCATAGTATGGATTTGGCGAAATTTTGTCAATCCGCTTCTTGGAATGCAATGACGGCCCAGACCGGCACCCTGCCGGAAGGGCATGCGGAAAGGTGATGCATGGTTAACGAAGGCGATTTCGTGGCAATTTTCAATTCGATCCACCGGGTCATGAAGGCCGAGCAGCTCCTCAAGGGACGCCGTGTGGCGATGCTGCTTATACCCGCACCCCGCGATATCAGCGCCGACTGCGGCCTTGCCATCAGGTATGCCGCATCGGACCGGGAGGCTGTGGAGGGGGTGATGGCAGAGGCAGGGCTGATTCCGGAGTCGATCTATGTGCGACGGGACGGCAAGTATGTGGAGGCAGGGACTAGGGACTAGGGACTAGGGACTAGGAACTAGGAACTAGGAACTAGGAACTAGGAACTAGGAACTAGGAACTAGGATCACGGATCACGGATCACGGATCACGGATCACGGATCACGGATCACGGATCACGGATCACGGATCACGGATCACGGATCACGGATCACGGATCACGGATCACGGCTTTTAAAGGAGTTATGATGAAAACGATGGATTGCCGGAATATGGCCTGTCCGCTGCCGGTGGTGACCGTCAAGCGGGCTTTGGAGGATGCGCCGGGAGAGGCGCTTCAGGTGCTTCTGGACGACGGCGCGCCCCGGGAGAATGTGGCCCGGTTCGCCGCGAACCGTGGACTGACGGTGACGGAAACCACCCTGGAGGACGGCGTTGCCCTGGTGATAACGGGTGAGGCGACAACGGCCAGGAAGGGGAATGGCGCCTTGACCGGCCCGACGGTGATGCTCATTGCTTCCGATCGACTGGGAGATGGTCCGGAAGAGTTGGGACGCCTGCTCATGAAGAACTTCATTATTACTTTGCTGGAGCTTGACCGGTTGCCGGATCGCCTCATGTTCGTTAACAGCGGTGTCCTCCTTGCCACCGAAGGGTCTGAGGTTGTGGAGGCTCTGGAAAAGCTCGGGAATCGTGGGGTGGAGGTGTTGTCATGCGGGATTTGCCTCGATTATTTCAATCGCAGGAATAAGCTCCTGGCCGGAGCGGTGACCAATATGTTCACCATCGCCGAGAGCCTCCTCACGGCAGGTTCGGTTGTGCGGGTGTGAAAGGTGAAAGGTGAAAGGTGAAAGGTGAAAGGTGAAAGGTGAAAGGTGAAAGGTGAAAGGTGAAAGGTGAAAAAGCGCGGGAAAAATTGTCTTGACAAAAACTCTTGCGGCCCTCTATAGTTAACCTCTTTACTGGTGGATATTTGCGAGCCGGTGCCGGGTATTTGCTCCTACTTGCCAACCATATGGAATAATTAGAGTTTGCATGTTCGAAAACCTTTCCGATAAGCTTGACCTGGTCTTCAAGAAATTGCGGGGCCAGGGGGTGATGACTGAGGAAAACGTCAAGGAGGCCCTGCGCGAGGTCCGGCTGGTGCTGCTTGAGGCTGACGTTAATTTCAAGGTCGTCAAGGATTTTGTCGAAAAGGTCCGCAGTCGCGCGGTCGGCACCGAGGTGCTGCAGAGTCTTACCCCCGGCCAGCAGGTGATCAAGATTGTCCACGACGAGCTGGTCGCCCTCATGGGGGGTGGCGAGGACAACAGCCTTGACCTGGCAGCCAAGCCGCCGGTGGCCATCATGATGGTCGGTCTCCAAGGGGCCGGAAAGACCACTAGCTGCGGCAAGCTCGCCCGCTACCTGAAGGGTCAGCGCCGGCGGCCCCTGCTGGTGCCGGCTGATGTCTACCGGCCAGCAGCCATCGAGCAGCTGAAAACCCTGGGTCGGCAGTTGTCCATCGAGGTGGTTGATGCCCGTGCCGATCAGGACCCGGTCGATATCTGCCGGGATGCCTTGCAGTATGCCGAGCGTTCGGGCTTCGATACGGTAATTTTCGATACCGCCGGCCGGCATCAGATCGACGACTTCCTCATGGATGAGCTGGTCAGGATCAAGGGGGCCGTGGATCCCCGGGAAATCCTGTTCGTGGCTGACGCCATGACCGGCCAGGAAGCGGTCAACGTCGCCAGCGGCTTCAATGAGCGCCTCGACATTACCGGTGTAGTGCTGACCAAGCTGGATGGCGACGCCAAGGGGGGGGCCGCCCTCTCCATCAAGGCGGTCACCGGCCGTCCCGTCAAGTTTGCCGGTATCGGCGAGAAGCTGGACGCCCTCGAAGTATTCCACGCCGACCGCTTGGTGTCGCGCATTCTCGGCATGGGTGATGTGCTGACCCTGGTGGAGAAGGCCCAGTCGGTATTCGACGCCAAGGATGCGGAGCGGCTCCAGCAGAAACTGAAGAAGAGCCAGTTCGACCTTGAGGATTTCAAGGCCCAACTCCAGCAGATCAAGAAAATGGGGTCCATTGATTCGATCCTCGGTATGATTCCCGGCGTCGGCAAGATGATGAAACAGCTCCAGGGGGCTCAGCCTTCGGAAAAGGAGCTGAAGCGGATCGAGGCGATCATCGATTCCATGACCCGCGCGGAGCGTGCCAACCACAGCATTATCAACGGTAGCCGCCGTCTCCGCATAGCCAAGGGGAGTGGTACCTCAGTACAGGAAGTCAACCAGCTCCTCAAGCGCTTCACCGAGGCGCAGCGGGTTATGAAGCAGTTGCAGAAGCTCGGCCCCAAGGGACTCATGAAGGGGATGGGTGGGCTTGGCAAGGGGATGTTCCCTTTTTCGTGACGTCGGTTATACTTCAGACTACATAAACGAGACTCTCAGGCGGTCCACGGACCGTCACAACACCAGGAGGAAGAAATGGCAGTAAAAATCAGGCTTGCCAGGGCAGGCGCAAAGAAGAAACCCTTTTACCAGATCGTCGTTGCCGACGTGCGGTCCAAGCGCGACGGGCGTTTTATCGCCAATGTCGGCACCTATGATCCGAACCAGAACCCCGCAGCCGTCACCTTCGAGGAGAGCAAGACGCTGGAATGGCTCGGCAAGGGTGCCCAACCGACCGATACCGTCAAGCAGATCCTCAAGCAAGCCGGAATCTGGGAGAAGTTCGTTTCCAAAGCCGTGTAATCCTGTTCCCCCCGGTCCGCCGGACATTCTACATCGACAGAGGATACCGACATGAAACAGCTTGTAGAAACCATCGCCAAAGCGCTCGTAGATGATCCCACCCAGGTGAAGGCAACCGAGGAGATGGAAGAGGATACGACCGTCATCAAGCTGACCGTGGCAAAAGAGGACATGGGGCGGATCATCGGCAAGGAAGGGCGGACCGCCAAGGCAATCCGGACTCTGCTGAATGCGGTTTCCACCAAGGATAACAAGAAGGCTGTCCTGAAAATCGTCGAGTAATGCCGGATCGCACCGAACCGATTCTGATCGGCAAGATTGCCGCGACCCACGGGATCAGAGGGCAGCTGCGGGTGATCTCCTACTCGGGGGAACCTGGCAATCTGACCGGACTCAGGTCGGTGATGCTGAAGGGGACCACTGGCGACATGGAGTATTTTGCCGTTGCCGGGGCCGCGGTGCATGGCACGAAACTGCTCCTGACGCTCAAGGGGTATACGGAGATCAACCAGGTACTTCATCTTGTGGGACGGGAACTGTATACCGACCGGGATCAACTCCCTCCCCTCGATGATGGAGAGTATTACTGGTGCGACCTCCTGGGTTTGCGGGTCATGACTGACCAGGGTGACCTGCTGGGCAGCCTGACGGAAATCATTGCCACCGGTAGCAACGATGTGTACGTGATAACCGCCGAAGAGCGGGAATACCTGATTCCCGCCCTGGCTGACGTGGTACTGGATGTCGACCTGGTTGCCGGTACCATGACGGTCAGCCCCCCGGAGGGGCTGTTCGATCTATGAAAATCGATATTCTGACGCTCTTTCCTGCCATGTTCACCGGCCCCCTGACCGAGAGCATCACTAAGCGGGCCGTGGAGAAAGGGCTTGTGGAAATAGGTCTCCACAATATCCGTGATTACGCCATCGACCGGCACCAGACTACGGATGATGCCCCCTATGGCGGGGGAGCCGGCATGGTCATGAAGGTTGAGCCCCTTACGGCCTGCCTTGAATCAGTTTTGGCGGAGAACCCCAAGGGACGTGTGATCCTGACCACCCCCGGGGGAAAGCCGTTTTCCCAAGGGATGGCTGAGACCCTGGCCCGCGAAAAGGGACTTGTCATTATCTGCGGTCGGTACGAAGGGGTGGACGAGCGTGTTCGGGAACTGTTCGGTGCGGACGAGATATCCCTCGGCGATTTTGTCCTGACTGGTGGAGAGATCGCCGCCATGGCCGTGACGGACGCGGTGACCCGCCTGATTCCCGGAGTACTGGGGAGCGCGGAGTCGGCTGCGGCCGATTCTTTTTCCGACGGGCTCCTTGAGTATCCCCACTATACCCGGCCCCCCGAGTTCAGAGGACTCGCGGTGCCTGAGGTGCTCCTGTCGGGGAACCATCGGGAGATAGACCGCTGGCGGCGGTGCCAGTCCCTGGAGCGTACCTTGCGGGAACGGCCCGACCTACTGGCCACCGCACGGCTGACCGATGCCGATCGCCGCTGCCTGAGGGAGCTTGGCGACGGTGATGGACAATGACCATTTCGGATGTGCCTGCTGCCAACGTCTGCCTTGCCCTGCTCCACTATCCGGTCTATGACAAGAACCGGCAGGTGGTCACTACCGCAGTTACCAACCTGGACCTGCATGACATTGCACGAGCGGCACGGACCTTCGGTCTTCACCGCTACTACGTGGTGACACCGGTCGCGGAACAGCAGAAACTCGCGGAGCGAGTAATACGGCACTGGCAGGAGGGGTGGGGGGCAACCTATAACCCCAAGCGCAAGGCCGCCCTCGACCAGGTTCGGGTGATCGCGGGACTCGACGATGTGCTGGTTGACATGACTGAAGCTTATGGCCGGACTCCACGGGTTGTGGTGACCGGCGCCGGTGAACGGGGAAATACCATTTCCTTTGGAGCACTGTCGGAACTCTGTCGTGACCGGGGCCAGCCGTATTTGCTTCTGTTCGGTACCGGCTGGGGGATGACGAAGGAAATATTCGAACGGGCAGATTATGTACTTCCCCCCATTAAGGGCCCGTCGGAGTATAACCATTTATCGGTCCGTTCGGCGGTTTCCATTATTCTGGATCGCCTGTTCGGAGAACGGGAATGACGTACTGAAGCAGTTAACATTCTGTATTGAAATGCTGAAAGAAAGTTTTGGCTAGCATAAGAAAGGAAGAAAGAACATGAACAAGATTGACGCCATCGAAATGGAACAGATGAAGAAAAACATCCCGCCGTTCAAGGCGGGGGATACCGTGCGGGTGCAAGTCAAGATCGTGGAAGGAGACAAAAGCCGTATCCAGGCCTTCCAGGGAGTAGTGATCGGTCGCCAGAATGGCGGTATCCGCGAGACCTTCACCGTCCGGAAAATCTCTAACGGTATCGGGGTTGAGCGCTGCTTTCCGCTCCACTCGCCGATCGTCGATGCCATCGAGGTGATTACCCGTGGCCATGTGCGGCGGGCAAAACTGTACTATCTGCGCAAACTGCGCGGCAAGGCAGCGCGTATTCGCGAAAAGAAATACGTGGCACAGTAACCGGCTGGAAGCCCCGGGTCTTCCCGGGGCTTTTTATTTAGGGCCATTCGGTGATGAGGGGACCCGTGGATCTGTTCGGTCAGTCACTGCAGCCGTCCATGCGGCAATTCGAAGAGCTGGCGACAAGACAGGGGTACCGGCAGGTGGCTGGTGTGGATGAGGCCGGACGTGGCCCTCTGGCCGGGCCGGTCGTCGCGGCAGCGATAATTCTCCCTCCGGGGGTCGATCTTCCCGGTGTCAATGATTCGAAAAAGCTGACCCCCTCCCGTCGAGACAAGCTGTTTGACCTCATCCATTCCCGCGCGGTAGCGATCGGTGTCGGGATAGGGGACCATCTCCTCATCGATCGCATCAACATCCTCCAGGCGACCCTTGCCGCCATGGGCCAGGCCGTAAACGCCCTCTCGCTACCCCCCGACTATCTCCTCATCGACGGCATTTCCTGCATTCCGCTTTCCATTCCCCAACGCACCATAAAAAAAGGGGACAGCGCCAGCATCTCCATCGCTGCCGCCTCCATCATCGCCAAAGTCACGCGGGACCGGCTGATGGCCGTCTACGACCGACAGTACCCCGGCTACGGTTTTGCGGAGCACAAGGGGTACGGTTGTGTAAGCCACCTGGCAGCCATTGCATCTCTCGGCCCCTGTCCGATCCACCGCACCACCTTCCGGGGGGTGAAAGAACACGTGAAAGGTGAAAGGTGAAAGGTGAAAGGTGAAAGGTGAAAGGTGAAAGGTGAGGCGGGTTCGGACAACAAAAGCGTCGGCGAGCGAGGGGAAGGGATCGCCGTAGCCTACCTGAGGGGACAGCGATTTGCCATCCTGGAGCGGAACTTCCGCTGCAAGGGGGGTGAGGTGGACATCGTGGCCCGGGATGGAGGGACCATCGTATTCGTTGAGGTCAAGAGCCGTCGCAGTGAGTCCTACGGTCCACCCCAGTTGAGCGTCACACCCTTCAAGCAGCGGCAGATATCCAAGGCGGCTCTGACATGGCTGGCGAAAAACCACCGGCATGACGTCAATGCCCGCTTTGACGTGATCGCTATCCTCCTGTTGGACCACCAGGTCCCCGTCATCGACCATATTCGCAATGCCTTCGACCTTGCGTATTGACCCCTGCGCCGGTTGCCGGATACAAAAACGAATTTTCCCCTGAGCACAGCGTCTTTTGCCGTGCATATCGTTGCAATACCCCCGTCCCTGTGGTAATAGTTGACGAAAAATGCGGAGACGACCATGGATTTTACCGTTGCACTGGCACAAATCAAGCCGAAACTCGGCTGTGTTGCCGACAACCTGGCACTGGCGGAAGCGGCTGTGGCCGATGCAGTCAACGCAGGAGCCGGGTTGGTGCTCTTCCCGGAACTGGCCCTGACGGGGTATTTTCTCAAGGACCTCGTGCCTGATGTCGCTTTGAGCCTCGACGCACCCGAGATTATTCGGCTGAAGGAACTCTCCCGTCACATAGCCATCGTTATCGGCTGCGTGGAGGTCTCTTCCGATTACCGTTTCTTCAATTCGGCCCTCTATTTCGATGGCGGGGAACTGAGGCATGTGCACCGCAAGGTCTATCTTCCCACCTATGGGATGTTCGACGAGCAGCGCTACCTCGCCCGGGGGGAACGATTCCGCGCCTTCGACAGCCGGTTCGGCCGGCTGGGGATACTCATCTGCGAGGATATGTGGCACCTGTCGGCCCCCTATGTTCTTGCCATGGATGGTGCCACCACGCTCCTCTGTCTCTCCAGCAGCCCCGGTCGGGGGGTAAGCGAAGACGAAAGCCTCGGTTCCACGTCTGCCTGGCAGAAATTGACCGCCACAACTGCCATGTTCTTCAACTGCCGGGTGCTCTACTGCAACCGGGTTGGCTACGAAGACGGTGTCAGTTTTTGGGGAGGGTCGGAGGTGGTGAGCCCCGCTGGAAGTGTGACAGCCCGGGGCAAGCTCTTTGAGGATGATCTGGTAATGGCCCGGATCGAAGAGGGGGAATTGCGCCGCGAGCGGATATTCTCCCCCCTGATGCGGGACGAGAGCCTGTCCGTCACCCTCAAGGAACTTGAACGGATTGACCGGGAAAGGGGATGCTGATGGGAAGTCTTGGAATGAATACGACGCTCATGCGGACGATCCTGGTCGGGTTCATTCGCGAGGAGGTGCGGAAGGTCGGTCTCACGCGGGCAGTGCTCGGCCTTTCGGGTGGCATCGACTCGGCCCTAGTCGCTTTTCTGGCGGCCGAGGCTCTCGGCCCCGAGAATGTCCAGGCCATCATCATGCCGTACCGGACCAGCAACCCGGAGAGCGAAGCTCACGCGCGTCTGGCGGCGGAGCAGCTGGGGATACGCCACGATGTGATCGAAATAACGTCGATGGTGGATGCCTATTTCGCACGCTATCCCGACGCCGACAACATGCGGCGGGGGAACAAGATGGCCCGGGAGCGGATGACCATACTCTATGACCATTCGGCGGCCTGGTCCGCGTTGGTACTCGGCACCAGCAACAAGACCGAACTTCTCCTCGGTTACGGCACCCTCTACGGCGACATGGCGAGTGCCCTCAACCCCATCGGTGATATCTACAAGAGTCAGGTCTGGCAGCTGTCGGAAGCGATGGGGGTGCCCCGGGTCATCATCGACAAGAAACCCTCCGCCGACCTGTGGGCCGGACAGACCGACGAACAGGAACTGGGCTTCACCTACCGGGAGGTTGACGAACTCCTCTACCACTTGATCGACCTGCGCTACAGCCGTGATGAACTGCTTGCCAAGGGATTTGCGGCTGAATTTATCGACAAGATCCAGGCCAAGGTGCAGAACTCCCATTTCAAGCGCCGCCTGCCGGTCATTGCCAAGGTCTCCAACAGGACCATAGACCGGGATTTCCGCTACTCCCGCGACTGGGGGAAATAGAAACGCGCTTTTTCCGCAATCTCTGCGTTGATCTTCGCGATTCCTTGTGCGACGTAGCGATGTTTATGCCCGATTTATGGGTACTACGTCTCCGCGTCATCCCTCGATCGCCTTGACCTTGCGAAAAAATCGCGTTTCCTGGACGATCTATGCCATCAGGAACGTTATTCATAGTAGCCACTCCCATCGGTAATCTGGAGGATATGACCTTCCGGGCAGTCCGCATCCTCAAAGAGGTGGACCTTGTCGCTGCCGAGGATACCCGCCATTCCCGCAAGCTTCTGACCCATTTCGGTATTTCACGCCCTCTTACCTCCTATTACGATCACAACCAGAACTTCAAGGGGAACTACCTCCTGGAGCGCCTGCAGGGAGGGGAGTCGGTGGCGCTCATCTCCGACGCAGGCACTCCCTGTATTTCCGACCCGGGCTATCAGTTGGTGCGGGATGCGGTAGCCGCGGGAATAACCGTGGTTCCGGTTCCCGGGCCATCTGCCGCCATTTGCGCCCTCTCTGCCGCCGGACTTCCTACCGATGCCTTCATCTTTGCCGGGTTTCTGCCGAACCGCGCAGGAAAACGAAGGGAAAAGCTTGCCTCACTGGTCGCCGAGCAGCGCGTGATGGTCTTTTATGAGTCTCCCAATCGGCTCCTTGCCACCCTGGAGGATATGCAGGAGCTGCTCGGTGCGCGAGAGGTGGTGGTGGCCCGAGAGCTGACGAAAATATATGAGGAGTTCGTCCGTGGTACGCTCCCTGTTGTCCTTGCCGAACTTGAGGGGCGGCAGATCAAAGGGGAGGTGGTGATCCTGGTTGCTCCTGCGGATGCTCCCGAAGCGCCGCCGGCGGAGGCTGTGCCCCAACTGCTCAGGCGCTGCCTGGCGGAAGGGGTTTCACTGAAGGATGCAGTAAAGCGTGTTGCGCTGGAAACGGGTCAAACCCGCAGTGCGGTATATGACGAGGCGCTCAGGCTCAAAGGAGAGGATGAATGAACAGGGGGATGTTCCGCGGCATTACGGGCAATGTCCTGGTGCTGGGGTTCGTCAGCTTTTTCACCGACGTATCCAGCGAGATGATCTATCCCCTCCTCCCCCTATTCCTGACTACTGTGCTCGGTGCGGGGCCGACGTTTCTCGGTATCATTGAGGGGGTGGCGGAATCCACTGCATCCTTCCTGAAACTTGGCTCCGGTATCCTTTCCGATCGGTTGCCGGGCCGCAAGGGGCTCGTACTGACCGGCTACACCGTTTCCGCCTTGGCCCGGCCGCTCATCGCCATGGCGACGACACCCCTGGCCGTCCTTGGTATCCGCTTTGCCGACCGTCTTGGCAAGGGGGTCCGCACATCACCCCGTGACGCACTCATTGCCGATTCGGTCGATGCCGGGGTGCGGGGCAAGGCCTTCGGGTTTCACCGCTCCATGGACCATGCCGGGGCCATTGTCGGTCCGCTCGTGGCGGCCGCCTGTCTTTCCTTGTTTGCCCTCGACCTGCGGACTGTATTCTGGCTCGCTGCCATACCGGGCATCCTGGCGGTGCTCCTCATAATCCTGAAAGTCCGGGAAACCGGTCGACGGCATCTTGAGGATGGTCACTTCCTGTTCACCATTCCCAAGGGGAGGCTGCGTACCTACCTGTTGATCCTCTTCCTTTTTACCCTAGGGAATTCCTCCGATGCCTTTCTCCTGCTTCGGGCCAGCCAGTTAGGCGTGACCCCGGCGCTCATCCCCCTCCTCTGGACCTTCTTTCACCTCATAAAAATGCTTGCCACCATGCCGTTCGGCGCACTCTCGGACCGGGTCGGCCGGCGCGGAGTAATCGTTGCCGGCTGGTCTGTTTATGCCCTTGCCTACGTGGGATTCGCCCTGGCGACCACCGAACTGCACATCTGGCTCCTCTTTGCCTTCTACGGGCTATTCTATGGACTGACCGAAGGGGTGGAAAAGGCCTTTCTGGCGGATATTGCCGCCCCTGCCGAGCGTGGCGCGGCATTCGGCTGGTACAACTGCGCCATTGGCATCGGTGCCCTGCCTGCCAGTGTCATCTTCGGCGTTTTGTGGCAACGGCTGGGGCCTCACGTCGCCTTCGGCTGCGGCGCTGCCATTGCCTGCCTTGCGGGACTTCTCCTGCTGCTCTTCGTTCCGGCCCGGCGGCCGGGAGTCGCCAACTAACAGTTATCACTCCATTTTCTGTCTGCTTGTCTTTCTGCTGATTCCAGTGTCTCCCCCCTTTTGTTCCACGGAAATGTGCATTTGGTGAAATGACGTTTTATGCGGGTAAATGGCGATGAACTGGCCCCGTAATGCCGTCTTATGACATCTATACATATTTGCGTTACTGCAGTGGCCATTTGTTGCATTGCTATAACAGTCTAATGTCAAACAACAAATTCTCATGGAAGCACAAGCGTGCCAATGCTAACGTGATTTGGCCGGCTTTATGCTAGATAAACTGAGGTTTGCATATCGGTCGATTTAAAGCGAAAGTGCGACCGCAAAATTTTTTTGTCTCGTGATGTAAGTAAGTACTTGCAATTATGGCCATAAACTGCACCGCTGGCTGCATGGATTCTTTTTATTGTTTCGATGAGAAATGCTTCAAGTTTTGTGAAATTATGCGAAGCATGGGTTGTCATACTGTAAATTAATGTTAACCTTCAAAGAGTCGTCTGCTCATATATCAAAGTAGTGTCTTTTTGCATACAAGGGGTCGAATTGGCCAGGACCCAGCCCGAATCCGATACCAGGGAAAGGATATTGTGTGCCGCCCTGAAGCTCTTCGCAGAGATGGGGTATGCCGGCGCCTGTACCAAGGAGATAGCACGTGAGGCAGGGGTCGCCGAAGTGACCCTGTTCCGTCATTTTGTCAGTAAGGACAAGCTCCTCGAAGAGGTGATGTCCCGTTTTACCTTTGTTTCCGTTATGCCGCAGCTTCTCGCGGAGATTGCCGCTCTCCCCTGCGAGGAAGCGCTTACCACCCTCGCTGGAAGATTCATCGACTATCTCGTCCTGAGAAAGGACTGGGTGAGGATCATGCAGGCGGAAATGCAGCGCGCACCGGCCAAGCTTTTCACGGTGTATCATGCATTCCTGGATGACCTGCTCGGCGGATTTGTTGCCTGTTTCCGCCAACTGCAGCAGCGGGGCTGTCTGGGGGATTTCGACCTGGAGCAGGGCGCGCGAATGTTCCATGGTATCTGCTTCAATTATTTCAATCAGGAAGAACTGCAGGGGCGGAAGAACTACAAGTCCACCGATCGTGAGCTGGTGATTCGTGAGTTCGTGCGGATATTCCTGTATGGCACGTGTAGCAGGCGTTCTGAATGAGTAGACATGTAAAAAAACCGTGTAAAAAGGAGGGATGCAAGCGACGAACCGTGACGCAAGTGGCAGCATGTGATCAACTTAGAAAGGAGGTCCGATTGAATGGGGATTAAATGGGTAACACGCATGTGTCTCCTGGGGTCTCTGCTGGTTTCCACCACGGCCTGGTCCGCGGAAATCCATGGCAGAAGCTCCACCCAACTGTTGTGGTTCAATAACGAACTCATTGAGCAGCGCCAGTTCGAAGCGGCCGAGTACCTCCGCCTTTCCGTTACCAACATCGATAAGGCGGGCAAGTTCAACATCTACGGTTATGGCAGACTCTCCCAGGATTTCAGCAATGGCGAAGGGGGAGCAGGGCGGCTCTACTACCTTTATGGCGAGTACCGCGACCTGTTCGATAAGGCCGACATCCGAGTCGGCCGGCAGTTCGTTAATGTCGCTGCGGGGAGTGCCATCATCGATGGCCTCCAGGTCGATATCAAGAATATCGGTCCGGTGGGCTTTTCACTGTTTGGCGGCCGCGATGTCATTTTCGGGCTTGACGGTGAGATCGGTTACAACTGGAACACCGACCTGGGCATGTCAGCCTATCTGACCGGCTTCAAGCAAACCGATGCCGAGGTGAGCTGGTTCCGCAAATGGGATCATGGCAATGTGGCCCGCGATATCCTGGGTCTGTCTGCCAAGCAGTACCTTCTGAACAACCTCAAGGTTTACGGGAATGCCAAATATGACCTGACTGCTGAAACATTCAACGAGGTTCAAGCCGGGTTGAAATACTTCCCCACGTCAAGCCTGGTCTTCACCGGCGAGTACTACCAAAGCTATGCCACCTTCGACACTACCTCCATCTACTCGGTGTTTGCCGTCAACGAGTACGCGGAAGGTCTGTTCAGGGTCGATTACACCTTTAACGACATGGTATCGATCAATGCCGGCTACAATCGTCAGGGGTATGGCGAGGGTGCGGCAGCAAATGTCTACCACGTGGGACTGGGGGTTCGGCCTTTCGAGCCGCTCAAGGTGAATGTGGAGTATGACAACCGTACCGGCTACTATGGGAACACGAACGGGGTCATCATCGACGCTGACTATGCGATCACCAAGAAGGCCAATATAGCCGGCGGTTTCACCTACGACGTCTACCAGCGGGACTCTCTGACCAACGATGAAATTGCCCGTCGATACTGGCTGGGGGGTAAATACAAAGTCGCGAACAATGTGGCTGTTTCCGGGCGCATCCAGACCGATGTCAACGCGCAGTACCGGCATAACACATCCGGACGGGTTACATTCGACTATGACTTTTAGAAAGGGGGTGCACTTGTGAAGAAACTGCTTTTCGTCTGTCTGCTTCTGCTGATGTCTGCCTTGTACGTGCAGCAGGCCGTGGCCCAGAAACAGCAGCACAAAGAATATGCCGAAATGAAGATCGCCGAATGCAATGACTGCCACAAGGCGGAAGGGATTGCACCCAACCACGTCGGGGACTGGCTACGGAGCCACCGGACGCTTGTCAAGCAATCCACCAACAACTGTGCCCAATGCCATACGCAGTCGTTCTGTCTCGATTGCCACAAGGGTGGAGGGATCAACGCCGACCTGTCGGCGGATACCTTCGGTCGCGACTATGTGCCCAAGAGTCACCGGAGTGACTTCATCACCATTCATCCGATCAAGGCCGGGGACAACCCGCAGAATTGCTATCGTTGCCATGACCAGAAGTACTGCACCGCCTGCCATGACCGTTTCCCCAAAGGAAAGCTGCGGATCAAGTCGCACTTGATGCTCGGCCCCGACGGACAGAAGTATGCCCCTGCGTTGCATGAGCATGCGACCGAAGCACGGCGCAACCTTCAGTCCTGCCAGACCTGTCATCCGGAAGGTGATGTCTGCATCCAGTGTCACTCCAGCGGCAAGACCAGTCCCCACCCCCGCAACTGGGGCAGGATCAAGGAAAATTTCCGGGACAAGGCAGGAGACAAGACCTGCAGAAAATGTCATCTGCCCGGAACGTATTGACGTCCCAATAGCCTACCAACACAAGGAGGAAACAGCATGAGTAGAACAAGCCTGAAGTATTCAGCACTGCTTTTCGCGACACTGCTGGCGACCGCGCTTACCGGCTGCGGTACCGGCAACAAGGAGGGAGGGACCGCTGCAGCGAATGTGGCGAAGGTTGACGAGGCAACATGCAGGGTCTGTCATTCAACCACAATTGACCCTATATCAAAGACCCAACTTCTTCCCGAATATCTTAACTCGGCACATAACACGGATGAAGCCGGTTGCCAGGGCTGTCATGGCGGCGGAGCCGAACATAATGGCGTCGGCCCGATCCCCTTCCCGGATCCGCTGGCCAGTAGCCGGTGCAGTGATGTTGCATGTCATGGGGACGGTGGCATCAACAAGGTTCCTTTTGCGGCTGTCAAAGGCTTGGACTTTAATAAAACATGTGGCCCTTGCCACCTTCCCGCAGGCAGCACGAGTGGTGTTCACGGTGCCCAACCGACCTTAGCAAGCACTGGTGGTGTTGGCTGTGTAGATTGCCACGCTGTAGCGCTGGAGCATGGGCCGGGTCTGGTGGTTGACAACAGCGGCGTTCGCGCCATCGTTGGTGAATTCTCCAAGAGATCGCACCACATCACCGGTGCCGCACCCACGAATGCACAGTGCGTAGTTTGCCACCTGGAAGGCAAACTGGGTGCTGCAGCTGGCCAAGTTGTTGTTGATGCCACCTACCACATGAAAGACAACAAAATTTATCTGCGTAATGCCGATACCGATGCCGCCATCGCTTGGAGCGGTACCGAACATACCGACATGGACAACTTCTGCTTCTCCTGCCATGACAGCAACGGCGCAACCAGCGCTGGTATCGCTGCAATCATGGCGGGCCAGAACTTCGGTGGCCCCTTCTCGGCTACCAACCCGTTTGCCGATACCCTGACCAACGGTTATGACCAGGTGGCCCGTGCTGGCGTAGTTGATGTAAAGACCGCCTTCACTACCACCAACGCTTCGCACCATGCAGTCAGCGGCCAGCGTTACAAGTACCGCTTCTCAACTGCAGCCAATGCGGCAGCATGGGCTGCACGTACGGGTAAACCGATGCCTGCGGCCAGCGAAATCGCTGAGGGGCACACCGACCTCGACGGTAATGCTATTGATCCTGCCGCGTTCGCCGAAACGATGACGGGTGATTTCACCCTCGACAAAGTAGCCGTAGGCGATGGCAGCGGTAGTTTTGCAGCTTCAGGAATCACCGGTTCACAATATCTGCCCAAGGGCGAAGGGGAAGCAACCCTCTACGAAGCAAGCAAGTTCGTAGCCACCTACATCCCGCTCGGCGCCACCCAGAACGTCGCCGACAACTCCACTCTTCATTGCGGCGACTGCCACACCGTCGGTCAGTGGAAAAAAGGTTCCTCCACGAGCGCTGATGGTTCGGCGACCCCTGTTGCCATCGGCGCACACGGATCCGCCAACGAGTACCTGCTGCGTAACAGCCTCGGTACCGATGCGCTGCATGACAACCTCACCTATGTATGCTTCAACTGTCACGTGGCAGGTCTTAACAAAGGCACGTTCAACTCGGCCGGTGCAGGTTTTGGCCAACTCCACCCGGTTCAGAACAAGAACCAGGTTCTGGGCTATGCTACTGCCCACTCCGTATCGGCCTTCCATATCCAGTGTCTCGCGGACTCGGCCAACAATATCGGCGTTACAACGCGTCTTGCGCATTCCTGGGAGCCAGACAAAACGCAATTCAATGATTTCATTCCTGCACCGGGTGCTACGGCACCGATGCCTGGCGGCTCGACCGAACCGTTCATTACCGGCAGCAATGCCAACTCCGGTAATATTACCGGCATCGCCTGCACCAACTGCCATAACAGCGCCCTCCGCAGCGGCTTCGGCGGCATCCACGGTGGTGACAACACCTACGTCGATGGTCTCGGCAGAACGCAGAAATCCTACCGCTTCATGCCGGGTATGGGTAACTACCGCTATGCACCTCCGGGCGGCTGGGATGGCAAAGACCTGTCTCCTCAACCAGCGACCGGCCCGACTCCTGGCTCAAGCCTGTTAACTCCGGATGGGAAACCGGCTGGTGGCTGCTATACCAACAGTGCACTTACCGGAACTGATGGCAATGCTGGCTTCAGTGCCTGTTCACACCACGGCACATCTGTACCAGTGGCGGGAACAAATCCGATGGGTGGTGGCACCACCAGAACACCGACCGCCGCTGAACCGACGGTCCGTGAAGCAACGGCCGGCAACGCACTCGTAACACGGCCTCTGAAGTACTAGGCCTCTAAAGGAGATGGAGGGATCGCAAGATCCCTCCACTCAATCCATGATATGCACTAAAGCCGGCCTTGTGCCGGCTTTTTTTATTTTAATTTACCGATGCTTCTGATATAAAACTTAACAGCAAATTGGACCTTTTATTATAGGATATTCAAGCCATTAATGACCTCCGAGGTTTTCGGACTCCGGGGGTTTTTTACGAAAAAGGCACAACCTGATGTCAAACTTGGAAACCGTTCTCTTCTGGATAACGCTGGTGATTTACTCCCTGGCTGCAGGGGGATTCATCTACGCCGTCGTGTTCAAAAATCCCCGGCCCCTGCCGAAACTGACGCTGCTCATCGTCGCTGGTTTCATCACCCACAGCGCTGCTATCTGCGCCCGTTACGTGGAAATTGGTCATCTCCCCTGGGCTGGAGATTACGAGAGTGCCCTTATGGGTGGGTGGTTCATTGTCGCAGTCACGCTGCTTGTTGCCTGGAATAACAAAGCGCTGCAGGGACTGGCCACTGCCACTATTCCGTTGGTGATCATCATGATGGGCTACGGGGTCATGCGCAACCCGACCCTCTCCCCCATGGCGGCGAATCTCAAGAGCAATTGGCTCTATATTCACGTTTACTTCGCCTGGCTGGCTTTCGGCTCCTATGCCCTGGCCATGGCCGCTGGCGTTCTCTACCTGCTGAAACGCAAGAACCCGGCAAATCCCGCTTTTGAGCGGTTCCCCTCGCTGACTCGCCTGGATGAGCTGATGTTTCGCTACCTTGTCTTCGGCTTCATCACCGATACCCTGATGATCTCGGCCGGTGCCATCTGGGCCAAGGACCTCTGGGGGAGCTACTGGAGCTGGGATCCGGTGGAGACCTGGTCCATGATCTCCTGGACCACCTACGGGATTGCCATCCATCTGCGCGTTACCTTTGGGTGGCGCGAGTATCGGGTGGCGTGGTTACTGATTATTGCCCTGAGCACGGTCATTATCTCGTTTTTCGGCGTCAACTTTGTGAACAGCAGCAGCCAGCATTTCTTCAATGTGCAGTAACAGATAACAAAGGAAGTGTAAAAGCACACCGAAAGGATATGTATACCATGCAGATCAGTCCGGGACTCGGCGTTGCCATCATGATGAACAACTATCTCCACGATATGGCAACCGGGTTGTTAGTGGGGAGCGGTTTCGCTCTGCATGCCATCATGCGCATACAGGCGTCCATGGACACGCCCGAGGCGACGTTCTTCTTCCTGAAGACAAACCGTCAAATGAAGAAACTTTTCAAGTTCGCCCTCTGGTGGGTAGTCCTGGGCGGCGTCCCGCGTACCATCTTCTATACCAGTTTCGAATGGGCCAATGCGGCCGACAAGCTGCAAGTGCCGGCGCTGGCGGTGAAGCATGTCATGATGTTTACGGCGGTGGTCTGGGGAATTTACGCGTGGCGGAGGATGCAAGCGAAAGTAGTTAAGCTGCGCGATTCGCTTCCGGCGGAAATGCAGGCAGACCTGATGAGGGATGATGGAAGAAAATAACCTTTCACTGTCACAAATTACTGTTTGGCATTTGACCATGGCATTGAGGTGCATAAGGTTACCAAAGGTTTTCCCGTTGATGACCTACGTTCAACTCAATTAGAGGCAGAACCGACATGATGAAATTGAATTCGTCATTCCCTCAACCCGCATCCCTTATCTACCGGTCTACGTAATGCTCTTCCGTATACTCAAAAATTCCTTCCTCAAACGTCCCAAGGCGGTGTTCCTGGTTTTTCTGTCAATTACCATGGGGGCTGCCGTGGCCACGGCATTCCTCGGCATTGCCGGCGAAGTTTCTCACAAAATGGCACTGGAACTTCGCAGCTATGGCGCAAATATTCTCATCGAACCTTCTGCCGTCGAAGGTGGCGGTTTCTTACGTGAAGAGGACTTGCCGGGAATCAAGACGGTTTTCTGGAAATACAACATCACCGGGTTTACCCCCTACCTGTTCGGCATCGCCGAATTTTCTGCCGGGGGTAAGACGGAGCGGGGGGTTGTTTCCGGAACTTGGTTTAATAAGGGACTGGAAGTGCCCGGGGAGGAAACGACGGTTCAGGGAATAAAGGTTATCGCTCCCTGGTGGGACGTGCAGGGGAGTTGGCCCGCGGCCGCAGACGAAGCCATTGTCGGCGCTGCTTTGGCCAGGAGGCTGAAAATTGGTGTCGGGAGTGAGGTGGCGACGACCGTTCGGGAAAGAACCCAGCGGTTTCATGTGTCAGGAATCGTCACTACCGGTGGGTATGAGGAGGAGCAGTTGTTCGCCCCCCTGGTAACCGTTCAATCGCTTCTGCAACGGCAGGGAAAGGTGTCTCGTGTTCTGGTGAGCGCTCTTACGGTGCCGATGGATGATTTCGGCAAGAAAGATCCGGCCACCATGTCGAAGGATGAATACGAGAAATGGTATTGCACGGCATACGTGACCTCCGTGGCCAAGAATGTGGAAGAGGTTATGGCCGGCAGCCGTGCCAAACCGATCTGGCAGATTGCCAGCGCCGAGGGAGCTCTGCTGAAGAAGCTGAACAGTGTGATGCTGTTCCTCACCGTGCTGGCTCTGGGGGCTTCTGCCACCGCGGTATCCACTAGCCTGATGGCCTCCATGGCGGAGCGGAGTCCTGAAATTGCCCTGATGAAGGCGGTCGGAGCCGACCGTTTTCAGATCAGCGCCATTTTTGTCGGGGAAACTCTGATCATTTCAGTGGCAGGTGGAGTGGTCGGCTACCTGCTCGGTGACCAACTGGCCGAGATCATCAGCCGAACGGTCTTCAACTCCACCATCGCATCACCTCTCTGGCTCTTCCCGACCGCCATCGTTTCGGCCTTTATCGTCGCCATAGCCGGCAGTGTGGCCCCTCTTCGCCGGGCGCTCCTGATCGAGCCGGTACGAGTCCTGAAAGGATAACATGAACAGGCGCCGCTGGCTTCTCCAACTCGTTTTGCGCGCACTTGCCCACCGCAAGGGACGTACCGTGCTTCTGCTGGCGGTGCTGGCCATGGCGTCGAGCCTGGCCACGGCCCTCGGCATTGTCTCGACCTCCATGGGGAAACGGGTGGCGGAAGAGGTACGTAAATACGGGGCAAACCTGATTGTCATTCCCGAGTCGGCCCGTCTGGATGTGGGAAGCGGAGGGCTCAATTTCGGCGTTGTCAGCGAACCTGCCTACCTGCAACAGCGCCTGGTGGAAGATGCCCTTGCACGAAGCGGCCTGAAGGCGGAACGCTCCTTTCATCTGCGTGGTGCCCTGCACTGGAAAGATGCCGATCTCATGGTGGAAGGAGTCAACTTTGCCGATATTCGCCGTCTTTTCCCGTGGTGGCAGCTGAAAGGCAACTGGCCCGCTGCCGGGGAAACGGTGGTCGGCAGTGATCTGGCGACCCGTCTGAAACTCACGACGGGAGATACGCTGGAACTTGTCGGGAAGTCTCAAACTCTGAGGCTTCGTATCTCGGGCATTGTTTCTTCCGGCGGGGAGGAAGATGGCCTGCTGTTCCTGGCACTGCCCGAACTTCAACAGGCGCTTGGCCTGGACGGACAACTCACGCTGGTTCGGCTCATGGTGACCGCCGGCGGTGACAGTCTCAAAAAGAGCGCTGCCGCCCTACAGCTGCTTCTGCCATCGGCAAAAGTCAACGAGGTGCGCCAGACCGCCCGGACCTCCGAGGGGTTGCTCGCCAAGGTAAAATTGCTGATGATCATGGTAACGGCGGTGGTGCTGGTCTCTGCCGGAAGCAGCGTGGCCGGTACCATGAGCACAACGGTGCTGGAGAGGAGTAAGGAGATCGGGCTCATGAAAGCGATGGGGGGAACCCGGTGGGAAGTCATGCTGATCTTTTGTGGTGAAGCGCTGGTACTTGGGGTATTGGGCGGGCTTGCCGGGTACATCTTCGGTAGTGCTATTGCCCAGTTCATCACCAGAACAGTTTTCTCAGCTTCAGCCGAATTTATTCCGTGGTTTACCGGCATATCCCTGGGGGTAAGTCTCTTTCTTGCTCTGCTGGGGAGTGTCGGACCGATGATAGCGGTGTTCCGGCTCGATCCGGTCAGGAGCCTGCGTGGTGAGTAATCGGATCACTGGTAACATAAGCATATGACCGAGCGCACACGGAAAACCATTGCAGCACCCCTGCTTCTTGCCGTCACCGGCGGGTTTCTTGTCGCCATCCCCCGGTGGCTTTTCCCCACCTGTGGTTTTGCTCATCAGGCTGACCGGATGTCGGGAGGAATGATGCACTGCGATACCTCCGGCAGTATCACGCTGTTTCTCGGCGCGGTGACTCTGGTCTCCGTCCTGGCCCTTTTCCGGCTTTCCCCTGGTCCCGCCAGGAACGGGGTGTTGCTCGCCGCCGCTGGGGCCGCGTGCTTAATCTTTCCACTGTATCTTGTCTGGCCGGGTGTCTGCATGGCAGCCACCATGCCGTGCCGTATGGGCACCCTCCCGGCGGTTCTGCTGACCGGAGGGGTACAGGTTTTGGTGGCGGTTGTCGCGCTGGTGGCAGGATCAGGGGGCAGAAGAGTGTGAGCGAACGGTTCGGCCTTGCTGGCCTAGCATTGCGAATGACAGTCAGGGCTCCCCTTAAGCTCTTTGCCACGGGGTTCCTGCTGGTTCTGGTTTCCTTCCTCCTGGCCAGTGTCGTGCTGTTGCGCAGCGGTATCGAGGAGGCGACAGCCAGGGGGGCGAAACGCCTGGGGGCGGATCTGATGGTGGTGCCGCGGGGCGCAGAGGTTCCCCTTGGGGCCGGGCTTTTCGGCGGGGTCCCGGTACGTTTTTCTCTTCCTGAAGGGATCGAACGGAGCATTGTCGCCATGCCGGGAGTGAGGCAGGTCGCACCGCAATATTTTCTCTCATCCGCGCCGGCCTCCTGCTGTGAAGCAGGGAACCTCCTCCTGGTCGGCTTTGATCCGTCCCGTGACTTTACTGTCCTTCCCTGGCTGAGTCCGGTTGTCCGGTTAAAGGAGGGAAAGGAGTCGATCCTGGTCGGCGGTTCAGTTATGAAGGCGCCTGGCGCAGCCATGCGTTTCTATAATCATACCTTCACCGTGGCCGCCCGCCTGGAAAAGAGCGGCATGGGGTATTTCGACAATGCTGTTTTCATCCCACTGGATGGAGTGTCGGTCATGGAACGCTCTTCCAAGGGTGGCGGCGGGGTTTCGCTCCGTGTGCCATGGGGATATCCGTCGATTCTGCTGGTCCGGCTCGCCCCGTCGGTCATTCCGCAGGATATGGCGTCACTGCTTGAGCGTCAGCATCCCGGTATCAAGGTGCTGACGATTCCCGGGCTTTTCCGGGAAAACAGACTGAGGATGGAAAAACTTGCCCGGGGACAGCTGCCGCTTGCCGCAGCTGCCTGGCTCTTCGCCGTGCTTGCCGGCGGGGCGCTCCAGTTTCTTTACTGGCGAGAGCACCGGCCAAGTCTGGGGCTGCTTCATTCCTTTGGCTGTGGCAAGGGGGTGATCATGCTCCTGTTTGGCGCTGAAGCTTTCATCCTTTCCTTGGCAGGGATGGTGGCGGGGAGTGCTGGTGCGTTTTTCGTGCTGCGGCTCTTCGCCTCCTATTTCGCCGTGACCGCCGGGATGCCGCTCCTGATCGGCGGGCTTGACCTGGCCCTTTCGGGTCTTCCTTGGCTCTGGCTGGTTTTCGCGGGGACCATGGCAGTGGAGGCGGTCATCATCATGTTTCTCCTCCTGCGCCGTGAACCGGCTGATCTTCTGCGAGGCGTCTGATGCGGGTGGAACTGCAGCACGTATGCAAATCCTACCCGTTGCCGGGTGGTGGCGGGACCGTTAGTGCCCTGGACGGTGTCAACCTTGTTATCGAGAGAGGCACTCTCTGCGTGCTCAACGGACCGTCGGGAAGCGGCAAGACAACCCTCCTGAGTGTCATCGGCGGGCTTTCCCGACCCACCTCAGGGAGTGTCACCCTGGATGACAAAGAGGTGCGCAATTCCAGTGACCGGCAGCGGGGAACTGTTGCCCATGCTTTCCAGGAAGCGGTCTTCATCCCCGAATTGACGGTGATGGAGAACCTTCTCCTGCCGGCTCTCCGCTGTAGGGACCACTTTCCCATCGACCGGGGTGAGAGGCTTCTCGAAGCATTCGGACTTGCGGAAATGTTCGATCTGTTTCCCGCTGCCCTGTCGGGGGGCGAAAAACGGCGCCTGAACCTTGCCCGAGCTCTCTTCCTTTCCCCCAGTTTACTGCTCATCGACGAGCCGGCAGCGTACCTGGACGATGGTTGGCAAAGGAAGGCGATGGAGATGATTATCCGGGAAGTCTGCGATGCGCAGGCTACCCTGGTGATGGCGACCCACACCCCTCTGCCGGGTGATGAGGGGTTTCGACGCATACTGATGCACAAAGGAAGGGTTATAGAAGATGGCAGCAGCGATTATTGAAACCGGGGGGCTTACTAAAAGTTACGGCGATATCTGCGCACTGAAGCCTCTCGACCTGCAGGTTCCGGAGGGAGAGTGGCTCTCCGTCATGGGGCATTCCGGCTCCGGAAAAAGTACGTTCATGAATCTGGTGGGTGGGCTCGATCGGCCCAGTGCCGGTTCCTTGAGGGTCGGTGGGGAAGATCTGCTGATGCTGTCCGAAGACGGTCTGGCCCGTTTCCGCAGGGAATTCGTCGGCATAATTTTTCAGCAGCATCATCTGGTTCCCTACCTTACGGCTGTCGAGAATGTCATGCTGGCGCAGTACTTTCACAGTGTGCCGGATGAGGCCGAAGCCAGATCAGCTCTGGAACGGGTCGGTCTAGGCCATCGTCTGAAGAACCGGCCGGGTGAGTTGTCGGGCGGAGAACAGCAGCGGGTCTGTATCGCCCGGGCGATTATCAACAGTCCGAAACTGCTGCTGGGGGACGAGCCGACCGGCAATCTGGACCACAAGAGTACGGTGATGGTAATGGAACTGCTCAAGGAGTTGCGGGCAGAGGAGCGTTTTACCGTTATCATGGTAACGCACAACCAGGAAGTGGCCACCTGGGGGGACCGGACCATCTACCTCGATGACGGAGTGCTGGTGCGCGAAGAGCGGATGAGGTCCTGATGGTTGCGGTGAAGCTTATTCCCCTTCTTATTTCCTGGTTCGGGATCGTACTGGTCCTGCTGAGAGGCTTTTCCGGGCGGCGTTTTCCCGTGGCGGCTGCGGGCATTGCCGGGTTTGCTCTTGGAGTGGTGGGGGCTTTTGCCCTTTTGCGTTCATATCCGGGAGAACTCTCGTTCGGGATTATCAGGGGCGTGGTGGCGGGGGTGTTTCTCCTGCTCTGGGGCATTGCCGTGGCTGCACTGTACCGCAATACCATGCGGGAATTTCATGTCTTCCAGGGAGAAAAACTCGTCAATGCGTCATATTATGCGGTAATCTTTACATTTACGGCGAGCATCATCGCGGGAGCGATTTGCACCTGTCGGCTCCCCGCACCCAGTGGCAATATCCTGGCGTTGCTACTACTTGTCCTCGTCGCCGTGGTCCTGGCCTTCGCTGCCTTGGCTGCAGAGAAGATGCTGCCGGCGTACCTGACAGTGTCTCAGCCCGCTCTCATGGCCGCTGTGGTGGCACTCCTGTTATTCAGCGCTTCCTCTCTTATCCGCCTCGATCTCTTTTCTCCCCTGAGCATGAAGGTAATGAAGTTCGCCCACGACTTCGTCCACCAGTTTTTTGAATCGATGCTGATTCCTGATCACCTCTTCATCCGCACCTATCTCTGGGGCTATATCGGGCTCCTGTTCGGCAATGGAGTCGGATTCTGGGGAGGGATGATCATCTGGTTCACCCCGGTTGTTCTCATTCTTCTGGCGATCCGCTTCGAGCTGCTGCCGTCGGTGGCACATATCCGCCAAGGGGCGAAACGGCGCAAGCTGCTGGCTGCCGCTATCAGGGAGCGGCGGTTTCGGCTCGTTGTTCCCCTGCTTGCCCTGCTGGTTTTTGCGGCCGCGGCCTACCGGAGCAGTTACCCGAGCGTGGAATACTGGGACCCGGTGCCAGTGCCTGTCATGGCGAACCCGGCGGGGGAGATAGTCATTCCGAAACAGGGAGAAATCAACCTGGAGGATGGCAAGTTGCACAAATACCTTTACAAGCAGGGAGGAAAAGAGGCTCGTTTCTTCGTGCTGTTGAACCCCTCGGGACAATTTACGGTGGATCTGGACGCCTGCGCCATCTGCAAGCCGGACGGTTATGGCCAGGCAGAGGGAACGGTGATCTGCTATTACTGCAAGACGCTCATCCCCTTGGAAACCGTTGGGAAACCGGGGGGGTGCAACCCCGTCCCCGTTCCGTTCACGGTGAAAGAGGATGGTGTGCATATTGACGGTATGACCATCATTAATAGCTGGAATATGACTGTTCAGGCAACAGCACGAATCAAGGAGGGGGGCAAGTGAAACGCCTGCTGAGTGCAATCTGGGCAGTACTGTCGTCCCGAGCCGTGCCACCCCTTGTGTGCGGAGTTTTCCTGCTTATCTATATCGGGATTGCCTTTGGGACCGATGATACTTTGATAGCCCTGATGGCATTTACCCGCAAAAGCGTCATTCTGGTAGTTCTTCTTGCCCTGATCCCCCTGAACAGCCTGTGTCTGATGCTGAAGGAAACGGACAGGCATCTCAAAAGGCGTCGTGCAAAAAACGGTGACGAGAACGACGCTCCTGCGGGTCTGTTCGATGAATCGATTGCCGTGCCTGCGTCACCCGAATTTGCCGAATTGCGGGGACGCCTTGAAGCAGAAGGTTACAACTGTCGCCGCAAGGAAGGCGTGCTTGCCGCTTGGCGGGGGATCAGCATCTTTCCCACTCGACTGCTCTTCCTCGCCGCGGTTTTTTGCCTCTTTACCGGCATCCTGGTCAGTCTTACAAACCGCAGTTCGCACAGGATGAACGTTGTCGAGGGTGAACCGATCCCCACGGCGGAAGGAGGCGGCGGTCTGGTGGAGAGGATTCGCTTGGAGGCGTCTTCCGGGGTAATTCTCGACAAAAAACTTAGACTGGAAGTCGCTCCGTCGACGGCAGGGGATGGAAGAAAGGTCTTCGAGCTCTATCCCCCTTCTCTCTATCGGGGCTACTTCGTCTACCCCCGCTACCTGGGATTTGTCTCCGTCATCCGTTTTTCTGCGCCAGGGATGCAGTCAGCCAGCGAGATCCAGGGTGCATTGAATATCTATCCACCGGGAAAAGAGGACCGGCTCGAAATTCCCGGAACTCCGTACCAGATCGTCTTCAGTATGGTAAAACCGGATGACGGGAGCGACCCCTATATGACGGGACGTTTCACCTTGCTGTTCACGGTTCTGAAAGGGAAGGAGGTCCTCTTCAGGGGGAACGCTCCGACTGGCGGGGAATTTGTTCATGAGGGATTCCGTCTGGCAATCCCCGATTTCAGGCGCATGGTGATAACTGACTTCATACAGGACTATGGCGTCCTGCTGGTCTGGACAGCGGCTTTGCTTTTCATGGGCGCAGGTTGTATCTGGTTGCCGGTGAGGGTTTTCTTGCCACGCCGGGAGATGGTTTTCTTACAGGAACATGATGCTGTTAATGCCTGTTCCCGTGCAGAAGGGAGGAGAAGAACACATGCGGGGGTTTTCCACGAAACACTGGATATCCTGGAAGCAAGGCGGCCTTCCACCCCTTAAAATTACTGGCTTGTGCCGCTGAAGTATGGTAAACAACCGGGTGTACTTTTTGAGGTTTTGCTACCTCAAAAGCCGATAGAACGAACCATATTTTTTCTCTTACCCCATTTCAGGAAGTGACAGAGCGAATGAACAAAAATACCAAGTTTTCCGGAGCTTCTAAGATATTTTTTGTCTCTCCCTATTTCTTACTGGTTTTCCTGGTCATACCCGCATATTCCGTGCTCAGAATTAAGCTGCGTCTTCCCGTTTCGGGGGATCTGCTCCTCGGTAATAACGTGCTGTTTTGCGTGTGCATTGCGCTAAGGCTTGTCTGGCGCATGGTGAGAATGCGTGGTGACATCCGCTATGGCGCAGACTACCATCCGCCAAAGAGTGTAATTGAGATAGACCGCCCGGCCGCACAGTTGCAGACCGCTCTGACCGGTGTCGGCTTTCATTTTACTGTTGCCGGCGATTACGGGGAGAAACGCGACCTCGGCTACCTGGGGACAACATTGCTTTATGTCGGCCTGCTGCTCCTGCTCCTGTTCGGTTCTTATGACTACATGCGTGAATACTCGGTTATGGGCCGGTTGGGTGTTGGCGAGCCGATATCGCTTGATGGCAAGGGGCTGATTGGACAATTTGAAGCGGGTTCTCTCGCTGGTGCCTCCCGATTGCCGCTGCTTCAGGTAAAAAAGCAGATACTGCCGAATCCCCAATGGCCAAAAGGGGCAACGGAAATAGCCCTGCTCTCTCAGGAACGCAAGGAACTGGCTACTGGCATCATCGCTCCCGGGAAACCATTCCTCTATGGCGGACTCGATTACCATATGACCAGGTTTATCTTCGATGCCCTGATTATGATAAGAAAGGATAAGTCCATTGTTTACGAGAATTTTGTAAAACTTCTTCCTCTCCCGCAAAAGAAGGGGGCATACAGTTACTACGGTTCGCTCAAATATCCCCAGTCTGAAAATGTGGGGGGGAGTGCCTGGCTGAACCCGGAAGACAAAGCGATTCAGATACAGGCAACATTGGACAAGAAAAAAATTGTCGATACCGAACTGAAGCTGTGGGGTAAAAACAAGATTGCGCAGGGAGAGTATACCGCCTCATTGGAGGGGCTTGCTCAATGGAGCGAGATTCGCGTGGCCCGCGGCAGGCATAGGGTCATGTTGATCATCGGAGCTGTTCTCGCCGCTGTCGGGGGGTTCATCAGGATTATGATCCGGCCCCAGCGAATCTGGCTGGAAGGATCTGAGGAAAAGTGCCAGGTGAGGGTCATTGGCAGGAAAACCCTGCAGTTGCTGAGTGATTCGGACAAGCAATGACAGCTATGATAGATGGGTGTTGCACGCACTCTCCCTACAATTCGCTACAAACGAACGGATAAAGGTAGCCACTATGTCGAATTTTGAAATGATTTTTTTCTGGATTTCCCTGGTAATTTACTCCCTGGCGAGCGGCGGGTACATCTATTCCTTCGTCTTCAAGAACCCCCGATTCATGCCGAAGATGACGATCCTTATCCTGATCGGGTTCCTGACCCATACAATCGCCATTTGCGCCCGTTACCAGGCTCAAGGTCATCTTCCCTGGTCAGGTGACTACGAGAGCGCCATGATGGGGGGGTGGTTCATAATCGCAGGGACCCTTTTTGTGGGGTGGCGGAACAAGGCCCTGCAAGCGCTGGCCACCGCCTCTGTCCCGTTGGTGATCATAATGATGGGCTTCGGCGTCATGCGCAATCCGGTACTTACTCCCATGGCAGCCAGCCTGAAGAATTACTGGCTTTACATCCATGTATACTTCGCCTGGCTGGCATTCGGTGCGTATACCCTGGCAATGGCTGCGGGAGTTCTCTACCTGATGAAAAGGAAGAGCTCGAAGAGTGGCGTCGTGAATCCATCCTATGAGCGGTTCCCCTCCCTGGATCGTCTTGATGAGATGATCTTTCGCTATGTGGTATTCGGGTTCATCACCGACACCATCATGATCGCGGCCGGCGCCATCTGGGCCAAGGACCTGTGGGGCAGCTACTGGAGCTGGGACCCGGTGGAAACCTGGTCGCTTATCTCCTGGCTCTCTTACGGCATCTGCATCCATCTGCGTATCACTTTCGGCTGGCGGAATGAACGTCTGGCGTGGTTGGCAATTGCTGCCCTGAGCACGGTCATTATCTCGTTTTTCGGTGTCACCTTTGTTGTCGATTCCAGCATCCACACGTTCCAGGTGCGGTAGGAAGTGATAGGCGAGAGCTGATGAAGGACGAGCTTTTTGAGCTTTTCTCCTCTCTCATCGGCTCTGCTTCATCCCTCATTGGCGTACTACATTTCAAGAAGCTTCAGGTTGCGATACCTTCCCCATGCATAATAAATTTATAAAATTTCTGAGTTCTCTCCGTTTCACTTTACTGCTCATTTCCCTGCTCGGCGTGATGTTCCTGGCAGGGCTCTGGATTCCGCAGCGAAGCCTGTTGTCGCAGGCTATGTATAGTCAGTGGAAACACAACTCTCCCTCACTGGTAGCGTTCTTCGAGACGTTCGGGTTTACTTCCATCTACGCCTCGCCGTTCATGCTGACACTCTGGGTCTTGTTTTTTATCAACCTGGCGCTCGTCATGTGGCAGCGGATTCCCCTGATCAAGAAGCGAATAGCCCTTCCCGAAGGGCAACCGGGAAACCCTGAATCAGCTTCCGGTTACCCGTTTCATGCCACGTACCGACTGCCAACCGGTATGGACGGCTCGACAATCCTTGGTTTGCTGCGCAAGCGGGGCTTTGCCGTGATAGGGGACAGCAATGGCTTCTGCGGAGTAAAAAACCGCTTTTCACCGATTGCCTTCGGGCTCTTTCACATCAGTTTCTTTCTCATCCTCCTCGGGGGGATGATCAGCGTATATACCAGGTTCACCGGCGTGATCGATCTTGCTGAAGGAGAGACTTTTCAGGGAGAAGTGGCCCGTTATACTGCGTCACCCAAAATGCCGAAGATCGGCCCCCCTCCCAGGGTTTCGTTCACGGTTAAAAGCATTCTTCCCATGCTTACCCGCGGGGTGCCGACCGGCCTCAAGGTGCGCATGGTGGACGACCGAGGAGTGGAACACGAAGCCGATGTCAACCGCCCTTACAAGGCCGACAACTCCTCCTTCATTGTCAGCACCGTGGGTCCGGCGCCGCTGTTCGTAGTCCAGGACCGGTCAGGTAAGGAAATCGATGGCGCGTATACGAAGCTGAACGTCATGGGAGGAAAGGAAGACGTCTTTTCCTTGGCGGGGTATCATTTCCGGGCGGTTTTCTATCCCGATTACTACATAAAAAATGGCGCGCCAGCCAGTCATTCCGCGGAATTCAAAAACCCGGTCTTCATGATAAGCGTGGAGCGGCAAGGGAAAACGATCACCACGGGGACCGTGACCAAAGGTGGCTCCCTTGCGTTTGCCGACTACCAGCTGATGCTGAAAGAACTGCCGTACTGGGTACGCTTTTCGGTCTTCAAGGAGCGGGGACTCTCCATAATTTATGCGGGGTTTGCTATCGCATCGCTGGCGGTTGTCTGGCGGTTTCTTTTCTACCGAAGAGAGGTTATCGGCATCGTGAGGGAAGAAGAGGGGGAGTCGCTTCTTGTTGTTGCAGGCCGGTCTGAATTTTACAAGAGTCTCACTGAAGACGAATTCACTGCTATGTTCAACAAGCTACTTGATAATGACGGGAGAACTGACACATGAGACGTATGATCGGACTGGCCCTTGCGGCGCTGCTGCTTTGTACCGCATGTCAACGTGAAGGAACAAAAGTTGCCGAGAAGGCAGATTCATACCGCCTGCTGGTGAAAAGCCAGGGGAAATACGGATTCTGCGATCGGAATGGCCAAATGGTGGTTCCCGCCCAGTACGAAAATGCGTCGATCTTTGCCGAGGGCCTGGCGGCCGTGCGCCAGAACGGCAAAGACGGTTACATCGATGTGAAGGGGAATATGGTGATTCCGCCTCGCTTCGATGCCGGTTCCATTTTCAAGGAAGACAGAGCGGCGGTCAAGAACGGTAACAGGTGGAGCTACATCGACAAGAAAGGCGAACAGGTCACCGAATCGCGCTATGTCTTTACCTTTGCCTTTACGGAAGGATTGTCGTCGGTCGTCGTTATCGAAAAAGACGGTTACAAGGCCGGTTATATCGGAAAAGATGGCAAATTCGCCATCACCCCCCGATTCTTTGATGCATCCTATTTTTCCGAAGGGCTTGCTTCGGTAAGAATTGGCAAACAGCGCGGTTACATCGATAAATCGGGACAGATGATCATCGAACCGCAATATTTCGAGGCAGGGGCGTTTAAGGATGGACTTGCCAGGGTAAAGATCAATGGGAAATATGGCAAAGTAGGATTTATCGACCATAAGGGCGCGCTGGTCATTCCTGCACAGTATGGCAACGCCACCAACTTCAACGAAGGGGTTGCTGCAGTGAGCAAGGATGGTAAATGGGTGCTGATTGATACAAAGGGCAACCAGATCATGGATCGGCAATTCGATTCTCCCACAATTTTTAGCGAGGGGCTTGCGCCGGTCGTGCAGGAGAAGAAGATCGGCTATATGGACAAGCAGGGGAAAATGGTGATCGCACCGAAATATGAAGCCGGTTCCATCTTCGTCAACGGCCTCGCGCCGGTAAAGGTGGGGGAAAAGTGCGGTTACATCGACAAGAAGGGTGAAATGGTGATCAAGCCCGAATTCGACTGGGATGGACGTCTGATTGACCAGTACACCTCTTATTACACCACCTTTCACTGAGCTTTGCGTTACATGACCTGCCTTTTGGGTCGGATCCGGCATGAGATCTGAACAGGAGTCGGGGCTACTATTGTCAATCTTTGCAGAGAAAGCGGTTCGCGCGTGGACGCTTTGTTCAAGTCACCTAAGTCAAGCAACACACGTTATGTAGTGGTTTGCCTCTGCCTCGCGCTCGGCGTGCTGTTTTGGCCGGTTTTCTTCCAAGGAAAAGTGATCGTGCCGGGAGATATACCGGCGAGCAACCCCTTTCTTTATAACCGGGACAACGTCCCCCCTCTTCCCCCCCAGAATACGCTATTAAGCGACGAAATCGAACAGTTCTACGTTTGGCACAGCATTGCTGCCAAAACCATGCAGGCAGAAGGTCATGTACCCCTCTGGAATCCGTATATTTTTACCGGCCAAGCGCTGGTTGCCAACTCCCAATCATCTCTGTTCTATCCCCCAAATCTATTGCTTCGCGTACTCTCTCCGGGGAAGGTAGCAACCATCCGGGTCATTTTCAATCTGCTCTTCGCGGGTATGTTCACGTTTTTCTTCTGTCGCGAACTGCGGATTTCAAATAAAGGAGCCCTTTTATCCGCCATTTCCTTTTCTTTTTCCGGGCCGCTGATAGTTTGGGTGGGGTTTCCCCTGGCAAATGTCCTGGTTTGTCTCCCTTTTCTGATGTGGGCGGGCGAAAAACTGCTGCGGCGAAACAACCTGTTCCGAACTGCCATGCTCGGAGCAGGCATGGGGCTGTCGCTACTGAGCGGACATCCTGAGACAACGTTCCAGATTCTTGCAGTGTTTTCGCTCTACTTCCTGGCACGATTGGTGTTTCTGGAGTCAGGTTTCCGGGGAAAAGCCGGGTTCCTTGGCTCTTTCCTGTTGGCCGTAATTATCGGAGCCGTAATCAGCGGTATACAGCTGGTGCCATTTCTCGATTTCATGGTGCAGAGCTCGACATTTGCCCGTGGCGGGCGGGCTTCGGATGTGGGAGGAAGTCTTTTCTATTCGCAAGAGTGGCTTGAAAACATTACCACAGCAGTCACTTTCCTCTGCCCGAATTTCTTCGGCAACCCTCTGGACCACAGCTATATCTGGCCTTTCACAAGCTTCCAGAACTATAACGAACAATCCGCATACTTCGGTTTGACTCCTTTGGCGTTGGTAGCCGGTTCGTTTTTTGCCGGTTCAAAGAATAGGCCGTTGCTTATCATTTCTGCCCTGGCTGTGTTCTGTATAGGGGTCGCCTGGCATCTCCCGGGTTTTGAAGCCATCAGTCATCTGCCGGTATTTTCCATGGCTCCCAGCAAGAGATTGCGGCTTCCGTTTGTTTTTCTGGCCGCAGTTCTGGCTGGCTTTGGCTATGACAGTTTTCTCTGTCAGCTAAAATCCGCCCAAAGGAAGAGTAAGGGCTTTTATGCCGCTGCAGCCGTTATCCTGGCGACCATCCTGTTCTTTCTCAGTATGTTTATCCTTAAATGCACCGTTGCAAACGCCTTCCCTCCCGGAACCTTTGGCCATAAAATCTTTCACTCGGTCTTTGCGTTACAGCAATGGCGGACGTACCTTCCCTTTGCCATTGCAATTGCCATCGTCCTCGGCTATCTCGTCAGTCTGCGCTTTTCCCATTTTTCACGTTTCTTCCCCGGCCTGTTGTTTGCCCTGACGGTATTTGAACTGTGTGCGCTGGCTTGGGGTTACAACCCAATGGTCAAAGAATCCGAGATCCTGCCGTCTGTTCCCGCGGTGGAATTTCTGCAAAAAAAAGAGCAGCAACTTTACCGGATTCTGACGACTGACGGATATTTTTATCCGAACTATGGCGCAGTCTACGGGATTGCCGATGTAGCCGGCTACGATGTGCCGGTGTACCGGCGGTTTTCGGAGCTCTATCTTGCCCAGGGAGGGCCGAGCGTCGGCGGGCAGATCGATTCCCGGCAGCAGTGGGACCCAAATTGGCCGCTGGTCGATTTCCTCAACGTCAGGTACGTCATATCCCCGCGTGACCTCCCTCCGGACAAGTTCAAGATGCTTTTCGAAAATCGATACTTCGCGATTTACGAAAATCAGCAGGCCTTGCCGAGAGCATTTATGGTCTACGACAGCGAGGTCATCCCAGACCGCAGGGTGATGCTGGATAAAATGCTTGATAAAAAAATGGATTTCCGCAGAAAAGTTTTATTGGATGAAGCGCCCCAGCCCCCGGTCGCTGCCATGTCCCTTCCTCCCGCAGGATATCTCGTGGAGCAGGTGAAGTATGCCCCCGATGAAGTCGTTTTGCGGGTCACCAGCGACAAACCCGGCATTCTTGTCATGAGTGACCTGTATACCCCGGACTGGCGCGTACAGGTAGATGACCGGGAGGCAAAGCTGTATCGGGCCAACTACGCCTACCGGGCCGTTTCCGTCCCGCAAGGAAGGCATACCGTCACCTTTCGTTATTCACCCGTCTCATATAAAATTGGAGTGGCAATGACCCTGTGCGGGATGGTTGTCCTAGCGGCAATTGGTGGGCTGGCAGTGCGCAGACGGGGACATGAGGTAAGGCGATGATCTGTCGTGCCCCGTTGCTTGATGGGGTTTTTTCACTTTTCGCGTGAGCCCGTCGTTTTTCCCTGCTTCTGATGCACCAGGTTGAGAGTGCTTTTCGCAGCAGCATTTGAAGGATCAAGTGCCAGTGCTTGTTCGAGGTATCTTGTTGCGGTCGCAAAATCATCCTGTTCGTAGCCCAAACGTCCCATGTCAATGAGTGCGGGAACAAAGTTGGGTTTTGCCAGTAATGCGCGCCACAAAATATTCTTCGCGTGAATGTACTCATGTTCAGCAATAAACTTTTCCCCTTCGCGGCAAAATACTTCAGCCATTCTGGTCACCTCTTCTTCAAACGCGGGGATCGCTTCGCGGGCCTTGCTAAGGTATGAGTCGGCCAGTTGTTTATTTCCCTTCTGCTCGTAAATCATATTCAGCAACACGTACGGTTCGGGGTTGGCAGAATCTTGCTTCAGGGCCTTGATCAGCAATTCCTCGGCCGTGTCGAGCCTGTTTGTTTCCACGAATATGGAGGCGGCACCGGTCAGAAACAAGGGGGGGATATCCGGTTTGGAGCAGGCAATGGCAATATAGCGCTCGGCATTAGCCCTGTCACTCCTGTTGTAATAGTAGAGTCCGAGATTGCGATAGCCGACGAACATCTCCGGAGCATCGTTTGCCATCCGGGTGAAAAGCGTTTCGTCATCTTTCCAGACGTTGTTCTGCCTGATATCAGCACGTGCATAAACTGTGCAGATTATCACCATGATAACGGTCATGCCTCGCTTGTCGGTCTTGCAGATGAAGGTTGCCACCCCAAGGGCAAAGCCCATCAACGAGAAATAGGCATAACGGTCCGCAATCAGGGAATTTGAGACGAGCGGAATAATGTTGACTACAGGGAGCAGGAAAATAAGAAACCAGTAGACGGAAAACGACAGTTCTTTGTCTCTCCTGTAGATGAAAACAATACCTGTCAGAAGGATCACAACCAGCAAGCAGAGGATGCAGAGAGGGATGGTGGTGCTTTCGTCGTACATGACCTTTAGCTGAAATGGATAGATCATGTTCAGCAGGTATCTCACTACCAGGTAGGGGGTCAGCCATAACTGCTTTGAAAACCTGATTGTCTCCAAAAAGTTTGCTTTCTGGACGGCAACTGACCGGAGAGCCAGATAACAGACGATTGATATGAAGTAAGGAATATAGGTGCTGAAACGAACCTTTTTCTGCTGCAGCCGATAATCATGAAAAAGAAAGACCAGCGGCAATAACAGGGCAAATTCCTTCGAAAAAATTGCACACGTGAAACAGACGACCGCCAGGATATGTTTCCCCTTGGTGTAAAGAAGCAACGACAGTAACGCAAAACTGGCGCAGAGAAGAGTATTCCGGCCACCGGCATGAAAGTTAACGGTTTCTCCGGCCAGGGGATGCACGGCAAATATCATGGCCGCAACGAAAGCAAGTCGTTCCTTAGTGAACAATGCCGCGATTACCGCGTAGAAGAGAAGTGCAACGAGGATGTGGAGTACCAGATTGGTAATGGTGAAACCGAGCGGATTCAACCCCCATATGGCCCGGTCCAGTGCAAAAGAAATATAGGCCATTGGGCGGTAATAACCCGTTGCGGCGGTAACCTTGTCTTCTGAAAGAAAAAAAAGAGGGATGTTCCCAAGTTTTTCCAGAAGGGGATTATGAACGATGATATCGGTATCGTCCCACACGAAGCCGTGGTTGAGAATGTTCCCGTAAACCGCCACTACCAGCAGGATGATGAGTCCAAGCCGGTATAGGGGATTGGGTGTGTCCGTCATATCAGACATTCATTGGTTCGCTTTCTGCTTCAAGCACATCTCCAGATTCTGGCGAGCGGTCTCTGACTCCGGTTTCAACCGCACTACCTCGGAAAAATGACGTAGTGCTTCATCCCATCGTTTAAGGCCCATGAGAGCATTCCCCAGATTGTAATGAGCGCCAGCATTGTCCGGTTCACGACGCAGTACTTCGCCGTAATGCATCATGGCTTCTTCAACCCTTCCTTGGGCTTGAAGGGCGACGGCAATATTGTAGTGTGCATATTGGGAGCCGGGATTTATCGAGAGGGCCGTTGAAAAATCGTTGATGGCGTCTTTCGGTTTTCCCTGCTTCGAATAGATAATTCCCCTATTGACATAGGCATCGGCAAATCGAGGGTTCAACTGCTGGGCTCTGGAATAGTGGACAAGAGCGTCCTGAAGCATATTCTCGTCGTAAAGGGCCTTGCCAAGCATGTAATGCGCATAATAATTGTCGGAGGTTACGGCGATGGCATGGGAAAACAGGGTGTTGCTGTTTTTCCAGCAGCGCTCATAACTCCAGCTAACTGCACTGTATGCGGTTAGAGCCCCCGCGGTAGCCAGTGCAAGCGGAATGCGCCAGGCCGGCCGATCCCCCGCAAGGTCCGCTACCCCCCAAACGACCGCAATGAAGATCCCGATCAAGGGGAAATACGTGTAACGGTCCGCCATGGATTGCAGACCCACCTGTACTATTCCGATAACCGGCACAAGCGTGCCGAGAAACCAGAGCCAGCCGACGAGAATATAGGGACGCCTGCGTGATAACGCAGAGGCACCATATGAAGTCAGCAGCAGGAGTATTGCGGAACTCACGCTATGAAGTATCGGAATTGACGGAGGGAGAGGATAAAGAACAGCGAGATCGGAAGGCCAGACCGTTTTGCCCAGGTAACGCAGGTAGGCTGTCACGGCATTGCCGATGCGAAACGACAGGGGGGTGACGTCCAGGGGATGCAGAGCCCCTTTTTGCACAAATATGGTGATGCAACTGGAGAGTAGCGCCAATGCAAACAGAGGTAGTTTTTCCATAACCAGCCGGGAGAGCGGCAGTTTGCTACCGGCCCGACACGATCGTTCATCGACAGTTTCCGAACTCCAGGGCACAAACCGCCGCAATGGCCAGTAATCGAGCAGAAGCAGGACAAACGGCAGGGTAACAAGCATCGGCTTGCTCATCAAACCGAGCGAGAAACATCCGCATAGCGCCAAATAACGCCAGGTGCCGTTTCGTTGCACATACGAGGCGTACGCCAGCAGCGTCAACAATGCGAAGCATGTCGAGAGCACGTCCTTCCGCTCTGCTACCCAGGCAACCGATTCCACATGTAACGGATGAATAGCAAAGAGTGAGGCGACGACCATACTGCGCCAGGCAGAGCCGGTGATTTTGTTGAGGAGCAGGAAAAGCAGGCAGGCATTGGCAGTATGGAGGAGCAGGTTCATCAGGTGATGTCCCTGCGGATTCATGTCAAACAGTTCGACATCCACCATATGCGATAGCCAGGTGACGGGATGCCAGTTGGCGGCATAGCCTGACGTGAAGGCCCAGATGACATTCTCGATTGAGACTCCGGACGTTACATGTCTGTTGCTGGTAACATACTGAAAGTCATCGTAGTTTAAAAAGTCATTGCCCAGTACTCCCCAGAAAACGGCAACTGTCAGCACGCAGAGGAAGCTGCAAAAGGCTACGTTTGTTCGGACCGAGCGGTTCATAATGCCCTTATGTCATGACCCGGTATTTGATGATGCACCAGATTGCCTTAACCCCATCCTTCCAGCCGATCTTTTTCCCCTCGATATAGGTACGGCCGCTGTAGGAAATACCGACTTCGAAAATTCTGCAACCTGCTCTGGCTACCTTTGCAGTTATTTCGGGCTCGAAGCCGAAGCGGTCCTGTTCAAGCTTGATCCCTTTGATGATGTCAGCCCTGAACACTTTATAGCAGGTCTCCATGTCGGTCAGATTCAGGTTGGTGAGCATGTTTGACATGAGCGTCAAAAATCGGTTTCCCAGATAGTGCCAAAAGTAGAGGACGCGATGCTCCTCGCCACCAGCGAATCTAGAGCCGTACACGACATCGGCCCTGCCGTCGACAATCGGTTTGACAAGTTTCGGATATTCGGCCGGATCGTATTCCAGGTCGGCATCCTGAATTATCACTATGTCTCCGGTGATATGCCCCAGACCGGTTCTGATGGCACACCCCTTTCCCCTGTTTTTTTCGTGGCAGACCACTTTGAGGCTGCCGTACTTACCAACCAACCCCGCGAGCCTTTCCCGGGTACCGTCTGTTGAAAAATCATCGACAACAATGATCTCTTTGGCAAGAGGAACAGCCATCACGCGTTTCAGCAGTTCATCGATGGTTGTCACTTCGTTGAAGACAGGAATTATAATGCTCAGAATCATGTGTGGCATCCTCACTACTGCTGCCGGGATCTGATAGGTGAATCAGCGGGAGGTCAGGTTAAAGAATGTTTTGACGAAATAGTCCCATGTAGTGCCATCAAAAGGGATGACGCCTGTCCAATACTTGAGCATCAGCCATGTAGAAAGTATCACACACAGAAGCGTCAGAACTATCATAAATCGCTTCCAGAATAAAGATGACGATCCTTCGTAGAGAGAGCAGAAGCATATCGCAAAAAGCGGAAGTGATTCTATAAATGCCCTGTGGCCGAACGAACCGCCATAGAACCAGCTATGCCATGCGGATATGACGTAAATATTTAACGGCAAAAAAAGTAAGGTTGGTGCCAAGAACTCGCGGGCGCCTTTCCGCACATAATACAAACCGGGAATGACCAGCAGAAGAATGGGAGACCAGAAAAACAGTCCCTTACGGACACTGAACAACACATTGAAAATCTCAGGACGTGCAAAATTGAAATACTCGCCACGATATGAAAATACAACAAAATGCCCGGTAATGATTTTCCAGTACAGTAGTTGCAGGGAAATGACACAGGCACACGGCAGGACGCCATACACTACCTTGGTTACGTGGCGCTTCCAGAAGGAAAGTCTGTCCGACAGAGCATGGAGAGAGTCCACGCCGTAAAAGATGGCAAAGAGCAACCAAAGTCCGTTTGTGGGCCGTGTGATGACGATCAGGCCAGCTAATGCTCCTCCGCTTATGAAATACCGTGCGGAATCCTGTGAATAGATGCGTTGAATGATGTAAAGAAAGGCTGAGCAGAGAAAAAATGAGTACACATGACTGAAGACACTGTCATAGGTCGCATAGTGAAAGAGGTTTGTCCCGAATACCATGCCGACCATGGCAAGGAGGATGGTGTTTTGCCTGAATCGCCTTTCCAGCACTTTCCAAAGTATGGCAATGCCGGCGATTGCGTAGAACAAGCCGGCAATTGCGGCAGCGTATTGAAAAAGCGGCGAAAAGCCATCAACGGGAGTGTCGGTAACAAACGCCGCGATGCATGCCAAGAAAAAAAACGGCAGCATCAGAAGTGCTTCGCCCAAGGGATATTTTATCAGGTAATTTGTGGAATCTTCCCACAGAGCGGGGCCGGAGTATTGCCACAGCGAGGGGGTCACGTCAGGGATATGTCCGTTGTTAAAGACCTCGGCAATGCTCTGCAGGCTTAAGTCGTGATATATGAACGTTGCCGGGAGATAGAGGTAATAACCGAGGCCGTCACTGCGAATCGGCGGGAAGTTCAGCCGCAGGGAGTAAACCGCCATTATGCCGATGATTCCCAGAATGGCCACCGACAAGAGGAAGAACCAGCGTGGATTTTGCCGAACTGGCGTATCTGATGGGGTTGTCCTGTCCGTCATTGTCGCAAGGCCTCTATGGTGTGGTCCGGATCGAAGAGGTAGGCGCAGTAACTCTCATCGGTGGCAATCTCGGCGTTGCGACAACCTATCAATTGCAGTTTGGGTTGCAACTCCGCTGGAGGCGGGAATTTTTTCATAACAAAGTCATCGACGAGCACGACCGCCGGAGACCCGGTTTTTGCGGCCATCTGCAACGGTTCGCCCCAGACGATCGAGTGCTGCATCCGGGCAGTATCCCATACGACATACGAACCGTATCGGTCGCCGCAGGGATAGAACGCAGAGCGTTTGTTCAGGTAGCCTACCACGGGCATGCCGGTAACATCGAGGTCGGCAATCAGCGGCAGTTTGTCGAGCCCTCGCTCACGGATCATGTCGGCTGTCGCCTTGGCCGCGGAGAAGGTGTACTTGTACTCGCCAGCGACCGCAATCAGTGCACCGGCAAGGTGCACGGCCAGGATAACCGGGAAAAGCAGTGCAACGGCCCTTTCCGAGCGTCGCGCTGCAACATCCAGCAGGCCAGCCAGGGTGACCGGCTGCATGGTCCTGGCGAGCCACAAAGCGGTCCCACAGCAGACAAAAAGAAATCCGTGATGCCGCAGATAGCCGACATGCTTTACGTAGAAGAAAGCCAGCAATCCCAGGCTGCCGCACAGGTAATAGACAAGCGCTAGCGGACGGCGCAACAGGGCCAACGAGACAATGATAAGGAGGAGGGGAGCGCCGACCCAGGAAAAGTTGCGATACAGAGAAAATGCCGCAAGGAATTCGGTTTCCCAGAAACCGGGACCGGCATTCGGCAATGGCAGATAGGCGGCGGTCATGTTCTTCAAAACCTTTACCAGTTTGACCGGATCGTAACTGAAGTGCCAACCCATTGCGTAACCGGAATCGTGCGGCGGGATCATCTGCCAAATTGCAAAGGCGATACTCACTGCCGCGATGCCGATTCCACACCAGCTTTGCTTGATTTTTGTCGGTTGAGGCCTGAAGATGACGGTCTCGATAGTCAGCATGAGAAGGGCGGCGATGGCAAGAATACAGGCAAGCATGCTGCTGTTCCCCGCCACCAGGAGCAGGACGCCAAGCAATAAAGGCCGTTCACGGCGGTACGGGAAGAGTGTGCAGAATGCTACCAGGGCGAGGAGCCCAAGGGAGTAGTTACGCGCAATGGAGCCGTACTCGTAGATGGGATAATATCCCAAGGCAACGGCGGTGCGTACCCACCGGGAGACTGGTGCGTTACGGGCGATCAGGAAGACGGCGCTGGCGGCGACCCCCAGGTTCAGCCACTGAATTGATTCGGGATTGATGGTGAAAACCGTGAGGGGCCAGATCAGGAGGTACCAGAGTGAGGGGTGGCCATCGTATCTGATGTTGTGGAAGATGTCGAATAACGAACGGCTGTCACGGGCTATGAGCCAAGGACCCATCTCATCGCGCCACATCTCGTGATGAAATGTGGAGAAACCTGCATACAGCAGGAAAATTATGGCCACCGAAAATGCAAAACGAGTTTCCCGATCTGAAACGCACCTTGGCGATTTGATGTCAAGCCCATCGTGCAAGACAAATCCTCATATCAGTAAATTTTTGGCTAAAGGAATAAAAAGAGCGTTATTTTGCTTTCTCCAATACGACAGTTGCGCCATTTACCTCCAACTCCAACTTGTTTCCCGCCAATTTGCCAAAGTATTCCGCCTTGTCTTCTTTAATCTTAATCTTCCCGTCCTTCGAGATTGTCCATTGAAACGGTAATTTATTCATTTCAGCTGCTATCTTACCGGCATGACCTGGAACAACTGTTGACGTGAATCCCGTATTGTCTTTATTAAATTCTGCAACAAAGCCCTGGACTGTCGGGCTCTTCCATTTGCCGACGAGCCTTGTTTCCGGCTTGCTGCATCCGATCATACATAGCATCAAAATTGATAGTAGAATCATTGAGCTTTTCATCGTCATCTCCTCAAAAATATGGTTTTACTTCAAAGGTATCAGCATAGATGCCAAGCATGTATCGGTTTATCAACGCTTGGGGGAATCCTGCAACTCTGTACACGCGTTTATACCGCATTCCATTTACTTTCACAAGGATCCTGCTTCACTTGCACGCAGTATTGGCGCGTCCTGATCACTTCGGAATGGTATTCTTCCCCTCTACAGATAAAGAGTTGGGTTGATAAGCTCCTGTCATTTCATTGAGCCGTATCTTGAATATATCCGTTAACATTCGAAGTGAATCCACGATCAGGTTGACTTTAGAACCCGCTATATCGGTCCAATTAACCGGCACTTCCGTAATGCGGTACCCGTTTCGCTGGCAGAGATAAAGAATTTCGACATCGAACCCGAAACCATCGATGCGTTGGAGTTGAAATACCTCCTGTGCTGCTTCGGCAGTGAATAGTTTAAAGCCGCACTGGGTATCATGGATTCCTTTTACCGTTAGTGCGTTCACAATGCTATGGAAGACTCTCCCGATCACTTTCCGGTGGAGATGGGCGTTTATGGTGCATGAATCATCCTTCATTGCCCGGGAAGCTATCGCCACGTTTGCTCCGCTATCAATGGCTTTTAGAAGCCGTTCCAGTTCCATGATAGGCGTTGCACCATCGGCATCGGTAAAGAGCCGAAGTTTGCCGGACGCATCAAGCATGCCGGTCTTGACCGCATAGCCTTTACCCCGGTTTGCAGGGTGGCGGATGAGCTTAACCCGGTTGTTTCCTTCCATGATGCGTGCAACGGCTTCCGCAGTTGCATCGGCACTCCCATCATCGACGACAATTACCTCATAGGAGAAGTCCTGCCGTTCGAGATATTCCAGGACTCTCGTCAGATATACGGGGAGACGTTTTTCCTCATTGAATGCCGGAATTATTATGGACAGAAAAACAGTGCTCAAATCGAGTCCAGTATCCAAAGTATTAGGACTTGCGTTTATAGACGACAAGATATGACTCCGAGCCGGGAGTGTGTTGTGCCGCATCTGCGTCCCAGAAGTAGCGTGTTTCTGAATCGTACAGTTCAATAACACCGACTTGCTCATAGTGTTCCTGTGCATACGGTTCAAACCAGCTGAAAATCAATCGCGGCGAAGAGGGGCTCCCCAGCCACGAGAATCGGTTTTTGGTGAAGACACAGTAGATCGGTTTTGATTGTTCGATTTCGCGGATCAATTCCTGCTGCATCCTCTCGGCATGCGGTTGGTCTTCCATCAGGCTGTACATGTAAATATAGCCCGTTGCCGACAGTCTTCCGGCGTAGAAGTAAATCTCCGGTTCGGAGCCAAGTACCGCAATCCGGTCGGTGCCAGAGGTGTGATCCTTTATGTAGCGGCCAATTTCGATCGCTGCGGGAAAGGGGGTTGTCCCATATGTTGCAGCACTCGCTTCCAGGGGGGTGAGCTTGAAAAAGTACGATCGTTCCTGGTAGAGACCATACCCGATTGCCGCCATGACGAGGAGCGTGGGGACCATGCGCCCCAGCCATTTTTTACTGTTCGTTCCCGGAGCAATTATATCCTCGATTGCTGCGCATGAAGCGCCCACCAGTAAAGCAATTACCGGCAGGATGAGAATAAAATAGTGCCACCGGAAATAAAAACCCGAACTGACCGCAAGGGACGAAAAGAACAACAGCCCCGCGACAAGCCGCCTGTTTGTGCACCGCCCGCGGTTTGCCATCAGGAAAAGTGCACCTGCGCCTGCCAGGAGCCAGAGTGGAAGATGCGGTTTCACGATGAGCGGAAATGTGCGGTCCAATACGGACAGACCTTGGGCGACTGTCTGGCCGGAGGCGTATTCCCGGACATAGGTGACGGTCCAGAACCAGAATTTTTCAAATGCGCCCGCCTTGAGCACCCAGATTAGGATGAGCGTATAGGGAACGACCAATCCAAACAGAAACAGGGCGAACCCCGTTACCTGAGCCTTTCTGCTGGAGCCGTGCGTGTGGTAACCAGTCCAGGCAAGATGCAGCAATGCGCAGACAGCCAGCAATGCTGCAGGTTGCTTCATGGTGAATGCCAGACCGAAACAGAACCCGCTTAGGAACAGCAGCAATGTGCGGGCTCTATTGTAAGGACTTAGGAGTAAGATGAAGCCAGCCAATGAGAACAGCACAACGAAGTGGGTCGCATGGGCAAAAATGCCGTATACGAACTCACTGAGGGACAAAACAGCGTAGCTTGCGGCGGCGGGGAAAGCAGCTGCACGGTCGAACAGCCGCAATGCCAACAGGTATACAAATAAAACGCACAACCCGTTGACAAGTATCAGCCCCAGGTGAATACCTGAAGGGGTCTGGCCAAATAACGCCATGATAAGTGCGTAGGCACCGCTGACTCCGGGGAGTTTCATGGAATAGGCATGAACATAGGGAGGCATGCCATTGAGCAGGAGTTGCCCCATGTAAGCGTACTCGCCTTCATCGCGCTCAAGGGGAACCTGAAGAAGCCGGATACGGACATAGGCGACAACCGCCAGGACAAGAGCCAGCGGAATATACTGCAGGCATGGCACAAACCTGCCGAGGTCAATGGTTCTTTCTTTCATATGAGCCTAAAACATAAATAGTCCGGTATCAGCGCTGGTAAAAATATGCTTTAAGCTTATCGGCCCTCTTTTTTACCATCATCATTTTGCGTTCTTTTGCCGGGTTTACATATGAGACAATCCAGTAATCCACCCCTTTTTCATCTACCTTGAAATCTTTGAAAGCCGTGTCGTAGTTATTTTTAAGAGGGGTGAACGTTGTGATGATGGTAGTTACCATGTCATCTTTTATTTTATTCCATTTTTCTGCACCTTCTTTTTTGATTATCTCTTGTTCTGTCGTCCCATATTTTTGAGCCGCTGACTCAAAATCAATTAGATCTGCCAATGTCTTGTCACCTGTTGCCGCTTTTTTTATAAATTCTTTGCAAACAATGATCGCAGGGTCATTTTTGCTTGAGCTTGAGCTTGAGCAGGAAATAATGAGCAATAACGCCGCCGCCAGAGATACGCAACTCACCGCAATTCTTGCTAAATTTTTCATAATTCCTCCGTGGTCTTGTAATATTTATATTTGCAGACGATGATGTATTTTTTAAGGGACAAATCCTGCAGTGGCCTGCTTGGCGCGACAAGTCGTGCCCCTACTGATGAGATGGCGGGAAAACGACGATATGATACCGTTCTTCGAGTGACTTGTCGACCAGGAACGGGAGTGGCCCAAAACTGCTGGAGTAGTAGCCGGCGGCGGCTGAAAAGTTCATGGTAGTCAAAAACCTTGCCGGAGTGAACTGCAGGACTTTTAATGGGGTGCCTTTCACCATGATTTCCGGAAAGGCGTTGGTGCTATTTTCCGGGATCACCATGATATCTCCAGGTTGGACTGAGGCTTTTACCCTGTCGTATGCAGTACCACCATTCTTCTCCATGTAGTACTGGAAACCCCAATGCCCTTGGAACCAGAGCGGTTTAGCCGAACCACCATATGTCCTGCCGATTTCCTTTGCTGCGGTGCGTGCCGTTTCCGCCAGACTATAGTCGGCCCATGCGACCATCATGCAAACGAGCCAGGCGCAGGATAACGATATCAGCATCTGTTTGAAACTTGGTTGCCTCATGGGCTCTTTTTTGTTTTCGAGGAAACGCATGACGACGATACCCACGGCAGGAGCCATCGGGAGGATGCTCCTTCCGTTGACGGACCAGTTCACGATGGCAGCGAAGACAAAAGTTCCCATTATCCACAGAACAAGGAGCATGGAATCAGACTCTCTTCGTTGCCAGAAGTCTTGACCGGTAAGAACGAGAATGTTTATCCCTGCTGCTACGAAAATCGAAAGTTGAAGATAATATCCCCACCAAGGGATCTCGGGGAGGTGGGAAAAGTTGATCCGGTTGAGACCGAAAGCTGCCATCGGGATGAGGATAGCCGCGGCAAACACTATGGGTTTGTTTCGTAGCAGTGGGACAAAGAACAGCGTGGATATGAGGCACCCCCCGGTAAAACTGAGACCGGTGACAAGGTTGGGAAATAGGGCGGCAAGATCCAGGGCCTTTTCTTTGCTGGCATAACTGGCGGCATCCGACAGCAGTCCTCTGCCGTAAATCACGTAGGTCTCCCATTGATACAGGCAAAGGATAACAATCGGGACCAGCAGAAATAGCGCCTGATGCCTCCTTTCGTTACGAGCCATAAGTGTGTACAGGAACAGGAGCGGAATCAGGCTTAATCCAAAGTATTTGGTAAGACTGCAGAGCGCTATCAACACGGTTGCAATGAAAAGATTCCGGCAACTGCCGTCTTTTGTGCCACGCACCCAAAAGTACACTGACCAGACATAGAAAGCGAGCATCATGGTGTCACACATGACCGTCATGCTCGACAGAATGAAGACCGGATTCAAAATGCCGATGAGAGTCGCCATCAAGGGGTTTTGCGTGAAATCCTTAGCCAGGAAGTAGGTTCCCAGTACAGCGGCGACCGCTGGGAAAAGAAAAGCCAGGTGCAGGGGGATTTCGTTCCAACCGAAAAGTGTCGCTACCATGGCGATGTAGTATGAAGCGAGAGGTGGGTTTTTTATGATCCGTGCAGCGTCCATATCAGTGCCATACCAATTGATCCTGAAACCGTAGAAGTCCAGTGGATGGGATTGAATATGTTTGGCAACCCATATGAAGAGCGGTTCATCGATGTTAAACGCCTTGGCGGCAAATGGTGCGAGGGAGAGGACGGTTACCGAGATCAGGATGAGTATTGGAAGAAAGTTGCGGGGGTTTTTCAAGTTTCTTGTGTTCATGGATAGATTATGTAGCATTTGTTGATGGAATTAGCAATAAGGGGCGGTCTTGTTGAAACGGCCAAACAACGACACACCAAACTGCCGCTAATTGTATTGACGGTCTTTATTCTGGGGTGATAAATTCAGCCTCATAGTATCTGCTGGCTGATTGTTTCATTCAGTAAAACGATTGCCGACATGGTGCAGGGTAGGCGCCAACATATAGAAGGTCAGGGTTTACAAAGGATTTTGCGGTAATGACCGACTCACAAAAAACACTCCTCTGGCGATCCGCTTTTATCACTTTTCTCCTCGTCGTGGTCTATGGCAGTACCCTCACCAATCGTTTCGTATGGGACGACCTTGACGTAATAGTTAAAAACCGACTGCTGGAAAACTTCACCAATCTGCCAAAACTGTTCCTTTATGAGGATAGGACTGGCGATGGTCTCACTGGTTACTACCGGCCCGTGACATATATTTCCTTTCTGTTCGATCGAGCTGTCTGGGGCTTGAATCCCGTAGGCTTCAACATTACCAATCTGATCCTCCACATCGTGGGTGTGCTTCTTTTTTACAGAGTGGTGTTTGCGCTGTTCAAGAAGGAACGGATGGCGTTTGTCGCTGCCTTGCTCTTTGCTCTGCATCCGGTTGCTGTGGAAAGCGTGAATTTCCATGCAGGAGGAAGGAACACGCTGCTCAGCGCCTGTTTTTCGTTGCTGGCATTGCTCCTGTATGTCAACAAGAGATGGCTCCCCGCAGTTATCAGTTTTACGGTGGCAATTTTCTCGAAAGAGTTTGCTCTGCTTCTGCCGCTCGTATTGATCGCCTATGACCGGTACATCGGCACGGAAAAGAGACGCTGGACAGCTTACCTCCCCTACCTTGCCTCAATTATCTGCTACCTTACCCTCAGGTCGTTTGCCGTCGCCCATGGCAATTTGCTCACAACGATTCAGCTGTCGGACAATTTGTTATTGATACCCAAAATTGTCGTCAGCTACCTTAAGAACATGTTCTTTCCCGTTGACCTGAAAGTGATCTACGATATTTCCCCCGACGTTTCGGTCCCTTCCTTCACGTTTTATTCGGCACTGCTGCTGGTTGTTATTATCGTTGCGGTCATATTCAGAACAAAGAGGGAAATAGCTTTTTCCGCCTGCTGGTTTTTCCTTTTTTTACTTCCTGTCACCGGCATAGTCCCTCTCGGGACTACCTTGTTAGCGGACCGGTATGCCTATTTTTCGTTAATGGGATTCAGCCTGGCACTGGCCTATGTCATTTGCCAGGGGAATAAGTGGGTCATTGTGGCAGGTACGGTGTTACTCTGTGTTTTTTATGCAGCAATTGACCTGCAACGGAACGCTATCTGGAAAAATATGCCGTCACTTTATGCCCAGATGACAGTCGATGCTCCGGCAAGGAGCATCGGTTTTACAAATCTCGGCATGTATTATTACGAAAACGGGGATCTGGTCAAGGCTGAGAAGTATCTGGAAGAATCCTGTTCAAAGAACGGTATCGTTATTCGGGATGCGTACCACTATTTGTCGGCCGTTTACTGGGAAGGCAACAAGTTCGACAAGGCCTTGACAGTATTGAACAAACTGATGGCTCTTGAGCCCGGCAATCCCCAATCGTATATTATGGCGAGTAGGATCTACGCGAGTATGGGTGATAAAGCCATGGCCGAAAAATACTACGACAAAGTTACGGCAATGTTCCCGAATATCGAAGAGATGCTGAATGGCCGGGTCAGTGTGCTCTGCCGGGAAGGTGAAAAGCTGCTCGCTGAAGGACGACACGCCGAAGCGGAGAGAAAATTCAAGGAAGCCCTGATGATGAACCCGAACTCCGTTCCCGCCCTTATCGACAGGGGAAGCGTGGCCGCCGAGAGGGGTAATCTGGCGAGCGCCGTAGAGCTTTTCAAGAAAGCGATTGACCTCGATCCGCCCAATCCTCAAGCTCACTATAACCTGTCGTTGGCGTACGAATTGATGGGGAGGCCGGCTGAAGCTGCAATCGAAATGAATAGGTACAGGGAGCTGGATGCGTCCGCCAGGCAGTCCCACCGATGATGTCAACCAACTTTACGAAATTAAAGCCGCATCTGGTCCCGGCCATCGTCCTGATTCTCCTGACGTTAGTGGTTTACGGACAGGTCCTGAATTTTGATTTTCTCTCTAACTGGGATGATTATCAGTATGTAACCAGCAACCCGGATATCCGCGGCTTTTCAGCAATCAACCTGGTTCATATTTTCTCTTCATCATACGTCGGAAACTATGCGCCGGTACATCTGCTTTCCTACATGCTCGACTATCAACTGGCTGGGCTGAACCCGGCCTGGTTCCACGGGGTCAATGTAGCGTTTCATACTGTTAACGGCCTGTTGTTCTCCCTGCTGGTCTACCGGTTAACGGGGAAACCGGCCTGGGCTTTCGTGTCCGCCGCCGTTTTTCTTCTGCACCCGGTTCAGGTCGAGTCGGTTGCCTGGGTTTCCCAGCGCAAGAACCTCCTGGCCATGTTTTTCTCGCTCTGCTCGTTCCTCGCCTATCTCTCGTACCGGCAACGAACCGGAGAGGGACGTCAACTTGCCTATATTCTCTCCGTACTTTCCCTGCTGCTTGCGCTCTTTGCCAAGTCGATCGCCGTCATCATGCCTTTCGTCTTTCTGCTCTACGATTTTTACCTTGAACAGCCTCGGCGCAAAAAAGGGGCATTTGTCGACAAGATCCCCTATATTGTAACGGTTGCAGTTGCCTCAGGCATTGCCATGGTAACCCAGTCGGCCGGTGGAGGGAGTGTTGACTTCTTTGAAGGAAACATCGTTGCCAAATTCCTGACGATGCTTACCGTGTTGACTCGCTACGTACAGATTCTGCTCTGGCCGGTAAACGAAAATTTGAATGCGGTCTACATTTTTTTCGTAAAAAACCGCCTCGATGGCGACGTGGCCGTGGCACTCCTGCTTGTTACGACCCTTTGTCTCACCGGTATCTATCTCTGGCGTCGAGAACGGTGCCTGTTTTTCGGTTTTGCCCTGTTTTTTCTCGGGCTGATACCCGTTGCCCAGATTGTTCCGCTCTCAACCCTGATGAATGACCGCTACCTTTACTTCCCCATGCTGGGCGCCGCCTGGATGGTCGGCGGATTGCTGTCCCTCTGCCATGACAGGTTTTTCCCAAAACGGACAGGCGCGGCACTGGTCGTCATTACCTGCCTGCTCATCCCCTATGTGCTGCTTTCTTACCAGCGGACGCAGGTCTGGCAGAACGCCATCGCTCTCTGGAGCGATGTGGTGAAAAAGCTCCCCACGCTCAAGGACCAGCGCGCTACCCTTGCCGCTGCATATATCTATGACGACAAAAAGAAGGAAGCCCTCGCCACCTATGAAGAACTTTTTGCCCTGAAAAGGGAGTTTGCCGATCCTCACGTGGAACAAAAAGCGCTTCTGGAAGCGGCAAATCTCTATATGGACGAGGGATCGCTCGAAAAGGCTTCTCCTCTGCTGCTGACTCTCACGAGGAAGTTTCCCGATTATCCCCGAGGGTTCCTCACACTAGGCCGCTATTATGTCCTTGCCAGGAATCTGCCGGAAGCAGAAAAGGCGTATCATAAGGCATTGCTTCTGGAGCCCGCTTCCCCAAATGCACTTATTTCGCTGGGAAACATATGTCTCGCAACGGGAAGAGTGGCCGAAGCGCGGGCATGGTACCGCAAGTGTTACGAAAATGGCGGCAACAGCCCCGATCTTCAGTTTAATCTGGCCCGTGTTGAAGCGCGTGAGAAGAATTACGAGGCGGCTCTGAACTATCTTGCAGAGGCCCTCAAGCTGGGATACCGCAACCTGGACGCAATTAACAACACTCCGGAGCTTGCCCCCCTTCGGCGACTTCCCTCTAGCAAAGAGCTGTTTACCGTTTATTTTGGCCATCCCTGGTAAGGGCTGAAATTCCATTGTTCGCGGCGGTATGCCTGTGAGGAATGTCTTTGATGTGAAAGGATCTGCTGATGTTGCTGCAAGCGGTAATCTGGATGAACCTGGCACTGCTCTTCTATACGTGGGCGGTTTTTAGCGGGCGGAAACATGGGTTGCACCGGAAGCACCTGATCATCTTCGGCATCGGCCTGTTGTGCGACTATCTTGGAACACACCAGATGAACCTGTTTGCCGCTACTTTCGGCAAGGCGCCCGAATGGCATAACATCACCGGCATTGCCTCGCTGGCCGGTATGGCCTTCCATTTTCTGCTGGCGCTCATTGCCTCGTTGGCCAACCGGGCCGAGGCGGTAAACCGCGTCTTCCACCGGGTCAGCCTCACTATCTACACGTGCTGGCTGGTGGCTTTTTTCAGCGGAGCCATTTCGGGTATGATGCGCATGACGCATTCATAGCGGTACGAGGAAACGGCATGCTCGATTGCCCTGCGGTTTCTTTCCCGTCCACTGTTTATTTGTGGCGATGTTCAGTGAAACGGCTGGGTTTTATCGCCGTAACATGCTAATCTAACAGCACAGAAAGCATTTTGAATCGGTATAACTTTACTGCTCAAAGAACAGGGAGAATTGTATCAAACCAGAAACCAACCCCCGTAAAATCCTGTTTGTGACCCCCCCCTACCATAGTGGCGTGGATGAAGTCGCCGGCCGTTGGGTTCCCCTCGGTTTGGTCTACCTTGCCGGCGCCGCACGACTGGCGGGTCTGGATGCAGAGATCTATGATGCCATGGCCAAGGGAGATGCATATCCCGATATCGAACACCGCCTTCGCGAATCCGTGGCGGCTTACGTTGCCTCAACCGCGATCACCGCTACCATCAATGACGCCGTCAAGACCCTTGAACTGGCCAAGAAGATCAGGCCGGATACCGTAACCATTCTGGGTGGCGTGCACCCGACTTTTATGTATGAAGAGGTGCTTGCAAGCTCTGCTGCCGTTGACTATATCGTCATCGGCGAGGGGGAAGCCACACTCCGGCATTTGCTGGAGGTGCTGGAGGCTGGCGGCGATCCGGCAACAGTTGCCGGAATTGCCTTTCGGAGGGAGGGTGCGGTCGTCAAGACAGATAGCTGCACTTTCAGGGAGACCATTGATGATTTCCCGACTGCGTGGGATCTGCTCGACTGGGGGGACTATTACAGCCTGGTGATCCCCGACTCCCGCCTGGGAGCGATCAGCACCTCCCGCGGCTGTGATCATGACTGCACATTCTGCTCCCAGCAGAGGTTCTGGGAGAAGTCCTGGCGCGCCCGGGACCCCCGGAAGGTGGCCGACGAGCTGGAATATCTATTTACAACGCACCACGTCAACGTCTTCATGCTCACCGATGAGCATCCCACCAGAAGCAGGGAGCGCTGGGAAGCCCTGCTCGATGCGGTCATTGCCAAGGATATCCCGGTTTATCTCTTGATGGAGACCAGGGGCTCGGACATCATCCGGGACAGGGACATCCTCTGGAAATACCGTAAGGCCGGCATCATCTACATATCGACCGGGGTCGAGACAGCCGACCAGACTGCCCTCGATGCAATGAAAAAAGAGATGGTCCTGGGAGAAGCCAAGCAGGTCTTTGATAGCCTCCGCGACCATGAGATCGTGTCCGAGGCGTCTTTCATGGTAGGTTTCCCCGACGAGACTTCAGGGAGCATAAAGAAAACCATGCAACTGGCCCAGCAGTACAACCCGGACATTGCAAACTTTTTCACGTTCACCCCCTGGCCGTATGCAGACGGCTACAATGACCTCAATCCCCTTATTCGTGTCCACGATTATGCAAAATACAACATGGTCGATCCTGTTATCGAGCCCCACAACATGAGCATGCTTCAGATTGAAGTTGCGATAGCGGACGGCTACCGCAATTTTTACATGGGCAAGATACTGGAATACATGACCATGAAGGCCGGATTCAAGCGTGACTATCTGATGCGCATCACCAAGCTGTTCATGAGCAGCAACTTTGTCATGAAAAAACTGGGAATCGGCATAGTTGGCAAGATCCCGGCAACAATTGATGCGATGAAAATGAAACTCAAGGGATGACTCAGCGGAATTCGCCTATGGATCCCCGGATACTCGCAGAAAAAATGGCCTCTGGGCAGCCCCCGACGGTGATAGATGTCCGCACGGGGTTCGAGTTCAGGGCCGGCCATATTCCCGGTGCGATTAACGCACCGGTTTGGAAAATCCTGTTGCTGCTTGAGCCGCTTCCGCAGGATAAAGATGCCGAACTTGTCGTGCTGTGCGAACTTGGTCCTCGGGCCATGATGGGCAAGGTGCTGCTCGGCTTCCTCGGTTTCCGCAATGTCACGCTTCTTACGGGCCATATGGCCGCCTGGCGGCGTTCAGGTCTTCCCATGGTTAAATGATTCGGAGAAATTGAATGTATCAGCCCACTGGCAACGAAGGAACAGTGTTGATCGTAGAAGATGACCGCAATACCGCCGCTCTGGTTGCAACGTATCTCGAACGGGAGGGTTTCTCGACGGTGGTTGTCCACGACGGCGGGGAGGCGCTCCAGGCCGCCGACGATTGTAATCCCGTTTTCGTCATCCTCGACGTCATGCTGCCGAACGTTGACGGCTGGGAGATTTGCGGGGTTCTGCGGAAAAGCTCCGATGTCCCTGTCCTGATGCTCACGGCGCGGGAAGAAGAGGTCGACCGGATTGCCGGACTGGCTATGGGCGCCGATGATTATGTTGTCAAGCCGTTCAGTCCCCGCGAACTGGTGGAACGGGTCAAGGCGATCCTGCGACGCAGCAGGCCGGTTTTGCCCGCTGCTGCGGCAATCCTCTCGTTTGCCGGGCTGGAGTTGGATCCCGAGAAACACAGGGTAACCCGCGAGGGGAAACTTGTTCCCCTTACAACGTGGGAGTACAAACTTCTGTATGCTCTGATGAGTTCTCCCGGGAAGCCCCTTTCCCGAGAGGAACTCCTGAGTCAGTGCTATCAGAACAGCGAGGCGGTTATCGACCGGGTCATCGACGTGCACATCGGCAAACTCCGTCAAAAGATCGAGGATGATCCTTCCCGGCCCTGTTTCATTCTAACGGTGCGCGGCCATGGTTATTCTTTCAGCGACGAAAACCCGGGAGGGTAGATGCGACAGAGGCTGCTCTGGAAGTTATTGATTGGCCACTTCGTCCCGATCTTCGCGATTTTTTCGCTGGTGGTCTGGCAAGCCGTAGACCGGCGGGCGGCAGAATATTACAGGGAGCTGGAAGAACGTTTCCACATCTCGCCGGTTGATGCACATAGCAGGTTTCTTGAAGCTATCCACCACCACATGTTCTGGGGAGTTTTCGCTGCGCTGACCTTTACCCTGCTCTTTACGTACCTCTTGACTACCTGGGTCTTGCGCCCCCTGCTACAGATCACCGCCATCACCAAAAAAGTTGCCGACGGTAACTATTCCGAACGGGTCAACGTGGTGTCCCGCTATGAGGGGGGGCAACTTGCGGATGCCTTCAACCACATGGCCGACAACCTGGAGACGGTTGAACGGCTGCGCAAGAACATGGTAGCCGACATATCCCATGAGCTGCGTACCCCGCTGACCAACCTGCGCGGATACCTGGAAGGCCTGAGCGACTCCGTCATCCCGCCGACCAGCGATACTTTTCAGATGCTTGAGCAGGAGGTCCTGCGCCTGGTCCATCTTGTCGACGATCTCCAGCAACTGGCCAGAGCCGATGCCGCCAAGGCGTTTCTCGATTGCCAGGATATCTCCCTCCACGAACTGCTCGGCCAGATCATGGCCCTGTATCGGCCTAATTTCCAGGAGAAGGAGATTGATGTGCAGTGGCAGCTCGACCCAGGGAGCGATCTCGTGACGGCAGACCGGGACAAGCTGCTGCAGGCGATTCGCAACCTGGCCGACAATGCCTGGAAATACACGCCACGCCGGGGAATCGTGACAATTTCAACGCAGCATACCGCGGACGGCATAAAGACCGTCTTTGCCAACAGTGGCGGGGTCATTGCGGCAGATGATATCCCCTATCTGTTCGAGCGGTTTTTCCGGGCGGACAGGTCGCGCTCCAGGGACGCCGGGGGCGCGGGTATCGGACTGGCAATAGTCAAGGAACTTATCGAGGCGCATGGCGGCACGGTCGGCGCGGAAAGCGACGGGAATGGGACCCGCGTCTGGTTTAACCTCCCTTGTGCCGTAAAATCAATACTAAATGATGACCCAACCTTGTAGCGCCGCTCATCCCTTTCTTTCCCTATCCCTCAATGACATCTGATTCTTTACCAAATCTTTACATGACCATTGATCGTTTCATTGGTAAAGTTCACAAGGTGCTTCGCACGCTTCAACTTTGCAACTGAGACCATTTACGCAGGGGAGGACCAAGATGAGCAAGATTCTTTTTGTAACAGCCCCTTATCACTGCTGGGGAGTGCAGGTAGTCGGCAAATGGCCCCCACTGCATCTGGCCTATCTCGCCGGAGCCGCACTTGAAGCGGGACACGAAGCCCGCATATTTGACGCCATGAACAAAGGGCTCGCGTTCGAAGATATCAGGCAGGAAATAAAACGCTTCCAGCCCGATTTCGTCATGACCCTGGATTATCTTCCGGTCACCGGCGCGATCAGCACCGCCACGGTTCCCGATGCCCTCAGGATTCTGGATGTTGCCAAAGAGGTGAATCCGGCCATTGTCACCCTGCTGGGCGGCCCCCATCCCACCTTCATGTTTAATGAAATCCTCGAAGACGGTAAAAACCACGTAGATTATATCTTGAAGGGAGAGCCGGAGCAGACCTTGAAACAGCTGCTTGCCGCTATCCCGGATGGTAAAGGAAAAGACGTTAAGGGGATTGCGTATCGGGAGGGTGGCGAGGTTGTTTCAAACACCAATCAACCCCACATTGTCGAACTGGACTCCTTGTCTGCAGCGTGGCACCTGCTGGACTGGGATGACTACCAGTATCGTGTCGCGCCCGGCGGCAGAATGGCCTCCATTCTGACCTCCCGCGGCTGCGACATGGAGTGCGCGTTTTGCAGCCAGAGGATGTTCTGGCGCGAGGACTGGCGCTGCCGGAAACCGGAAAATGTCGTCGAAGAAATGGCCCACCTGATCGAGACCTACAATATCGGCTTTTTCACGCTGATCGATGCCTATCCGACCAAACACCGGGACCGCTGGGAACTGTTCCTGGACCTGTTGATCGAGCGGAAGTTCGGGGTCCAGCTGCTCATCGAAACCAGGGTGGAAGATATCATCAGGGATGCGGACATCCTGCACAAATACGCGGAGGCCGGGATCATCCACATTTACATCGGTGCGGAGAGCGCCGACAAGGATACCTTGAACAGCCTGAACAAAGGCACCAGTTTCGAGCAGAACAAGCAGGCACTGGATCTGTGCCGCGAGGCGGGCATCATCACGGAAGCGTCATTCATGATCGGCTTTCCGAATGAAACATGGGATTCAATCGACAGCACCATCGAGTCCGCCAAGTATCTCAATCCGGATATCGCAGTGTTCCCCGTCGTCACCCCCATGCCGTTTACACCGATTCATGCGGATATGAAGGACCGCATCAGGGTATGGGATTACTCGAAATACAATCTGGTGACCCCCATTGTCGAGCCATTCGAGATGACCATGGACGAAATTACCCAGGCACTCGGTACCTGCTACATGAAGTTTTACACCGAGAAGGTGCAGGAAATTGTCGCGCTGGAGGACGGTTTCAAACGGCGCTACATGATGAGCGCGTTCAAGCTGATGATGAAAGATCACGGAAAACATTTCGATTTCTCCGCTTCCGGCATGCCAATGCATTTCACGACAGACGCTTTTGTGAGTTATTGAAAAGATGCGGCACAACTCCGTGGCTCGCCACCTCTGGGGGAGGGCCTTGCCTCCCTCCCTTAAGGGGGGCGAATTTAAAAGCCGCACCCCACAGGGTGCGGCTTTTTGCATAACTAGGGGAAATGTCTCCCATGAATGAAAGAATTCGCATACCGACAATCTGTGTCTGCTTGTCCGTCATGGCGCATTTCCTCCTGTTGTTTCCGCTGGGAAGGCTTGGCAGTTACAATTTTGCCAGACCGGTCAATCTGCTCCAAGCTGTCACGGTCGACGTGAAGGTGTCTGGCGATGCTGACGAGCCTGCCAAGGAAACCACGGGGCAAGAACTCACTGAGACAGTCGGGGGGGGAGCTGCTACGAAAGATGCAGCAAACCATACTCCAACGGTTGGAGCGTCAGTCGATGCATCGCTGGAAGGGATGGCGCAGCGCCAGACCGCCCCGGAGCAGGCAGCGGAGCGCGCTGTAGTAAATGCGGATAAGGCTGACACCTCTCAGCGAACGTTATCGACAATCGAGACGATGCCTGCGACAGCGCGGAAAACAGTGTCTACCTATGAAGTCGTACCACCATTGAGAACAGCTGGCGAGTTCCTGGCGACGGAACGGGAAAAGCTCTCCTACCAGATAAGCATGTTCGGTTTTCCGGTGGGTAGTGCCGAGCTGGAGGCGAAAAACGAGCGCGGAGAGGTGAGGATCACCCTAAAGGTCACGTCCAACGCTGCCCTCGCCAGCCTTTATCCCGTGGATGACTTCATCGAAACGCGGCATATCGCCGGTAACTTTATCGTTACCAAGATCAGGCAGCAGGAAGGCTCATTACGCAGCAACCGCGGATTTACCCTCTTTCTGCGGGACAAGAAAGTGTTCTGGCATAATCTCTTCACGCACAAAAGTAGTAATGAGACAGTTCCGACTAGCGACGTCCTCGATCTTCTCTCCGGTTTTTACTACCTGAGGGGAAGGCCGCTCAAGGTCGGTACGTCGGAAATGCTCCAGGTCTATGACAGCGATCAGTACACCGAAATTCCCGTGCAGGTGCTGCGCCGGGAACGGGTGAGTTTGCCGGGATTCAGGAAAGCCGATACCATCGTGATTAAGCCGCAGTTCAAGACCGACGGCATATTCAAGAGGACCGGAGATGTTACGATCTGGCTGGCCGATGATAACTCCCGGGCGCCGGTGAAGGTGGAGACCCAAATCCCCCTCGGCAAGGTGACGGTGGAACTCCTGTCGGCCGAAAAGGCGGAAGCAGCTCCAACCGCTTCACCGGCTGAAGTGCGGAGGTGACTCCCCATCCTTCACCGCTGCCGTTCTCAGCCAGGGATTCCCGAAAGGAAGTGAAAAGGAAGGTTATTTCTCCCCTACGTAGACCGTGGCGATGCCGAAGGTGAGATTGAAGTGACGAAGGTTCTTAAAGCCCGCCGTGGCCATGAGCGCCTTGAATTCCTCGCGGGAGGGGAACTCCATGACCGAATCGGGGAGGTACTGGTAGGCGCTCTGACGGGAGAAGAGCCCGGCAATGCGGGGGAGGACCTTGAGAAAGTAGAACTGGTAGAGTGCCCGGAACGGGGGGAAGGTGGGGGTGGAGAACTCGAGGATGACGACCCGGCCACCGGGCCTGAGCACCCGGTGCATCTCGGCGAGCCCCTGGGGGCGGTCCACGACGTTGCGGATGCCGAAGGCTATGGTGATCCCGTTGAACCGGTTGTCGACGAAGGGGAGCGCCTCGCAGGGGGAGATTTCGAAGATAATGCGGCCGGCATGGGGGGATGCGGCAACCTTTTGCCGGCCGATCTCCACCATTTCCCGGCTCACGTCGGCGCCGACGATAGAAACGTCTCGCGGGGTCTGCCGGGCGATCTCCAGTGCCACGTCGCCGGTACCGGTAGCGATATCGAGGACCTCTCCACCGGCGGGAACCGCCAGTTGGCCAACGGCAAAGCGGCGCCAGCCCCGGTCGATGCCGAGGGAAAGGAGCCGGTTGAGAAAGTCGTAGCGGGGGGCAATCTCGTCGAACATCGACCGGATCCGCTCCCCCTTCTCACTTAATTTGTACATTTTTACTACCTTTATTGTGGTGGAAATGGTATGAAACTACGCTTGTGAACTATCGTCTTTGCAGGTCCAACAGGTTGTAACTTGTAACATAAAATCAGCCGGGCATGCCAGTAAATTGTTGTGGGGGCGTGGCCTCACGGGGCATTCAGGGTGGCAATGGGAATGTCTTGCAACAAAGACCAACGGCCGTAAAGGAAATCCGTGTTTCCCTATATCCGTGTCCAGGACATAATTGACATCATCATTATGAGCTTTCTGGTCTACCAGCTTTACAGCTGGTTCAGGAACACCAAGGCCATGCAGGTGGTGATCGGGCTCGGCTTTCTTGGCGCCCTCTATGTGGTGACCAAGAACCTGGGGCTCTTCATGACCAGCTGGATCCTCCAGGAGCTGGGGACGGTGTTGTTTGTCCTTCTGATCGTTATCTTCCAGAGCGAGATACGACAGGCGCTCTACCGATTCAGTCTGCTCCGCAACCTGTTCGACCGCCAGGAAAACTCTGCCCAGCTTGATTTCATGGATATTGCGAACACCGTTTTCTCCCTGGCTTCCCGGCGAACCGGTGCCATCATCGTTTTCCAGCGCAGAGAGCCGCTGGATGAATATCTGCTGCATGGTGTGCAGGTGGACGGCCTGGTGACCGCCCAGCTTATCGGAAGCATCTTTCTCGACGGTACTCCCCTGCATGACGGTGCAGTGCTCATCCGTGACGGCCGGGTGATTCAGGCGTCCTGCCATCTCCCCCTTTCGGCGAATTCAGACCTCCCCCAGTATTACGGTACCCGCCACCGGGCAGGGCTTGGACTTTCCGAACGATCCGATGCAACTGTGGTCATTGTGTCTGAAGAGCGAGGCGAGGTTTCCCTTGCGCTGGCCGGTGAACTCCTTCCCATTGCCACCCCTGAGCAGTTGAGCGAAAGGCTCCATGCACTGCTGGCCCCCCCCTCTCAGGAAATTAGGAAAATTCCCTGGCGCCGCCGTCTGTTCGGCAATCTGATGCCGAAGCTGGCGACGGTTCTATTGGTGGTGGTCTGCTGGCTGCTCATTACTACCCGGGAGGGTGGAGTCATAACGGTCGCGGCGCCGATCAAGTACCACAACCTTCCGGAGGGACTTGCCCTGACCCGGACGACGCCGGAAGAGGTGGAGGTACAGCTAAAATTCATCAGCCGCCTTATCCCATCACCGAAGAATCTGGATGTCGTCGCCGATCTGGATCTGGCAAGCATTCGTGAAGGAAACAGTCAGTTGGCGGTTAAAGGGGATAATTTCCAGTTGCCGACCGGGGTAGTGGTAACCGGGGTTAAGCCGTCGGTAGTCCGTGTTATGACCGAGAAAAAAATCCGCAAAATGGTCCGTATTCGAGTAAAGACGGTGGGAATGCTTCCCGGCCAATTGCACATAAAAAGGCTTACGAGTGAACCTGGGACGGTGCTGGCCGAGGGGCCTGCCCATATGTTAAGCCAATTGGAGAGTGTTGCCACTGAAGAAATCGACCTATCCGCAATCCATCAAAGCACGGTGGTAGAAAAACGTCTTGTGATGCCGTCTCCTCAGCTTCGCGTGCTGCAAGATGAGCCGGTAAAGGTACGGGTGAATGTCGTCGGTCGTTAACCCTTTGATTTGGCAGATTTCCTGCATGCTTGACAAAAGCGGCTAGTTGTTATATAAAGGTGCGCGCATTTGCCATTTTTTTAGAACAATGAAAGGAGGGGGCATGAAAAAAAGCAGCACATTCGTACTGGTCTGCCTTCTATTTCTGATGACCTTCCCTTCGCTTGTCTTTGCTGCAAAGACGCACCGCGTCAAGCGAAATGAAACCCTGCAAGCTATTTCAAAAAAATATCACGTTTCCATTGCTGATCTCAAGTCCGCCAACAATCTGGTACACAATCAAGTAAAAAAGGGTGATACCCTGGTCATTCCCCCCCGGTCTGCTGCTGCCAGCGGCAAAGCAAAGGCTGTTGCCAGTACATACCGGGTCAGGAAGGGTGACAATCTGGTGCGGATCGCCAAGAAAACGGGGGTATCGGTCAGCGAGTTGCAGAGGCTCAACCCACGTGCTAAAGCCCGGATGAAGGCTGGCCAGATGCTGGTGCTGCGGGATGCCGAAGCGGTCGAGGATGCCAAGCCGCGTGTCGCCAAAGCCGCCGGCCTTTACCTCAAGAGTAACGACTTGTTCAGCGAGAAGGATTACGAACAGAGTTTGGCGGACTTGACCGAGGCCGACCCCTCAAAACCGGTGGATCTGACCAAAAACCTGGAGCTTAAAGCCGACAATGTCAAGCTCCTGAAAACGAAAGCCTACGGTTTTCTCGGGACGCGCTACCGGTTCGGCGGCAGCAGTCGCAACGGAATCGACTGCTCCAGTTTCGTCCAGCAGGTGTTCCGCGAGATGGAAGTTTCCCTTCCCCGCACCGCCCGCGAACAGTTTGAGGTAGGAAATGAGGTCTCCCCCGGGGATCTGCAGAAGGGGGACCTGGTCTTTTTTCGTACCTATGCCCGATTCCCTTCCCATGTTGGCATCTATCTGGGGGGCAACAAAATGATCCACGCGTCGTCGCGCGACCGGCGTGTGGTGATTTCTACCATGGATACTCCCTATTATCGATCTCGTTTTCTCGGCGCCAAGAGGATCGGCAAGATTAACCCGCAGGTCTTCAAGTGGGATGACCTGCTCTCCGGCGTAGAAGAAGAGACGGCTGACGACGCCTTGGCAAACGACGCTCTCGGCCTCTCCCTCAATAATAATTGAGGTGGGGGCGGCAGTTGTGCTGAAAAATCCGGTCTCTGACCGGATTTTTTTTTGAGGTGATCATGCTTCCGCTTCTCGTGACGGCTGCCCTTATCGAACAGGGAGGGAAAATACTTTTGACGCGCCGGCGGGCAGACGTTCCCTATCCCAACCTCTGGGAGTTCCCTGGTGGCAAACTCGAACCGGATGAGGACCCCCGTACCTGTATTGCCCGGGAAATTCTTGAAGAACTGGGGATAACAGTGACGGTTGGGCCGGTCTTCGATGTAATTTATCACCGGTATCCGGAACGTACCGTGCTCGTCTTGGTCTACCGTTGTTTCTGGATCGCCGGAGAGGTCGCGGACCTGGAGGTTGCAGAACACCGCTGGGTACTGCCGGCCGACATCGCGGGCTATCGTCTATTGCCTGCAGACATGCCTCTGTCGGAAAGGATCTGCAGAGAGTTTGCCTATGAGGATACTTCTCGCCTATAAAACCACCGGCCGTACTGCTGCCGACCCCTATACGTCACTTCTCCCCGTCGGACTGGGCTCCATCTGTGCGCTGCTCCGGCGGGAAGGGATAACGGCGAGGCTTGCCAATTTTTCTCCCTTTTCTTGGGAGAGAACCGAAGCCTTGCTGGCCGATGAAAAACCCGATCTCATTGGAATATCCCAGTTCACCCATAACCGCTTCGCAGCCCTGCGACTGGCCGAACTGGCAAAGCGTATGAATCCCCTGTGTCATGTCGTGCTGGGGGGGCCCCATGCGACCCACAGAAGCCGGGAACTCCTGGCCGGTTTCCCCCAGGTTGACGGGGTGGTCCTCGGGGAAGGTGAGGAGACGTTTCTTGAGCTTGCCCGCCATCTGCAGCAGTCGGGTGCGCGGGATCTGACTGCAATACGCGGGCTGGCATGTCGTCGCAGGGGTGAAATCGTCGTTACGCCACCCCGTCCCACCATTTCCGACCTCGATACTCTCCCTTCCGCCGTATCCTGTTACGATGATGCCATCGGGGTTGACCGGCAGCGCCAGATGGAATTCATCATCACCTCACGGGGGTGTCCCGCCACCTGCCGCTTCTGTTCTTCTCCCCTATTCTGGGGGCGAAGCCTCCGTTTCCGTTCCCCTCGGGCCATCGTCGATGAATTACGAACTATCCGTGACAAGTACGGACTCATCTACTTTTCCCTGCGTGATGATACCTTTACCGCGGACCGTCAACGTGTACTTGAATTCTGTCACCTGCTCGTGGAGGAGCGTCTCCATATCCTATGGAACTGCCAGTCCCGGGTTACCAGCGTGGACGAGGAAATGCTCAGCTGGATGAAGCGGGCTGGCTGTGAGTGTGTTCAGTACGGTGTGGAGTCAGGTTCGGAACGGATACTGGCGTCCCTGGGCAAACGAATCACTCCCTCCCAGATCCGGCAGGCGGCAGCGGCCACACGCAGGGTCGGCCTGCACCTCTCTATTTATCTCATCACCGGGGTTCCCGGCGAAACCGACGAGGACCTTCAGACGACCCTGCGACTCATTGACGATATCAAACCCCATGACGGGCAAGTATCGCCGCTGGCCTGTTACCCCGGCACCAGCCTGTTTGCAGATATTGTTACGTCGGGTGCTTGCTCATCCGACATGTTCGAAAAGGACCACCGGGAGGCATTCTATCTTCGGGACGATCCCTTTGTCGCCCTCTCGACCCGAAAGCTCCTCGGCCGTCTGACGCGAACAGCAACCCGCAGCAGATTTCGGCCGGCCGATTTTGCCGCCCAGAAAAGGCTGCTGGGGTTTTGCCACGCGACCAATCTCATGTCAGGGGAGCAGTATGAAGCAGAAGGGAACAGATTTCGGGCGGAACGAGAATATCGAGAAATAATCGAACGGCAGCCGGATAACCCGTGGGGGTGGCTTGCCATCGGTGAGATGTATGGTGGGCTGGGGGAAGTTGCCGAGGCGGAGGAGGCATTTCGTTGTGTGCTGGAGTTAGTTCCCGCCCATGCGCCTGCCTGTGTGGCGTTGGGGGAGCTGTGCCGACTGCGTGGCGATAGGCACCAGGCCGAAGCCTGGTATCAGCGGGCATTGAGCCTTGCTCCCGGTGAGCCGACCGCCCTGGCAGGACTCAAGCTGCTGGCGAAATAAAAAGGCGAAACCGATCGGTTTCGCCTTGATAATAAAAATGAAATAAATATCCGCGTTAGTTTACATGCAGGCCCGGAGCGAAGATAATCTTGTCGAAGGTTCTCTTCAGAGTCTTGCTCTGGAAATTGACCATCGGCGGAGAGTCGGGGAACTCTACAACATCGCCCACCTTGACCTTGGTCTGCATGACCGCTACCCACAGCTTCTGCCCTTTCTCTTCCACTTCGATGTAGGTATAGCCAGCAGCATCCATGGTCTGCACAACTTTTCCCTTGTGACCGACGCCAGCCGGAATTTCCTGGGGCTTGAGACCAGCATGGGGATCACCACCGCCGGGTTGGGCGGCTGGCATCTGCTGGGCAGGCATGCCACCTTGGGGAGCCATGCCTTTGGGGGCTTCTTCCTTCTTCTGGCAACCGGCGGCCGCAAGTGCCATGACTGCAAGAACCACCACTACTGTTTTTTTCACGGGTATCCTCCTGATGAGTTGTTGTGACCATTGAGAAAAATAGCATACACGGCAATTTTTTGACAATAAAAAATTTTGCTTAGCATGAGAAACTTATCATAATTATTTCCCCATGATGACTTCGCCGGTGTTGGTTATCAGCTTGGCGGGGAGTTGGAAAATCCTCTTGAAGATGTCGAACACCCCCTTGGCCATGGAGTCGATGGGGATGGCCGTGACGTCAGGATCATCGATGTTCCCCTTGGCAACAAAATAGGCTGAGACGAGGGTTCGCTCTTTTCCCGTCAGGATCCATCCTACGATGGGAATCCTGCTTACTACCTTGTCAACCGTCTGGAGAGGCTGGGTGCCGATGGTGACGTCGAGTTCTTCTTTGACCAGATTGATATTGCCCACGACCGAGATGTTGATGGCGTTGCTTTTTATGAACAGGTCACGTGTGGAAACGATGCCGTCACTTACGGCAAGGGTGCCGGTGATCTCGTTAAAGGGCATGCCGCCTGAAACCATATCCGGGAGCTGGAATTTCAGCAACTGGGAGACGTTGAGAATGGAGAAGACCTTTGAAAGGGTGGCAAATTTGCGTAACAGACCTTTTTTTACGTGGACACGGGTTGAGCCGAGGGATGTCCGCAGGATTTCGTCGGCCGTTTTCCCCTTGGCGGTGAGGTCCCCTTGCATGGAAATGCTTCCCGTTATTTCCTGCCGTTTCATGCCAATCGCCTGGGCAAGCAGTTCTGCTTTTGCATTATCGATGGTGTAATTCGCCTGGTACCGGGGTGCGCCGTTCAGGCCGAAATCGATCCGGGCCTTGCCGGCGACAGTTCCTCCAAAGGCGGCCATCCCAACCTGCTGCAGATAGAGAATATAATTTTCGTAGAAGACGCTGGTATGGAGCTGTTGGAAGGGAAGATCCAGGAACCTGCCGGCGTTGGCGTCGACCGTGGCCTTCAGTTCAAGGCGGGTACGGGGGGTGTTGTCCCTTTTGAGGGGTTCGAGTCCTGCCAGCATGATAATGTCGTCGACATCCAGATACGTGGATGCCACGGTCAGGTCGAGTTTGGGATTGCGCAGGTCCTGGACCGTCCCCTTAACGGTGAGGGACGTGTTGTTGAGTTTGGTCGTGAGAGACTTGATCTGGAGGCTGTTGTTCTTGAGATCGATACTCCCCTCGACCCCGGTCAGTTTTACCTCCTTGTGGGGTACGCCGAAACCCAGGTCGGTCATGTCGAGCAGTGGCGAGAAAAAGGTCAGATTGAGGGTCGGATTGCTGAAGCCCGCCAGCTTTCCCTTCCCGTAGATTGTTGACGTGCCGAGCCGTGCAGTGAGTTGGGATGTTTCCAGGTTGTCACCGTTGAAATTGATGGTCCCGGAGAGGTTGCTCACGGGGCGGATGGTTTCAGACGGTTTAAAGGCAAATCCGTTGAAGGCGATGCTGCCGTTCCAGGAGAGCTCTTCGACGCTCTTTTCTCTGCTCGCGGCACGTACCGATGCCTGGAGTGATCCAACCGGTTGGTACGTGCGTACCTTGGGCAGCATGCCGGCCACTTCCTGGATGGGGAACGGGTTGGATTTAACGGCCAGTTCCAGTCGGGGGGTGCCGGCATAGCGGTAAACGGCGCTGAGTGCCAGGTCCATCGGTGCGAGCCGGTAGCGGAGGAGGCTGATTCTTGCCTCCTGCTTTGAGAGTGTCCCCGTTACGGAAAGGGTATTGGCACGCCCCATGGGCTTGCTGATAATGTCCGGGTAGCTGTAGGCGGCCTGTCCCAGGGACCATTCCCCCGTCAACCGATAGTCGCTGGTAAAGCCTTCCCCGGTCAGGCGGAGAGGCGCCTCTCCGCTGAAAGTCATTTTTTTGCCCCGTTCCGGCCCGAGCAACCAGGCCACTTCCGCTTGGCGCGGCTTAATGGACATGGTGAAGGGATAGCTCGACGGGGTGTCGAGGGGATAATCGGCAATCTTCCCCTCAAGGGTGAAGGGGGAGGCGCCGAAGTTGCCGGCCATGCCGATGAGGTTGAAGTTTTTGCCGCGCATTTCCAGGGTACCGCTGATTCCATTGAAGGTGGGGACCTGCGGGCCATAGGTGACGAGTCCCTGCTGCACCCGCCCCTTTATGAAAAGGACATCGTAGTTAGTCCCCCTCTCCATGTGGAGAATCTGGCTGACCCGTCCATCGAGGTGGCCGTCGTCCAGTTTGTAGATGCCACCCTTGATGTGCTGCTCGATGAAGTCTGCGGTGTCCTTGACGATGATGCCGTAGGGTATGTACTGGGCGAAATACTGCAGGTTGAACTGGGAGGTGACCGCTCGTGCTGTTATGCGCGGATCGCTGGTATGGATGTCCCGAATTGCGCACCCTCCCTTGACGTTCAGGGCGTCTACCGTAAGATCGAGCTCCTTGACGTCGACATCCCGCGGGGTAACCGTCATATCGTAGGAAAAATGAAGGTCCTTCGGGGTGAGGACCGCGTGAAACACCTGGGGATAATCGAAGCGCAGGCCGGCAATCCGTATTTTCCCCCGGGAGGTGAAGTCGACAACCTTCCCCTTGAACGTGCTGTCCAGGTCGATCCGAGCCAGGATCTGACGAAACGGTACGTAGCTGCTGTAATAGGGCCAGTAGGGGGTAGCGTTAAGGTTTTTCCCCTTGACGGTGATGTTTATCGTTGTGTTGCTGAGGGGCTTCCCTGCCGAAGGGATAGTGACCTTGCCGTTGAGGGCGAGGCTTCCCCTGAGTCCATTGTCCAGAACCGTGGTAGCGAGCTTGATGGTGCAGGTCTTGCCCCGGCCCATATGATCAAGGTTGAGATCGGTATCTTCAAGGAGTGTGATAACTCCCTGGGGGGCGACCGCCAGATCGGTAAAGCGGATGTGCCCTTTCAGAAGATGTATCCCCCTGACCTGAAGCGGGACTCCCTCTGGCTTCTCTTCCAGGAGGTCGCTGATGTTGAAGCGGCCGTCCCGGTTGCGGACCAACTCAATGGCCGGTCTCTCCAGCACCAGATCACGCAGCACGACCTTTTTCTCCAGAAGCGGCAAGAGGGCAACCTTGATGGTCAGGCGGTCGGCACTGAGGAAGGTTGCGGTGCCGTCCTTTTCCCTGACCACAACCTTGGTGAAGGTAAACGTCGGGAGGATGTGAAAGGAAAACTCGCCCTTTTCGTAGAGTACCTGGCGGTTGAGTGACTGCTGGACCTGTGCCAGAATCTGATCTCTGTAGCTGTCAAGATGGAGTAGGCGGGGAAGGATGAGGGCGGCGCCCCCCACCAGCAGGAGCAGAATGGCAAGCGATGCGAGGAGGTAGGATTTCTTGAGGATTATCCGCATGGAGGAGATTATAGATGATTTCCCGCGTACTGTAAATTAAAGGTTGCCGGGGGGACGCCAGCCCTGTCGCCAACCCCGGTTCCGCACCATCTTTGCCTTTACATTAATTCCCCCACTCTGCTACTATACGGCGGTTTATGAGAATCAAACGTCTAGAGATACTCGGTTTCAAATCCTTCGTGGAGAAAGTCTCCTTCGACTTCACCGAGGGGATTACCGCGATTGTCGGGCCGAACGGTTGTGGCAAGTCCAATGTGGTCGATGCCATACGCTGGGTAATGGGGGAGCAGTCCGCCAAAAATCTGCGGGGCCGGCAGATGGAGGACGTCATCTTCGGCGGCAGCGAGTTTCGTAAGCCGCTCGGGATGGCGGAGGTTTCGCTGGTCTTTTCAACCGAGGACGGCCGCGTGCCGGCCAGATATCTGGACTACAGCGAAATTCAGGTGACCCGGCGGCTCTACCGGGATGGAACGAGCGAATACTACCTCAACAAGACCCCCTGCCGTCTGCTGGATATTTCCGAACTGTTCATGGATACCGGTGTCGGGGCACGGGCTTACTCGATAATTGAGCAGGGAAGGATCGGTATGATCCTTCTTGCCAAACCGGAAGAACGTCGCTTTCTCATCGAGGAAGCGGCCGGTGTGACCAAATTCAAGTCACGCAAGCAGGTTGCCCTCAAAAAGATCGAGGCGACCCGGCAAAACCTGCTCCGGATCGGTGATATCGTCGCGGAGATCCGGCGACAGCTCAATTCTCTCCAGCGTCAGGCGAAAAAGGCGGAAAAGTTCCGGGAATACCGGGAAGAGCTGAAGGAAATTGACCTCCGGGGGGCCGTCCGACAGTATCTGACAGTCACCGACGAAAAAGAGCGGCTTGCCGGCGAGCTGGCGGAACTGAATACGGCAGTGGCAGCCCTGGCCCAGCAGTTGGAGCGCGGCGAACTGGCTCTGGAGGAGCGACGCATTGCCCTCCTCGAGGAGGAAAAGACTCTCACCGCGGCCCAGGAGGAGATCTTCCGTGCCAAGGGGGAGATGCAGGCCTGCGAGAACCGGCTGGAGTTCCAGCGCAAGGAGCAGCTCAACCTTGACCGGCACCGGGAGCGCTTTGCGGGGGAATTGGAAAGTCTTGCCAAGCAGCTGTTCGAAGCGGAAGCGGAGCTGAAGATGCTGGGGGACAGGAAGGGGGCTTTCGCGTCCGAACTGGCCGACGAGGAGCAGACCCTCCAGGATAAGGAGCGGGAACTCGAAGAATTCACTGCGGCGGAAGGGAAGCTTGCGGCACAGCAGGAAGAGTCTCGCCGGGAGCTATTTTCGGTCCTGTCCCAGGTCGCTCAGCAGAGCAACATTCAGGGGGGGGCTGCCAAACGGCTTGAGGCACTGGATGAGCGGTTCGAGAGGAGCCGTCGGGAAGACGCCATGCTCAGGGAAAAGCTGGCCGAGGCGAGTCGGCATGTGGAGGAACTGGGCCTGTCTCTCCAGGTGCTTGCCACCAGCAAGGCTTCGCTGGTGGATGAGCAAGCCCGTCTGAAGGTGAGGGAAGAAGAGCTGAAACTCCGTCTGAACCGGCTCGACGACGATCTGCAGAGTGCCCGCAATGACCTGAGCAGCAAGGGGTCCCGGCTCCATTCCCTGCAGGAACTCGAAGCCCAGTTTGCCGGCTATGGCCAGGGGGTTCGCTCCCTGTTCCTTTCGGAGCTTTTCAAAGGGCGTTTCGACGGTGTCGTAGCGGATTTCCTCGAGACGGACGAGGAATGCGAGGCTGCGCTTGAAGCGGTGCTGGGGGACCGTCTCCAGTGTGTACTTGGCGGAGGGGAACCGGCAGTGGGGGATGCCATTGTCCACCTGCAGGAAACCGGTGGCGGCCGCTGCAGTTTTCTCCTGGGAGGAGCCGATGGAACGCCGGTCGGGCCAGTTCCCCGCACCATGCCACGCCTTCTCGACCGGGTCAGGATAGCCGACCAGTGCAAGGAGCTGATTGCCCCCTTGCTGATAGGAATTCACCTCGCTCCCGATAGGGCGACCGCCATCGAACAGACGCGGCGTTATCCCCATCTGACCTTTGTCACCCTGAGTGGCGACGTTGCTGCCAACGGGGGAGTTGTGACGGGGGGAGCACTGGAAGCCGTTACCCAGGGGTTGGTGCACAAGAAGCGGGAGATCAAGGGTTTGTCCGTCGAGGTAGAGCACCTTGGTACCAGGGTTCTGGAACTGGAGGGGGAGCGGGAACAGCTGCGGCGGGAGATTGCCGCTGTCGAGGAGGGAGAGCGCAACCTCCGTCAGCGGCTACACCAGGCGGAGATAAACCTGCTCAACGCAGAAAAGGATCTGCAGCGGGTGCGGGAGGATCAGCAACGTATCGAGGAGCGGCTGACAATCAGGGGTATGGAGGATGGGCAACTGGCCGAGGAACGGGCGGCACTGGAACGGGAGCTTGTCTCAGCCGGAGAGCAGAGAGCGACGCTTGAGGCGCGAAAAGTTGTGCTGGAAGAGGAATTGGCGGCGGTGCAGGAAACCCTGGTTGCGAGACGACAGGAAATCGAAGGTGCCCGGGAACGGGTGACCGCCATGAAGGTCCGGTCAGCTGCGCTCCGGGAGAAACGCGAGTCCAACTTTCGCGCAATCCGGCGGGTGGAGGAGCTTGGCAGGGACCTGCAGGGACGTATTTCCTCCCACGAGGAAGAATTGAATAAATGCGTGGTGGACCGGGAGCGAATGGCCGAGAGTATCGGCGCCAGCGAGAAAAGTCTGCAGCAGTTCCTGGCCCGGCAGTTGGAGGCCGAGGCTGCCCATACTGCTGTCCGGGAAAAGTACGAGGCGGAGTCTGTAGTAGTGCAGGAGGATGAGGCTGGCCTCAAGGGGGTGCGTTCGCGCCATGAGGCGTCCCGGCAGGCCCAGGCAGACGCCAACCTCAAATTCTCCGAATTGACCATGGGGGTGCAGCACCTGGAAAACTCGCTCCATGACCGGTACCGGCTGACCATGGTGGAACTGCTTCCCCTGCACCGCGATGCGGAGTTCGATGTGGCCGAAGACCAGCGGCGCCAGGCGGAGTTGCAGCGGCTGGTAGACGAGATGGGGGAGGTGAATCTGACCGCCATCGATGACTACCGCGAGCTTGAGGAGCGTTTTTCCTTTCTTTCCACCCAGAAGAAAGACCTGGAGGAGTCCCTCCATGGCCTGCAGCAGGCGATACAGCGCATCAACCGGACCACGCGGAAGCGCTTTCTCGAAACATTTCAGCAGGTCAATGCCAAGTTCCAGGAAGTGTTCCCGCGGCTGTTCTGTGGTGGCCGGGCGGAGTTGCGGCTGACCAACGAGGAGGACCTGTTGGAAACCGGCATCGACATCATCGTTCAGCCGCCGGGGAAGAAGCTTCAGAACGTGACTCTGCTCTCCGGCGGGGAAAAGGCGTTGACTGCGGTGGCGCTCATTTTCTCCATTTTTCTCATCAAGCCGTCTCCCTTCTGTCTGCTTGACGAGGTGGACGCTCCCCTCGATGATGCCAACATCGGCCGTTTCAACGACATGGTGCGGGAGATGACGGCTTTTGCCCAGTTTATCATGATCACCCACAGCAAGACCACCATGGCCGTCGCCGACACGCTCTACGGCGTTACCATGGAGGAGCCGGGAATCTCGAAACTGGTATCGGTGAAGTTGAACTGAAAACAGGGACCAGGAGCTGATCCCAGAAAATTCTGCGCGGACGTGGCTGTTCCCCGGTCACCATCACCGCCTTCAAGGAGCCGAAGGTGCCGTTCAAGACAATCCTTAGAGAACTGGTGGAGACTGTTCCCGGTGCCAGCGGAGCCATACTGGCGGACTGGGAGGGGGAGGCGGTGGAGCAGTACTGCCATTATGACGATTTCGAGCTGAAGGTACTGGGTGCCCACAAGGGGATTCTTCTCAATCATTTCAAGGAACTGCATGCGGGGTTATCGACCGGCGATCTGGAAGAGGCGATTATTACAACCGCCACCCAGCATGTTATAGTCGGCACTATCGGACCGGATTACTCGCTGGTGATGACGCTGAACCGGAATGCCATTCTCGGCCAGGCTCTCTACTATTTTCGCCAGGCACTGAAACGGCTGACCAAGGAGATATGCTAGGATGGCAGAGGAACAAAAGGGATTTTTCCGCGGGCTGATGGGGAAGCTTGTCGGTGGCGACGCCCAGCCTCAGGAAACGGTGATACCGCCTGCTTCCGAACCCGAAGTGCGCCCCGGGTTTTTCGAGCGGCTCAAAAAAGGGCTTTCCAGGACCCAGGAAAACCTCATCGGGCGCATCGATACACTGCTTCTTGGCAAGAAACAGATCGATGCTGATACTCTGGAAGAGCTTGAAGAGATCCTCCTCACTGCTGATATCGGGGTTGCCACGTCGGTCGAGCTGATACGAGCCCTTGAGCAGCGCCTGAAGCGGAACGAACTGCAGGACGGAGAAGCCCTCAAGCGGGCACTCCGGGAGGACATCCTGGCGCGCCTGGAGAAATACGCCGCGCCGCTTGACATCAACACCTCCACCCCTTTTGTCATTGTGGTCATCGGGGTGAACGGGGTCGGCAAAACCACCACCATTGGTAAGCTGGCCAACCGCTATGCCATGTCCGGCAAAAGGGTGCTGCTGGCCGCAGCCGACACGTTTCGGGCCGCAGCCGCCGAGCAATTGGAAATTTGGGGGGAACGGGCCGGTGTTGATGTGATCCGTCACCAGGAAGGGGCGGATCCATCGGCGGTCGTCTTCGATGCCTGCAAGGCCGCTCTTGCCCGGCAATGCGATCTGCTGATTATCGATACGGCGGGACGGCTTCATACGAAGGTCAACCTCATGGAGGAGATGAAAAAGATTAGGCGTGTGGTAGGGCGTGAAATTCCTGGTGCGCCTCACGAAACCCTGCTGGTTCTTGACGCCGCCACCGGCCAGAATGCAATTTCTCAGGCGAAGCTGTTCAAGGAAGCTGCTGAGGTTTCTGGTGTCGCCCTTACCAAGCTGGACGGTTCGGCCAAAGGGGGAATCGTGGTGGCCGTCAGTAATGAGTTCCAACTGCCGGTCCGGTACATCGGGGTGGGGGAAGGGGTTGACGACCTCCGCGACTTCGACCCGCAACAGTTTGTGGCGGCCCTTTTCCAATAATTACCTTGACTTTTGAGGGGTTGTCCCCTATTATCGCTCGCGAAAAGAGTCTCGCATGGATATACAACTTATCGGTGAACTTGAGCAGCGGGTGGTCAGTCTGCTTGATGGCTATACCAGCCTGAAGCAGGAAAACCTGCAGCTCCGCGAGGAAAACCGCCGGATGATCGAAGAGCGGGAACTACTCAAGCAGCGGGTCGATGCGATTCTCCGGAAGCTGGAAGAGGTATAACGCCGTTGATCGTGTCCCATCGTATCTGTATCATGGGAAGGGAGTTGCAGGTAAGAAGTTCGGCCGCTCCCGAAACAGTCAGTGAAGTCGAGTCGTTTGTCAATGCAAAGCTGGCGGAGGTGTCGGCGGCAGTACAGGGCGGAGATACGCAGGTAGTTGCGATTCTCGCTCTCATGAATATAGCTGAGGCCTACCTTGCTGCTGTGCGGGAGCGGGACAGCCTCACGTCACAAGATGAGGCGACGGTCCGTCGACTCCTTGGGCGGATCGAGCAAAACCTCAGCTGAGGGTTCAGGTCTCTTCAGGGAGACTTCATATATACAAAAAGTTCGGGGTAGGAACGTTTTACCAGTCTCAACGCGGTAGGTTGTGTTTCTGTTGATAGCATACCCGTTTTGCTGATAGGTAGTCTGTAAGAGCATGTTCAATTGCTTTCGAAGGTGTTCAAGAACGTCGCTTTGCTTTTCTCGTATCCGCAGCCTGAGCTGAGCGGCTCTACCTAACAAGCCCGTCGAGATTCCCCCCCCGAACCGATCCCCCCTGAGGACCATTCCACCGGGCCACGGCCCACACTGTTCGTATGTGTATCGCGTTTACCCTGCAGTACAGCGTGTGAGGACCCATGCCGAAGAGGAATCTCCGGCAGCAGATGCTTGCCCGGCGCAGGTGTCTTGACGTTGCCGAATACCAGGCCGCCAGTCTTCGTGTACAGAGAGCCTTTTTATCCACCTCCGAGTTCGGGAGAGCGGCTGTCCTGGCGCTCTATGCACCGGTGCACAATGAGGTGGATACCTCGCTGGTGCTTTCGACTGCACTGGATAACGGTAAAAAGGCGCTCTATCCCGTTGTCACTGGTTCTTCCCTGGAGTTCAGGCTGGTGACCGGAAATGAGGATTTCCAGGCAGGGGCTTTCAGTATTCGGGAGCCGGCGGTCTCTTGCCCTGTTATGGCAATAGGAAAAGCGGACATAATCGTCGTTCCTGGTGTGGCCTATGATCTTACCGGGCATCGGATCGGCTATGGTAAAGGGTTTTACGACAAGGCACTGCATCAACTGGAAGGGGAGGGGCATCTTGTTGGGTTCTGTTTTGACTTCCAAGTGGTGGAAGCCCTTAAGGACGAGCCGCACGATGTGAGGATGGATCTGATAATCACCGACCGGAGGGTTATTCGCCCTCGGGATTGATCATAGAAGACGGGGAGGTACGTTACAATGGGTATTGAAATTGTCATACTAGCTGTTCTGGTCGCAGCGGCAGCCGGTTTTTTCATCGGCAACCTACTGCGTAAGAAAATGTCGGACTCGTCGGTTGCCAGGGCTGAGGAACAGGCAATCCGCGTCATGGACGACGCCCGCCGCGAGGCAGAAACGGTCCTCAAGGAGGCATCTCTTCAGGCTAAGGATGTTGTGTACCAGGCCAAGGCCGATTTCGAACGGGACACGAAGGACAAGCGACGCGACCTGCAGGCACTGGAAAAGCGCCTGCAGCAAAAAGAAGAGAACCTCGACAAGAAGATGGCCCTCTATGATCAGCGAGACGCCGATTTTGTCAAGCGGGAACAGACGCTGCTCAACCGGGAGCAGGCGCTGACCCAGAAGGAAGAGAAAATTGGTCAGTTGATAGATGAGCAGCTTCGGAAGCTGGAGAATATTTCCGGGATGTCTTCTGCCGAGGCGAAGAAGACGCTTATGGAGACCATGGAAAGCGAAGCCAAACTGGATGTGGCCAAGCGGATCAAGGCCATCGAAGAGGAGGCGCGGGAGACTGCCGACAAGAAGTCGAAAGAAATCATGGCATTGGCCATCCAGCGTTATGCCGGTGAGTACGTGGCTGAGCGGACCGTATCGGTGGTGGCGCTCCCCTCCGACGAAATGAAGGGGCGGATCATCGGTCGCGAAGGGCGAAATATCCGTGCGCTGGAAGCTGCAACCGGTATCGACCTGATCATTGACGACACTCCTGAGGCGGTCATTCTGTCCGGTTTCAATCCGATTCGTCGCGAAGTTGCCAAGATTTCCCTTGAAAAGCTGATTGCCGATGGGCGTATCCATCCAGGACGGATCGAAGAGGTGGTTGCCAAGGCGGAGGAAGAAGTTGAACTGGCCATCAAGGAGGCGGGGGAGCAGGCAGCCTTCGATCTGGGAGTGCATGGAATCCATCCTGAAGTCCTCAAGCTGATCGGCCGCCTCCGGTACCGTACTTCCTACAGTCAGAACGTCTATCAGCATTCCTTGGAGGTTGCATTCCTCTGTGGCATCATGGCTGCCGAACTGGGGATTAACGTCAAGCAGGCGAAGCGCGCAGGTCTCCTCCATGACTTGGGGAAAGCGGTGGACCACGAGGTGGAAGGGTCCCATGCAGTCATCGGGGCAGAGCTGGCGAGGAAATACGGCGAGTCGCCAAAAATTGTCCACGCCATCATGGCCCACCACGAAGACGAAAAACCCTCAACGGTGCTAGCTGTTCTGGTTCAGGCTGCCGATGCCCTCTCCGGAGCCCGTCCCGGCGCCCGGCGCGAGATGATGGAGACTTACGTCAAGCGTCTTGAAGACTTGGAGCGGATTGCCACCTCATTTGCAGGCGTCAGCAACTCCTTTGCCATCCAGGCTGGCCGGGAAATCCGCGTCATGGTTTCCAGCGAGCAGGTGACCGACGAACAGGCCGTGGTTCTTGCCAAGGATATCGCGAAGAAGGTGGAGGCGGAGATGACCTACCCAGGCCAGATCAAGGTTAACGTGATTCGGGAGACCAGGGCCATCGACTATGCCCGTTAACATCCTGTTTATCGGTGATGTGATCGGAAAGCCGGGGCGCCAGGCTGTATCCCGGGAACTGCACCGCTTGGTGGATCAGTATCGGCTGGACCTGGTCATTGCTAATGGTGAAAATGCAGCGGGGGGCTTCGGCATTACGGAGGAGACCGCCAAGGATCTGTTCAAGAGCGGTATCCATCTCCTGACCTCCGGCAATCATATCTGGGACAAAAAGGATTCACTGGAATTCATCACTCGTGAGGAGCGTCTGCTCCGCCCTGCCAATTATCCACCGGGAACTGCCGGTCAGGGGAGTACGGTGGTGAAAACTCCCGGCGGGGTGAAGGTAGGGGTGCTCAACCTTGAGGGGAGAGTCTTCATGAACAACCTGGACTGCCCGTTCCGTATGGCAGACCGGGAAATCGCCCGACTCAGGGAAGAAACCCCAATTATCTTCGTCGATTTCCATGCTGAGGCAACCTCGGAAAAGACCTCCCTCGGCTGGTATCTTGATGGCCGGGTCAGTGCGGTGGTCG